>NZ_JBJNLV010000001.1:0-1335494 GCF_052168875.1 Serratia sp. CY38905 | reverse complement strand
CCGCGCCGTACAGCGCCTGCATCAGGCGGAAAAGAGTCGTGAACAGATCCGCGCGCTGTCGCTCGATCATCCCGAGATCACCATCGAGGACGCCTACGCCATTCAGCGGCAGTGGGTGGGCTGGGCATTCACAAGTTTTACCTGGGGATGAAGTGGTGGGGGCTGTTCTACCTGCTGTTCTGCTGGACGGGGATCCCGGCGATTGTCGGCTTTATCGAAGGCATTATTTATCTGTTCCAATCGGAAGAGAAATTCAATCAGAAATATAATCCTGGTCTGATTTAATGCTTTGCTGACGGCGCTTCCTGTTAAGGGAAGCGCCGTTTTTCATTCCGTTACTGTTTCTTCATCATCTTGCCGCGCATTTCTTCACTCATCATTTTATTCGAGCTGGAGATCACGCAGTTATATTGCTTGCCTTGGTTAATGACCATAAAGGTGCTGACCGGATTTTTAAAATCCTTGTCGATGGTGAAATAAATATACGCCTGCGGCAGCGCGGCCGGTTTAAAGGCGCCGAAGGCATACACATCCGCCAGGCCTAGCGCGGAGAGATCGACCGTCAGTTCCATCGGCTGTTTATCGTTTGGCGATGGGAACATCGATTTGGCCGACATCATCATGGTGCTGCTGTTGATGGTGTAATCGGTTTTGACCTTCATGCCCATATATTTCGATTCCGGCATGGAAAGTTCTTTTTTGCAGGCGGCGTCGTGCTGCGGCGCCGGGCTGCCGTTTTCAATCACGGCATGCACGTGTTCCAGCGTCACTTCCGCGTTACCGGTGGTAGGCTGCGCATCGGCCGCGTAAGCCGCGCCGCTGAAGGCGGCCACAGAGGTAAGGATAATGCCTGTAACGATTTTCATTGTCGCTCTCCGGAATGCTAATAATGATATTAATTGCGGTGTGTAGCCTATTGGCCTGATAAAACGCAAAGTTACTCGTTCCGTGGAGATCAAATATCCTCGGAATTTTTATAGTAAAGAGTGTTTCACCCACGCGGTGCGCGAGGTTGGTTTAATTATCTTGAGAGCCTTGCTCTTTTGTTTTTCAGTATGTTTACCTGCATATAAAGAGTATGTCTAAACATAGTCAATGTTTAGAATATGCACAAATTATTGCGATTTTTTCCCGTTTTAATTCTTCGGTTTTTAATATGGATTTAAATATTGTATTGAGATACAGAGAGTTATCTTTTCTACGTTAAAATCACTCAGTGAAGCGTTATTTATGTGATCTTTATGGTCACAGAAATAACGCTGAAATTATTGCCTTTCTATTTAACGGCTAATTATTCATGGCATAGGCTTCAACCCCGCTAACCGCCTGCGCTAGAATCAGGCGGTTTTCTCGTGGAAAAGGATATCGCCATGGCCGCCTGGGCCCTTTTGATCGTCGGTTGGTTGTTGATTTGGCAGGATCACCTGGTTTTCGGCGTGCTGTGCATCGCGCTGTTCGCCGTGCTGCAATGGGCGAAATACGCCGCTAAAGGCGCGCAAGACCCCGAGGAGGCCGCAGAGTGGCGCAAGACCGACTGGCGTTCGCAGCCGATTGAAATGGCGCACGCCGGCGACAGCGACCGGCAGATTGGCGGCGTGGGGGAGCTGGGCATGGGCGGCCCCAGTTTTTGGACGCTGCTGCTGCGCGACGGAGCGATTGTGCATGGCGCCTGTGCGGCGCCGCAGGACGTGGACGGCGGCAGGTTGCGCCTGATCCCGACCCGCAGCCGCGAGGGTGAGGGGCTGACGGTGTACGAACCTGCCGCCCGGGCGATGTACGCGCTGCCTGCGCTGACCGATCGCGAGCTGGAAGCAGTGGCCGGCGGTTCCGCCGAGGCGCTGGCGCGGCTGCGGGCGAGCTGTCGGCAGGCGGCGGCCACGCCGCTGCGTCAGGTGCGCGGTCTGTGGGTGCCGCAGTGGGCAGAGGATCCGGCGGATCGTCTGGAGATCGCCTTGCCCAGTGGCCGCGCGCTGGCGGCGCGCTCGACGTTACCGGCGGATTTGCGCCATGCGGACGATCCTGCCGCGCTGCTGCACGCGCCGCCTTATGAGCTGTTGCTGGATAACCGGCCGACCGATCGCTTGGTGTGCGATCTCGAACGCGTGGCGGAAGCGCCGACGGGCGACGGCTTGAGCGTCGGCGGCTGCCAGTTCCGCGGCGAACATATCGTCGACGGTCTGTACCATCTCTACTTCGCCGGCGAGTGGTTCAGCCTGCTCTCCTACGCGCACAAACCGGCGGGCGGGCGCGGTTCGGACACCACCTTTTTTGTCGAGCGGGTCGAGCCGCAAGACGGCGGCGTATTCGTGATTGAATGGGATGCCTACAGCGTGGGGCCCGACGGGCGTGCGCCGCGCGTAGCGGCGCCGCCGGTATTGGTTATCGCAGTAAGCTGGCAGGACGCGCCGCTGCGGCTGCCCACGGCCAATAACCGCGTGACCGTGCGCTTGCCTAACGCCACGGCGTAAGGCTTAAGGCAGCACCCTGACTTCGCCGTTGTGCAAGGTCAGCACGGCGATCGGGCTGCCGGGGAAGCACTCCCTAAAGATCCAGTCGCTGGGCCGAAACGCCGCCGCAGGCAGCCCGGCCTGCCACTCTTCCCACTGCGGGGCCGGCTTATCCGGCGGTAAAGAGAAAGAGACCAGCCAACCCGCTTCGCAGTGCACCCTTTGGCCGCTCGGGCGGGTAAAGGTGTGCGCGCTCGCCAGCTCCATTACCGGCGGTAAAACCTCGAAGGCAATGATCGGCACGCCGGCCACGCTCTGCGGCCGAGGAAAACGCACGGCGGTCACGCCGTCCATCGTGATGGGGCTGTCTTCGGTGCCGGGCAGGCGCGGTTCCTGCCGGTTTACCCAGCTGCCTTTCGTCAGCGTGATTTCACCGAACGGTTTGGCTTCGTCGAGCGTCAGGTAGCTGCGCCGATTCCAGCGTTCTTCCGCCCGTTGGCTCTTGAGATCCTGGATGGCGATGTCGATCAGCATCAGCACGAACGCCACCGGGTAGATCGCCAGCGCCGAGGCCAGCAGATAGCCGCCCCAGGAAAGCGGCGGGCGTGGGCGGCCGCAGCGGGCAGAAGCGTAGCGCCAGCCCCACCAGGCGAGCAGGATGCCGGCGAGCAGCAGCGCCAACAACAGCGCCACCAGCCCTGCAACGCCGGCGCCATAACCTAACAGCATGGCAAGTTCCTCATGTTCACGGCGTGGTGGAACGGTAGCGAACGAAGTAGGGCAGCGCCGGGGGCTCCCCGTCATCGCCATAGTGGCTTTCCGGTTCGATCACGGTTTGGCGTGCGTCGTCGCGCCCGTTGTAGCGGTACTCCAACGGCTGGCGGTAGCGCACGTCGGATGAGCGCAGATCGAAAATCAGCGAAAGGCGCGCATCGCCGTTATCCGTTTGGGCGACCAGCTTGTCGTTGCCTGCCCACAGCTGATACAGCGATTTATCGCCGGTCTCCAGCAGCACCTTCAACTGCCCGTCGGATTGATAACGCAGGAGCTGATACAGCCCTCTTTCCAGCGTCTGTGCGATCAGGTAGATGCCGCCATCCGGGGCCTGCGCGCTTTCCGTCACGCGCACCGTGAGCCAATGCGGTTCGGCCACCTCGCCGGTTTTGCCGTTAACGGCGATGTGCAAGGCGCCGGAGCCGAGCACCGGATTCATCCAGAACAGCACGCGATCGCCGTCAACGGCGGTAAAGATCTCGGGTATGGATTTGCGCTTGCCGGAGGCGTAAGCCGTCGGTGAGTCCTCCTCGCCGCGCTCAAAACCCAGCAGCTGTCGCGCTTCCAACAGCGCCGGCAGATCCAGCGTTTGCCGCCAATGGGCGCCAAAGTCCGGGCTGTAGAATACGCCTTCGGTGCTGATGAGACACAGCGCGCGTTTACCCGGCAGCGCCACCAGTTTGCCGCCGATAAAGGAAGGCCGGTTGTCGTCGCCCTCCGGCCAAGGGATCAGCGCCCCGATGGTGCCCTGTTTCACATCGACCTGCCGGCGCCCCTTGGACAGAAAAAGCACGCACTCCTGCCCGCCGCAAACCGCATCGTGGATAGACTCGTCGAGTTCCCCCAGCATCTGCAATCCCTGCGGGCCGCTGAACAACACCTGGCTGAGATAGTTGGCCGCCCAGCCGTAAAAGCTATTGTAGGCCCCGCGCTCACTCCTTTTGCTGATGAGCAGCAGGGCGCCGTCCTGCGCCGGGTAGCTGTGGATGAGATCGTACTGGGCTATCGTCGGCAATGCTTCGTCGCTCTGGGTCCATTGCCACTGCGCATAGCGTTGTTCAGGGGCGAGGAAATAGACGCCCAACGCGCTGGCCAAAAACAGCGTCAGGATAATAAGGGGTCTTTTATAAAGCGCTAACGTCATCATTTCAGCTCCGTCACCTGATCCTGCCGCCATAACCTGCGGCGCAGATTGCGCAGGTATTTAAACGTTTTAAACGTGCGGTGCTGGTCAAAAGAGTAAAGGCGGCAGATCTGGGCGAAGCTCTCGATCAACAGCGCCAGGCCGCTGACCATCAGCATCATTAAGAGAAGAATCGGTGGCAATTCGCTGCCGAGACGCTGCAGGGTCCAGGCATCCAGGTAAAAGCCCGCCGGGGTATCGGCGTTATCCGCCACCGCCAGGCCGAGCACAAAGCACGTCACGATCGCGCCGAGAATGAAGACAACGCGCGCGCACAGGTTAAGGCCGGATTCGGTGAAGTAGCGGCGGCCGCCGATGAGGTAGGTCTGGCGATCGCGGTGGTTGATGATCCCACGCACCGTAGGCAACTCGGGGACGGTGTCGTTCTCGCAATACAGCACCTGCAGCGGATCGCCTTTGGCGATGAAAAGCGGATGTTGCCGACGAAATACCGGATGCAGTTTGGTATTGGGGACGTTGAGCGCACGGGTCGTCAACGCGAAGTGCGTCTCCTTCTGGCGCCACGCATAGGTGTCCAAATACTGCACCTGCCGCGGGATCTCATAGTGGCGGAGTTCGTAGCTCAGGGCGTTGACCGTCTCGATGCCGGAGGCCTCGACGCCGTCAGGGAGGGGAAACTCGGTTTGTTGCGTTGTGGGCACTGACGCGGCGTCTGCACTGACGGCGCGGTATCTGATGCCGGGGATTTTCAGGCTGAGCGATCCGGGCGGCGTGACGTCTTGCCCCTGCAGCACGCGATCCAGCGCCTTGAGCAGGCGCCTGCGGCCGCGATGCCCGATCAGCAGCAGCTCAGAACCGACGAACAGCACCATGCCGATGCCGACAAGGCCGGCGATGATGGCGATAAAGAACAGAACGATGGTCAACCAGGAATCTTCCCCGTCCATGATGAAAAAGGCTGCCGGAAAACCGCCGGCCAGCGCCGCGCCCAGCACCAGCAGGGCGAAGTATTTCAGCTTGTATTTCAGCGTTCTGTCGGGCTCCAGCCGGCCTTTTGTCTCGTGCAGCAGCCAGTGCAGCCAGTAGCTGCCGTCCTGCAGGCGATGGGCGCCAATCTTCACCCGATCGCCGGCGGCGAGCGTGGCCAGCAGATTTTCGCTGTCGCTGAAGTCGTCACGGTAAAAAAAGAACGTTTGGCCAGCGGCGATGATCCTCACCAGGTTGTCGGGCGCCGTCTGTTGGCAGGCACATTGTTCGACGGTCACATTAAAAAATTGGGTTTGCATGTCATTCCCTGTCAGCGGGCGTGGCCCGAAAATTCATCCCTGGCGCCAAATTATTCAGCGCTTTTTCATCAACGGCAGCATGCGCACCAGCGCATTGTCCTTGACGATGTAGTGGTGAAACAGCGCGGCGGCGGCATGCAGGCCGATCAGCCAGTAGCCGAATGACGCCAGCGTTTTGTGCCAGCCGATAATCATCCGCGCCTGCGGCCGATCGGCCACGTCGGCGAACGGCATCGGCAGGCCGAACAGATACCACTCCTTGCCGCCCAGATAGCGCGAATACACCCCCAGCACCGGCAGCGTCAACAGCAGCAGGTAAATCAGGGTGTGCGTCAGGTGCGCCAGGCCGGTTTGCCACTTAGGCGGTTTGGGCGCGATGGCGGGCGAAGGGTGGCGCCAGCGCAGGAACAGGCGGGCGATCATCAGCGCAAACACCGTTACGCCGCAGCTGAAGTGGGTGACAACCAGCACGTACCAGGGGGCGCTGCCCGGTTCGGCAAAGCCGCGCAGCTCGATGGTGACGCAGGTGATGACCAGCAGGATCGCCACCAGCCAGTGCAGGCGAATTTGCCACGGCATGTAGGTGTTCTGCACCGGGTTGCCTTTTGATGTTAAAGGGTCTGTGCGCCGATGGTAACGAAATGTTACAGGTGAGGAAAGCGCCCGTGTGCAGTTTAAGCAAAATGCCAGGGGTTAAACCGCTTGTTAAGCTATGAATTTAGTGGGCTAAGTGTTTGGCGGCAGAGGAGGCAGTTGGCATCGTAAGTTGTGAAGCTAATGGACGATAGATTCAGAGGCTGGCAGCTTATTAAGCGATGAGGCGGGTAGCGCCGCAGCCCTCGCCGCGGCGCCCGGGATCAGTTCAATTTGGCCTTGGCGAAATCGTTGCCGTTCACGTCCACCACATAGCCGCTCAGGTTGCTGCGGGTGGCGTAGAACACTTTGCCGGTGGCCAGCGGCAGCCACGGCGCCTGTTTGGCGAAGATCACCTGCGCCTGTTGATACAGCTTGGCGCGCGCCTGTGGCTGGTTCTCCAGAATCGCCTGCTGGATCAGCCGGTCATAATCCTTATCGCACCAGCGCGCCACGTTGGCGCCGCTCTGCACCCCGGCGCAGCCGAGCAGGGTGGCGAAGTTGTCCGGATCGCCGTTGTCCGACACCCAACCGTACAGCGCGCTCTGCTGTTCGCCTTTGCGCAGCCCTGCCAGATACTGGCCCCACTCCCAGGTGACGATCTTGGCCTTCACGCCCACCTTCGCCCAGTCGCTCTGGATCATCTCGGCGATGCGCTTCGAGTTCGGATTGTAGGGGCGCTGTACCGGCATCGACCAGATATCGGTCTCAAAGCCCTGCTCCAGCCCGGCCTGCTTCAGCAGCTCGCGCGCCTTCTGCGGATCGTAGGCGTATTCCGGCAGTTGATCGTTGTAGCCCAGCATGCCCGGCGGCAGCAGCGAGTTGGCCGGCGTGCCGCTGTCTTTGAACACCGCGGCGACGATCGCTTTCTTGTCCACCGCATAGCTCAGCGCCTGGCGCACCAGCAGGTTGTCGAACGGCTTTTTCTGGGTGTTGAACGCCAGATAGCCGACGTTCAGCCCGGTGATGTCGTGCAGCTGCAGGTTGCCGTCGGCCTTGATGGCGGCGAACTGTTCCGGCAGCGGCGCGGGGATAATCTGGCATTCATTGGTTTTCAGTTTGGCCAGCCGGGTTTGCGGATCAGGCGTAATCGAGAAGATCAGGTGCTTGCTGGCCACTTCGCCCTGCCAGTAGTGCGGATTGGCGATGTAGCGGATCAGCGAATCCTGTTTGTACTGCTGCAGCGCGAACGGACCGGTGCCGATCGGCCAGTTGTCGACGTATTCCGGCGTGCCCTTTTTCAGCATCGCGTCGGCGTACTCGGCGGACAGGATCGAGGCGAAATCCATCGCCCAGTCGGCGACGAAGGCGGCGTTGGGCTGGCTCAGCGTGAAGCGCACGTGATGCTCGTCCACCGCCTCCACCTTGGCGATCAGCTTGTTCAGGCCCATGTCGGTGAAGTATTCATAGTTGCCGCCGGAGACCTTGTGATACGGATTAGCGGGGTCTTTCTGCCGCATCACGGTGAACACCACGTCTTCGGCGTTGAAGTCGCGCGTTGGGGTGAAGTATTTGTTGCTGTTGAATTTCACGCCCTGGCGCAGGGTAAAGGTGTAGGTCTTGCCGTCCGGGCTGACGCTCCACTCGGTGGCCAGCGAAGGGGCGGGGGTTTTATCGCTTTCGCGCAGCGTCACCAAGCGGTTGTACAGCACCTGCGAGGTGGCGATAAAGGTCGGCCCGGAGCTGGCGAGCTGCGGGTTGAACGATTCCGGCGAGGCGACGGTGCAGTACACCAGCGCATCGGAAGCGGCCAGCGCGCCGCCCGCCGACAACAGGCCGCAGCCAGCCAGCACCAATCCGGCGATAGGGTGTTTTAAAAACGTCAAGGCAAGATCCTCAGGTGGAGTGGGCCGTTACCGGCGAATTGATTTAACTATAGATAACGGATGGCGCGACGGGGAACAAGCGTCTCACCTGCGCATTCTGTGCGCCACGCGTTGCCAGGCAAACCGCTTTAATCGGCCGCGCGCTTGCGGTCTGCATCATAGCGCTCGCGGGCGGCGTCCAACTCGGGGAAATGGTATTCCGCCCACCTGTCGAGTGCCGTCAGCGTCTCGACCAGCGAGCAGGCGACGACGCTGAGCCGGTATTCCACATGCGCCTGATTCCTTTCACTTAAATCCAAGCGTTCGAGCAGCCCGTTGCGTTCCAACTGGCGCAGCGTTTGCGTCAGCACCTTCTGTGAAATGCCGTCGATGCGGCGCAGCAGTTCGCCGTTGCGCATCGGCCGCTGCGCCAGCGCGGGCAGGATCAGCATCACCCACTTGCCGGAAATCAGCGCCAGCGCATCGCGCGCGGAGCATTTACTCGAATAGACGTCGCCGGGATAGGCCATGGGGGGTTACCTTCAGGTGCGTAATTGCCAAGGGTGCGATAAAGCCACAGCATAGCAGCACCACCTTACAGCGGGAGACACAGGATGAACGTGCTGATTGTGCTGGCTCACCCCGAGCCGCATTCTTTCAATGCCCATTTGGCCGAACAGGCGCGGCAGGCCTGGCTGGCGCAGGGGCACCAGGTGAAGACGGTTGATCTGTATCAGGAGGGGTTTGATCCGCGTGAAGGCGCAGACCATTACCCCAGCAGAAAGCAGGCGGACAGATTTGATGCGATGCAGGAGCAGCGCCATCACTGGACGACTCAGGCGCTGCCGGCGGAGATCCGGCGGCATATCGAGCTGCTGCGCTGGGCGGATACGCTGGTGCTGCAGTTCCCTTTCTGGTGGTTCGGCGCGCCGGCCATCATCAAGGGCTGGATGGATCGGGTGTTCGTTTACGGCGGGATCTACGACAGTCGCCACCGCCATGAAAACGGCGTGATGCGCGGCAAACGGGCGCTGCTGACCGTCACCGCCGGCGCCTCCGCTCAGGCCTGCGCGCCGAACGGGCGCGACGGCGATATGCGGCTGATGCTGTGGCCGATCATGCATGCGCTGCACTATATCGGCTTTAGCGTGCTGGAGCCGTTCCTGGTTTATGGCGTGCGCGGCGGGCGAGGCGCTGCAGGCGCAGAACGCCGCTTTGGCGCAGGTGACGCAGGCGTATCGGGCTGGCTTAGGCGATCTTGCCGCCTGGCCGGCGGTGCGGTTCAACCGCAATGACGATTTTGACGCCGATCTGGCGCTGAAGCCCGGTGCGCCGGTCTATAGCCCGTTCGTGCGCCACCGCGATCCGGTTTAGAAACCGGCCTTCAGCAGTTCCTCGCGCAGGTCGTCGATAATCGCCGGTTCGATGTCGGGGAACTGCTGCTGAATATCGGCGATGGCTTCGGCCACGCTCGGGCCGGCGAAGGTGCCGGAGAAGGGCAGCAGCGGCAGATTGGCGTCGCTGTCCGGCAGTTCTCCGCGGATAGTGCCGGTGATCATGCCCGCTTTTTTTTCCGCCGTGAGGTCGTACTCCCCCACGTTTTTGTCGATCGGTTTCATTGGCCGCCTCGCTGTCGGTGAGTGTTTACCCTGTCTGTTAAAGCATAGTGTTTCAGGCAATGAATACCAATCAATGTATATAATATTAATATAAAACAATGTGATGCGCGATTTGTCGTTTGACGTTCACCGGGGGCCGGCGCTATGCTCTTGGCGCTAAAGGAACCTTCCTCACTGACAGGGACAGACGACATGAAAAGACTGAAAAGCGCGGCGCTGTTGTTGCCGCTGTTGGCGCTCAGCGCCTGCACCCACCACCTCAGCAGCGCGGAGCGGCATGCCAAGCATTACGTTTATCAAACGCGCGACGACTTCGATCCGCAATTCCGCACCGATGTGAACGGCAGCATTAAAAACGCCGTGCCGATGTTTGAACAGTTCTACCAGCAGGGGAAAAAGGATCGCGCGGCGGGCGTGGCGCGCAGCGAGGCGCAGAAAAAGGCCGACTACCTGGCCAGCCCGGAATTCCAGCAGAACATGGAACACAAGACCATTTTCATCAATCGCGCCTACAGCGGCTCCGACAATCCTAAGCGTCGCCAGGTGCTGTCGCAGGAAGCGGTGGGCGCCTACTGGGACGGTTACGAAGGGCGCTGACTGAATCCCACATAAACAGAAGGTAATAAAAACTGGCCTTCTGCCGGTTATTTGATTATAAAAACCGCCGCTAAGGACGATGTTCATAATCGAAACCAGGAGTGTTTATGTTGGCAAACGTTAAGCGTTCGTTCGCCGCCGCCGTCGTATTGATGTTGGCGCTGCCCGCGGTTCAGGCCGCGGATTACCGTGCGGGCGAGCAATACACCCGGCTGGATAAGCCGGTAGCCGCCGCGCCGGCGGTGGTGGAGTTCTTCTCCTTCTACTGCGGCCCTTGCTATCAGTTCGCCGAGACCTACCGGGTAGGCAGCACCGTGGCGCAGGCGCTGCCCGCCGGTGAGAAAGTCACCAGGTATCACGTCAGCCTGATGGGCAAATTGGGCAATGAGCTGACCGAAGCCTGGGCGGTGGCGACGGTGCTGGGCGTGGAAGACAAGATTGAAGGGGCGATGTTCGACGCGGTGCAGAAACAGCGCGCCGTCAATAGCGCCGAAGATATTCAGCGGGTGTTCACGGCGGCCGGCATCGATGCCGCCACCTATGAAAACGCGCGCCACAGCCTGCTGGTCAAAGGGTTGATCGCCAAGCAGAACGAAGCGGTGAAGGCGTTCGAGGTGCGCGGCACCCCGTCGTTCTACGTAGCCGGCAAATACAAGATAGACAATGCCGGCATGGCCAGCACCAGCGTTGAAGGCTACGCCAAAGAGTACGCGGCGGTGGTGCGGCATCTGTTGGATACGCAGCCTTAAGGCGATTCCTCCTCCGGCGCCCGATGATCTGTGATCGCGGCGCCAAATCCCCGGCTCGCCATTGATTGTGTGTTAACGGATTGTTATGGTGGTTTTCTGTTCAACGGCGCAGCACCGCTGCTGTTTGAAGGGAGAGATCATGACGGCATTGGCAACGCTCCGGGACGTCGGCTTCGAAGAGTGGCTGGGGAAAATCAACACCGCCTGCGGCAGATTCTGCGCAAAAACGCTGGGGCCGGGCTTCAGCGGGGCGATGCAGGAATTCCGCGCCCATGCGCTGCGCCTGAGCGTGGTCGACGTGTCTCAAGCCCGGCTGTACCGCACGCCGCGCGAGATCGCCCGCAGCGACGGCGCGCACTTTTTCACCGTCTTCCAGCTGCGCGGCAGCGCGTTGATGGAGCAGGGCGAGAGCCAGACGGTGCTCTCTCCCGGCGACATCACGCTGATCGACGCCTCACGGCCCAGCAGCTTCACCTTCCAGCGCGATTCGCGCCAAATCTCCCTGCTGTTGCCGCGCGGCTGCCTGCCGGTGCCGCCGCCTTGTGCCCAGCGTCTCGGAGCAGAGCTCAGCGCGGTGCGCCTCAGCCGCCAGCTGGTGCTGAGCAGCATGCAGGATCCTCAACTCGCCGCGGCGGAAAGCGAGGCGGTGCTGAATGCGCTGGCGGCGCTGCTGCGCCCGGCGCTGGCGCTCGAACAGGCGCGCCCGGAGGGGCAACAGCCGGTTTTCGACAAGGCACTGGCGTTGATCGACAGGCATATTCAGTCGCCGCAGCTGCGCCCGGAATGGGTGGCGGCCGAGTTGGGGGTGTCGCTGCGCAGCCTGTATCGGCTGTTCGCCCGTCAGGGGCTGGTGGTGGCGCAGTACATCAGGAACCGCCGGCTGGATCTGTGCGCGCAGGCGCTGCGCAGCGCCGCCGGGCAGGAGAAGCTGGCCGGAGTCGGCCTCGACTGGGGGTTTGCCGATCACAGCCATTTCTCGACCGCTTTCAAGCAGCGTTTCGGCATGTCGCCGAGCGAGTACCGTCGGCAGTATCAGTAAGCCAGGGCGCGGGCCGGGCCCGCGCCGCTTCACTCAATAGCGGATGCAGACCGATTTCGACTCAGTGTAAGCGTCCAGCCAATCCGGGCCGAAATCACGGCCGCTGCCCGACTGTTTGAACCCGCCGAACGGCATGTTCGGGTCGATCAGCGTATGGGTGTTGACCCACACGGTGCCGGCATGAATGCGCGGCGTCAGCGCCATCGCCTGCTGCAGGCTGGTGGTCCACAGGCTGGCGGTCAGCCCGAAGTCGGTGTCGTTGGCCTTGCTCAGTGCCTCCTCGGCGCTCGCCACCCGAATCAGGTTGACCACCGGGCCGAACACTTCCTCGCGCGTCAGGTTCAGCCGATCGTCCGGGTTGATCACCAGCGTTGGCGGAATGTAGAAGCCGTTGGCATCCGGCCCGGCCGCGCCGCCGATAAGCTCGGCGTTTTTCGCCCGGGCGTCGTCCAGGTAGGCCGCCACCTTGTCGCGGTGCGCGAGCGACACCAGCGGGTTGATTTGCGCGCCGGTATCCATCCCCGGCCCGACCGACAGCGATTTCACCGCCTGTTCGAAACCGGCCACCAGCTGGTCATAAATCGGCGCTTCAATATAAATTCGCGAGCTGGCGGCGCACACCTGCCCCTGATTGAGGAAGCTGCCGAGCATCAGGCCTTCGATCACCTGCTGCGGATCGGCATCTTTCAGCACGATGGCCGGGTTTTTGCCGCCCAGCTCCAGCGTCACGCGGGTCAGGCGATTCGCCGCCGCGCGCGCGATACTTTTGCCCACCGGCGTGGAGCCGGTAAAGCTGACTTTGGCGATCAGCGGATGTTCGGTCAGCGCCTTGCCGCACACGGTACCGCGGCCGGTGACCACGTTGAACACGCCCGGCGGCACGCCGGCTTCGCTCGCCAGTTCGGCGATGCGCAGCAGGGTGAGCGGGGTGGTTTCCGACGGTTTGATGACGATGGAGCAGCCCGCCGCCAGCGCCGGCATCACTTTCCACATGCCGATCATCAGCGGGAAGTTCCAGGGCACGATGCCGGCGACCACGCCGATCGGCTCTTTACGGGTATAAACCTGATATTTGGCGCCCGGCGGCATCGGAATGGAGACGTCCAGCGTCTGGCCGGTGATTTTGGTCGCCAGCCCGGCGGTGTAGCGCATCCAGTTCAGGGTGCTGCCGACTTCGAAGGCGCGGGCGATGTTGATGGACTTGCCCTGTTCCAGGGTTTCCAGCTGCGCCAGCTCCTCGGCGTGCTGTTCCACCAGATCGGCGAAGCGCAGCAGGATGCGCTCGCGCTCTACCGGCAGACGCTGCGCCCAGACGCCTTCGCTGAAGGCTTTGTGTGCGGACTGCACCGCCAGCGCGACGTCGTGTTCGTTGGCGTCGGCGGTGGTGGCGATCTGCTGCCCATTGGCGGGGTTATACACCGCCAGGCGGCCTTCCGCGGCGGACGCGCGCCACTGGCCGTCGATATACAGCCCATGCTGACGATCGAGAAAACGCGACACGCTATCCAGCACGGCTACGGTATTGTCAGACATACATCCTCCGATCAGGCTCATCAGGTTATCGTTAACCCTGCAAGTCTAGATCAGCGGAAAAGCGGCGGCTTTGGTCTGCCTGACATTCGGTTTGCCCTGCGTGTCATTTTGCCGTGACGGAAGGATAAACCGCGGCCGGCGGGCGCCGGCCGGGAGGGATCACGAGCTCAGGGTTGCCAGACGGGTGGCGAAGCCGAGGAACAGCAGGCCGATGAGGCCGTTGCCGAGCTTCGCCAGGCCTTTCTTGTGGTTGAAGAAATGCGCCAGCATCGCGCCGGAGAAGATCAGCGTGCTCATGTAGATAAAGCTGACGGCTTCGAGGATCAGCGCCAAAATGGTGAACGACAGTCCGGTGTGCGCGTAGTTGAAGTCGATGAACTGCACGAAGAACGACACGTAAAACAAGATAGCTTTCGGGTTGGTCAGGCTCAGCGTCAGCGATTTGCGCAGAATGCTGTGGCCGCCTTCAATCTGCTGCTGTTGCGCCTGCGCCTTCTGCACGAAGGTGGCGTAGAGGATTTTTGCGCCGAGGAACAGCAGGTAAATCGCGCCGAGAAAACGCACCAGGGTGAACAGGAACGGCGTGGTGCGGATCAGCGAAGCCACGCCGATATAGGCGCAGAAGATCAGGATCGCATCGCCGATGAACACGCCGAGCGCCGCGGTGTAGCCGGCGCGCACGCCGCGCGATACGCCGGTTTTCAGTACGTACAGCGTATTCGGCCCCGGCAGAATGATAATGAAGATCACCCCGGCCAAATAGGTCCATAAATTCAGGACGCCAAAACTCTCTAACACAATAACCTCTCCATGCGCGCAACTAACAGGCAAAAACACTGGCCACGCCCGTGGCCGGCCGCGATCCTAACGCTGTGCAACCGGGTTGGCAACGTAATAAACTTCATGTTGTTGGTTAAAAATTGTCGAAACATTGCTGAAAACGTCGGCGCCGAATTAAAAAGCAAGAGTCGGCGTGTTTCGCCAACGGCCCGTCACTATGCTGGTTAACATCGAAACCGCAGTGAGGAACGGATGATGAAAAACGTAATCGACAGCGCCGACCCGCGCTGGCTGGCGATCGTCAGCCGCGATAAACACGCCGACGGCCGCTTTATCTATGCGGTGAAAACCACCGGCGTGTATTGCTCGCCTTCTTGCCCGTCACGCCAGCCGAACCGGCAAAACGTGGAACTGTTCGACGATGCCGAGCAGGCGGAGGCGGCGGGTTATCGGCCCTGCAAACGCTGCCGCCAGGGGCTGACGCCGTTGACAGAGCAGCATGCGCGGCAGATAGCCGAGGCCTGCCGCTATATCGAACGGGCGGAGAAAGCGCCGTCGCTGCAGGCGCTGGCGCGTCACGTCGGGTTGAGCCAATACCATTTCCACCGGCTATTCAAAGCGATCACCGGCCTGACGCCGAAAGGCTATGCCGACGCGCAGCGCAGCCAGCGCTTGCGCACCGGTCTGACGCAGCAGGAGACGGTGACCGACGCGATTTTCGACGCCGGCTATGGCGCCAGCGGCCGCTTCTACCGGCAAGCCAACGCCGCGCTGGGCATGACGCCGAAGGCCTACCGGGCGGGCGGCAAAGGCATGCGCATCCATTTCGCCGTCGGGCGCTGTTCGCTGGGTGAGATCCTGGCGGCGCAGAGCGAGGTGGGCATCTGCGCCATTCTGCTGGGGGACGATGCGCAGCGGTTGGTGCAGGATCTGCAGGACAAGTTCCCTAATGCCGAGCTGATCGGCGGCGATGCGCAGTATGAAGCGCTGATGGCGCAGGTGGTGGGGTTGATTGAAGCGCCGGAGAACGGGTTGGCGCTGCCGCTGGATATTCGCGGCACCGCGTTTCAACAGCGGGTCTGGCAAGCGCTGCAGACGATACCGGTCGGCGAAACTGTCAGCTATGCCGACATCGCCCGGCGCATCGGCGCGCCCAAAGCGGTGCGCGCGGTGGCCGGCGCCTGCGCCGCCAACGTGCTGGCGGTGGCGATCCCCTGTCACCGGGTGGTGCGCAACGACGGCGCTTTGTCCGGCTATCGCTGGGGCGTCGAGCGCAAGAAAGCCTTGCTGGAAAAAGAGGCGCAGCGATGAGCCGCTCGCTGGCGGCGCGGCTGGACGAATTGGACTGGGCGGCGATTGAACGCGAACTCGATGCGCAGGGCTGTGCGCGGTTGCCTGGCGTGCTCAGCCAAGACCTGTGCCGCGAGCTGGCGGCGCTCTACCCGCACGATGCGCACTTCCGCAGCCGTGTCGTGATGGCGCAGCACGGTTTTGGCCGCGGCGAGTACCGCTATTTCGCCTATCCGCTGCCGCTTCCGGTGGCCGAGGCGCGCAGCCTGATGTATGCGCGGCTGGCGCCGGTGGCCAACCGCTGGAATACCTTATTGGGCCTGGCGGCGCGCTATCCCGCCGAACACGAAGCCTACCTGGCCGAATGCCACCGGGCCGGCCAACGGCGGCCGACGCCGCTGCTATTGCGTTACGAAGCGGGGGATTACAACTGCCTGCATCAGGATCTGTACGGCGAGCGGGTGTTTCCGCTGCAGGTGGCGTTTTTGCTCTCCGCACCCGAACGGGACTTCACCGGCGGCGAATTCGTGTTGACCGAACAGCGGCCGCGGATGCAGAGCCGGCCGGAGGTGGTGCCGCTACAGCAGGGCGACGCGGTGGTGTTCGCCGTGCATCATCGCCCGATGGCGGGGGCTAAAGGCTATTATCGGGTCAATCTGCGCCACGGCGTCAGCCGGGTACGTTCCGGCCAACGCCACACGCTGGGGGTGATCTTTCACGACGCGCTATAGCTTGCGCGCCAGCAGGGTGGCGAAGCGCAGCGAGATACGGTTGCCGGCGGCGTCGGTCTTGTGCAGCTGGCCGACGTCCTCGTTGTATTTGAGGATCTCCCAGTCGCGATAATAATGCTTCAGCTCACCCGGGCTGAAGGTAAACGGAAACGGCAGCGGGCAGGGATAATCCTCGCTATCCATCGCCGCCACGATCAGGTTATGGCCGCCGCGAACGGTGCTGTCCTGCATGTTTTGCACGATAGGCGGAATTTGCTGGCGTTCGAGAAACATCATCACCACGGTGGACAGGATGAAGTCGTATTCGCCGCTGAAGCGGTGGGTATTGAGATCCTGCACTCCGGCGCTCAGGCGGGTCAGCTGCTCGGCGTCGATGATCTGATTGAGGCGGTCTATCGACGGCGCGTGCTTGTCCCAGGCGGTGACGTCGAAACCTTTCAGATTGAGATAGAGCGAATTGCGGCCGCCGCCGCAGCCCAGATCCAGCGCCTTGCCCGGCGCGATGCGCGCCGCCGCCTCGATCACTTCGGAGTGGGTGCGCGTCAGTTCGTATTTCTTGTGGTAGTAATCTTCCGCCGTGCAGTAAAACGCCAGCCGGCAGGTCATATCGTCCGAGAAGGAAACGATGCGATGCCACTGCTGCGGTGCGATAAACGGCGGCTGGCTTTCGGGGCTGAACTGCCAGGTCTCGGTGGTGGCGCCGTCCTCGGTCATCATGGCGAACGTCAGGCTGCCGCTCAGTACGGTGAGCTTCGCCCAGGTGCCGCTCTGGGTGTTGTGGCGCTGGCGGAAGGCCTCCGGCAGCGTGTCGCTGTTCCATTCCGGCAGGGTTTTATAGCAAAGCAGCTGCTGCTCCATAAGGGGCTCCTCTGGCTGGGCAAGCAAAGTGATTTATATGATGTATATAAAATACATTTTTATCGAGCGTTTGAACATAGCGGCCTGACGGAAAGGCGCGGCATTCTTTATACTGGATTGTGCGCGGCGGCTGGGCTAATTTCAGTGCTGTTCATGTCATCACGTTCAGGGAAAAGATGCCGATACCTCGTTTATTCCACCCGATATCCTTCCGTTTGCTGAGCCTGGCCGCGCTGCTGGCGTTGGCGGGCTGTACCAGCAAAACCACCACCACGGCGCCAACGGCGCGCCCCGCCGACGTCAAAGCCCGGCTGCTGACGCTGATCCCGGCCAACGCCGGCGATCGTCAGGGCTGGGCCACCGATATTACCGCCGCCTTCGCCGCGCAGGGCATCGAGCCGAGCGATGAGAACCTGTGTTCGGTGCTGGCGGTGACCGAACAGGAGTCGACGTTCCGGGCTAACCCGCAGGTGCCGGGGCTGCCGAAGATCGCCTGGAAGGAGATCGACCGCCGCGCCGATCAGATGCACATCCCGAACTTTTTGGTACACACCGCGTTGAAGATCTCGTCGTCGAACGGCCAGAGCTACAGCGAGCGGCTCGATAAGGTGCGCACCGAGAAGGATCTGAGCGATATCTTCGATGACATGATCGACCGCGTGCCGATGGGGCAGAAGCTGTTCGGCCATTTAAACCCGGTACATACCGGCGGCCCGATGCAGGTGAGCATCGCCTTCGCCGAGGCGCACGCCAAAGGGTACCCTTATCCGGTCGACGGCTCGATTCGCCGCGAAGTTTTCAGCCGGCGCGGCGGTATGTACTTCGGCATTATGCATTTGCTGGGATACCCGGCCGATTACAGCCGGCCGATTTATCGCTTTGCCGACTTCAACGCCGGCTGGTACGCCAGCCGAAACGCGGCGTTCCAAAACGCGGTCAGCCGGGCGAGCGCCATTCCGCTGGCGCTGGACGGCGATCTTATCGACTTCGGCAGCGACAAGCCCGGCTCGACCGAGCTGGCGGTGCGCACGCTCGGCAAGCGCCTGAACATGAGCGACAGCGCCATTCGCCGGGCGCTCGAGAAAGGCGAGACGGCCGACTTTGCCGACACCGATCTGTATAAGAAGGTCTTTGCGCTGGCGGGCGGCAAGCTGCCGCGCGAGATGCTGCCGGGCATCCAGCTGGAAAGCCCGAAAATCACCCGCAAGCTGACCACCGCCTGGTTCGCCAAACGGGTGGATGAACGCCGCCAGCGCTGTATGGCGCGCGCCGGCGGGTAACCCAAAAGAAAGCGCCGCCGGTGGCCTGAAACCATCGGCGGCGCGATCGCGCATCAGGCGCTGCGGCGCGGGTTGGTCAGGCCGAAGTTAAAGCTGTTGCAGCGGTTGCAGAACTCTTTCATCACCGGCGGCGTGTCCATCATCGGCACTTTCACCTCGATAAACGCCAGCCGATCCTGCCGTGAGGCGCGTTCCAGGGCCATTTCCAGCTGTTGTGTGGTTTCCACCGCCACGCTGAACGGCTGCGCCTGGGTATTCAATACCGCCGGCAGTTTGGCGTAGTCCCACGGGCCGATGTCGTTATAGGACGAGTTTTCGCCGAGGATATACCGCTCGATGGTGTAGCCGTCGTTGTTGATCAGGAAGATGATCGGCTTTTGCTCGCAGCGCAGCAGGGTAGACACTTCCTGCGCGGTGAGCTGGAAGGAGCCGTCGCCGATGAACAGCAGGTGACGGCGCTCAGGGGCTGCCATCAGGGTGCCGAGCAGCGCCGGCAGGGTATAGCCGATCGAGCCCCAGATCGGTTGGTTGACCACCTTGACGCCGCCGGGCATGCGCATGCCGCCGATGGCGGCGCCCGAGGTGCCGTTTTCCACCACCACCACGTCATCTGCCCGGATAAATCGCTGGATCCGTTGCCACAGATAGGCCTGGTCGATGGGGGCGTCGCTCGGCGTCGCCAGCTTTTCACGCGGATCGGGCAGCGGCGCCAGGGGCTGTACCGGCGCGTCTTCGCTCAGATCCAGCAGCGCCTGCAGCAGATCCGCCGTCGCCACCGCCGGATAGGAGGTGTTGTCCAACTTTAGCGAGAACGGCTGGATATCTACCTGAGCGGCGGCGGGAATTTGCTGCGAGAAATAGCCGGTGGTGGAGTCCACCAGACGCACGCCGAAGCTCAGCACGCAGTCCGAGTGCGCCATGCGTTCATACAGTTCGGGGCGCGACAGGTTGCCGCTGTAGCCGCCCATCCAACCGGCGGTATCTTCCGGAATGATGCATTTGGCGGTCGGCATATTGGTCAGCGGAATGGCAAAGCGGTGAGCGACCTCGATCACCAACCGCTGCAGCTGATAGCGATCCACCATTTGGTCGACCAACATGATCGGGCGCTGCGCGCGTTTTATTTTGGTTAACAGCGCCATCGCCGCTAATTGCACATTGTATTTATCGCTGGCCGGCAACTGCGGCGCCGCTGCGGCTGCGGCGATTTCAATTTCGACGTCGCAAATATCGGAAGGCAGCTGTAAATAGACCGGTTTCTTCTCTATCCAGGCGCGGGAAATAACGCGCGGAATTTCCTGCGCGGCATTTTCCGGCGTAATCAAGGCTTGAGCAACGGTGAATTGTTTAAAACAGTTCATGACGTTGTCGAAATTGCCATCGCCCAGAGTATGGTGCAATAGCTGATGATTCTTCATCGCGTGCAGCGGCGGCGTGCCGGCGATGCAGACCACCGGCGAGGATTCGGCATAGGCTCCGGCGATGCCGGACAGCGCGGCCAGATCGCCGACGCCGTAGGTGACGATCAGCGCGCCGGCGCCCTTCATTCGGGCATAGCCGTCGGCGGCGTAGGCGGCGTTCAATTCATTGCAGTTGCCGATAAACGCCAGCCGGTCATCGCTTTCCAGCAGCTCCAGCAGGCTGAGGTTATAGTCGCCGGGCACGCCGTAAATACGATCGACGTTCAGGGCGTGAAGCTGTTGTAGAATGAATGACCCGATAGTTATTTTCATTGATTGCTCCGGATTATTTATCTTTATTTTGTCAGGCGAAAATCAGCAAAAATAAATTGCTGGCGATGTTGTGTCGTTAGCATTAACAGTTATTTAAAGCGTCGGCTTGTTCAAGAGAACGTGGGCAGGCGGTAAATAGGCGGTTTGTATTCGGCGCTTTACGCGATTGGGAAATACATAAAAAGTAGGGTTATCGTGTATTGGGAGGAGGCGGTATTTTTCATTGGCGGTATATCGACAGAAAAGCGGCGGCGCATTGGCATTTATCATGATGCAGGGCGAATCATCCGGTACTTTTGACGCCGCGTTAAATCCCATTGAGCGACACAACGCTTTTTGCCTGGGAAAGAAAAACCGAAGCTGACGTGAAGGGGGATTTTGGTGATCTGCCGCACGCTTATTTCATGAAACTATTGCGCAACCATTAAAAAACAAAAAATTAACAACAATCGGTTTTTGTTCGCCCATTTTCGTCAGCTTTGCTTTACGGGGGCGGCGGTGCGCGCCACGTCGGGCCGGCGTTAAAATACGCCGTTGCGGGCGCTAAGATAACGTGGTGGCCATCACATTCCGTGGGAAGTGATACGTAAACTTTTCTCCACGTGCGCGCAGATGGCGTATACCTACCAAAGAGGGCGGTGCCCCAGTGGCACTGACTGACGGGGGAAAGAGCGATGAAAAGCTATCGACATATTCTGGTACTGATTCACGATGAGCGCGATGGGCTGCCGTTGCTGCGTCAAACGGTGGCGATGGTGCGCGGGCTGCCGATCGCCATCACCGTCGGCCACCTTAACGCCGACTATGCGGAGCTGGAGTACGGCAGCGATGCGCTGGTCAAAGATCGCCAGGCGCAGGAGGTGATCGCCGCCAAGGCGATGCTGAGCCGGTTGGTGAGTGCCGTCGATGCGCCGGTTGCGGTCAAGGAAATCGTCACCATCCGGCGCTTTAAGGACGTCAACGATTTCATTCATCAGGCCGGCATCGATCTGGTGGTGGTCGGGCACCAAAACCGCCTGTTCGGCCTCTATTCCTCATATTCTCTGGAATTTGTGAACCGTCTCGATGTCGATGTGTTGGTCAAGCATCTTGCCCGCGAGTAGCGTGCGACAAAGCGGACTTTTCCCACGGCTTTGCCGCCTTAAAGGCGATAGCATGCGGATATCGGTACAATTTGTTATGAATTATTGGGCATTTTCCGGCGCTAAACTTAACCAAAGTACAACGGGCGTTGGATAAATTAGATACAGCTTGATCTTGCCTGGGCTATCGGTAAAAATCTGCGGCCGTATTTTTACAGGAGCTTTACGATGTTTCTCAAACGGACTCTTTTGGCATGTTCTCTGGCGTTGATATTTCCTGCACTGCCTTCTTACGCTGAGGTTGGTACAGAAAGTGGCAATACCGCGCAGGCTGAAAAACCGGGTCTATGGCAGCGTTTTACCGATAACGTGGCGGAGACCTGGAACAACTCGCCTAACCACGATCTCTATATCCCGGCCATTACCTGGCACAACCGTTGGACTTACGATGATGAACATATCGATAAGTACAACGAACGCCCGTGGGGCGCCGGTTACGGCATCTCCCGCTACGACAGCGACGGCGACTGGCACGGCATCTACATCATGGCGTTCAAGGACTCCTTCAACAAGTGGGAGCCGATCGGCGGCTACGCCTACGAGAAGATCTGGCGCCCGCTGGATGACAAGGATTTCCGCCTGGGGCTTGGCTTTACCGCCAGCGTCACCGCGCGTGACAACTGGAAATACATTCCCATCCCGGCGCCGCTGCCGCTGGCCTCTATCGGCTATCAGCGGCTGACGTTCCAGGCGACCTACATTCCCGGCACCTATAACAACGGCAACGTGTTCTTCGCCTGGCTGCGCTGGCAGTTCTAAACTTCCTGAATTCCGAAAAACGGCGCGGCGGCGAGATTAAAGGAACTTGTCGCCGCCAGCGGCGTCGGAAGGGTATCCCGGCGCGCTGCGCCGATTGCATGCCGTTATTACAGGAGTTTCACCACTATGATCACCAAACATCGTTTACTGCTGGCTTTGGCGCTGTCCGCTACCCTGGCCAGCGGCGCCAGCCAGGCCGCCGGGCTGATGGATTCCCTCAGCAGCGCGGCGGGCGAACTGAGCAAGTCGGGCGGCGACAGCAGCGGCGGCATGTCGCTCTCCTCGTTGACCGGCCTGCTGAACGGTGGCGACAAGGCGTTGAGCTCCAGCAGCATGACCAATGCCGCCGGCATCCTGCAGTACTGCGTGAAAAACAACGTGCTGTCGGCTAACGGCGCCGAAGGGGTGAAAGATCAGCTGCTCAGCAAGCTGGGCATCACCAGCACCGAAAACGCCAAGAGCCAGGATTATCAGCAGGGCCTGGGCGGCTTGCTGCAGACCGGCGAAGGCAAGAGCCTGGATCTGAACAGCCTGGGCACCTCGCAGATCACCGAGAAGGTGAAGCAAAAAGCCTGCGATCTGGTGCTGAAACAGGGCAAATCCTTTATTTCATGATAAGCGAACGGCGGAGCGCTCCGCCGTTCTTTTTTGCATAAGCTGGAAAAATGAAAAAAACGTTGATGCTTTCCCTGCTGGCAGGGATGACGATGTTGCAGGGGTGTTCCGTGAAATCCAACGATGCGCCACCGCCGCCGCAGGTGAAACCGATCGGCATGGCGAACCCGGCCGACGTGTACTGCACCCAAATCGGCGGCAAGCTGAACGCCAAAGAGAATGCGGCAGGCCAGTATTCCACCTGCACCTTGCCGAGTGGGCAGGAAATTGAAAGCTGGGAGCTGTTCCGCCGCGATCATCCGGTGAAAAAGTAACCCTATGCGGCGCCGGCTTTTCCGCCCGGCGCCCGATCAGAATTGGCGATCGCCTATCGACTGCAGCTGCAGGCTGCCGTCCTTTTGTAGCGTCAGCGGCATGCGCCAATCGCGCTGTTTATCCAGGTTGAACGGCCGGGAGCGGAACATGCAGCCGGTCTTGATGTTCTTGATTTTCATCACGTGTTCCGCGTCCGCATTGATTTTCACCTCGAAGCTGCCGGCGGGCGGAATAAAGACTTCCGCCAGCTGCTGCGGCGCCGTCGGCGTTTCCAGCTTGACCAGCACCGCAAAATCGTTGCCCTGATTATCCAGCGTCAGCCGATGCAGACCGGCCGTGGGCAGCCGCGTCGGCTGATGCAGATAACCCGCTGAGGCGGGCCACGGCTGCCCGGCATTGTCATGCAGCGGCCCGCCGCACTGTTCACGCGCCTCGCGCAGCGGCATTTCGCGCTTTATTGCGCGGTTGTAATCGGCGGGGGCGGCGAGGCTGAACTCGTCGTCATATTGGTGGGCGCGCAGATAGCGCTTGGCGCCGAGCACCCCAACGGCGACCAGCATGAAGAATAAAAATATCCTCAGGCGATTTTTGAAAATCAGCCCGAACAGCTTCCCGGGGAGTTGAAACAGCCACCTTGCGATCGTCAATAACATCGTTTTCCCTTAGCGTCCAAGCCGTTACGTCTGCGGTAACTTCGCTTGCCTCAGTATAGCCAACATCCCGCAGGCGAAAATCCTGCCCGGCGATTTTTCTTTCGCTCACGGTTGTACGTTTATGTTTGTTTGTGTACATTTGTGATCACTTTAGCGTCACCGGATTGACACGATGTCCAAACTGCTACCGAATGAGCGCCACCAGGCCATTCTCGACACGCTTCGCCAACAGGGGCGGGTGCTGGCGCTGGAGATGGCGCAGCGGCTGAATACCACCGAAGCCACCATCCGCCGCGATCTGCGCCAGCTGGCGGCGCAGAATCTGTGCAAACGCATCTATGGCGGCGCGCTGGCGCCGACGCCGGCCGAGGGGCCCGTTGCGGCGCGCATGGCGCTCAGCGGCGATGAGAAGCTGGCGCTGGCGCAGACCGCGCTGGGGTTGATCGGTGAAGAACAACTGATCTTCCTCGACGCCGGCAGCACCCATCTGTATCTGGCGGATCTGTTGCCACGCGATCGGCGTTTGACGGTGGTGACCAATGCGTTGAGCATCGCCGGCAAAATGCTGGAACGGCCGGGGCTCCGCACCATTCTGATCGGCGGCGAGCTGGATGCGCAGGTCGGCGGCTGCGTGGACGCCAAAGCCGCGGAAGAGATAGACGGTTTCCATTTCGATCTGGTGTTCACCGGCATCTGCGCCTACGACCCGGACGGCGGCTTTTCCGCGCTGAGCTACCAGGACGCCACGTTCAAAAAGCGGCTGCTGACGCGTGCCGGCAGCGTAGCGGTGCTGTGTACCCGCGACAAACTCAATACCTACGCCCCTTACCCCTTCCTGCCCGCCGGGCGGGTGGATCATCTGGTGACGGTGCGCGGCGCGCACCCGCAGCTCGAGCTGCAGGTGGCGCAGGGCGGCGGCCAGGTTTGGCACAGCGATTTACCGACCGGAGAATGATGATGAAAATAGCCCATGTAGCCCTGTGGACCCGCGACATCGACGCGCAGCTGGCGTTCTGGCAGCGCTATTTCAACGCTGAGGCGGGCGAGGAGTACGTCAGCCGCAACCGGCCGGGGTTTGTTTCCCGCTTCGTCAGCCTGGCGGCCGGGCCGACGCTGGAGATCATGCGCGTGCCGACGCTGTTGCCGGCGCAGGCCCAGGAAGAGCGGGTGGGCTGGGCGCACATCGCGCTGTCGCTGGGGGATGAGCGGCAGGTCGATCGGTTGGCGCAGCGCGCGCAGCAGGAGGGCATCCTGCAGTCCGCGCCGCGCTGGACCGGCGACGGCTTCTACGAGGCCGTCATCCGCGATCCGGACGGCAACGCGATTGAAATCACCGCCTGATCACTCCTCTTCGATGCTGGTGAACTGCTCGCCCAGATAATCGAGCAGCAGCCTTACCGCCGGCAGCAGCCCGCGGCGCGACGGGTAAACCGCATGCACCACGCCGCCCTGCGGCTGCCAGCCGGGCAGCAGCTGGACCAGTTCGCCGCGCAGCATGTCGTCGCGCATCATCATCGCCGGCAGCTGAACGATGCCGGCGCCGGCGATGGCGGCGGTGCGCAGCATCAGCATGTCGTCGGTGACCAGCCGCGGCGTGTGTTCCCACTCCACCCGTTCACCCTGCGGGCCGGTCAGCCGCCATTGGTGCTGAGCGCGCGCGGGGCCGAGATCGAGCGTCGGGTATTTACGCAGGTCTTCCGGCGCGTGCGCCGGCCCGAGGGTGCGCACCAGCGCCGGGCTGGCGGCGACGCACCAGGTGCGCTGCGCCAGGATCTTCAGCACCAGATCGCTGTCTTCCAGCGGCGGCGGCCGCACGCGGATCGCCAGATCCAACCCTTCCCCCACCACGTCCACCCGGCGGTTGGTCGCTTCCAGATGCACCGTCACCTTCGGATAGTCGGCCATAAAGGCCGCCACCATGCTGCCGACGCGGGTGTGCAGGATCGCCACCGGGCAGGACATGCGCACCGTGCCGCAGGGCTCGGCGCGCGTCTGTTCGATCGCCTGCTGCGCCGCTTCCGCTTCCACCAGCATCGCCTTGCAGTGCGCGTAATAGTTTTGGCCGACCTCGGTCACCGAGAAACGCCGCGTCGAGCGCTGGATCAGGCGCACGCCCAGGCGCTCTTCCAGCAGCGCCACGCGGCGGCTGAGCTTGGATTTGGGAATGCCCAACGCCCGGCCGGCGGGGGCGAATCCCTGGTGATCAACCACGCTGGCGAAGAAAAACAGATCGTTCAGATCGGTCAGCATCCTATCCCTTATCGTTCTACCAGTAGAACGCTGAGTGTACATCTTGCCTACTACTGCAGCAAACCCCGACGGATTAAACTTCTGCCATCAACTTAAGGCCGTGAGGCCTGAAACGGGAGTTCAAGATGAAAAAAATCCTCGGTATTCACAACAGCCCGGAAGCACATTGGGTCGGTAACGGTTTCCTGGTGAATTCGCTGTTCTCTTATAACGATTTGGGGGCGGAAATGAGCCCGTTCCTGCTGCTGGATCACGCGGCGCCAACCAAATTCCGCTCTGCCTCCGGCACCCGCGGCGTGGGTCAGCATCCGCATCGCGGGTTTGAAACGGTGACCATCGTCTATCAGGGCGAAGTGGAACACCGCGACTCGACCGGCAGCGGCGGGGTGATTGGCCCCGGCGACGTCCAGTGGATGACCGCCGCCTCCGGCATTCTGCACGAAGAGTTCCATTCGCGGGACTTTTCGCGCAAGGGCGGCACCATGGAAATGGTGCAGCTGTGGGTCAATCTGCCGGCCAAGGACAAAATGGCCGAGCCGGGTTACCAGACGCTGCTGAACGCCGATATTCCGGTGGTTCCGCTGGCGGACGGCGCCGGGCAGGTGCGGGTGATCGCCGGGGACTTCGGCGGCCACGCCGGCCCGGCACGCACCTTTAGCCCGCTCAACGTGTGGGATATGAAGCTGAATGCCGGCCACACCACCACGCTGACGGTGAAAGAAGGCCATACGCTGGCGCTGGTGATGCTGCACGGCGCGATCCTGGTCAACGGCGAAGAGGTGGTGCGCGAAACCCAAATGGTGCGTTTCGACCGGGCGGGGGATGCGATCACTATCGAAGCCAACAACGACGTCGCGCTGCTGGTGCTGAGCGGCGAACCGATCGATGAGCCTATCGTCGGCTACGGCCCGTTCGTCATGAACAGCGACGCGGAAATCCAGCAGGCGTTCCGCGACTTCAACAGCGGCAAGTTCGGCAGCATGAACGCCGAAGCGAGCGCCGGCTGACCGCAGGCGCCCGAGCCGGGAAGCGTTCCCCGGCTCAGGCGCTACACTTAGACCTCTGCGCCCCGTCCCAGCGGCGGGGCGCTTCATCCGCAACATCAACCCCCACGGGAGTAAAACCATGACTGCAAACTACAAACGCCTCGACAAGGATCAGGCCGCCGTATTGCTGGTGGATCATCAGGCAGGGCTGCTTTCGCTGGTGCGCGATATCGATCCCGATCGGTTTAAAAACAACGTGCTGGCGCTGGGTGATTTAGCGAAGTACTTCAATCTGCCGACCATTCTGACCACCAGTTTCGAAAACGGCCCCAACGGCCCGCTGGTGCCGGAACTGAAGGCCCAATTCCCCGATGCCCCGTTCATTCCCCGCCCCGGCCAAATCAACGCCTGGGACAACGACGACTTCGTCAACGCAGTGAAAGCCACCGGCCGCAAGCAGCTGATCATCGCCGGCGTGGTGACCGAAGTGTGCGTGGCATTCCCGGCGCTGTCGGCGCTCAATGAAGGCTTTGAGGTCTTTGTGGTGACCGACGCCTCCGGCACCTTCAATGAGCTGACGCGTCAGTCGGCCTGGAGCCGTATGGAAGCCGCCGGCGCGCAGCTGATGACCTGGTTCGGCGTCGCCTGCGAGCTGCACCGCGACTGGCGCAACGACATCGAAGGTCTGGGCACGCTGTTCTCCAACCATATCCCGGACTACCGCAATCTGATGACCAGCTATAACACGCTGACAAACGGTAAGTAACGCGATAGATGGGCAGTATTCCCTGCCCATCATTTGTCGCTGGATTCTGTATAAGTACCAATAATGGTTCACTCGCTATAAATTCCCATCTGTTAATACTTATCTCTTTTTTATTGTGATCGGCTGTAGGTCTTCGTGTTCCTATTTTGATTAAGGCTATTTGTTCTGCTATATAACTAATAATTAATGCTAATTCTATTAAATATTGACGGAGTTCTATTTAAGAACACCGCTTTGTTGCAAGAAAAGCACTTTTAAACGTGTGATTTAAGACTACAGCGATTTAACACAGCAGAGGGATGGTTGATGAATGCATTCAGAGATAAGCTTAAGGCCCATGTTCTTCATGTGGCCTCTGTTGGCCAGCATTGCAATACTGAGGAAACGACTAAGCAGGCATTAATTTTGCCGTTATTAGAAACCTTAGGCTTTCATCCGTATGACCCCACTAAGGTGAAGGCAGAGTATGGTGCTGATTTTCCAGGTGTTAAGGTGGGTGAACGCGTTGATTACGCCCTTTTTTGCCATGCGGTTCCCGTCATGTTCATCGAGGCGAAGTCTTTCAATCAAAATCTGTCAAACCATAGTCCCCAGCTATCTCGCTATTTTAATGCGACACCAGAGGTCACGGTTTCTGCAATAACTAATGGAAAAGAATGGCGATTTTTCACCGATCTGAAAGATAAGAACATCATGGATGATTCGCCATTCCTGAAAATAGATTTTAATAATCTAAACGATTCTGATATTGATCAGCTTTATAGATTTAGACACGACCAATTTCAGCCTGAAGCGCTGCGAACGTTAGCTGAAGAAAGTATCTATCTGACTTCATTTACAAAAACTATCAGCGCCAGCCTTCGAGACGTTGATTCAGATTTTGTTCGTTATGTGGCAAGTCGCTCTAACGTTCAGCGTCAGCTAAACCAACGTTTTTTGGACACAATAACGCCATTGGTTCGTTTGGCTGTTGAAAAAGCAGTGAGTGCGATGGTCGTTTCTGGCCTGTCAGTGACGTCGGAAAATGTTGTAGCGTCTGAATCCTCAGATGAAGGTGAAACGCAAAACAGACCCGACCCGCTCGCCCCGATCGTTGACCCCGAGAATAGTAAAATAGTGACTACATTTGCAGAAAGGTGCCTGTTTGACAATGTGGCGATGATCTTGGGCACTGAGGCAGAGCTGGTTGCGAAAGATACCGAAAGCTATTACAGCATCCTCTTTCAAGGGAAGACGACGCGTTGGATTCTGCGTTATTTCGACAATAAGCAACGCCCAACCATTTTGCTTCCGCTTGAGATAGACGATGCCAGGCAGGCTGAGATAACTCGCGCCGGCCTGGAGTTGGCAGCAGGGGGGCATATCATTATCGACCGCCCGGAAAATATTTTGCGGCTAACGGGGTTGATCGTTGATTCTTACCAATATTGTATTAATGACGAAAACTTTAGGCAGAAGAGAAAAGATAAGCAGGAAAGCTAGCCTGTATCCCCATTAAGTGGTTGATTGGAAAATTAAAGCCTTCCACACAGGGTTGTATGCGCCGTGTGGAAGGATGGAAAAATCGGAGTGCTTCCAAATCTTCTGTTTTCATTAAGTTAGACGCGGGATGTAAGCAAAACGTAGCGGGGCGAAAAGGTAGCGAAAAGCGGCTTTCTCATTAGCCGGGAGCGGGGTAGCGTAATCCCGAACCCGGCAAATGAGGCTAATTCAATGAAACAAGCAATCAAGATCCTGGCGCTGCCCTGCATGGGCATGGCGCTGTTGTTCAGCGCGAGCGCGATATCTGCCCCCGAGGCGCCTGCGGCCAAAGCGGTGCCGCCCGCGGCGGATGAGCCGATGCGCATGCCGCCTTTCCCGGGCGGGCACCCGCCCAAGCCGGGGTTCTGCCACGGCGGCGAACTGTTCTGCGCCACCTCGGCCAGCGACAATCCGGTGGAAACCATCAATAAACTGACGGCGGTGATCCCGGCGGGCAGCGCCAAGCATTACGAGGTGCGCGTCGCGGTGGTCGCCGTGCCGGACGCCCCGCCTGCGCGTTAACGGGCCGTCATCCCGCTCTGGTTCGCACGCTCAAGGCGCGTTAGGCTAAGGCGTGCGTTTAACGGGAGGCGGAATGACCCCTTTATCACCATTGCCCTATCTCCAGCCCGGCGATCGCGCGCTGTTGTTCGACGGCGAATGCAATCTGTGTCACGGGCTGGTAAGGTATCTTATTCGCGCCGATCGGCAGCGGTGCATTCTGTTGGCGACGGTGCAATCCGTCGAAGGGCAGGCGATCCTGCAGGCGTTGGGGCTGCCGACCGATCGTTTCGATTCCGTGGTCTATGTTGAGCAGGGGCGCTATTGGCTGCGTTCGGCTGCGTTGTTCCAGGCGCTGCGCCAATTGGGGTGGCCGTACCGCGTGCTGGCGCTGGCGCGTTACCTGCCGCCGCGGCTGGCGGACAAGGTCTACGACGCGGTCGCCGGCAATCGCTACCGGCTGTTTGGCCGCAACGACGGCACCGGCCTGCCGGGCGCCGATCAGCCCGGGCGCTATCTGCCTCGGCGGCGGGAACCGCCGGCCTGAGCTTTACGCTTCTTTACCATCCAACTGCTTGAAATATCAACATTCCAGCCCCATATAATGGAACGTTCAGCCAACAAGGAGCGCGTATGGGAATCAGTGAAGAAGAGCACATCCGCCGTTTGACCCAGGAGAAGAACGACATGGGCAATACGGCGAAGTGGGTGGCGATCGTTTCCGCCGTATACTTTGCCTTGATGGTGTTTTACGGCCACCCGATCGGCGTGTTGGCGATGTCGGGCGCGGTGTTCATCGTCTCTGCCACCACCTGGCTGAAAAAGCGTCAGAAGGTCAAATCTTACCGCATGGCGTTGGCTAAAATCAGCGACGATCAGCCCTGATAGTCGCCGCGCTTTAGCGTATATACCAGGCTCGGCGCCGCGCCGGGCACGTCATCCAGCGTATCCACACGCTGCATGCCGATCTTTTCCAGCACCCGCCACGAAGCCTGATTCTCCGCGCGCACAATGGCGGAAATCTCACCCATCCCCAGCCCGACAAACCCGTATTGCAGTGAAGCCCACGCCATCTCGGTGGCCAGCCCCATGCCCCAGACGCGGGTGTCGAAGCGATAGCCGAGGTTCACGGTGCGCTGCGCGCCGAGCGGTTTCCAGGACAACCCGCCAAACCCGATAACCCAATCCGGCCGTTCGCGCAGGGCGAGCGCCCAGGAGCCGTAGCCGTGTTGCCGCCAGCCGGCGAGCCGCTCCTGCAGCGCCGAAGCGGCCTGCGCCTCGCTGGTGAGCGGGCCGGCGGGGTTGAAGAGCTGGGTTTGCGGATCGCCAAAGATGGCGTAGAAACGTTCGAGGTCCGCCATCACCGGCGGCCGCATCTGCAGGCGTTCGCTGAAGTACGGGGCTGAAGGATTAAAGCTCGGCATCGTTTCTCCCGGCCGGATAAATGAACAGCGTTCACTGTAGTCCAGATCGGCGAAACGGGAAATCCCCCCTCTGCGGGTGAGAGGGGGAGAGAGGCATTACAGGAAGGAATCGTCGTCGTCGTTGTAATCGTCGTCGGCGTAGTCCTGGTCGTCCTGGTAGTTGGCGTTCTGGAAGCCGTTGTCCTGATTCAGGAAGCTGCCGCCGTCGCCGTTGTTGAAGGTATCAAGGTTGTTGGAAGCGTCGAAATTGCGCATCGCGCTGTCGTCCAGCGGCGCCGGGGTTTCTTCGATAATGTTCACGATTTCCTGCGGCTGCGAATGGCGGAACATGCCGGTCAGCATGTCGGCCAATACCACGCCGCCGGCGACGCCCGCCGCCGTTTGCAAGGCGCCTCCCAGGAAGCCGCCGGCGCGTGAAGGCGCCGCCTGCTGCGGTTGGGCGTAGGCTGGCTGCTGCGGCTGCGCGTAGCCCCCCTGCTGCGCGTTGTTCCAGGCCGCCGTATTTTGCTGCTGCGCCTGATACTGTTCACGCGGGCTAGGCGTATTGCGGCTGCCGCCGCCGAACAGGCCGGCCAGGAAACCGCCGCTGCTCTGTTGGCCGTTGGCGGTTTGCTGCAGCTGCGCAACCTGGGCTTCCAGCTCTTTGACCCGCTGGTCCATCTGCTTGAGCGCCGCTTCCTGAATGATCATCGCCTGCGCCATGTAATAAGGGGCGGAAGGCTGCTCGCGAATATGCTGATTGATTTGCTGTTCTGCCTGGAGATCCCGTGGGCCCGTCTTGGTCTCGGCTTCTTTCAGGCGGCCAAACAGACCATCGATAAGGCGTTGTTCTTCGGATTGCATAGGCGTACCTCGGGAGATAAATAACGGTGCTGGATGATCGTTGTCATCGGTAACAATCACCCTAGCGCGTTTACATGAACCAATAAATAAATGACGGGTAAACCTGTCTATGAATTTGTTACCAATTACGGCAGCGGGATCAGCATCACCAGCTTCAGGCCGCCGTGCTCCGCCGGGTGGAAGGTGAGCTGGCGATAGCGCAGCGCGCCTTGCTGAGGGTGCTCGAACGCGCGCTCGCCGCCTTCGCGCGCCATCACGTCATGCTGTTTCCACCAGTGATTAAAGTCCGCGCTGTTGTGCGTCATGCTGCGCACGAAGGCGCGCATCTCTTCGGTGTTTTGATGGTGGCTGGTTTCGGCGCGGAATTCGGCCACCACGCGGCGGGCACGTTCTTCCCAATCGCTGACCAGCGTTTTCGCCAGCGGGTGGAAGAACATGAAGTGCAGCAGGTTGGGGCTGTTGGCCACATCCAGCCAGCCGCTGAACAGCGCCGCCGCCTGCGGGTTCCAGGCGACGACGTTCCAGGTCACGTCCAGCAGGTAACAGGGCACCGTCATCTGGTGCACGCTTTGCAGCACCGCGTCGTTGGCGGTTTCGCGGTGAGTTTCCTGCTCGGGGTCGGCGACGCGCGCCAGGGTAAACAGGTAGTGGCGTTCGGCGGGGCCGAGCCGCAGCGCCTTGGCGATGCGCGCCAGCGTGAAGGGGGAAATGGACACCTCGCGCCCCTGTTCGATCCAGGTATACCAGGTGGCGCTGATGCCGCTGATTTGCGCCAGCTCTTCGCGCCGCAGGCCGCTGGTGCGGCGGCGTGAGGAACTGGGCAGGCCGAGCATTTCCGGCGTGATGCGTTCGCGGTGTGCGCGCAGAAACGCGCCGAGGGCCTTTGGCCCGGATAAGGCTTCTGATGACATAGCGTGGTACCTATTTATACCAGGATAACTGCTCATATTGTACCCGTATAGTAGCCTGATTATAGTAGCCGAAAGTCTTCAGGCACAGGCGCAAGCCGGATAATAACGGGAGCAAACATGAGCATCAGCAACAGCCATAAAAACGCGGTAGACCGGCAGTTCGGCGAGCAGGCCAACGCCTACTTAACCAGCGCGGTACACGCGCAGGGCAAGGATTTGCAGCGCCTTGCACAGTTACTGGAACCGCACGCCGGCGCGCGCTTGCTCGATCTGGGCTGCGGCGCCGGGCATGCCAGCTTCACGGCGGCGGCCAGGGTAGCGCAGGTGGTGGCCTACGATCTGTCGGCGCAGATGCTGGCGGTGGTGGAGCAGGCGGCGGCGGAAAAAGGCCTGAACAACATTCAGCTGCAGCAGGGCGTGGCGGAGTCTTTGCCGTTTGAGGACGCCGGCTTCGATCTGGTCATCAGCCGCTATTCGGCGCACCACTGGCACGACGTCGGCCAGGCGCTGCGTGAGGTCAGGCGGGTACTCAAGCCGGGCGGCAGAGCGATCTTTATGGACGTGGTCTCGCCGGGGCATCCGCTGTTGGATATCTATCTGCAAACCGTGGAAGTGCTGCGCGACACCTCACACGTGCGCAACTATGCGCCGGGCGAGTGGCTGACGTTGCTGACCGAAGCCGGGCTGGTGGTGCGCGAGGTGACGTCGGATCGATTGATGCTGGAGTTTGGCAGTTGGGTGGCGCGTATGCGCACGCCGGCGCATTTCGTTACCGCGATCCGCGCGCTGCAGCAAAGCGTGTCGCAGGAGGTGGCGGCGCATTTCGCCATTCAGCCGGACGGCACCTTTACCAGTGATATCATGATGTTTGAAGTGACGAAGGGCTGAAAGCAACGGGGCAGCCGATGAAGGCTGCCCCGCGAAACGCTATCGGCTGCGATGCGCTTATTTTTTGTCTTCCAGCAGGCAGCGGTAGATCAGGCCGCCGATAATGCCGCCGACCAGTGGCACCAGCCAGAAGACCCACAGCTGCTGCAGCGCCCAGGTGCCCTGGAAGATCGCTACGCCGGTGCTGCGCGCCGGGTTGACGGAGGTGTTGGTCACCGGGATGCTGATCAGGTGGATCAGGGTCAGCGTCAGGCCGATCGCCAACGGGGCGAAGCCTGCCGGCGCGCGCTTGTCGGTCACGCCATGAATAACGATCAGGAAGAAGGCGGTCAGCACCAGCTCAATCACGATAGCTGATTGCAGAGAATAACCGCCCGGAGAATGTTCGCCGTAACCGTTGGAGGCGAAACCGCCTGCGGTGGCGTCGAAACCGGCTTTGCCGCTGGCGATCAAATACAGCACCGCCGCTGCGGCGATACCGCCGATCACCTGAGCGATCACGTAAGGGATCACGTCTTTCGCCGCGAAACGGCCGCCGGCGAATAAGCCGACGGTGATCGCCGGGTTAAAGTGCCCGCCGGAAATATGGCCGACGGCATAGGCCATCGTCACCACGGTCAGACCGAAAGCGAGCGCGACGCCGAGGAAACCAATACCCAGCTGTGGGAATGCCGCTGCTAATACTGCGCTACCACAACCACCAAACACCAACCAAAATGTGCCAAAAAATTCGGCAAAAAGTCGCTTTGACATAGATTCCATCCTGCGGAATTGACTAACGGGCGTTAGCACTAAAAACTATAGAACAGCTTTTTCAGTTCATGCAGATATTCTATAGAATTTTCTTAATGCACCTTGAATAACGGCGGTATTAAATCCTCTGCATTTTATTTTGTCTATGAGAAAAACGCCGTTTTTTCCCGTGCCGGCGCGCGTTTGCCGTTTTTTTTATCTTTGCCATAAGAATTTACCCTAAGCGAAATGGCACGCTATTTTCGGGCGATTTTTTCCAGCGGTTTTCCCCATTCAATACGCTCAGGTTAATTGCTAATTTCTATTTGCCAGCCAACCTTATTACCGATTGTGCATTTGACGAATGGCCTGTTGTCATCTAAGTGTCATGCTAAATTAATATCTTCTTCTGCCTGATAACGCTTCATTCAACCTCGGGTAAAAATCATGAAAATAAAATCGCTCTCCCTGCTGTTGGCTTCACTGTTTCCTGTATTCACCTACGCTGCCGACATTGAGGTGGCGCGTTATGTGGTCGGCTTTCCCGGCGGGGAACGCGTCGCTTATCAGGGGGCGTTCGCCAAGAATTTCCCGCAGGGGCTGCCGGTGGGGATCGGCTCAGGGCTGACGTTCAACAGCAAGCAGGGCGACGATCTGGTGCTGACGACGCTGACCGATCGCGGCCCGAATGCCGATGCCCCTGCGGTGGGCAAGCAAGAAGCCAAGATTTTCGCCAATCCGCAATTCGTGCCCCTGTTGATGGACATTCGTATTGGCGGCGGCAAGGCCGTGGCCGAGAATGCGCGGCCCTTGCATGACGAAAAAGGGCCGATCAGCGGGCTGCCGTTGCCGGGCGAGCTGATTGGTTCCACGAACGAAGTGGCGTTGAATGACGCGCTGCAACCGCTGTCCGGCGATCGCCGCGGGTTGGATACCGAAGGCATCATCGGTGACGGCAACGGCGGCTATTGGCTGTGTGACGAGTACGGCCCGTTTCTGATCCATGTCGACGGCAAAGGCAAAATTCTCGCCAAATACGGCCCAACGCCGCAGGCCGGCGAGCAGGCGGTGGCGAGCGGTTTACCGAACATCCTGAAGTGGCGCCAGCCCAACCGCGGTTTTGAGGGGCTGACCCGAATGCCGGATGGGCGCATTCTGGCGGCGGTGCAGAGCACGCTGGATGTCGAGGGCAAAAGCAAAAACAAGGCGCAGTTTATCCGGCTGGTGAGCTTCGATCCGCGCAGTGGCAAAACCGCCATGTACGGCTATCCCATCGATATCGACAGCTATAAAAAAGCCAAAGACGCCAAGATTGGCGATGTGGTGGCGTTGGACAACCAGCGCATCCTGTTGATTGAACAGGGAAGCGATAAAGATAAGACGATGATCAACAAGATCTATCTGGTGGATCTCGCGCAGGCCAGCGATCTGAGCGCGTTTGACGACCAGGGGAAAGCGCTGGAGTTCGACGATGCGAAAGAGCTCGCCAAACGCGGCGTGAAGCTGGCGCAGAAACGGGAAGTGGCGGATCTGCGCCAGTTGGGCTGGCGCCAGGAGAAAGCCGAAGGGTTGGCGCTGATCGACGATCGCACGCTGGCGGTGATCAACGACAACGATTTCGGCTTGCAGGCCAAGCTGGTGGATGCGTCGCCAAAGAGCAAGAAAATCGGCGACTACCAGCTGGAGAAAGAAGGGCGGCTGAGCCTCGACGGCGACAAGACCGACGCCCGCATCGAATTGCGCCCGCTGGAGCAGCCGGAGTCGCTGAGCGAGCTCTGGGTGCTCACCTTGCCGCACCCCTTGAAGTGACCGATATCGGGGGCGATAGCGCCCCCTTTTGCTTCAGGCTTCCGCGTGCCGCTGCGGCGTTCTGCCGCGCGAGATGCTCTCCCACATCGCCAAAATCAGCGTAGCTCAGCGCGCCTCGGCGGGTAAAAAATCTTAAATAGCGGCGGCGCGCGTTCTTTCTTTCGTCCTGTCTTTAATTGTTCATCAAATAGGGGTAAGGTGAAGCCTGTAAAGTCATTCCTGCCTGAAAATACATACTCGCTCTCACTTCCTCCTTATTCTCCTCACAATGATTGATGTTCTTTACGTTGCGTGACGTCCGTTTTCATTGGCTAGCGGATAATTAACATCACTGACAACGAGCTAATAAACAAGAACACCTGGAGTCAATCATGAAACTTATCCCAAGCATCGCAGCCGTATTGATCGCCGCCGCTTCCTTCTCCACTTTCGCCGCGCCGCTGTCGTCGGTGAAACAGGTCAACAGCGAGCAGGCCGCCAATCTGCAAAGCGTCGGCGTAGTGTCGGTTTCCGGCATTAGCGGCTCACCGCATGACGCCATCACCGCCCTGAAAGAAAAAGCCGCGGCGGACGGCGCCAGCCATTACCGTATTATCGGTCTGGATACCCCCGGGGATTCCAGCAACTGGCGCGGCAATGCGGAAATTTATCGCTAAGCGTTGGTTTTTTTTCACCCTTTGGCCGCGGCAGTGCGGTCAATAAAATAAACGGTCGTAATAATTATCTGAATAGCCGGGGCATAGCGGCTTATTTTCAGGTCATTATTACGACCGTTTTTCTTTTTCCACCGCGGCAGAGGTTGCATTTTTTTACAACTGTGTCCGCCGCTTTCGGAATCATGTTAATGATTACTTAAGAAATTCGGCTCACATTGAGGGCTTAACCCAAGGAGGCCTCAATGTTAAATGCGACCCGGCTGCAACTGATGAATCACTTCGCTTACCTGCAGCAATTTATGGCTTCGCCGCGCACCGTCGGCACGCTGGCGCCTTCTTCTCCGTGGCTGTGCCAGGCGATGTTGAATCAGATTGAATGGACCCGGGCGTTGTCGATCGCGGAGCTGGGCGCGGCGGACGGCGTACTGACCAAACGCATTCTGGGGCGGATGCGCGCCGATGCGGCGCTGGAGGCTTTCGAGATCCAACCCCATTTCGTGCATCGGCTGCGTAGAATAGACGATCGGCGGCTGCAGGTGATGGCCCATTCGGCGACCCGGATGGCCACGGATTACGACGTGGTGTTTTCCTGCCTGCCGCTGCTGTCGATCCCGGTCAGGATCAGCGTGCGCATTCTTCAGCAGGCCCGGCAGCGGCTGCTGGCGCGCAATGGCACGCTGGTGCTGTTCCAATACAGTCACCTGTCGGAAAAATTGCTGTCGCGCTATTTTCACTGGAAGCGCCTGCGGGTGGTGCGCAACTTCCCGCCGGCGCTGGTGTATGTCTGTACGCCGCGTTAGCTACAGCGTTTTCTCCATCACCACCACGTCTTCGTCATACTGCCGCCGGCGTTCCAGAGGCTGCCAACCCCAGCCGGCGTACAGCGCTTCCGATTTATCGGTGATGAGATGTAAGACCGAGTGATGGCGCTGCCGCGCCGCCTCGACGATGGCCATTTCCAGACGGTGGGCGATGCCCTTGCGGCGGTGATCGGGATGCACGAAAACGCCGGCCAGCCACGGGGTGAGATCCTGGCGCTGATGATCGTCGCTGGGCCACAGGCTGGCCATGCCCACCGGGCGATCGCCATCGATCATCATCAACGTCAGGTGATCGTCGCTCGGCCGGCTGCATTGGGCGAAGCGCAGCTGGGTGCGCTCCAGCGTTCCGCCGCGCTGTGAGCCCCACTGTCCGAAGGCCCAAGCGGCGCACACATCGGCAAACTGCGGGCACTCCGACAGCGGAATGATGCGTTGAGTCATGGTGATCTCCCGATTTTTTGCTGTTTCTCCGTTCTATTTAACCGACTTTTCCGCCATTTTTTTAACTTTTTAAAGCCGCTCTTTCAGCGGTTTCGCGGTGTTTCGGCGCGCCTCCGGCGCCGTTTCCCGGATTTCTTTTGGCAATTGCGGCGCAGGATTGCAAGTGCTAATGAGAGTGATTATCATGCGCACACTATTCCCCGTGTCGGTTCAATCATGCGCAATTCCCTCATTTTACTGCTGCTTTCCCTGTGCTTTGGCGTGTTTTCCGCTCAGGCGAAGACGGTGACCGATATCACCGGCCGCCAGGTCGTGGTGCCGGACAACCCGCAGCGCATCGTGGTGGGGGAGAGCCGCATGCTGTATACGCTGGCGCTGCTGGAGCCGGGCAACCCGGCGCAGCGCATCGTCGGCTGGCCGGCGGATCTGGCGCGGTTCGACGCGCAAAGCTGGCAGCTCTATACGCAGAAATTCCCGCAGATCGCCGCGATCCCCATTATCAGCGGCAATAATTTTCGCCAGGTCAACATCGAAAGCCTGCTGCAGCTGAAGCCGGATCTGGTGATCCTGGCGCGCTACGCGCGTGAAGACGGCGACAACGATCTGCTGGTTTCCGCGCTGAACAAGGCCGGCGTGGCGGTGATCTACGTCGATCTGCGCATCGATTTGCTGAATAACACCGTGCCGAGCGTGCGGCTGCTGGGCGAAGTGCTCAATCGCCGGCAGCGCGCCGAGCAGTTCATCGCGTTTTATCAGCAGCACATGGCGGTGATCCGGCAACGGCTGGCGGGCTATCAGGGACCGAAGCCCAAAGTGATGCTGCACCTGCATCTGGGGCGGCGCGACACCTGCTGCACTACCGCCGCGCACGGCAATCTCGGCGATCTGCTGACCTTCGCCGGCGGCGACAACATCGCCAACGCCAGCGTCAAAGGGGTGTATGGCGAACTGAACCCGGAAACCATTCTGAGCGCCAATCCCGACGTTTACCTCGCCACCGGCATGGCCGGCCCGCAGGGCAAACGGCTGTCCGATCTGCGCCTCGGGCCGCAGGTCAGCCAACAGGACGCCGCCGACAGCTTCCGCCGGCTGATCGCCAAACAGCCGATGCTGGCCAGCCTGCAGGCGGTGAAAAACCATCGCGCCTGGAGCGTCTGGCACAATTTTTACCTCAGCCCGTATCACGTGGTGCTGGTCGAGATGTTCGCCAAAGCGTTTTACCCGGATCTGTTCGCCGACATTAACCCGCAGCAGACCTTCCAACAGCTTTATCAGCAGTTTTTGCCGTTACCTTTTTCAGGGACCTATTGGAGTCAGTTAGATAATGAATAACAACAAGCGCGGCTGGTGGTGCGCGTTGCCTTTGGCGGCCTGCGCAACATCGCCGACGTGGGCGGCGGAAAAAGCCGCATCGAAAGAAGAAAGCCTGGTGGTGATTGGCCGCAAAGACGCCGACGGCGTGCAGAGCTATCAGCCGTTGACCAGCGTCACCGGCACCCGCAGCGAAACCAGCCTGCTGAACGTGCCGCAGGCGATCGACGTGGTGCCGCAGCAGGTGATTACCGATCAGGCGGTCAGCAGCCTGGACGAAGCGCTGTACAACGTCAGCGGCATTACCCAGGCCAACACGCTGGGCGGCACCCAGGACGCGGTCATGAAACGCGGCTTCGGCGACAACCGCGACGGCTCCATTCTGCGCGACGGCGTGCGCTCGGTGCAGGCGCGCAACTTCACGCCGACCACCGAGCGGGTGGAGGTGCTCAAGGGGCCGGCCTCGATGCTGTACGGCATGGGCGAGCCGGGCGGGATGATCAACATGATCACCAAAAAGCCCCAGCTGCAGCAGCATACCCACGTGGAAGGCTGGGGCAGCAGCTTCAACGGCGGCGGCGGCCAGCTTGACGTTACCGGGCCGCTCGGCACGTCGGGGTTCGCCTATCGCATGATCGTCGATCACGATGAAACCGATTACTGGCGCAACTTTGGTCGCAATCGCCAGACGGTGATCGCGCCGTCGTTGATGTGGTACGGCGAGAACACCACCGTGCGCTTGGCCTATGAACATATGGAATATCTGGTGCCGTTCGATCGCGGCACCATTATCGATTCGCGCACCGGCAAGCCGGTGAATACGCCGCGCGATCGCCGTTTCGACGAAGCCTATAACGCCACCCGCGGCGATCAGGACAGCGTTACCCTGCAGATCGATCAAACGCTCAACGAGCGCTGGAAAAGCTCACTGACCTACGCCTACAGCCGCAACAGCTACAGCGACAACCAGGCGCGCGCCACGGCGCTGAACCCGGAGAGCGGCGTGTTGAGCCGCCAGGCCGACGCGACCGCCAACGCCGTCAGCCACGCCAACGCGGTGCAGTTGACGCTCAATGGCGACGTGGACTGGGGCAGCATCAACCACCAGATGCTGTTCGGCTTCGATTTTGAAGATAACCGTACCTACCGCGGCGACATGATCCGCGGTAAAAAGAACAGCGATTTCAATATCTATCATCCGGTATACGGCCTGATGCCGCCGTCAACCGCGGTCAGCGCCAAAGACAGCGACCAGCGGGAAAACCTCACCAGCTACGGCTGGTTTATGCAGGATTCCATCCAGCTGACCGATAAATGGCTGGTTATGGGCGGGCTGCGTTACGACGCTTTCGACGTTTATGCCGGCAAGGGGCGGCCGTTCCAGACCAATACCGACAGCTCGGACAGCAAGCTGGTGCCGCGCGCCGGGGTGGTCTACAAGCTGACGCCTTATGTGTCGCTGTACAGCAGCTATACCGAGTCGTTCAAGCCGAACTCTTCCATCGCCACCCAAATTGGTTCGCTGCCGCCGGAGCAGGGCAAGTCGTGGGAAGTCGGCGGCAAGCTGGCGCTGCCGAACGGCGTTACCGGCACGCTGGCGCTGTTTGACATCACCAAGCGCAACGTGATGGTCAGTGAGCTGGTGGAGGGCGAAACCGTGACGCGCACCGCCGGGCGCGTGCGTTCGCAGGGCGTGGAGCTGGACGTGGCCGGCAATCTCACCGACTCGCTGAGCCTGATCGGTTCCTATGCGTATACCGACGCGCGGGTGGTGGACGATCCGGACAACAAGGGGAAAGAGATGACCAACGTGGCGCGCCACACCGCCTCGTTGTTCCTGACCCAGAATCTGGGCAGCCCGGGCCTGTACAGCGGCGATGAGGTGCGCATCGGCGCCGGCGCGCGTTACGTGGGCCGCCGTCCGGGTGACGCCGCCAACAGCTTCTACCTGGATAATTACACCGTTGCCGATGCGTTCGCCGCTTACACTATGCCGATCAACGGCTATCGGGTGAAATGGCAGCTGAACGTGAAGAACCTGTTCGATAAAACCTACTACCCGTCCAGCGGCGGTAATTTGCGCGTGGCGGTGGGGGAACCGCGTGAGGTGGTGCTGCGCGGCAGTGTCGATTTCTAAGCCACGGGCGGTGAAATTTGCTTAAATAACCGCCCCAACGTTAAGGAGAACCCATGAGCCTGCAGATTCGTTTGGCGCAGCAGCGGGATATTGTGCACTTGATGGCGGTTGAACGTTCGGCGGCGCAGCTGTTTCGCCAGCAGCCGGAATGGCGCTTTATCGCCGAAGGCGAGGTGATGGCCCCGCAGCAGCATGCCGCATTTATCGCCGAGCACCGTGAATGGCTGGCGGAAAGCGACAACGGCGAGTGCGCCGGTTTTATTGCCGTGCAGGCTCAGGGGGAAGATTGGCACATCGCCGAATTGTCGGTCGCCGGCACCTGGCAGCGGCAGGGCGTCGGCCGTCGCCTGATCGGCGCGGTGGCGCAAGAGGCCAAACGGCAGGGGGCGGGCCGCCTGACGCTCACCACTTTCATTGAGGTGCCGTGGAATGCGCCTTACTACCGGCGGCTGGGATTCCGGCCGCTCGACGACGCGCGGCTCACGGCCGCTCTGCGGCGGCACCTGGATGAGGATCTGGCGCACGGCTTTGCCGCAGGCAGTCGCTGTGCCATGGAATTTACACTATCGTAAATATTGAAATACAGAGCGGGCAGGGTATGATGCTGCCACCACGCCATCGCACCCGCTCGGTATTTTGGTATGCAATGCACTCAAGTCACCGCATAAGGGACAACCCGTAATGACACAAACCCTGTTCATGATAGGCGCTCGCGGAGCCGGCAAGACCACGGTAGGCAGCGCATTGGCGCTGGCGTTGGGCTATCAGTTCGTCGATACCGATCTGTTTATGCAGCAGGCGGCGCAGATGAGCGTGGCGGAAATGGTCGAGCGCGAGGGCTGGCTGGGGTTCCGCCGCCGCGAGACCATCGCGTTGCAAACCGTGACCAAGCCGTCAACTATAGTTGCCACCGGCGGCGGGGCGATCCTGGCGGAGGAGAACCGTCAGTTTATGCGCCAGCATGGCACCGTTATCTACCTGCGCGCGCCGGCCAGCGTGTTGGCGCAGCGGTTGGAAGAGTACCCGGAAGATGCGCAGCGCCCGACGCTCACCGGCAGGCCGATCGCCGAGGAGATGCTCGAGGTGCTGGCGGCGCGCGAAGCGCTGTATCAGGACGCCGCGCATTACGTGATAGATGGCGCCGCCGATCCGCAGCGGGTGGTGGAACAAATCCTCGCGGTGCTGCCGCGTGAGACGGTGAAGTAACCCTTTCTTCTCTTCGGGCGCCGGGCGCCCGTTTTCCTATTCCGTTTGCCGAGCCGGCGCAAAGTACGCCCCGGGCGTGACGCCGAAGCGGCGACGAAAGGCGGCGATATAGGCGCTGACGTTGTCATAGCCACAGGCGTCGGCCACCTCGCCGACCGCTTTGCCGCGTGATAATCCCTCCAGTGAACGCAATACCCGCGCCTGCTGGCGCCACAGCGCGAAGCTGATGCCGGTTTCCTGCAGAAAGCGGCGGCTCAGGGTGCGCGGGCTGAGCCCGGCCCAAATGGCCCAGTCGCGCTGGCTGCGCGGGCTGGCGGGATCGTTCAGCAGCGCCCGGGCGATGTTCAGCAACCTGGCGTCCTGCGGCAGCGGCAATTGTAACGGCGCGCTGCTTGCCGCGTGCATTTCGTCCAGCAGCACCTGCAGCAGCCGCCGTTGCGGCGCGCTTAGCGGGCCGGCGGGGAACTGCGCGATGCGCTCCACCAGGGCCTGCAACAGCGCAGAGGCCGTAAACAGCTGCGGCAGCGGCGGCATCTCCGGCACGCTTTCCACCGGCAGATACAGACTCCAGCCCGCCACGTCGCCGCAGGCCAGCGCCTGATGGGCGCATCCCGGCGGCAGCCAGCCCAGCGTACCGCCGGTGATCGCCCATTGCCGGCCCGGGAGCTCCATTGCCAGCATGCCGCGCGTCAAGAGATAGATCTGGCCGCCTTCGTGCCGGTGCCAGGGCGTCAGGTGCTTTTTTTCATGCTGAAGGCGTTGGCTGCGGATCTGCGTCATATTGGCCGTTTAACGTTATTAAAAGTCTTGATGTGGTTATTATGCCATCGCCTGGTCGGGATAGGATCGCCGTTCACCCTATTTCGGAGAAACCTGATGACTCAACTTACCCCACTGGATCTGGTACTCGATACGCTGCAGCAGGTCGTCGCCAGCCCGGAGCACCGGCCAACGCAGCTCGCCGCCCGTTTCAGCGCAGACTACCGCCAGCAGGTGGATGGCAAGGTGCTGAACTTCGAGCAGTTTGAGCAACACATGGCGCTGCTGAAGCGGCAAACCCGGCGCATGACGCTGAGCGTGATCGCGGCGGCGGAGCGGGGCGAGGCGGTGCTGACCCATCATCTGGTCGAGGTGGAAAAGCGCGACGGCTCCTGCAGCCGCGTGCGGGTGCTAGCGCACTTCACCGTGCGTGAAGGCCGCATTTGCGCCTGCGACGAACTGACCGAGCTGCTGGCGGGCGTGCCCGGCGATCGCGATCTTGGCTCGCGCGTGTCGGAATGAGGGCGGCTGCTATACTTGCTACTGTGTGAAACACACGGGAGAACGGCATGCGCGAAAATGATCAACCTGCTTATCCACGGAGCGCCCGCGTCGTAGAGGTGTTTCGGGGCGACCCGAACCTGCATCTGCGCCGTTTTGAAGTGCGCACCGACGACATTGAGCCGAATACGCTGCTCAGTGAACATGAAACCGAGCAGGAAGCGCTCGACGCCAAGCATCGCTATGAGGACGAGGCGTTAGAGCTCTGACCTGCAGCCCAGCGGAAACCGGCGCCAGGCCGGTTTCCCGTTTATCCCCGCCTTAGCACATATTTCCCAGAACAATATTGATAATGATAATCATTTATGTGATTTTTATCGCCCCTATTGGGTGTTTCACTTCTGGGAAAAGAGATGTCCAATTCCGAGTTGCAGGCGTTGTTTCTGCGCCATATGCGGCCGCTGCAAGCCTATTTGAACGCCAAACTGCGCGACCCTCAGCTGGCTGCGGACTTGGCGCAGGAAAGTTTTACCCGCCTGACCGAGCAGTATCCGCAGGGTAATATTCTCGATATCGAGGCCTACCTGTACAAAACCGCCAAAAACCTGATGCTCGACCATCTGCGCCAGCAGCAGCGGCGGCAGACCGAAGCGGTCGAAGACGACGTTCTGGCGCAGTATCCCTCCGGTGAACCGGCGCTTGAACAACTGGCGATCGATAGCCAATTGCTGCAGCTGTTGCAACAGGCGCTGGCGGACATGCCGCCGCGCACGCAGCAGATTTTCCGCCTTAACCGGCTCGATGGCCTGACCCAGGCGCAGGTGGCGGCGCAGCTGGGCGTGTCGCTCAGCACGGTGGAAAAACACCTGGCCAGCGCGCTCGAGCGGCTGATGGCACGGATGGAAGAACAATAATGGCAATTTTTTTACGGGTTTATCCGCGCTCAGACGTCTTAACCTATAACCAGAAAAAACAGAGGTCTATGCCATTATGAAACCGCTAACCGCACAGGCGCGACAGCAGGCGGCCGCCTGGGCCGTGAGCCTGGCCGAAGGGGCGCTGCCGGCCGATCGGCGGCGAGCGCTGGACGCCTGGCTGGCCGCCGATCCGCAGCATCCGGCGGCGCTGCGTCAGGCTCGCCTGCTGTGGACGACGCTGGGGCAGCTGCCGCCAGAGCAGCGGCAGGCGTTACAACCGCAGGTGGCGGCGCTGAAAACGCCATCTCGCCATCGATGGCCCCGCTGGGCGGTGGCGGCGGCGGTGGCGATCGCCGTTTCCTTCGGCGTTTATCGCGGGCCGGATCTGTGGATCGGCATGCAGGCGGATTATCAAACCGTTCGCGGCGAGGTGCGCGAAGTGGCATTGCCGGACGGCAGCCGGGTGGCGCTGGACAGCGGCAGCGCGATCGCACTGGCGTATTCCGCAGGCGAACGCAAGGTGCGGCTGCTGAGCGGCGCCGCCTATTTTATCGTCGCGCCGTTAGGTGGGGCGGAAAGCCGCCCATTCAGGGTGGAGGCGGAAAACGGTGTCACCCAGGCGCTGGGCACCGAGTTCAGCGTGGCGCGCACTGAACGGGGCGTGGACATCAGCGTGCATCAGCACAGCGTGCGGGTGACGCTTGAGCGCGGCGAGCGCTCGTTGGTGGTCGCGCAACGCCAGGCGGCGCATTACCGCAACGGGCAGCTGCAGCTGACGCGGCAAACGGCCGGCGATGACGCCTGGCGGCGCGGCTGGCTGGTGATCGACCGCCAACCGCTGCCGCAGGCGCTCGCGCAGCTCAACCGCTATCGCGCGACCCGCATCGTGGCGGTCAATCCCGCGCTAAGAGCGCGCACGGTGAGCGGCGTGTTTGCGCTCAATAAGCTCGACGACGGCGTCGGCGCCATTCGTCAGGAACTCTCCGCCCGCCAACTGAATCTCCCCGGCATCACGCTGCTTTACTGAGCGGCGCAGGCGGGCCGGGATGCCCGTTTCGCCGCTATTTTCACTTTCTGTAAAAAATCTTTACGGGTTTTTGCCTCCCGGAACGTCCTTATGTTTAAACGAGATTGATTTCCATTATCACTTGGTTTGGCATTCTTTCGGGTGGAACACACACGCATGTTTATTCACAAGGGAACCACGCCGGCCGGCCGATTGGCCACGGCGGTACGCGCCGCGCTGGCGGCGATGATGTTGACTCAGCCGGCTGTGGCGCTCGCTGCCCAGGCTGAGGCGAACGGCGCGCAGGCTGCACAGCAAAAGCATTTCAACGTTGCGGCGCAGCCGCTGCAAAGCGCCATGTTGCGCTTCGCCGAGCAGGCCGGCATGCAGGTATTTTTCGACGAGGTGAAGCTCGACGGCATGCAGGCGGCGGCGCTGAACGGCAGCATGAGCGTTGAACAGGGCCTGCGGCGCTTGATCGGCGGCAATCCGGTGGCTTTCCGCCTGCAGCCGCAGGGGCAGATCGTATTGAGCCGGCTGCCGACGGCGAACGGCGACGGCGGTGCGCTGGCGCTGGATAGCCTGACGGTGCTGGGCGCCGGCGGCATCAACGCCAACGATTGGGTTTACGACGAACCGCGCTCGGTCAGCGTCATCAGCCGCGAACAGATGGACAACCGCCCGGCGCGACACGCGGCCGATATTCTGGAGCAGACGACGGGGGCCTATTCCAGCGTCAGCCAGCAAGATCCGGCGCTGTCGGTCAACATCCGCGGCATACAAGACTACGGCCGGGTGAACATGAACATCGACGGCATGCGGCAGAATTTTCAAAAGAGCGGCCATGGCCAGCGTAACGGCACCATGTACATCGATTCCGAACTGCTGTCCGGCGTAACCATCGACAAGGGCACCACCGGCGGTATGGGCAGCGCCGGCACGCTCGGCGGCATCGCCACCTTCAATACCGTCAGCGCGAGCGATTTCCTGGCGCCGGGCAAAGAGCTGGGCGGCAAGCTGCACGCCAGCACCGGCGATAACGGCACCCACTTCATCGGCAGCGGCATACTGGCATTGGGCAACGAAACCGGCGATATCCTGCTGGCCGCCAGCGAACGCCACCTCGGCGACTATTGGCCCGGCAACAAGGGCGACATCGGCAACATTCGCATCAATAACGACACCGGCAATTACGATCGCTACGCCGAGAGCATCAAGAACAACAAAATCCCCGACACTAATTACCGCATGCACTCGCGGCTGGCCAAGGTGGGCTGGAATCTGCCCGCCAACCAACGCCTGCAATTGAGCTATCTGCAGACCCAGACCGCGTCGCCGATCGCCGGCACCTTGACCAACCTGGGCACCCGGCCGCCTTATGAACTGGGCTGGAAGCGCACCGGTTACAGCGACGTGATGGCGCGCAACGCGGCGTTCGACTACAGCCTGGCGCCGGAAGGCGTCGATTGGCTCGATTTTCAGGCCAAGCTGTATTACGTCGATACTCAGGACGACAGCGACACCTACAGCACCAGCTCGCTGCTGGACAACGGCTACGCGACGCGCACCCGCCTGCGCACCTATGGCGCGCAGGCGCAAAACACCTCGCGTTTCAGCCTGGCGCCGGGGCATGACTTCCGCGCCAACTACGGGCTGGAGTTCTATTACGACAAAGCGACCAGCGACTCTTCCCGTGAGGGTATGGAAGGGGTGACGCCGGCCGGCAACCGTTCGGTCGGCAGCCTGTTCGCCAACCTGACCTACGACTACGACGGCTGGCTGACGCTGGAGGGCGGGCTGCGTTACGACCGCTATCGCCTGCGCGGCCAGACCGGCCTGAGCTATCCGGATTTGGCCAAGGATGGGCAACGCTACACGATTGACAATCCTTGCAAAGCGTTGCGTCTGACCGGCTGTTCAACCACTACCCGCGAAGATTGGGACGTGGATCGCGATCAGGGCAAGCTGTCGCCGACGCTGGCGGTGGCGGTGCGCCCCGGCGTGGAGTGGCTTGAGCTGTATACCACCTACGGCAAATCCTGGCGGCCGCCGGCGATCACCGAAACGCTGACTAACGGCAGCGCACACAGTTCTTCCACGCAATACCCCAACCCGTTCCTGCAGCCCGAGCGCTCGCGCGCCTGGGAAGTCGGGTTCAACGTGCAGCAGCCGGATCTGTGGTTTGAGGGCGATCGGTTGGTGGCCAAGGTGGCCTACTTCGACACCAAAGTGGATAACTACATCAACCTGGCGATAGACCGCAATAAACCGGGGCTGGTGCAGCCGAGCATCGGCAATGCCGCTTACGTCAACAATCTGTCTAAAACCCGCTTCCGCGGGCTGGAGTACCAGCTCAACTATGACGCCGGGGTGTTCTACGCCGACCTGACCTATACCCACATGATCGGCAAAAACGAGTTCTGCTCGAACAAGGCCTGGTTGGGAGGGCGTCTGCGCTACGGCGACGGATCGCGCCGCGGCAACTTCTATGTTGAGCCGGATGCCGCTTCCAATGACTTCGTCACGTGTGACGGGGGGACGCAGTTCGGCTCCGCCGCCTACCTGCCGGGCGATCGCGGCTCGGTGACGCTGGGCGGCCGCGCCTTCGATCGCAAGCTGGACGCCGGGGTGACCGTGCGCTTTGCGCCGGGCTATCAGGACAGCTCGGTGCCATCCAACTATCCGTACCTGGCCGACTGGCCGAAGTACACCCTGTTCGATCTGTACGCCAGCTACAAGCTGACCGACAGCCTGACGCTGCGCGGCTCGGTGGAGAACCTGACCAACTGCGCCTACGTCGTCAGCTATGGGGAGACGCTGGCCAATACCCTGGGGCGCGGCCGCACCGTGCAGGGCGGGGTGGAATACCGTTTTTAAGCAGTAAAAGGGCGTTGCTCATCCTTGAGCACAAGGGCTGCCTCGCAAGGGGCGCCGTTCATCAATGGAGATAGAGAAATGGCATTTTCAGTTAACTATGACAGCAGCTTTGGCGGTTACAGCATTCATGACTATCTGGGCCAATGGGCTTCGACATTCGGTGATATCAACCATACCAACGGCAATGTCGTCGAAGGCTCAAACAGCGGTGGCTTCTACGGCGGCCGGTTGTCCGGTAGCCAATACGCCGTGACCAGTACGGACAACCATGTCACGTCGGTCGTGGCGGGTGGCAACCTGACCTACACGCTGTTCAATGAACCGGCGCATACCCTGTACGGCCAGCTGGATTCCCTGTCGTTCGGCGACGGTTTGAGCGGTGGCGATACATCACCGTACAGCATTCAGGTGCCTGACGTCAGCTTCGGCGGCCTGAACCTCAGCAGCCTGCAGGCGCAGGGCCACGATGGCGTGGTGCACCAGGTGGTGTACGGCCTGATGTCCGGCGATACCGGCGCGCTGGAAACTGCGCTGAACGGCATCCTCGACGACTACGGTCTGAGCGTCAACTCCACCTTCGATCAGGTGGCGGCGGCGACGGCGGTGGGCGTGCAGCACGCCGACAGCCCGGAACTGTTGGCGGCCTGATCGCGGCCGTTTGCCCGCCGGCGCCGCGCGCCCCGGCGGGCATTTTCTCGTTTTTAGCCGATGGAAAACGCCATGAAAAACGCCGTCAGGCGCGGAGAAGTGATGAGCGTGCTGGCCGCATACCGGCGCGGATTTTGGGGCATCGCGCTGTTTACCGCGGTGATCAACCTGCTGATGCTGGCACCGGCGCTGTACATGCTGCAGGTCTACGATCGCGTGTTGCCGTCGGGCAACCGCATGACGCTGGCGATGCTGACCCTGATGGTGGTCGGCCTTTACCTGTTTATGGGGCTGCTGGAGTGGGTGCGCAGCCAGGTGGTGATCCGCCTCGGCGCCCAGATGGATATGCGCCTGAATCAGCGGGTCTACGACGCCGCCTTCGAAACCAACCTGAAAACCGGCAACCCGCTGGCGGGGCAGGCGCTGAACGATCTGACCAACCTGCGCCAGTTCGCCACCGGCAATGCGCTGTTCGCCTTTTTCGATGCGCCCTGGTTCCCGGTTTATCTGCTGGTGGTTTTTCTGCTCCACCCCTGGCTTGGCGCGTTGGCCAGCGCCGGGGTGATCGTGCTGGTGCTGCTGGCCTGGCTCAACCAACGGGTGTCGCAGGCGCCGCTCGCGGAGGCCGGCCGGGTCGCGCTGAGCGCCACGCAGCAGGCCAACGGCAACCTGCGCAATGCGGAGGCCATCGCCGCCATGGGGATGCTGACCGACTTGCGCCTGCGCTGGCTGCGGCAGCATCAGCAGTTCCTGCTGTTGCAGAACCGCGCCAGCGAGAAAATCGCCGCCGTCACCGCCTGGTCGAAAACCGTGCGGCTGGCGCTGCAGTCGCTGATGTTGGGCTGCGGCGCGCTGCTGGCGGTCAACGGCGACATTACGCCGGGCATGATGATCGCCGGATCGATCCTGATCGGCAGGGTGCTGGGGCCGATCGATCAGCTGATCGGCGCCTGGAAGCAGTGGTCGTCGGCGCGCCAGTCCCTGCAGCGGCTGGAGGTGATGCTGGCCGCCAACCCGCCGCAGGCGGCGAGCCTGCCGCTGCCTGCGCCCAGCGGCACATTGGCCGTGAATCAGTTGACCGCCAGCGCGCCGGGCGGGAGCGCGCCGGTGTTGCACGGCGTTAGTTTTCGTCTGGAGGCCGGGGAGGTGCTGGGCGTCATTGGCGCGTCCGGCTCCGGCAAAACGCTGCTGATGCGCCAACTGGTCGGCGCGCTGACGCCGCTCAGCGGCGACGTGCGGCTGGATGGTGCGGATCTTCGGCAGTGGGACAAACAGCAACTGGGGCCGCATATCGGCTACTTGCCGCAGGATATCCAGCTGTTCGCCGGCACCCTGACGGAAAATATCGCCCGCTTTGGCCAGGTTGACGCCGAGAAGGTGGTGGCCGCCGCCGCGCTGGCCGGCGTGCACCAACTGATCCTGCATTTGCCCAAAGGGTATGAAACCGAGCTGGGCGAGGGCGGCAGCGGCCTGTCCGGCGGCCAGCGTCAGCGGGTGGCGCTGGCGCGCGCGCTGTATGGTTCTCCGGCGTTGGTGGTATTGGACGAACCGAACGCCAACCTCGATCGCGAAGGGGAAGAGGCGCTGCAGCGGGCGATCGAAGCGCTGAAAAAGCGCGGCACCACCATCGTGTTGGTGACCCACAAACCGGCGATCCTGGCGACGACCGACAGATTGCTGGTGCTGGCCGCCGGCCAGGTGCAGCACTTCGGCCCCAGCGACGCCATCCTGAAAAAACTGCCTGGTTTTACGCCCGCGGCCGTACCGGCCAACGCCGGCCGCAGCAGCGGCGGCGGTTTCAACGTCAACTACGCCAATTTTGCCAAAACGGCCAGCGGTGAACGAAAAGTATGAGCAATCAGAGTGTGATCCCCGGCGATATCGACGCGCTTTCCCGGCAGTTCGACGAAGGGCGCCACCTGCGGCTCGGTGGTTGGCTGGTGCTGTTGGGGTTTGGCGGTTTCCTGCTGTGGGGGCTGTTGGCGCCGCTGGATAAGGGCGTGCCGGTCTCCGGCAGCGTGGTGGTGGCCGGCAACCGCAAGGCGGTACAGCACCCGAGCGGCGGCGTGGTGTCGCAAATTCAGGTGCATGAGGGCGACCGGGTCAGCGCAGGACAGGTGCTGCTGCTGATGGATACCGTCGACAGCCGCACCCAGCGTGATGCGCTGCGCAGCCAGCAGTTGAGCAACGCCGCGCAGCGGGCGCGGCTGCAGGCCGAGCGCGACGGCCTGCAGGCGATCGCTTTCCCGGCATTGCTGCAGGCGCGGCGGGAGGAGCCGGAGGTGATGTCGTTGATGCTGCTGCAACAGCAGCTGTTCACCAGCCGCCGCGCGGCGTTGCAGAGCGAGCTGGCGGCGATCGCGGAGAGCATCGCCGGATCGCAGGCGATGCTGGAAGGGATCCGGCAGTCTTACGCCAGCAAGCAGCGGCAAAAGGCCATGTTGCAGGAGCAACTGAGCGGCATGCGCAAGCTGGCGGCGCAAGGGTATGTGGCGCGCAACCGGCTGCTGGATCTGGAAGGGCAGTATGCGCAGATCGACGGCCAGGCGTCCGAAGACACCGGCAATATCGGCCGCCTGGGGCGCCAGATCCTGGAACTGAAGCTGCGGGCGATCCAGCGGCGGGAAGAGTATCAAAAAGAGGTCAGCAGCCAATTGGCCGAGGTGCGGATGAAGCTGGACGAGCTGGATAACCGCCTGGCCAAGGCGGAGGCCGATCTGGGCCATACGCAGGTGAAAGCGCCGGTGGCGGGCACGGTGGTGGGGCTGAGCGTATTCACCGAAGGCGGCGTGATCGGCGCCGGTCAGCAGCTGATGGAGATCGTGCCCAGCGATCGGGGGCTGCAGGTGGAGGCGCGTATCCCGGTCGAGCTGATCGACAAGGTGCAGGTGGGCTTGCCGGTCGAGCTGTTGTTCTCGGCGTTTAACCAAAGCACCACGCCGCGCGTCGAGGGCGAAGTGACGCTGGTCGGGGCCGATCGCCTGACCGACGAGAAAAGCGGTGCGCCCTATTACAGCGTGCGCGCCAAGGTCAGCGAAGCGGGTCTGCAGCGGTTGAACGGGTTGGAAATCCGCCCGGGGATGCCGGTCGAAGGGTTCATCCGCACCGGCGAGCGTTCGATGATGAACTACCTGTTCAAACCGCTGACCGATCGCCTTCATCTGGCGCTGACGGAAGAGTGAGCATGTCGGTTTCGCCGCTGCCTTTCGCCGCGCCCGGCGATGCCATGCCCTGGCGCCGTTGCCTGGTGCTGGTGCTGGCGCTGCACCTGCTGGCCGCGGCGCTGCTCTGGCCCTGGCGAGACAAGGCCGAGCCGCCGTGGGTGCCGCCGCCGGCGGTCATGGTGGTGATGGCCGCCGCACCGCAGGCTCCGGCCGAGGTAAAACAACCGCCGGGGCAAAGGACGCCGCCGCCTCAGGTTGAACCGCCGGCGCCGCCGGAACCCTTGCCGACGGTGAAGGTGCCTGAAGCCGTACGGCCGAACATCGCCGTACCGCCGAAGCAGAAAAAATCGCCCAAGCCGGTGAAGAAAATCCCCCTGCCGCGCACGCCGCCGCAGGAGAAAACGATCGCGCCGCCGAGAATTCAGGAGCAAAGCGTCGGCGCGCCGCCGCCGGGCCGGGCGGATAAAGCGGCCGCGCCGCAAACCCGCCTGACGCCCTATGCACAGGCGGGGGAAGATAGCTGGCGCAGCCGCATCAACGGCCGCCTTAATCGCTTTAAGCGTTATCCCAAAGACGCCTTGCGGCTGAAGCGCCAGGGCGTCGGGCAGGTGCGTTTCACCCTGGACAGGCAGGGCCATGTGTTGGCGGTGACGCTGGTCAGCAGCGCCGGGTTGCCGTCGCTGGATCGCGAAATCCAGGCGCTGGTCAAGCGCGCTTCGCCGTTGCCTACGCCGCCGGCGGACGCCTACGTCAACGGCACGGTGGAATTGACGTTGCCGATCGATTTCAGTTTGCGCGCCGCAAGTTTTTGAGCCGCGACAATATCTCTCCCTGATAAAATCATTTTTCAGCAGCTTGTCCTGCCATTCATTATTTTCAAAGCGTATCGTTATTTTATTTGGCGCGGCGGAGTTGGCGTTCTGCGCGATATTTTCATTTAAAAAGCACGAATGCCTTTTATTTTGCGGCTGACAAAAAATAAACAGCTTGACGCTGCGGAGTTCGGGTTTTAGTTTTTAATTATAAAACAGGAACTGAGTTCCATATAGTGGAACAAGGCGGATCATGACAACGCTGGAAAATGCCGCTGCGGTATTAAAACTCTTTTCTCAACAACGCGTGATGCATGGCCAACCGGGCATTGCATTCAGCGACGTGGTGGACCAATTAGCGCTGCCGAAAAGCACGGTATCGCGCCTGCTGCAGAGCATGGAAAATCAGGGCATGCTGGAGCGCGATCCCGAGAGCCGGCGTTACCGCATCGGCGCGCTGTTGCTGGCGGCATCCAGCCACTATCTGTCGATGCCGCTGGTGGACAACCTGGCGGCCAGCATGGCGCAGCTGTGCCGCCAGACGGCGTGTACCGGCTACCTCTCGGTGCTGGAGGGGCAGGAGATCATGGTGATGCGCATGTTCCCCGGCCGCCACTTTTTGCAGGTGGTCACCCCGGCGGGCTACCGTTCACCGGCGGCGGAAACCTCGGTTGGTCGGGCGATACTGGCGCGTGAAAGCGACGAGCAGGTTCGGGCGCGTTACGCCGGCGGTTACCGGGCGGCTTCGCCCAATGCGCCGCAAACGCTGGATGCGCTGCTGCAGAAGTTGCAGCAGGTGAGGCGCCAGGGCTGGTCGCTGGCGCGCAATGAAACCTTGAACGGCATCAGTTCGCTGGCGACCGCGCTGGTGAACAAGCACGGCAGCGAGACGGTGGGGCTGTGTCTGTCCTTCCCTTCGCAGGGCGAGGAACAGCCGTTTGTACCGGAAGTTCTGGCCGAATTAACCGCAGTCAGCCGCCAACTGGCGGAAAAATATGGCGATGATTATTGGCAGCAGATCAACTAACGCGCCGGAGCTATAACGTTTCATCATCATTAACGAGCGCCGACACCAGGGAACTCATTAATTATATTTCACCGTATTTTATTGGTGAGAAACAGACGGGCTAAATAAGAAAATAATCACGTTATGACGCCGGCAGTTCCAAATAATGGAACTGTCGCGGCGAACTATCGTCGGGCGTTATTTCCGGCATGCGGCAGGAAATATTCAGGGATACCAAGCATGAAATCAAATAATCCGCTAAAAGAGGCCGGCACGCTGTTGGTCATGGCGCTGCTTTCGGTGGTGGGGGCGATCATCGGCGTTCAGCTGATCACCACGCTGGGCGTGACGCCCAACACCTCGATCATCGGTGCGCTGATCGCCATGCTGCTGGCACGCATTCCGCTGCAAATGTTTCAACGCTACCGCTCGGTGCACACCCAGAACTTGGCGCAGACGGTGATCTCCTCAGCCACCTTCGGCGCGGCCAACTGCCTGCTGATGCCGATTGCGGTGCCTTACGTGATGGGACAACCGCAGCTTATTCTGCCGATGTTCTGCGGCGTGGCGGCGGCGATGCTGCTCGACGCCTATCTGCTTTATCGCCTGTTCGATACCAAAGTGTTCCCCGCCGCCAATGCCTGGCCGCCGGGCGTCGCCGCCGCGGAGGCGATTAAAGCCGGCGATCGCGGCGGCAAGCAGGCCTGGCTTTTGGTGGTGGGCGTAGGGGTGGGCATCGCCGGATCAATGCTCAAGATCCCCATGGCGGCCTTCGGCACCGCCTTTATCGGCAATATCTGGGCGCTGAGCATGTTCGGCGTCGGGCTATTGCTGCGGGCCTACGCCGAGCCGGTGGCCGGTTTCGATATCAATGCCCATTTTATTCCGCACGGCGTGATGGTCGGCGCCGGCCTGGTGGCGCTGATCCAGGTCGCGCAGGTGATCCGCAGCCGCCGCGCCGATAGCGCCGGTTATACCCAACCGGACAGCGCGGTAAGCAAAGCGCTCGGCCTGGGGGCGGTCGGCTACATCGCCATCGCCGCGTTTTTGGCTCTGGTCGGCGGGCTGTTTAGCGAGATGTCGCTGCCGATGCTGGCGCTGTTCGTGATTTACGCGGCGTTCGCCGCTTTCGTTCATGAGCTGATCGTCGGTATCGCCGCCATGCACTCCGGCTGGTTTCCGGCGTTCGCGGTGGCGTTGATCACCCTGATCGTCGGTATCCTGATCGGTTTCCCACCGCTGGCGCTGTGCATCCTGACCGGCTTTACCGCCGCTACCGGGCCGGCCTTCGCCGACATGGGCTTTGACTTGAAAGCCGGCTTCATCCTGCGCGGCTACGGCGAGGATCTGCGGCAGGAACTGCTGGGGCGCCGCATTCAGCTGTTTGCGGCGCTGATCGCCTTCCTCATCGCCATTCCGGTGGTTTACCTCTCTTACCACAGCTATTTCCTGCAGGACCTGATCCCGCCGGTCGCGCGCGTTTACGCCAAGACCATCGAGGCCGGTGCGCAGCCGGGCATCGCCTGGAGCCTTTTGATCTGGGCGATCCCCGGCGCCGTGGTGCAGCTGATCGGCGGCCCCAAGCGCCAGCTCGGCGTGCTGCTGGCAACCGGCCTGCTGATCAACAACGCCTTGGCTGGGTGGGCGGTGCTGGTGGGCATCGCGTTGCGCGTGGCGATCCTGCGCCGTTGGGGCGATCGCGGCCGCACGCCGATGGAGATCATGGCGGCCGGGTTTATCGCCGGCGACGCGCTCTACAACTTCTTCAGCTCGATTTTTTCCAGCAAGGGCAAATAGCCCCTACCGATGACATTGGTGAGGTAAAACGACCATGAGTTTGCAACAAACGCTGCAGGTTTTTGAATTGATTGATAGCGCATTCGTCAGCGGCCAGGACGTCGTCGATCTGTTTGCGCCTTACCCGGCGATCCGCGCCAGCACCCTGCGCGCCGAGGGGCCGAAGGGCGGCACCGATTTTGTGCGCATCGAGATCCCCGGCAGCGCAGGCAAATTCGCTGGCGGTGCGGCGCCGACGCTGGGCATTATCGGCCGCCTGGGCGGCATCGGCGCGCGGCCGACGCGTATCGGGCTGGTGTCCGACGGCGACGGCGCGATCGCCGCCATTGCCGCCGCGCTGAAGCTGGCGGAGATGCAGCGCAAGGGCGACACGCTGCCGGGGGATGTGATCGTCACCACCCATATTTGCCCGAACGCGCCGACCCGGCCGCACGATCCGGTCGATTTTATGGATTCGCCGATCGATGACGTGACGATGAACGATAATGAAGTGGTGCCGGAGGCTGACGCCATCCTGTCGATCGATACCACCAAAGGCAACCGCATCATCAACCACAAAGGCTATGCGCTATCGCCGACGGTGAAAGAGGGCTACATCCTGCGGGTGGCGGAAGATCTGCTGCGCATCATGGAGATGACCAGCGGCCGCCCGGCGGTGACCTTCCCGATCACCACGCAGGACATCACCCCTTACGGCAACGGCGTGCATCACCTCAACAGCATCCTGCAGCCCTCGACCGCTACTGCGGCGCCGGTGGTCGGCGTGGCGATCTGCAGCGAATCGGTGGTGCCGGGCTGCGGCACCGGCGCCAGCCACGAAACGGATATCGCGCTGGCGGTCAAATTCGCGGTGGAAGTCGCCAAAGAATTCGGCCGCGGCACCTGCCGGTTCTACGATGCCGCCGAATACGGCCAGCTGCTGGCGCTGTACGGCAGTCTGAGTCACCTGCAAAAAAGGAGATAGCCCCATGACGGCTTCATTCGCCACGCTGACCATCGGTCAGGCGCCGCGCAGCGATATCATGCCGCTGCTGTCTGCTTATCTGCCGGCGGAGCGGGTGAGGCACGTCGGTTTGCTGGACGGCCTGGATGCCGGGCAGATCGCCGAGCGTTATGCGCCGCAATGGGGCGATAAGCTGCTGGTGTCGCGCCTGTTGGACGGCACGCAGGTGACGCTCTGTGCCGCTCGCGTCGAAAGCGGGTTGCAGCAGAAGATCCGCGAGCTGGAGGCGGCGGGATGCCAGGTGATCCTGCTGCTGTGCACCGGCGAATTCGGCCGATTGCAGGCGGAGCAGGCGCTGTTGCTGGAGCCGGATCGCATCATCCCGCCGTTGATCTCCGCGATCGTCGGCGAACACCGCGTCGGCATCGTGGTGCCGGTGGCGGAACAGGTTGGGCAGCAGGCGCGCAAATGGCGGCAGCTGGCGACGCCGCCGAGCTATGCCGTCGCCAGTCCTTATCTGGCGGATGACGCCGCGCTGGAGCAGGCGGCTTGCGCACTGCTGCGGCAGGGGGCGGAGGTGGTGGTGCTCGATTGCATCGGTTATCACCAGCGCCACCGCGCTTTTTTGCAGGCGCGTCTGTCGGTGCCGGTGCTGCTGTCGAACGTTCTGGTCGCCAAGCTGGCCGCAGAGTTAATCGGCTGATACAAATAGCCATAAATCACCGCCCGGCGCGGCCTCGGGCGCTTTGCGCTCGCGGGTATCCCCGGGTTTCAGCAGCCCTGACTGCCGGAGAGAGGCCCGGTGGCGTTTTCCTCTGCGCCGCGATCGCATTTCGCGCGAAAAACCAGTGACAGATCAACCGCAATCCCCCAATATGGATTTTCCATCAAGATGATTACGCGGGTGCCAGTCTATGCTGAAAGTGAATGAGTATTTTGCCGGAAAAGTGAAGTCTATCGGTTTTGACAGTAGCAGCATCGGTCTTACCAGCGTGGGCGTGATGGAAGAGGGGGAATACACCTTCTCCACCGCGCAGCCGGAAGAAATGACGGTGATCACCGGGGCGCTGAAAGTGCTGCTGCCGGGGGCGCCGGACTGGCAGGTGTTTACGCCGGGCGAGAAGTTCTTCGTGCCGGGGCACAGCGAGTTCAACCTGCAGGTGGCCGACGCGACCGCCTATCTGTGCCGTTACCTGAGCAAATAAATTTTGTTCGTTAGGGAAACGCAGGGCTCAGCGGATGCTGGGCCCTGGTCATTTCTGCGGCGGGATTAACGCTGGGCTTCGCCGCCGAGCGCTTCGATGGTGTTTTTGATCAACGCCGCCAGCTCGCTGGTCATCAGGATAAAGTCGGCGTCAAAGCGCTGGGCGAAGTCGTCGCGATCGATATCGTCGTTCTGCTCGCGCAGCGTGTCGGCGAACTTCAGGCGCTTGAGCGAGCCGTCGTCCGACAGCATCAGCTGAATGCGCTCCTGCCAATCCACTGCCAGCTTGGTCACCAGCTTGCCGGCTTCGATATGCACCGCGATTTCGTCGCTGATCAGATTCTGTTTCTTGCAGCGGATCACGCCGCCTTCTTCCAGAATCGCTTTCAGTTCCGCTTCATCCTGAATGGCGAAACCAGCCGGCATCTCGCCGGAACGCACCCATTCGGTCAGCGTCAGTTCGATCGGGCTTTCCATGGTCAGCGGCACCACCGGCAGCGAGCCGAGGCTTTTGCGCAGCAGCGCCAGCGTATCTTCGGCGCGTTTGGCGCTGGCGGCATCGACCATGATCAGATCGTTGACGGTGTCGATCCACATGAAGGTTTGGTTGAAGCGGCTGAAGGCACGCGGCAGCAGGCTGTGCAGCACTTCGTCCTTCAGCGCGTCTTTCTCGGTTTTCTTCAGTTTGCGATGTTGTTCCGCCTCCAGGCGCTCAATTTTGGCCTGCAGCTCTTGCTTGATGACCGGCGACGGCAGGATTTTCTCTTCCTTGCGCGCGCAGATGACGATTTGGCCGTTGACCGCGTGCGTCAGCGCATCGCTGTGCGAGCCCATCGGGGAGACCCAGCCGGTCTTGGCCATGTCCTGGCTGCCGCACGGCGTGAAGGCGAACGCGCTGAGTTGTTTTTCCATTTCATCCGCGTTTAACGCCACTTCGCGGCTCAAACGGTAAACCATCAAATTCTTAAACCACAGCATAATGTTATCCCTGGCTGGGCGTGCGCTCGGCACGCTGATTCGTCAAAAGCAGGGCGGCATGATAACGAATTGACGCTGAAAAATCGCCCCATTCTCTCCGAATTGCGTCGCCGACCGCAGCGGAAAAGGCCGGGCGGGGGAGAGGGAAACAGGTGATTCATCCGCGTACTTACATTAGGCTGTGGCAACGCTGCGCGGCATCGAGGAGAAAAATACATGCGCATTGGCATCGATTTGGGCGGGACAAAAATTGAAGTGATTGCGTTGGCGGACGACGGCCGGGAGCTGTTTCGCCATCGCATCGCCACGCCGCGCCATGACTATGGGCAAACCCTGGCGGCGATCGCCGGGCTGGTGAAACTGGCGGAAGATTATACCGGCGAGCGGGGATCGGTCGGGATCGGCATTCCCGGCACGCTGTCGCCGTTTACCGGGTGGGTGAAAAACGCCAACTCGGTATGGCTCAACGGCCAACCGCTGGACAAGGATCTCTCGGCGCTGTTGGCGCGCGAGGTGCGTATCGCCAACGACGCCAACTGCCTGGCGGTGTCGGAAGCCACCGACGGCGCAGGCGCCGGCGCGCAAACCGTGTTTGCGGTCATTGTCGGCACCGGCTGCGGCGCCGGCGTGGCGCTGAATGGGCAGGCGCATTCCGGCGGCAACGGCATCGCCGGCGAGTGGGGCCACAATCCGCTGCCGTGGCAGGATGACGATGAGCTGCGCTACGCCCGCGAAGTGCCGTGCTACTGCGGCAAACCGGGCTGCATCGAAACCTTTATTTCCGGCACCGGTTTCGCCACCGACTATGCGCGCCTGGGCGGCAACGCGCTGCAAGGGCACGAAATCATGGCGCTGAGCGAGCGGGGCGATGCGCTGGCGGAGCAGGCGATCGTGCGCTACGAAATGCGGCTGGCGAAAGCGTTGGCGCACGTGATCAACATTCTGGATCCGGACGTGGTGGTGCTCGGCGGCGGCATGAGCAACGTGGATCGCCTGTACCGCACGGTGCCGCAGCGGGTGAAAGATTGGGTGTTCGGCGGCGAGTGTGAAACGCCGATCCGCAAGGCGGTGCACGGCGACTCCAGCGGCGTACGCGGCGCGGCCTGGTTATGGCCGCAACAGCAGCGCTAAGCGTTGCAGCAAAGCGCGAGGCTGCTCGCGCTTTAAACCCTTCCCTGTACAAAAACTGGACGGCGCTTTATGCTTTAGCTAACTTAGCTAAGGAGGACGCGTATGCCGATTCAGGCCAATATGCACGAAGCCAAATCCAATCTGAGCCAGCTGGCGGACAGAGCCGCGGAGGGAGAAACCGTGATTATTGCAAAAGCAGGGAAGCCGTATGTACAGCTGGTCGCCATCCAGGGCGAAGCGCGCCGGCCCGGCGCCGCCAAGGGCAAGTTTACCGTGCCGGCGGATTTCAACGCGGGGGATGCGGCCATTGCGGCGCTGTTTGAGGGCGATGCATGAAGCGCCTGCTGCTGGATACCCACGCGTTGCTGTGGTGGCTGATTGATGACGCCTGCCTGGGCGCGAACGCCAAAAGGCAGATCGCCGATCCGGGCAATGCGGTATACGTCAGCGCGGCCAGCATTTGGGAGATCTCGATCAAGCAGGCGCTGGGCAAGCTGGCGCTGCCGGAAGACATCTTTGCGATCATCGAGGCCGAAGATTTTCTGGCGCTGCCGATGGACGCCTTTCATTGCCAACAGGCCGGGCAACTACCGCCCTATCATCAGGATCCTTTCGATCGCATGCTGATCGCACAGGCGCAGGCCGAGGGGCTGACGCTGATCTCCGCCGACGCGGTGTTTCCGCAGTACGGCGTGCGGGTGGCGGACGCCCGCCGTTAAGCCGGTTTTTCCTCGCTTTCGCTGCGCACCCGTTCGATATGAATGGTCAGGAACATCATCTCTTCCGTGGTGAGCTGGTGCTGATAGCGCTTTTCGATGTGGCGGTTGATCTTGCCGGCGCAGGCGAATGACTCACGGTATTTCTCTTTCACCACCTGATACAGCGAGTCGTCGTCGCTGTCGACGTAGTTTTTCCCCAGCAGGCGCTGGGCAAAGAATTTCAAATGGGTGACGAAACGGTGGTAGCTCAGGGCTTCCTCGTTGTAATCAAAGCGGAAGTGGTATTTGACCAGGTTGAGGATCTCTTGCATCACGCGGGTGATGTGCAGCGTGTTGTGCATCTCGTCGTTAAGCTGGGCGTTGACCAGATGCAGGGCGATAAATCCGGCCTCGTCTTCCGGCAACGCGGTATTCAGCCGCTCGGCGATCAGGGCCAGCGCCTCCAGGCCGACGGCGAACTCGGCCGGATAGAGCTTTTTAATCTCCCACAGCAAGGCATTTTTGATATCCAGCCCTTCCGCATGGCGCTGCAGAGCGAAATGGATGTGGTCGGTCAGCGTGATGTAGACGATGTTATGCAACTTGCCCGGCAGCCGTTCGCGGGCGAGGGTAATAATCTTGTCGGCGGTGGTGACGCAGGCCAGCGGGATCTCGGAGAGCAGCTCTTTATAGCGCTCGGCGATTTCGCCGCCGTTATGGGTGAATACCTTTTCGATCAGGCTTTCGTCCAGCGTGTCGCCGGGCTTCTTTTTAAAGCCGATTCCTTTTCCCATTACCACCGTCTCTTCCTGACGGTCGTCCAGCGTAATCACCACGTTATTATTGAGTATTTTAGCGATTTTCATGGTCTTTCCCGGTGTTTCAGCATCCTGAAAACGAAAAAACCTGACGCCCGGGAGCGATCCCGGGCGTCAGGTTTTGCCTGTATTTTATGTTTCTGTCCTGCGGCCTGAATGGCGGAGGGGATACAGTAACAATCCTGTTATGCCTGCATAATAACCCGTGCTCGCCGCGGCTCAACGCTTTTCACCGCGGAGTGCCGCCGCGGTCACACTTCTGCGCCGCGCGCGGCGGGATCACTCCAGCCTGAAGTGCGCCTCCAGCCGGCTGACGCCGAGTCCGTTGACCTTTTTCACCTTGATCTGCACCGGAATACGCTCTTTCATCGCCTCGACGTGGCTGATCACGCCAATGGTTTTGCCGGAGGCGTTCAGGCTGTCCAGCGCGTCCAGCGCGGTATCGAGGGTTTCGGCGTCCAGCGTGCCGAAGCCTTCGTCGAGGAACAGCGAATCGATGCTGGTTTTGTGGCTGACCAGATCGGACAACGCCAGTGCCAGCGCCAGGCTGACCAGGAAGCTCTCGCCGCCGGACAGGGTGCGGGTATCGCGCAGCGCGTCGGCCTGCCAGGTGTCCACCACCTGCAGCTCCAGCGCGTCGCTGGTTTTGCGCTGCAGCAGGTAGCGCCCGTGCAGCCGGCCGAGCTGAAGGTTGGCCAGATAAACCAGATGATCGAGCGTCAGCCCCTGAGCGAAGCGGCGGAACTTGTCGCCTTCTTTCGAGCCGATCAGCTGGTTGAGGTAGCTCCAGTCGTCGTAGTCTTGCTGGCTGCGGGCGATTTGCTCGAACAACGCCTGTTGATTGAGACGGCGGGCGGCATCGCTTTCCAGCTGGTTGCGCAGTTCGCCCTGGCGCAGCTGCAACGTTTTCAACTGCTGTGCCAGCTCGGCCAGCGATTGGGTGAGTGCGTCGAGATCCGCGTTGGCTTCATCCACCCCTTCCGGGCGGCTTTGCCGATGCTGCTCCAGCGTTTGCGTCGCCTGCGTCAGCAGGGCGGCGGCCTCCACCTGCCGCTGTTGCAGTTGCTCTTTGCGCTGCTGCAATTCGCGGCGCAGGGCGTCGTCCAGCAGCGCAGCGGCGAAGGCGGTTTCATCGGCGAATTCGCTGTCGGCCAGCGCCTGCTGCCACAGCTGCTGCGCCTGCTGCAGCCGTTCCTGCATTTGGGTGTGCTGTTGTTGCAATCCGGCCTGCTGGCCGGCCAGGCGCTCGCGCAGTTCCTGCGCTTTTTGCCACTGCTCGGCGGCCTGCAAGCTGGCCTCCTCACAGGCGGTTTGTTTGGCGCGCAGCTGTTCGCGCACCTCGGCGACCTGCTGTTCGCCGAATAGCGCCAGCCGCTGCGCGCGCCGTTCGGCGAGGGTCTTCTCGCCTTCTTGCCAGCGTTGTTGCAGGTCTTGCTGCTGTTGCAGGCTGTCGGCATGGGTTTTCTGCAGCAGCGTAAAGCGCTCTTCAAGCAGCGCCTGCCGTTGCTGCGCCTGCTGCTGCTGCGTTTGCAGAGCGGCGAGCGCGTCTTTTGCCTGCTGTACCGCCTGCGCCGCCTGTTCATGCTGCTGCAGCGCGTGTTGCCCGCGCCGCTCTTCATCGTCGCAGCCGCTCAGCCAGGCGCTGAGCCGCTCGCCCTCGGCCAACGTAAAGTCGAATGCCAGCGGCGCGCTGAGCTGCTGCCACTGCTGCTGTTGGGCAGCCAGCTGCTGCTCATCCTGCGCGATAGCCTGCTGTTGGCGTTGCAATTGCTGTTGCAGGTTGTCGTAACGGGCTCGCAGCTCGACGCCTTGTTTTTGCAATGCTTCGGTCTGGACTTTCATTTGCTCCAGACGTTGCGCAGTTTCTGACAGTTTTACCTCTTGGTATTGTTCTACCGCCGGGTGATCGCATGAGCCGCACAGCGGGCAGGGGGCGCCGGGTTGCAAACGGGCGCGCTCGGCTTCCAGACCCACGATCCGTTGTTCCAGCGCATAGGTTTTTTCAACATCGGCCTGGTGGGCTTTCTGCTGCTTAAATTGCTGACGGATGAGCTCTAACTGTGGCTCCAACTGGGTCAGTTCATTTTGACCGATGTTTAGCTCTTGCCGCTGCTGTTCCAGCCGTTTAACAACTTGTTGCGATAAAGAGGCGAGCGTAAATAACTGCTGGCGCGTCGGGCGCAGATCCGCCAGGGCGCTCAGGCGCTGGCGCAGCGGGGCCAGCGGCGTTTGCGCCGCCAGCGCCTGCTGCTGTTGCTGCTGAACGGCCAGCGCTTCGGTCAGCGCGTTCAACTGCTGCTGATGCTGTGCGGCCTGCGCCGTCAGCTGGCTGCGCTCGGCGGTGAGCTGCTCCAGCGTGGTTTTCTGTTTGGCACACTGCTGCGCGGCGGCATCGCCGGCCTGTCGCCGCTCGGCCTGCGTCGACTGCAGTTGGGCGATCTGATGGTCGAGCGGGGCGACCTGGTCATCGATCAGCTGTTGCTGCTGCCGCATATGCTCGGCATGGGCTTGCTGCGCCAGACGGGCCTTTTCCACCGCCTGCTGCAGCGGCGCCAGCTGCGCCGAGTGCTGTTCCTGTTGCTGCGTCAGCTGGGCTGCCTGCTGTTGTATCGTCTGCAGCTCGGCGCGGCAGCGATCGCGTTCACCGCGCAGCGGCCGCAATTTCTCGGCCGGTTCGCTGAGCGCCAGCCGCTGCAGCTGCGGGGCGGCCTCCGTCTGCTCGCGCTGGGCGGTTTCCAGCCGCCGTTGACCCTCGTTTTGCTGTTGCTGGAGGCGTTGCCATTGCTGCAGCCAGCTCAGCGCCTGTTGCTGTTGCTGAGTTTGCTTACCGAGGGCGCTTTCCTGCGCGCTCAGCGCCGTCAGCTGTTCAGTCAGGGAGTGGCGCTGTTCATCGTTCAGCAGCTCGATGCCGCTGGCGCGCTGGTGCAACCCATCCAGGTCGGTTTTGGCCTGCTTGTGCGATTCGAACACCTGTTCGGACAGCCGCCCGTAGATTTCGGTGCCGGTCAGCTCTTCCAACAGTTCGGCGCGATCGTTGGCGTCGGCGTTGAGGAACGCGGCGAACTGCCCCTGAGACAGCATCATCGATTTGGTGAAGCGGCCGAAGTCCAGCCCGGTGATGGCGGCGGTGATCTCCAGCTTGTCGCGCACCTTGTCCGCCAGGATCTTGCCGTCCTCGCGGCGCGCCAGTTCCACCTTCGGTGCCTGCAGATTGCCGTCCGGCGCGTTTTTGGCGCGGCGCTGGCTCCAGAAGGCGCGATAGCCGACGCCCTTGACCTCGAATTCGACCTCAGCCAGCGATTCGGCGGTGTGGCGGGTCATCAGTTCATTCTGGCTCGGCGTGACGTTGAGACGCGGCGTCTGGTGGTACAGCGCCAGGCAGATGGCGTCCAGCAGGGTGGTTTTGCCCGCGCCGGTCGGGCCGGTAATGGCGAACAGGCCGTTGCTGGCGAACGGCTCGGCGGTGAAGTCAATTTTCCACTCGCCCTGCAGCGAGTTGAGGTTTTTTAACCGCAGGCTGAGGATCTTCATGGTTGGGTCTCCTCAGGATTGTGCTGCACCGCCTCGACCACCTGGCGGAACAGTTGATGCATCCGCCGTTGGCGCGCTTCTGGCATGTCGGCCTCCTGCGCCAGGCGCCGTTCGAACACCTCGTTGACGCTCAGTTCGTTGAGCGTTTCCTTATCCTGCTGTGCGATCGCCTGGCGGCGCTGCTCTTTGCTGCGCCGCAGCAGCACCACTTCCACCGGCAGCTCATCCGCCAGCAGCCGGATGCGGCGCTGGATATCGCTGAGGTAGTCCTGCGTCGCCACTTCGATATCCAGCCACACCGGCAGCTCGCCGGCATAGTCGGCAAATTGCTGCAGCTGCCGTTCGATCTCGGCCAGATCGCCTTTGATCAGCTGCATGGGCTGGAACTGCGGGATCGCTAACGCTTCTACCTGCTGCAGGGCGCCGTCGGCGAAATCGACCAGGAAGACGCTTTTGGCTTTGCCCAGTTCATCGAAGCTGAGCGGAATCGGTGAGCCGCTATAGCGAATATGCTCTGATTTGGCGACGTTCTGCGCGCGGTGAATGTGGCCCAGCGCGATATAGTCGGCGGGCGGGAAGGCCTGCGCCGGGAAGGCGTCGAGGGTGCCGATATAGATGTCGCGCACCGAGTCGGAGGTGGTGACGCCGACGGTGGTCAGGTGGCCGGTGGCGACGATCGGCAGCGGCAGGCCCAGCCGATCGCGGCGTTCGCAGGCCGCCTGATACAGCGCCTGGTAATGTTCGGCGATGGCTTCCTGCAGCGCCTGCTGTTTTTGCGCGCCGGATTCGCCGGCGCGGCTGGTGAGCAGATCGCGCGGCCGCAGAAAAGGAATGGCGCACAGCACCGCGCCCGGCTGGCCGTCGCGCCGGTTCAGCACCACGATCTGCTGCTCAAGGGAGCCCTGCGCGCTCGCGATCACCGTGGTGTTCAGGCAGGAGAGCAGTTCCCGCGATTCGTTCAGCGTCGCCACCGAGTCGTGGTTGCCGCCCAGCACCACCAACTGACAGCCGGTGCGCTGCAGATCCACCACGAAGCGGTTGTACAGCTCGCGGGCGTAGCTGGGCGGCGAGCCGGTATCGAACAGATCCCCGGCGACGATCAGCGCATCCACCTGCTGCTGCTCGATCTGCTCGATCAGCCAGTTCAGAAAAGCCTGGTGCTCGGCGGCGCGGCTTTTGGTGAAAAAGTACTGGCCAAGGTGCCAGTCAGAGGTGTGGATCAGGCGCATGACACTCCCGGATGCAAAGGTAATGGCGATGATTATAAAGGCCGCGGCGGCGGCTGTCCCGGCGCAATGATGATGACAACCGGATGATTTTTCTTTGCGCCGGGAAATAATCGCTATGCTTACTGCCTATAACAGCCGCTTTTTTTCATAAAAGTGTCACAAAACTGACGCATAATGGCGCCCGCAAAGTCGCTAACACATTGGCAGGATTGACGATGGCAAGACGCATACTGGTGGTGGAAGACGAAGCGCCGATCCGTGAGATGGTGTGCTTTGTGTTGGAACAGAATGGTTACCAACCGTTGGAAGCCGAGGATTATGACAGCGCCGTGACGCGCCTGTCTGAGCCGTTCCCTGATTTGGTGTTGCTCGACTGGATGTTGCCCGGCGGTTCCGGCATTCAGTTTATCAAACATATGAAGCGCGAAGCGCTGACCCGCGATATTCCGGTGATGATGCTGACCGCGCGCGGCGAAGAGGAAGACCGGGTGCGCGGCCTGGAAGTGGGGGCGGATGATTACATCACCAAGCCGTTCTCGCCCAAGGAGCTGGTGGCGCGCATCAAAGCGGTCATGCGCCGCATTTCACCGATGGCGGTGGAAGAAGTGATTGAAATGCAAGGGCTGAGCCTGGATCCGTCCTCCCACCGCGTGATGGCGAACGATCAGGCGCTGGACATGGGGCCGACCGAGTTCAAGCTGCTGCACTTCTTTATGACCCACCCGGAGCGGGTTTATAGCCGTGAGCAGTTGCTTAATCACGTCTGGGGCACTAACGTTTATGTGGAAGACCGTACCGTTGACGTGCATATCCGTCGGCTCCGCAAGGCGTTAGAAACCAGTGGGCATGATAAAATGGTTCAAACCGTTCGGGGCACCGGCTACCGGTTCTCAACGCGCTACTGATCGCGCTGCGCTGGAGAATATGCCGTGTTAGAACGTCTGTCGTGGAAGAGGCTGGCTCTGGAGCTGGCTCTTTTCTGTTTGCCCGCCTTACTGCTGGGGCTGATTTTCGGTTATCTGCCCTGGTTCCTGCTGGCCTCCGCGCTGGCCGCGCTGGTGTGGAATTTCTACAACCAGCTCAAACTCTCTCATTGGCTGTGGATCGACCGCAGCATGACGCCGCCGCCCGGCCGCTGGAGTTGGGAGCCGTTGTTCTATGGCCTGTATCAGATGCAGCAGCGCAATCGCCGCCGCCGGCGTGAGCTGGCGCTGTTGATCAAGCGCTTTCGCAGCGGGGCCGAATCGCTGCCTGACGCGGTGGTGATGACCACCGTTGAAGGCAACATCTTCTGGTGCAACGGGCTGGCGCAGCATCTGCTCGGCTTCCGCTGGCCGGAGGACAACGGCCAGCACATCCTCAACCTGCTGCGTTATCCGGAATTCAGCCACTACCTGCAACAGCAGGAGTTCTCGCGCCCGCTGACGCTGCAGCTGAACAACGAACACTACGTCGAATTCCGCGTGATGCCCTATTCCGAAGGGCAGTTGCTGATGGTGGCGCGCGACGTCACCCAGATGCGCCAGCTGGAGGGGGCGCGGCGCAACTTCTTCGCCAACGTCAGCCATGAGCTGCGCACGCCGCTGACGGTGCTGCAGGGCTATCTGGAGATGATGGGCGACGAAGAGCAGGACGGTTCGCTGCGCAGCAAGGCGCTCGGCACCATGCAGGAACAGACCCGCCGGATGGACGGGCTGGTCAAGCAGCTGCTGACGCTGTCGCGCATCGAGGCGGCGCCCAATGTCGACATGAACGAGCGGGTGGATATCCCGCTGATGCTGCGGGTGTTGCAGCGCGAGGCGCAATCGCTGAGCGGCGGCAATCACGAGATCACTTTCCGGGTGAACGAACAGCTCAACGTGTTCGGCAATGAAGACCAGTTGCGCAGCGCGGTGTCTAACCTGGTGTACAACGCGGTCAACCACACGCCGAAGGGCACCCATATCGAAGTGAGCTGGCAGCAGACGGCGCACGGCGCGCAGTTCCAGGTCAGCGACAACGGGCCGGGCATCGCCGCCGAACACCTGCCGCGCCTGACCGAGCGTTTTTACCGCGTCGACAAGGCCCGTTCGCGCCAGACCGGCGGCAGCGGGCTGGGGCTGGCGATCGTCAAACATGCGCTCAGCCATCACGACGCGCGGCTGGAGATCCTCAGCGAGCCGGGGATCGGCACCCGCTTTATCTTTACCTTACCCAACCGGTTGATTGTTCCCGCCGCTTTATCAGAGAATGCGGTGAAAAATTAACGCGAGACACCGGTATGACCCGAATAACCCGAGGGCTGTTGCTTTGCCTGGCGCTGCTGGCCGGACGCGGCGCGCTGGCGCAGCCCGACGGCATGCTGGCGGGCAACCTGTCCAGCGTCGGTTCCGATACTTTGGCGAATCTGATGGCGCTGTGGGCGCAGGATTTCAGCCGGCATTACCCCAACGTTAACCTGCAGATCCAGGCCGCCGGCTCGTCGACCGCGCCGACCGCGTTGGCGGCGGGCGCCGCGCAGCTGGGCCCGATGAGCCGGCCGATGAAGGCGGCCGAGGTTTCGGCGTTCGAACACCGTTACGGCTATGCGCCGCTGGCGGTGCCGGTGGCGGTGGATGCGCTGGTGGTGTTGGTGCATCAAGACAACCCGCTGCGCGGCCTCAATCTGCAGCAGCTCGATCGCATTTTCTCCGCCACCCGGCGCTGCGGTGAAAGCAAGCCGCTGACGCGTTGGGGCGAGCTGGGGCTGAGCGGCGACTGGGCGACGCGCTCGCTGCAGCGCTTCGGCCGCAACTCGGCGTCCGGCACCTACGGCTATTTCAAACTGCGCGCGCTGTGCGGCGGCGATTTTATGCCGCGCGTCAATGAGCTGCCCGGTTCGGCCTCGGTGGTGCAGGCGGTGGCCGGTTCGCTCAACGGCATCGGCTACGCCAGCATCGGCTTTCGCGCCAGCGGCGTGCGGCTGCTGCCGTTGGCGGAATCGGGAGAGGACTATGTCGCGCCTACCGCCGCCAACGTGCGCAACGATCGCTACCCGCTGTCGCGCTATCTCTATATCTACATCAACAAAGCCCCCAATCAACCGCTGGAGCCGCTGACCGCCGCGTTCCTCGATCGCGTGCTGTCGAACGCAGGGCAGAGCCTGGTCAATCACGACGGCTATCTGCCGCTGCCGCCGGGCGCCCTGCAGAGGACCCGCCAGGCGCTCGGGCTGCAGCCGCTCGCGGCTGCCACGGTGCAATAAGCGACAAAAAGCGGCGTAATTTTCGCCTTTTTTAACGGCCAAACGGAGCTTATACCACGCGAAAACCGGGCATTTATTGGCGTTTTCGCGCGGTAAAGTGGTATATGTTTCACGTTTCGTGAATTCATTGTTCAAAAATGATACAAATCATGTAGTGTATATTTATTGATAGCCAATATGATCGACTGGTGGCTAAAGTTTATATGGTTGATAGCTCTGCTTTTCGCCGTGCGTCTTGCCTTGAAGCGCTATAAACGTTTACCTTAGCCCTCGTTGTCGGATTAAACCTCCATTTTTATAACTCCTAAAATTTTGCCCATCTTCATGAGCGGCCACTTTCGAATAGGGACATAAACGCCGGATCGACTGCGTTTAGGATGCTTATTTGGCGCTGCGACGATCGGGCATGCCGGCAACCGGTGGGGCGTCACGCCACCACGCTATCGGACAATTTTTTTCATTTGAACAGGCAACACGACATCGTATGAGTCATCGTTTAACGTCAAAAGATATCCTGGCACTGGGCTTCATGACCTTTGCCTTATTCGTTGGGGCTGGGAACATCATCTTCCCGCCGATGGTCGGCTTGCAGTCCGGTGAACACGTCTGGATCGCGGCGCTGGGCTTCCTGATCACCGCCGTCGGTCTGCCGGTCATCACCGTCATCGCGCTGGCGCGCGTCGGCGGCGGCATCGATGCCCTCAGTTCGCCGATCGGCCGCGGCGCCGGCCTGCTGCTGGCGACCGTCTGCTACCTGGCCGTCGGCCCGCTGTTCGCCACGCCGCGCACCGCCACCGTGTCCTTTGAAGTGGGCATCGCCCCGCTGACCGGCGACGGCGCCATGCCGCTGTTCATCTACAGCCTGGTGTACTTCGCGCTGGTGATCGGCATCTCCCTGTATCCGGGCCGCCTGCTCGACACCGTCGGCCATGTGCTGGCGCCGCTGAAGATTGTGGCGTTAGGCGTACTGGGCATCGCCGCGCTGCTGTGGCCTGCCGGCGCGCCGATTCCGGCGACGGCGGCTTACCAGAGCGTGCCTTTCTCTTCCGGCTTCGTTAACGGCTACCTGACCATGGATACGCTGGGCGCGCTGGTATTCGGCATCGTTATCGTCAACGCGGCGCGCTCGCGCGGCGTGAAAGACGCCGGTCTGTTGACCCGCTACACCATCTTGGCCGGTTTGATCGCCGGCGTGGGCCTGACGCTGGTTTACCTGAGCCTGTTCAAGCTGGGCTCCGGCAGCGGCGCGCTGGTGCCGGACGCCACCAACGGCGCGGTGATCCTGCACGCTTACGTTCAGAACACCTTCGGCGGCCTGGGCAGCTTCTTCCTGGCGGCGCTGATCTTCATCGCCTGTATGGTGACCGCGGTAGGCCTGACCTGCGCCTGCGCCGAGTTCTTCGCGCAATACCTGCCGTTCTCGTACAAGACGCTGGTGTTTATCCTGGGCCTGTTCTCGATGGTGGTGTCCAACCTCGGCCTGAGCCACCTGATCCAGATCTCCATTCCGGTGCTGACCGCGATTTACCCGCCGTGCATCGTGCTGGTGGTGCTGAGCTTCACCCTGCGTTGGTGGCACAGTGCCCCGCGCATCATCGCGCCGGTGATGCTTGTCAGCCTGTTGTTTGGTATCCTTGACGCGGTGAAAGCCTCCAGTTTCCAGCAGCTGCTGCCGGCCTGGACCACTCACCTGCCGCTGGCGGAGCAGGGGTTGGCATGGTTGCCGCCTTCGCTGCTGATGCTGGTGCTGGTCGCGATTTATGATCGGGTGTGCACGCGTTCCCAAGTGACCGCGCACTGATAATCCCCCGGCTTAATCCAGGGCCACGGACATGTCCGTGGCTTTTTTACGTTTAAAACTATGGGTCATTTTCATGCAACAACAGTCACCCACCACTGCCCCCGACAATAAGCTGAAACGCGGCCTCAGTACGCGTCATATCCGCTTTATGGCACTGGGATCGGCCATCGGCACCGGGTTGTTCTACGGCTCGGCGGACGCCATCAAAATGGCCGGCCCGAGCGTGCTGCTGGCTTACCTGATCGGCGGCATCGTGGCCTTTATCATCATGCGCGCCCTGGGGGAGATGTCGGTCAACAACCCGCAGGCCAGCTCGTTTTCCCGCTATGCGCAGGACTACCTCGGCCCGATGGCGGGTTACATCACCGGCTGGACCTACTGCTTTGAAATCCTGATCGTCGCCATCGCCGACGTGACCGCCTTCGGCATCTATATGGGGGTCTGGTTCCCGGAAGTGCCGCACTGGATCTGGGTGCTGAGCGTGGTGCTGATCATCGGCGCCATCAACCTGATGAGCGTCAAGGTGTTCGGCGAGCTGGAATTCTGGTTCTCGTTCTTCAAAGTCGCCACCATCATCATCATGATCGTGGCCGGCATCGGCATCATCATCTGGGGCATCGGCAACGGCGGGCAACCGACCGGCATTCATAACCTGTGGTCGAACGGCGGCTTCTTCAGCAACGGTTTTATCGGCATGATCCTGTCGCTGCAGCTGGTGATGTTCGCTTACGGCGGCATTGAAATCATCGGCATCACCGCCGGCGAAGCCAAAGATCCGAAAAAATCGATTCCGAAGGCCATCAACTCGGTGCCGTGGCGCATTCTGGTGTTCTACGTCGGCACGCTGTTCGTCATCATGTCTATCTACCCGTGGAACCAGGTGGGCACCAACGGCAGCCCGTTCGTGCTGACCTTCCAGCATATGGGCATCACCGTGGCGGCAGGTATCCTCAACTTCGTGGTGATTACCGCTTCGCTGTCGGCGATCAACAGCGACGTGTTCGGCGTCGGCCGCATGCTGCACGGCATGGCCGAGCAGGGCCATGCGCCGAAGATGTTCAGCAAGGTGTCGAAGCGCGGCATTCCCTGGGTGACGGTGGTGGTGATGATGCTGGCGCTGCTGCTGGCGGTATACCTCAACTACATCATGCCGGAGAGCGTGTTCCTGGTGATCGCGTCCCTGGCGACCTTCGCCACCGTGTGGGTGTGGATCATGATCCTGTTCTCCCAAATCGCCTTCCGCCGCAGCCTGAGCAAAGAGCAGGTGAAGCAGCTGGCGTTCCCGCTGCGCGGTGGGGTGTTCACCTCGGTGGTGGCGATCGTGTTCCTGGTGTTCATCATCGGCCTGATCGGCTACTTCCCGACCACGCGCGTCTCGCTGTACGCCGGCCTGGTCTGGGTGGTATTGCTGCTGGCGGGATACTGGTTCAAGGTCAACCATCAGAAAAAACGCGCGCCGCTGGCGACGCAGCAAGACTGAATGGAAAAACACCGGCTAAGGCCGGTGTTTTTTTTAGGAGCAGGCGTCAAGCGAAGTCCAGCTTGCGCAGTTTGGAAACGTCGATGCACTGCCTGGCCTGCCACAGATCGTAAGCATCCTGCATGCCCATCCAAACCTGTTCGGAACTGCCTATCACGATGGACAGGCGGATGGCCATTTCCGGCGAGATATCGGACTTTCCGCTGATCAGGCGTTGAACCGTGGAGGGCGCGACGTCCAGCGCTTTAGCCAGCGCACGCGCGCTGAGATTCAGCGTTTCCATGGTTTCTTTGATCAACTCGCCAGGATGAGGGGGATTATGCATGCGGTTCATTAGTGATAGTCCTCATAATTCACGATATAAACATCACCCTCGACCAGTTCAAACGTGATACGCCAGTTGCCGGTTACGGTGACGGACCATTGCCCGCTGCGAGCGCCCGTTAGCGGGTGCAAGAAGAAGCCGGGCAGATCTACGTCATCAATCACTTTCGCCAGATCCAGCACGCTCAGCCGCAGCGCGATTTTCTTCGCCTGCTTGGCGTCGATACCCGCCGTTGAACCGGTTTCGAAAAACTTTTTGAGTCCCTTATGCTTGAAGCTTCTTATCATCCTGACGGCTCCATGAGTGTTGCGCTATACGCATCATAGCCAGGTGTTGCGTATGGCGCAACAAGATGGGGCGTTTTTTAACCTATTATGCCGGGCGTTTGTCTTCCGCTTCATCCTCCCCGGCGACGCGCGCTTCGATACGCATGTCGCCGCCGTTAAGGCGTTCCTCCTCTTCCTCGCCGGCGCAGCGCGCCAGCACCTCGCGAATGTCTTGCATATTGCTGCTGAGGGCGCTCAGCGAAGGTTGCAGGTTGCGGGGCATGCGGCTTTCGTCCAGCGAAGCGCTGTGCAGGCAGCCGATAAACAGCAGGGTGGCCATCAGGGTAAACAGCCGGTGACGTAAGCGTTTCAGCAAGGGCTTTCCCTCTCGGTGGTGAAGGTGATGGCGCATTAACGCCGTTTTCACCGGGGAAAAGAAGGGGATGGAGATATCTGCTGGCAATTGAAAGAACATCATTACCAGCAGACACAGTTACGTCAGCCGACGTCAGGAAGCGTTGGCGTTTTGTAGCAGCATGCCGCGCAGGTCATTGCCGGTTGGCGTTTGATGCACGCGCAGGCCGAACTCGTCGATCACCGCCAGAATATGATCGAAAATATCCGCCTGAATGCTTTCATACTCCGCCCAGACCGTGGTGTTGGTGAAGGCGTAGATTTCAAGCGGCAGGCCTTCCGGCGTCGGCGCCAGCTGGCGCACCATCAGCGTCATGTTCTGGTGAATGCGCGGGTGAGCGCGCAGGTAGGCTTCCAGATAGGCGCGCAGCGTGCCGAGGTTGGTCAGGCGGCGGCCGTTGAGCGGCGAGGCCAGATCGATGGCAATCTCCTGATTGTGCCGGCTCAGCTCCTGGGTTTTATCGTTCAGGTAGCTGTGCAGCAGCGGGTTGCGCTGCAGGCGGCGCTGTTCCTCTTCCGACAGGAAGTGCACGCTGCCGGTGTCGATATTCAGGCTGCGCTTGATGCGGCGCCCGCCGGATTCCGACATCGACCGCCAGTTTTTGAACGAGTCGGAGATCAGCGCGTAGGTGGGAATGGTGGTGACGGTGTTGTCCCAGTTACGTACTTTGACCGTGGTCAGGCCGATGTCGGTGACCGCGCCGTCGGCGCCGTATTTCGGCATTTCCAGCCAGTCGCCGATCTTCAGCATATCGTTGGCGGAGAGCTGGATGCCGGCCACCAGGCCGAGGATCGGATCCTTGAACACCAACATCAGGACCGCGGTCATGGCGCCCAGGCCGCTGAGCAGCAGCAGCGGCGATTTGCCCATCAGCAGCGAGACGATCATGATGCCGATCAGGATCGCCGCCACCAGTTTCAGGCCCTGGAAAATGCCGCGCAGCGGCAGCTGATTGGAGATCGGGCTTTGGCGCAGCAGCGCCAGCAGCGTATCCAGCAGCGAGAACAGCGACAGCAGGGTGAAGGCGAGGATCCACACCTGTGCGGCGGTGACGATCACCGCCTGGGTCTGGCTGCCGCTCTGTAACCACAGCGTCGCCTGGATGCTGATGATCACCCCTTGCAGCAGCAGCGCCACGCGCTGGAACAGTTTGTATTGGGTGATGGCCTGTTGCCAGACGCGCTGCGATTGCTGGCCACGGCGCTGAAGGGCGGCCAGCACCACCCGGTGCAGCACCAGGTGGATCGCGACCGAGATCAGGACAATCAACCCCAATACCATCAACAGCGACATCACTCCGCCGAATTCCAAACCAAACTGTTCCAGCCAGCGCGTTATCTGTTGTTGCATTACCGCTCCTTAAAAAATGCGCAAAAAATATCCTGTAAACTTAAAACGCGTTAGCCTAAGGGGTAACGTGCAGGATTTGTACCTGTTTACCTTTTTTTACATCGGGTTAGCGTTATTTTTCGGTCTCCGCCCCCCGGCTCATCCCCGGGTTTTGCGGCCAGAGAGGAGGGGGAGTTGCACTTAACGTGGCATTGTTCGTTTCTTGAAGAACGCCGTCGATTTCGTTTGGTACAGCAGGAGAAACAGTATGCTTAACGCCTGGCATCAACCGGTCCCGCCTTTTGTGGTAAAGCAAGGGCAACGTTTGGATATCACGCTGTGGTTACAGGGGGATGAACTGCCGGAACGGGTGTTTTTGCGCGCCGAACCGGACAACGAAGAGTGGCTGCTGGTGATGAAAGCGCAGCGCCACGAGGGGATGCGGCGCTACCAGGCCAGCCTGACGCTGAATGAGGGCGAGCCGACGCGGCGTTACTGCTTCAAGCTGCTGTGGGCCGATCGCCAGCAGTGGTTCGGGCCGCAGGGCTGGTCGCCAACGCCGCCGGGGCAGCTGGCGCAGTTCGCCGTCGACGAGCCCGACAATGGCCCCGAGTGGGTGGCGGATCAGCTGTTCTATCAGATTTTCCCCGATCGCTTCGCCAGCAGCGGCGGCGAGCACGGCATCCAGAGCGGCAGCTACCGCCATCACGCGGCCGGCGCCGAGGTGATTCGGCGCGACTGGCAGCACCCGCTGGAGGATCGCCACGCCGCCTCGACCTTTTACGGCGGCGATCTGGACGGCATCGGCGCCAAACTGCCGTATTTGCAGCAGCTGGGGGTGACGGCGCTGTACCTGAACCCGATTTTTACCGCACCGAGCGTGCATAAGTACGATACCGAGGACTATTACCAGGTCGATCCGCACTTCGGCGGCAACGCGGCGCTGCAGCGTTTGCGAGTGAGCACTCACAAGGTGGATATGAAACTGGTGCTGGACGGGGTATTCAACCACACCGGCGACTCGCATCCGTGGTTCGACCGCCATCGTCAGGGCGAAAACGGCGCCTGTCACCACCCCGATTCGCCGTATCGCGGCTGGTTCAACTTTTACCCGGACGGCCGCGCGCTCGACTGGAAAGGCAACGCCAGCTTGCCGAAGCTCAACTTCGCCGAGCCGCAGGTGGCGGAAGCGATCTATCGCGGGGAAGGCAGCGTGGTGCGCCACTGGCTGCGCCCGCCGTACAGCATCGACGGTTGGCGACTGGACGTGGTGCACATGCTGGGGGAGAACGGCGGCGCCACCGGCAACCTGTACCACCTGGCTGGCATCTATCAGGCGGTGAAGCAGGAGAATCCGCAGGCCTACGTATTGGGCGAGCACTTCGGCGACGCGCGCCGTTGGCTGCACGCCGGCGTGGAGGATGCGGCGATGAACTACATGGGCTTCGCGCTGCCGGTGCGGGCATTTTTGGCGGGGCTGGACGTAGCCTATCACCCGGTGCGGCTGGACGCCGCCGGGTGCGCGCAGTGGATGGACGGCTACCGCGCCGGGTTGCCGCACGGCCGCCAGCTGATCCAGTTCAACCAGTTGGACAGCCACGATACCGCGCGTTTTCTCACGCTGTTGCAGGGGAACGCGGCGCGCATGCAGATGGCGGCGGTGTGGTTGCTGAGCTGGATAGGCGTGCCTTGCCTCTATTACGGCGATGAGATTGGTCTGGACGGTGGCAACGATCCGTTCTGTCGCAAGCCGTTCCCGTGGGACGTCGGCGACTGGGACCGGCCGCTGCTGGCGCTGTTCCAGCGCATGGCGGCGCTGCGTAAACAGAGCGTGGCATTGCGCCGCGGCGGTTGTCAGGTGCTGTATGCCAGCGGGGAGACGCTGGTGTTCGTGCGCCTGTATCAGCAGGAGCAGGTGCTGGTGGCGCTGCAGCGCGACGGCAGCGGCCAGGCGCAGCTGCCGTACAACCCGCTGTTGGCGCGCGGCCCGTGGCGGCGTGTGGAAGGGCGGGGAGAGTTGAGCGAAACGGCAGGCGGGCTGCGCCTGCAGCTGGCGGAAGAGACGGCCACCGTGTGGCGCTGTGAAGGCTAAAGACACTGCGGGGGCCGAAGGGCCCCCGCGATAAAGGTGAGTAGGCGTTTACATCAGTAACCGACCGCAGAACCTGCCGGGCGACGCACGTCGTTGGCGCCGTACAGATAGCCTTCGCGCACCTTGCCGGAAACCGCCGAGTCGTTGCCGGAGTTGGCCGGGCTGACGCCCGCCGCGCCTGGCAAGCCGACCAGAATCAGTTCGGCGGCGCCCCACGGCGTTTGCTCGACCATCTTATAGCCCATGCCGCTCAGCAGCTTCAGCGTATCGGCGGAAACGCCGCGCTGTTCGTAGTACACCTCATCCGGCAACCATTGGTGATGGATGCGCGGTGCGTCCACCGCTTCCTGCGGCGCCATGCCGTGGTCTATCACGTTCAACGCGGTCTGCAGGGTGATGGTGATGATGCGCGAACCGCCCGGCGAGCCCAGCACCATAAAGATCTTGTTGTCCTTGGTCACCAGCGTCGGGCTCATCGACGATAGTGGGCGCTTACCGGGGGCAATGCTGTTGGCAGTGCCCTGCACCAGCCCGTACAGGTTTTTCTCGCCCACTTTGACCGTAAAGTCGTCCATCTCGTCGTTGAGGAAGAAGCCGGTGCCCGGTGCGATCACCACGGCGCCGAAGCGGCCGTTGACGGTATAGGTGGTGGAGACCGCGTTGCCATCGTGATCGACGATCGAATAGTGGGTGGTTTCCGGTTTTTCATGCGGTTCCATGCCGGGCTGCACGTTTTCCGACGGCGTGGCCTTGTCCGCGACGATTTTCTTGCGGATCTGCTCGGCGTAGCTCTTGCTCACCAGCCGGTCGATCGGGTTCTTGATGAATTCCGGGTCGCCGAGGTAGGTGTTGCGGTCCATGTAGGCATGGCGCATCGCTTCGGTCATGGTGTGAATGGCCGCCGCCGAGTTGAAGCCCATGCTTTTCAGGTCGTAGCCTTCCACCACGTTGAGGATTTCGCACAGCGTCACGCCGCCGGAGCTGGGAGGCGGCGCCGACACGAACTTGTAGCCGCGATAGCTGCAGGTAATCGGCGGCGTTTCGGTGACCTTGTAATTGGCGAAGTCGGCGGCGGTCAAGATACCGCCGCCCTGTTTGGCCGCCGCCTCCACCGCCTGCGGGATCTTGCCTTTATAGAAGGCGTCGGTTCCCCCTTTGGCGATGGCTTCCAGCGTATTGGCCAGATCGGTTTGCACCAGTTTGTCCCCCGGCTGCAGCGGGCTGCCGTCCGGGCGCAGGAAGATTTTGGCCGACTCGGGATCCTGTTTGAAGCGCGCGACGGTGGTGTCGAGGATATCGGTATCGGCGCGGGTCAGCACAAAGCCTTCGCGCGCCAGCCTGATAGCTGGCGCCAGCACCTGTTCACGGCTCAGCTTGCCGTACTTCTCACGCGCGGTTTCCATCCCCAGCACGGTGCCCGGCACGCCCGCCGCCAGATAGCCGTACAGGCTGGCGTCTTTCTTCACCTTGCCGTTGGCATCCAGATACATGTTGGCGCTGGCCGCCGCCGGCGCGGTTTCACGGAAGTTGATGAAGGTGTCGGTGCCGTCCGCCAGGTGAACGGTCATAAAGCCGCCGCCGCCGATGTTGCCGCAGCAGGGGTTAACCACCGCCTGCGCATAGCCCACCGCCACGGCGGCGTCGATGGCGTTGCCGCCCATCTTCAGGATATCCACGCCGACCTGCGAGGCCAGGTGCTGCGAGGTGACCACCATGCCGTTTTTGGCTTCCACCGCGGGGTTGGATGCCGCATACAGGCTGCCGCTGACCAGCAGCGCCGCCATGGTCAGGGGTTTGCTCCATTTCTGTAAAAACATAGTTATTCCTACCCTGTCAGTTTTTTATTGTGTTGTGTTTGCTTGCCGCTGTTCGCTTGCAAAGCGCGAGCCAGCGTTATTGATAGTAGCCGCAGATGGGCGCACGCGCGGCGAGCAGGGTGGGAAATGTGAGCGGAAACAGGGAAATAAAGCACTGAAGGTGGGCGGCCTGCCCCATAAAGGGGCATAAAAAAACCGGCCGCGTGGGCCGGTTGATTCACTATCAGGCTGAAATTACAGCTTGGCAGCGTTTTCAGACAGGTATTTTGCAACGCCGTCTGGGGACGCGCCCATGCCTGCTTTGCCTTTTTCCCACTGAGCCGGGCACACTTCACCGTGCTCTTCGTGGAATTGCAGCGCGTCAACGGTACGGATCATTTCGTCGATGTTACGGCCGATTGGCAGGTCGTTAACAACCTGAGCACGCACGATGCCGTCTTTGTCGATCAGGAAGGAGCCGCGCAGCGCAACGCCGGCTTCCGGGTGTTCGATGCCGTAAGCTTTCTGAATTTCACGCTTGATGTCAGCAACCATTGCGTATTTCACTTCACCGATGCCGCCTTTGTCGACAGGGGTTTTACGCCATGCGTTGTGAACGAACTCTGAGTCGAAGGAAACGCCAACCACTTCAACGCCACGCTTCTGGAACTCTTCATAGCGGTGATCGAAAGCGATCAGCTCGGAAGGGCATACGAAGGTGAAGTCCATTGGCCAGAAGAACAGCACGGCCGGTTTGCCGTTCAGGTGCTTCTTCAGGTTGAAGTTTTCAACGATTTCGCCGCTACCCAGTACGGCAGCTGCAGTGAAGTCAGGGGCTTGACGAGTTACCAGGACCATAATTACTCCTGTAATAGGTGTTAAAGGGTGGATGTAAAAACAAGGGCCAGTATAGGGGCCGCGACTTGGTGAATAAAGGGTAAAAGACCAATCGATGAGATAGCTTTCACCTATCAAAGTCGTTGATATAATTTAGCGAGCTTTAAAAATAACCTTTTCCCACAAAAGGGCAAGCGGCAAAACGTAAATTCTTGCAAGGCGTTGCAATTTCAAGGGCTTGAGCTTGACCTCAGAGCGCTTTGTCCTTCGCCTGCCGCATCATTTGCGGGTAAAACTGCCAGAACTGTGTTTCAAGCTGATGATAATGTTGCTCGACGTCGGCGAACGAACCGGCCAGCGCCTCGAGGCGCGGGCGGCGGCTGGCCATGCCCTGCAGCACCCGGGCGATGAACGGCAATTCGGCGTAGCGCTCCAGCCAGCGTTCCTGCCACAGGTAGCCGTTCAGGTTCTGAAAGCGCGGCGGCGTGAGCGGCAGGTAAGGTTCGATTTGGCTGCGGGCTTCCTGGGTAAACTGGTGCAGGTCGCGCGAAGGCTCCAGCTGCTGCCAGTGGCGCGCCAGAAAATGGTCCCACACCACGTCGAGGGTGATCGGCGCCACGCGGCGGTAGGGGGCGCTGAAATAGCCGCGGCTGGCTTTGACCTGCGGCAGGCTGTCGGTCAGCACGTCGACGCGGCGGTGCATCATGATGCCGGCCACCACCTCGGGCTGGTAGTCGGCGGCGGGGTTGCCGCGCACGAAATCGGCCAGCAGGTTGCCCAGCAGCGAGCTGTCCGCCAGCATGGCCAGGTGAAGATGAGCGAGAAAATTCATCCCTCAACTATACCCGAAGTCAGGCAAATCCTCCTTATTTCTTGCCGCTGACCGCCCCCGGCTTTAGACTAGGCCGCCTGTTTTTTACCAACCAGCCCTAAATTGAAGAAGTGAATACCCATGCGCGTCGCTGATTTTTCGTTTGAACTTCCCGAATCCCTGATTGCCCACTATCCCCAGGCCGAACGCAGCGCATGCCGCCTGCTGCAGCTGGACGGGCCGAGCGGGGCGCTGACGCACGGCGTATTCACCGATCTGCTGGATAAGCTGGAAGCCGGCGACCTGCTGGTGTTCAACAATACCCGCGTGATCCCGGCGCGCATGTTCGGCCGCAAGGTCAGCGGCGGCAAGATTGAGGTGCTGGTGGAGCGCGTGCTGGACGACCATCGCGTGCTGGCGCACGTGCGCGCGTCGAAAGCGCCGAAGCCGGGCGCCGAGCTGCTGTTGGGGGATGACGAGAGCATCGCCGCCACCATGGTGGCGCGCCACGAGACGCTGTTCGAGCTGCGCTTCAACGACGAGCGCGACGTGTTCACTATCCTCAACGCCGCCGGCCACATGCCGCTGCCGCCTTATATCGCCCGCCCTGATGAAGACGCCGACCGCGAGCTGTATCAGACGGTCTACAGCGAGAAGCCCGGCGCGGTTGCCGCGCCGACCGCCGGCCTGCACTTCGACGAACCGCTGCTGGCGGCGCTGCGCGCCAAGGGCGTGGAAATGGCGTTCGTGACGCTGCACGTCGGCGCCGGCACCTTCCAGCCGGTGCGCGTGGAAACCATCGAAGATCACGTGATGCACGCCGAATACGCCGAAGTGCCGCAGGAGGTGGTCGATGCGGTGCTGGCCTGCAAGGCGCGCGGCAAGCGCGTGGTGGCGGTGGGCACCACCTCGGTGCGCTCGCTGGAAAGCGCCGCGGCGGCCAGCAAAGAAGCGCTGATTGCGCCGTTCTTCGGCGATACCAGCATCTTTATCTATCCGGGCTATCACTATCAGGTGATCGACGCGCTGGTGACCAATTTCCACCTGCCGGAATCGACCCTGATCATGCTGGTGTCGGCCTTCGCCGGCTATAAAAATACCATGAACGCCTATCAGCAGGCGGTGGCCGAGCAGTATCGCTTTTTCAGCTACGGCGATGCGATGTTCATCAGCCGTAACCCGCAGGCGGAAAACGAGTCCGTCGGCGGTTAATTTCCCGGGCTGCGCCCACGGCGCGGCCCCGTTTCAACGACATCAGACTGTTTCTCTGATGCTGGAGGTTTTGTGAAGTACGAACTACAAACTACCGATGGCCGCGCGCGTCGCGGCCGCCTGATCTTCGACCGCGGCGTGGTGGAGACCCCGGCCTTTATGCCGGTCGGCACCTACGGCACGGTCAAGGGCATGACGCCGGAAGAAGTGAAAGAAACCGGCGCGCAGATCCTGCTGGGCAACACCTTCCACCTGTGGCTGCGCCCGGGCCAGGAGATCATGAAGCTGCACGGCGACCTGCACGATTTCATGCAGTGGCATGGGCCGATCCTCACCGATTCCGGCGGTTTCCAGGTGTTCAGCCTGGGGGCGATGCGCAAGATCAAAGAGGAAGGCGTGTACTTCCGCAACCCGATCAACGGCGACAAGGTGTTCCTGAGCCCGGAAAAATCGATGGAAATCCAGTATGACCTGGGTTCCGACATCGTGATGATCTTCGATGAATGTACGCCGTACCCGGCCGACTGGGACTACGCCAAGCGTTCGATGGAAATGTCGCTGCGCTGGGCGGAGCGCAGCCGCAAGCGATTCGACGAGCTGGAAAATAAAAATGCGCTGTTCGGCATCATTCAGGGCGGCGTTTACGAAGATTTACGTGATGTTTCAGTCAAAGGGCTGGTGGATATCGGCTTTGACGGGTACGCTGTGGGCGGCTTGGCTGTAGGCGAGCCGAAAGAGGATATGCATCGCATTCTTGAACACGTTTGCCCGCAAATTCCGGAAGATAAGCCACGCTATTTGATGGGCGTCGGCAAGCCGGAAGATTTGGTGGAAGGCGTGCGTCGCGGCATCGACATGTTCGACTGCGTCATGCCGACCCGCAACGCCCGCAACGGCCATTTGTTCGTGACTGACGGTGTGGTAAAAATCCGTAATGCCAAGCACAAGGATGATACTTCTCCGCTGGATAAGGACTGTGATTGCTACACCTGTCGCCATTACAGCCGCGCCTACTTGCACCATCTCGACCGTTGCAACGAAATATTGGGTGCTCGACTGAACACGATTCATAACCTGCGTCACTACCAACGCCTGATGGCGGGTTTACGCCAGGCTATCGAAGAGGGTAAATTAGAGCAGTTTGTTGCGGATTTCTATGGTCGGATCGGCAAGCCGATTCCGCCTTTAAACGCTTGATCTAATAATTGATAACTTAATGAGGGAATTTCAATGAGCTTTTTCATTTCTGACGCCGTCGCATCCGCAGGGGCTCCGGCTCAGGGAAGCCCGTACTCTCTGATCATTATGCTGGTGGTGTTCGGCCTGATCTTCTACTTCATGATCCTGCGCCCACAGCAGAAACGCGCTAAAGATCACAAGAAGCTGATGGACTCCATCGGTAAAGGCGACGAAGTGCTGACCACCGGCGGCCTGATCGGTCGCGTGACCAAAGTGGCCGACACCGGCATCATCGCCATCGCGCTGAACGACACCACGGAAGTGATGATCAAGCGTGACTTCGTGGCGGCCGTTCTGCCGAAAGGTACCATGAAGGCCCTGTAATCTTTTTTCCCGAAGGGAATTGCCGTGCTAAACCGTTATCCTTTGTGGAAGTATCTGATGTTGATCGTCGTGATCCTCGTCGGTCTGCTTTATGCGCTTCCCAACATCTACGGTGAGGATCCGGCCGTACAAATCACTGGCGCGCGCGGCGTCGCCGCCAGTGAAACTACGCTGGACCAGGTCCGTACCGTATTAGAAAAAGACAACATCGCGAGCAAGTCGATTGCGCTGGAAAATGGCGCCATCCTGGCTCGCTTTAAAGATCCTGACGTTCAGCTGCGCGCCCGCGAAGCGCTGGTGACCGAGCTGGGTGACAAATTCGTCGTGGCACTGAACCTGGCGCCGGCCACGCCGACCTGGCTGGCCATGCTGGGCGCAGAGCCGATGAAACTCGGCCTGGACCTGCGCGGCGGCGTGCACTTCCTGATGGAAGTGGACATGGACACCGCGTTGAGCAAGCTGCAGGAACAGACCATGGATACCCTGCGCAGCGAGCTGCGCGAGAAGGGCATTCCTTACGCGTCTATCCGCAAGCTGGACAACAACGGCGTGGAAGTTCGCTTCCGCGACAATGCGGCTCGTGACCAGGCCATCAGCTACATCGGCCCGCGTCAGCGCGATCTGGTGCTGTCCGCCAACGGCGCCAACACCATGAAAGCCAGCCTGACGGACGCCCGTCTGAGCGAAGCGCGCGAATACGCCGTCCAGCAGAACATCACTATCCTGCGTAACCGCGTCAACCAGCTCGGCGTCGCCGAACCGCTGGTGCAGCGCCAGGGCGCCGACCGCATCGTGGTCGAGCTGCCGGGCATTCAGGACACCGCGCGCGCCAAAGAAATTCTGGGTGCCACCGCGACCCTCGAGTTCCGTCTGGTGAACACCAATGCGGACGCCACTGCGGCGGCCAACGGCCGCGTGCCGGGCGACTCCGAGGTGAAATACACCCGTGACGGCCAGCCGATCGTGCTGTACAAGCGCGTGATCCTGACCGGTGATCACATCACTGACTCCACCTCGAGCACCGACGAATACAACCAGCCGCAGGTTAACATCTCGCTGGACAGCGCCGGCGGCACGTCCATGTCCAACTTCACCAAGGACAACATCGGCAAGCCGATGGCGACTCTGTTCGTGGAGTATAAGGACAGCGGCAAGAAAGACGCCAACGGCCGTGCAGTGCTGGTGAAACAGGAAGAAGTGATCAACGTGGCGAACATTCAGTCGCGTCTGGGCAACAGCTTCCGCATCACCGGTATCGGCAACCCGAACGAAGCGCGTCAGCTTTCGCTGCTGCTGCGTGCGGGCGCGCTGATCGCGCCGATTCAGATCGTCGAAGAGCGCACCATCGGCCCGACCCTGGGTCAGCAGAACATCACCCAGGGTCTGGAAGCCTGTCTGTGGGGCCTGGTGGCGTCCATCGTCTTCATGGTGGTCTGGTATCGTAAGTTCGGCGTGATCGCCACCACGGCGCTGGTCGCCAACCTGGTGCTGATCGTCGGCGTGATGTCCCTGTTGCCGGGGGCGACGCTGACCATGCCGGGCATTGCCGGGATCGTGTTGACGCTGGCGGTGGCGGTCGACGCCAACGTACTGATTAACGAACGTATCAAGGAAGAGCTGAAGAACGGCAGGTCCGTTCAGCAGGCGATCCATGAGGGCTATAAAGGCGCGTTCTCCAGTATCGTTGACGCCAACATCACCACGCTGATCACCGCGATCATCCTGTACGCAGTCGGCACCGGTTCGATCAAAGGCTTTGCGATCACCACCGCTATCGGTGTGGCGACGTCCATGTTCACCGCGATTGTCGGTACCCGTGCCATCGTCAACCTGCTTTACGGCGGCAAACGCATTAACAAGCTGTCTATCTGAGGAGTGCGTTGTGGCACAGGATTATACTGTTGAGCAACTCAACTACGGCCGTAAAGTCTACGACTTTATGCGCTGGGACTACGTGGCCTTCGGCATCTCGTTGGTGCTGTTGGTCGCGTCGATCGCCACCATGTCGGTGCGCGGGTTTAACTGGGGTCTGGATTTCACCGGCGGTACGGTGATTGAAATCAACCTGGAGAAACCAGCTAATCTCGACCTGATGCGCGATACACTGGAGAAGGCCGGGTTCCAGGATCCGATTATCCAGAACTTCGGCAGCAGCCGCGACGTGATGGTGCGCATGCCACCGGCGACCGGCACCGCAGGCCAGGAACTGGGCAACAAGGTGATCGGCGTGATCAACGACTCGGTGGATAAAAATGCCACCGTGAAGCGCATCGAGTTCGTCGGCCCGAGCGTGGGCAGCGAGCTGGCGCAAACCGGCGGCATGGCGCTGCTGGTGGCGCTGATCTGTATCCTGATCTACGTCGGTTTCCGCTTCGAATGGCGCCTGGCGCTGGGGGCGGTTATCGCGCTGGCACACGACGTGATCATCACGCTGGGCGTGCTGTCGCTGTTCCACATCGAGATTGACCTGACCATCGTCGCGTCCCTGATGTCGGTTATCGGCTACTCGCTGAACGACAGCATCGTGGTTTCCGACCGTATTCGTGAGAACTTCCGCAAGATCCGCCGCGGTACGCCTTACGAGATCATGAACGTGTCGTTGACCCAGACGCTGAGCCGTACGCTGATGACTTCCGGGACCACCCTGATGGTGGTGTTGATGCTGTACATCTTCGGTGGCGCGATGCTGCAAGGCTTCTCGCTGGCGATGCTGATCGGCGTGTCGATCGGTACCGTCTCCTCGATCTACGTCGCGTCCGCGCTGGCGTTGAAGCTGGGGATGAAACGCGAACACATGCTGCAGCAAAAAGTGGAAAAAGAGGGCGCGGATCAGCCTTCGATTCTGCCTTAACAACCGCAGTATTCAGCGATATGAGAAGGAGCGCCGATGGCGCTCCTTTTTTTTGCCTCGGGGATCAGTGCTGCTTCACTACCGCCGGTTGGGCGGTCGAAACCAGACTGTGCAGACGGATATAGCCCAATTGTTCCGGCGTCAGGCCGCTGAAGCGCAGTTCGAAGTCCTGGCCGGGCTTCGGCAGCAGCGAATCGGCGCTGGCGATCGGTTGCGACAGCGCCTCGGCGGTCAACGGCCGGCCGGTGGCGTCGTCCAACTGGCCCCATTCCACCACGGCTTTGAACGGCGGCAGCGTGGCCTGTGAGAGGACGCGCACATGCAGCTGCGCCTGCGTGCCGTTGGCTTCGTTCTTGATGTGGCTCAGCGAAACGCTCAGTTCGCCGATACCGCTCTGCAAACGGGCGGCGCTTCGGGCCGCCGGCAGCAGATAGACGCCGTTGTCGGAGTGCTGATTGAGCTGATTCTGCCGCTCCAGCGCGGTGGTTTGATCGGTCAGCACGCTCACTTTCTGGTTCAGCGCGGCGACCTGATGGCGCAGCTGGGGCACGGCGGCGTTATGCGCGCAGCCCGCCAGCAACACGGCGGCGGCGAGCAGGGCGATTTTGGGGTAACAGGTTGTCATGACGGCGATTTCCTATGCTGAATCTCCTGTTATCAGCTTAGTCCGCCCGGAGGGGAAAGTCATATCGGCGCCGCTTCCCGGCCGCGTGTCGCAACAAATGGCCGCCGCCCTTTGTTGTGGCTGCACTTCGGGGTAAACTGCATTTATCTATAAAAAACGTTTATCAGGACGTGTTATGCATTGCCCTTTCTGCGCCGCCGTTGATACCAAAGTCATTGATTCCCGCCTGGTGGGGGACGGTTCGCAAGTGCGCCGTCGCCGCCAGTGTCTGGTGTGCAATGAACGCTTCACCACCTTCGAGGTGGCTGAGCTGGTGATGCCGCGAGTGATTAAAAGCGATGAGGTGCGCGAGCCGTTCAACGAAGACAAACTGCGCCGCGGCATGCTGAAAGCGCTGGAAAAGCGCCCGGTAAGCTCGGACGACGTGGAAAACGCCCTTAATCATATCAAATCCCAACTGCGCGCCACCGGCGAACGCGAAGTGCCGACCAAACTGGTGGGCAATCTGGTGATGGACGCGCTGAAAAAGCTGGATAAGGTCGCCTATATTCGCTTCGCGTCGGTGTACCGCAGCTTCGAAGACGTGCGCGAGTTCGGCGAAGAGATCGCCCGCCTGCAAGACTAAAGGATCTTTCATGCATCACGACGAACTTTATATGGCGCGCGCCTTCGAACTGGCGCGGCTGGGGCGTTTTACCACCGCACCCAATCCGAACGTCGGCTGCGTTATCGTGCGCGACGGCGAAATTGTCGGTGAAGGCTATCATCTGCGCGCCGGCGAGCCGCACGCGGAAGTGCACGCGCTGCGCATGGCGGGCGACAAGGCGCGCGGCGCCACCGCCTATGTCACGCTCGAGCCGTGCAGCCATCACGGCCGCACGCCGCCCTGCGCCGATGCGCTGGTGGCCGCCGGCGTAACCCGGGTGGTCGCGGCGATGCAAGATCCCAATCCGCAGGTGGCGGGGCGCGGGCTGTACAAGCTGCAGCAGGCCGGCGTCGAGGTGCGGCACGGCCTGATGCTGGCCGAGGCCGAAGCGGTCAACCTGGGCTTCCTCAAGCGCATGCGCACCGGTTTCCCTTACGTGCAGCTGAAGCTGGGCGCGTCGCTGGACGGCCGCACGGCGATGGCCTCCGGCGAGAGCCAGTGGATCACCTCACCCGAAGCGCGTCAGGACGTGCAGCGCCTGCGCGCGCAGAGCGCCGCCATTCTCAGCACCAGCGCCACCGTGCTGGCGGACGATCCGTCGCTGACGGTGCGTTGGGATGAATTGGACGCCGAGACGCAGCGCCTCTATCCGCGCGACAATCTGCGCCAGCCGCTGCGCATCCTGCTCGACAGCCAAAACCGCATTACTCCGCAGCACCGCGTGGTGCTGCAGCCGGGCGCCACTTGGCTGGCGCGCCTGGAGGCGGATGAACAGGCCTGGCCGCAAGACGTCGAGCAGTTTATCTGCCCGGCGCATGGTGGCGGCGTCGATCTGGTGGTGATGATGATGCTGTTGGCCAAGCGCCAGGTGAATTCAATCTGGGTGGAGGCGGGCGCAACGCTGGCCGGCGCGCTGCTGCAGGCCGGCCTGGTGGATGAGCTCATTTTGTACATCGCGCCGAAACTGTTGGGCGATAATGGCCGTGGCCTGTGCCACCTGCCGGGTCTGGAGCGGTTGGCCGACGCGCCGGAATTCGTCTTTAGCGATGTGCGCCAGGTTGGCTCCGATCTGCGTTTGCGCCTGCGGGCGAAACACTGAATCTCGCGCCCGCGCGCCGGTTTTACAAAAGCGCCGCGCAGGCGATGAAAGAATATGATAGAATCCGCCCCCCTGCGGGGTATTGAACCCATTTTTAAGGAAAGCCCATGAAAGTTATCGAAGGTGTTGTTGCTACTCCAAAGGCCCGTGTGGCGATCGCAATTGCACGTTTTAACAATTTCATCAACGACAGCCTGCTGGAAGGCGCGATCGACGCGTTGAAACGCATTGGTCAGGTTGCTGACGACAACATCACCGTTGTCTGGGTCCCGGGCGCTTACGAGCTGCCGCTGACGGCGAGCGTATTGGCCAAAACCGGCAAATACGACGCGGTTATCGCGTTGGGCACCGTTATCCGTGGGGGCACCGCGCACTTCGAATATGTGGCGGGCGAAGCCAGCTCCGGCATCGGCAACGTTGCGATGAATGCCGAAATCCCGGTTGCTTTTGGCGTGCTGACCACCGAAAGCATCGAGCAGGCGATCGAACGCGCCGGCACCAAAGCGGGCAACAAGGGCGCTGAAGCCGCGCTGACCGCACTTGAAATGATTAATGTTATCAAAGCTATTAAAGCCTGAATTTAGTTAAGGGGAATTCCGTGAAACCTGCTGCTCGTCGCCGCGCTCGTGAGTGCGCTGTTCAAGCGCTTTACTCTTGGCAGTTGTCTAAAAACGACCTTGCCGATGTTGAACACCAGTTCCTGACGGAGCAGGATGTCAAAGATGTTGACGTCGCCTATTTTCGCGAGTTGCTGTCCGGCGCGGCAGTGAATGCAGGTATGCTGGACGAACTGATGGCGCCTTACCTGTCGCGTCAGCTCGAAGAGCTGGGCCAGGTGGAGCGCGCGGTGCTGCGCGTCGCGCTGTTTGAACTGAAAATGCGCGAGGATGTCCCTTACAAGGTGGCGATCAACGAAGCGATCGAACTGGCGAAAACCTTCGGCGCGGAAGACAGCCACAAGTTTGTGAACGGGGTGCTGGATAAAGTGGCGCCAACCCTTCGCAAGAAAAAGTAAAACATTAAGGCCGGCATTCCCGGCCTTAATTTCTTCTAGTGGAATATCGATATGGCATGCGGCGAATTTGACCTCATTGCCCGCTATTTTGACCGGTTCAAGCGTGTGCGCCGGGATGTACAGTTGGGCATTGGAGATGACTGCGCACTGCTGGCAGTGCCGGAAAAACAGCTGGTGGCCGTCAGTACCGATACGCTGGTAGCGGGCGTGCACTTTCTGCCGGACATCGATCCGGCCGATCTCGGCTATAAGGCGTTGGCGGTCAATCTGAGCGATCTGGCGGCGATGGGCGCCGATCCGGCCTGGCTTTCGCTGGCGCTGACCCTGCCTGAAGTGAACGAATCCTGGCTGAAGGCCTTCAGCGACAGCCTGTTCGATCAGCTCAACTATTACGGCATGCAGCTGATCGGCGGCGATACCACGCGCGGGCCGCTGAGCATGACGCTGACCATCCAGGGGCTGATCCCGGCCGGCCGGGCGCTGACCCGCAGCGGCGCGCGTATCGGCGACTGGATCTATGTGACCGGCACGCTGGGCGACAGCGCCGCCGGGTTGGCGATCCTGCAGGATCGTTTGGCGGTGACGGAAACGACGGCGCGCGATTATTTGGTCGCTCGCCATCTGCGGCCGCAGCCGCGGGTGTTGCAGGGGCAGGCGCTGCGCGATCTGGCCAGCTCGGCGATCGACATCTCCGACGGCCTGATTTCCGATCTGAAGCATATCCTTAAGGCCAGCGACTGTGGCGCACGCATCGTGCTGGACGAGCTGCCGATGTCGCAGGCGCTGAGCAGCCACGCCGATGCTGAACAGGCGCTGCGCTGGGCGCTGGCGGGCGGCGAAGATTACGAGCTGTGCTTCACCGTGCCGGAGATCAACCGCGGCGCGCTGGAAGTGGCGTTGAGCCACCTCGGGGCCGACTACACCTGCATCGGCCAAATTGGCCCGCTGTCTGAAGGCATCCGCTATTATCGCGACGATGAGGCGGTAGAGCTGGACTGGGCTGGGTTCGATCATTTCAACGCGGAGCCGGGCACCCATGGATGAAGCCAAGCGCCGGCTGCGGATGAGCAATCCGTGGCACCTGCTGGCCACCGGGTTTGGCAGCGGTTTGTCGCCGGTGATGCCGGGCACCATGGGATCGCTGGCGGCGATCCCGTTTTGGCTGCTGCTGATCCAGCTGCCGTGGCAGCTCTACTCGCTGACGGTGATGTTCAGCATCTGCATCGGCGTCTATATTTGCCACCGCACGGCAAAAGACATGAAGGTGCACGATCACGGCAGCATCGTCTGGGACGAGTTCGTCGGCATGTGGATCACGCTGATGGCGCTGCCGGTCAATGACTGGCGCTGGGTCGCCGCCGGTTTCGTTATCTTCCGCATTCTCGACATGTGGAAGCCGTGGCCGATCCGCTGGTTCGACCGCAACGTGCATGGCGGCATGGGCATCATGGTCGACGATATCATCGCCGGCGTGCTGTCCGCCGGCATCATCTACCTGATTGGGCACCACTGGCCAATCGGGCTGTTCTGACAGACGGGCGCGCCGTTTCGCGCCCGCTTCTCTTATTCAAATCCCGTCACCCGATGCGGCACGTAAGCCGTCTCCAGTTCTGCGACCTCTTGCGGCGACAAACTCAAATCGACCGCGGCGATGGCGTCATCCAACTGCTCGCTGCGTGAAGCGCCGACGATCGGCGCGCTGACCGCCGGCTTGTTCAGCAGCCAGGCCAGCGCGATCTGCGCGCGTGAAACGCCACGTTCCTCGGCGAGGCTGGCGACGCGCTCGGCGATAATGGCGTCGATGCCTTCAGTTTCCTCGTACAGGCTCTTGCCGAACTGGTCGGAAACCAGCCGCGCGGTGGTTTCGCCCCAGGGGCGGGTCAGGCGGCCGCGCGCCAGCGGGCTCCACGGCAGCACGGCGATGCCTTCGGCGGTACACAGCGGATGCATTTCGCGCTCTTCTTCGCGCTGAATCAGGTTGTATTGATCCTGCATGCTAACAAAGCGCGTCCAGCCGTGCAGATCGGCGGTATACAGCGCCTTGGCGAACTGCCAGGCGTACATCGAGGAGGCGCCGATGTAACGCGCCTTGCCGGCTTTCACCACGTCGTGCAGCGCTTCCAGCGTCTCTTCCAGCGGCGTTTCGTAATCCCAGCGGTGGATCTGCAGCAAATCGACATAGTCGGTGCCCAGGCGCCGCAGGCTGTCGTCGATGGATTGCATGATGTTGGCGCGCGACAAACCGCGCTCCAGGTTGCTCAGCGGGAAATACACCTTGGTGGCGACCACTACGTCTTCGCGGCGCGCATAGTCGTGCAGCGCCCGGCCGAGGATCTCCTCGCTGCTGCCGTCGGAATAGCTGTTGGCGGTATCGAAAAAGTTGATGCCGGCTTCCAGCGCCTGTTTCAGCAGCGGGCGGCTGCTCTCTTCCGGCAGCGTCCAGGCGTGATTGCCGCGGTTCGGTTCGCCGTAGGTCATGCAACCCAGGCAGATGCGCGAGACGTTCAGATCGGTGTTGCCCAGTTTCAGGTACTTCATGCTTGCCTCCCATTCGAAAGCTCAGACAGTAACTGTAGCGCGGATCCCGGAGGGCGGAAACGAAAACGCCCCCGAGAGCGGAGGCGTTTTTTCAGGCGCGAGTGGCGATTACTGCGCCAGCCAGGTTTCGATTTGGCGCTGAATGCCGGCGGCGTCCAGCCCCAGATCGGCGCGCAGTTCTTCCTGGCTGCCCTGCGAGACAAAGCTGTCCGGCAGGCCCAGGTTCAGCACCGGCACCGGACGGCGTTTGGCCATCAGCAGTTCGTTGACGCCGCTGCCGGCGCCGCCCATGATGGCGTTCTCTTCCAGCGTGACCAGCGTTTCATGGCTGGCGGCCAATTCGAGCACCAGCTGCTCGTCCAGCGGTTTGACGAAGCGCATGTCGACCAGCGTGGCGTTGAGCGCCTCCGCCGCTTGCGCGGCCTCCGGCAGCAGGGTGCCGAAGTTGAGAATGGCGATCTTTTCTCCCTGGCGGCGCACCACGCCTTTGCCGATCGGCAGCTGGTTGAGCGGCTCCAGCGCCGCGCCGGTGCCGGTGCCGCGCGGATAGCGCACGGCGCTCGGGCCGTCGTTGTAGTGATAGCCGGTGTACAGCATCTGGCGGCATTCGTTCTCGTCGCTCGGCGTCATGATCACCATGGTCGGGATGCAGCGCATGAACGACAGATCGAACGCCCCCTGGTGAGTCTGGCCGTCGGCGCCGACGATGCCGCCGCGATCGATGGCGAACATCACCGGCAGGTTTTGGATCGCCACATCGTGGATCAGCTGATCGTAGGCGCGTTGCAGGAAGGTGGAATAGATCGCCACCACCGGCTTGTAGCCGCCGATCGCCAGCCCGGCGGCGAAGGTGACCGCATGCTGCTCGGCAATCGCTACGTCGAAATATTGCTGCGGGTAGTCACGAGAGAACTGCACCATGCCGGAGCCTTCGCGCATCGCCGGCGTGATCGCCATCAGCGAGCTGTCTTTGGCGGCGGTTTCACACAGCCAGTCGCCGAAGATTTTCGAATAGGTCGGCAGACCGCCGGCGCTTTTCGGCAGCGTGCCGCTGGCGGGATCGAACTTCGGCACCGCGTGGAAGCTGATCGGATCCTTCTCCGCCGGCGCGTAACCGCGGCCTTTCTTGGTCATGATGTGCAACAGCTGCGGGCCTTTCAGATCGCGCATGTTTTTCAACGTGGCGACCAGCCCCTGCACGTCGTGCCCGTCTACCGGGCCGATATAGTTAAAGCCCAGCTCTTCGAACAGCGTGCCCGGCACCACCATGCCTTTCAGGTGCTCTTCGGTGCGTTTCACCAGCTCCTTGATCGGCGGCACGCCGGCCAGCACTTTCTTGCCGCCTTCGCGCAGGGTGGAGTAAAGCTTGCCGGACAGCAGCTGCGCCAGGTGGTTGTTCAGCGCGCCGACGTTTTCCGAGATCGACATCTCGTTGTCGTTCAGCACCACCAGCATGTCCGGGTTGATGTCGCCGGCGTGGTTCATCGCTTCGAACGCCATGCCGGCGGTGATGGCGCCGTCGCCGATCACGCACACCGTGCGGCGGCCTTTGCCTTCACGTTCCGCCGCCACCGCCATGCCGAGGCCGGCGCTGATCGAGGTCGACGAGTGGCCGACCGACAGCACGTCGTATTCGCTTTCGGCGCGCCACGGGAAGGGGTGCAGGCCGTTCTTTTGCCGAATGGTGGCGATACGGTCGCGGCGGCCGGTCAGAATTTTGTGCGGGTAGGCCTGGTGGCCGACATCCCACACCAGGTGATCGAACGGCGTGTTGTAGACGAAATGCAACGCCACCGTCAGTTCGACGGTACCCAGCCCGGAGGCAAAGTGGCCGCTGGAGCGACTGACGCTGTTCAGCAGGTATTGCCGCAGCTCATCGCACAGCTTCGGCAAGCTCTCTTTGGGCAGTGAGCGGAGTTCCTCGGGGTTTTCCGCTAGCGCCAGGGTTGGGTATTTGGCTATATCAAGACTCATTCGATACTCATATCAGAGGAGTTAACGTCACACGTTAATTGTCGCGTTCAATAATGAAGCTGGCTAACGCTCGCAATGGCGCTGTGTTATAAGATTGCGCTGCCAAAGTGTCTAATGCAGCTAATGCTTCCTGATAGAGATCCCACGCTTTTGCTTTCGCGCTGTCAAGCCCGAGCAACGCCGGGTAGGTACTCTTTCCGTGTTGTTGGTCCGCGCCCTGGCGCTTGCCGATTTTTTCAGTCTCGCCGACAACGTCCAAAATGTCATCCTGCACCTGGAACGCCAGGCCAACCGCGGCGGCGTAACGATCCAGCTGCGGCAACGCCGCTCGCCCGGCTTCGCCGGCGCTCAGCGCGCCCAGACGCACCGCCGCGCGGATCAGCGCGCCGGTTTTGTGGCGGTGGATCTGCTCCAGCGCCTGCAGGTCGACGCGCTTGCCTTCGGCTTCCAGATCCAGCGATTGGCCGCCGCACATGCCGGCTACGCCGCTGGCGGTCGCCAGTTCGGAGACCATCGCCAGCCGATCGCGCAGGGCCACGTCGGGCATTTCGGCATCGGCCAGGATCGAAAACGCCAGCGTTTGCAGCGCATCGCCGGCCAGGATCGCGTTGGCTTCGCCGAATTTAATGTGGCAGGTCGGCTGGCCGCGTCGCAGATCGTCGTCGTCCATCGCCGGCAGATCGTCGTGGATCAGCGAGTAGGCGTGAATGCATTCCACCGCCGCCGCCGGCGCGTCCAGGTTGGCCAGCGACACGCCGAACATCTGGCCGGTGGTGTAGACCAGGAACGGGCGCAGGCGCTTGCCGCCCAGCAAGGCGCCATGACGCATCGCCGCCACCATGTTGCCGTCGTTGAACGGCAGTGGGGCGATGAAGTCCAGCAGCGCGCGATCGGCGCGCTGGCGGAAAATCTGCAGTTGATCGGCAAAAGCGGCCGCTGGGGCGATCTCAGACATGTCGGTTACTCGGCATCCGGTGTGAAAGGCGCCAGCGCCGCGTCGTCGGCGCTGTCGTTAAGAAGTATCTGCACACGCTGTTCCGCCTGTTGCAGTTTCTGCTGGCCCTGACGCGCCAGCTGCACGCCGCGTTCGAACTCGTTCAGCGCGTCTTCCAGCGGCAGTTCGCCTGATTCCAGACGCGTCACGATGCTTTCCAGCTCGCCGAGGGCGCTTTCAAAGCTGGCTGTTTGCTCTGTACTGGCTGATTGTGCTGGTTTTTTCGGCATAATTTTCTTTTTACGTCATCATGTGAACCGTGGCGCCAGAGCCTATCCTAGCGGATCTTGATTAGCAAATCATGGCGCTCATGTATGGTTTTGTGCGCAGAGCGCGGCGATATGGTGATATACTCCGCGCCGTAATTCTTATCTGACAACAAAGACCGCCATGAAGTTTATCATTAAATTGTTCCCGGAAATCACCATCAAGAGCCAATCTGTGCGCTTGCGCTTTATCAAGATTCTCTCGACCAATATTCGCAACGTCCTGAAGCAGTATGATGAAACGCTGGCGGTCGTCCGTCACTGGGATCATATCGAAGTTCGCGCCAAAGATGAAAACCAGCGGCCGGTCATCGCCGACGCCCTGACGCGCATTCCCGGCATCCACCATATTCTGGAAGTGGAAGATCGCGCTTATACCGATATCCACCACATCTTCGAGCAGACGCTGGAAGCCTACCGCGCCCAGCTGGAAGGCAAAACTTTCTGCGTGCGCGTCAAGCGCCGCGGCAAGCAGGCGTTCAACTCGCAGGACGTGGAGCGCTATGTCGGCGGCGGTCTGAACCAGCATATCGAGAGCGCGCGCGTTAACCTGACCCGCCCGCAGGTTACGGTAAACCTGGAGATCGAAGACGACAAGCTGATGCTGGTCAAACGCCGCCTCGAAGGCATCGGCGGTTACCCGGTCGGCACCCAGGAAGACGTAATGTCGCTGATTTCCGGCGGTTTCGACTCGGGCGTGTCCAGCTACATGCTGATGCGTCGCGGCTGTCGCGTGCACTTCTGCTTCTTCAACCTGGGCGGCGCCGCGCACGAGATCGGCGTGAAGCAGGTGGCGCACTACCTGTGGAATCGCTTCGCCAGCTCGCACAAGGTGCGCTTCGTCGCCATCGATTTCGAGCCGGTGGTGGGTGAGATCCTGGAGAAGATTGACGACGGCCAGATGGGCGTGGTGCTCAAGCGCATGATGGTGCGCGCCGCTTCGCAAGTGGCCGAACGCTACGGCGTGCAGGCGCTGGTGACCGGCGAAGCGTTGGGGCAGGTCTCCAGCCAGACGCTGACCAACCTGCGCTTGATCGACAACGCGTCCGATACCCTGATCCTGCGTCCGCTGATCTCGCACGATAAAGAGCACATCATCAAGCTGGCGCGCGAAATCGGCACCGAAGACTTCGCCAAAACCATGCCGGAATACTGCGGCGTGATTTCGAAGAGCCCGACGGTGAAAGCCATCAAGGCCAAGATCGAAGAGGAAGAGAGCCACTTCGATTTCAGCATTCTCGACCGGGTGGTGAGTGAGGCGAAGAACGTCGATATCCGCTCCATCGCCGAGCAGGCGCAGGAGCAGGTGACCGAGGTGGAAACCGTCGCGGCCTTCGGCGCCGACGAGGTGATCCTGGATATCCGCTCCAACGACGAGCAGGAAGAGAAGCCGCTGCAGTTGGAACAGGTTGAAGTGAAAGCGCTACCGTTCTACAAGCTGAGCACCCAGTTCGGCGATCTGGATCAGAGCAAAACCTACCTGCTGTACTGCGAGCGCGGCGTGATGAGCCGCCTGCAGGCGCTGTACCTGCTGGAGCAAGGCTTCAGAAACGTGAAGGTTTATCGTCCGTAATTTATCCGCCGGCGCCGCCAGACGCCGGCCGTTTTCTTTCAAAACGCATTTTCCCGCCAAATAACCCTGCTTATTACGCCTTTTTTTAAATAATACACTTAACTTGTTTTTCCTTTTATTAAAATCACTTCAGTCAATATATTAAAAATCTATTGATTTTTTTATTTGATGGTATGGATATTATTGTTATCGAACGCTGGCAGCCCTGTCGGCGTTTATCTGCTGACTCCCTATTGAAATTGTGTTTTGGCATTTGATTGCACATGTTTTTTCTTACTGTGCAAATTATGTTTTTGCTGAGCATAAGCCATTCGTATTTTATGGTTATCAGGGTAATGCACATTGCAAAGGAGGATATCCCTATGGCCATTAATGTTTTTCGCCATTAGTCTGAACGTCAGTTAATGGTTGGCAGGGATGGACAACATTATTTAAGGAGAGCGATTAATGAAAATGAATAAGACGACATTGCTGTTGTCGGCAGCGGCGTTGCTGTTGCCCAGCGCGCCGCTGTTGGCGCAAATAGCACCTCAGGCGGGGGGCGCATCGGTTGACCATATCAATCAGGTGCCGGTGGTGAATATCAATCGTGCGGGTGCGGACGGTGTCTCGCATAACGTTTACACGCAGTTCGACGTTGGCGCTCAGGGCGCTATTTTAAATAACAGCCTTGCGGGCGTGAATACGTCATTGGCCGGAACCGTTGTGGGGAACGCTCAGTTAGAGGGCCGTGCAGCTAAGGTAATTCTGAATGAAGTGAATTCGGCAAATAAAAGTATTTTGAAGGGGATGGTAGAAGTCGCCGGGCAACGTGCCGATGTTGTCATTGCCAATAAATCCGGCATTACCTGCAACGGTTGCGGTTTTATTAATGCCCGCAACGGCGTATTAACTACCGCCGATTTGCAGTTCAAGGACGGCGCTTTTAACGGCTTCCACGTTAATCAAGGCAATATTCGAGTCGAGGGGGAGGGCTTGTCGAAGGGCGATGTCGATTATACGGCTGTTATTGCGCGCACGGCGGAAATCAGCGCGGCGGTTCATGCGGACGCCCTGTTAGTCTCGGCGGGGAAAAAAACGGTTTCGGCAGATCTATCCCGCTTCAATAGCGTTGATGCGTCTAAAGATAAGCCTGAAGTATTGATCGACGTCGCCGAGTTGGGGGGAATGTATGCCAACAAGATTAGGCTGGTCGCCAATGAAAACGGCGTAGGCGTCAATAGCGGCAATGCCAATGGGGCGGGCTCCAACACCGGCGCCGCGTTGAACAATGTCAGCATCGTCAGTATCCAAACCGACGCGGGAAGTGATGAACGCGTGCAAATCGGCAACGGCGCTCAAAACGTATCTCGCGCTTCCGTCGGTATCGCCAACCGCGGTCAGATTCAGGCGAAAAACGGTGGCGCCGACATCAGTACCGACTCGCTGGTCAATCAAGGAAATATCGCTTCACAGGGGCAATTGAACATCAGCGCTACCCGGCTGCAAAATGAAAAGAACGTGAGTGCGCGTTCGGCCTCCCTGACGGCAACGCAGCTGGACAATATCGGCCGCATTGAGGGCGGGGCAATACGGCTGAATGCGACCCAACTGAACAATCGCGGCAGCGTCAAAACGCAAAACGGCGCGCTGACACTGCGGGCGACCCGCGTCGACAATACCGGCGGCATTCAATCCGCGCAGGCTTTGCAACTCAACGCCACCAGCTTGTTCAACGCCGGCAATGGCGTGATCGAAGCCCAAAACGGCGCGGCGATCCAGGGAACGTCCATCACCAACCGCGGGAGCATCGTTTCTCGCGCTTCTTCCATCAGCTTGTCGGACACCAGTTTCAGCAACTACGGCAGGATTGAAGCCTATGGCGATATCAGCCATCGCGGCGTCTCTTTCAACAACTCAGGCACGATGCGCTCCACGTCCGGCGCGGTCACCAACAACGGCCGCGACATCAACAAGCCCGTGAATAGCTGGGGTTGGGGATACGGCGGTTTCGGCTGGCCTTACGGTTGGTCTTATTGGATGTGACAAACGTTTCCCCCACCCAAGGGTGGGGGAATGGATGAGAGAGCATGAAAAGGGAATGTCTTATTCTTTGTCTGGGCGTGCTGTTCAGCTGTTGCAGCCGCGCTGAAGCCACGCCGGCGCCGGCCAAACAACGCGTTAGCCAGGAAAGCCTCATCGGCGATACGCAACGCAAGCTGTTACCGTCCACCCCTCCTGTTTTGTCGCCGCAGCCGGAGCAAAACGCGCAAGCGGACATATTTATCAGCGAATCTCCGTGTTGGATGATCGATAAAGTCGAAACGGCGACGGCGCCGCTACGCCTCACGGCTTTCAAACAGTTGGCGCATACGGCCCGTGGCCGCTGTATGGGGGAGAAAGGGTTGGCGAGGTTGCGCAAAAAGCTGCAAAACGCGCTGATAGCGCAAGGCTATATCACTTCGCGGGTGCAGCTCGACGTTCAAGAGGTACCGGCAGGGATACTGAAGGTTCGTGTGCATTATGGCCGCATCGGTCAGCTGAAAATGCAGGCGGGCAGCAGCGCCTATTTCCGCCCCGATGCGCTTTTTCCCATTGCGGCCGGCGATGTGCTGAATTTGCGTAGTATCGAGCAAGGGCTGGAGAACATGGGGGGGATACCGGGCGTCATCAGCGATATCCGCATTGCTCCGGGCGAACGAGCTGGCGAAAGCGATATCGAGATCCTGCGCCAACAGGATAAATATTGGCGTTTTACCGCCTGGGCGGATGATGCCGGCGTTCGTTCTACGGGGCGTTATCAGACCGGCGGCGCGCTGTATCTCGATAATCTGACCGCCTTGGGCGACGTTTTTTACCTGTCGATGGCGCGCAGCATTCTGGCGCCGCCGGGCAAAGGCAATGAAAGCCGCGCCCTGTACTATAGCTTGCCTTGGGGATACTGGCGCTTCAGCGCGTTGGGCGGAGACAGCCGCTATCACCAGACTTTCGCCGGCAACTTCACCGATTATCGCTATAATGGCCGTTCGCAGTATTGGGGGCTGCAGGCTGACTATACGTTGGCGCGCGGGATGAATGAGAAAACGTCGTTGAATGCGCAACTGCTGCAACGTCATTACCGCTATTACCTCAATGACACGGAGATTGCCTTGCAGAGTGCACGGCTAACCAACCTGAAGCTGGGCGTCAGCCATCTTTATTATGGCGCCCGTGCGCAAATCGCGCTGACCGCCGACGCCCTTGCCGGCGTCGGGAAGGGGAGCTCACATGCCGAACAGCAGCTGCGAGCGGGCGGCAGTATGCTGAAACCCTTCAATGCATTTGGTCATCGTCTGCGTTATCTCGGGGAGTTATCGGGGCAATGGGCAAGCGCCGCACAGCCGATCCAGGATAAGTCGTTTATCGGCGACCGTTCTACGGTGCGCGGGTTTAGCGGCGACAGCAAATTGATCGGCAGCAGCGGAGGGTATCTGCGCAATACGCTGACGTTGGAACGTGACATGCTGCAACCTTATATTGGATTCGACTATGGGCAGTTGGCCAAACAACAGGGGGAAGGCGGCCAGTTGGCGGGGAGCGTCATTGGCCTGCAGGTGAATCAGGGGCGTTTTGCTGCGGACATTTTCGCCGGCACGCCGGTGATCAAACCCGGCGCGCTGCCGAGTGAGCGTCTGGTTTTGGGCTTCTCCAGCCAGCTCAGTTTTTGACGCGATACGGGGCGCGGATCTGCGCCCCGTGTTTACGATCGCTGATTCAGTTTTCTTCACTGTCGCGATAATCGTACATCCCGGGGATCAGCACCAGCTGCGCGGCGATCTCCGCCGCCTTGGCCTTGCCGAGCAGCAGGTCTATCAGCTTCAGCGCGAACTCCATCGCGGTGCCCGGCCCCTGGCTGGTGAGCAGGTTGACGCGCGCGTCGTACACCACGCGGCGCTCCATCCATTTATCCGCCGGTATCTGGTCTTTCAGGCCCGGGAAGCCGGTCATGTTGCCGATCGGGAACAGATCGTGATGCTGCAGCACCAGCGCCGGCGCCGCGCAGATGGCGGCGACAATGTTGCCCTGCAGATGCATCTGCCGCACCTTTTCCACCAGCAGCGGGCTGTCGCGGAAGCATTCTGCGCCTTTCAGGCCGCCGGGCAGTACGATGGCGTCGAACGGCTCATCGACGATTGCCACCAGCGGCGCGTCGGCCAGCAGCTTGACGCCGCGCGAACAGACGATAGTCAGCTCGCCGTCGCCGGCAACGCTGGCGGTAGTGACTTTTACGCCCGCCCGCACCAGCAGATCGAGGGTGGTGACGGCTTCGATTTCTTCGCTACCAGGTGCCAGGCAGACCAGCGCCGATACGCTCATATTCATTTTCCTTTCGTTTAATCAGTTCAAACAGCCGCGCATTCTCCGGCAGCGTGAGGCCGTGGCTGCGCGCGCGGCGCAGCAGGTAACCGGTGATGTAGTCGATCTCGGTGTGCCGCTGGCTGCGGATATCCTGCAGCATCGACGAAACGTTGTCGGCGGTGCTGTGGATCACGTCCATCACGTATTGCATCAGACCTTCGCAGGAGGTGTGGTAGCCCTCCATCGCCATCACGCTGGCGACTTCACGGCACAGCGTTTCGATCTGTTCCGGGTAGCGCTGCAGATCGCCGTTGCGGCAGCCGTACAGCGCCGTCAGCGGGTTGATCACGCAGTTGACCGCCAGCTTGCGCCAGTTGGCCGAGGCGATGTTGTTGTGCCAGGCGACGTCGGGCAGCGCCTGATGCAGCACTTCCGCCAGGTGGCTGAGGTGTTGGGCGGCCGGCGAGGTGGGGCCGATGTGGGTGATGCCGGTGGCGACGTGAATAATGGTGCTGCCTTCGTGGCGCGCGGCGTGGGTGGTGGTGCCCTGCAGGATCGGCTGGCCGTTCGGCGGCAGCTCCTCCTGGGTGCCCATGCCGTTGTGCAGCAGCAAAATGGCGCACTGGGGGTTCAGCTTCGGCAGCAGCGCGCTGACCGCGCTGGACACCTGCCAGGCTTTCAGCGTCACCAGCAGCAGCTCGCTCTGCGCGAGGTGCTCCGGATCGTTGGTGGGCAAATTGCGATTGAACGAGACGCCTTCCGGCTCTATCACGTTCACGGCGCAAAAAGGCTGAGGCACTCTTAGCCATCCCTGCACATCGTGGCCCTGTTGATACAGCCGGGAGAGCCACAGTTGTCCGAGCGCGCCGCAACCAAGAATGGTTATTTTCATTCAGTCTCCTTGGAAACACGGGAATACCGCTCAATTACCGTGAATTAACTATAGGCTTTATGGCAGCCCGAAGCGCTATCCCTGCGTGCGTTCAGCAGATTTTGTCTGAGGCGGCAAAGCGGTTATCATGCTCGGCATCAAAATCGCCTAAGCTATTAGGCACTCATTCAGGAGGAAGAAGTATGCCATCTTTCGACATCGTTTCCGAAATTGATATGCAGGAAGTGCGTAACGCCGTTGAGAATGCCACCCGCGATCTCGGCACCCGCTGGGATTTTCGCAACGTGCCGGCCAGCTTTGAGCTAAACGAGAAAAACCAAAGCATCAAGGTTGCCACCGAGTCTGATTTCCAGGTGCAGCAGCTGCTCGACATTCTGCGCGAAAAGCTGAGCAAGCGCAGCATCGACGGCGCCGCGCTGGAGATCCCGGAAGAGTTTACCCACAGCGGTAAAACCTACAGCGTGGAAGCCAAGCTGAAGCAGGGGATTGAAACCTCTGTGGCGAAGAAAATCGTCAAGCTGATCAAAGACAGCAAGCTGAAGGTGCAGGCGCAGATTCAAGGCGAAGAAGTGCGGGTGACCGGCAAGTCACGCGACGATTTGCAGAGCGTGATGGCGCTGGTGCGCGGCGGCGATCTGGGGCAGCCGTTCCAGTTCAAGAACTTCCGCGATTAATCTCTACGGGGCCGGCATTGCCGGCCCTGATGCTTTATAGCGAATTGACCAGCGCTTCCAACTGACCGCGATTGGTCTGCTTGGTATCCACCTTGACGTAGGCGCTGCGCTCTTCCGGCACCACGATCGCTTCGGCCACGCCGGGCTGCGCCTTCAGGCGGCTTTCCAGCGCCGAATCCTTTACCGCCAGTTCCGATAGCGTAATGCGCAGGCTGCTGACATACGGCGGCTCTTTCATGGTGCTGCTGACCAGGAACCAGACCGCGGCCAACACGGCGCCGGCGATAAACACCAGCCCTGCGCCCTGCAAACCGTACAGCCAGCCGCCGAGGCTGCCGCCGATCGCCACGCCGATAAACTGGCTGGTGGAGTAGACCCCCATCGCGGTGCCCTTGTAGCCGGCCGGCGATTCTTTGCTGATCAGCGAAGGCAGAATGGCTTCCATCACGTTGAAGGCTATGAAGAACAGCTGCACGCCGGCGATGATGCCCCACAGGCGCGCGCCGGAGAGCCACAGCAGCACTTCGGCGCAGAACAGCACCGCCACGCAGCCCATAAACACCTGTTTCATACGGCGATATTTTTCGGCATAGATGATGAAAGGCACCACGGCGGCGAACGACACCAGCATGGTGACCAGGTAGACGATCCAGTGCTCGCTGGCCGCCAGCCCGGCTTTTTCCATCGCCAGCGGCAGCGCCACGAAGCTCGACATCAGCAGGATATGCAGGCACATGATGCCGAAGTTGAGCTTCAGCAGGCGCGAGTTGCTTAGCACCTTGCGGAAGCTGCCGCGCACGATGCTGGACTCGCGGTTCAGCAGGTGAGTGTCGGCGGAAGGCACCACCGCCAGGGTGATGACAATGCCGGCCAGCGCCAGTACGGCGATCATCCAGAACAGCGCATGCAGGCCTAAGGCGTGGGTGATGATAGGGCCCAATACCATGGCGATGGCGAAGGTGATACCGAAGCTGACGCCGATAAACGCCATCGCCTTGGTGCGGTTCTGCTCGCGGGTCAGATCGGAGAGCAGCGCCATTACCGCGGCGGCGATGGCGCCGGAGCCTTGTAGCGCGCGGCCGAGGATCACGCCCCAGATCGAGTCGGTAGCGGCGGCGATCACGCTGCCGAGGGCAAAGATCAGCAGGCCGCCGACGATCAGCGGCTTGCGGCCGATGCGATCGGACACCAGGCCGAACGGGATTTGAAACACCGCCTGCGCCAGGCCGTAGATGCCGATGGCGATGCCGATCAGCGCTTCGCTGGCGCCGTTGAGCGCCATGCCGTAGGTGGTCAGCACCGGCAGTACCATAAACATGCCGAGCATGCGCAGGGAGAATACGGTGCCTAATCCCCAGGTGGCGCGGCGCTCCTGCGGGGTCATTGAATTATCGTTCACATCAAACCTCGGTAAAAACCATGCCATCAGACGTTGAGACAGCGCCTGATGGCATGATTTCTGTAAAGCTGCGTCATTTTAGTGTGCAGGGCAGGGGGGGGTAAATCGAATGTTGTTTAACAGATATTACAGTTCGGCCGCTTTTCGGCGTGACAAATAAAATGGGCCGCAAAAGCGGCCCATTCACAGATGATTTGGCTTACCAAACGTAGGTCACCAGCGCTTCAGGCGCCGCCGTGGCGCTGAAGTCGATCGACATCATCACGCTCAGCGAGGTGATGGCGACGATGGAGAACACGAACAGTTTACGCGCCCAGACGCTGTCGTTTTCGGTTTTGTAACCGCGCAGCGCCATGCCCAGCCACCAGACGCTCACCGCCGCAGCGACGATCAGGTATTTGTAGCCGGCGTAGCCCACCAGGGTCAGCATCAGCGTGGCGATCATAAATGCCAGGATGTAGACCGTGATGTGGTTCTTGGCGACGGAAATGCCTTTCACCACCGGCAGCACCGGAATGTTGGCCGCCTGGTAATCTTTAAAGCGGAAGATAGCGATCGCATAAGAATGCGGCATCTGCCACAGGCTAAAGATAGCCAGCAGGATCAATGCCCCGGCGTCGAACTCGTTGGTTACCGCGCAGTAGCCGATAACCGGCGGCGCGGCGCCCGACAGGCTGCCGATCAGCGTGCCGTAGACCGAGTGGCGTTTCATGTACAGGCTGTAAACGCCGACATAAACCACGAAGCCCATCACCGCCAGCCACATGGCCAGCGGGTTGGCCGCGATATACAGCAACGCGAAGCCCACAATACCCAGAACGGTCGCATAAACCAGGGTGACACTCGGCGCGATCAGGCCTTTTACCAGCACCCGATTCTTCGTTCTCTCCATTTTCTTGTCGATGTCGCGGTCGATGTAGTTGTTAAACACACAGCCCGACGCGACCACCAACGAGACACCCACCAGGGTGGCGAGAAACAGGGGATAGTCGATGCTCCCTTTGGAAGCGAGCAGGAATCCCCCAACGACAGAAATTAAATTGCCGAAAATAATTCCTGGTTTAGTGACTTGCAGGTATTGCTTAATCATCACGTGCAGCTCAGCTCTTAATCGACCATCATATTGATGTTGAGGTTGTACATAATCCAGAGTGAACCTACAACAACGATACCGATGATCATAGCGGTGAACAGCAATGCCACCAGGTTCCAGCGCTCTTCCGATGAGGTGTTCATGTGCAGGAAGTAAACCAGGTGAACAATCACCTGGATAACCGCCATGCCGACAACAACCGCCAGGATGGTGGAATGAGAGGCAGTGCCGTTCATTACCATCGCAAATGGAATTACCGTCAGGATGATCGACAGAATAAAGCCGATCAGGTATGACTTCACGCTGCCGTGGCTTGCGCCGCCGTGAGAGGTTTCATGGGATGAATGGCTCATTACATAACCCCCAGCAGGTAGACAACGGTAAATACGCAGATCCAGACCACGTCCAGGAAGTGCCAGAACAGGCTCAGGCACATCAGGCGGGTTTTGTTGGTCGCGGTCAGGCCGAACTTGCTCACCTGAATCATCAGCACGATGATCCAAATCAGGCCGGAAGTTACGTGCAGACCGTGGGTGCCGACCAGCGCGAAGAAGCTGGACAGGAACGCGCTGCGATCCGGACCGAAGCCTTCGGCGATCAGATGATGGAATTCATAGATTTCCATCGCCACGAAGCCCAGACCAAACAGGAAGGTCAGGAACAGCCAGGTGTTTACACCGCCAACTTTACCCTTGTTCATGGCGATCATCGCCATGCCGTAGGTGATGGAGCTGAACAACAGCAGGAAAGTTTCGACCAGGACAAACTTCAGGTCGAAGATGTCTTTACCTGAGGGACCGCCAGCGGTCCCGTTCACCAGGACTGCATAAGTCGCGAACAAGCTCGCAAACAAAATACAGTCGCTCATCAGGTAGATCCAGAATCCGAAGACTTTGGTCTCTCCCGCGTCGTGGTGCCCATGCTCTGCATGGGCTGCGTTATGATTGGTCAGAGTTTCAGTTGACATGGTTCACGCCTGCTTTACGGATTTGTTCGTAGTGTTGGTTCTCAATGCGCTCGATTTCATCAACCTGCACATAGTAGTCAACATCGTGATCGAAGCTCTTGCCGATCCAGACAACGATCATACCGATGAAGCCGGCCAGAGCCATCCACCAGATTTCCCAAATCATTGCGAAACCGAATACCAGGCTGAAGAAGGCGATGATAACGCCGGCGCCGGTGTTCTTAGGCATATGAATCGGTTCGTATTTAGCCGGTTTCTTATACGCTTCGCCTTTTTCTTTCATGTCCCAGAATTCATCACGGTCATGAATCTGCGGCACTACGGCAAAGTTATAGAACGGCGGTGGAGACGAAGTTGACCACTCCAGAGTACGAGCGCCCCATGGGTCACCGGTCAGATCGCGGTTCTGTTCGCGGTCACGGATACTGACGAAGATCTGGATCAGCTGGCACAGGATGCCGCAGGCGATCAGCGCCGCACCGCCGGCTGCAACCAGCAGCAGAGGGTGGAACTCAGGGTTGATGTTCTGGCTGATACGACGGGTCATACCCATAAAGCCCAATGCGTACAGCGGCATGAAGGCGGTGAAGAAGCCGATGATCCAGAACCAGAACGCGCGGATGCCCCATTTTTCGTTCAGCGTGAAGCCGAAGGATTTCGGGAACCAGTAGGTCAGGCCCGCGAAGCAACCGAACACCACGCCGCCGATGATGACGTTGTGGAAGTGAGCGATCAGGAACAGGCTGTTGTGCAGCACGAAGTTCGCGCCCGGCACCGCCAGCAGAACGCCGGTCATACCACCTACGGAGAAGGTGATGATGAAGCCAACGGTCCACAGCATCGCGGAGTTGAGCTTGATACGGCCCTGATACATGGTGAACAGCCAGTTGAAGATTTTCACCCCGGTCGGGATGGAAATGATCATGGTGGCGATACCGAAGAAGGCGTTAACGTTCGCGCCGGACCCCATGGTGAAGAAGTGGTGCAGCCAGACGATGAACGACAGAACGGTGATCGCGATGGTTGCCCATACCAGTGAGGTATAGCCGAACAGGCGTTTTCTGGAGAAGGTCGCGGTGACTTCGGAGAACACGCCGAACACCGGCAGAACCAGAATATACACCTCTGGGTGACCCCAGGCCCAAATCAGGTTGATGTACATCATCATGTTGCCGCCCATATCATTGGTGAAGAAATGGGTGCCCAGATAGCGATCCAGGGTCAGCAGCGCGATGGTGACGGTCAGAATTGGGAAAGAAACGATGATCAGGACGTTGGTACACAGCGCCGCCCAGGTGAACACCGGCATCTTCATCATAGGCATGCCTGGGGCACGCATCTTCAGAATGGTGGCGAAGAAGTTCACGCCGGTCAGCAGGGTACCCAGACCGGAAATCTGCAGACTCCAGATCCAGTAATCGACCCCGACGCCAGGACTGTACTCTTTACCCGACAGCGGCGGATACGCCAGCCAACCGGTCTGAGCGAACTCACCGACCCCCAGGGAGATATTGATCAGCACAACGCCCACCACGAAGAACCAGAAGCTCAGGGAGTTCAGGAACGGGAAGGCGACGTCGCGCGCACCGATTTGCAGCGGCACTACGACGTTCATCAGGCCGACCACGAAAGGCATCGCCATGAAGAAGATCATGATAACGCCGTGCGCGGTGAAGATCTGGTCGTAGTGGTGCGGCGGCAGGAACCCGGCTTCGCCGGCGGACGCCAACGCCTGCTGGCTACGCATCATGATGGCGTCGGCGAAACCGCGCAGCAGCATGACCATCGCCACGATGATGTACATGATACCAATTTTTTTATGGTCGACCGAAGTCAGCCATTCGCTCCACAACCACTTCCATTTGCCGAAATATGTCAGCAGCGCCAGCACTGCCAGGCCCCCGACAATAATTGCGGCTACGGTGACCATGATGATCGGTTCGTGGTACGGAACCGCATCAAGTGTTAATTTTCCCAACATCAGTTATTCCTCGGCTCCGGCGTGAGCAGCATGTTCACCCATGTCCATACCTTGGCTCATGTCCATGCCTTCGTGCGCGCCAGCGCCCTTGTGCATATCCATGTCGCCCATGAATTTGGCAATTGTTTCTTTGAACAAATTCGGTTTGACAGCGGCAAAGTACTCAACCGGGTTGTTTTCACTCGGCTCTGCCAGTTTGTTAAAGTCGTCGGTGGTGTTCAGGTTTTTAGACGATGCCTTCACCTTGGCCACCCACTGATCGAAGTCGCCTTCGGTCGGGGTAACGATCGCGGTGAATTTCATGCCGGAGAAGCCTGCGCCGCTGTAGCTGCTGGAGATGCCTTTGTAGGCACCGGCTTCGTTGCCGATCAGGTGCAGTTTGGTCTGCATGCCGGCCATCGCATAAATCTGTCCACCCAACTGCGGGATAAAGAACGAGTTCATTACCGAGTTAGAGGTGATCTTGAATTCGACTGGAACATCTTTCGGGAAAGCCAGCTCATTAACGGTCGCAATGCCTTGTTCCGGGTAGATGAACAGCCATTTCCAGTCGAGCGACACCACTTCGATCGTCATCGGCTTCTTGTCGGTGACAATCGGCTTGAACGGGTCGAGTTCGTGGGTGGTCTTCCAGGTAATGGTGCCAAGGATGGCGATGATAATGATAGGAATGGTCCAGACGACCGCTTCGATCTTGTTGGAGTGGGCCCAGTTCGGACTGTACTTGGCGTCTTTGTTGGAAGCGCGATACTTCCAGGCAAAGGCGAACGCCATGAAGATAACTGGCACCACCACGATCAACATCAACGCGATTGCAGTGATAATCAGTGTCCGTTGCTCAACACCAATTGCTCCTTTGGGATTCATCAAAACCATATCGCAACCACTGAGCAATACAGTGGCTGCGATTAATGACAGCATCCCAATACTTTTATTGTATTTCTTAAGTCTCATCTAACGACCTCAATAACAAAGGCTCAATTGTCGTTTCATGTGTGCGGGCATTTTACGGGAAGGTTGCAGTACTGTAAACATGCTTAAGGGAGTGTCAGCGGCTTGTTGACACTTTCTGTTAAGGGGGTCACAGATGTAACCCTGCGTGACAATTTACTAATGACAACAACGCGTTGGCACGCTGAATCGTGACGAGCAGCCCGTATGTTAAGGAAAACTAAAGGTATGATGAATTTGGCGAAGAAATGCGCGGCAGGGAAATACGAAGAAAAGGTTTATTTAATGTAAAATAATTGTGTCTTAAAGGTGAATTTAATTTTATTTCCGAGCGCGGCAGTCGGATAAAAAAATAATTTTCGCGCCGATTATCTTTTTTTACCGAAATAAATATACCCCCGGATCGCTTTTTTTTCGGCCGGCGAAATCGCCGGCCGGTCAGATTATGCCAAACGGGTGCGGCGAAGGGCGAGGTAATCCAGCGTGCTGCCCATCGCGACGCCGAGCAGGCTCAGCGCGGCGCCGACCTGCAGCAGCCGATCGGCCAGCAGCGGTGCCTGCGTCCAGTCCAGCGCATTGGCGATCAGCAACAGCAACCACAGGCCCAACAGCGAACAGCCTAGCGTCAGCAGGCGCAGTGCCCAACGGTAAGATTCTGAAAACTCGGTGCGCGGCATGAAGTCGCCATGCTGCTGGGTGTGCTCCAGCGTCTGACGGCAGATGCCGAGCAGCAGCAAGCCGGGCAGGGCGGCGGCGATAGAGAACAGGTAGAACAACGGCCAGCCGTGGGCTTCGACGAACCAGCCGGCGATCGGGCCGACATAGACGCGCCCCACGGCGGACAGCGCCGACAGCAGCGCGAACTGGGTGGCGGAGAACGAACGGTTGCACAGCGTCATCAGCAGCGCCACGAAGGCCGCGGTGCCCATGCCGCCACACAGGTTTTCAAGGAAGATGGCGCTGCCCATGGTGAGCAGACTCTTGTCGGTCACCGCCAGGATCCAATACCCGAGGTTGGAGACCGCCTGCAGGACGCCGAACAGCATCAGCGCGCGGAACAGGCTGAGACGCTGCATCAGCACACCGCCGAACAGGGCGCCGACGATGGTGGCGAACAGGCCGAGGGTTTTGTTGACCAGCCCGACTTCACCGGCGTCGAACCCCACACCGCGGATCAGGAAGGTGGTGCTGAGGCTGCCGGCGAAGGCGTCGCCCATTTTGTACATCACGATCAGCAGCAGGATCAGCCAGGCGTTGTTGCGGCCGAAGAAATCGCGCAGCGGCGCGACGACCGCCTGTTCCATGGTGCGCGGCGCCGGGATGCTTTCGTCCGGCTCCGGCGCCAGTAGCGTGGCGGCCACGCCGATCAGCATCAATCCGGCCATCAGCCAGTAGGTGGCTTGCCAGCCGAAATAGCGATCCGCCAGCCACAGCGCCAGGCCGCCGGAAACCAGCATCGCCAGCCGGTAACCCAGCACCGAGATCGCCGCGCCCGCCCCGCGCTCTTCGGCTTTCAGCAGATCGGTCTTGTAGGCGTCGAACACGATATCTTGCGAGGCGGAGCAGAACGCCACCAGCACCGCCAACGCCGCCAGCCACCACAGGTGCTGCGCGGGCTGCATAAAGCCCATCGCCACGATCGCCGCCACCAGTAGCAGCTGGCTGACCAGCAGCCAACCGCGTCGCCGCCCGAGGAACGGCGGGGTATAGCGGTCCATGAACGGCGACCAGAGGAATTTGAAGACGTAGGCCTGGCCCACCAGCGAGAAGATGCCGATGGTTTTCAGATCGATATTTTCGACGGTCATCCAGGCTTGCAGCGTGCCGGAGGTCAATGCCAGCGGCAGACCCGACGCGAAGCCCAGCAGCAGCAGAATGGCGGAGTTACGCTGGGTGAAAATGTTCAGATAGTGTTTCGACATGAGTTTCCTGTCTGCGCCGCCCGATCCGCCGGGCGGCACAAGGCGCGGCGATTAACGCGCGTTTTGCTTGATGAAATCGTTGACGCTGGTGTCCTGGGCCATATCGGCGATCACGTCGCCCAGCACGGAGTTGACGGCGTCGGTGATCTTCTCGTTGGTGGCCGTGAAGGCGCCCTGCACGTTATAGGTCGAGCGGTAATTCTTCACCTGCTTGTTGCCGTTCTTCGCCTGGGCGATGATCGAGATGTCGGCTTTGGTGGTGATGTTGTAGCGCAGGTTGCCTTCGGAGACGTCCGCGTACAGATTATTGACGACGATTTGCAGCGCCACCGGGCCGTCGGCGCCGATCATGTAGCCGCGTGCGCCCATCTGTTTCTCCAGCACTTCCTGCAGCAGGAAACGCAGATCGCGCGATGGCGTCAGCGTGACCAGCTGGCCGTCGCGGTTCACCTTGGCCAGCGCCTGATCGGTGCGCTGATCCGCGCCGTTGATGCTGACGGTGATGCCCTGCAGGGTAGGATCCTGCTGCGGCAGAACGATTTTCGGCGTGACGTTCAAGGTGTTGCTGCTGGTCGCGCAGCCGGCCAGCAGCAGGGCGGCCAGCAAAGGAAGACAAAGTTTCTTTAACATGTTTTCTGTCTCATTCTCGATGGATTTAGCAATAATCAGAGCGGGATAGCCGACAACAAATTGCCGACATCATAGCATCGCCGCCGTGCGGTGGAAGCTCGGAAGGCGCCTGAGTGACAAATTTTTACCTGCCGTTGATAAAAACACGCTTTTTTGGCCCGCTCAATCGGATAATCCCCCAAGCGGCGGGGATGACGCTCATCATTTGACCGCAGAAAAGAGAAATTTGTCCCGGCGATGGTCTAAACGGGGGGAAACCGGCTAATATTGAACTAGATGGGCACGGTCCTCTGCCGGTGTTGTAAGGAGATCCTATGATTCGCGAGCAAATAGAAGCAAAGTTAAGGGCGGCGTTTGAGCCCGCGTATCTGGAAGTCGTTGATGAAAGCTATCGTCATAACGTTCCGGCGGGCTCAGAAAGCCATTTCAAAGTGGTATTGGTCAGCGATCGCTTCGTCGGCGAACGTTTTTTGACGCGCCACCGCTCCATTTACGGCGTGCTGTCGGAGGAGCTGGCGGACGGCGTACACGCGCTGGCGCTGCACACCTACACGCTCAAAGAGTGGGAGGGGTTGCAGGATACCGTGCCGGCCTCGCCGCCGTGTCGCGGCGCCGGGACGCTGGCCTGAGGGGGAAATTTTCAGGTATCAGTGGAACTTTGCCCTTGAATTAGGGTATTACTACTGACGAATTTTGAAACGGCCTGCGGGCCGTTTCTGTTTTTGACGACGACACGGCCGATGCGCAATGTGGCCAACGTTCGGTCTGTTTTGGCGGCCTTTTGGCGATCGAATCGGCAAAAGTGTGAGTTTTAGCGCGCCTGCGCCGCCTAGCTTTCCTCGACTCGCCATGCATGCGCCGCTATAATGTCGCGTCTTATTTTTCCGGAATGGTTTCGGGACGCTTCTGTCATCAGGGAACTCGGTTCTTATTTGTAGCCGTCCTGGTTCTTGGAACGGAGTTGACCGAGCACTGTGATTTTTTTGAGGTAACAAGATGCAAGTTTCAGTAGAAACCACTCAAGGCCTTGGGCGCCGTCTCTCTATTACTGTACCGGCTGATACTATCAAGCAGGCGGTGAAGAAAGAGCTGATCAACGCAGCGAAAAGCGTGCGTATCGACGGCTTCCGCAAAGGCAAAGTGCCGATGAACATCGTGGAACAGCGTTACGGCGCCTCTGTTCGTCAGGACGTGCTGGGCGAAGCGATGCAGCGCAGCTTCGTTGACGCGATCATCAAAGAAAAGATTAATCCGGCCGGCGCACCAAACTACGTGCCGGGCGAGTACAAAGAAGGTGAAGACTTCACCTTCGCCGTTGAATTCGAAGTGTATCCAGAAGTTGAGCTGAAAGGCCTGGAAAACATCGAAGTTGAAAAACCTGTGGTTGAAGTGAACGACGAAGACGTCGACGCGATGCTGGATACCCTGCGCAAGCAGCAGGCGACCTGGAAAGAAACCGATCGCGCAGCGGAAGCTGAAGATCGCGTGACCGTTGACTTCACCGGTTCTATCGACGGTGAAGAGTTCGAAGGCGGCAAAGCGTCCGACTTCGTACTGGCAATGGGCCAGGGCCGCATGATCCCAGGCTTCGAAGAAGGCCTGGTCGGTCACAAAGCGGGCGAAGAGTTCTCCATCGACGTGAACTTCCCGGAAGATTACCACGCGGAAAACCTGAAGGGCAAAGCGGCCAAATTCGCTATCGTGCTGAAGAAAGTTGAAGAGCGCGAACTGCCGGAGCTGACCGAAGAGTTCATCAAGCGTTTCGGCGTGGCGGACGGTTCCGTTGCCGGCCTGCGCACCGAAGTTCGCAAGAACATGGAGCGCGAGCTGAAAGGCGCCGTGCGTAACCGCATCAAGTCTCAGGCGATCGACGGCCTGGTGAGCGCGAACGAAATCGACGTGCCTGCTGCCCTGATCGACGGCGAAATCGACGTACTGCGTCGTCAGGCTGCACAGCGTTTCGGCGGCAACGAGAAGCAAGCGCTGGAACTGCCACGCGAGCTGTTCGAAGAGCAAGCGAAACGCCGCGTAGTGGTTGGCCTGCTGCTGGGCGAAGTGATCAGCACCAACGACCTGAAAGCTGACGAAGACCGCGTGAAGACGCTGATCGAAGAAATGGCTTCTGCCTACGAAGATCCGAGCGAAGTCATCGAGTTCTACAGCAAAAACAAAGAGCTGATGAACAACATGCGCAACGTGGCTCTGGAAGAGCAAGCGGTTGAAGCCCTGCTGGCAAAAGCGAAAGTGACTGAAAAAGCCACTACCTTCAGCGAGCTGATGAACCAGACTCAACAGGCGTAATGCCGGCGTGCCGGGCGCCATGAACGGCGCCCCCGGTTTCGCCTGGCGAACCGGCGCACGATGAAAAAGCCCGCAACCTCAGGTTGCGGGCTTTTCTTTTTGCCACGTTGCTGATTAATCTCAGGTTAAGCGGGGCAATATGCACTATATTTACCCTGTTGCCTGGGGAACTGGCTGGCATGATAACGGTCAGATTAACGGCATCGTTTTCGGCGCGCGGAGAAAATCGGCCTCTGGGCTTGAAATCGCGCCGGGATCCCCCAATCTGTAAAGAATAATTCTGGGGCTGTTTGCCAAAGTGCGCGGGATGAAATAACCGTCGGGTACGTGCGGCGCGGGTCGAATGCTTGAGCATAGTCATCATGGCCGTTCTCAAGTAGAATCGGCGTATTAGGGTGACACCCTGGCCGCCAAGGCAATTTCTATTAGGAGACGGTAATGTCATACAGTGGCGAACGAGATCAATTTGCACCGAACATGGCGCTGGTGCCGATGGTGGTAGAGCAGACTTCACGCGGGGAGCGTTCTTACGACATCTATTCCCGCCTGCTGAAAGAGCGCATCATTTTCCTGACCGGCCAGGTGGAAGATCACATGGCCAACCTGATCGTGGCGCAAATGCTGTTCCTCGAAGCGGAAAGCCCGGAAAAAGACATTTTCCTCTACATCAACTCGCCGGGCGGGGTGATCACCGCGGGCATGTCGATTTACGACACCATGAAGTTCATCAAGCCGGACGTCAGCACCATCTGTATGGGGCAGGCGTGCTCGATGGGCTCCTTCCTGCTGACCGCGGGCGCCAAAGGCAAACGTTTCTGCTTGCCGAACTCGCGCGTGATGATTCACCAGCCGCTGGGCGGCTACCAGGGCCAGGCGACGGACATCGAAATCCACGCGCGCGAAATCCTCAAGGTGAAAGCGCGCATGAACGAACTGATGGCGGAACATACCGGCCAGCCGCTGGAGCAGATCGAGCGCGACACCGAGCGCGATCGCTTTATGACCGCGGAAGAAGCCGTGGAATACGGCCTGGTTGATGGCATTCTGACACACCGCAGCTAGAACCACGCGGCGCCGATGGACTATAGTAATCAGAGTGGGCAGGGGCTCGCTCTGCTGTGGCCACTCGGCGTTCCCGATATGAGTTTGGGCGCACTGCCGCCGTGATTTTCCTGCGGGACAAGACTAAAGAAGAGGTTTGACTGATGACAGATAAGCGCAAAGACGGTTCAGGAAAGCTGCTGTACTGCTCTTTTTGCGGCAAAAGCCAGCATGAAGTGCGTAAGCTGATTGCCGGGCCGTCAGTGTATATCTGCGATGAATGTGTCGATCTGTGTAACGACATTATTCGCGAAGAGATTAAAGAAGTTGCCCCGCATCGTGAGCGCAGTGCGCTGCCGACGCCGCACGAGATCCGCCACCACCTGGATGACTACGTCATCGGCCAGGAGCAGGCGAAGAAAGTGCTGGCGGTTGCGGTGTACAACCACTACAAACGCCTGCGCAACGGCGATACCAGCAACGGTATCGAGTTGGGCAAGAGCAACATCTTGCTGATCGGCCCGACCGGCAGCGGCAAAACCCTGCTGGCGGAAACGCTGGCGCGCTTCCTGGACGTGCCGTTCACCATGGCCGACGCCACCACGCTGACCGAAGCCGGTTACGTGGGCGAGGACGTGGAAAATATTATCCAGAAGCTGTTGCAAAAATGTGACTATGACGTGCAGAAAGCGCAGCGCGGCATCGTTTATATCGATGAAATCGATAAGATTTCCCGCAAGTCCGACAACCCGTCGATCACGCGTGACGTCTCGGGTGAGGGCGTGCAGCAGGCGCTGCTGAAGCTGATTGAAGGCACCATCGCCGCGGTTCCGCCGCAGGGTGGGCGCAAGCATCCGCAACAGGAGTTCCTGCAGGTCGATACCTCCAAGATCCTGTTTATCTGCGGCGGCGCATTCGCCGGCCTGGATAAGGTGATCGGCCAGCGCGTCAACACCGGCTCCGGCATCGGCTTCGGCGCGACCGTCAAGGGCGAGTCCGAGAAGGCGACCGAAGGCGAACTGCTGCTGCAGGCCGAACCGGAAGACCTGATCAAGTTCGGCCTGATCCCTGAGTTCATCGGCCGTCTGCCGGTGGTGGCGACCCTGAGCGAGCTGAGCGAAGACGCGCTGATTCAGATCCTGAAAGAGCCGAAGAACGCCCTGACCAAGCAGTATCAGGCGCTGTTCAACCTGGAAGGTGTGGAGCTGGAGTTCCGCGACGAAGCGTTGAACGCCATCGCCAAGAAAGCCATGGCGCGCAAGACCGGCGCTCGCGGCCTGCGTTCCATCGTGGAAGGCGCGCTGCTCGACACCATGTACGATCTGCCGTCGATGGACAGCGTAGACAAAGTGGTGATCGACGAGTCGGTCATCGCCGGCCAATCCAAACCGCTGCTGATTTACGGCAAGCCGGAAGCTCAGGCGTCTGGCGAATAATTAGCCAGTCAAACCAGGGCGTTATCAGCAAAATGGGGGATTTTATCCCCCATTTCTTTTTCCTGCATTCTTGCCGTTGAATGTAAGAGATTCATCCCCATATACTCGTTAACCAGATTTTATGAAACGTTAGATGCTTGCGTCTCATGAGATTCCCCCTCAACCTGGCGGAAATTAAACTAAGAGAGAGCTCTATGAACCCTGAGCGTTCCGAACGCATTGAAATCCCCGTTCTGCCATTGCGCGACGTGGTGGTTTATCCGCACATGGTGATCCCGTTATTTGTTGGCCGGGAAAAATCGATTCGGTGCCTCGAAGCCGCAATGGATCACGATAAGAAGATCATGCTGGTGGCACAGAAAGAGGCCTCAACGGATGAACCTGGCATTAACGACTTGTTCTCGGTTGGCACCGTAGCGTCGATCCTGCAGATGCTGAAGCTGCCGGACGGCACGGTAAAAGTGCTGGTCGAGGGGCTGCAGCGCGCGCGCATCACCACGCTGTCCGACAGCGGTGAGCATTTCGCCGCGCAGGCGGAATACCTTGAGTCGCCGTCGATCGACGAGCGCGAGCAGGAAGTGCTGGTGCGCACCGCGATCAATCAGTTTGAAGGCTATATCAAGCTGAACAAAAAAATCCCGCCGGAGGTGCTGACTTCACTGAACAGCATCGACGACGCCGCGCGCCTGGCGGACACCATCGCCGCCCACATGCCGCTGAAACTCAGCGACAAGCAGTCGGTGCTCGAGATGTCCGACATCACCGAGCGCCTGGAATACCTGATGGCGATGATGGAATCGGAGATCGACCTGCTGCAGGTCGAGAAACGCATCCGCAACCGCGTCAAGAAGCAGATGGAGAAGAGCCAGCGCGAGTACTATCTGAATGAGCAGATGAAGGCGATTCAGAAAGAACTGGGCGAGATGGACGACGCGCCGGACGAGCACGAAGCGCTGAAGCGCAAGATCGATGCGGCGAAAATGCCGAAAGAGGCGCGCGAGAAAACCGAAGCGGAACTGCAAAAGCTGAAGATGATGTCGCCGATGTCGGCGGAAGCGACCGTGGTGCGCGGCTACATTGACTGGATGCTGCAGGTGCCGTGGAATGCGCGCAGCAAGGTGAAAAAAGACCTGAACAAGGCGCAGGAAGTGCTCGATACCGATCACTACGGCCTGGAGCGCGTCAAGGATCGCATTCTCGAGTACCTCGCGGTGCAGAGCCGCGTCAGCAAAATCAAGGGGCCGATCCTGTGTCTGGTGGGGCCGCCGGGCGTGGGTAAAACCTCGCTGGGGCAGTCGATCGCCAAAGCGACCGGCCGCCAGTACGTGCGCATGGCGCTGGGCGGCGTGCGTGACGAAGCGGAAATCCGCGGCCACCGTCGTACCTACATCGGTTCGATGCCGGGCAAACTGATCCAGAAGATGGCCAAGGTTGGGGTGAAGAACCCGCTGTTCCTGTTGGATGAGATCGACAAGATGTCTTCCGACATGCGCGGCGATCCGGCCTCCGCTCTGCTGGAGGTGCTGGATCCGGAACAGAACGTGGCGTTCAACGACCACTACCTGGAAGTGGATTACGATCTGTCCGACGTGATGTTCGTCGCCACCTCGAACTCGATGAACATTCCTGCGCCGCTGCTGGACCGTATGGAAGTGATCCGCCTGTCGGGTTACACCGAGGACGAGAAGCTCAACATCGCCAAGCAGCACCTGCTGCCGAAGCAGCTTGAGCGCAACGCGCTGAAAAAAGGCGAGCTGACGGTCGACGACAGCGCCATCATCGGCATCATTCGCTTCTACACCCGCGAAGCCGGGGTGCGCAGCCTGGAGCGTGAAATCTCCAAGCTGTGCCGTAAAGCGGTGAAAACGCTGCTGATGGACAAGAAGCTCAAGCATCTCGAGATCAACGGCGACAACCTGAAGGATTACCTGGGCGTGCAGCGCGTCGATTACGGCCGTGCGGATACCGAAAACCGCGTGGGCGAAGTCACCGGGCTGGCGTGGACGGAAGTGGGCGGCGATCTGCTGACCATCGAAACCGCCTGCGTACCGGGTAAAGGCAAGCTGACCTACACCGGTTCCCTGGGTGAAGTGATGCAGGAATCGATTCAGGCGGCGCTGACCGTGGTGCGCGCGCGCGCGGAGAAATTGGGCATCAACGCCGATTTCTACGAGAAACGCGACATCCACGTGCACGTGCCGGAAGGGGCGACGCCGAAAGACGGCCCGAGCGCCGGTATTGCGATGTGCACCGCGCTGGTCTCCTGCCTGACCGGCAACCCGGTACGCGCCGATGTGGCGATGACCGGGGAGATCACGCTGCGCGGTCAGGTGTTGCCGATCGGCGGCCTGAAAGAAAAGCTGTTGGCGGCGCATCGTGGCGGCATCAAAACCGTGCTGATCCCTTACGAGAACAAGCGCGATCTGGAAGAGATTCCGGACAATGTTATCGCCGATCTGGAGATTCATCCGGTGCAGCGAATCGATGAAGTTTTGAACATTGCGTTGCAAAACCCGGCCTTCGGCGCACTGCCGGTAGCGGCAAAATAGTGACGAATCGCAAAAACCATTGATAAAACTTATACTGGCAAGCCATTTCGGACTTGCCAGTATTTTTTTGTACCGCTAAGTTAGATCTCTGTCGGCCCGCGTTTTGCCACGCAGTCGGTGGCTTGCCAAGGTTCGATGGGATTGATATAACAGCTGCGCTGTCGCAACCGTAGGGATTTTTCGGTGCGACGATAGAATTCTAGAGGGGATGATAGAGTGAATAAGTCACAACTGATCGACAAGATTGCCGCAGGTGCTGATATTTCCAAAGCGGCAGCGGGACGTGCTTTAGACGCAGTAATCGCTTCCGTTACCGACTCTCTGAAAGCAGGGGATGACGTGGCTCTGGTAGGTTTCGGTTCCTTCACCGTGCGTGAACGTTCGGCTCGTACCGGCCGCAACCCGCAGACCGGTAAAGAGATCAAAATCGCGGCAGCCAAAGTACCGGCCTTCCGTGCAGGGAAAGCGCTGAAAGACGCTGTAAACTGATTTAGCGTCTAACCGTTTAGCGTAACAGGGTTTTGTAATAAACAATCACCTGACGCAGCGGTGCTGGTAAGGTAAGATACAAGGCGCATCGGACTGATGCGCTTTTTTTATTTTTGTCGCAGGGAACGCGCCTGCACAAGGGTTGTTAATCCACATCACAGCGGAGTGTTGTCACACTATGATGGACAATTTACGCGCGGCTGCTAATCACGTCGTGCTCAAAATCATCCTGGCCCTGATCATCCTGTCATTCGTTCTGACCGGGGTGGGTAACTACCTGATCGGCGGCTCCGGCGATTATGCTGCGAAAGTAAATGGTCAGACGATCGAGCGCGCTCAGCTGGAACAGGCTTTCCAAAGCGAGCGTAGCCGCATGCAGCAGCAGCTGGGTGACCAGTTCTCCGCGCTGGCCGGCAACGAAGGCTATATGCAGCAGATGCGCCGTCAGGTGTTGTCCCAGTTGATCGACAACATGCTGCTCGACCAGTACGCCAAGAAGCTGGGCCTGGCGGTCAGCGACGATCAGATCAAGGACGCCATCCGCAAGGCGCCTTACTTCCAGACCAACGGCCAGTTCGATAACGCCAAATACCTCGACCTGATCGGCCGCATGGGCTACACCGCCGACAACTTCGCGCAGTCGATGCGCCAGCAGTTGGTCAATCAGCAGGTGATCCAGGCCTTCGGCGATTCCGGCTTCGTGCTGCCGTCTGAATCGCAAGCCATGGCGGCGTTGGTGCTGCAGGAGCGCGACGTGCGCCTGGCGACCATCGATTTGAAAGCGCTGCAGGCGAAACAGAGCGCCGGCGACGACGAACTGAAGGCGTATTACGATCAGAACAAGAACAGCTTCATCGCACCTGAGCAGGTGAAGGTGAGCTATATCCCGCTGGACGCTGCGTCCATGCAGGACAAGGTGAAAGTGAGCGAAGAAGACATCAGCGCTTACTACGACCAGCACAAGAGCAGCTACGGCCAGCCGGAGCGTAAAAACTACAGCGTGATCCAGCTGAAAACCGAGGCGGAAGCCAACGCGGCGCTGGACGAGCTGAAGAAGGGCGCCGATTTCGCCATGCTGGCGAAAGAGAAATCCACCGATATCATCTCACGCCGCACCGGCGGCGAGCTGGGTTGGCTGGAGCCGGAAACCACCGCCGACGAACTGAAGCAGGCTAACCTGACCGAGAAAGGGCAGCTGTCCGGCGTGGTGAAGTCTTCCGTCGGCTACCTGATCGTGCGTTTGAACGATATCGAACCTGAGAAAGTGAAGCCGCTGAGCGAAGTGCATGACGCCATCGCCAAGCAGGTGCAGCAGGAGAAAGCGGTAGACGCGTATTACGCGCTGCAGCAGAAGGTGAGCGAAGCGGCGACCAGCGACAACGAATCTCTGGCCTCGGCTGAAGAAGCGGCCGGCGTGAAAGCGGCGCAAAGCGACTGGTTCACCCGTGACAACATTCCTGCCGCGCTGAACTTCAAGCCGGTCGTGCAGGCGATCTTCGACGGCTCGCTGATCGGCGAGAACGGCGCGCCGGGCAGCAACTCCGACGTGATCACCGTAGACGGCGACCGCGCCTTCGTGGTGCGCGTGAGCGGCCACAAGCCGGAAGGCATCGAACCGTTCGACCAGGTGAAAGACCGCGTGGCGGAACTGGTGAAGCGCAACAAGGCGCTGCAGGCAGCGAAACTGCAGGGCGAGAAGCTGCTGGTTGAGCTGAAGCAGGGCAAGGGCGACGAGGCGATGAAAGCCGCCGGCCTGAGCTTTGGCGCCGTGCAGAAGATGGCGCGCGCGCCGGAAGACAGCCAGCTGGTAGAGAGCGTGTTCGCGCTGCCGCACCCGCAGGACGGTAAACCGGTATACGGCATGTCGCAGGATCGTCAGGACAACGTGGTGCTGATCGCGCTCGATGCGGTGAAGCCAGGCACGTTGCCGGAAGACGAAATGAAAACCTTCGTTGGCAAGATGGAAGAGGGCGCGACCGGCGTCTCCTTCGATTCGCTGCTGGCGAGCCTGCGTAAAGAAGCCGAGATCAAAATGGGCGCCGCTGAGCAACAGCCTCAGTAATCGCCGCATTTTTCTGCAACGCAGTGCAACAAACAAAGGCCGCTTTCGCGGCCTTTTCCACATCTGATATCCGCCGATTGCTGAATATCCGCCGCCGCGGCAAGGTAACCGTGCTGTCACACACAAGGAGGATACAGCATGCAACATTCAGAGAAAAAAGCGTTTTTCGGTTACCGTCGTCACGTTAACGCCGCGCTGACCGCGCTGTTGTTATGCCTGGCTGGGCCGGGCGCCGCGGCGGAAAAAACCGAGGCGCCGGCGCCCATGCTCTCAACGCCGACGAGCAATGGCGGGCAACAGACGATGACCAGGGTGGCCGAAGAAACGGCGGTCAGCATCAATCAGGCTACCGCCGAACAGCTGGCCGCCGCCTTGAGCGGCGTCGGCCTGAAGAAGGCGGAAGGCATCGTGCGCTACCGCGAGCAGAATGGGCCATTCACCCAGGTTGAGCAGTTGCAGGAGGTGCCGGGCATCGGGCCGGCGCTGTTTGAGAAGAACCGCGCCCGGCTGAAAATGTGATCCCGGTCGCGGCTGCGTGGCAAAATGCCGCTGAGGCCGAAACTCCTCTGCTACATTTTACAGGTCTTACCAGTTTGGCGCGTTGACCAAACGGGCGAGGGAGCCAGCGCGGCTCCCTCTTTCTGTAATCACCAGGCAGGAGCGATCGTTCCCTATGCAAACCTTTATCAAAGTTCGCGGTTATCATCTTGATGTTTACCAGCACGTTAACAATGCTCGCTATCTGGAGTTTCTGGAAGAGGCGCGTTGGGAGTGGCTGGAGAACGAGGCCGGGTTCCGCTGGATGACGGAAAACAACATCGCTTTCATCGTGGTGAACATCAATATCAATTACCGCAGCCCGGCGGTATTGGGGGATAAGCTGCGTATCGACAGCCAGATGGTGCAGCTCAACGGCAAGAGCGGCGTGCTGAGCCAAAAGGTGACGCAGGATCCGGCGGGGACGCCGGTGGCCGACGCGCTGCTGACTTTCGTGTGCGTCGATCTGAAAACGCAGCGTGCGCTGCCGCTCGAGGGGGAACTGCGTGCGCATCTGGAGGCGCTTGTGCCGCAGGAAAACTCACGGTAAACAGGGGGAGAACGGGCGGCAGAAGCTGCCGCCGTCACTGCCTCAGGCCAGACCGGCCTTTTGTTTCAACGCGGCCATCACTTCCGCCTGATTGGCGCGATACTGCGTCAGGCCATTGGCGCGCAGGTTGCAGGCGGCGCACTCGCCGCAGCCGTCACCCTTGATGCCGTTGTAGCAGGTCAGCGTATCCTGGCGCACGCGATCCAGCTGGTGGTAATAGTCCGCCAGCGCCCAGGTCTCGGCCTTGTTCAGCCACATCAGCGGCGTTTCGAAGCGGATATCGCGGGCGATGCCCAGCGTCACCGCCTTGTTCAACGCTTTAACGAACTCGTCGCGGCAATCGGGGTAGCCGGAGAAATCGGTTTCACACACGCCGGTGATCACCGCTTCCGCTTCCACCTGGTAGGCGTAGATCGCCGCCAGCGTCAGGAACAGGATGTTGCGGCCCGGCACGAAGGTGCTCGGCAGCGCATTTTTCTGATTGGGGTCGTAGGCGGGAACCGGGATATTGTCGCGCGTCAGGCTGCTGACGGCCAGCTCGTTGAGCAGCGTTACGTCCAGCACCTTGTGCGCCTTGGCGCCGAGGGCCACCGACAGCTCCTGAGCCACTTCAATCTCGGCGCGATGGCGCTGGCCGTAATCGAACGTGACGCAGTGAACTTCGTCATACTGTTGCAATGCCTGGATCAAGCAGGTCGTGGAGTCTTGTCCACCGCTGAAAACGACAACCGCGCGCTTCATAAAATCACCTTTTTGGGCTTTGGCCTCTCCCGATACACATTCGGGCGGCAGGATAAAATTGCGTTGCGGCGACAATAGTAGCAGAAAGGGCCGCCAGGCGCAGGGCGGTTCGGCTCAGGCCGGGGCGTCGTCCACCGGCGGCGGCAGCCACGCCTGGCAAAAATCGAACCAGCCGTGAGCGGTCAGCGTGACGCCATGCATGCGCGGCGGCGCGCTGATCTGATACTGGTAGTGAAACAGCGGCGTGATGATGGCGGCGGCCATCAGCCGTTGATAATAAGCCTGCAGTTGTGCGAAGCGCGGTTGCTGCGCCTGCAGCTGCTGGATCTGCCGCAGCGTGCCCTGTTGCTGTTGCCAGCGGCTTTCCGTCAGGATGCCGCGCCACAGCGTATCCTGCCGCAGCCAGCTCTCCAGCGTCGCCTCCGGCGCTTCGCCGATCAGGTTGTCCGCCAGCAGCAGGTCGGCCTGGGCGATCTGTTCCTCGCTTTGCCAGCGCTTGCCGGCGTAGTAGCGCACTTCCAGCTCGCAGCCGTGCTGCGCGAGCAGCCGCTGTAGCGCGGCCGTCACCGTTTCCAGCTCGACCGGCGGCCGATACAGCAGCGTCAGCCGGGCGGGCAGGGCGACGTCCTCTTCGACCTGTTGGCGGGGGATGCGCCAGCCGGGCAGCATTTCATGGCTGGGGGTGATCACGCTGTTGGGGATCGGCAGATGGCTCAGCAGGCCGGACTGCTGGATCAGCATCAGCAGCTTTTGCCCCTGGGCTTCGCTCAGCACGCCGTGGCGCAGGTTCAGCGCCAGATAACACCAGCCCAGGCTCATGCTGCGCTGCACCGGCCGGGCCTGCGCCAAATCGTCTTGTTGACCGATGGTGATGCGCACCGGATGCTGGCAGCTGGTGTAGGGGGCGGCGGTGGGCAGATCGGGGGTGATCCAGTATTCGATGGTGTCCAGATACGGATGCTGCAGGTGGTAACCGGCGTGCTGTTCCAGCCGCACCAGCTGCGGTTCATTCAGCGTCAGCTTGAACGGGCCGGCGCCGATGGCCGGCAGCTCCGGGTGGGTCATCAGGCAAGGCAGTTCCGCCAGCCGGTGGGCCAGCCAGTAATCCGGCAGATGCAGATCGAACTGAACGCACAGCGGATGCGGCAGGCTGATGCGCGCGACGTTGGCCAGGCTCGGTTGGCTGCGCGGGTGGTGTTGCAGTTTTTCCAGCGTTTGCAGCAGCTGGTGGCCGGTCAACGGTTCGCCGTTGTGCCAGCGCAGCTGGCTGCGCAGAAAGAAGCGCCAGCGCAGGCCGCGATCGCTAATCTGCCAATGGTGCGCCAGATCGGGCTGCGGTTCCGGGTTACCGGTCATCAGGCGCGTCAGCCCGGCGTGCAGGGTCGACACCAGGTGTTGCTCGGCGCGGCCGGTCAGCGTGAGCGGGTCGAGCGCTTCCAGCGTGCGGTAATAGGGAATGCGCAGCGTCGGGCTGCCGGCCTGCCATTGCCCGCCGAGGTGCGGGCTGAGCAGATCCTGCAGGTGCTGCGGATCGAGCTGCGCCATCTCCAGCGCCCCCTGATGGTTGCCCTGTTGCAGCAGCTGTTGCAACAGCTGCGCGCGTAGCTCATCCGGGGTTTTCAGGCAGTGCAGGCGAGCGCGTTTGCCCCGGCCGGGCTGCGAATGCCAGCTCAGCCAGCCCTGATCCTGCAGCTGTTGCACCAGCGTGCGGGCGTGCCGCTCGCTGCAGTAGAACATCGCCGCCAGCTCGCCGATGGTCACGGCGACCGGCGCGCTGCCGAGCTGATGGTACAGGCGTTGATATTGGCTGAGGCGGTGAACCAGGCGCATGGGCAGAAATCCGGAACGGTTTTTTCAAATTGTTCACTATTACTTCCGTAAATGCCATCCCATACTGCATTGATTGCAATCGCGTTCACATTCAAGAGGTCTTTATGTATCGCCTGGCAGCTTTCGATATGGACGGCACGCTGTTGATGCCGGATCACCGGGTTGGCCCGGAAACGCTGGCGGTGCTGAACCAGCTGGTGGAACGGGAGATGGTGGTGACGTTCGCCACCGGGCGGCACTACCTCGACGCGCAGCCGATCATGGCGCAGCTGGGGCTGCAGGGCTACCTGATCACCGGCAACGGCACGCGGGTGTATGACAACCGCGGCCAACAGCTGCACGCTACCGATCTGCCGGCGGCGGTCGCCGAGGAGGTTTTGCATCATCATTGGCGCACCCGCGCCAGCATGCACGTGTTCCGCGACGAAGGCTGGCTGACCGAGTTTCCCGTGCCGGAAGAGATGCTGCGGGCGCACCACCTGAGCGGCTTTCGTTTTCAGCTGGCCGACGTGCGCCGCCTGCCGGCGTTCGGCAACAGCAAGGTGTGCTTTGTCGCGCCGCATGAGGAGCTGCTGGCGTTGCAGGTGCAGCTGCGGGCACAGCTGGGCGACGAGGCAGACCTGTGCTTTTCCGCCTACGATTGCCTGGAGGTGCTGCCGCTCGGTTGCAATAAGGGCACGGCGCTGGACCGGCTGAGCCGCCATCTGGGGCTGACGATGGCCGACTGCATGGCGTTCGGCGACGCGATGAACGACAAAGAGATGCTGGGGGCGGTGGGGCACGGCGTGGTGATGGGCAACGCCCTGCCGCAGCTGAAATCCCTGCTGCCGCAGCTACCGGTTATCGGCCATTGCCAGCAGCAGGCGGTGGCCCACTATTTACAACATTGGCTGCGTTCACCTTGCCTCACCTATTCCCCCGAAGAATGAGGTTCTCCTTACAGCCGGCCGGGTATGACTACCCGGCTTTTTTTTATCCGCAGCCTGGCGTTACAAATCCGCCAGCTGCGCCAGATACGGCTGCAGATCGCCGATGTTATTGCTGACCCATTCCGGGTTGTAATAGGTATCCAGATAACGCTCGCCGCTGTCGCACAGCAGGGTGACGATCGACCCTTGCTCGCCGTTTTCCCGCATCTGTTTCGCCAATTGCAGCGCCCCCCAGACGTTGGTGCCGGTAGAGGCGCCAACCTTGCGGCCGAGCACGCCTTCCAGCCAGTGAATGGTGGCGACGCTGGCGGCATCCGGCACCCGCAGCATGTTGTCGACCACCGACGGGATGAACGACGGCTCGGCGCGCGGGCGGCCGATGCCTTCAATGCGGCTGCCGCAGCTGCCGATCAGGGTGCGATCGCCGTGGTGGAAGCAGTCATAGAACACCGAATTTTCCGGATCGACCACCGTCAATTGCGTATCGTGCCCCTGATAGCGGATGTAGCGCCCCAGCGTGGCGGAGGTGCCGCCGGTGCCGGCGCTCATCACGATGTGTTTCGGCACCGGGAAGGGTTCGCGCGCCATCTGGCGGAAGATGCTGTCGGCGATATTGTTGTTGCCGCGCCAGTCGGTGGCGCGCTCGGCGTAGGTGAACTGATCCATATAGTGGCCGTTCAGCTCTTTCGCCAGCTGTTCGGAGGCGGCGTAGATCTGGGCGGCGTGATCGACGAAGTGACAGCGGCCGCCGTAAAAGGCGATCTGCTCCACCTTGCGGCGCGCGGTGCAGGACGGCATCACCGCGATGAACGGCAGGCCGATCAGACGGGCGAAGTAGGCTTCGGACACCGCGGTGCTGCCGGAAGAGGCCTCGATGATGGTGGTGTTTTCGGTGATCCAGCCGTTGCACAGGCCATAAAGGAACAGCGAGCGCGCCAGACGGTGTTTCAGGCTACCGGTCGGGTGGGTGCTCTCATCTTTCAGATACAGGCAGATGCCGGGAAACGCCGGCATGTTCAGGCGAATCAGGTGCGTATCGGCGGAGCGCTGAAAATCCGCTTCTATTTCACCGATAGCATATTTTACCCAAGAGTTTGTCATGATTTGGCCTCAGAATAGGGGGCTGGTTTATGGCGTAGCATAGCCTGTCGGCAGGAAAAAAGGATTGCCATTTTCCCTGTTTAATCGCCTAATGGGAGAAAATTTTTCTCCTGGTAGCCGCTATGTTAGATAAAACAGACCGTAAGCTGCTGTGCATGCTGCAGCAAGATTGCACCCAGTCGCTGCAGGCGCTGGCCGATGCGGTCAATTTGACCTCGACGCCGTGCTGGAAACGGCTGAAGCGCCTGGAAGACGAGGGCTATATCCGCGGCCGGGTGGCGCTGCTGGATAACGAAAAGCTCGGCCTGGGGCTGACGGCGTTTGTGCTGATCAAGACCCAGCAGCACAGCAGCGAGTGGTATCAGGCGTTTGTGCAGCTGGCCAGCCAGATGCCCGAGGTGCTGGCGTTCTACCGCATGGCGGGGGAGTACGATTACCTGATGCAGGTCGAAGTGGCGGACATGAAAAGCTACGACGGCTTTTATAAGCGCCTGGTGAACGGCGTACCGGGCCTCATCGACGTCACCTCGAGCTTTGCCATGGAAAAAATCAAATACACCACTGCATTGCCGGTGCCGGAGTGAAAAGTTCACCGGACGGGCGGCTCAACGGTGGTATCCTGCTCCGCTGAAGCAGAAAAAGAGACAAATCCCATAAAATCCTGGAATCAAACTGCGTGAGATTATTTGCACAAATCGGCTGGTACTTCCGCCGGGAGTGGCGCCGCTACCTCGGGGCGGTGGTGCTGCTGATCGTCATCGCCATCCTGCAACTGTTGCCGCCTAAGCTGGTCGGCATCATCGTGGACGGCGTCACCGAAAAACAAATGTCTACCGGCGTGCTGATGGCCTGGCTCGGGCTGATGATCGGCACCGCGATCGTCGTTTACCTGCTGCGCTATGTGTGGCGGGTATTGCTGTTCGGCGCGTCCTACCAGCTGGCGGTCGAACTGCGCGAGAACTTTTACCGCCAGCTCAGCCGGCAAAACCCGGCGTTCTACCTGCGCCACCGCACCGGCGATCTGATGGCGCGCGCCACCAACGACGTGGACCGCGTGGTGTTCGCCGCCGGTGAAGGCGTGCTGACGCTGGTGGATTCGCTGGTGATGGGGTTGGTGGTGCTGGTGGTGATGAGCACCCAAATCAGCTGGCAGCTGACGGTGCTGGCGTTGATCCCGATGCCGCTGATGGCGATCGCCATCAAATATTACGGCGACCAGCTGCACCAGCGCTTTAAATCGGCGCAGGCGGCGTTTTCCAGCCTGAACGATCAGGCGCAGGAAAGCATGACCAGCATCCGCATGATCAAGGCCTTTGGGCTGGAAGATCACCAATCCAACCGCTTTGCCGACGTCGCGGCGCAGACCGGCGCCAAGAACATGCACGTGGCGCGGGTGGATGCGCGCTTCGATCCGACCATTTATATCGCCATCGGCGCCTCTAACCTGCTGGCCATCGGCGGCGGCAGCTGGATGGTGGTGAACGGTTCGTTGACGCTCGGGCAACTGACCAGCTTTGTGATGTACCTCGGCCTGATGATCTGGCCAATGCTGGCGCTGGCCTGGATGTTCAACATCGTCGAGCGTGGCAGCGCGGCCTACAGCCGCATCCGCAGCCTGCTCGACGAGGCGCCGGCGGTGCAGGACGGCCCGCAGGCGCTGCCGGCCGGGCGCGGCGTGCTGGACGTGGATATCCGCGCGTTCCACTACCCGGAAAACCCGCACCCGGCGCTGCATGATGTGGCGCTGACGCTGAAACCGGGGCAGATGCTGGGGCTGTGCGGGCCGACCGGCGCCGGCAAATCGACGCTGCTGTCGCTGATCCAGCGCCAGTTCGACGTCGATCAAGGGCAGATCCGCTATCACGGCCTGCCGCTGCCGCAGGTCAAACTCGACGACTGGCGTTCGCGGCTGTCGGTGGTGAGCCAGACGCCGTTCCTGTTCTCCGATACCGTGGCGAACAACATCGCGCTGGGCCATCCGGGGGCGACGCAGGCGCAGATCGAACAGGCGGCGCGGTTGGCCAGCGTTCATGAGGACATTCTGCGGTTGCCGCAGGGCTATGACACCGAGGTGGGCGAACGCGGCGTGATGCTGTCGGGCGGGCAGAAACAGCGTATCTCCATTGCGCGCGCGCTGCTGCTGGATGCGGAGATCCTGATCCTCGACGACGCGCTGTCGGCGGTGGACGGCCGCACCGAACACCAGATCCTGCACAACCTGCGCAGCTGGGGGCAAGATCGCACGGTGATCATCAGCGCGCACCGGCTGTCGGCCTTGACCGAAGCCGGCGAGATCCTGGTGATGCAGCACGGTGGCGTGGCGCAGCGCGGCGATCATGCGGCGCTGGCGGCGCAGCCGGGCTGGTATCGCGATATGTACCGTTATCAGCAGCTGGAAGCGGCGCTGGACGAAGCGCCGGAAAACGGCGAGGAGGCGTTGGCCGATGAATAAAGTGCAAAAGCTGTGGCCGACGCTGAAGCGGCTGCTGGCCTACGGCTCGCCGTACCGCAAACCGCTGGGACTGGCGGTGCTGATGCTGTGGGTGGCGGCGGCGGCGGAAGTCGCCGGGCCGATCCTGGTGAGCTATTTCATCGATAACTACGTCGCCAAAGGGCAGCTGCCGCTGACGATCGTCGGCGGGCTGGCGGCGGCTTACATTCTGCTGGAGCTGCTGGCGGCGGCGCTGCACTACTTCCAGGCGCTGCTGTTCAACCAGGCGGCGGTGGGCGTGGTCCAGCGGCTGCGTACCGACGTGATGGACGCCGCGCTGCGCCAGCCGCTCAGCGCCTTCGACACCCAGCCGGTCGGGCAATTGATCTCGCGCGTCACCAACGACACCGAGGTGATCAAGGATCTGTACGTGATGGTGGTCTCCACGGTGCTGAAAAGCGCCGCGCTGATCGGCGCCATGCTGGTGGCGATGTTCAGTCTCGACTGGCGCATGGCGCTGGTGGCGGTCTGCATCTTCCCGGCGGTGTTCGTGGTGATGGGCATCTATCAATACTACAGCACGCCGATCGTGCGCCGGGTGCGCAGCTATCTGGCGGACATCAACGACGGCTTCAACGAAGTGATCAACGGCATGGGCGTGATTCAGCAGTTCCGCCAGCAGGTGCGCTTCGGCGAGCGCATGAGCGCCGCCAGCCAGTCGCACTATCTGGCGCGTATGCAGACCCTGCGGCTCGACGGTTTTCTGCTGCGGCCGCTGCTCAGCCTGTTTTCGGCGCTGGTGCTGTGCGGCCTGCTGATGCTGTTCGGCTTCAGCGGCGAAGGCGTGATTGGCGTCGGCGTGCTCTACGCCTTCATCAATTACCTGGGGCGCCTGAACGAACCGCTGATCGAGCTGACGTCACAGCAGTCGATCCTGCAGCAGGCGGTGGTGGCCGGCGAACGCATCTTCGAGCTGATGGATCGCAGCCAGCAGAGTTACGGCGCCGACGATCGTCCGTTGGCCGGTGGCCGCATCGACATCACCGATCTGAGCTTCGCCTACCGCGCGGACAAAAAGGTGCTGCAGCACATTTCGCTGGCGGTGCCGTCGCGCGGTTTCGTGGCGCTGGTCGGGCATACCGGCAGCGGCAAGAGCACCTTGGCCAACCTGCTGATGGGCTATTACCCGGTCAGCGAAGGGGAAGTGCGCCTCGATGGCCGCCCGATCTCCAGCCTGTCGCACCGCACGCTGCGCCAGGGCGTGGCGATGGTGCAGCAGGATCCGGTGGTGATCGCCGATTCGGTGCTGGCCAACGTCACGCTGGGGCGCAACATCGAGGAAGACGCCGTGTGGCGGGCGCTGGAAACGGTGCAGCTGGCGGATCTGGTGCGCGGCTTCCCGCAGGGCATTCACACCCGGCTGGGAGAGCAGGGCAATAACCTGTCGGTTGGGCAGAAACAGCTGCTGGCGATGGCGCGAGTATTGGTGCAGGCGCCGCAGATCCTGATCCTCGACGAGGCGACCGCCAATATCGACTCGGGCACCGAACAGGCGATCCAGCGCGCGCTGCGTGCGATCCGCGAGCACACCACGCTGGTGGTGATCGCCCACCGGCTGTCGACCATCGTCGATGCCGACTCCATTCTGGTGCTGCATCGCGGCCAGGCGGTGGAGCAGGGCAATCATCAGCAGCTGCTGGCGCAGCAGGGGCGCTACTACCAGATGTATCAGCTGCAGCTGGCGGGCGAGCAGTTGGCGGAAGCAGTGAGCGAGGAGAGCCAACCCGCCTGAACATGGGCCGCGATCGCGGCCCTTGTTTCTTTCCAACGCACCACAAGCAGGCACCCCGCCAGAGCTATGCCCCCTTTCTGCACTCTTTCGACGCGATGCGCACCAAATCAGTGCGCATTATTTAACCCATTCAAGGTATCGGTGCGGCGCTGCGTCGCGGGGGCGCCCGCGCGCCCGCTAATCCGCTGAATCGCCATGAAAAATTAAATTTGGCACAGCCCTTGCTACATAAGAGGTGTACCAGGGGTGAGTTTGGGCTTAATTCGTGGAGGGGCAATATGAAGCTGGTGACCGTGGTAATCAAACCGTTCAAGCTGGAGGACGTGCGCGAGGCCCTGTCCTCCGTGGGCATTCAGGGGTTGACCGTAACCGAAGTGAAGGGCTTTGGCCGCCAGAAGGGGCACGCCGAGCTGTATCGCGGCGCCGAGTATAACGTCAACTTCCTGCCCAAGGTCAAAATCGACATCGCCATCGCCGACGATCAGTTGGATGAAGTGGTTGATGTTATTAGCAAAGCCGCCTATACCGGCAAAATCGGCGACGGCAAAATTTTCGTTGCCGAGTTGCAACGCGTGATCCGCATTCGCACCGGCGAAACCGACGAATCGGCACTGTAACCGCGAACTCAGTTAAGTGATGGGGATGATTGATAATGAAAAGACTGTTATCCATGTTGGGCCTGAGTTCGGTAACCCTGGTTCCTTCTTTGGCCCTGGCCGCTCCGGCGGTCGCTGATAAGGCCGACAACGCCTTTATGATGATCTGCACCGCGTTGGTGCTGTTCATGACGCTGCCCGGCATCGCGCTGTTTTACGGCGGCCTGCTGCGCGGCAAAAACGTGCTGTCGATGCTGACGCAGGTCACCGTCACCTTCGCGCTGGTTTGCGTGCTGTGGGTGCTGTATGGCTACAGCCTGGCGTTCAGCGAGGGCAATGCGGTGTTCGGCGGGTTCGAGACGGCGATGCTGAAAGGCATCGGTATCGACAGCGTCACCGGCAGCATCAGCCAGATGATCCACGTCGCCTTCCAGGCCTCCTTCGCCTGTATCACCGTGGCGCTGGTGGTGGGCGGCTTCGCCGAACGCATTCGCTTCTCGGCGGTGCTGATCTTCGCGATCCTGTGGTTCACGTTGTCTTACCTGCCGATCGCGCACATGGTGTGGGGCGGCGGCTACCTGGCCGCCGACGGCGCATTGGACTTCGCCGGCGGCACTGTGGTGCACATCAACGCCGCCAGCGCCGGGTTGATCGGCGCCTACCTGATCGGCAAGCGCGCCGGCTTCGGTAAAGAGGCCTTCAAACCGCACAACCTGCCGATGGTGTTTACCGGGGCGTCGATCCTGTATATCGGCTGGTTCGGCTTTAACGCCGGCTCCGCCAGCGCGGCCAACGGCATTGCGGCCCTGGCATTCCTCAACACCGTGGTTGCCACCGCGGGCGCCATTCTCTCCTGGACCTTCGCCGAATGGGTGCTGCGTGGCAAGCCTTCGCTGCTGGGCGCCTGCTCCGGCATGATCGCCGGGTTGGTTGCGGTGACGCCGGCGGCGGGCACCGTGGGCGTGGGCGGGGCGTTGATCATCGGCCTGGTGGGCGGCGTCGCCGGTCTGTGGGGCGTCGTAACGCTGAAAAAATGGCTGAAAGTGGACGACACCTGCGACGTATTCGGCGTGCACGGGGTGTGCGGCATCGTCGGCTGCCTGCTGACCGGCGTGTTCACCGCCTCTTCACTGGGCGGCACCGGCTACGCCGAAGGCGTGACGATGGGCCACCAGGTCTGGATCCAGCTGGTGAGCGTGCTGATCACGCTGGTGTGGTCGAGCGTCGCCGCCTTTATCGCCTTCAAGATCGCGGGCGCCATGGTGGGGCTGAGAGTGCCGGAAGAGCAGGAACGCGAAGGGCTGGATGTCAACAGCCACGGCGAAAGCGCCTACAACCAATAAGACTCGAAGCAGGGCAGTGCGCTAAAGACTAAAATAATGATGAAGCCAAAAGGGGCGATGGAAACATCGCCCCTTTCTTTATATTGCGGATCAGGCGTCGCGCTGGCGAATCACCCCTTCCTGCACGGTGGTGGCGACCAGTACGCCGTCGCGGGTGTAGATCTGGCCGCGCACAAAGCCCCGTGCGCCGGAGGCGGAGGAGCTCTCCACCGCGTACAGCAGCCAGTCATCCATGCGGAACGGACGGTGGAACCACATCGAGTGGTCAATGGTGGCCACCTGCATGCCCGGCTCGAGGAAGCCGACGCCGTGCGGCTGCAGCGCCGTCGGCAGGAAGTTAAAGTCCGACGCGTAGCCCAGCAGATATTGGTGGATGCGCTGATCGTCCGGCATGCTGCCGTTGGCGCGGAACCACACGTAGCGATGCGGTTCTTCCACGCTGCCTTTCAGCGGGTTGTGGAATTTCACCGGGCGCATTTCGATCGGCTTCTGGCCGATAAATTTTTCGCGCACTTTTTCCGGCAGCATATGCGCCAGTTTCTGGGCGATCTCTGACTCGGACAGCAACCCTTCCGGCGGCGGCACGTCCGGCATCAGGTTCTGATGCTCGAAACCCGCTTCCGGGCTCTGGAAGGAAGCGGTCATATAGAAGATAGGTTTGCCGTGCTGGATGGCGCTGACGCGGCGCGCGCTGAAACTGTTGCCGTCGCGCAGGGTTTCCACGTCGTAAACGATAGGCTTGCTGCTGTCGCCTGGGCGCAGGAAGTAACTGTGGAACGAATGCACGCTGCGTTCGTCCGGCACCGTCTGTTTGGCTGCGTACAGCGCCTGGCCGACCACTTGCCCGCCGAACACCTGGCGCAGCCCCAGATCTTCACTCTGGCCGCGGAACAGCCCTTCTTCGATTTTCTCCAGATCCAGCAGATCGAGGAGGTTTTGCAATGCCTGGCTCATAAAGTTGTTACCTTTCTAATAATCATTTTGCGCAGTGTGCGGAATATCACGGCGCGGCGTCAACATTTTGCGTTAAAGGGCCGATGAGAATGCTCTTAATCGTGGACGCCTTGGGTTGTTTAAGTGATTAATAGGCGGGGTAAAGTGGATTTATCAGTGTTTTGTGCTAGGTTTAATAGGTGAGGTGGTGAAAGCCACCAACATGTTGATAATAAAAAAGGAGACCGATCCATGAAACTCTGGCAAATCGTAGGCGGTGCCGCGGCACTGACGATCACGCTGGCGGGATGCGCGCAAAAGAGTGCTGATGTGCCTACCCAGGCGGCCGGTAACCCGGCGGCTGCGCAAACGCAGATTCAGGGCCCGGTGGTGACAGGTTCGGTTAATATACGTCAGCGCATTGCGCTGCCGCCGGACGCCGTACTGACGGTCACCCTCTCTGATGCCTCGCTGGCAGATGCGCCGTCCAAAGTGATTGCACAGCGCGCGGTACGTACTGAAGGGCAGCAGGCGCCATTCAGCTTTACGCTGCCGTACAACCCGTCCGACATCCAACCGAATGCGCGTATCATTCTGAGCGCGGCGGTGACGGTCAACGGGCGACTGATGTTTATTACCGACACCATCCAGGAAGTGGTTAACCGCAACGGCACCCGTGCCGATCTGCTGCTGGTTCCGGTTCAGGGTGTGCCGATTCAGGCTGCGCCAACCGCCATGCAGTAAGCTTACTGCGGTACAGCAAGATGAAATCAGCAGCCTTTGCGCTTCGGCCAAAGGCTGTTTTGTTTTACCAGCGCCAGCCGTAGCGACCGAAATCGACCGTGCTGTGCGGGCCGAAAATAATCCCCTCCGCCAGCAATGCCTGCCGTTGCCGTTGAAAATCCTCCCCCTGCTGCGAGATCTGTCCGTGTCGGTTGATCACCCGGTGCCAGGGCAGCGTGCTGCCTTCCGGCAAACGCCGCAGCACGCCCCCGACCTGACGCGCGGCGCGCGGCGAGCCGGCCAGCCGGGCGACTTCGCCGTAGGTGGTGACTTTGCCGAACGGGATGGCGGCCACGATATGGAAAACCCGCTGGCTGAAAGAGGCGTCTTCTGGTTGCATATTGCTGTTCCTGCGTGACTCAAAACCCAGGCGAAGAGTGTGCCACAGCGCAGGTGGGTAAGAAAACAGCGGTTAACCCCGGTTGGCTTGCTATTTGATGGGGCATCGCCGATAATGCCCACCGCTTCGGAGTACAGAAGCCGTCAATGGGGGCCCTGTTGGTTCTCCCGCAACACTAACTTGTGAACTCGGTCAGGTCCGGAAGGAAGCAGCCGCAGCAGGTGACGTGTGTGCCGGGATGTAGCTGGCAGGGTCCCCACCCATTTTGCGGCCCGCAAAACGCTTATCCCCGTTATTCCTCATGTCGACAAGCTGCGCAAGCGTCATTTCGTACGCCGCGAGCGTGAATCTTTTCCTCTGCGCCGCTTTTGCCCTTCTCCTCCCGTGACCAAATGTATTGTTGCCAACAGATCCGATGACGGTGAAAAAATAGCGTTTATATCGTTATTTGTGGGACAAATAATGACGCAGGGATAGGGAAAATTCTTAAAGTTGCACGCCTGTTGGGATGGCGTTAGTATGGTTTATTCTCGTTGCGAAAAAACTATCCGCGCTTCGCGGCGGTCGACGAACTGGCTGAATAAGTTTAAATAATAACCCGTGTGCGCTGTCAGGCTGAACATGATTTATATCATTGATAAAGATATTACATTTAACACTGAAAACGGTTCATTGAAGAGTATAAAGAAGGGACGGGAAGTTTTCTTATCCAGCGTCAATTCGAGAGTATTCAAATGCTTGCTCGAGCATGGCCACGAGGCGGTAAGCCGGGAAACGCTGTTGCAACAGGTTTGGAGCGATCACGGCTTGAGCGCTTCTTCCGCGACGTTAAATCAATATATCAGCCTGACGCGGCGGGCCTTGACGTCTGTCGGTTTCAACGAGCGCCTGATCGTTACCCTCTCTAAAAAGGGGTATAGACTCAATAGAATAATATCGATAGAGCGGCTGCGGATTGATTTGCCTGAGCCTCCCCACGCCGCGGACGTTCCCACTACATCGCCCGCATCCGCCGCGGCGTCAAAAAATACCCACCATTATTTTTTTATTCTGCTGCGCAGCTTATCGATCGTCGTGCCATTATCTTTTCTGGCGCTGTGCTTCATCTATTACAAACATCATCGCGACAGTGAAAAGAAGCAGGTATTGTCTTACGTCGGTACGGTGAACGGCTGCCCGATCTACTATGCCGGCCATTTTTTGGAGAATCATCAGGACGACTATTTGCAGTTCTTGATCCGTAAGGATCTTTATGGCCAGCGTTGCCGCCCCGGTGAGATTATCATCACCAAGGTTAACCGTTCTCATAATGCCAGTGAAGACAGCGGATGCCAGTTTATCGCCAAATGCACGAAGGACAGTGCGGCCGTTTTGCATAATTGTGAGAGCGAGTACATCCGGGCATGGAAAAAAAGTTAAATATCTTGTCAGCCACGCTGGTCGGCCTGTGCGTGTTGACCGGCAGCGTGGTGTATTCCCTGGTGCGCAGCCATCATGGCTTCGGCGATTTGTCCTGCGAAGCGAACGCCACGTTTAATTATTTCAATTCGCTGGACGCGCAGGCGGCGCACGATGATATCCAGCTGTCGCTAAAAATAAACTACATCTTTTTGTCCGGCGATAAGGGCGTGATGATGCTGTCGGGCCTGGCCAACGATGGCGAAGAGAAGTATTTCGTCAACCGACGGGTTAACTTCAGCTACGTCTCGCAAGGCAGTTTTTATCGCTTCCACTATGGCGAGGTGAATTATTCGCCGCGTGATACCTTGCCGGACGAGGTGTATACTTACTTTTTCAGCACTGAATCGACGTTTTATCATATTCGCAGCGTGGATAAGAATACGTTGATGTTTAGCGATGCCTACTCGCCGATGTTTTTATGCAATATTGAATCCTGATCTGCATGTTATTTTATATGGCTTAAGGTGTATTCTGGTTACCTTTTATATCCTCGGGTCCTGCCTTTTCCGCACACGGCTAATAACATGGGTTATTATGCGCGAATGCCTATTTTTTCATTGTTAATCAAATTTAATGGTGATTTAGCTATTTTATAAAAACGGCTATCATCATGTTTTTAAATGATTTAATGAATCTAAGGCGATGCGGTATAGCCATATTAATTTTATATTGTTTATTTTAAAGAAATAAGTTGCATGAATGTTTTTCGCATGATTAATTGAGGCCGCTCTTGAAACGGCGAACTATTAATTTTCATTGAAAATGCATCTCGCCGCATGCGTGCAAAGGTGATGGCACAAGAGCCTTTGGACTTCATTAAACTGATAGGCGAGAGATGGACATACATAACATTGCCCTGAACGAGACTCTGTTGGAAAATGAGTTGGTGATATTAAACAACAATGAAAAAACGCTGTTGTTTAAAAAAGAGAATGTGCTCATTGAAATGACCGAATTACAGCGGCGCTTCATGCTGTGCCTGTTGAGCGGTATTTATAAGAAGAACGACATTATTCGCGCGGTCTGGTTTTGCAATCATGAGACCATCAGCGACAACAATTATTATCAGATGATATTCCAATGCCGCTCTTTGCTCTCACGCCACGGTATTCCCGGCGAGGTGATCAAGACCATTCCCCGATTTGGCGTGATGCTGAGTTTTCAGGCCTGCGAGCGCGCGGCCGTTAATTTGCAGGGGGAATGCCCGTCGCCATTGGCTAATAAGCGCCGGCGAACGTGGTTGGACGCCGTGAATTATAAAGTGGCCCTGATCATCACGCTGCTGTTTTCTGTCGCGATGGTGGTCGGTATTTCCGCTTAGCGTTGACACCGTTGAATAACCGGGGGGCACGTGAGCAAGCGGTTGACAGACCTTCTTATTCTACTTTTCTGCCTGATAAATCTGGCATTCATGCTCCAGCTGGGATGGCGAATGGTGGCCGGGGATGGCGCGCCCGTTGAGCCGAGCCGTGAAAACGCGCGCGGGCCGGTGCGTCATAGTGTCTTTCCTCAGGAAGATGACATCGGAAAAATTCATGACGCGCACTGGTTTGGCCGCTATCAAGCGGCGAAAAACGGCGAAAAGGCGCACGGGTATAAAGTCGGCGAATGGGCGATCGGTGCCGAGCTGCTGGCTAACGCGCCGGAAGCCGCAGCGCTCGGCAAGATAGCCGGCCTGCTGTTCAGCGACAACGCCAAAAAAAGCCTGGTCATCGTCGAGCATGGCGGCAAGCAAACCGGTTATGGCGTTGGCGACCGTCTGGCCGGCAGCAATGCCGTTATCGTGCGGATAGTGAAAAATAAAATACTGCTCGATGAAAACGGCTATTACGCCACGCTGACGTTTAAAGAGTAGCCGGCGCGCCGTTTCGGCGCGGGATGTTTCATAGCATAAGGCGACATTGTGATTACGCATTTCATTTATCGTTCTGGCCCAGGCTGGAGCGCCGGCTTATGGCGCGCATTAGCGGCGGTGGCCGTCATGATCGCGCTGGGCGGCGCGGCGCGCGCGGAGCAATTCTCTGCCAATTTCAAAGGCACGGACATTCAGGAATTTATCAATACGGTCAGTAAAAACCTGGGCAAAACCATCATTATCGATCCGGCGGTGAAAGGTAAGGTCACGGTGCGCAGCTACGAACAGCTCGACGAGAAACAGTATTACCAGTTCTTTCTCAACGTGCTGGACGTCTATGGCTATACGGTCATCGGCATGCCCAACAACGTCCTGAAGGTGATTGCCGCCAAAGAGGGAAAAAGAGCCGCGCTGGCGCAAAACGGCGCAGAGGCGATCGCCGAAGGGGATGAGGTGGTGATGCGCGTGGTGCCGCTGCGCAATATCGCGGCCAAGGACGTTTCGCCGATATTGCGCCAGCTTAACGACAGCATCGGCGTGGGCAGCGTGGCGCATTACGAGCAGGGCAACGCGCTGTTGATCACCGGCCGGGCCAGCGTGGTCAACGGCCTGCTCGAGCTGGTCAGGGAGATGGATCAGGACGACGGCAATCGGGTCGAGACCCTCGCGCTGAAGCATGCGGCGGCGCCGGAGATCGCGCGCATGGTGAATGAACTGTTTCGCGAAGAGGGCAAGCGGCGTACGGCCGGCGCGAGCTCGCTGCGGCTGGTGGCGGATGAGCGAACCAACAGCGTGATGATCGCCGGGGACGAGCGGGCCCGCGAACACGCCAAAGAACTGATTGATCAGCTGGATAACAAGAGCGTCACCCAGGGCAATACCCAGGTTATTCCGCTCAAATACGCCAAGGCGCAGAGCCTGGTCGAGGTATTGACCGGCGTGAGTGCGGGCCTGCAAAACGAGAAAGAGAGCGCCGCCGCCAACGTGGCGCTGCTGAAAAACGTGGTGATCAAGGCCGATGAGCAGACCAATGCGCTGATCATCACCGCCGCGCCGGACGTGATGCGCGATCTGGAGGCGGTGGTTGCCAAGCTCGACGTGCGCCGCGCGCAGGTGCTGGTCGAAGCGGTGATCGTCGAAGTGCAGGATGGGCAGGGGCTGAACATCGGCGTGCAGTGGGCCAACAAATACGGCGGCGGCACGCAGTTCGCCGGCTCGGCGCCCGGGGTGTCGGCGGGGTTCGAAAATGGCATGAGCGACGTGTTCGGCAAGGCCAACGGCCTGATGACCGGTTTCTACAGCGGTAATTGGGGCGTATTGCTGTCCGCCATCGCCAGCAACAACCAAAACAATATCCTGGCCACGCCGAGCATCGTCACGCTGGATAACGCCGAGGCGGAGTTCAGCGTCGGGCAGGATGTGCCGATCCTGACCGGTTCGCAAACCACCAACAGCGATAACGTCTTCAACACTGTGTCGCGCAAGACGGTGGGGATCAAACTCAAGGTCAAACCGCAGATTAACCAGGGCCAGTCCGTGCTGCTGCAGATCGAACAGGAGGTCTCCAGCGTTGCCGACAGCGCCGGCGCCACGCCGGATTCGCTGGGGGCGACCTTCAATATCCGCACGGTCAACAACACGGTGCTGGTGGACAGCGGCGAAACCGTGGTGGTGGGCGGCTTGTTGGACAAGTCCAATTCGGAGCTGGAGAGCAGCGTGCCGATCCTCGGCAAGATCCCGCTGCTTGGGGCGCTGTTTCGCTCGACCGCCACCAAAGCGAGCAAGCGCAATTTGATGCTGTTTATCCGCCCGACCATCATTCGCAGCACCGAGGGGTACGCCCGGCAGAGCCAACGCAAGTTAGGCAAGTTCGACGCCGAGCAGCAGGACGATCGTGAGCTGAATGACGCGCTGCGCGGCGAGATCGCCGGCGATAAGAAGGCGCTCGACAATCGGGCGTTTCTCGCCACCGTTGCCAGTATCGACGCGTTTTATCCGCGGGGAGCCCGCCCGTGAAGCGCCGTTCCGCGGGGCCGCTGCTGCCTTTCGCCTGGGCGCGGCAGCATGGCGTGCTGGCCGTCGATGGGCAGAGCGGCATCCAAATGTATTGCCATCCTGAAACGAGCCACGCCGGGTTGATGGAGGCCTACCGCTGCCTGCCCGGCGAGCCGGCGCTGGCCCGGCTGGAGGTGGAGGCTTTTGATCAACGGCTGGTGGCGCACTACCAGCAGGAAAGCGGCCAAGCGCAGAAAATGATCGACGACCTGGGCGGCGAACTGGATTTTTACGCGCTGGCCGAGGAGCTGCCGCAGCAGCAAGACCTGTTGGACGAACAGGACGATGCGCCGATTATCCGCCTGATCAACGCCTTACTGAGCGAGGCGATCAAAGAGCGCGCCTCCGATATCCACATCGAAACCTACGAGAGCGAGCTGGTGATCCGCTTTCGCATCGACGGCGCGCTGCGGCGGATTCTGGCGCCGCAGCGCAAGCTGGCGGCGCTGCTGGTGTCGCGCATCAAGGTGATGTCGAAGCTGGATATCGCCGAGAAGCGCGTGCCGCAGGACGGGCGCATGGCGCTGAAGGTCGGCGGGCGGGCGATAGACGTGCGGGTGTCGGTGATGCCGGCCAGCCACGGCGAGCGCGTGGTCATGCGCCTGTTGGACAAACAGGGCGTGCGGCTCGAACTGCCCAGCCTGGGTATGGCGCCGGCGCACCAGCAGGCGTTGCTGCGCCTGATCCGCCAGCCGCACGGCATCATTTTGGTCACCGGGCCGACCGGCTCCGGCAAGAGCACCACGCTCTATACCTTGCTGAGCCAGATCAACGATGAACAGCGCAACATCATGACGATCGAAGATCCCGTCGAGTATGAGTTGGCCGGCATCGCGCAGACGCAGGTAAATCCCAAGGTGGACATGACCTTCGCACGCGGCCTGCGCGCGCTGCTGCGGCAGGATCCCGATGTGGTGCTGATCGGCGAGATCCGCGACGGCGAAACGGCGCAGATCGCGGTGCAGGCCTCATTGACCGGGCATTTGGTGCTGTCGACCCTGCATACCAACACGGCGATCGGCGCCGTGACCCGGCTGCGGGACATGGGGGTCGAACCGTTTCTGCTTTCGAGTTCGCTCAGCGGCGTGTTGGCGCAGCGCCTGGTGCGTCGGCTTTGTCCGCAGTGCCGCGAGCCCTATGCGCTGTCTGACGCGCAGCGGCGCCTGCTGGGGCTGCCACCGACGCAGGCGGTGACCTGCTGGCGCCCGTTGGGGTGCGAGGCCTGCGGCGGGCAGGGATATCACGGCCGAATCGGCTTGCACGAACTGTTGGTGCTGGATGAACCGATGCGCATGGCGATCCATCGCGGTGACGGCGAGCTGGACATCGCGAAACTGGCCGCCGAACGCTATCTGCCGCTGCGCCAGGATGGGATCGCCAAGATGCGCGCCGGGGAGACCAGCCTGGAGGAAGTGCTGCGGGTGACGCGCGAAGGGGACGGCGATGAAGTTTGATTATCGCGCCTGCGATCGTGAGGGGCGCGCCCAGCGCGGCGTGTTGGAGGCGGATTCTCTGCGCCACGCCCGCGATCGCCTGCGTGAAAAGGGGTGGCAGGTGCTGGCGGTGCAAGCGCGCGGGCGGCCCGTTTTCGCCGGCATGTTGGCCGGCCGCTGGATGAGCGGCGTGAGCAGCGGCGATGTGGCGCTGTTGACCCGGCAGCTGGCGACGCTGCTCTCCGCTGCGCTGCCGCTCGAGGAAGCGTTGATGGCGGTGGCGCGGCAAACGGAGAAAAAAGGCCTGCAGGCGGCGTTGGCTCAGGTGCGGCAGCGCATTCTGGAGGGCTTCCCGCTGGCGCAGGCTCTAGGGCAGCATCCGCGAATTTTTGACCGTCTCTACTGCGCCATGGTGGCGGCCGGTGAGATTTCCGGCCATCTGGCGCCGGTGCTGGAGCGGCTGGCCGACTACGTCGAACAGCGCCAGCAAATGAAGAACAAGATCGTGCAGGCGCTGGTGTACCCGATGGTGCTGACGGCGGTGGCGATCGGCGTGGTGGCGATCCTGTTGACGGCGGTGGTGCCGAAGGTGATCGAACAGTTTGTGCATATGAAACAGACCTTGCCGCTGTCGACCCGGATGCTGCTCGGCGCCAGCGACGGGCTGCGCCAATGGGGGGCGTTGGCACTGATGTTGGCGCTGGCGAGTCTCGGCGCTTTCCGCTATCGCCTGCGGGATCCGGCGCGGCGCGTGCGCTGGCATGCGTTCATCCTGCGGTTGCCGGTGGTCGGCAAGCTGGCGCTGGCGGTGAATACGGCGCGCTACGCCAAAACGCTGAGCATTTTGAACGCCAGCGCGGTGCCGTTGCTGGAGGCGATGCGCATCAGCGCCGGCGTGTTGGGCAACGACGCCGCCCGCGAACGGCTACTGGCGGCGATGGAGCGGGTGCGGGAGGGCGAAGGGTTATCGCCGTCGCTCGAGGGTACCGCGCTGTTCTCGCCGATGATGCGGCACATGATCATGTCCGGCGAGCGCAGCGGTGAGCTGGACATGATGCTCGAGCGGGCGGCGACGATGCAGCAAGAGGCTTTCAGCCGGCAAATCACGCTGGCGCTGGGGCTGTTCGAGCCTTTATTGGTGATCGCGATGGCCGGTTCGGTGCTGTTCATCATTTTGGCCATCCTGCAGCCGATATTGCAGCTCAATAATATGGTCGGCTAATCATGCCGTTAATGGAGAGTAAAGTGAGTCATATCAGCAAAATACGCAGATCGCGGCAGCGAGGGTTTACGCTGCTGGAAATCATGGTGGTGATCGTCATTCTGGGGCTGTTGGCCAGCCTGACCATTCCAAGCCTGATGGGAAACAAGGAGAAGGCCGATCGGCAAAAGGCCGCCAGCGATATCGTGGCGCTGGAGAACGCGCTGGATATGTACAAGCTGGATAACGGGCGTTATCCCAGCGCGGAGCAGGGGCTGGCGGCGCTGGTGACCCGGCCGGTGTTGGCACCGATCCCGAGGAATTATCCCGAAGACGGCTATATTCGCCGGTTGCCGCAAGATCCCTGGGGGCAGGAGTACCGTCTGCGCAACCCGGGGCGCCACGGCAAGCTGGACGTGTTTTCTCTGGGGCCGGACGGCGTTGCCGACACCGATGACGACATCGGCAACTGGGTGGCCGACGCCGACGTGCCATGAGGCGCATACGCGGCTTTACGCTGCTGGAGATCATGCTGGTATTGCTGCTGCTGGGGGTGACCAGCGGCCTGGTGATGCTGAGCTTTCCTGCGGATGAGAAGCCGCTGGCGCGGCAGGGGGAGCGGCTGAGCCATTGGCTGTATGCCCTCGCCGAGCGGGCCGAACGTGAAGGGGTGAGTTATGGCGTGGCGTTCGGCAGCGGCGGTTGGCGCAGCGTCGCCGCCGAAGAGGGGCGGGATGAATACGTTTTGCCGGAGGGCATCGCGCTGCGGCTGAGCGTTGAAGGGCAAACCGTCACGCTTGACGACGCGGCGGCACAGATGCCGCAGGTGTGGCTGTATCCGGGGGGTGAAACCACGGCGTTCAGCGTGGTGTTGTCGCAGGGCAAGTGCCAGTGGCGATTGCAGGCACCCGGTTACTTCGTATTTGAAACGACGGATATTCGTTGCGATGACGCGGAAAATTAAACGCCAGCGGGGTATGACGCTGCTGGAGGTAATGGTGGCCTTGATGATCTTCGCCATCGGCTGCCTGGCGCTGATCAACAGCACCGGCGGCCAGGTGCGCAGCCTGAGCGCGATCGAAGCCAAGACCGTCGCGCTGTGGGTGGCGGACAACCAGTTGACGCTGCTGCAGCTCGACCCGTATCCGCCGACGCTGGCCTGGCATTCGGGCACTGCGGCGATGGCCGGTGAAACCTGGCACTGGCGCTATCGCGGGCAGGAGACCAGCGACGCCGGAATGCGGGCGATCGCGATTGAAGTCCGGCGCGATCCGCAGGATCGCAACGCGCTGGTGGAGATGCTGGCCTACAGGGCACTGCCATGAAACGCGGTTCGCAATGCGGTTTTACGCTGGTGGAAATGCTGCTGGCCATCGCCCTGTTCGCCATGCTGTCGCTCACCGCGCTGGCGGTCTTTAGGGGCGTGCTGAAAAGCGATGAAATCACCCGGCGCAAATCGACGCAGCTGACCCAGCTGCAACGGGCGCTGGCGATCGTCGAACGCGATTTCACTCATGCGCAGGCGCGGGCGCCGATTGGCGATAAGCGCTTGCCGGCGGTGCCGGAGTTCGCGGTGCGGCAGACGGTGGGCGAGGACGCGGATATACAGCTGCTGCTGATCCGAAACGGCTGGCAGAATCCACACGCTCGGCTGCCGCGCGCCACGCTGGAGCGGGTGGTGTATCGCTACCGGCAGGGGCGGCTCGAGCGTCTCAGCTATCCGAGTTTGGGCAGCCCGCAGGCGGCGGCGCGCAGCGTGCTGCTGCTGCCGGAGGTGACGCGGTTCCGCCTGCGTTTTTACCTGCAGGGCGAATGGTTGACGACCTGGCGCGCCGGCGGGCTGCTGCCGCAGGCGGTGGAGATCGTCGTCGAAACCCCCGCGCTGGGGGAGGTGCGCCGCATCGTCACGGTGCCCGCCGCGAGGCCATCATGAAAAAACAACGCGGTATGGCGCTGTTGATGGTGCTGCTGCTGATGTCGCTGATGGCGATCGTGGCGATCAATATCAACGACAACTGGCAGCGTTCGCTGGCGCGCACCCAGTCTCAACAGGATCGGCTGAAGGCCAAATGGCTGCTGCTGGGCGGGGAGATCTACGCCCAACAGCGATTGCGGCAGGCGGGAGAGAAGCGCAAGGCCTGGGGGGCATCAGGAGCGGCGTTCAGTATGCGTACCGAAGAGGGGGAGGTGGCGATACGCCTGCGCCGCGTCGATGCCTGTTTCAACCTAAACACCCTGATCCGCGCCGCCGGCCCAACGGAGGCCGGGGATAGCGAGGGGGGGCCCCCCAATAAGGAGAGGCGGATATTCATGCTGTTACTGAACAACCTGGGGATCGCCGACGCGCAGGCGGACGCGATTGCCGAGGCCATCGTCGCCAGGGGCGATGACGAGGGGTATCTGATGGGGAATGTCAGCGAATTGCGGGAGCTGGCCGGCATCGATCGTGAGCTTTACCTGCGCCTGGCACCGCAGCTTTGTGCGGCGCCGGATGCCGAACTGCGCATCAACCCGGATGCCGTGAGCGAGGCGCAATTACCGCTGCTGCGGGCGATGCTGATGAACGCCCTGAGCGATGAACGGTTGCGGGCGCTGCTGGCGGCCCGTCCGCCGCAGGGCTGGCAGACGCTGGCGTTTTTGTCGCAGGAAAAAGCGCTGCAAGACTTGGGTGACGACGATCTCGGCGAGCGATTGACGTTCGACGATAGCCGCTGGATTGCGCAGCTGCAGCTGACGCTGAACGACGGGCGCTATCGGCTCGTCAGCGCGTTGCAACCGGGCCAGTCAGGCGTCACGGTCAGCGGACGCCTGTTCGACAGAGGGGAGGGGTAAAGGGTGGCGAATACAATCCTGCTTATCGCGCTGAGCGAGGACTTGATGGCCGATGTGCGCTGGGGCCGCGTCGGCGAGACGAGTTGCCGCTTTGGCGCCCACCTCGATCTGACCGAAGGCGGCGGCGAGTTGGCGGCCATGGCGCAGGGCAGCCGCGTCGTGGTGTTGGTGCCTGCCCGTCATGTGGCGCTGAGGCAAACGACATTCCAGGGCAAGGCCCGGCAGGCGACGCCGCTGGCGCTGGCCTACGCCCATGAGGCCGGGTTGTTGGCCGATGCCGAGCAGATGCACTGGGCGGTGCTGGACAAGGCGCAGCGCGATTTCACCCTCGCCGGCGTCGCGCTGACGCAGATGCAGGAATGGGTCGAGCGCCTGAGCGCCAGCGGCATTCGCGCCGATAAAATGCTGCCCGACGTGCTGGCATTGCCGCTGCCCGGCCAATGCAGCGCGCTGCATTGGCGCAACCACTGGTTGATCCGAACGGGAAGCGGGCAGGGAATGCAGCTGCCCGACGCCTGGCTGGGCTGCGCTTCACTGCCGACGCCGGACTGGTGTCTGCACCGCGGCGGGGAGGTTCCGGCGGGCTGGGAAGCGGCGCGCATTGACGAGGATCCGCTCTGGCGACTGGCGGAAGAGGCCTGGAACAGTACATTCACGCTGCTGCAGGGACGTTTCAAACCGAGCGTACGCTGGCCGCGCCGCCTGCCCGACAAGACCGCCTGCGCGCTGCTGTTGCTCAGCGGTTCGCTGCTGGTGGGCGGTTTGCATCACCAACAGATGGCCCGGCAGAGCGAGAGCCAGATTGCGGCGCTCTCACGGCACCTGCTGCCGGGCCAGGCCGCGTCGGCGTTTGCCGAGCAGGCGGCGAAAGCGCGGGTGCGGCGTATGCAGGATGCCCTGAATGCGCCGCAGCTGTTCAGGTTGTTGCCCTACGCGGCCGGGGCGCTCGCGTTATGGGCGCCCCCGCAGCTGCAGGCGCTGGCTTTCGACGCCGCCGACGATCGTCTGGTGGTGACGGTGAACAGAAACGACATGCCGCTGCCGGCGCCGGTTAACGACGGCGAGGTCAGCATGGCGTTCAGCGAAGGCGGTGCGTCCAACCAGGCGATCCTGACGGTGAGAGGTGAGCGATGAATATCGGGTGGCGCGATAAGGCGTTGCGGCGGGCGGTGCTGTTAAGCCTGTTGCTGCTGGCAGCCTGCGGCTACTGCCTGTATCAGTTTTCACAGGCGCAGAAAAGCGCACAGCGCCTGGCCGCGCTGCAGGGGCAGGCACGCGTCATCCAGCAACTGCAGGCGCGCTTGCCGCCGGATGCCGCTGCGCGCGAGCAACTGCCGGAGCGGCTGCGGCAGAGCGCGCAGGCGTTCCGCATCCCCATCGTCGCCCTGACGGAAAGTGATGCGCAGATGCAGGTGGGGCTGCCGCCCGTGCCGTTTGAAAGCCTGCTGTCGTGGCTGGCCGCCCTGCAGCGTGAGCATGGCATCCGCGTGCTGGCGCTCGCCGTGGAGCGCGCGGAGCAGGCGCCGGGCGTAGTGCAGGTCAACCTGCTGCGGGTAACGACGCAGCCGTCGATGTAACCAACGCGAAAGAATCATCAGGGATCAGAAAAAATCATGCTATTTGCTATAAATGCGGCGGCAGATGAACACTGGCTGTTATTTAGCGCCGTGTTGAGTCTGTGCGTCGGCAGTTTTATTAACGTAGTCGTTTATCGGCTGCCCATTATGCTTGAGCGCGAAATGGAAACGGCGCAGGCCGAGCGGTTCGATCTCTTTTGGCCGCGTTCATTCTGTCCGTCATGCACAAAAAAATTATCGGCGTTCGATAATATTCCTTTATTAAGTTGGCTGCTGTTGCGTGGCCGCTGTCGTTATTGCCGCCGTCCTATTGCCGTGCGTTATCCACTGCTGGAATTATTTCTGATGCTGATGGGGATAACGCTGGCCTGGCGGCTCGGCATCGGGGTGGATTGGTTTTTCATGCTGGCGTTGGTTGCGCTGTTGCTGGCGTTGGCGGCGATCGACAGCCAATGTCAGCTGCTGCCGGATTGCCTGACGCTGTCGCTGCTGTGGATCGGCTTACTGTGGCATTGCCTGGCGCACCCGGCCTTTTTGCCGGCGGCGGTCATTGGCGCGATGGCGGGCTATCTGGCGCTCTGGCTATTGTATTGGGGATTTCGTTTGGCGACCGGCCGCGAGGGGCTGGGATACGGCGATTTCAAACTGTTGGCGGCGCTTGGCGCCTGGGGCGGCTATGCCGCTTTGCCGTCGATCCTGCTGTTCGCCTCCGCCGGCAGCCTGCTGTGGCTGTTGCTGTGCGCGTGGCGCGGCGGCGATGCGGCCCAACCCCTGCCTTTCGGGCCGGGGCTGGCGACGGCGGGCGCCGGCGCGGTGGCCTGTCAGTGGCTTGCGCTGCCGATAGGGGGCTAACGCAGCTGGGCTAAAAAAGGCGCCAGCGAGCGGTTGAGTCCACGGCACTTTTCCTGCAGCGGCGTGGCGTCGGCCTCCAGCTGCGCGGCGACGTGTTTACCCGCCGCAAGCAGTTGGGCGCGATTGAGCGCCGGCGTCCAATCTTTTTCCTTCGCTTCCTGCAGCGCCGCCGCCGCGAGCTTATCGCCGGCCGGAATATCGGCGCGGTTGCACCTGTCTCTTAGAAATTGACCGGCGCCGACCAGCGACGACAGCTGGTCGCGTTGGGTGGCGGCGTCAGGAGCCGATTTGGCGGCGTGCTGGCAGCCGGATAACAGCAGGGATGCCACGATCGCTGCGGCAATATTTTTCAATGTCACGTTATTTTCTCTGCGGTGTTGGTACGGTGTATTTATTTTCTTGCTCGGTGCTACGGTATTTCACGCTTTCCGGATTATTTTAAACGTTTGTCATGCCATTTAATATCATGACGATATTAGGTTTTATTATTTTAATGCATTCTAAGTGCCGGGCATTCAGGGCTTCTACTTATTATTCCTCTCGCGGTATCGCCGCATCTCTTTGAGTTTCTTCTCACTCAGTTGGAATCCAATAAATTTAACTGGAGTCGTAATGAAATTATCCAAAATCGCCCTGATGATGGCAACGCTCGCGGCCTCTTCGGCCGCCTGGTCGCACGGTTATATCGAAGTGCCCGAGAGCCGCGCCTACAAGTGCAAGCTGGGCAGCAACACCGACTGCGGCCGGGCGCAGTGGGAACCGCAGAGCGTCGAGCAGGTTTCCGGCTTCCCTGGCGGCGCGACGCCGCTCGACGGCCAGCTGGCCAGCGGCGGGGTGAACGGCTTCGAGTCGTTGGATCGCCAGGGCGTCAACGTCTGGGCGTTGAACACCATGAAGCCGGGGCCACAGACATTCACCTGGTACCACACCGCCAAGCACAAAACCAATAACTGGCGTTACTACATCACCAAACAGGACTGGGATGTGAACAAGCCGCTGTCGCGCGAGGCCTTCGAAAAAGAGCCGTTCTGCGAGATTGATGGCCATGCCAAGCCGCCAAAAGATCGCGAAGTGCACCAGTGCGTGGTGCCGGAGAGAACCGGCTATCAGGTGATTTACGGCGTGTGGGAAATCAATGACACGGTAAACAGTTTCTATCAGGTGGTTGACGTTAACTTCGAAGACGACGGCGTCGTGTCGGAATGGCGCAAGCAGCTGCAAGGTTCCCTCACCGGTAAAAACCTGCAGGTTGGCGACAAGGTGATCGCCCGCTTCTTCGATGCGGACGGTGAAGTGCTGACGATGAAAACCGAACTGGCGATCGACAGTGAGACGCTGACCGACAAAAACCGCTGGGGTCACGCGCTGGCCAGCAAGATCAACGCCGAACAGAAAGCGGTGCGTGCCGGGGTGAAAGACGGCAAAGGCAACGTCAATCCGGTATTTGGCAACAACGCGGTCTACGCCAAGCAGGGCAGCACGATGAAGAGCGTGGTGATTTCCTATGAGGAAGAAACCCCGGCTATCACCGAAGAGATCCGCATCGGCAACCTGTCCAGCACCAAAATCAAGGACGGCAAAGCTCAGCTGACTTTCAATGCCGAGGTCAAAGGCAAACTGACGGTTGAAGCGCGCGTTTACGACCACGGCCAGACGGAAAAAGGCTATGTGAAAGCGACGCTGGAAGACGCCAGCCAGCCGCTGACTATGGCGCTGAGCAACGTCAGCGAAGGCCACCACATGCTGAAAGTGATCGCCAGCAACGACAACGGGCAGAGCATTCAGCCAGATATCGAAAACTTCAACCTGGAAGCGGAATCCACCGGCGGTGGCGGCAACGGCGACTATAACTTCGTCTTCCCGAACGCGCTGAGTAAATACACTGCCGGCACCACGGTGCTGCAACCGAAAGACGGCAAGGTATATCAGTGCAAACCTTTCCCTTACAGCGGTTACTGCATGCAGTGGAACAGCGGCGCGACTCACTTTGAGCCGGGCGTGGGTTCCAACTGGCAGGATGCCTGGGTCGTGAAAAAGTAAGCGTAAATCGGATAGCCAAGCGGCCAGCGATGGCCGCTTTTAAAGGAGTTTTATGTCACACGAACCTGCCCGTTACGATCTTTTCAGTCGGTTACTGCATTGGGGCATTGCCGCCGTGATGATCTACGTAATGATCGTTGGTTATTCACTGCATTTTATGACGGATGCACGCATCTTCGCCTTTTTCTCCGTGACCAATATGTCGCTGGCCTTGGTGCTGACACCGCTGATGGCGGCGCGCTTTATCTGGCGTTTTTTCCGGCCTAAGGTGCCCTATGGCGATATGCTGCAAGGGCACGAGAAGGGATTGGTGCATTTGCTGCACGAAATATTCTACCTGCTGATTTTCGTGGTGCTGCTCAGTGGATTCCTTATGCTGGAGCACGGCTTTGCCGTTTTCGGCGCGATCGACTTCCCTCGCCCGATAGCAAATCTCGACGTTAACCGCTTCTTTTTCGCCGTGCACCGTTATTCGTGCATCGCGCTGTCGGCCATGATCGTGCTGCACATAACGGCGGTGATTAAACACCACTGCTTCGCCGGGCAGGCGATTTTGCGCCGCATGCTCTGATTTTACGGGGCGATCACGCCGCCCGGCGAGGCAGTGCGGCGGCGTGGCCGCGAAGGTAATAGGGAAGAGCGACGGCATGACCGTGACGCGTGTGGCCGATAAGCAGGGAGTGCGAGAGACAGCACGCGTTAATCGCATTAAGGCGTAATACCCTGGACAGGAACAGAGAATTGTTTCTATTTATTATTAACGATAAAAATGAACGTAATTAACATTTCATTGTCAATAGGAAAAATACGTATTCAGTTTGAACATTGAAGCCGATAAAAGCATCGGCTCAACGCGTTGGGGGATGATTATCTGACATATTTCCAAACGGAGGTGGGGATTTTGTCATACAGTTTGTTCATGGTGAGCTCCGCCAGACGGTGATCGGCCGCTGAGTAAAACAGCTCCAGTTCATCATCGGAAAGCTCGTACTTATTTTTCTCAATAACACGTTCGAGAGTATCAATCGTGGTGCATTTACGTAAACGCATCAGATAGTCGGTTTTAGTCATGGTGGCCTTTAGTTTAATAACCGTAAAATAGCTCGGGAATAATTATCCCCTAAGTTTTCATTGTCGTACAGATGTCCTCTCCTGAGAACATTCTGAATAATCTCGCCTTGGTTTTTTGCCAGCGGCGCAGGTCGGAATCATTGATACCGTAGCTGCTGAACAGCGTATAGGTATCGTCGAGATATTCTTCGACTAACTCCGACAGGTCTGATTCGTCCATGTATTTAATTTTATAACTCATCACAAACGAAGCGATATGTTCGATCAACTCATTAAGCTGCAGGTTGACGGAGGACGTCGGATCGTTGACCCACCCATGGTGACTGTCTCCCAGGGTAGCGATACCTTCATCATACAAATTTTCGCACAAGAATTTGAGCTGAGCAATGTCGTGTCGCTTAGGCGAATACTCATCCATATCATCCCCTCCGTAAGTCTTAATTGCGGTGTGATAACACTATGTGAGTAAGCTGATTTACATCATGGACGGAGGCAGCTTAACGGTGGTTAAATAAACTTCCCGTAAAATGAATATAAATCATTTTTTCGCGTTTGGCCTGCAGTTATTACGTAAACTTACAATTCATCCGCAGTTGATGGCCGTGAGTTATCAATGATGTCGAAGATTAAACCCCGCTCCGTCACTCGGAACCGTACGCTGTCGTTGATGATATCTTCGCTGTTGATATCCAGACAGGCATTAAAAATGCCCCACTTATAGCGATAACTCATTGAATAATCGCCGTCACCTTGTCGTACTATATCAAGTATTTCTAATGAATCTTCGGCATAGCGTGCGCTTTCAGAATAAAAACTCAGTCCGCTGGTCAGCGCCGGCACTAACTCCGCTATATTGTCATTAATCACTTTCTTTAATTTTTTAACAGAAAGTGCGTTGACGTCCAGGTTACAGGCAAGGGTAACAAGCATTAATCTCGGCCAACAGCAATGTTATCTGCTTATCTTACTCCTTTTTCACTCACGCCGGTAAATTTTTCGATTTACCGCTGTTCTTTACCTTATGCCAACATTTCAACCGAATGGGAATATCCCTGGATTTGATAAGGAGGCTGCGGGGGAAGCGCCGCTGCGCGAAGGACTGTTACGTTCCGTTGCATTATTGTCGCGCCATAGCTTGAGATGTGGTAATGGGTGTGATGTTATATTATAACTATTAACCCATCATTTTGGTCACCACATTGACTCCCTCTTCACAACATGACGCCGCGCCGTCACTGAATTCGTTGTTTACCACCTCCGCCGCCGCGCGCTGTGCGGGGGGCGTTGCGCTGCTGGCCCTGCTATGGCTCGGCATCTTCTGGGCGGTATCGCTGCCATGATCTCCTTGCGCCAACTGGCTATAGGCTATGGCGTCACGCCGCTTTTCCCGCCGCTGAGCGGGCAGTTCAGCGCCGGTTCGTTAACCGCGGTGGTGGGCGTCAACGGGGCCGGGAAATCGACGTTGCTGAAAACGCTCGCCGGATTGTTGCCGCCGCTGGGCGGCAGTCTGAGTTTTAGCGGCGGCAAGCCACCGTGCAGGGCTTATTTACCGCAGCAGGCCGAGTTGGATCGGCAATTCCCGATCGCGGTAAGCGATCTGGTGGCGATGGGCTGTTGGCCGCAAAGCGGCATGTTCGGCGGTATGAACAGGCGCGCGGCAAGCCAGGTCAATGAGGCGCTGGCGAACGTTGGCATGAGCGCGCTGGCGCGCAGCCCGGTGGGCGAACTGTCCGGCGGCCAGCTGCAGCGGGTGCTGTTTGCGCGCCTGCTGGTTCAACCGGCGCCGCTGATTTTGCTGGATGAACCTTTTACCGGCATCGACAGCGCCACCACGCAGATCCTGCTGCAGGCGATCGCGCAACTGCATCGGCAGGGGAAAACGGTGATCGCCGTGCTGCACGATATGTCGATGGTCGCCGAGCATTTTCCACAGGTACTGTTGCTGACGCCGCAGGCTTGCCACTGGGGCGCGGCCGAGCGGGTACTGGAACAGGTGCCGAGGTATCACGCCGCCGAACGGCAGCCGGATCTGCGGGCGGTGGCGCCATGATGCTGTGGCATGGGCTTATCGATCCTTTCCTCTCTTTCGGGTTTATGCGCCGCGCGCTCATGGCGTGCCTGGCGTTGTCGCTCAGCGCCGCCCCGCTGGGCGTGTTTTTGCTGCTGCGCCGCATGAGTCTGGTGGGGGATGCCTTGTCCCACGCGGTGTTGCCGGGCGCGGCGATCGGCTATCTGATCTCCGGTATGTCGCTGGTGGCGATGGGGGTGGGCGGCTTTATCGCCGGGCTGGCGGTGGCGATGCTGTCCGGCCTGGTGAGCCGCCGCACGCCGCTGAAAGAGGACGCCAGTTTCGCCGGGTTCTATCTGGGCTCACTGGCGCTGGGGGTCACGCTGGTCTCGCTGCGCGGCTCCAGCGTGGATCTGCTGCACGTGCTGTTCGGTTCGATCCTGGCGGTGGATGCGCAGGCGATGCTGATGGTCGGAGCGATCGCCTCGGTTTCGCTGCTGGCGCTGGCGGCGCTGTACCGTGCATTGGTGATCGAGTCCTTCGACGTCACGTTCCTGCGCGTCAACGCGCCGCGCCGGTTGGCGCTGATCCACGGCCTGTTTCTGGCGCTGGTGGTGGTCAATCTGGTGGCGGGATTCCAGATCCTCGGCACCCTGATGTCGGTGGGGCTGATGATGCTGCCCGCCGCCAGCGCGCGCTTCTGGGCGCGCAATCTGCCGCAGACGCTGGCGACGGCGATGGGCATCGGCGCGCTTTCCAGCCTGATTGGGTTGGTGTGGTCCTATTACGCTTCGCTGCCCGCCGGCCCGGCGATCGTGCTCAGCGCCAGCGTCATCTTTTTCGTCTCGATCCTGTTTGGAACGCGTGGAGGCATTTACGCCTTCGCGCGCCGTTGAGAAGTGCCATTTGCAAGGAGAAAGTATGAAACGTTTACCTATATCGCTGGCGGTCGCTGCGCTGCTGGCCAGCCCATTGGCGATGGCGAAGACCGTCGACGCCGTCGCCAGCTTTTCCATTCTGGGCGATATCGTCAAACAGGTGGGGGGCGATCACGTCAAGGTCAGCACGCTGGTGGGGCCGGATGGCGATCCGCACAGTTTCGAGCCTTCGCCGCAGGACGGCAAAAAGTTGGCTCAGGCTGATGTGGTATTCGTCAGCGGACTGGGGCTGGAAGGGTGGATCGATCGCCTGGTCAGCGCTTCGGGTTATAAAGGGCAGGTGATCACAGCTTCACAGGGCATCAGCACCCGCCAGATGGAGGAGGACGGCAAAGCGATTACCGATCCTCACGCCTGGAACAGCATGAAAAACGGCGTGCAGTACGCCACCAACGTGATGAACGCCCTGATTGCCGCCGATCCCGAGGATGCCAACTATTTTCGCCAGCGCGGGGCCGAATACATTCAGCAACTGCAAAAGCTGGACCTGTGGGCCAAAACCCAGTTCGCCGCAGTGCCGCCACAGAAACGTAAAGTGCTGACCAGCCATGATGCTTTTGGTTACTTTGGGCAAGAGTATGGCGTCACTTTCCTTGCCCCGGTCGGATTTTCCACCGAGGCCGAAGCCAGCGCCAGCGACGTGGCCGGCCTGATCAAGCAGATCAAACAGGAAAAGGTCAACGCTTACTTTATCGAGAATCAGACCGATCCGCGGTTGGTGAAACAGATTGCCGCCGCCACCGGCGCCAAGGCGGGCGGCGAGCTGTACCCTGAAGCGCTCTCCCGTACGGGCGGCCCGGCGGCCACCTATGAACAGGCGTTCAAACACAATGTCGACGCGCTGCTGAGCAGCATGAAGTAACCTCTGCCCCCGCCTGCCGGCGGGGGACAGCTTGCAGGCACTTTCTCGCCATAAAAAAAGCCCCGTTGAGCAGCAACGGGGCTTTGCGACAGATGACACTGGGGAGTTAACGCTTTTTCTTACGTCCCTGTACCGCTTTGAATCGCGGATTGCTTTTACAGATCACATAGATGCGGCCACGACGACGCACGACTTTGCAATCCGGGTGGCGATTTTTCGCCGAACGCAATGAACTCAATACCTGCATGGGATTTCCTTGTTACTTATTGCCGATAAAGCGGCCAAAGCGCTGCTGGAAGCGCGCCGTGCTGCCTTCTTTGGAATAGTCTTTCTGCTTGCCGGTGTAGTACGGATGCGAAGCGGAAGAGACGTCGAGGGTGACATACGGCCAGCTTTCGCCGTCCAGCTCGATGGTGCGATCGGTTTTGATGGTCGATCCCACTTTAAAGTAGGCGTTGGCGCTGACGTCGTGGAAGACCACGGTGCGGTAATCGGGATGGATGCCGGGTTTCATAATGGCTCTCTCGTGTAATGTTATACTATAACAATAATTATGCGCCGACCCGGCGTCGCGATCAAGCGTAAATTGCGCCCACGAGTGAATTAATGAGAACGGTTTGCATTAAGCAACTGAAGCAAAAGAAAAAGGCCGCATGTGCGGCCTTTTCGATTATCGGGTGGAGCTCATATCACTGAGCGATCAATGGTGCTCTACCGGATGGCTGTGTTCCAGGTCTTCGTTCTTCTTGCTGAAGCGGCGGCGAACCACCACGAAGAACACCGGTACGAAGAAGATCGCCAAGACGGTGGCGGTGATCATCCCGCCCATTACGCCGGTACCTACCGCGTTCTGTGCGCCGGAGCCCGCACCGCTGCTGATAACCAGCGGCAGAACCCCGAGGATGAAGGCCAGAGACGTCATCAGGATTGGACGCAGACGCATACGCACCGCTTCCAACGTCGCTTCGATCAGGCCTTTGCCTTCTTTCTCCATCAGATCCTTGGCGAATTCCACGATCAGGATGGCGTTCTTCGCCGATAGACCGATGGTGGTCAGCAGCCCCACCTGGAAGTACACGTCGTTGTTCATGCCGCGCATCGTCGCGGCCAGCAACGCACCGATAACCCCCAGCGGCAATACCAGCATGACCGAGAACGGCACGGACCAGCTTTCATACAGCGCCGCCAGACACAGGAACACCACCAGAATCGAGATGGCGTACAGCGCCGGCGCCTGGTTGCCCGACAGACGTTCCTGATAGGACATGCCGGTCCAGTCGTAACCGATGCCGCTTGGCAGTTTGGACGCCAACTGTTCCATCAGGTTCATCGCTTCACCGGTACTCTTGCCCGGTGCGGCCTGGCCCAGAATTTCCATCGACGGCAAGCCGTTATAGCGTTCCAGGCGCGGTGAGCCATATTCCCATTTCGCCGAAGAGAAGGCGGAGAATGGCACCATTTGGCCGCTTGTACCGCGCACGTACCACTTGTTGATGTCTTCCGGCAGCATACGGAACGGCGCGTCGGCCTGTACGTATACCTTCTTCACACGACCGCGGTCGATGAAGTCGTTGACGTACGAGCCGCCCAGCGCGGTGCTCAGCGTGCTGTTGATGGTGGTGATGCTGACGCCCAGCGCCTTGGCTTTCTCCTGATCGACGATCAGTTTGAACTGCGGCGTATCTTCCAGGCCGTTCGGGCGCACGCCCACCAGCACGTCCGGATGTTGAGCAACCATGCCCAACAGCTGGTTACGCGCTTCGGTCAGTTTCTCGTGCCCCAGGCCGCCCTGGTCAATCAGCTCGAAGTCGAAGCCGGTTGCGGTACCGAGTTCGATGATCGCCGGCAGGTTGAACGGGAATACCAGGCCTTCTTTAATCTGCGAGAATGCGCCCATGGCGCGACCCGCAATCGCTTCGACCTTGTTCTCGCTCCCTGGACGCTCGCCCCAGTCTTTCAGGCTGACGAATGCCAGGCCGTTGTTCTGGCCGTTACCGTTGAAGCCGAAGCCCGCGACGGTAAACACCGAAACCACGTTGTCCTTTTCCTTGTTCAGGAAGTAGTCGGAGACTTCTTCCAGCACTTTGTTGGTGCGGGACTCGGTGGCGCCGGCAGGCAGCTGCACCATGGTCAACAGGATGCCCTGATCTTCGTCCGGCAGGAACGAGGAAGGCAGGCGCAGGAACAGCAGGCCCATGCCAACCACGATCAGCAGGTAGATGATCAGATAGCGGCCGGTGCTGCGCAGGATGTTGCCCACGCTGTCGGTATAGTGATGCGTGCTTTTCTCGAACATGCGGTTAAACCAGCCGAAGAAGCCTGTTTTAACCCCGTGATCGCCTTTCGGGATCGGTTTGAGCATGGTGGCGCACAGCGCCGGCGTCAGGATCAAGGCCACCAGCACCGACAGCGCCATCGCGGACACGATGGTGATCGAGAACTGGCGATAGATGGCGCCGGTTGAACCGCCGAAGAACGCCATCGGCACGAATACCGCCGACAGCACCATGGCGATACCCACCAGCGCGCCCTGAATCTGGCCCATCGATTTACGGGTGGCTTCTTTCGGCGGCAGCCCCTCTTCGGCCATGACGCGCTCGACGTTTTCCACCACCACGATGGCGTCATCCACCAGCAGGCCGATCGCCAACACCATGCCGAACATCGTCAGGGTGTTTATCGAGAAGCCGAACGCCGCGAGTATCGCAAAGGTCCCCAGCAGCACCACCGGCACCGCGATGGTTGGGATCAGCGTCGCGCGGAAGTTCTGCAGGAACAGATACATCACCAGGAATACCAGGATGATGGCTTCGATCAGCGTTTTCACCACTTCGTTGATGGAGATCTTAACGAACGGGGTGGTGTCGTACGGATAAACCACTTTCATCCCTTGCGGGAAGAATGGCGTCATCTTGGCCAGCTCGTCTTTCACACCTTTGGCGGTGTTCAAGGCGTTGGCGCCGGTTGCCAGTTTGATACCCAGACCGGCGGCAGGCTTACCGTTGTAGCGAGCGGTAACGGCATAGCTTTCCGCGCCGCGCTCGATGTGAGCGACGTCGCGCAGGCGTACCTGGGAACCGTCGGTATTCACCTTCAGCAGGATCTTGCCGAACTCTTCCGGCGAAGTCAGACGGGTCTGCGCGATGATCGAGGCGTTCAACTGCTGCCCCGGCACCGGCGGCAGGCCGCCCAGCTGGCCTGCGGCGATCTGGTTGTTCTGCTCGGTGATGGCGGAGGTCACGTCCGTGGTCGTCAGCTGGTAGTTGTTCAGCTTGTTCGGATCCAGCCAGATACGCATCGCGTACTGGGCACCGAACAGCTGCACTTCACCCACGCCGGACGAACGGCTGATCGGATCCTTGATGTTGGACGCAACGTAGTCCGCAATATCGTCCTGAGTCATGTTCGGATCGTCGGAAACGAAGCCGGCCACCATCAGGAAGCTGCTGCTGGATTTTTCTACTTTCAGGCCCTGTTGCTGAACTTCTTGCGGCAGCAACGGGGTGGCCAACGACAGTTTGTTCTGGACCTGAACCTGCGCGATGTCAGGATCGGTGCCGGATTCAAACGTCAGGGTAATGGTGACGCTACCAGAGGAATCACTGGTGGAGGACATGTACATCAGGTTATCGATACCGTTCATGTTCTGTTCGATAATCTGCGTGACGGTATCCTGCACCGTTTTGGCATCTGCGCCCGGGTAGTTGGCGGAAATACTCACCGCCGGCGGTGCAATAGTGGGATACTGCGCGATCGGCAGTTTCATTATTGCAAGCACCCCCGCCAACATGACGATGATGGCGATTACCCAGGCGAAAATTGGGCGGTCTATAAAGAACTTAGCCATGTATTACAGGCTCCTTTTTATGACTTCTGCGCTTCAGACTGCGGCTGTTTTTGCGCCTGAGTGTCAACTTCCTGCACTTTTACCTGCGCGCCCGGATGCACTTTCATCAGGCCGGAGACGATCACGCGATCGCCGGCTTTCAGGCCATCGGTAACCAGCCATTTGTCGCCAATCGCCTGATCCGCCTTCAGCGTGCGCAGCTCAACTTTGTCGTCTGCCCCTACCACCAACGCCGTCGCTTCGCCGCGCGGGTTGCGGGTGACGCCTTGCTGAGGCACCAGCAGCGCATCGCTGCGCACGCCTTCGTCCAGACGGGCGCGCACGAACATGCCCGGCAGCAGCGTATCGTTCGGGTTAGGGAACAGGGCGCGAATGGTGATGGAGCCGGTGGTCTCGTCGACGGTGACGTCGGAGAATTCCAGCGTGCCTTCCTGCGCGTATTCGGTGCCGTTTTCCAACAGCAGTTTCACTTTAGCCTTGCCGTTTTCCTGCTTCAGCGCGCCGCTGGCCAACTCTTGCTTCAGGCGCAGGAAGTCGGTGCTCGACTGGGTGACGTCGACATACATCGGATCCAGCTGCTGCACGGTGGACAGGGCGGTCGCCTGGCCGTTGCTGACCAGCGCGCCTTCGGTCACGGCGGACTTGCCGATGCGGCCGGAGATCGGGGAGGTCACCTTGGTGTACGCCAGGTTGATGCGCGCGGTTTCCACGGCGGCCTTGGCGGCCACCACGGCGGCATCCGCCTGCTGCAGGGTGGAGACGGCGTTGTCGTAGTCCTGCTTGCTGATGTAGCTGGTACCCAGCAATGGCTTGTAGCGGTTTACCGTCACGCGTGCGATGGAAGCGCTGGCCTGTGCTTTGGCCAAATCGCCTTTCGCGCTGTCGTAGCTGGCTTGATAGGTGGCGGGATCGATTTGGTACAGAGACGTCCCGGCCTTGATATCGCTGCCTTCAACGAAGTTGCGCTTCAGGATGATGCCGCTGACCTGAGGGCGAACTTCGGCGATACGATACGCAGCGGTGCGGCCAGGAAGATCGGTAGTGATGTTGAGAGGCTCGGCCTTCAAGGTGACTACGCCCACTTCAGGCGCCTGTTGTTGGGCGCCTTGCTGTTGGGTTTCTTTATCGTTACATCCTGTTAGCACTAAGCTGCCTGAAAGCATCAGAACGGCCGCCAGAGGCGTTAACCCTCTGTTTTTGTTCATAGAAAAACCTCAAGTGTCCGATTTCAAAATGATCAATGGATCACAAGCTTTAAAACCCATTGCTGCGTTAATTATATGTGCGTGCTATGGTACATACATTCGCGAATGTATGTAAATCACACTCCCCCTAAATAACAATGCCATGGCACGAAAAACCAAACAGCAGGCGCAAGAAACCCGACAGCAAATCCTTGATGCTGCGGTGAGAGAGTTCTCTGAACGTGGCGTTGCTGCAACGTCACTGACAGATATTGCCACCGCTGCCGGGGTTACGCGTGGAGCCATTTACTGGCACTTCAAGAATAAGGTAGACCTGTTTAATGAAGTTTGGGAATCTACCGAGCCGAAAATTGACCAGCTCGAAACAGAGTATCAGGCAAAGTTTCCCGATAATCCACTGCGGGTTATCCGAGAAATTCTGATTTACATTCTGACGTCTACGGTTGAAGACGGCCGTAGGCGGGCGTTGATGGAAATTATATTCCACAAATGCGAGTTTGTCGGTGAAATGATGCCGCTGCTGGATTCGCGCAAGGTGCTGTATCTCGCCGGCTACGAACGCATCGAAGCGGTGCTGTATAACTGCATTCACCACGGGCAATTACCCGCCGATTTACATACCCGCCGCGCGGCGATCATCCTGCGCGGTTATATCACCGGCCTGATGGAAAACTGGCTGTTTATGCCGGAAAGTTTCGATCTGCGGGCCGAAGCCGAAGCGCTGGTGGACGCGTTTTTGGAAATGCTGCAGTTTTGCCCCACCTTGCGCCTCAAACCCGACGCGGCGACGCCTGACGCCGACCGCCTTCCTTTATAAGGAGAGATTTCATGTCATCCATTGTTCTCATCGCCAATGGCGCCGCCTATGGCCATGAATCCTTGTTCAATGCGCTGCGGCTGGCCATCGCCATGAAAGAGCAGCAGAGCAGTCTCGACCTGCGGCTGTTTCTGATGTCCGATGCGGTGGTGGCCGGGCTGGCCGGGCAGCAGCCGCACGAGGGATACCACCTGCAGCAGATGCTGGAGATCCTCACCGCGCAGCAGGTGCCGGTCAAGCTGTGCAAGACCTGTGCCGACGCGCGCGGCGTCAGCCGCTTGCCGCTGGCGGACGGCGTGGCGATCGGTACGTTGGTCGAGCTGGCGCAGTGGACGCTGGCGGCGGAAAAAGTGCTGACTTTCTGATTCCGCTGCAACGGGCCATCAGCTGCAACGCTTTTGTTGTTCGTTGCCCGCCGGCGGCCGTGACAATCTTCAGGCTTCTTAACCGATCCGAAGCTAAATCATGCAGCGCTGATTGATTCTGCCTTCTCTGGCGCCGCTCACGTTTGTCGGCGCATCGCCGCCGCGACACGCTTTTTTTTCCTTATTATTTGCGCGCTCAGCTCGCCGGACGAAGGCGGCCAGACGGCGGGCTGATGAGCGTTGAAAGACGAAAGGGACAGCGGCGCTGTCCCTGATTACTGTCCGGCAGGCAGATAGGGGGAGGTGACGCCGGCGCGCTGCAGTTTTTCCTGATAATCCCGTTTGACGATATCCAGCGCCGCCAGCGCGGTGGCCGGATCGATCTCGTTGCATTCCAGCAGGTAAATCAAGTCTACCGCCAGCTGCAGTTCGGGTGAGGCGTTTTCCAGAGACATAGCACCTGCGCTTAATTAATGGAATGAATAACTCGCGTACCGGCAGAGTATAGTGAACCCGGCGCGCAACCGGGAATAATCATTAAAATATTGTGATAAATCTTCAAAAACCGTTTTCTTTGCGCTCGATATTGCGCTCGATGCGCGCCAGCGCCTGGCGGCAGCGCATCAGGCGCCCCTCCAGCGCCGCCAGCTCGTGCTGCAGCTTTTGCTGCGCCGCCAGCGAGGTCTGGCGGCCAAGCAGGCTTTCCCGATCCTGAATCATGGCGATCAGCCGGCGTTCGTAGTCCTGATGCTCGGCCAGCTTGTGGTACAGATCGGCCTCGGGGGCTTCTTTCGGCTGGTTCTTGCGCCGCAGCGCCTGGGTGGCCAACTCGCGCTGCAGGGCGGCGATCTGAGCCACCAGTTTTTCGGCCAGAAAGGCCACCTGGCTGGTACGGCTGTCGTTGGCGGCGCTTTGCAGCTGGGCGAAATTCTTCTCCACCTCGGCCAGGTAGTCGCGCAGCCGCGTGCCGCGGTTGGCGAACAGGGCGGCGTCGAAGCGCGCCTGCGGGATCGGAACGTCGCCGCGCGGGGTCACTTCGGCCGCCAGCGCCGCGATCTGCTGTGCCAACACCTGTAATAGACGCTGAGTGCTCACATAAGCTCCCTCTTGATTTCAACAGGCGTAAGCTTGCCCGCGATCCTGCCGTGAAACAAGCGCTGCACGCATATTCCGCCGGCGCGGCGCCGATGCTACAGTAGGCGGCAACCGATTGAGGAGCGAAGAGCCGCATGACGCGTGGGTTATTGATCATTTTGGGCTGGCTGGCGGTGGTGCTGGCGACGTTGGGCGTGGTGCTGCCGCTGTTGCCGACCACGCCGTTTCTGCTGTTGGCCGCCTGGTGTTTCGCCCGCTCTTCGCCGCGCTTTCATCACTGGCTGCTGCACCGCTCCTGGTTCGGCCCCTACCTGCGCCACTGGCAACAGCATCGCGCGCTGCCGCCGGGAGCGAAGTGGAAGGCGGTGCTGGTGATCGTGCTCACCTTCGCCTGTTCGCTGTGGCTGGTGAAAATTTGGTGGGTGCGCGGGCTGTTGCTGCTGATGCTGGTCATTTTGCTGACCTTTATGCTGCGCCTGCCGGTTATTGACCTGCCGCAACAAAAACAGCGCTGATTGTCCCTTAAACTCCCCAATAGCTTTCAAGCCGCAGCTAGACGACAAACGCAGGCATCCCCGGGAGCTTACTTAGGTAAGTGACCGGGGGGAATGCGTGCAGTCAACAACGCTGCGGGTTGAAAGATGCAGGGGAGAGTTGCATTTGTCCGCCAGTTTGCATAGATTTGGGCGTTTTCGTGCGCGGATCGCCTGCCATTTCATCTCCGGTGTGTTTCACCCGGCGGCGGCGGGTGAGCGGCGCGCCGGTTTTCAGGCAGTTTTATCAGGCAACAATTATGACCGCTACTGCGCAGCAGCTTCAGTTTATTAAAGACAGTATCAAAACCATCCCGGATTATCCGAAGCCGGGCATCCTGTTCCGCGACGTGACCAGCCTGCTGGAAAACCCGTTGGCCTACGCCGCCAGCATCGAGCTGTTGGTTGAGCGCTATCGCGAAGCGGGCGTGACCAAGGTGGTGGGTACCGAAGCGCGTGGTTTCCTGTTCGGCGCGCCCGTCGCGCTGGCGTTGGGCGTCGGTTTCGTGCCGGTGCGCAAACCGGGCAAACTGCCGCGCGCCACGCTCAGCGAAAGCTATGAGCTGGAGTACGGCACCGACAAGCTGGAGATCCACACCGACGCCATCACCGCGGGTGACAAAGTGCTGGTGGTGGACGATCTGCTGGCGACCGGCGGCACCATCGAAGCGACCACCAAACTGATCCGCCGCCTGGGCGGTGAAGTGAACGACGCCGCATTCATCATCAACCTGCCGGATCTGGGCGGGGAAGCGCGTCTGAACAAGCTGGGCATCGACTGCTACTGCCTGGTGGACTTCGCCGGCCATTGATGCGGCATCGCCCCTTGGGCACAACGGCCTCGCGGATCGCCGCGGGGCTGTGTTAGCATGACCCTCCAGATTCCTCGACTTCTCCGGTATTAATGAGCTATCAGGTTCTCGCCCGTAAGTGGCGCCCTCAAACGTTCGCAGACGTGGTCGGCCAGGAACATGTCCTGACCGCGCTGGCCAACGGCCTCTCGCTGGGGCGGATCCATCACGCCTATCTGTTCTCGGGCACGCGCGGCGTGGGGAAAACCACCATCGCGCGCCTGCTGGCCAAAGGCCTGAACTGTGAAACCGGCATCACCGCCACGCCGTGCGGCCAATGCGACAACTGCCGCGAGATCGAGCAGGGGCGCTTCGTCGATCTGATCGAGATCGACGCCGCTTCCCGAACCAAGGTTGAAGATACCCGCGATCTGCTGGACAACGTTCAGTACGCGCCGGCGCGCGGCCGCTTCAAGGTCTACCTGATCGATGAAGTGCACATGCTCTCGCGCCACAGCTTCAACGCGTTGCTCAAGACGCTGGAAGAGCCGCCGCCGCACGTCAAATTCCTGTTGGCCACCACCGATCCGCAAAAGCTGCCGGTGACCATTCTCTCGCGCTGTCTGCAATTCCACCTCAAGGCGCTGGACGTCGATCAGATCCGCCAGCAGCTGGAAACGGTGCTGACGGCGGAGCAGATCACCAGCGACGCCCGCGCGCTGCAGCTGCTGGCGCGCGCCGCCGACGGCAGCATGCGCGATGCGCTGAGCCTGACCGATCAGGCGATCGCCATGGGGCAGGGGCAGGTGACCGCCGCCACCGTCAGCCAGATGCTCGGCACGCTCGATGACGAACAGCCGCTGGCGATCCTCGAAGCGCTGGTCAGCGCCGACGGCGAAAAGGTGATGGCTCAGGTCGCACAGGCCGCTTCGCGCGGCGTGGACTGGGAAAACCTGCTGGTGGAGACGCTGGCGCTGCTGCACCGCATTGCGATGGTGCAGCTGCTGCCTTCGATGCTCGACAATCAGTACGCCGCCGTGGAACAACGGCTGCGCGAGCTGGCGCGCACCCTGCCGCCGGCCGATGTGCAACTTTACTACCAGACGCTGTTGGTCGGCCGCAAAGAGCTGGCCTATGCGCCGGATCGCCGCATGGGGGTTGAGATGACCCTGCTGCGCGCGCTGGCGTTTCACCCGAAAGCGGTGATCCCGGAGCCGGTGGCGTTGGTGCAGACCGCGCCGGCGCCGATGGCGCAGCCGCAGGCCGCCGCATCGCAACAGCCGCCGCAGTTTCAGGACGTGCCGCCGCCGCTAGGGCAGCCGGCCGCGCCGTCGCGGCAATCATCGACCCCATTACCGGATGCCACCGCCCAGCTGTTGAAAGCGCGGTCCCAGCTGCAGCGGCAGCAGGGAGCATCCACACCAAAAAAGAATGAGCCGGCGGCGCCAGGAATAGCGCGGCCGGCAAACTCGGCGCTGGGGCGTTTGGCTTCCGTGACCGAGCGTAGCCAGCAGCGTCTGGCGGAGAAGAAGGTGCCGGAAAAACCGGCCAAGCCGGAAGCCTATCGCTGGCGCGCGCAGACCGAGCCGGAAGCGGCACCGGAACCGCTGGCGACGCCGAAAGCGTTGCGCACGGCGTTGGAGCACGAGAAAACGCCGGAGCTGGCCGCCAAGCTGGTGGTGGAGTCGCTGGAGCGCGACGCCTGGGCGGCGGAAATCGACAGGCTGAAGATCCCGAAACTGGTGCAGCAGCTGGCGTTGAACGCCTTCAAGCAGCAGCCGGAAGCGGGCAAGATTTGCCTCCATCTGCGGTCTTCGCAGCGTCATCTGAATTCGCCTTCGGCGCAGAAGACGCTGGCCGAAGCGCTCGGCGAGCTGTACGGCAGCCCGATCGAGCTGACCGTGATAGAGGACGATAATCCGGCGGAGCGCACCCCGCTGGAATGGCGACAAGCCATCTATGAAGAAAAGCTGGCGCAGGCGCGCCAGTCCATCGTTGCGGATACCCATATTCAGACGCTGTGCCGGTTCTTCGACGCGGATCTGGATGAAGAGAGTATCCGCCCCCTTTAAACGCCGCGCGAGGTGCGCGGCCCTAGCGACGAGAGACGACTATGTTTGGTAAAGGCGGTCTGGGCAACCTGATGAAGCAAGCCCAGCAAATGCAAGAAAAAATGCAGCAGATGCAGGAAGAAGTCGCCAAATTGGAAGTGACCGGCGAGTCTGGCGCGGGCCTGGTGAAGGTCACCATCAACGGTGCGCACAACTGCCGCCGCGTGGAGATCGATCCTAGCCTGATGGAAGACGACAAAGAGATGCTGGAAGATCTGATCGCCGCCGCGTTCAACGACGCCGCGCGCCGCATCGAAGAGACCCAGAAAGAGAAGATGGCCTCCGTCTCCAGCGGCATGCAGTTGCCGCCTGGCTTCAAGATGCCGTTCTGATGCAAACCAGCCCGCTCCTTGAATCCCTGATGGAGGCGCTGCGCTGCCTGCCGGGCGTCGGCCCGAAATCGGCGCAGCGCATGGCGTTTCAGCTGCTGCAGCGCGATCGCAGCGGCGGCATGCGCCTGGCGCAGGCGTTGACGCGCGCGATGTCGGAAATCGGCCACTGCGCCGACTGCCGCACCTTCACCGAGCAGGACGTCTGCACCATCTGCGCCAATCCGCGCCGTCAGCAAAACGGCCAGATTTGCGTGGTGGAAAGCCCGGCGGATATCCATGCCATCGAGCAGACCGGCCAGTTCGCCGGGCGCTACTTTGTGCTAATGGGGCATCTGTCGCCGCTGGACGGCATCGGGCCGGGCGATATCGGTCTGGATCGCCTGGAGCAACGGCTGGAAAAGGAGAGCATCACCGAAGTGATCCTCGCCACCAACCCGACGGTGGAAGGGGAAGCGACCGCCAACTATATCGCCGAGATGTGCGGCCAGTATGGTGTGCTCGCCAGCCGCATCGCCCACGGCGTGCCGGTGGGCGGCGAGCTGGAGATGGTCGACGGCACCACGCTGTCGCATTCGCTGGCCGGGCGCCATGCCATCAAGTTCTGATGTTTTCCCGGATGGGGCCGTTCGGCCCCGTCATTTTTTTGCCAAAAATCTCCCGCCGTCCGCTTGAAAAACAAGACCCTGACCCTCATCTGATCCTTATTGTTCGATTTTGGTAGCCATTGTCTTTTGAGGTAATCAATGAGTATGAAAGGTCAAGAAACCCGCGGGTTCCAGTCTGAAGTAAAACAGCTGCTTCATTTGATGATCCATTCGCTGTACTCCAACAAAGAAATTTTCCTGCGCGAGCTGATTTCCAACGCCTCTGACGCCGCCGACAAGCTGCGTTTCCGCGCCCTGTCCGCGCCAGAGCTGTACGCCGGCGACGGCGAGCTGCGCGTCCGCTTGTCCTTCGATAAAGAGCAGCGCACCCTGACCATCGCCGACAACGGCATCGGCATGCGCCGCGAAGAAGTGATCGAAAACCTCGGCACCATCGCCAAGTCCGGCACCAAAGCGTTCCTGGAATCCATCGGTTCCGACCAGGCGAAAGACAGCCAGCTGATCGGCCAGTTCGGCGTCGGTTTCTACTCGGCGTTCATCGTGGCGGACAAAGTGACCGTGCGCACCCGCGCCGCCGGCGCCGCCGATGACGAAGGCGTGTTCTGGGAGTCCGCCGGCGAAGGCGACTACACCATCGCCGACATCACCAAAGAGACGCGCGGCACCGAAATCACCCTGCATCTGCGCGAAGGCGAAGATGAGTACCTCGACGCCTGGCGCCTGCGCTCGGTGATCGGCAAATATTCCGATCACATCGCCTTGCCGGTAGAGATCGAAAGCAAAAACGAAGAAGACGACACCGTCACCTGGGAGAAGATCAACAAGGCGCAGGCCCTGTGGACCCGCAGCAAGGCGGACGTGACCGACGAAGAGTACAAAGAGTTCTACAAGCACATCGCCCACGACTTCACCGATCCGCTGAGCTGGAGCCACAACCGGGTAGAAGGCAAGCAGGAGTACACCAGCCTGCTGTATATCCCGGCGCAGGCGCCGTGGGACATGTGGAACCGCGATCACAAGCATGGCCTGAAGCTGTACGTGCAGCGCGTGTTCATCATGGACGACGCCGAGCAGTTCATGCCGAACTACCTGCGCTTCGTGCGTGGCCTGATCGACTCCAACGATCTGCCGCTGAACGTGTCGCGCGAGATCCTGCAAGACAGCCGCGTGACGCAAAACCTGCGCGGCGCGCTGACCAAGCGCGTGCTGCAAATGCTGGATAAGCTGGCCAAAGATGACGCCGAAGGCTACCAGAAATTCTGGCAGCAGTTCGGTCTGGTGCTGAAAGAGGGCCCGGCGGAAGACCACGGCAACCAGGAAGCGATCGCCAAGCTGCTGCGCTTTGCCTCCACCCACGGCGACAGCTCGGCGCAGACCGTGTCGCTGGAAGAGTACGTCGGCCGCATGGCGGAAGGGCAGGAGAAGATTTACTACATCACCGCCGACAGCTACGCCGCCGCCAAGAGCAGCCCGCACCTGGAGCTGTTCCGCAAGAAAGGCATCGAAGTGCTGTTACTGTCCGATCGCATCGACGAGTGGATGATGAGCTATCTGACCGAATTCGACGGCAAGCCGTTCCAGTCGGTCAGCAAAGCGGATGAAACGCTGGACAAACTGGCGGATGAAACCGAAGAGCAGAAGGCCGCCGAGAAGCAGCTGGAGCCGTTCATCGAACGCGTGAAAACCCTGCTGGGCGAGCGCGTGAAGGATGTGCGCCTGACGCACCGCCTGACCGATACGCCGGCGATCGTGGTGACCGACGCCGACGAAATGAGCACCCAGATGGCCAAGCTGTTCGCCGCCGCCGGCCAGCAGGCGCCGGAAGTGAAGTACATTTTCGAGCTTAATCCGGAGCATGCGTTGGTCAAACGCGCATCCGATGTGGGCGATAACGAACATTTCGCCGAATGGATCGACCTGTTATTGGATCAGGCTCTGCTGGCTGAACGCGGCACGCTGGAAGATCCGAACCTGTTCATCCGTCGCATGAACAAGTTGCTGTCCGCCTGAAACTGAAAATATGCGCCCTTAACGGCACCGTTAGGGGCGCATTGCCGATTTTTCCCCGCCTTTTCTCGCTTTTTGCTCGTCCGTTTTTTTGCACATTCCGCAATCGATTTCCTTCGCGCGCCTTGAGCCTGCCCCCCCTGAAATGGTATCGTTGAGCGTTTTCGCAATTTTATAAAAACTACATAGCAAGGGGATTTACGCAATGCGTATCATTCTGCTGGGCGCTCCGGGCGCTGGTAAAGGTACTCAGGCTCAATTCATCATGGAGAAATACGGCATTCCGCAAATCTCCACCGGTGATATGTTGCGCGCAGCCGTGAAGGCCGGCAGTGAACTGGGCAAGCAGGCGAAAGAGATCATGGACGCCGGCAAGCTGGTGACCGATGAGCTGGTGATCGCGCTGGTCAAAGAGCGCATCGCTCAGGAAGATTGCCGCAAGGGCTTCCTGCTGGACGGTTTCCCACGCACCATTCCGCAGGCTGACGCGATGAAAGAAGCCGGCATCAACGTGGACTTCGTGCTGGAGTTCGACGTGCCGGACGAGCTGATCGTTGACCGCATCGTTGGCCGCCGCGTGCACGCGCCGTCCGGCCGCGTATACCACGTGAAGTTCAACCCGCCGCAGGTGGAAGGTAAAGACGACGTGACCGGCGAAGAGCTGACCACGCGCAAGGACGATCAGGAAGAGACCGTGCGCAAGCGCCTGGTGGAGTATCATCAGATGACCGCGCCGCTGATCTCTTACTACAGCAAAGAAGCGGCGGCGGGCAACACCCAATACCGCAAAATCGACGGCACCCGCAAGGTGGCCGAAGTGAGCGCAGAGCTGGCGACCATCCTCGGTTGATCGCAAGCACGTTGTGCATGACGCCGGGCCTGTGGCCCGGCGTTTTTTTTTGCCGTTTTCCCGCCAAATTGTGATCGCGGCGGCTTGTTGCGGCCGTGCCCGTTAATCGCCCGCGCCAAATAGCGTATAACAAGCCTGCGTTTTCACCCTCAGCAGGGAGCGGGCATGCTCAGACAAACCAATCTTCTGGCGGAAGCCACCGCGCGCCAGATCGTCCAGCGGGCGATGGGCATCATCAGCCATTCCGTCAACGTGATGGACAGCAACGGCGTGATCATCGCCTCCGGCAACCCGCAGCGCCTGTTCCAGCGCCATGAAGGCGCCGTGCTGGCGCTGGCGGAAAATCGGGTGGTGGAAATCGACCGCGCCACCGCCGAACATCTGAAGGGCGTGCGGCCCGGCATCAACCTGCCGTTCAGCTTTCGCAACCAGCGGGTGGGGGTGATCGGCATCTCCGGCGAACCGGCCGAGGTGCGCGCCTACGCCGAGCTGGTGAAGATGGCGGCGGAGATGATGGTGGAGCAGGCGGCGCTGCTGGATCAGCACCAGTGGGAAAAACGCTACCGGGAAGAGCTGGCGAACCAGCTGCTGCAGCCCCAGCCGAACACCGCGTCGCTGGCGGCGATGGCGGCGTATTTGGGGTTGGATCTGCGCCAGGCGCGCATCGTGTGGATCGTCGAGCTGCAAGAGGCGCAGCCGCACCTGCTGCGCGAGCTGCTGGCGGAGCTGGAGGCCACCCAGCGCGACGCGTTGATCGCCATTACCGGCTTCAATGAAATGACCCTGCTGCGCCCGGCCTGCATGGTGCAGGGCGAATGGAGCCTGAAGCTGGAGCGCCAACAGGCCCAGCGTTTGCAAAACCAACTCAAACACCGCTTCCGGGTGCGGCTGATCGTCGGCGGTTTTTATGACGATCCGCAAAGCGCCTATCGTTCCAGCCTGACGGCGCGCGCCACTCAGGCGATGGCGCAGCGCCTGAAACTGCGTCACGCCACGCTGTTCTACCACGACTACCCGCTGCCGTCGCTGTTGTGCGATCTGGGGGAGGATTGGCGCGCGCAGGAGCTGGGTCGCCCCTGGCGGACGCTGGGCGAACAGGACGAAAAAGGCGTGCTGCGCGGCACGCTGCGCCACTATTTTTCGCAGAATTGTGATCAGACGCAGACCGCCGCACAGCTGCATATCCACGTCAATACCCTGCGCTATCGCCTGCAGCGTATCGAAGCGATAACCGGCATGAAAATCAACCAATTAACCGACGCTCTGCGGTTATATATCGGCATGCTGATGCACGACTGAGTTGTGCCAACCCACAAATTCCACGCCGTTCCCCCGGCGATTTTTTGTTGTTTCCCCTCAGGCCAACGCCGGGCGCGCGGGATATGTTGGCCTGCACATCAACCACGGAGAAAACAACAATGACAACCGTATCCACTCTGGGGGCGCTGGTGGCGTTAGCCGTCGCCATCGTCCTGATTCTACGCAAGGTGCCGCCGGCTTACGGCATGATCGCCGGCGCGCTGGCGGGCGGGCTGTGCGGCGGCGCCGATCTGGTGCAGACCGTAACGCTGATGATCGGCGGGGCGCAGGGCATCACCAACGCCGTGATGCGCATCCTGGCGGCGGGGGTGCTGGCCGGGGTGCTGATCGAATCCGGCGCGGCGCACACCATCGCCGAAACCATCGTGCGCAAGGTGGGCGAAACCCGCGCGCTGCTGGCGCTGGCGGTGGCTACACTGATCCTGACGGCGGTAGGGGTGTTTATCGACGTGGCGGTGATCACCGTCGCGCCGATCGCGCTGTCGATAGCCCAAAAGGCCGGCATTTCGCGCGCGGCGATCCTGCTGGCGATGATCGGCGGCGGCAAGGCCGGCAACGTGATGTCGCCCAACCCGAACACCATCGCGGCGGCGGACAATTTCCACGTGCCGCTCACCTCGGTGATGATGGCCGGCATCGTGCCGGGGCTGTGCGGCCTGGTGGTGGCCTATCTGCTGGCGCGCCGCCTGAGCGATAAAGGCAGCAAAGTGATGGCCGAAGAGCTGACTCAGCATGCCGAAGGGGCGCGGCCGGGCTTCGCCGCGGCGATCAGCGCGCCGCTGGTGGCGATCCTGCTGCTGTCGCTGCGGCCGATCGCCGGCATCGCCGTCGATCCGCTGATCGCGCTGCCGGCCGGCGGCTTGGCGGGCGCGCTGCTGATGGGGCGCATCCGCCAGTGCAATCAGTTTATGGTCTCCGGCCTGTCGCGCATGGCGCCGGTGGCGATCATGCTGCTCGGCACCGGCACGCTGGCGGGCATTATCGCCAACTCGGCGCTGAAGGATGTCTTGATTAACGGCTTAACGCATACCGGGCTACCGGCCTGGCTGCTGGCGCCGCTGTCTGGCGCGCTGATGTCGATGGCGACCGCGTCGACCACCGCCGGCACCGCCGTGGCTTCCGGGGTGTTCAGCTCCACGCTGCTTGAGCTGGGCGTGAGCGGGTTGGCCGGCGCTGCGATGATCCATGCGGGCGCCACGGTGCTGGATCACCTGCCGCACGGCAGCTTCTTCCACGCCACCGGCGGCAGCGTCAATATGGCGGTGCACGAGCGGCTGAAGCTGCTGCCGTACGAAACGCTGGTGGGGTTCACCATTGCGGCAATCTCGGCGCTGATGTTTGGCGTATTTAACCTGGCGGGATAAGGAACAGTGATGAAAACGCTGAAAAAAGTGGTTATTGCCCCGGATTCTTTCAAAGAGAGCCTGAGCGCGCTCGGCGTCGCCGACGCCATCGAGCGGGGGTTCCGCCAAATTTACCCGCAGGCGCACTACGTGAAGCTGCCGATGGCGGACGGCGGCGAAGGCACGGTGGAGTCGATGGTGGCGGCCACCGGCGGTGAAATCGTCCAGGTGACGGTCACCGGGCCGCTGGGGGAGCCGGTGCAGGGGTTCTATGGCCTGCTGGGCGACGGCGAAACCGCGGTGATTGAAATGGCCGCCGCCTCAGGGCTGCACCTGGCGCCGCCCGGCCGGCGCGATCCGCGCATCACCACCAGCTACGGCACCGGCGAACTGATGCTGGCGGCGTTGGAACGCGGCGTGAAGGCGGTCATTCTCGGCATCGGCGGCAGCGCCACCAACGACGGCGGCGCCGGGATGATGCAGGCGCTGGGCGTGAAGTTGCTGGATAAGGCACGCCGGCCGCTGCCGGCGGGCGGAGCGGCGCTGGCGCAGCTGGCGCATCTCGATCTCGCCGGGCTGGATGCGCGTTGGCAACGGGTGAGCGTGACCGCCGCCTGCGACGTCGATAACCCGCTGTGCGGCGAAAAGGGCGCCTCGGCGGTGTTCGGGCCGCAGAAGGGAGCGACGCCGGAGATGGTGGCGCAGCTCGATGCGGCGCTGCATCACTATGGCGAGCTGCTGGAACGGGAAACCGGCCGCGCGGTGCTCACCCAGCCAGGGGCGGGCGCGGCGGGCGGCATGGGGGCGGCGCTGCTCGGCATGCTCAACGCGCGCTTGCGGCCGGGCATCGAGATCGTCACCGAAACCCTGCGCCTGGATGAGGCGGTGCGCGATGCCGATCTGGTGATCACCGGGGAAGGCCGGCTGGACAGCCAGTCGATCCACGGCAAAACGCCGATCGGCGTGGCGCGGGTGGCCAAGCGCCACGGCGTGCCGGTGATCGCCATCGCCGGCAGCCTGACGCCGGATTACCAGGTGGTGCATCAACACGGCATCGACGCGGCGTTTTCGGTGCTCGATGGCATCGTGACGCTGGAAGAAGCGCTGGCGGGGGCCGATCGCAATCTGCAGGTGACGGCGCGCAACGTGGCGGCGGTGTGGCGACTGGCGCAAGGGGGAGGCCCACAGGCATAGCCTGTTGCTGTTATCGGTTTCGATGCACGACTTTTCCGTTACAATAGCCGGCATTAATGGCTGCTGACATCCCGACCCAGAACGGAATGCCGGCCGGAAAGGAAATGAGGGGAACTGAGATGAAGCAAGAGAAACACGGCGTATTGCTGGTGAACCTGGGCACGCCAGATGCGCCGACCTCGTCGGCGGTCAAACGCTATCTGAAGGAATTCCTCAGTGACGATCGCGTGGTCGACACGGCGCCGCTGATCTGGTGGCCGATCCTCAACGGCGCGATCTTGCCGATCCGTTCGCCGCGCGTGGCGAAGCTCTATCAGTCGGTGTGGATGGAAGAAGGCTCACCGCTGCTGGTGTACAGCCGCCGCCAACAGCGGGCGCTGGCGGCGCGCATGCCGAATACGCCGGTGGAGCTGGGCATGAGCTACGGCTCGCCGAGCCTGGCGGAAGCCATCGACAAGCTGCTGGCGCAGGGCGTGACCAACCTGGTGGTGCTGCCGCTCTATCCGCAATATTCCTGTTCCACCAGCGCGGCGGTATGGGATGGCGTAGCGCGGGTGCTGAAAGGCTATCGCCGCTTGCCTTCTGTGGCCTTCATCCGCGATTACGCCGAACACCCGGCCTACATCGCCGCGCTGCAGCAAAGCGTGGAGCGCTCGTTCGCCGAGCATGGCCAGCCGGATCGGTTGGTGCTGTCGTTCCACGGCATCCCCAAACGCTATGCACGCCTGGGCGACGACTACCCGCAGCGCTGCGAGGATACGCTGCGAGCGCTGAGCGCCACATTGCCGCTGGCGCCGGAGCGAGTGATGATGACGTACCAATCGCGCTTCGGCCGCGAGCCGTGGCTGACGCCGTACACCGATGAGACCCTGAAGGGGCTGCCGGCGCAGGGCGTGAAGCACATTCAGCTGATTTGCCCGGGTTTCTCGGCGGACTGCCTGGAAACGTTGGAAGAGATCAAGGAGCAGAACCGCGAGATCTTCCTCGAGGCCGGCGGCGAGAAGTTTGAGTATATCTCTGCGTTGAACGACGAGCCGGCGCATATCGATATGATGCAGCAGCTGGTGGCGCAGCGCCTCTAATCATCAATAATCTGTATATTAGAATCATCGTGATCGGGCGGGAATGTGTTAACATTCTCCGCTTGTTAAACCGCCACCACCGCCAATCACATGAAATTTCCTGGTAAACGCAAGTCCAAACACTATTTCCCGGTGAGCGCCCGCGATCCGCTTCTGCAGCAGGCCCAGCCCGAAAGTGAAATCAGCACCTCGTATATCGTCGGCATCGACCAGACGCTGGTGGATATCGAGGCGAAGGTGGACGACGCTTTTGTCCAGCGCTACGGCCTGAGCCTGGGCCACTCTCTGGTGATCGAAGACGACGTCGCCGAGGCGCTGTATCAGGAACTGAATGAAAACAACCTGGTTACCCATCAGTTCGCCGGCGGCACCATCGGCAATACCATGCACAACTATTCGGTGCTGGCGGACGATCGCTCGGTGCTGCTCGGCGTGATGTGCAGCAACGTGAAAATCGGCAGCTACGCCTACCGTTACCTGTGCAATACCTCCAGCCGTACCGATCTCAACTATCTGCAGGGCGTAGACGGCGCCATCGGCCGCTGTTTCACGCTGATTGGCGAAAGCGGCGAGCGCACCTTCGCCATCAACCCGGGCCAAATGAACCAGCTGCGCCCGGAAAGCATTCCTGAAGAAGTGATCGCCGGCGCGTCGGCGCTGGTGCTGAGCTCTTATCTGGTGCGCTGTAAGGAAGGCGAGCCGATGAAGGCTGCCACCCTGCAGGCGATCGAATACGCCAAAAAGCACGACGTGCCGGTGGTGTTGACGCTGGGCACCAAGTACGTCATTGCCGACAACCCGCAGTGGTGGCGCGACTTCCTGAAGGAAAACGTGACGATTCTGGCGATGAACGAAGACGAAGCGTTGGAGCTGACCGGGCTGAGCGATCCGCTGACCGCCTCGGACATGGCGCTGGAGTGGGTGGATCTGGTGCTGTGCACCGCCGGGCCGAACGGCCTGTATATGGCGGGCTACACCGAAGAGGCCAACAAGCGCCAGACCCAGCACCCGCTGCTGCCGGGGCATATCGCCGAGTTCAACCGCTACGAATTCAGCCGCGCCATGCGCCGCGAACACTGTGAAAATCCGCTGCGCGTTTATTCGCACATCGCACCGTATATGGGCGGGCCGGAGAAGATCATGAACACCAACGGCGCCGGCGACGGCGCGCTGTCGGCGTTGCTGCACGATATCGCCGCCAACGGCTATCACCGCCACAACGTGCCGAACTCCAGCAAGCACGTGCGCAGCTACCTGACTTACTCCTCCCTGGCGCAGGTGTGCAAATATGCCAACCGCGTCAGCTACCAGGTGTTGAACCAGCATTCGCCGCGCCTCACTCGCGGCCTGCCGGAGCGGGAAGACAGCCTGGAAGAGTCTTACTGGGAGCGTTAACCCGCTGAAAAAGAAAAGGTCCGGCATGCCGGACCTTTTTTTGCGCGCGTGGCGCTTCAGATAGGGCAGCCGCCCATTTTTTCTTCTTCGCTCAGGGTGTCCAGCTGCAGGATGTTCAGCATGCTGTTGGCGATCTCCCGTTCGCCCATCACCACCTGGTTGGCGCCGCGATCGGTGATGTAGGCCACCTCGTCGTCGTAGTGGGCGCGGGCAATGATCTCGATATTCGGCCGCTTGGCGCGCGCCGAGGCGACGATCTCGCCGGCCTCATAGCCGTTGGGGATGGTCAGCAGCAGCCAGCGCGCGCAGTCGAGCCGCGCCAGATCCATCACTTCCGGATTGGCGGCATTGCCCAGCACCGTCTTGATGCCCTGTTCGCGCAGCGCTTCCACCCGCGGGCGGGAGTTCTCGATCACCACCAGCGGGATGCCCGCTTCGGCCAGTTTGCCGCCCAGCAGGCTGCCGACGCGGCCATAGCCGACCACCAGCGCGTGATTGCACATATCCACCGGGATTTGCTTCTCTTCTTCCACCGCCTCTTCGAGGATTTGGTCTTCGATGGTTTCGGTCTTGGCCAGATAGCGTTCCAGCAGGGTGAACAACAGCGGATTGAGCATGATGGACAGAATGGCGCCGGCCAGTACCAGATTGCGGCCGTGTTCCGACATCATGCCGAGCGCAATGCCGAGGCCCGCCAGAATAAAGGCGAACTCGCCGATTTGCGCCAGGCTGGCGGAAATGGTCAGCGCGGTGCGCTTGGAGTGACCGAACATTTTCACCAGCAGGAACGCGGCGGCGGATTTGCCGAACACGATGATCGCCAGCGTCGCCAGCACCGCCAGCGGTTCGTTAATCACGATCATCGGATCGAACAGCATGCCGACCGAGACGAAGAACAGCACTGCGAATGCGTCGCGCAGCGGCAGGGTGTCGTGCGCCGCGCGGTGGCTCAGTTCGGACTCGTTCAGCACCATGCCGGCGAAGAAAGCGCCCAGCGCGAAGGAGACGTCGAACAGCTTCACCGCGCCGTAGGCGATGCCGAGCGCCAGCGCCAATACCGCCAGGGTGAACAGCTCGCGCGAGCCGGTGCTGGCGGTTTTTGACAGGATCCACGGCACCAGCCGGCGGCCGACCACGATCATCAGCGCGATAAAGGCGATGACCTTACCGATGGTCAGCGCCAGCTCCATCAGCAGCTGGCTGCTGCTGGCGTTGTCGTTGCCCAGCATGTTGCCGAAGGCCGGCAGCAATACCAGCGTCAGCACCATCGCCAAATCTTCGACGATCAGCCAGCCGATGGCGATTTGCCCGCGCTGGCTGTCGATCAGCTGCCGCTCCTCCAGCGCGCGCAGCAGCACCACGGTGCTGGCGGTGGAGAGGCAGAGGCCGAACACCAGGCCGGAGATCAGATCCCAGCCGAGCAGCTTGGACAGCCCCATGCCGAGCAGGGTGGCGACGGCTATTTGCGCTACGGCGCCGGGAATGGCGATAGATTTTACTGCGAGGAGGTCTTTCAAAGAGAAGTGCAGGCCAACACCGAACATCAACAGGATAACGCCGATTTCCGCCAGTTCCGGCGCCAATGAGGTATCGGCGACGAAACCGGGGGTGAACGGGCCGGCGAGCACGCCTGCGGCCAGATACCCCACCAGAGGGGAGATGCGCAGGCGGTTCGCCAGCATGCCGAGGAGGAAGGCGAGTACTAACCCTCCGACGATGGTGGTAATGAGCGGTGTTGAATTATGCATCCATACTCCTTCTGGCTATGCATCGCGGCACGGGAGAAACGCAACAAAGTTACGAAAAGATACATTTAGTTTATTGCATTTGTGCACGACTTGCTTGGCTAATTTGGCCTTTTTTGTAAAAAGGCAGAGGATTTCACTTAAGGCGCGGCAATGAGGGGGTTTTGTGCCAGATATGGAAAATAACATTGATTTATCCGTAAGATAACCCGGACGAATAAGTAATTTCATCCGGGCTAGTCGCGGGGTTATTGCGGTTTATGCTCCATATTGGGCAGCAGTGCGGTGATAATGCCGATCAGCGGCAGGAAAGCACAGATTTGGTAGACTAGTTCGATACTGGTCAAATCCGCGACATAACCAAGAACTGCCGCGCCTAATCCGCCCATACCGAAAGCAAAACCGAAGAATAAGCCGGAAACCATGCCCACCTTGCCGGGGATCAGCTCCTGGGCGTAGACCAAAATGGCGGAAAACGCCGAGGCGAGAATAACCCCGATAATCACCGTTAAAATGCCGGTCCAATAGAGCGATGCATAGGGTAAAACAAGGGTAAACGGCGCAGCGCCGAGAATAGAACCCCAAATAACGTATTTTCGCCCTATCTTGTCGCCGAGAGGCCCGCCGATAATGGTGCCTGCCGCCACCGCGAACAGGAAGGCGAACAGGTGAATTTGCGCATTCTGCACCGAAACGCCGAATTTATGTATCAGATAAAAGGTGTAATAGCTGCTGATGCTGGCCAGATAGAAGTATTTAGAGAAAATCAGCACCAGCAGGATGCCCAGCGAGTAGACTACGGTACGTTTTGGCAGCGGTTTCAGCGTTGATGGGCTTTTCGGCTGCCCTTTAGTTGCCCGGTGCTGATGTTGATACCACTTGCTGACCTGCAGCAACACCACGATCGCCAGCAGCGCCGCCAGCGTGAACCAGGCGACGTTACCCTTGCCGTAAGGCGCGATGATCAGCGCAGCCAGCAGCGGGCCTAGCGAGCTGCCGAAGTTGCCGCCGACCTGGAACAGCGACTGCGCCAGGCCGTGCCGCCCGCCGGAGGCCATGCGTGCCACGCGCGAGGATTCCGGGTGGAACACCGATGAGCCGGTGCCCACCAGCGCCGCCGCCAGCAGCACCAGCGGGAAGGTGCTCGCCACCGACAGCAGCAGCAGGCCGGACAGGGTAAAGCCCATGCCGATCGGCAGCGAATAAGGCTGCGGGTGTTTATCGGTGTAATAACCAATCAGCGGCTGCAGCAGCGAGGCCGTCAGCTGATAGGTCAGGGTGATCATGCCGATCTGCACGAAGCTGAGGTGAAAATCGGCTTGCAGGATCGGGTAAATCGCCAGGATCAGCGATTGGATCATATCGTTGAGCAGGTGAGACACGCTGATGGCGCCGAGGATGGAGAAGGCGGTGCCTTTCACCGCACTGCCCTTGGCGGGCGGCATCGCGCTTTGGCTACTGTCGGTCATATTATTATTAGCCTGATAAGTTGTTGAGCACAGAGAAGACATCTTAGGCAGGGTGCGCAATTTTTACCATATCTGAAATAATCAGACTCACATCGCAAAAATTTGAAATCAGCTGTCATTGATTCGCGCTACAATTTCGCCCTCATCATAAAAGCCATTTAATACACGGAGATCCGCCATGCGTTTTTCGCTGAAAACCACCGCATGTGCGTTGGCCGTTTCCCTGACGTTGCTGTCGGGGGCCGCCAGTGCCTGGGAAAAGGATAAGACCTACGCCATCACCATTCTGCATACCAACGACCATCACGGTCACTTCTGGCAGAACGATCATGGCGAATACGGCCTGGGCGCGCAGAAAACGTTGGTGGACGGCATTCGTCAGGAAGTGGCGGCGCAGGGCGGCAGCCTGCTGTTGCTGTCCGGCGGCGATATCAACACCGGCGTGCCGGAATCGGATTTGCAGGACGCCGAGCCGGACTTCCGCGGCATGAACCTGGTGGGTTACGACGCGATGGCGATCGGCAACCATGAATTCGACAACCCGCTGAGCGTGCTGCGGCAGCAGGAAAAATGGGCGACCTTCCCGCTGCTGTCCGCCAATATCTATCAGAAAAGCACCGGCCAGCGCCTGTTCAAGCCTTACGCCTTGTTCGACAAGCAGGGCATCAAGATTGCCGTGATCGGCCTGACGACCGACGACACCGCCAAGATAGGCAACCCGGAGTACTTCACCGACATGGAGTTCCGCGTGCCGGCGCAGGAGGCGAAGCAGGTGGTGGAGCAACTGCGCAAGGACGAGAAGCCGGACGTGATTATCGCCGCCACCCATATGGGGCACTACGACAACGGCGAACACGGCTCGAACGCGCCGGGCGACGTGGAAATGGCGCGCAGCCTGCCGGCCGGGTATCTCGACATGATTGTCGGCGGCCACTCGCAGGATCCGGTGTGCATGGCCGGCGACAACCGCAAACAGGCAGATTACGTGCCGGGCACGCCGTGCTCGCCGGATCGCCAGAACGGCACCTGGATCGTGCAGGCGCACGAGTGGGGCAAATACGTGGGCCGCGCCGACTTCGAATTCCGCAACGGCGAGCTGAAGCTGGTGCATTATCAGCTGATCCCGGTAAACCTGAAGAAGAAGGTGGAGAAGGCGGACGGCACCAGCGAGCGGGTGTACTACACCCAGCAGATCGCGGAAGACCCGGCTATGATGAAACTGCTGACGCCGTTCCAGGAGAAGGGCAAGGCGCAGTTGGGCGTGAAGATCGGCAGCGTTAACGGCAAGCTGGAGGGCGATCGCAGCAAGGTGCGCTTCGTGCAGACCAACCTGGCGCGGGTGATGCTGGCGGCGCAGAGGGAGCGCGCCGATGCCGACTTCGCGGTGATGAGCGGCGGCGGGGTGCGCGATTCGATTGAAAGCGGCGATATCACCTATAAGAACGTGCTCAAGGTACAGCCGTTCGGCAACACCCTGGTGCATGTCGATATGAAAGGCAGCGAGGTTGAGCAGTACCTGGCGGTGGTGGCCAACATGAAGCCGGATTCCGGCGCCTACGCCCAGTTCGCCAACGTCAGCCTGGTGGCGGACGGCAAGGGCGTCAGCGAGGTGAAGATCAACGGCCAGCCGCTGCAGGCGGATAAAACCTACCGCATGGCGACGCTGAACTTCAACGCGCTGGGCGGCGACGGTTATCCGAAGCTGGACGGGCTGCCGAGCTACGTCAACACCGGTTTTATCGACGCCGAGGTGTTGAAGCAGTACATCGAGAAACATTCACCGCTGGATGCGGCGGCCTACGAGCCGAAGGGCGAGATCGTCTATCGATAAGGGCGTAGCGGAACGGCGTTTCTCGCTTGTCGCGGGGGCGCCGTTCCCGCCGTCGCTTTTTTCCTCCCCATCAACGCATTCTGTCGGCGTTGCCGTTTTAGACGGCCTCTTACTTTCTTCTCTCCATATACGCCCTCGGCGGGCAGCCCACCATATTCTTGAAAAAAGTGGCGAAGGCGCTGTCGCTGGAAAACGCCAGCCGACCGGCGACGTCGGATTGGCTCAGCCCTGCGGCCAGCATCTCTATTGCTTTGATCAGGCGCCATTGCTGACGCCACTGTTGATAACTGAGGCCGGTTTCACGGCGGAAAATCCGGCTGATGGTTTTCTCGGAAGCGCCGCTGTAGCGCGATAGCTCGTGCAGCGGCGGAAGCATGTCCAGATTGGCCAGATGGCGCAGGCGCCGGTCGCTGGGCAGCGGCAGCAACGTCAGTTCGCGCGGCGCGGCGGCGATCTCGTCCAGGCAGACCGCCAGAATATTGGCGTGAGGCCCATGCTGCCAGTCGGTGTCGAATGCGGCGAACGCGATGCGTTCCAACACCTCGCGCAGCAGCGGCGAGGCTGTCAGTACGGCAAGCTGCGCAGGCAGACAGGCATAGCGATCGGCGTCGAGATAAAGCGAACGGTAACCGACTACGCCGTTGACCTGAACGCGGTGAGCCACTTGCGGCGGGATCCAGGCAACTCTGCCCGGCGGTAGCATACAGATGCTTTGGTTGAGCGTGATACGCATGCTGCCTTGCTGACAGAACAGCAACTGGCCTCTGTCATGCCAATGCGTGCCAGAGTCGTGCTGCGCCAGTTCGGCGGCGATCCCGAGCACGCCGTTGTCGAGCGTATCCGGATTAAAACTGTCCTGCGCCTGAAGCCACGCCATAGTATGTCCGATTTTGTAAATTTATTGTCTTTTATATTGTAATCGGCGCCGGGGAGCAGATGCTACCTTGTGCAGCTTATTCTTGGCTACAGGATCTGTTATGCAACGTAAGCTGACTCTGACATTGGCGACGTCGATGATGATGTTTCCCCAGGTGGTGGAGACCATCTACAGCCCGGCATTGACGCACATTGCGCACGGTTTCCGGGTAAGTGCGGAAATGGCGGCGCAAACGCTCTCTTGCTACTTTTTCGCCTTTGCGCTGGGCGTGGTGGTTTGGGGGCGGATGTGCGACGTTATCGGACGCCGTCCCACCATTTTGGCCGGGCTGACGCTCTATCTGCTGGCTTCTATCGTCGCACTGTTCAGCGGCAGCTTCAGCGTGCTGCTGGCGGCGCGGGTGCTGGCCGCCTTTGGCGCGGCGGTCGGTTCGGTCGGGACGCAAACGGCGATTCGCGATCGCTTCGACGGTTATGAGTTGGCGCGGGTGTTCTCGGTGATGGGGATCGCCATGGCGATCAGCCCGGCGGTTGGCGTATTGAGCGGCGCAGTGCTGACTCACTATTGGGGCTATCAGGGGGTGTTTGGCGGTTTGGCGCTGTTGGCGGCGCTGTTGCTGGGCTATGCCGGTTGGCAACTGCCGGAGACGCGTCCGCAACAGGTGGTGAGGCATTCATTTTTCGGCACGCTGGGGCGGATGATCAAGGACGGGGATATTTGGCTCAGTGCGCTGCTGGTGGCGTTGTTCAATATTTGCATGTTCAGCTATTACCAGCTGGCGCCATTCCACTTCGCGGCGTTGGAACTGCCGGCGCAGTGGTTCGGTTATACCGGTTTGGTGTTGGCGGCCGGGGTCGGTATCGGCGCGGCGATCAACAAGTTTTTGATCGGCAAACACTGGCTGTTCCCCGCGTTGCTGATGCTGGCCTGCGTTTTATCACTGGCCGGCGGCCTGCTGGTACTGCTGCTGGAAGGGAGCTTGTGGTTCGTTCTGCCGATGATGCTGGTGGTGATGGCGTACGGCATCGCCATTCCCAATATTCTGGCGCGCGCGCTGCGGCATTATAAAGACTGCATGGGCACCGCCGGCGCGATCCTTGGCCTGATGTATTACCTGATGCTTGGCGGTGGCTTGGTGCTGGCCGGGCTGTCGCAGCACCTGGGCGCCGTGCTGTCGCTCTGCAGCCTGTGCGTGCTGCTGTTGGCGTGGCGGGTGGTGCACAACGAGCGCCGTTTGGCGTTGCCTGAGCGTGAAAACGCCTGAGTGTTACCGGCTGGCCGGTTCGCTCAGGCGGCCCGCCAGCAACTGGTGAACGCCGGCTATCACTGCCTCGCGCTGCGTGGTGATATACATATGTCCGCCGGCAAAAGTGCGCTGCTGAAAATCGCCTTGCGCGATCCGGCGCCAGTCGAGCAAATCCTGCCGATCGATCAACTCGTCGTTTTCACCATAGAACATCGCCAGCGGGGCGTGGTAACCCGGTTGCGCAGGGAAAAGCAATTGGCTGGACAGCAACAGATCGGCACGGATCAGCGGCAGATAGTAATCGACCAGCGCGCTGTCGCCGATGAGAGACTCATCCAGGCCCTCGCCGGCACAAAGCGCATTCAGCAAAGCGGCACGAGGCATCCTCAGCAACTGGCTGTGGCGCGCAAGAAAGGGCGATGAACTGGCGGAAATGATCAACTGCAGCGGCGGTTGGGGCAGCGCCATCGCTAACGCCAGCGCAACCCGTCCGCCAAGACTGTGGCCGAAAAAGATCAGCGGTTTATCCTGCAGTGGCTGCAGTGCCGGTATCAGTTGATTGATGAGCGATTGGGGTTGGCAGAGCGGCGCTTCGTGCGCCCGCTCCTCTCGACCGGGGTATTGCACGGCATAGAGTTCGATGTCCTGATGCAACGTGGGGCTCCATCGCTGAAAGGCAGTGGCTCCGGCGCCGGCGTGGGGAAAAGCGATCAGCCGCAGGCTGCCCTGGCGACCCGGCGTCAGCGGTTTCAGGCCGAGGGGGGCGTTGGGGAAGTGGGTGCAATGCATGGCGAAAATCCGTATTTTCAGGGGTGCCAAGGAAGCCTGAGCTTCCTTGGCGTTAAGGGAATGCACTCAGTTGATGGCGTTCCACAATTCATCGAAGATCGGCGTGAACAGCGTAGATTTAAGATAGTCCGAACCCGATGAACCGCCGGTACCTTTCCGCTGCCCGATCGTACGCTCCACCAGTTTCACATGGCGGTAACGCCACTCTTGCAGCAGTGAATCCAAATCAAGCAGTTGGTTGAGCAGTAGCGATTCGCAGCCTGAACGCGTCAGCGATTGCCTGATGATGTCGTCGAAGCCTTGCGCCGCCTGATTGGGCTGGTCATTGAGACGCATCAGGTGGCCGCGTATCGCCTGCCATAGGGAAACCGGTTGGATAATAGCCGCCAATCGGCGCTGTGCCTCTTCATCACCTTGATACTGTTGTAGTTTCTTTGGGTTTTCCTTGCCGAGCAGCGCTTCTATGCCGGCAAACTGGTAGGATTGGAAACCGCTGGCGGTGCCGAGATAGCTGCGAAAACGCTGGAATTCATGAAACTTCAGCGTGCAAATCACGGCGATCTGATTCACCACGGTTTGGGTAATGGCATTGACGCGCGTCATCGTTTCGATCGCCGCCGGTATATCTCCTTCTTCGATCAGCGCAATCGCCAGATGAAGCTCATCGATCAACTGCTTGAACCAGAGCTCGTAGGTTTGATGAGTGATGATAAACAAGTTTTCATTGCGGTGTTCCGCAGACGGCGAGGCTGGCTGTTGCAGTGACAGCAGCTGGTTTAGCTGCAGATAGCTGGCGTAATTCATGATGTCACTTTCCCTGTAGAAAACGAAAATAGGACGGGCCGACTGGGAAGGGCATCCCCGCTCAGATCCGGCAGTTGAATGGTCAGAAAATAGTGCCCCGCCGCGGCGTGTGCGGGAACCTGAATCAGCTCGGTCACGGAGGCGTATTTGCGCCCGGAGTGCGGCCTGTTGGGGGCATCAAGCCCCCAAAAACGGCGATGGTTGTCCATGCGTCCGCCGTCGTATAGCCGGTCGATCGACGGAATATCCACCAACAGATGCTGGACGCCGAGTTCGACGATGCGCGCCAGAGCTTGATGGCTGAAGTAGGGCGCACAGGCTGCGGCGCGGAAATCGCTCGGCGTCTCGACCGCTATCACCAAAGCCTGCAGGTAGTCGCCCGACAACGGCGCCAGCGCGTCATCGAGCGCCGCCCGGGTAATCAGCCAATCTTCAGAGGCAGCGCTGGCGTTATAGCTCTCCGTGGTCCCGTCCGCGCGTTGCGGCCTGACGCGAATCAGGGTGGCGGCGATGAACGGTTCAAGCGGCAAATCCGCCACGTTGTGCGTTTCAGGAAGAATATGGCCGATGCATTCGGTGTGCGTGCCGTGGCAGTGTGGCACCAGGCTGATACGCTCGGCGTTGCAGACCCCGCCATGACGCACGCTGGCGACGGTATCGCCGTAACTCAGCGGCGCTGAATCGGCGGGGGCCACGCCATAAAGGTTGGTCGGGTTATCGGTGAAGTCCAGCCTGGCCGAGAGCCGCAGCGGCTCTCGGTAGTCAAGGTGATGACAACGTCCATGGTGGTACACCTCAATGCGTTTCATCGGCGACCCCGGCAGTTTTGCTCAAGGCCAGCGCGGTGAGTTCGCGGATCTGGCTGTGCATGATGAATTCGCGGATAGTCAGCGAGACGCCCATCTGTTGACGAATGGCGTGCAGCAGTTGCGGGATCTGCAGTGAATTTCCACCCAGGCTGAAGAAGCTGTCGCAGACGCTGATCTGCGTCTGCGACAAGACTTGTTGCCAGATATGCTGCATGGCGCTTTCCGCCTCGTTGGCCGCAGGCGTGTAGTCCGCTTCGGAAGCCGAGTAGCGGGTTTCCGGCGCCGGTAGCCGACGAATGTCGATTTTATTGTTGTTGGTGAGCGGGAAGGCCGACAGCACCACAAAACCGGACGGGATCATGATATTCGGCAAGCGAGCTTTCAGCGCCGTGCGCACCGCTTTTTCATTCAGCTCCTCTCCCGGCGTTAACTGCAGGTAGCTGACGATGCGGGCCTGCTGGCCTTCACCGACAATTAAGCTGAGCGACCGCTCGATATTGTCGAGAGAGGATAAACTGAGATCGATTTCGCTCAATTCGATGCGGTGGCCGCGAATTTTGACCTGGTGATCGTTCCGGCCGAGGTATTCCAGCTGCCCCTGACGATTAAACCGCACAATGTCGCCGGTGCGGTACATATAGCGCTCGGTGCCGAACGCCTGGCGCCGTAGAAAGACCTTATCGCTCAGCGTCGGGTTGCGCCAATACCCCGGTGATACCCCTGCGCCGCCCAGCCATAGCTCACCAAATGCGCCGCTTGGCATCGGGTTGCCGGCCTGATCCATGACCAGAACGTCAGTCGACTGTATCGGCGTGCCGATACAGTCGCTCGCGCCTTCGTGAGTCAGATCGGCGCAGGTCGACCAGATGGTGGTTTCCGTCGGGCCATACACCTGCAGCACCCGTGTCGCGATGCGTCGCAATTGCGTCAACAAGGCCGCCGGCATCTTCTCGCCGCCGCACAGCACGGTCAGGGGGCGCTGGCCCGTCGCCGGCAGATGGTGGACGATGGTGCTCCAGACGGTAGGTGTCGCTTGAATCACGCTGGGCTGCTGTCGCTCGATAAAGTGATACAACTTGACCGGATCCATGGCGGTTTCTCGTGGACACAGCGTGGCGTGCGCGCCGCCGGCCAGCGAGCAGAACAGTTCCAACCCAAAAATATCGAAGCTGATGCTGGTCAGGCTGAGCACCTTATCGCTCGCGCTCAGCGCCAGCCGCCCGACGAAGTCGTGGGTGAAATTGTTCAGGTTGCCGTGGGTGATCATCACGCCTTTTGGGTTACCGGTTGAGCCTGAGGTGTACATGATGTAGGCCAGCGTATCGTCGGCTGGGATCGGCAATGTGTCGGCCGCTGCAGGTTGAGAAACCAGCGAGTCGAAACCGACGGCGGGACTGGCCCAACGTTGTTCTGGCTCACCATCGGTCACCAGCAACCGGGCTTGCGCGTTCTCGATCATGTAGCTCACGCGGTCGGCCGGGTAGTGTACGTCAATCGGCACGTAGTGTTTGCCGGCTCTCAGCACGCCGAGCAGGAGTACGGCGACGTGGCAACTTTTCTCCATCATGACGCCGACCGAAAAAGGCTTGCTGTCGATGCGCTGCAATGCATGCGCGATGCGTTCAGACTGTGCCCACAGCTGACGGTAGCTGTACTGTTGCCGTTCGCAGCTGACGGCGAGGCTGTCAGGCTGGGTTTGTGCCAAGCGATCAATTTGCACCAGCAGCGAGTCACCTGAACCTGCGTCCGAGCTGACGGCCAACTGTTGCAGCCAATGTTGTTCCCGTTCGCATAGCGGGTTGAGGGCACGCTGCGCCGTGTTGGCCGGCAGGGTGAGCAGTTGCCGCAGCGTTTGCTGATAGTTGTCCAACAGCATCTGCATGCTGGCGGGATAAAACAGTTCGCTGGCGTAATCGAGTTCGATGGCGACGGCGTCCTGTTCCACACTAAAGTTCCAGGTCATATCGAACATCGAGAAGCCGGACGAAAGCGGCAAGCGATGCAGCGTGCAATCGTGCAGGTTTTGTTGGCATACGTCGCCGGCGTTCTGCAGGATCGCCATGATTTGGAATAACGGATTTTTATTCGACATCCGCTCGTATTCGATCTGGTGCAAGATCCGGTCGAACGAGAGCTGCTGATGCTGATAGGCGCCGATACAGGTTTCCATCATGTTACCGATCAGCTCGGCCAGGGTGTCCTGTTCGCTCAGTTGGATACGCAGCGGTACGGTATTGACATGGAAGCCGCTGACCTGCGCCTGATCCAGGTTGTCCCGCGCTGCAATGGCGGTGCCGATGACGATATCCTGCTGCTGGGTATAACGGCTGAGCAGTAAACTTAATGCCGCGCAGAGCAAGGCGAAAGGCGTGGCGCCCAGCGCTTTGCCCCGTGACGCCAGCAGACCGGCCACGTCGGGCTGCAGCTGATAATGGATGCGTTCTCCGGCATGTGTCGGCATTAGCGGGCGTGGTTTATCCAGCGGGAAGTCCAGTTCGCGGCAGCCTTGCAGTTGCTGTTGCCAGTAAGCGACATCCGCCGGCGCAGGTGGTGCGATGCCGCTGTTGACGATGTCAATGGTTTGGATCTGCGGTTGCGGCGCGTCAAACCCATTGTGATCGTCGAGCTCGTTATAGCGCTGCCACAGATCGTTAAGGATCAGCTGTTCGCTCCAGGCGTCGGTAATTATGTTGTGTTTTACCCAAATCAAAACATGGTGCTGCTGATGATACTGTACCAGCCGAAGCACCAGCGGCGGGCGAGCGGTGATGTCGAAAGGCGTGGCACACAGTTGGCGCACCCACTTCTCTGCCGACAGCGTTTGGCCTTCCACCCAGTGGTCGGCAAGACGAATCGGGGTATGCGGTTCTGCCAACTGATAGGCGACACCGTCGGTTTCGGCGAAGCGAGTGCGCAGGCTTTCATGTTTTTCATAGATAAAATTGATCGCCTGTTCAAAGCGCGCCAGATCGAGCGAGCCCTGGATGTCTATCGCCAGCGGCAGGTTGTAACTGCAGTCGTCAGGATTCAATGCGCTCAGGTACCAGAGCAGGTTCTGCTGAGGGCTGAGCGGCGCGCGGCGTTCGTCGCAGATCGCGATGGCGCGCTCCGCGGCAACGGCCTTATTCTCGATATATTCGGCCAGTTTGCGTACCGTATTATGGCGGAACAGATCGGCGATGCTCAGGTGGCAGCAAAGATCGCGTGCGACGAGCGCGACGATTTTGCTCATTGTCAGCGAGTGTGCGCCCAGGTTGATGAACTCCTGTGTGACGTCGGCTTGCGGACAGCCGATGGCGTTGGCCACGATGCGCTCGAGAATGGCCTCAGTTTCTGTTTCCGGTGGCGTCAGGCGCTCATTTCGTTCATCCAGCGGCCAGTTTTCCAACTGTTGACGGGCGATCTTGCCATTGATGGTCAGCGGCAGCGCCGGCAAGAAAATAAAGACGCTGGGGATCGCGGCTGGGTGGAGCTGTGTGACCAACGCGTGACGCAGCGCGTCGATCGTCAGCTCAGGCGAAGCGGGTTGTACGAAGGCGGCGAGAATTTTGCCCGAGGGCTGGCTGCGAGCCACCACGCAGGCGCTTTCAACCAGGGGGTGACTGCGGACGGCGCTTTCCACTTCACCCATTTCGATGCGTACACCGCGTATCTTCACCTGGTGATCACGGCGGCCGACGAAAATAATGTTGCCCTGTTCGTCCCATTTGGCGATGTCACCGGTTTGATAAAGGCGCTCTTCGGCCGCCATATACGGTAGCCGACAGGTAATGAACTTCTCTGCGCTCAGCGCCTCTTGATGCAGGTAACCGTGCGCCAGGCCGCTGCCGGCGATGCACAGTTCGCCCTCAAAACCGACCGGCAGTGGATTGTGGTGGGGATCAAGGATGTGACAACGGTAGTTTTTCAGCGGTTTGCCAATGCAGTTCCAGGGAACGCCTGGACGATACTCGCACAGCGAAGTGGCAATGGAAGCCTCGGTCGGCCCGTAACCGTTGCACAATCGGGTGCGCTCGGCCCACCAGGTGACGACGTCCGCTGGCGGTGCGTCTCCCATGACGATCATTGTCCGCAGTCCCGGCCACATTTCGCGGGGCAACAATTCCAGAATTGCCGGTGTAATAGTGATATGGCCGATATCGTGTCGAGTCAGATAATCGTGCAGCGCGCCGACATCGGTATGCAGCTCCGAGGGCGCCAGATAAAGCGTCGCACCGCTGACCAACGCGCCATAGACGTCCCAGCCGAAGGCGTCGAAACCCAACGAGGCGATGGCCAGCACGCGACTGCCTTGCGCCAGGCCAATGAAATCGCGGTGGTTTTGCGCCACGTTGCTCAGGCCCTCACGCCCTATCATGACGCCTTTGGGTTTGCCGGTCGTCCCGGAGGTATAGCAGACGTAGGCCAGTGCGTCTCGCGATTGAGGGAGTTGCTCCGCATGGATGTTCAGCGAACGGTAGTCAATGCTTGATGGCGCAATGCACGGCGCGTCGCCAGAGTGCAACGGCGAGTCGGCCAAAATCAGCGCAGGCTGCACGTCGTCAAGAATGCTTTGATTGCGCGCCGCTGGCGCCTGCGGATCGAGCAGTACATAGGTTTTATTGCTTTTCAGTATCCCCAACAGCACGATCAGCAGCGTCGCTGACTTGTCCATCGAGACGGCGACGACCGAGCTGGCGGCCCCGCAGTGTTCAAGCAGCCAACAGGCAAACTGATCCGAGGCGCGATCGATCTCGCCATAGCTGTATATCTGGCCATCGGCATGCAGCGCGGCCTGTTGCGGATGAGCGGCGGCGGCGTGGCGGAACAAAGCGATGACGTCGTGCGCCAGCAGCTTGGCATCGTCGGTTGCGTTGAATTGGCTCAGGCGATGCAACGTTTGAGGTTGAGTAACAATGGGCGCGGCGACGGGATCGGCCGGATCTGCCAATAGCGCGTCAAGATAGTCGGTGAACGCGTTGAAACGCATGTCGTCGCCATACAGGGTAAGCTGAGTGCCGTCACCGCAAGCCGCTACGTCGACCATCGCTCGTGGCTGGGCATAGCGCCCCTGTTTGAGCGCGCCGGTTTCATTAAAGAAGAAATGTTGCAGCTGTGCGGGGGACGTGATGTCCGCCACCGGCAGCGTATGGAAGTCGGCGCCGGGTTGCCAGGTGAGATGGCAGAGATCGCTGCCGCAACGCCCCTGCATCTGATCGCCAAGGCGTTCCATCAGCAATGCGGTCAACTCGCGCATGCGCGTCGGTGATTCGGCATAGTATTTACGCGCCAAACGGTAGGGAGTGTCTTGTGCGTGCGGTAAGCCGCCACGCGAAAGCTCGACCACAATGTCGACAAGCTTTTCCTGCAGCAGGGGAAGTTGGGCGCCTGCGACCATATCGGACAGCGCGTCGCACAGATAAGCGGTTTGGCCGGCGGAGCTAAAGTACAGAGAAAAGTGTTCTTGGTTTTGCAGAGTATCAATGTCGCTAATATTTTTTTTATTGGTTACGATCGTCAGCAGATTTTTTCCCTGCTGTTGCAGCCGTCGTATTGTTTCAGCGTTATTTTCAGTTGTGATAATAAGATCGAATTTTTCGATTGGACGGCGTTCGAGACTGATAAAACTAACCTGATGGCCGTATTCCTGGATTTCGTCTGTTAATAATTTACCGCAGGCACTGTCGCCGAAATAGCCAATATGAAGTAATTCCATTTTTGCTTCCTGAGAATAATGATTTCCCTTGCGGAATATCAAAGGGTGCTGAATTTTTATGCCGGTTAATTAGATTTTTGCATGCAGCGCATCGGCGATAGGCAAATCAGCCAGAATGCCCGATTTATTCAGTGCCACCAGCATTTGTTCCGTGACGATATTATTGGTTTCCCACGGTTTAACATGCGTTGCTGGATAAGTATCTGCGATGATGTCGATAATTTCCGCTTCGGCCAGTCCGAGTTGGCGCAACATGCAGGCGCTGAAATCTTTGGCGATAGCGTCGGTTGCGTAGCCTTCCAGGAAAGCCAAAATCGGTTGTTGCAACGCTTGCTTGGTCGCCGCGTCGCTGTGGCGCCAGATATGGCTTAGCACCTGCTGTGAGAAGCGGGCATGGCGGCCTTCATCCGCAACGTGATCTTTCATCACCAGATAGAAGGTCGGGAAAATATCTTCGTTGTTGATCACATCGATAAGATCGGTCGTCAGCGCCTGCTCAGACAGAGACACGCACACCAGTCGCAGCAGTTCGCGCAGCCGTTCGTCCCCCATTGCCAACGATTGCGCCAGGGCATAGGAAGCCTCGGTGTCTTTTGGCATCGGCAGCGGCGCAATGGACGTCATCTGCTCTACCTGATTGATCAGATCCAGCGCCACCAGGGCGTGATAGGACTCATCCACGACCACGGTCAGCGCGTCTAAGCGCATTTCAAGCGGAAAGTCTACGCCGACCGCGTTTTTGTAGAGCTTGTAACTGGAATCATTGATGATATCCAACTCGATGTTGGCGATGCCATTCAGGTAGTGGTAGAGGGTTTGCACCTGAATATAGCGCAATGCTTGTTCACCGAGCGCGGCAACGCGCGGATGGAGGCACAGCGGCAGACGTTCGAGGGGGAAGAAAAGGGTTGATTGGCTGTCCTGTTCGTTGAGAAGGCGACGAGGACGGGAGCGGACAATCGCGGCGCGATCCCATTTTTTCAACGTGGTTTCAATGAGGCTCATCGGTTAATCCTTATTAATAGAGTTCTATTTCAATATCCGATTGTGAATAGGCACAGCAAGCTAGAATAATATTCTCTTCTAACTCCTCTTCGCATAAGGCACTCTGTTTTTCATGGCGTATATTTCCGCTGATTAGAAGTAATTTGCAACAGCCGCACCTCCCCTTTCGGCATAGATTGGGGATGTCGATATTTAATCTTTCAAAGTTTTCAAGCAGCGACGTTTCAGGACAAAAGTCACCGATGCCCGCGCCATCAAAAATAACATGATGACCATCGGGCCCTGTTTTTGCAGACATGGCGTGTTATTCCCTATGGAAGTCAGTGAGTGAGATCACATTTTAAAATTCATATAAGTAAATTGTTATTAATAATAGGTTGTGGGTTTTAATGGGGAGTAACGATAGCTTTGGCTTTGTATATTGTCAACACGACACATTAAAAACATTAACATTATATTAAAGGTTGTTTCACATAATATAGTTCATATTCAAACTTTATTGCCTGGATTGTTTAGCAATTCTTATTATTGTTTGTTTTATAATATCAACAGGCAAAAATCTTTGTTCAGCGAATGGAAAACAGGACGTCGCCGCCTTCTAATGATAGCCTGAGCGGCAATTTGGTTTTGATAACGCAAGCAGGAAGATGACATGTTGAAAACCGCAGGCTGGCTGCTGCCCGCCATCCTGGCGCTGGCGGGGTGTTCGTCATCCGGCCAACGTCATGAGCAAACGCTTAGCCAGGCGCTGACGGCCCTCGGCCAGGACAAGGCGCTGATTGGGGCGTCGAACGGCGTGATGGTGCGCGACGCCGAGAGCGGCACCGTGCTGTATCAGGCGCACGCGGAGCAGCGTTTGGCGCCGGCTTCCAACATGAAGATGTTCACGTCTCTGGCGGCGTTCGGCGTGCTGGGGGCGGATTACCGGTTTGAAACCCGGCTGCTGACCACCGGCGAGCAGCGCGGCGACACCTTGCGGGGGGATCTCTATCTGCAGGGCAGCGGCGATCCGACGCTGCACCCGGACGATCTCGACAGCTTCGCCGCCACGCTGGCGCAGCGTGGCATTCGCCATATCCATGGGCGGCTGATCCTGGATGCCAGCGCGTTCGATCAAACGCCATTCGGCGCCGGCTGGAGCTGGGACGACGAACCCTTCGCCTTCGCCGCGCCGATCTCGGCGCTGAACTACGCCTTTACCCCCGGCGGCGATATCAACGTGGTGCAGGTGGACGTGCAGCCGGGCGCCCGCGCCGGTGCGCCAGGGCGGGTGAGTTTCTATCCCGCCAATGACGCGGTGAGGCTGGTCAACCGCACCACCACCGGCGGCGACACCGCACTGACGTTCGATCGCCAGCCGGGCAGCAACCGAATCGTGGTCAGCGGCACCGTCGCCGCGCAGGCGGAGGCCAGCTCACGCTTGATTACCGTCGATCAGCCCGCCCGCGTGGTTGGCGCCTTATTGCAAAATGCCCTGCGCGCGCACGGCATCACGCTGCGCGGCAACGCTGAAGAAGGCGTGACCCCTGCGGGCGCCCGGCTGCTGGCGGAAAAAACCTCGCCGCCGCTCTCCCGATTGGCCGTCACCTTCCTGAAAGTGTCCAACAATGGTTACGGCGAGGTATTGACCAAAGCGATGGGCCGCAAGACGCAGGGCAAGGGGGACTGGGCCGCCGGCCTGCAGGCGATCGGCCGGTTTGTGCAAAGCCAGGGCATCGAGGCCAGCGCGTATCGCCAGGTGGACGGTTCCGGGCTGTCGCGCATGAACCAGATCACGCCGCAGCAGCTGACGACGCTGCTGCTGGCGGCCAGAAAACAGCCGTGGTTCGCCGACTGGTATAACGCCTTGCCCATCGCGGGCCAGCCGGGGCTGCTGGTGGGCGGCACGCTGCGGAGCCGCATGGTGAAAAGCGCGGCTGCCGGCCGCGCCCACGCCAAGAGCGGTTCCATGACCGGGGTATCGTCGCTCAGCGGCTATGTCGACTCGGCGGCCGGGCGGCCGCTGGCGTTCGCCATCATCAGCAACAACTACCTGGTGCCCGGCGCAGAGGTGAAAGCGCTGGAGGATCGCCTGGTCGAGACGCTGGCGGCCTGTGACGCCACGGTGGTGTGCCGCTGAGAAGGCGGCGTCAGTCGCGCTTGGCGATGTCGGCGAAGCTGCCGGCCAGCAGGCGGCACAGATCGGCGGCGGCCAGTTCGATGTCCAGCCCGCGTTTGCCGCCGGAAACGTAGATGGTGGCGAACGCTTGCGCCGGGCTGTCGATCACCGTCGGCAGCCGTTTTTTCTGCCCCAGCGGGCTGATGCCGCCCACCAGATACCCGGTGACGCGCTGGGCCAGCTGCGGATCGGCCATCTCGGCCTTTTTGGCGCCGAGCGCGCGGGCGACCTTTTTCAGATCCAACTGGGTGGCGACCGGCGTGACCGCCACCGCCAGATGTTTGGCGTCGCCGTTCAGCGCCACCAGCAGCGTTTTGTAAACCCGATCGGCATCCAGCCCCAGCTTTCTCACCGCCTCGTCGCCGAAGTTGGTTTCATCGCTGTCGTGGTGATACGGATGAAGGGTAAAGGCGACCTTTTGTTTCTCAAGCAGAACGACTGCGGGCGTCATGATGTGTTGTCCAGAATGTCCCTGTAGGGGAAGGGTGATAACCAGTCTTAAAAATACAAAAATCCAACCTGTACGGCAACCTGAGCGGCTGTTACATAAAGCGGGTTGCCAAGATATTCACCGGGTTGCTACCCTGTTTGCTGTAACCGTTAACACGGTTGCTATGCGTATAACTAGAATACAAGAAATTCCTCTTTGACTGGCCAATAGCGATATTGGCCTCTTTTTTAGCCCTGCGGCTGCAGCATCGCCGGCAGGTTATCCTCGCCGTACAGGTGTAATGCACCAACCGCCACCACATAGTTCCCGGCCGGCAGCGCCTCCAGCTGACGCCGCCAGTCGCGATTGCGCTGATGCATCAGCACGTCGTACAGCCCGGCGCTGAAGGTGGCGGGCAGGGTGTCCAGCGTGCCGCGCGGTTTGGCGTCCAGCCACCAGCTCACCATGGTTTGCAGCAGCCGCGCGTTGGTGTGCCAGTGTTCCAGCGTATCGCGCAGCAGCGCAATGCCGCCTTCCGGCAGTTGTTCCAGCATCGCCAGCTGCTGCTGCGCCCCTTCCAGTTCGATCACCGGTTTGTCCTGTACCCTGGCGGCCTGCAGCAGCTGATAGTCCACGCCGTACTCTGCCCGCAGCCCCAAACGCTGAGCCTGGCGCGCCTGCATCATCAGCGCCACCTGCCAGCCGGGCAGGGTGGCGAAGGCGTGCGGATCGGCGCCCAACTCATGGCACAGCGCCAGCAGCCGTTGATATTCTTCGGCGGACAGACGCTGTTCCAGCGCCGGCTGCAGCTCTGCGTGGTCGAAAGGGGAGGCGGAATCGGTGATATCGGCCTCGACGATCAGCGCGTCGGCCTGTTGCAGCCGGGCGGCCAGCCGGGGCGGCAACGGCGACATATCGACGGTGCCCATATGGATGCTGCCCACCAGATGCAGCCGACGATCGCCCGGCAGAGTGATGTCCAGCGCCGGATAAGCGTATCGTTTGGGCGAGATCAGGCCGAGAAAGGCGGCGAGGCGGCGTAACAGTTGACCCATACGGCGTGGCTCCTGAATAACGGGTGCGCGTTTCAGCATGAAAGGCGAGGGAAAATCGTCATTCATGCTAAACGCTATCCGTCGCGCAGGAAAGCCCGGAAAACGGCGGGGCGCCATGACGGCGCCCCTGAGATCACTTCCTGGGTTTAAAACGCAGCAGCCGGTTGGCGTTGCTGACCACGGTAATCGACGACAGCGCCATCGCCGCGCCCGCCACCACCGGGCTGAGAAGCGCGCCGGTCAGCGGGTAGAGCACGCCGGCCGCGATCGGGATACCCAGCGTATTGTAGATAAAGGCGCCGAACAGGTTCTGCTTCATGTTGCGCAGCGTGGCCTTCGACAGTTCCACCGCATCCGCCACGCCGTGCAGGCTGTGGCGCATCAGGGTGATGGCGGCGGTCTCGATGGCGATGTCGCTGCCGCCGCCCATCGCGATGCCCACGTCGGCCTGCGCCAGCGCCGGGGCGTCGTTGATGCCGTCGCCGACCATCGCCACGCGTTGGCCCTGCGCCTGCAGCTGTTTGATCGCCGCTGCTTTGCCGTCCGGCAGCACCCCGGCAATCACCCGATCGATACCGGCCTCTTTGGCGATGGCGTTGGCGGTCACCGGGTTGTCGCCGGTCAGCATCACCAGCTGATATCCCTGCTGGTGCAGGCGCTGCAGCGCCGCGACGCTGTCTTCGCGCAGCGGATCGCGAATGGCGAACAGCGCGGCCGGTTTACCGTTAACGGCCAGCAGCACCGGTGTCACGCCGCGTTCGGCCTGGGCGCGCATCGGCGCTTCCAGTTCGGCGATCGCGACCTGATGCTGCTCCAGCAGCGCGGCGTTGCCCAGCAGCAACTGCACGCCGTCGATCTCCCCGCTGACGCCGGCGCCGCGCAGGGTGCGGAACTGCGCGACCTGCGGCAGCGTTTGCCCGGCGGCGCGTTCCATGATGGCGCGCGCCAGCGGGTGGTTGGAGCCTTGCTCCAGCGCGGCGGCCCAGCCGATCGCCTGCTGCTCGCTGACCTGATTGAAGGTCAGGATCTCTACCACCTGCGGTTTCCCTTCGGTCAGGGTGCCGGTTTTGTCGAACACCAGGGTGTCCAACTGGCTGGCCTGCTGCAGGGCGTCGGCGTCGCGTACCAGCACGCCGAACTCCGCCGCGCGGCCCACGCCGGAGATGATCGACATCGGCGTCGCCAATCCCAATGCGCACGGACAGGCGATGATCAGCACCGTGGTGGCGATCACCAGCGTGTAGACCAGCTGCGGCTGCGGGCCGAAGAAGTACCACATCGCCGCGCTGAACAGGGCGATCGCCACCACCGCCGGCACAAACACCGCCGAGACGCGATCGGCCAGTTGACCGATCGCCGGTTTACTGCTCTGCGCCTGGCGCACCAGTTTGATGATGCGCGCCAGCGTGGTTTGGCTGCCGATGGCGGCGGCGCGGAACAGCACGCTGCCGTCGTCGACCACCGTCCCGGCATGCACCGTATCGCCGGGGCCTTTCTGCTGCGGCACCGCTTCGCCGGTCAGCATCGCTTCATCGAGCCAGACTTCACCCTGCACGATTTCACCGTCGACCGGCACGCGATCGCCGGTGGTCAGCCGCAGCGTCATGCCGAGCTGCACCTCCGCCAGCGGAATATCGCGCTCGCCGTCGTCGGTCACCAGCCGTGCGGTAGGCGGCGTCAGATCCAGCAACCGCTCCAGCGCCTGCGAAGAACGCTGACGGGCGCGCTGCTCCAGCGCATGGCCGAGGTTGATCAAACCGATGATCATCGCGCTGGCCTCGTAATAGAGGTGGCGCGCCTCCATCGGGAAGAAATCGGGCCAAATGTTGACGGCGATCGAGTAAAGCCAGGCGGCGCCGGTGCCGAGCGCCACCAGGGTGTCCATGGTGGCGCTGCCGTTCATCAGCGCGCGCCAGGCGTTGCGGTAGAAGTGCCCACCGGCGAACACCATCACCGCCAGGGTGATGACGCCGACCAGCAGCCAGGGGCGCTGGGTTTCCGGCGTCAGCGTCATGCTGCCGCCGAACAGCCCCCAGGCCATCAGTGGGATACCCAACGCCAGACCCAGCGCCGCCTGCCAGCTAAAGCGCTTCATGTTGGCGCGTGCGGTCTGCTGCTGGCGCTCGCGGCGTTCGGTTTCATCCTGAATCATCTCGGCGCCGTAGCCGGCTTTTTCCACCGCCGCCACCAGCGCCTGCGCATCGGCGGCGCCGGTCACCAGCGCGCTGCGTTCCGCCAGGTTGACGCGCGCGTGCTCAACGCCGGGAACGCTTTGCAGCGCCTGCTGCACTTTATTGACGCAGCTGGCGCAGGTCATGCCGCTGAGCAGCAGCTGTACGCTGTCGTCCGCGCCGTCGGTTGCCGGAAGGGGAGATTGCGCCGCAGGCTGAACGTCCGGCAACGAAGGTGTTGCGTCAGTCAACGGCTCAGTTTTTGGGGCGGCGGCGCCCGCTACGCCGGCGTGATAACCGGCATCTTCCACCGCGGCGATCAGCGCCTGCGGATCGGCATCGCCGTACACTTTCGCGCTGTCGATAGCGACGTCGGCGGCGAACACGCCCGGCACCGCTTCCAGCGCTTTGCGGGTGGTGCCGACGCAGTGCATGCAGCTCAGGCCGCTCAGCTGCAGTTCGGTATCGGCGCGCGGCGCGACTTCGGCCTGATAACCGGCGGCGGTCACGCTGTCGATCAGCGCGCTGTCCGGTGCGTCGCCGGTCACTTTGGCGTAATGCACGTTAACGTCCGCCTGTTCGACATCGCTGCGGCTTTCCAGGGCTTTTTTCACCCGCTGCGCGCAGTTCATGCAGGACAGCCCCTGCAATGCCAGCATAGTGGTGTGTGACATGATTGAACTCCTTGCTTAAACGGCGGTGTTTAAAGGTTGACCGCCGAACCTGTTTTCACTAAGAATGAAGCTTAAACCTTCCAGCAAGGGTAAGGTCAAGGAGGGAAAATGAATATTAGCGACGTCGCGAAAAAAACCGGGTTAACCAGCAAAACGATTCGTTTTTACGAAGAGAAAGCGCTGATTACCGCCCCGATCCGCAGCGATAACGGTTACCGCCATTATTCCGCCAGGCACGTTGAAGAGCTGACGCTGCTGCGCCAGGCGCGGCAGGTAGGCTTCAACCTGGACGAGTGCCGCGAGCTGGTGGCGTTGTTCAACGATCCGGCTCGCCACAGCGCCGACGTGAAGGCGCGAACGCTGCAGAAGGTGGCGGAGATCGACAGGCACATCAGCGAACTGGGCGAAATGCGCCAGCGCCTGGTGACGCTGGCCGATCAATGTCCGGGCGACGAGGGGGCGGAGTGCCCCATCATCAACAACCTGGCAGGATGCTGTCGTTCAAATTAGCGGCCGATGGCGCGGATCACCAGCGTGACGCCTTCCACCGCTACCACTTCCACTTCGGTGCCGGCGGGCAGATCTTCTGCCGCCTGCGCGCGCCAGCTACTGTCACCGATATTGATGCGCCCCATGCCGTTGTGCATCGGCTCCGTCAGCGTAGCGCGAGTGCCGATCAGCTGGCGGTTGCGCTGGTTGAGCACCGGCGAACCGCCGGATGCGGCCGCCGGGCGCCGGCGCAGCCAGTACCACCACAGGTAGGCGACGACGACGGTCAGGACGGCGAAGATCATGCCCTGCCACGCCCAGGAAAGCGGCGGCAGCAGCCAGATCAGCACGCCGACCAACAGCGCCGCCACGCCGCTCCACAGCAGGTAGCCGCCGGCGCCGAGCATTTCCGCCGCCAGCAACACGCCCCCGAGGGAGAGCCAAAACCACAGCGGATTCGCCGCGATCAGTTCAAGCATGATTATTTGCCTTTGCTTTCTTTCAGCAGTTCGGTAATGCCGCCGATCGAGCCGAGCAGGCTGCTGGCGTCCAGCGGCATCATCACCACTTTGCTGTTGTTGGAGGAACCGATCTTCTGCAGCGCGTCGGTGTATTTCTGCGCCACGAAGTAGTTCACCGCCTGAATGTTACCGCTGGCGATGGCGTCGGACACCAGCTGGGTAGCGCGCGCCTCGGCCTCGGCGGCGCGTTCACGCGCTTCCGCCTGCAGGAATGCCGACTGGCGTTCGCCCTCGGCCTTCAGGATCTGCGACTGTTTCTCCCCTTCGGCGCGCAGAATGGCCGCCTGACGCACCCCTTCCGCCTCCAGGATGTCGGCGCGCTTGGTCCGTTCGGCCTTCATCTGGGCGTTCATCGAGGCGATCAGTTCCGCCGGCGGCCGCACGTCGCGGATCTCGATACGGGTGATTTTCACCCCCCACGGATTGGTTGCTTCATCGACGATGTGCAGCAGGCGGCTGTTGATGCTGTCGCGCTGCGACAGCATTTCGTCCAGCTCCATCGAGCCGAGCACGGTGCGGAAGTTGGTCATGGTCAGGTTGACGATCGCCTGTTCGAGGTTGCTGACCTCGTAGGCGGCGCGGGCCGGATCGACCACCTGGATAAAGCACACCGCGTCGATGGCGACGTTGGCGTTATCGCGGGAAATCACCTCCTGCGAGGGAATGTCCAGTACCTGTTCCATCATGTTGATTTTACGGCCGATGCGGTCCATGAACGGCACCACCAGGTTCAGGCCCGGCATCAGCGTTTTGGTGTAGCGGCCGAAGCGTTCTACCGTCCATTGGAACCCCTGCGGCACAATTTTGACGCCGGCGAACACCACAATCAGCGCGACGACGATCACGATGGGGATAAAAGTAAGCATGCAAACCTCCTGTCAGACATATGTAAACAGATATTACGTCAGCGCCGGAAAAATGCCTACCGATACCGAGACTTAATCCAGAGCGCCGATCAAACCCGCGATCAGCGGATCCCGCGTCTGGAACAGGTTGATAAGGGTGCGCACTGCTTCGCCGCCGCGAGCATCGGACCAGGCCAGCGACAGGGGAGAAGACTGGCGCGGGTATTTGAGCTGTTTGGCCACCAACTCGCCGCTCTCCAGATAAGTTTGGCACAGCCGGCGCGGAAGGAAACCGATCCCGAGACCGCGCAGATGGCACTCCAGCTTGGTGCGCAGATCCGGCACCTTGATTTCCTGCTGGCCCGACAGCAGCCAGGCGGTGCGCTTGGCCAAATGGCGTGCGGTATCTTCGACGTTGATCGCGGCGTAAGGGCGCAGCTGCGTTTCGTTCAGCGGATCGGCGGCGGCGGCCAGCGGGTGCGTCGGCGCGATGGCGAACACCCACTCTATTTTGCCCAGCGGCAGCACCTTGATGCTGTTTTCCAGCGATTCGTTGCCCGCCGCGCCGATCGCCAGATGGCAATCCTCATTCAGCAACGCGTCCCACACGCCCATGTACACCTGGCGGGAAATGTGGAATTGGGTGAACGGGTATTTGTCGTGCAGGTGAGTTAACAGCCCGGCTACGGCGGCGGCGTCGTACAGCAGGTTGTTGATCACGATATTCACCTGATGCTCTACGCCGTCGTTGATTTGCCGCAGCTCGCCCGGCATGGCGTCCAGCCAGGTGTGCCACTGGCGGCAGCGTTCCAGCAAATACTCTCCGGCCGGCGTCAGGTTGACGGTGCGGGTGGTGCGGATAAACAGCTGCGTGCCGATGCTCTCTTCCAGCGTTTTGATGCGGTAGCTGATGGTGGCGGTGGTTTTGTGCAGCAGCTCCGCCGCGCGGGAGAAACTTTGGCACTCGGCAACCTTGATAAACGAACGAATGGTTTCGTGATCCAGCATGAGGGGTCCTTGGCTGACACCGCCTTTTCGGTTATCGGTGAGAAGAATCTACTGATGTTGCGGCGCGATAGGCAGCGGCAAAGCGCAACCCCACGATCCCGGTCACAGAATCACCCGATAGCGATGAATATGCGCCGCCCCATTTTGCCCGATGATGAATCAGGCGGTTTTTTAATTCATTGATTTAAGGCAACTAATATTACTCTTCGATCATAAAGTGTGCTGGCGATCTTATTGTGGAAAAATTTTCCAAAAAAATGCTGTCAAATTCACCACGCGCTGTCTAGAGTGAAGGCGTTGGGTGAAATATCGCCGTTCAATCGTCGTCTGGGTCATGCGCTTGGGAGAATCACATGGATTTAGTCATCGAAGAATTAACGCCGGCGGCCTTTGCGCCTTATGGCGATGTATTGCAGATAGAGGGCTCGCGTTTCTTTCATATCAATGACGGGAAAACCGAGCGTTATCACGATCTCGCCAGGATAGAGGTGTCCGACGGCAACCGGGTGCTGGCCAGCATCAACCGGGCGGAACCCTGCGATCTGCCGATGACCTTTTCCCTGTTGGAAAAGCATCCGCTCTCGTCGCAGGCCTTTGTGCCGATGAACGGCGAACGCTTCGTGGTGATCGTCGCCGAACCGGGCGAAACCATCCCCGTCGGCACCCTGCGCGCCTTTATCACCAACGGCAAACAGGGGATCAACTATCATCGCAATGTCTGGCACCACCCGCTGTTCGCCTATGCGAAGGTCACCGACTTTTTCACTATCGATCGCGCGGGCGCCGACAACTGCGTGGTAAGCCGCTTGCCGGAGCCGTATCGCATAGTTTTGGCATAGCGCTGGCCGCACGCCGCGCTGGGCGTTTATCATAGCGTCACCCATGCCGTCACTGACAAAGGAAGCTTGAATGACCGAATTACGCAGGAAAGGACGCCCCGCCACCGAAGCCGGCGCCACCAAAGGAGCGCAGGCGTTGGATCGCGGGCTGGAGATCCTCCAGTACCTGGCCAACGCCGGGGGGAGTTCGTCGGTTTCCGTGCTGTCCGAAAAGCTGGAGTTGCCGCTTTCCACCACCTTCAGGTTGTTGAAAGTGCTGGAGAAATCGGAATTCGTCTTTCAGGATCCACAGCTGGGCTGGTGGCATATCGGCATTCAGTCGTTCACCGTCGGTTCCGCTTACATGAACGATCGCGACGTGGTATCGGTGGCCGGGCCGTTCATGCGCCGGCTGATGCTGCTGTCCGGCGAGACCGCCAACCTGGCGATCCGCAACAATTTCGACGCGGTGCTGATTCGCCAATGCGAGTGCCAGGCGATGGTGCGCATGTGCGCACCGCTGGGCAGCCGTTTGCCGCTGCACGCCTCGGGCGCCGGCAAGGCGCTGCTGTACCCGCTGGCGGAAGAGGAGATGCTGGATCTGATCGTGCGTTCGGGGCTGCAATCCTATACGCCGAAGACGCTGACCAGCGTGAACCTGCTGCGCAAGGATCTGCATCAGTCGCTGGAACAGGGCTACACCATCGACGATGAAGAGCACGCGCTCGGCCTGAACTGCCTGGCTTCGGCGATTTTCGATCGCAACAACAACGTGATCGCCGCCATCTCCATCTCCGGGCCCAGTTCGCGGGTCGGCAAGGAGCGGTTCAAGGAGCTGGGCGAACTGGTGGGTGAAGTGGCCAGAGACATCAGCGCCGCGCTGGGCGAATCGCGCAGCAAGGCGTAAACGTCGCGCGCCGGGCTGAACCGGCGCGGAGCAAGACTCCCCGTTTGATGAGCAAACGGGTTTTTTTGAGCGTAATTTTAAGTTGGAAAAATTTTCCAATAAATTAAGGAGAGCATCACATGGCAATTATGCGAGCGGTAGACGCGGCAATGCACGTGCTGGAAAAAGAAGGGATCACCACCGCGTTCGGCGTGCCCGGCGCGGCGATCAACCCGTTCTACGATGCGATGCGGCGGCACGGCGGCATCAAACACTACCTGGCGCGGCACGTGGAAGGGGCCTCGCACATGGCGGAAGGCTACACCCGCGCCGCCGCCGGCAATATCGGCGTGTGCATCGGCACCTCCGGCCCGGCGGGCACCGACATGATCACCGGCCTTTACTCCGCCTCCGCCGACTCGATCCCGATTCTGTGCATCACCGGCCAGGCGCCGCGTGCGCGTTTGCACAAAGAAGATTTTCAGGCGGTAGACATCGAATCGATCGCCAAGCCGGTGACCAAGATGGCGGTCACCGTGCAGGAGCCGGCGCTGGTGCCGCGTGTGCTGCAGCAGGCGTTCCACCTGATGCGCTCCGGCCGGCCGGGCCCGGTGCTGATCGACCTGCCTTTCGACGTGCAGATGGCGGAGATCGAGTTCGATCCGGACACCTACTCTTCGCTGCCCGCCTATAAGCCGGCGGCCACCCAGATGCAGATCGACAAAGCGCTGGATCTGCTGTGCGCGGCGAAAAAGCCGCTGATCATCGCCGGCGGCGGCATTCACAACGCCGATGCGGCGGATCTGCTGCAGCAGCTGGCGGAGATCTGCAACGTGCCGGTGATCCCGACGCTGATGGGCTGGGGCGCCATTCCGGACGATCACCCGCTGATGGCGGGCATGGCGGGCCTGCAAACCTCGCATCGCTACGGCAACGCCAACCTGCTGGATTCGGATCTGGTGTTCGGCATCGGCAACCGCTGGGCCAACCGCCACACCGGCTCGGTGGACAAGTACACCGCCGGGCGCAAGGTGGTGCACATCGATATCGAGCCGACGCAGATTGGCCGGGTGATCTGCCCGGATCTGGGCATCGTTTCCGACGCGCGCATCGCGCTGCAAATGCTGGTGGACACGGCAAAGCGCCGCTTCGAGCGCGGCGAGTTGCCGAATCGCGACGCCTGGTGCGCCGCCTGTCTGCAGCGCAAGCAAACGCTGCTGCGCAAGACCCACTTCGACAACGTGCCGGTCAAGCCGCAGCGGGTGTATGAAGAGATGAACCGTGCCTTCGGCCGCGACGCCTGCTACGTCACCACCATCGGGCTGTCGCAGATCGCCGCCGCGCAAATGCTGCACGTTTTCGAGCCGCGTCACTGGATCAACGCCGGCCAGGCCGGCCCGCTGGGCTGGACGTTGCCTGCGGCGCTGGGCGTGTGCGCCGCCGATCCGCAGCGCAAGGTGATCGCGCTGTCGGGCGACTATGATTTCCAGTTCATGATCGAAGAGCTGGCGGTCGGCGCGCAGTTCAAGCTGCCCTATATCCACGTGCTGGTGAACAACGCCTACCTGGGGCTGATCCGCCAGGCGCAGCGCGGGTTCGATATGGATTACTGTGTGCAGCTGTCGTTTGAAAACATCAACAACGCGGAGATTGGCGAGTACGGCGTCGATCACGTCAAGGTGGCGGAAGGGCTGGGCTGCAAGGCGCTGCGGGTGTTCAAACCGGAAGAGATCGCGCCGGCGTTCCGTCAGGCCCAGGAACTGATGCAGCAGCACCGGGTGCCGGTGGTGGTGGAAATCATCCTGGAGCGCGTCACCAATATTTCCATGGGCACCGAGCTGGATAACGTCAACGAGTTCGAACCGGTGGCGGCAACGCCGGAAGACGCGCCGACCTCGGTCAACTTCTTTGATTATCGTTGAGGAGCCTTACCATGCCAAAATTTTCAGCCAACCTGTCCATGCTGTTCACCGAAGTCGATTTCATGCAGCGCTTCCGTCGGGCGAAGGAGCAGGGCTTCAGCGCGGTGGAATACATGTTTCCCTATGACTACCCGATCGCCGCGCTGCGCAGCGAACTGGAGGCGCATCGCCTGAGCCAGGTGCTGTTCAACCTGCCGGCCGGCGACTGGGCGGCGGGCGAACGGGGCATCGCCTGCTTGCCGGGGCGCGAAGCGGAGTTCCGCGACGGCGTCGGGCGCGCGATCGAGTATGCGCAGGCGCTGGGCTGCGATCGCATCAACTGCCTGATCGGCAATCCGGATCCCGCCGTCGGCCGCCACGCCACCGACGAACGGGTGAAAGAGAACCTGAGCTACGCCGCCGACGCTCTGGCGCGGCAGAATATCCGCCTGCTGATCGAACCGATCAACCGCTACGACATGCCGCAGTTCTACCTGCAAACCTCCCGGCAGGCAATCGAACTGATCGAAGCGATCGGCAGCCCCAACCTGTATCTGCAGTACGACCTTTACCACATGCAGCGCATGGAGGGAGAGCTGACGCAGACCCTTGAGCGCCTGCTGGCGAAGATCGACCACGTTCAGGTCGCCGACAACCCGGGGCGGCACGAGCCGGGCACCGGCGAAATCAACTGCGAGTTTATCTTCGCGCAGCTGGATCGCATGGGTTACCGCGGCTGGATCGGCTGTGAATACAAACCGCTCACCACCACGGAAAGCGGCCTGTCATGGATTAAAAAATACCTGTCTTGAGGAGATGAAAATGAAAGTGGGATTTATCGGTCTGGGCATCATGGGCGCGCCGATGGCGGAAAAGCTGCTGGCGGGCGGGCACACGCTTTACGCCCATACCCGGCATCAGGTGCCGGCGGCGCTGTTGCAGCAAGGGGCCATTGCCTGCGGCGATCCGCAGCAGGTGGCGGATGAGGCGGACGTGATCTTCATCATGGTGCCGGATACGCCGCAGGTGGAGGAGGTGCTGTTCGGTGAACGCGGCTGCGCCGCCGGCAAGCTGAACGGCAAAGTGGTGGTGGATATGAGCTCCATTTCACCGCTGGAGACCAAGCGGTTCGCGCAGCGCATCAACCAGCTGGGCGCCCAGTACCTGGACGCGCCGGTTTCCGGCGGCGAAGTGGGCGCCAAACAGGGCACGCTGACCATCATGGTGGGGGGCGAGGAAGCGACCTTCGAACGGGTGCAGCCGCTGCTGGCGCTGATGGGCAAGAACATCACGCTGATCGGCGGCAACGGCGACGGGCAAACCTGCAAGGTCGCCAACCAGATCATCGTGGCGTTGACCATCGAAGCGGTCTCTGAGGCGCTGGTGTTCGCCTCGCGCGCCGGCGCCGATCCGGCCCGGGTGCGTGAAGCCCTGATGGGCGGTTTCGCCTCGTCGCGCATTCTGGAGGTGCACGGTGAGCGGATGATCAAGCGGGCGTTCGCGCCAGGGTTCCGCATCTCGCTGCACCAGAAGGATCTTAATCTGGCGCTGCAGGGCGCGAAGGCGCTGGCGCTCAGCCTGCCGAATACCGCCACTTGCCAGGAGTTGTTCAACGTCTGCGCCGCCAATGGCGACGGCGAACTGGATCACTCCGCGCTGGTGCGGGCGCTGGAGATCATGGGCAACCACCGGGTGGCCGGCTAAGAGTACCCCCGGCATTTAATTCGCCGGCTTATCGTTAGAATCAGAGATGTTCGACATTAATAACGCCCTCTTTATGATAAATAAAGAGGGTCCCCGCCAATCCAATAAAAAATGATTCAGCACAATAAAAAGTAAAAAGCAGGATGCCAACCGAGGAGACACTGAATATGGCAACCGATAATGCTGTTATTGATAAAGATATTCTTACCGCCCCTGACAAAAACCGTTTATATCGAAAAATCGCCTGGCGCATTATGCCCATTTTATTAGTGAGCTATATCGTCGGTTATCTCGATCGGGTTGGCATTTCGTTTTCGAAATTTCAAATGATGCCCGATATTCTGAACGGCAATGTCTCGATGGCCGAAGCCGTTTACGGGCTGGGCGCCGGGGTGTTTTTCATCGGCTATATCATCGCCGGGGTACCCAGTAACATTCTGCTGAGCCGCTACGGCGCCAGAAAGATCATCGCGCTGCTGATGGTGGTGTGGGGGGCGATTTCGATGCTGAGCATCTTTATCACCAACCCCTGGCAATTCTACCTGGCGCGTTTCCTGCTGGGGCTGGCGGAGGCCGGCTTCTACCCCGGCGTGATCCTCTATCTGACGCTGTGGTTCCCGTCCAGCCAGCGCGCCAAGATGACCGCGCTGTTCGTGTGCGGCATCCCGGTCAGCAACATCATCGGCGGCCCGCTGTGCGGGTGGATCATCGAGCACATGAACGGCCTGATGAATCTCTCCGGCTGGCAGTGGCTGTTCTTTATCAGCGGCCCGCGCGCGCTGCTGATCGCCATCGTCATCTTCTGTTTCCTGGATAACACCTATCAGAGCGCCAAGTGGCTCAGCCCGCAGGAGAAGGCGCTGATCAAAGAGGATATGGCGCAGAGCGCGCCGCGCCAGGGCGCCGCCGGCGGGCAGGAGTGGACGATGAAAAGCATGCTGAGATCGTCCGCGTTCACCAAAATGTGGCTGATTTGCTTCTGCACCGTGATGGGCCAGGGCGGGCTGGCGTTTTGGGTGCCGACCATCATTCGCGACACCGGCGTGACCTCGGTGATGGATATCGGCCTGCTGACCATGCTGCCGTACATGCTGGCGGTGGTGGCGATGCTGGTGGCCGCGCGCAGTTCGGACAAGCATCGCGAGCGGCGCTGGCACATCATCGTGCCGTTCTGCATCGCCGCGGTGTCGCTGATCTTCATCGGCCTGTTCCCGGACAACAAGCACGTGGTGATGGCGGCGCTGTGCGTGGCGGTGGCGTCGAGCCTGGTGCCCTCGCCGCTGTTCTGGAGCCTGCCGAACGCCATCTTTACCGGCACCTGCGCCGCGGCGGGCATTGCGCTCATCAATTCCATCGCCAACATCGGCGGTTTTATTTCGCCTTATATCATCGGCTATTTCAAACAGCTGACCCACAGCAATTTGGCGGCGATGTGCGTCTTGTCGACGATGATGATACTGGGGGCGATATTAACCTACAGCGTGCCGGCGAAATGGGTCAATAAATAACGCTTCCCTTCATCTTCATTAAATAGTCGGCAACAGTTTTATTTTATTTCGCCATGCATTTCTCATCTGATTATTTCAGCGGGGGAAGGCATGGCCATTTTTATTTCGTCTCGAATAAAGGAGGCAGCATGAAAATTGTTATTGCACCGGATTCATTTAAAGAAAGCGTCAGCGCAGAACGGGCGGCGCGGGCGATCGCGCGCGGCTTCCACGAGGTTTATCCCGATGCCGAGTGCGTCTGCCTGCCGATCGCCGACGGCGGCGAAGGCACGGTGGACGCGCTGGTGGCCGCCACCGGCGGGCGCAAGGTGACGGTATCGGCGACGGGGCCGCTGGGGGAACGGGTGGCGGCGTTTTACGGCATCAGCGGCGACGGCAAGACGGCGGTGATCGAAATGGCGGCGGCCAGCGGATTGATGCTGACGCCGGCGGCGCGCCGTAACCCGCTGCTGGCGACCAGCTACGGCACCGGCGAACTGATCCGGCATGCGCTGGATCAGGGCATTCGCCACCTGATCCTCGGCATCGGCGGCAGCGCCACGGTGGATGGCGGCGTCGGCATGGTGCAGGCGCTGGGCGGGCGCTTCTACCGCCCGGACGGCAAGGCGCTGCCGTGGGGCGGCGGCGAGCTGGCGACGCTGAGCGGCATCGATCTCTCCGCGCTGGATGCGCGCCTGCGGCAGTGCCGGATCGAGGTCGCCTGCGACGTAGACAATCCGCTGGTGGGGCCGCGCGGCGCGGCGGCGGTGTTCGGGCCGCAGAAGGGTGCGACGGCGGCGATGGTGGCGCAGTTGGAACAGGGCCTGACGCAGTATGCTGAGGTGATCCGCCAGAGCACCGGTCACGACGTGCGGCACGTCGCCGGCGGCGGGGCGGCGGGTGGCATGGGGATCGCCTGCCAGGTGTTTCTCGGCGCAACGCTGAAGCCGGGTATCGAGATCGTGATGGCGGCGCTGGGCCTGGAGCAGGCGCTGGCGGAGGCCGATCTGCTGATCACCGGCGAAGGGCGCATCGACAGCCAAACGCTGGGCGGCAAGGCGCTGTCCGGCGTCGCCCGTCTGGCGCGGGCGCGCGGTTTGCCGGTCATCGCGCTGGCCGGCGTGGTGGAGGAAGGGGCGGAGGCGCTGCACGCGCAGGGAATAGACGCGATGTTCAGCATTCTGCCGCGCCTGAGTGCGCTGGAGGCCGCGCTGTCGCAAGGGGAGCTCAACCTGCAGCGCAGCGCCGCCAACGTCGCCCGCGCGATGCGCATCGGCCGGCGATTGGGATAAAAAAGAAGGCCACGCTGCGCGAGCAGGTGGCCTTGGTTTTGGCGGCGAAGCGCTTACGGCTCGACGTCGCGGTTGCAGTCCTTGGAGTAGATGTAGCTGAAGGTTTCCTGGCCCACCGCATAGCCCGCCTGCTGCACATAGGCACCCATGAAGATATAGTCGCCTTGCTTCACCGGCATCCATTCATTGTCCAGGTTGTACACACCGGCGCCGCTGAGAATGTAGGCGCCATGCTCCTGCACGTGGGTCTCGATGTAGCCGTGGCTGGCGCCGGGGGCGAAGGAGAGGATGTGCATATTCATGTCGAAGCCCAGATCTTTCGGCAGCAGATCCTGCAGGATCACCTCGCTCATGCCTTCGTAGTGGATCTTTTCCAGGTTGGCGACGTTGTTGCTGACCACGTGCGCCTCGTAACCCTTGATGCGCTGGTAGCGGCGCTTGTAGAGGAACAGGCGGCTGGATTGGCCGCCGTTGGCGTTTTCCAGCCGCAGGGTGACGCCCGCCGGGCAGTAAAGGTAGCCGCCGGCGGTCAGCGGGTAGTCGGTGGCGTCGGCGGAAGCGGTGATGGCGCCGTCGATGACGTACACGAAGGTTTCGATCTCTTCGCCGCCAAAGCCTTTGGTGTTGCGGCCGCAGTCGTGCAGCGTTACCAGATAATCGACGAAGGTGGCGCCCAGTTTCGGCGTCGACAAGATGGTGACGTCGCAGTTTTCAAAACCGGGAATGACGTTGCGCACCAGGCCGTTCGGCGGGATCAGCGCATAGTTGCCGCGTTTGATGATGGCGCGCGTTGACAGAATGTCGGTTGGATATCCGGTTTGATTGTTGAAGTAACCCACGTTGATTCTCCTGATCGTTGAAAGGGCGCCGCGGCGGCGCCCGGTAAAAAAGCGCCGTCAGGCCTCGGTGGCCGTTCGGGTTGGCGTAGTGCGTTTCATCAAGACGTTGACGGTGAAGAAAATGGCGGTCCCCACCAGCAGGATGGCGGCGGAGATGTAAAACCCCATCACCTTGGAGCCGGTGCTGTCGGAGATCACGCCGGTCAGGAAGGGGGCGATCACCGACGAGGACATGCCGAAGAAGTTGAACACGCCGAAGCTGGTGCCATAGCCTTTCTTCGGCGCGTTGTCGGCGACGAAGGAGATCATGATCGGATCGACCGCCAGCTTGCCCAGCAACCCGTACAGGATCAGGCTGATCAGCAGCATGGTGGAGTCCGGCGAAATGACGGTGCAAACCAGCATCACCGCCGCGCACAGCTCGAGGAAAATGATCAGCTGCACCTTCTTGTTGCGGAAACGGTCGGACATGCGGCTGAAGAACAGCGCGCCCGGCACCGACGCGAACGCCACCAGGGCGGAGGAGAAGCCGATGGCCACCCCTTCAAAGCCGCGCTCTTGCTGCAGGAACGAGGGCAGCCAGGTGACTATCATGTAGTAGCCGTAGCAGGTGGCGAAGTACATCGCGTAGGCGGAGATCATGCGCAGGCTGAACAGGCCGCTGGGCTGGCCGTCCTCCTCGGGCTCCGCAGCCGTCGGCGCAACGGTCTGGCTGACGGCCGCCGCGGCTTGAGGCTGCGAGCCTTTGATGACCACGGCGAACACCAGCGTCATCACTACCAGCAGGCCGGTGATGATGAACAGCATGATCTGCCAGTTCATGTTGAAGCTTTTCACCAGCAGGCTGGAGGCGATCAGGCCGATGGCCATGCCGAGCGCCGAGCCGCTGTTGATCACCGCGGTTGCCAGGCCACGGCGTTCCAGCGGGATATTCTCCGACGACAGGGAGTAGGCCGAGCCGTAGTAAGAGCCGCAGCCCATGCCCGCCAGCAGGCTGCCGGCATAGACCATGGTCAGGCTGGTGGCGTTGCCGATCAGCAGCGTGGCGATGATGAACAGACAGAAGCCCGGGATCAGCACCACCTTCTTGCCGAATTTGTCCACCAGGATGCCTGCCGGGATCTGCATCCCGGTGTAGGCGAAGAAGTAGAAGCTGGCGATCAGCCCCATTTCCGCATTGGAGTGCGCGCCGATGGTTTGTTGGATCTCGGGGAAAATCGGCGTCAGGACGGTGCGATAGATCCAGATCACCGCCCAGCCCAGACAGAGCACGACGACGATCTTTTTCCAGTAGCGCGGGTCGATGTCGTTGCTCATGCCTCGGCCCCCTGTTCGGTGTAGGCCAGCTGATACAGCGTCTGCGCCAGGATTTTCACCCCTTCGTTCAAATCGGCGACGGCGGTTTTTTCCGCCGGGTTATGGCTGATGCCGGCGATGCTCGGCACGAACATCATCACCGTCGGCACGCGCGGGGCGAAGATTTGCGAGTCGTGTCCGGCGCCGCTGTGCATCATGCGGTAATTCAGCCGCTGCGTTTCGCACAGGCGGCTGACGCAGGCCACCAGCTGTTCGTTCATCGGGATCGGCGCTTCGTCCATCCACAGATCGATCTCGGCCTCGATGCCCATCTCGGCGCAGATGCGCTGGATATCCTGCTCGATCTCCTGCGTGAAGCGCAGCAGCGCGGCCTGATCGGTGTGGCGGCAGTCGAGGGTGAAGTGGGTGAAGCCCGGCACCACGTTGACGGTGTTCGGCTTCGGCTCCACCTTGCCGAAGGTCAGCACCAGCGGATCGCCCTCGGCGCGCGCCTTGGCGATCGATTCGCAGCAGATGCGGCTGAAGGCGTGCACGGTATCCCGGCGGTAGCTCATCGGGGTGGTGCCGGCGTGGTTGGCTTCGCCCTGCAGCCGCACGTCATAACGCCGTTGGCCGACGATGCTGGTCACCACGCCGATGGTTTTGCCTTCGGTTTCCAGCACCTTGCCCTGTTCGATATGGATCTCGACGAAGGCCGCGATGTCGCTGCGCAGCGGCTGATGCGGCGGAGGGAAATCGAAACCGGCGTCGTGCATGGCGTTAACGAAGCCGACCCCCTTGGCGTCCGTAATGTGCTGCACGTCTTCCCGCCGGGCCAGGCCGACGATGTTCTTGCTGCCCCAGAACACATAAGGGAAGCGGCTGCCTTCTTCTTCCGCCAGCGCGATGACTTCCAGGCTGCGCAGCGGCGGGCCGTAGGTGTCCTTGAGGTGTTTGATCGCCATGAAGGCGGCTTCGATACCGAACTGGCCGTCGAGGTTGCCGCCGTTGACCACCGTGTCGATGTGTGAACCGGAGAGAATCACCTGGTCGGGGTATTTGCTGCCCTCCAGCCGGCCGAACAGGTTGCCGACCGCATCAAAATGGGTGCTCAGCCCGGCGGCCTCGAAGGCGTTTTTCAGCGCGTGCTGCGCTTCGATCCATTCCGGGGTATAAAGCAGACGCGTCATGCCGCCGCTGGGGTCGGCGCCGATTTTCGATAACCAGCCGGAAATATCACGGATTTCTTGTTGGAAGTCTTTCATGTTTACCTGCCCGCATGTTGTGTCTCAGCGGCGATGCGGCCAGGGCGGAGGCTATTCGCCGCCGGCCGACCTATTGCGCTGAGCGCGCTGATGAAGGTTTTCTTTTTTCTCCCCGGCTCAGAAATATCAACCGCGAGCCGCGGCGTAAAAAGCCCACGATAATAGAGTGCGTTAACTGGCGAAGGGATCTTTATGGTCGTAAGAACGCTGGTAAATAGCATTTGAAATTAAGTATTGATAAATATCGTCGACGATTTCGATACCGTTTTTCTCGCTTTCCATTTCACGCGCATGGCTGTTCTGCCCTGGATAAAGCACTTTGCTGACGCCCGGCGCCGGCTTAACGGCATTCAACTCTTTCATGACCTGGCTGATATTTTTACGGAACGCCGATTCGTTGGTGAAATAACCCGGATTCAGGACGATATGCAATTGGCCCAATTCCCGGCCGGCGCTGAGATCGTGATACATCGAGCTGACGTGTTTGCCGAACGGCAGGCCGAGCAAAATGCCCGACAGCACGTCGACCATCATCATCAGGCCGTAGCCTTTCGGCCCGGCGATCGGCAGCAGCCCGCTGACGGCGAACGGATCGGTGGTGTGCTTGCCCTCGGCGTCCACCGCCCAGGTGTCGGGGATGGCGGCGTTGCGCGAGCGGGCGTCCAGCACTTTGCCCCAGGCCTGCACGGTGGTGGCCATATCGAAGGTGATCAGCTCGTCGCCTTCGCCCGGCGCGGAGAAGGCGATGGGGTTGGTGCCGTAGTAGACCTCGGCGCCGCCGTACGGCACCACCATCGGATCGGACTGGCACAGCGAAATGCCGACCATGCCGGCGCGCGCCGCCTGCTGCACGAAGTACGACAGCGCCCCGCTGTGGCCGATGCGGCGCACGCCCACCACCGCCACGCCGTTCTCTTTCGCCATTTCAATGGCGCGATCCATGCTCAGCTTGGCCGCCACGTGCCCGGCGCCGTTGTCGCCGTCGAAAATGGCGCTGCAGGGGCCGGTTTTCTCAAAGGTGAAATGCGGGTGATTATTGGTGCCGCCTTTGCTGATGCGTTCGGAATAGTATTCGACCCTGACCGCACCGTGAGAATGAATGCCGCGCGCATCGGCATGAACCAGCACGTCGGCGACGATGCCGGCGTGTTCCTGGCTCAGGCCGGCGGCGTGAATTTTTTGCTGGATAAGCTGATGTAATTGTTGTTTAGAGACCTTCATATATAGTCCTTTTATCACTACGGTTTATTTAATTCGCCTCTGCGTTGTAATGTATAAATACCGGGGGGGAATAATGTGATCCAGATGCGTTTTATCCGATTGGATTAAAAATTCGTTGAATTAAATCGCCATTGTTAGAAGTTTTTTTATAAATACTTTTTCCCTTCTGGATTAACTAATATTCAGGTGATTAAGTTATTTTTTCTAACAATGGATAAAGTGTGACCGTACTCACCTCGGGGCGCGGTTTTAATTTGTAGCTTGATAATTAACCTTTTCGCTGAATTCAATGCGTCGCCGTGCCGCCGGTGCGGGAAATATTGCCGATATTATTAAATGCTGTCTTAAGGATATCACCATGATCCATGCTTTTATTAAAAAGGGGAGCTTTCAGGATTCCGTCAGCCTGATGTTGATCTCCCGCAAACTCAGTGAATCTCCCAAGGTCGAGGAAATATCCGTCATGATGGGGACACCGGCCAATAAATCCTTATTGGAGGTGACCGGTTTCTGGCACCCGCAGTTTAGCGAAGCGACGCCGAACGATATTTGCGTGGCGATCAAGGCGGAGTCCGCCGACGAGACGATCGCCGAGGAGATTGGCGCGGCGCTGGAGACGGCGCTCAAGGCGATTGCGCAGGGCAGCCAGGGCGGCAAAAAACTGCTGCGGGCGCGCAGCTGGCGCACCGCCAGGCAGAAGCTGCCCGCCGCCAATCTGGCGCTGATCTCGATCGCCGGCGAATATGCGGCGGAGCTGGCGGATAGCGCGCTGGAAGACGGCTGCAACGTGATGATGTTCTCTGACAACGTCAGCCCGGCGCAGGAAGTGGCGCTGAAAACCAAGGCGCGCGAACGCGGGCTGATCGTGATGGGGCCGGACTGCGGCACCGCCTGCATCGCCGGCGCGCCGCTGGCGTTCGCCAATGTGGCGCCCGCCGGATCTATCGGCGTGGTGGGCGCCTCCGGCACCGGCATTCAGGAACTGATTTCGCAAATTACCCTGGCAGGCCAGGGCATCTCGCACGCCATTGGCCTCGGCGGGCGGGATTTGACGGCGGAGATCGGCGGCATCAGCGCCATCAGCGCGCTGCGCATGCTGGCGGCGGATCCGCAGAGTCTGGTGCTGGCGTTCGTGTCCAAACCGCCGGCGCCCGAGGTGCGCCAGCGGGTGATCGACGAGATGAAAGCGCTCGGTAAGCCGGTAGTGGCGCTGTTCCTCGGCGCGCAGTCCGCCGTGCGTCAGGAGGGCAACATCACGTTCGCCGCCACGCTGGATGAAGCGGCGCGGCTGGCGGCGGTGCTGGGCTACGTGCAGCAACAGGCGGCACAACAGCCCGCGGTGCCCGGCGGCAAAATCGCCGGGCTGTACGCCGGCGGCACGCTGGCGGCCGAATGCGCGATGCTGCTGGCGGAAAAACTGTCCCTGCCGGTGGATAGCGAGCACCCGCGCGGCGCCATGCTGATGGCCGACGGCCATCGCATCATCGACATGGGCGATGACTTTTATACCCAGGGGCGACCGCACCCGATGATTGACCCGACCGCCCGCAATCAAGAAATCGCCCGCCTGGCACAGCAGCCGCAGACCGGCGTGTTGCTGCTGGACGTGGTGATCGGCTTCGGCGCTCAGGACGATCCGGCGGCGTCGCTGGCGGCCGAGGTGGCCAACGTGCGCGCGGCGCGCGGCGCGGCCCACCCGCTGGCGGCGATCGCCACCGTCACCGGCACCGAACAGGATCCACAGCAGCGCTCGCGGCAAATCGCCACCCTGCAGGAGGCCGGCATCGCGGTGATGCCGTCGCTGCCGGCGGCGGTCGCGTTGGCGCACCAGCTGATTACCCCCGTCTTACCCGCACCTGAACGCGAACGGCCGGCCTTGCTGGACGGCGTCGCGGTGATCAACGCCGGGCTGCGCAGCTTCGCCGATGACCTGCAAACCAGCGACATTCCGGTGGTGCATTACCAGTGGGCGCCGGTGGCCGGTGGCGATCAACGATTAGCCAACATCTTGAAAAAATTAAAGTAAGGAACCGCTATGTACGCAACGATTGAGCAAGCAAACGCCGCCGTTATCGCCCGTATCCGCGAGGCGCGCCCGCACTGGCAGGATGTGGATCTGGCGCACCGTTTGATCCCGCAGCTGGCCGAAGGGCGCAAGCTGCTGCACGCCGGCCCGCCGGTCACCTGGCAAGAGATGAGCGGCCCGGTGCGCGGCGCCTGCATCGGCGCCTGCCTGTTCGAAGGCTGGGCGCAGGATGAGCAGCAGGCGCTGGCGCTGCTGGAGCAGGGGGAAATCGAATTCATCCCGTGCCACAGCGTGAGCGCGGTGGGGCCGATGGGCGGCATCACCTCGGCCCACATGCCGATGGTAGTGGTCAGGAACACCGTTCACGGCAACTACGCCTACTGCAACATGAACGAAGGCATCGGCAAGGTGATGCGCTTCGGCGCCTACGGCGAGGACGTGCAGCAGCGCCTGCGCTGGATGCGCGACTCGCTGGCCCCGGTGTTGAAAGCGGTACTGGCGACGCTGGAGGAGGGGATCGATCTGACCGCGCTGATGGCGCAGGCGATCAGCATGGGGGACGAATTCCACCAGCGCAATATCGCGGCCTCGGCGCTGCTGATGCGCAGGCTGGCGCCGGAGATTAGCCTGCTGCCGCGCGATAAGGCGGAGCTGGCGCAGGTGATGCATTTCCTCAGCATCACCGATCAGTTCTTCCTCAATCTGGCGATGGCCTACTGCAAGGCGGCGATGGACGCCGGGGCGGAGATTGAGCAGGGCACCATCGTCACGGTAATGACCCGCAACGGCAAGAACTTCGGTATTAAGATCAGCGGGATGGGCGATCGTTGGTTCACCGCCCCCGTCAATACGCCGGAAGGGCTGTTCTTCTCCGGTTTCAGCCAGGCAGACGCCAACCCGGACATCGGCGACAGCGCGATCACCGAAACTTTCGGCATTGGCGGCGCGGCGATGGTCGCGGCACCGGGCGTGACGCGCTTCGTCGGAGCTTCCGGCGGCATGAGCGCCGCCACCGACATCTCCGAGGAAATGGCGGAGATCTACCTCGAGCGCAACATGATGCTGCAGATCCCGACCTGGGACTTCCAGGGCGCCTGCCTGGGGCTGGATGCGCGCCGGGTGGTGGAAACCGGCATCACGCCGCTGATCAACACCGGCATCGCCCACCGCGAAGCCGGGGTCGGGCAAATTGGCGCCGGCACGGTGCGCGCGCCGCTCGGCTGCTTCGAGAAAGCGATCGAAGCGCTGGCCGATAAGCTCGGCATCACGGCGTAAGCGAACGGAGGGGCGTATGGACATTATCGCGTTGGCCGGCAGCCGCCATGCGACGCAAGACTACGGCGCGCTGCGCTGCGTCGGCAGCTTCAACAACGCGATCAATTTCCTGACGGAAAACGCGCGGCTGCTGACGCTGCACCGCGCCGGCAGCGGCCTGAGCCCGATGGGGTGGCAGCTCGGTACGCGGGATTTCGATCGCGTGCGGCGTGCGGCGCCGTCCGTAGGGCGCTGCGCCTTCTCCGCCGCAGGCATCACGTTGGATGGGCTCCTGGTGCGGCCCGCCGCCGCGGCGCGGGATCTGGCGCTGACATCGCGCGCGGCCATTGCCGATCGGCCGCTGACGGCGGTATTGCAGCGCTGCACGGCGCAGTGCGGGTTACACGGCGAGCTGGGCCGATTGGTGAGGCAGCCGTTAACGCGGGAGCCGGCCGCGCTGGTGCGGGATTTCTCCCGTTGGCTGCGGGGCGACACGGTCGACTGGCGCCAGGCGCTGGGCAAGGGGCCGGGGCTGACGCCGAGCAACGACGACACCTTGCTCGGCCTGCTGCTGAGCGCGCACCTCGACAGCCGCATTCAGGTCGCCGGGCTGGCGCCGTTTTTCGCCCAGACGCCACCGCTGGACGCGCTGACCACGCTGGTGAGCGCGCATTACCTGCGTTACGCCGAGCAGGGCGTGTTCGCCACGCCGCTGCATGCGTTGGCGCTGGGGCTGCGGGCGCCTGAAGAGGTATCGGCGGCGGTGGCGGCGGTGCTGAGCCTGGGGCACTTCTCGGGAGCGGACACGCTGCTGGGCATGTGGCTGGGGGTGACGACGATTAACGCACTGTGCGGCGCGCGGTGTGAACACGAGGGCCGGATCGCGGATCCGGCCGGGACGGTATGATTTCAACTACGGGTGCAAACCATGAAAACCTTGGTCATTGCGTTGGGTGGCAACGCCCTGTTGCAGCGCGGAGCCGTGCTCTCTGCGGAAAATCAGTATAAGAGCATCGCCCTCATCGCCGACGCCATCGGCAAGCTGGCGCAGAAATACCGCATCGCCATCGTGCACGGCAACGGGCCGCAGGTGGGGCTGCTGGCGTTGCAGAACCTGGCGTACCGCGACGTGCCGCCCTATCCGCTGGATATTCTGGTGGCCGAAAGCCAGGGCATGATCGGCTATATGCTGGCGCAGCAGTTGAGCGCCAGCCATCCGCAGCAGCCGGTGTCCACGCTGCTGACGCGGGTGCTGGTGGATGCGCAGGATGCGGATTATCTGGCGCCGAGCAAGTTCATCGGGCCGGTGTATGCGCCGGAACAGCGGCAGGCGCTGGAGGCCAAATACGGCTGGACGCTGAAGGCGGACGGCAACTACATCCGCCGGGTGGTGCCTTCGCCGGCGCCGCAAAAGATCCTCGACATCGAGGCGATCACGCTGCTGCTGTCGCAGCGGCACATCGTGATCTGCAACGGCGGCGGCGGTATTCCGATGATCGCCGACGAGCGTGGGCTGACGGGCAGCGAAGCGGTGATCGATAAAGATCTGGCGGCGGCGCTGTTGGCGGAGCAGGTGGGGGCCGATCATCTGGTGATCCTCACCGACGCCGACGCGGTGTATCAGGAGTGGGGCACGCCGCGCCAGCGCGCCATTCGGCGCGCCACCACGCAGGAGCTGGCGCCGATGGCGGTGGCGGACGGCGCCATGGGGCCGAAGATCATGGCGGTCAGCCGCTTCGTCGATCGCACCGGGCGGACGGCCCATATCGGCGGCCTGCAGGATATCGACGCGGTGCTGGCGGGCCAGGCCGGCACCTCTATTTTGCCTTAGCCGCCGTCGGTTTATCCGCGCCCGCGTTGGCGCGGATAAGTATGCCTAAATGGCATGATTTCAATAATTTTTATTCATTTCATGATGTTGCTCGCCTTGGCTAGAGTAAAAACACCCCGGTATTTACCGTCAAAAATTTGTCATTTTTATTTGCGACTATGCTTTTTGAAATGACATTTCGGCCAAGGATTGTTATGGATTCGCTCAGTGTTGATGAACTCGCCCAGAAGAAGGATCGCTGGTATCGCATTGTGGAGGAGATGTTGGCGGAAGCCGGCGTCGCCATCAACGGCCCGCGCGCCTGGGATATCCGGGTGCACAACCCGGCGCTGTTCAAACGCATTTTGCAGGAAGGCTCGCTCGGTTTCGGCGAAGGCTACATGGACGGCTGGTGGGAGTGCGAACGGCTGGACATGCTGTTCACCCGCATTCTGCAGGCCGGCGTCGATGAGCGGCTGCCGAAAAGCCTGAGCGACATCGCGCGCATCGCCTATGCCCGGCTGTTCAACCGCCAATCGCGCAAGCGCGCCTGGCAGGTGGGCAAAGAGCACTACGACATCGGCAACGACCTGTTCCGGGCGATGCTCGATCCCTACATGCAATACTCCTGCGGTTACTGGAAAGAGGCGCAGACGCTCGAGCAGGCGCAGCAGGCCAAGCTGCGGATGATCTGCGAGAAACTGCAGCTGAAACCGGGCATGACGCTGCTGGATATCGGCTGCGGCTGGGGCGGGCTGGCGCAGTTTGCGGCGCAAAACTACGGCGTCTCGGTGCACGGCGTGACCATTTCGGCCGAGCAGCAGAAGCTGGCGCAGGCACGCTGCGCCGGGCTGGACGTCGAGATCTTGCTGCAGGATTACCGCGATCTGGATCGCCAGTTCGATCGCATCGTGTCGGTCGGCATGTTCGAGCACGTCGGGCCGAAAAACTACGAGACCTATTTCAGCGTCGCGGCGCGCAACCTGAAGCCCGACGGCCTGTTCCTGCTGCACACCATCGGTTCCAATCAGACCGATCTCAACGTCGATGCCTGGATAGACAAATACATCTTCCCCAACGGCTGCCTGCCTTCGGTGCGGCATATCGCCGAGGCCAGCGAAGGGCGTTTCGTGATGGAGGATTGGCACAACTTTGGCTCCGATTACGATCGCACGCTGATGGCCTGGCTGGAGAACTTCAAACGGGCATGGCCAGAGTTGGCCGGCGGCTATTCCGAGCGCTTCGAACGCATGTTCACTTATTACCTGAACGCCTGCGCCGGCGCGTTCCGTTCGCGCAACATTCAGTTGTGGCAGGTGTTGTTCAGCCCGGCGGGCGTGGAAGGCGGGGTGCGGGTCTATCGCTGATATCCCCGTCATATTTCAAGCTGCATCTGTGTTGGCTGCGTTTGCGCGCCCCGGTCGCTTACTTGAGTAAGTTCCCGGGGACTTACAAACTTGCCGCCTTGATGCAACTCGAACTATTTAGGGGATACCCTTCAATATTTACTTTGGGACAACACATATACCCAATGGATTTCCAGTTGCGTCTAGGCGGCAAACGTGAGAAACCCCAGGAGCTTAGATAACTAAGTGACTGGGGTTCGAACGTGCAGCCAACAACGATGCGGCTGGAAAGACGAAGGGTATATCAGTACAGTAGGGAGTACAGCTGGCGGCGATACTTAGCGGCCAGCGCGTCGCCGGTGCCGAGCGCGGCCAGAATGTCCATCAGGGTCTTGCGCGCGTTGCCGTTGGCGGCGGCCAGATCTTTCTTCAGATGCCCCATCAGCAGTTCCAGCGCTTCTTCGTTACGCCCGACCTGATGCAGCTGCAGCGCCAGCTGCACCGCCAGCTCGACGTTGTCCGGCTGCTGCTGTACCTGCTGTTGCAGCTGTTGGATTTCCGGCGTGTCCGCCGCCTGCTTCAACAGTTCAATCTGCGCCACCAGGCCCTGATAGCGGGTATCGCGATCCTGCAGTGGAATGGTCGCCAGCACCGCTTCGGCGTCTTCGCTGCGGCTGAGCGCGATCTGAGTTTCGGCCAGGGTCAGGCCGATGTCGCTGCGCTGTTGGCTGCTCTGCCAGGCGTCTTTCAGCAGCGGCAGCGCTTCGGCAGCGTTGCCGGCGGCCAGTAGTTCCTGCGCCTGCGCCAGTTTCAGATCTTCTTCCTTCGGCAGGAAACGCTGCAGCAAGTCGCGGATCGCTTCTTCCGGCTGCGGGCCCTGGAAGCCGTCGACCGGCTGACCGTCTTTGAACAGATAGACGGTCGGAATGGAGCGCAGCCCGAATTGGGAGGCGATCATCTGTTCGGCGTCGCAGTCCACCTTGGCCAGAATGAACTGGCCGGCGTATTCCGCCGCCAGTTTGTCGAGCACCGGCGTGAGCTGCAGGCAGTGTTGGCTGCGCTCGGACCAGAAGTAGAACAGCACCGGAATGGACATCGACTGTTCCAGCGTCTGGTGCAGGTTAGTTTCGTTAATATCAACAACAGCTTGAGCTAGCATCTTTTTTCTCTCTGATCGTGCGGAGCCATGGGGTGTAGATGGGGGCGCGCCGCCATTCTTCAACCCCGGCGGGCGAATTAAGCGTTGCTGCGCAGCAGCCAATCCAGACAGCGGCCCGGCAGAATGCGGCGCAGCACGCTCATCGCGTGCGCCAGCAGGGTCACCGGGTAGCGCAGTTTGGCGCGCGGGCTTTCCAGCGCGTGGCGCAGCTTGGGCAGAATGGCCTCCGGCGGCAGCGTCAGGCGCTTGGCGATGCCGGGGTTATGCACCGGTTTGTCGCTCTGCGTCTGATTGACGTTCTGGCTAAAGTGGGTGGAAATCGGCCCCGGTTCGATCAGGCTGACCTGAATGCCGCTGCCGTGCAGCTCCATGCGCAGCGCGTCTGACCAGGCTTCCAGCGCGAATTTGCTGGCGGCGTAGGCGCCGCGCCCGGCGCTGGAGACCAGGCCCATCACCGAGCTGGTCTGGATAATGCGCCCTTCGCCGTGCGGCAACATCGCCGGCAGCAGCAACTGGGTCAACTGGTGGGTGCCGAACAGATTGGTGGCGAACTGCCGCTCCAGCTGGCTGCGCGAGATGCCGCTGAGCGGGCCGTAAACGCCGAAGCCGCCGTTGTTGAACAGGCCGTACAGACGGCCGCCGGTCAGCGCGATCACCTCGGCGGCGGCGCGCTCGACGCTGGCGCTGTCGTCCAGATCCAGCTCGATGCCTTCCAGCCCGAGCTGGCGCATGTTTTCCACGTCCTGCGGCTTGCGGCAGGCGGCCAGCACCCGGTAGCCGCGGTTGCGCAGATCCTGCGCCGCAATCAGTCCAATCCCGCTGGAGCAGCCGGTTATCAATACTGCTTTTTGCATAACTTTACCTAGTGTACGACCCTAATTTAGTTAGACTCATGTTTTACTAGCGGTTCCAGGCGCTCCGCCATCCAGGTGGCGATAAACGGCTGGGCGTCCCCATTGGGGTGCAATCCGTCATCCTGCATCCATTCCGGCTTCACCACCACCTGTTCCATATAGAACGGCAGCAGCGGAATGTTGAACTGCCTGGCCAGCGCCGGGTAGACGGCGCTGAACGCCTCGGTATAGCGGCGGCCGTAGTTCGGCGGGATGCGGATCTGCATCAGCAGCGGCTGTGCGCCGCCCTGCTGCACCTGCGTGATGATCTGGCCGAGATCGCGCTGCATGTCCGGCGCCGGGAAACCGCGCAGGCCGTCGTTGGCGCCCAGCTCGATCAGCACCCAGCGTGGCTGATGCTGTTTCAGCAGCGCGGGCAGACGCGCCAGCCCCTGTGCGGCGGTGTCGCCGCTGATGCTGGCGTTGACCAGCTGCGGCGCGCCCGGTTTTTTCTGCCACTGTTCGGCCAACAGCGTCGGCCAGGCCCGCTCGATCGGCAGGCGGTAGCCGGCGCTTAAACTGTCGCCCAAAATCAACAAGGTATCGGCAGCGACAGCGCGTAAACTGAATAATCCCAACAGCAAAAGGAAGGGAAGATGCCAGCGGAAAACGTTCTTGAAGTTCATCATCTTAGTAAACACGTTGGTCAGGGTGAGCATCAGCTCACCATCCTTACCGGAGTCGAGCTGCTTGTCAAACCCGCGCAGACGATCGCCCTGATCGGCGAATCCGGATCGGGGAAATCGACCCTGCTGGGCATTTTGGCCGGGCTGGATGACGGCAGCGAGGGCGAGGTGCGCCTGCTGGGCGAGTCGCTGACCGCGCTGGACGAAGAAGGCCGCGCCGCGCTGCGCGCCAGGAACGTCGGCTTCGTGTTTCAGTCGTTCATGCTGGTGCCGACGCTGAACGCGCTGGAGAACGTGCAGCTGCCGGCGCTGCTGCGCGGCGAGAGCGACAGGCAGAGCCGCGAGCAGGCGGTGCAACTGCTGGAACAGCTGGGATTGGGCAAACGGCTCGATCACCTGCCGGCGCAGCTGTCCGGCGGCGAGCAGCAGCGTGTGGCGCTGGCGCGCGCCTTCAGCGGCCGGCCGCGGGTGCTGTTCGCCGATGAACCGACCGGCAACCTCGATCGCCAGACCGGCGATCGCATCGCCGACCTGTTGTTCTCTCTCAACCGCGATTTTGACACCACCCTGATCCTGGTGACCCATGACGAAACCCTGGCGGCGCGCTGCCAGCGGCGGCTGCGGCTGCGTGAAGGCAAGCTGTGGGAGGAAGCATGATCTGGCGCTGGTTCTGGCGCGAATGGCGCTCGCCGTCGCTGCTGATCGTTTGGCTGGCGTTGACGCTCTCCGTGGCCTGCGTGCTGGCGCTGGGCAGCATCAGCGATCGCATGGACAAAGGGCTCAGCCAGCAGAGCCGCGATTTTATCGCCGGCGATCGGGTGCTGCGCAGCGCGCATCCGGTGCCGGAAGGCTGGCTGCTGGACGCGCAGCAGCAGGGGCTGAAACTGAGCCGTCAGCTGTCGTTCACCACCATGACCTATGCCGGCGATCGGCCGCAGCTGGCGGACGTGAAAGCCACCGATCTGGCCTATCCGCTGTACGGCAAGCTGGAAACGCGCCCGGCCAACATCAAGCCCGAACCGGGCAGCGTGCTGGTGGCACCGCGTCTGCTGGCGCTGCTGAACGTGAAAGTGGGGGATTCGCTCGAGGTGGGCGACACCACGTTGCGCATCGCCGGCGAAATCATTCAGGAGCCGGACGCCGGCTTCAACCCGTTCCAGACCGCGCCGCGCATCATGATCAACCTGGCGGACGTCGATAAGACCGGCGCGGTGCAGCCGGGCAGTCGCCTGACCTACCGCTACATGTTCGCCGGCGCCGAGCCGGATATTCAACGTTACGAAGAACGGCTGACGCCGCAGTTGACGCCGGATCAGCGCTGGTTCGGGCTGCAGGAGTCCGGCAGCGCGCTCGGCAAGTCTCTGCAGCGATCCCAACAGTTCCTGCTGTTGTCGGCCCTGCTGACGCTGCTGTTGTCGATCGCCGCCGTGGCGGTGGCGATGAGCCACTATTGCCGCAGCCGCTACGATCTGATCGCGGTGCTGAAAACCCTCGGCGCCGGGCGCGGCGCGCTACGTAAGCTGATCGTCGGCCAGTGGCTGGCGGTGATGGCGCTGGCGGCGGTGTGCGGCGGGGCGATCGGGCTGGCGTTCGAAGCGCTGTTGATTCGCCTGCTGAAACCGGTGTTACCGGCCGCATTGCCTGCCGCCGGCACCTGGCCGTGGCTGTGGGCGCTCGGCGCGCTGGTGCTGATTTCACTGCTGGTCGGGCTGCGGCCGTACCGTCAGCTGCTGGCTACCCAACCGCTGCGGGTGCTGCGCCGCGATGTAGTGGCCAACGTCTGGCCGCTGCGTTACTTCCTGCCGGTGACGGCGGCGGTCGTGGTGGCGCTGCTGGTGACGCTGATGGGGGCCAGCACGCTGCTGTGGGCGATCCTGGCCGGTATGGCGGTGCTGGCGCTGCTGCTGGGCGGCATCGGCTGGGGCAGCCTGTTGTTGCTGCGCCGCATCACGCTCAAGAGCCTGGCGCTGCGGATGGCGGTTAACCGCCTGCTGCATCAGCCGTGGGTGACCATCAGCCAGCTGGCGGCATTTTCGCTGTCGTTCATGCTGTTGGCGCTGCTGTTGGTGCTGCGCGGCGATCTGCTCGAACGCTGGCAGCAACAGCTGCCGCCGGACAGCCCGAACTATTTCCTGCTCAACATGACCGAGGCGCAGGTGCCGCAGGTGAAAACCTTCCTGCAGCAGCACCAGATCAAGCCGGAAACCTATTATCCGATCGTCCGGGTGCGCCTGACCGAGATAAACCAGCAGCTGGCGACCGAGCGGGTGCATGAAGACGATCCGGGCGGCGAGGCGGTGAACCGCGAGCTGAACCTGACCTGGCTGGCCGATCTGCCGGATCATAATCCGCTGGTGGCGGGCAGCTGGCCGCCGAAAAGCGGCGAAGTCTCGATGGATGAAGGCATTGCCGGGCGGCTGAAGATCAAGCTGGGCGACACGCTGACCTTCAGCGGCGATACCCAGGCGTTCAGCGCCAAGGTCACCAGTCTGCGCCAGGTGGATTGGGAAAGCCTGAAGCCGAACTTTTACTTTATCTTCCCGCCGGGCGCGCTGGACGGCCAGCCGCAGACCTGGCTTACCAGCTTCCGCTACGACGGCGACGGCCAGATGCTGACCCAGCTCAACCGCCAATTTCCGACGCTCAGCCTGCTGGACATCGGCGCGATCCTGAAACAGGTCGGCGGCGTGCTGCAGCAGGTCAGCCGCGCGCTGGAGGTGATGGTGGTGCTGGTGGTGTTGTGCGGTGGCCTGCTGCTGCTGGCGCAGGTGCAGGTCGGCATGCGTCAGCGCCGCCAGGAGCTGGTGGTGTACCGCACGCTGGGGGCCGGCAAACGGCTGCTGCGCCGCACGCTGTGGTGCGAGTTCGCCCTGCTGGGGCTGGTGGCGGGCATCGCGGCGGCGGTGGGCGCCGAGGCGGCGCTGTGGCTGCTGCAGAGCCGGGTATTCGACTTCCCGTGGACGCCGACGCCGGTGCTGTGGTGGGCGTTGCCGCTGGCCAGCGCGCTGCTGCTGTCGCTGTGCGGCGGCTGGCTGGGCGTGCGCCTGCTGCGCGGCCGGGCGCTGTTCCGCAGTTATGATGGCTGATCTTGCTATCGCAGGTCCGTTGCTGCCAAGCGCGGCCGGGCCTGCCGATTTTCCGCCGCGCGTTACCGTGGCTTTTCTCCTTGTTCCCTTCCGCACGTCACGCTGATTTTTGTGAAATCGGTTACATTTGTACTCTATCGATACAATGCGTATTGGCAATGCTCTTACCAAACTCAGGCCGTTGCTTACTTTTTTATGCATATAAATAATGAGTTACACAGTAACCAAACGAGTTTGTCGTCTGTTGATGCGTAGAATTAAGGTTTAAAATTATGTAACCGCTTCCACTAATGTGATCGTACTCACTTATCTGCGACGCATTGCCTCCTATCATGTCGCACAACTGATGACCGTTTTCTCCTGGAGGCTGTATGAGCGCTACCGTTAAAGTTGCACCGGCGGAGAAAAGCCCGACCCATGTCGGCATGACTTTTTTCGTCTGTTTTTTGGCCGCTTTGGCCGGCCTGTTGTTTGGCTTGGATATTGGCGTAATCGCCGGCGCTCTGCCGTTTATTACCGACACTTTTCATATCACCAGCTCTCAGCAGGAGTGGGTGGTCAGCTCGATGATGTTTGGCGCCGCCGTCGGCGCCATCGGCAGCGGCTGGATGAACTTCCGGCTGGGGCGCAAATACAGTTTGATGATCGGCGCCATTCTGTTCGTCGCGGGATCGCTGTGTTCAGCGTTCGCCCCCAACGTGGAGGTGCTGATCGTTTCACGCATTCTGCTGGGATTGGCGGTGGGTATCGCTTCTTATACCGCGCCGATTTATCTTTCCGAAATCGCGCCGGAGAAAATCCGCGGCAGCATGATCTCGATGTATCAATTGATGATCACCATCGGTATTTTGGCGGCTTACCTGTCTGATACGGCATTCAGCTATACCGGCGCCTGGCGCTGGATGTTGGGCGTCATCACCATCCCGGCCGGGCTGTTGTTGGTTGGCGTGTTCTTTTTACCTGACAGCCCGCGCTGGCTGGCCTCGCGCAATCGTCATGAGCAGGCGCGCCAGGTGTTGGAGAAGCTGCGCGACAGCAGTGCCCAGGCGCAGCATGAGCTGAATGAAATTCGTGAAAGCCTCAAACTGAAGCAAAGCGGTTGGGCGTTGTTCAAAGGCAATAAAAATTTCCGCCGCGCGGTTTTCCTTGGCGTTCTTCTCCAGGTGATGCAGCAGTTCACCGGGATGAACGTCACCATGTATTACGCGCCGAAGATTTTCGGTCTGGCGGGCTTCGCCAGCACGGAACAGCAGATGTGGGGCACGGTGATCGTCGGTCTGGTCAACGTGCTGGCCACCTTTATCGCTATTGGGCTGGTCGATCGCTGGGGCCGCAAACCCACCCTGATCCTTGGGTTTATCGTGATGGCCGTCGGCATGGGGGCGCTGGGAACCATGATGAATATCGGCATGAACTCGGCGGTGGCGCAATATTTCGCCATCGTCATGCTGCTGATGTTTATCGTCGGCTTTGCCATGAGCGCCGGCCCGCTGATTTGGGTGCTGTGTTCAGAGATCCAGCCATTGAAAGGCCGCGATTTCGGCATCACCTGCTCCACCGCCACTAACTGGATCGCCAATATGATTGTGGGAGCGACGTTCCTGTCCATGTTGAATTCGTTGGGTAGCGCGCACACCTTTTGGGTCTATGCGGGGCTTAACGTGCTGTTTGTTTTCATCACGTTGGCGCTGATCCCGGAAACCAAAAATATTTCTCTGGAACATATTGAACGTAATCTGATGGCCGGCAAACCGTTGCGTAATATCGGCTCGCGTTGATCTTTGCGGCAAAAAAAAGGTTCAGCCTGGGCTGAACCTTCTTCTTTTTCGGCGGCTTAAACCGTTAAGCCAGCTTCTGCTGCGCCCAGGCCAGCCCGCTTTGGTACTCGCCCGGCAGCAGCGGCGCCAGCGCCTGCAGCGCCTGGCGCAGATCGGCGGCGCTCGGGTCGTTCAGATTGAGATGGCCGACCTTGCGGCCCGGGCGCACCTCTTTCTCATACCAGTGCAGATGCACCAGCGGCAGCGACAGCCACTGTTCGTTGACGGCGGTGCCGATCAGGTTGACCATCACCGACGGCGTGCTCACCACCGGCTGCGGCAGCGGCAGGCCGAGAATGGCGCGCAGGTGCAGCTCGAACTGGCTGATGGACGCGCCGTTTTGCGTCCAGTGGCCGCTGTTGTGCACGCGCGGCGCCAGCTCGTTGATCAGCAGCCGATCGCCGACGATAAAGCACTCCATCGCCATCACGCCGACGTAGTTCAGCTCGTTCAGGATCGCCGCCAGCATCTGCTCGGCCTGTTGTTGCAGCGCCGGGTTGGGCTGCGGCAGCGCCACGCTGGTGCGCAGGATGCCGTCTTCATGCAGGTTGTGGGTCAGCGGGTAGAATACCGAACGGCCGTCGTGGCCGCGCGCGCCCACCAGCGACACTTCGCCGGAGAAATTGATGCCTTGCTCGACGATGCACTCGCCATAGGCATCGGCCGGCAGTTCGGCTTCCTGCCCCGGGCGCAAGCGCCACTGGCCGCGGCCGTCATAACCGCCGACCCGGCGTTTGACGATCGCCAGCTCGCCCAGCGAAGCGAATACCTGCAGCCATTCGGCGGCGCTCGCCAGCAGCTGCCACGGCGCGGTCGCCAGGCCGAGCTGATCGAGCAGCTGTTTTTGCGTCAGGCGATCCGCCAGGCGTGGGAAAATGTCGCGGTTGACGAAGGCGCTGTGGGTCGCCAGCTCGCGCGTCAGCGCGGTTTCCGGCCAGCGTTCGATCTCGGCGGTAATGACGCTATTCTGATACGGCACCGCTTCGGGCTCGGCATCGATGCCGACAGGGTAAACGGCGATGCCCAGCGGTTCGCCTGCCTGGCGCAGCATGCGCCCCAGCTGGCCATTGCCCAGTACGCAAACCGGCTTCATGCATCCTCCCGCGGATCGGGGTGGTTCAAGACGTCTTCGGTCTGCGCCTGACGCCAGTCCGCCAAACGCTGCGCCAGCGCGGCGTCGTGCAGCGCCAGGATCTGCATCGCCAACAGCCCGGCGTTGGCGGCGCCGGCTTTGCCGATCGCCAGCGTGCCCACCGGAATGCCGCGCGGCATCTGCACGATGGAGTACAGGCTGTCTACGCCGCTCAGCGCGGCGCTTTGCACCGGCACACCCAGCACCGGCACCAGGGTTTTCGCCGCCAGCATGCCCGGCAGGTGCGCCGCACCGCCGGCGCCGGCGATGATCACGTCAAAACCGTTGGCGGTAGCCTGCTCGGCGAAGCTGAACAGCTTGTCCGGCGTGCGGTGGGCGGAAACGACTTCGACATGGAAGGGGACATCGAGCTGGGTCAGGACTTCGGCGGCGAACTGCATGGTGGCCCAGTCACTTTTCGATCCCATTACAATTGCGATTTTCGCCCCGGTAGTGGCGGCTGAAGCAGCGTTGGCTCCCATGGGTGTAAGGCTCCTGTGATTTGTCTGGCGTCGGCTGAGGGCCGAATGAGGGCGTAGAGCATACCATGAGCGCACGGCGAGGAAAACGGTTGCGTCGCCGGTTTTCACCGTCGAAAGCGCGAATTTTCACTCGCGCGCCAGTCCGGAATTCAGAATGGGAATTGGATCAGCTCGACGGCGTCGGCGCTGACTTTGATCATCGATCCTTCGACGTGCCAGGCCCCCAGCACCGCGCGATGGGCTTCGCCGTTGCTCAACGCCAGCCGGTGCACCGCCGGGCGATGGGTATGGCCGTGGATCATCCAGTGCACGTCGTGGCGCAGCATGGTTTGCTCGACCGCCTGCGGGTTGACGTCCATGATGGCTTCCGACTTGTCCTGGTTGGATTGCTGGCTGCGGGCGCGCATTTTGGCGGCGATCTTCAATCGCCAGCGCAGCGGCAGCGCCAGGAACAATTTTTGAATCAGCGGGTTGTGCACTTTACGGCGGAATTGCTGATAGGCGTGATCGTCGGTGCACAGGGTGTCGCCGTGCAGGATCAGGATCCTGCGGCCGTACAGCTCCAGCACTTTCTCTTCCGGCAGCAGCTGCATGCCGCTGGCGCGGGCGAAGCGCTTGCCGAGCAGAAAATCGCGGTTGCCGTGGATGAAGTAGCAGGGCACGCCGGCCTGTTGCAGCGCTTTCAGCGCCGCGGCGATCTCCGCGTGCAGCGGCTCGGGATCGTCGTCGCCGATCCAGGCTTCAAACAGGTCGCCAAGGATGTACAGCGCGTCGGCGTGAACCGCTTCGTGCCGTAAAAAACGCAGAAAACCGGCAGTGATTGCCGGTTCCTGTGCGCACAAGTGCAGATCTGCGATGAACAGCGTACTCATGCAGCCGCGATTACTCGCTGACGGTCACGCTGTTGATCACCACGTCTTCTACCGGTACGTCCTGGTGCATGCCGCTGCGGCCGGTTTTCACGCCTTTGATCTTGTTGACCACGTCCATGCCTTCAACCACTTCAGCAAACACGCAGTAGCCCCAGCCCTGCACGTTTTCGCCGCGGAAGTTCAGGAAGTCGTTGTCAGCCACGTTGATGAAGAACTGTGCGGTGGCGGAGTGCGGATCGTTGGTGCGCGCCATTGCCAGGGTGCCGATGGTGTTTTTCAGACCGTTGTTGGCTTCGTTCTTGATGGCCGCGTTGGTCGCTTTCTGGTTCATGCCCGGCTCGAAACCGCCGCCCTGGATCATGAAGCCGTTGATCACACGGTGGAAGATGGTGTTGTCGTAGAAACCGGCGCGGCAGTAGTTCAGGAAGTTTTCAACGGTAACCGGCGCTTTGTCAGCAAAGGTCTTGATAACGATATCGCCGTGATTGGTGTGGAAAGTAACCATAGTTTTAATCCTAACAAGGTGAAGTGAGACGTCACGTAAAGCGAGTGAACATTCAGACCGCCCTTATAACATATCCGCCCCAGCGAGTCAGCAGCGGCTCAACCGCGCACTGTCTGTGGTAATCGCATTTGTGTTATATTATAACAATTGCGCCGGCCGCCGAATTTCGCGCATTTTATTCGCGTGAAATCAGCAAAGCATGGCCTTAACCTTGCAATAGATCAGGCTTCAGGTTTCAATACGCTACCGGGCGGAAACCTGAAGCCCGGTTATCTTTTTTGTTATCACGCACACCACGGAATCTCCCGATGCTAAAGATTTTTAATACCCTGAGTCGTCAAAAAGAGGAATTCAAACCCATTCATGCCGGGAAAGTGGGCATGTACGTGTGCGGGGTAACCATTTATGACCTGTGTCACATCGGGCACGGTCGTACCTTTGTCGCTTTCGACGTGGTGGCGCGTTACCTGCGCTACCTCGGCTATTCGCTGAACTACGTGCGCAACGTCACCGACGTGGACGACAAAATCATCCGCCGCGCGGCGGAAAATCATGAGACCTGCGACCAGCTGACCGAACGCATGCTGGCGGAAATGCACGCCGACTTCGACGCGCTGCTGATCGATCGCCCGGATCAAGAGCCGCGCGCGACTCAGCACATCGCCGAGATCATCGAGATCACCCAGCGCCTGATCGATCGCGATCACGCCTACGTGGCCAGCAACGGCGACGTGATGTTCTCCATCGACAGCGATCCGCAATACGGCCTGCTGTCGCGTCAGGATCTGGATCAGCTGCAGGCCGGCGCGCGCGTGGAGATCGACGACGTGAAGCGCAATCCGATGGACTTCGTGCTGTGGAAGATGTCCAAGCCGGGCGAGCCGAGCTGGCAGTCGCCGTGGGGGTCGGGCCGTCCGGGCTGGCACATCGAATGCTCCGCCATGAACTGCAAACAGCTGGGCACCCACTTCGACATTCACGGCGGCGGTTCCGATCTGATGTTCCCGCACCACGAGAACGAGATCGCACAGTCGAGCTGCGCCCACGACGGCCCGTACGTCAATTACTGGATGCACTCCGGCATGGTGATGATCGACAAAGAGAAGATGTCCAAATCGCTGGATAACTTCTTCACCATCCGCGACGTGCTCGGCCATTACGATGCGGAGACGGTGCGTTACTTCCTGATGTCCGGCCACTATCGCAGCCAGCTGAACTACAGCGAAGAGAACCTCAAACAGGCGCGTACCGCGCTGGAGCGCCTCTATACCGCGCTGCGCGGCACCGACGCCGACGCCGCGCCGGCCGGCGGCGAAGCGTTCGAAGCCCGCTTCCGCGAAGCGATGGACGACGACTTCAACACCCCGGAAGCCTACTCGGCGCTGTTTGATCTGGCGCGCGAGGTTAACCGCCTCAAGGGTGAAGACATGGCGGCGGCCAACGGCATGGCGGCGGAACTGCGCAAGCTGGCGAAGGTGCTCGGCCTGCTGCAGCAGGAGCCGGAGCAGTTCCTGCAAGGAGGCGCTCAGGTTGACGACGGCGAAGTGGCGGAGATCGAAGCGCTGATCAAACAGCGTAACGAAGCGCGCGCCGCGAAGGATTGGGCGCTGGCGGATGCCGCCCGCGATCGGTTGAACGAGATGAACATCGTGCTGGAAGACGGCCCGCAGGGCACCACCTGGCGCCGTAAGTAATCCAGCCGCAGGGAAAAACAAAAAAGGCGCTGAATTCAGCGCCTTTTTCTATGGCTGCGGGTCAGGGTTTAACCATGACCTTGCCGCCGTTGAACTCCACCACCTGATCGGCGACGATCTTGCAGCGCTTGCGGGTTTCGACCTTGCCGTCGACTTTCACCTGCCCTTCAGCGATGACTTCTTTGGCGGCGCCGCCGCTTTCACACCAGCCCTGGAACTTCAGCAGATCGCACAGTTCGACGTGGGGATGATTGTCCAGATTGAAAATTTCCATACTGCCTTACTTATTTAGGTTGAACGTCGTGATATTCCTCGCAGGCCTGCAAGGTATTTTGGATCAGTGTAGCAACGGTCATCGGGCCAACGCCACCCGGCACCGGGGTGATGTAAGCGGCGCGCTCGCTGGCGGCGTCGAAATCGACGTCGCCCACCACTTTACCGCTTTCCAAGCGGTTGATGCCGACGTCCACCACGATGGCGCCCGGTTTGATCCAGTCGCCCGGGATGAAGCCCGGCTTGCCGACCGCCACCACCAGCAGATCGGCGTTCTCGACGTGATGACGCAGATTCTTGGTGAAGCGGTGGGTGACGGTGGTGGTGCAGCCGGCCAGCAGCAGCTCCATGCTCATCGGGCGGCCGACGATGTTGGAGGCGCCGACCACCACGGCATTCAGGCCGTAGGTATCGATGTTATAACGCTCCAGCAGGGTGACGATACCGCGCGGCGTGCACGGGCGCAGCTTAGGGGCGCGCTGGCACAGGCGGCCGACGTTGTACGGGTGGAAGCCGTCGACGTCTTTGTCCGGGTGGATGCGTTCCAGCACCTTGACGTTATCGATGCCGGCCGGCAGCGGCAGCTGCACCAGAATGCCGTCGATTTCCTCATCGGCGTTCAGCTGGTCGATCAACGCCAGCAGCTCGGCTTCACTGGTGGCAGCGGGCAGGTCGTAGGAGCGGGAAAGGAAGCCGACTTCATCGCAGGCGCGGCGCTTGCTGGCGACGTAAATTTGCGAGGCCGGGTTCTCGCCGACCAGCACAACCGCCAGCCCTGGGGCGCGTTTGCCGGCCGCCAGACGTTGTTTCACTTGCTCAGCCACTTCGTTTCTAACCTGCTGCGCAATCGTTTTACCATCAATAATCTTTGCTGACATCAGTGTGGAAATCCATCAATTAAGAAAAGCGGGGATGCCGCTATTCTGGCAGAAGCTGAGCGCGCTGTCAGGCGCAGAATCACCCTCGCGGCCGTTGCCGACGCCGATTTACGCTTTTTTTATGCCGGCCTCAGGATCCTCTACGCCATTTTTACCGGCACTTGGATACGCTGGGGCGGTTCACTGGGCGAAAGAGGGCAGGATCATGAGGGCGATAACCCGGCTTTACCCGTTGCATCATCAGCCTGACGAGCAACCGGCGGAGCCTAAACGAATAGGGGAAACGGTGTTCGATTCTTCTCTGCATCCGGCGGACAGCGCGCAACTCACCGCGCTGCATCGGCTCGGCAAGCATGAAGGAGCGCCGTCGTGGCGGGCGCGCCTGAGCGCCCTGTGGCGGAAGTTATGCGCATGAAAGGCTGTGCCTGGGCAGGCTGCGCGCTGTTGCTGGTTTGGGCATCGGGGAGCCAGGCTTCTTTAAACAGCGCACGCCCCGACGCAACACTGGGGGAAAGGGGGGAGATGACCTGCAACGCGCGGGTGGTTGAGCATGCCGATTGGGGGGACATCGCCGCAGTGGTGCAGTCCGCCCGCCTTTGCCTGCGGCGGGGCGATGGGCGGCAAGGGGCTGAGCGCGCGCCGATTTACATAGGCTTTGGTCTGGCTCAGCATGGCGGCGCCCGGTTGACGGGAACCCTCGCCGTGCGGGCGCTGGCGGAAAAAACGCCATAAAGCACGGCCGCCGCCGTAACGCCATGAAAAGGCATTGACTCGCTAACCTCTGACCGTATAATCCCAACCCGCAGCCGCAGGTTGCCGCATCTCAATGCGCCCTTAGCTCAGTTGGATAGAGCAACGGCCTTCTAAGCCGTAGGTCATAGGTTCGAATCCTATAGGGCGTGCCATTACTCCCTTGATTTTCTTCCCCCTACTTGTTCCCTTGAAAACTCGACTGCGCTACCCGTACTCCCGTTGGCTCGCCGCTGAACGTCATGCTATGTTCATGCGTTAACTTTCAGTGAGTAGTAGAGAGAAAAATGCAAAGCTTATTCGTTTACGGCACCCTGGGGCCGGGCAGGCCCAACGCGCACATTATGGAAGCCATCGGCGGCAGCTGGGAAGAAGGCAGCGTCGGCGGCTCGCTGCTTAACGAAGGCTGGGGCGCCGAGATGGGCTACCCGGGCATCGTGCTGGATAACAGTGGCAATCGGGTGAACGGGTTTCTGTTCCGTTCAGCTAACCTCGTCAACCACTGGCCGACTCTCGATGCGTTTGAAGGTGAGGGCTATGAACGAGTGGCGGTCAGCGTCACCACCGCCGGCGGCGAAACCGTCGATTCGTTTATCTACATGCTGAAGAAATGATATGAAGCCGCCTCGCCGAGTGAGGGTGAGGCGCTTGACCCGCCGGCAATTGAACCTTCGTTTATTTTGCCGCGCTACAATAGGCGAAAATTTCTCCACGGAGCCTATCGTGCGCAAATCCAGATTCCTGCTCGTGACCTTGCTGTGCCTGTGCGCCGCCGCCGTGCTGTACGTTATGGCTTACCGGGCGTTGGGGCATTACCTCAGCGACGGTGAGCAAGCTTACCCGGATATCACTGTTGAAATCCGCTGAGGGCCGTGCGGCGGTGCGCTGATTGCGCCGATTTTTCGAACTTCGGCCGTTCGTCGCCGGGGGGCGGGCAATACCGGCATCTTCAAGAGCGGCGGTTTGAGTCGCGCCTGTTCGTGATGCGTTGAGAAAAATGTCATATTTCCCATTCGGCGTTACATCTGGCCGAGCAAACTTACGCGGGGATGACAGTTCTATACATTGGGATTGGTACTGTAGCTCTACCCGATGATGTTGTGTGTTATCCATTCCCTGTAGTGTATTACCCCATCCCTGTTAAGTTTATCCCGCCTTGCGCGGGATTTTTTTTATCTGCGCATGCCTGGCAGAGTAACGCGATTTTTTTGAATAACACCGTCAGTTTTATTTGGTATTCAGCCGCTGCGCGCTTGATTAGATTGAACGCGAGAGGGGCGCCGTCGGCGCCTTTGTGCAATGAGTGGAGAATTTCTATGGCGAAGACAGTAGTGGTGTTTCATTCCGGCTACGGCCATACCGAGCGTTTGGCGAAAGTCGTGGCGGAAGGCGCCGGGGCCGAACTGATCGCCATCGATCAGAACGGCGATATCAGCGACGAAGCCTGGCAGACGCTGGATGAGGCGGACGCCATCATCTTTGGTTCGCCGACCTATATGGGCGGCCCGTCGTGGCAGTTCAAGAAATTCGCCGACGCCAGCTCCAAGGCCTGGTTCGGCCGCAAGTGGCAAGACAAAGTGTTCGGCGGCTTTACCAACAGCGCCAGCCTGAACGGCGACAAGCAGGTGACGTTGATCGCGCTGCAGACGCTGGCTTCACAACATGGCGGCCTGTGGGTCAGCCTGGGGCTGATGCCGGCCAACACCAAATCGGCGCAGCGCACCGACGTCAATAACCTGGGCGGTTCGGTGGGGCTGCTGGTGCAGACCCCGGCGGATGCCGGCGTGGATGAGATGCTGTCGGGCGATCTGGCGACCGCCAAGCTCTATGGCCAGCGCGTAGCGGGCTTTGCCGCCAAACTGGCGTAAGCCCTTCCGTGCAGAGAGGGCGGCGGTGCGGTTGAGCGGACGCCGCGTTCATTTTCTCTGCACAATTGGCGTGTAAGCTGCGAAATGTTATTAGCCTGCTTGGGCTAACACTGCATTTCGTACAAATATTCCCGGTTCCTAGGCCGGGTTTTTTGTTGCTAAGGTCTGCTTAAGCTTGCACCGCTATACTGCGCGGCAGCACGGGCATGCAAGGCATGGCCGTGTTGTAACTGTCGATTTGCTGTTGTTCAGGCAAGCCCGCGCTATGCGGGCTTTTTTGGGGTTGTTATTGCACGGGCGGCCCAGTTGCAGGAAAATAATCGCGCAGTTATTCAAACAGCATTCAACGACCAATAACCATAAACTTATTAATGTAATTAACGCCCTCGGCGGCCTATTACGCTATGCGCTATGCTGACAGCAGAGTGGGCATTATTTGCTGACGCTATGCGGGGGGAGTTCGCCGCAGGCGCATCAGGCTAAGAAAAGTCTGTTAATTAAATGTTAATGCTTTTTATTATTGATTTGTCTGGCTTTTTTGGTTGAAATTCGGATTGACTATCCCTCACTGGCCGGGCGAGAGAGTATGCACATTATTATTCTGGTTATTAGCAAAATATGGGCGAGGCGATGAACGCCAGAATAAACGCCAGGCATGGCCTGCCGCTAACGGTTCAGCTGATCAATCTTTTCATGCTGGCCTTTTTACTTTCCCTGGTGGGTATTCTTAGCCGGCCGATTGGCTCGCTTTCCTTATTTTGGCCGGTGAATGCGATTCTGCTCGGCCTGCTGCTGCGAAAACCCGTTTACGCCACGCCGCTCGGCTGGCTTACCACCTATCTGGGCATGGTCGCCGCCGATCTCAGCACCGGCGAAGGCTGGTCTCTGGCGCTGTGGCTGAACGCCTGCAACATGTCGCTGATCGCCGTCGGTTACGGCATCATGCTGATGCTGCCCCAATCTCAACGGCGCATGGGCAAACCCCAGGCGATACTCTATATGTTCAGCGCCAGCCTGGCCGGTGCGGCGGTGGCGTCGACGCTGTCGGTGCTGCGCAACGACAGCCTGTACAACAACACGGTGGTGGTCGCCTGGCTGGCCTGGTTCAGCGAGCAGTTCTCGACGACCTTGCTGCTGTTGCCGGTGCTGATGGCGGCGCCGCGGTTGAAGCAGCTGCTGCGCATGCAGGTGCGTTGGCGCCTGAAGGGCTGCCTGCCGCTGCTGGCGCTGCTGCTGTCGCTGATATTCAGCGTCTATATCGGCGGGCCGGGCGCTATCGCCTTCCCGATCCCGGCGCTGCTGTGGTGCGCGGTGCGCTACCCGCTGTTCCCCGTGACGTTGCTGACGCTATTGACCGGCATGACCGAGATCAGCAGCATTTCCGCCAACCTGATGCTGTACGAAACGCCGAACAACCACAACGCCTTCCTCGATACCCTGATGTCCGCCCGCTTGGGCATCGCCATGCTGGTGATGGGGCCGCTGATCCTCGCCAGCTCCATCGCCGCCAACCGCAAGCTGATGCGGCGTCTGGAGCACAGCGCCAACCACGATTTTCTGACCGGGGTGCTGGCGCGCAGCGCGATGACGCGCAAAGCGGGCGAGCTGCTGGAGCATAAACACCGCTCCAAAGAGGCGGTGTCGCTACTACTGATCGACATCGACCATTTCAAGCAGATCAACGATACGCACGGCCACAGCGCCGGCGATCAGGTTTTGGCGTCGTTCGCGCACATCGTGCGTCGCGAACTGCGGCACGATCAGCTGTTCGGCCGCCTGGGCGGAGAAGAGTTCGCCATCATGCTGCCGCGCGCGCTGGCGGCGCAGGGCGTGGCGCTGGGGGAACATCTGCGCCGGCTGGTGGAGCAAGCGGAACTGCAGGCGGAAGGCAAACAGACGCTGAAAATGACCATCAGCGTCGGCGTCGCCAGCCTGGCGATGAATGAGGTGAAATCGCTGGAGCAACTGATGAATATGGCTGATATCGCGCTGTATCGCGCCAAATCGCAGGGGCGTAATCGGGTGGAGTCGTTCAACGTGGTGAGCGGCAACAGCGTCGAGCATATCCTGTTTCGCTAGGGCTCGACGCTGGGCAACCGGCGCTTACAGGCTCTTCAGCGCCTTGATGGTCTCATCCATATCGATCTCGTGCTCGGAGAAGGTATGGGTGGTGTTCTGGAAGGTGGTGATGGTCAGCATGCGCAGCGTTTGCATGGTCTGCGCCGGGTCTTCTGACTGCGGGCGAATGCGGTTCATCAGCAGGCCGACCGACAGCACGGTGTTCTCTTTATCCACGTCGGCTTTGACCGGCACTTCCTTGGTGAAAGTATTGAAAGACTTGATGCTGGCGATCTTGATTCTTTCATTGGCGATGATGATGTATTTGCTGGGCGCCAACACTTTGACCGCATAAGCCGACGGGCCTTTGGTGTTGTTGGTCGGTTCGAAGGTCACCGCCGCGTTTTTCTTAATCAGCTCCGGGTTTTGCACTTTAATCACGTGAAAATAACGATTTTCTCCGTTCTCGTCGGTAATAAAGCCGAAGCCTTTGTCTTCAAAAAAAGTCGTTATCTTGCCGTTCATCGCTATTCTCACAAAAGGGTTCTATACAGCGCTTATGATAGCGCGGAATGCCTTGCAGCGACAGATTGCGCGGGCGGCATTTCGTCATGCGATAACGGCATTTAGCGGCTTTCCCCCCACATGCTATGTTCATGCTGACTTCATTCAATGCGTAAAGGAATAGCGATGGGCATCAAACGTCTCAATCACGCCGTGCTGTATGTCAGCGACGTGCGGCAGAGCGCCGACTTTTATCATCAGGTGTTGGGGTTCAAGCTCAAGCCGTCCGACAGCCCCGATCGGGCGGTGTTTACCCAGGCCGCCGATTCGGACAACGATCACGATTTGGCGCTGTTCAGCAAGAACCTGGGCCAGCAGCGCGCCGGGGTGTTTCGTGCCAACAACGAGCCGCCGGCGGAGCATGAGCCAGCGGCCGGGCTGTACCATCTGGCCTGGGAAGTGGACAGCCTGGAAGAGTTGGAGCGCATTCGTCACCAGCTGGCCGAACGCGGCATTCTCGGGCTGGAAGAGGATCACGGCGTGCACAAAAGCATTTATGGCCACGATCCGGACGGGCTGCTGTTCGAGGTGACGTGGTTTATTCCGCCGGCGTTGCTGACCGAAGAGGACAAAAACCAGCAGGGGATCCGCCCGCTGGATTTCGCCGCCGAGAAGCGGCGCTTCGCCGGCCGGTAAGCAGCTCGGGTACGGGGCGCCGCGGCGCCCCGACGATCACAGCACTTTGTTGAGGAAGTTGACGGTGCGCGGATGCTGCGGCTGGGCCAGCACTTGCCTGGCGTCGCCCTGCTCGACGATCTGCCCGTCGACCATAAACACCACCCGATCCGCCGCTTCGCGCGCAAAGCCGATTTCATGCGTGACCACCACCAGCGTGACGCCCAGATCGGCCAACCCCTTTATCACGTCCAGCACTTCGCCGACCAGCTCGGGATCGAGCGCGGAGGTCGGTTCATCGAACAGGATCACCTTCGGGTTCAGCGCCAGCGCGCGCGCGATGGCGATGCGCTGCTGTTGGCCGCCGGAGAGGTGGCGCGGGTAGGCGTCCGCCTTGTGGCGCAACCCGACGGTATCCAGCAGTTCATAGGCCACCGCTTTCGCCCGTTCGCGGGAGTGGATCTTGTGCACCACCGGCGCTTCGATGATGTTTTCCAGCACCGTCAGGTGCGGGAACAGGTTGAAATTCTGGAACACGTAGCCGACGTTGATGCGTTGCCGAAGGATGGCCTTTTCCTTCAGCTCATACAGCCGGTTGCCTTTGCGGCGGTAGCCGACGTAGTCGCCGTCGATGCGGATAAAGCCTTCGTCCACGCGTTCCAGGTGGTTGATCGCCCGCAGCAGCGTCGATTTACCGGAGCCGGAAGGGCCGAGGATCACGGTGACGGTGCCCGGCTGCAGCGTCAGACTGACGTCGTCCAGCGCCTTGTGTTTGCCGAAGAACTTGCTGACGTTGCTGATTTCGATCAGGCCGCGTGCCGGCACCGGGGTGAGATTGCGCGCCGGCTGTTCGGGCAAGGCGTAATAATCAATGGCTTCAGACATGCGGGTCTCCTAACGTTTTAGCCAGCCGGCCAGTTGCTGCCAGGGCGTCGGCGGCAGTTCGCGCACCGCGCCCCGGGCGAAATAGCGCTCGATGTAGTATTGGATCACCGACAGCGCGGTGGTGATGAACAGATACCAGACGGTGGCGACCATCAGCAGCGGTATTACCTGCTGGGTGCGGTTATAGATAACCTGAATGGTGTAAAACAGCTCCGGCAGCGCCAGCACGTAAACGATCGAGGTGCCTTTCGCCAGGCTGATGATCTCGTTGAAGCCGGTCGGAATAATGGAGCGCAGCGCCTGCGGCAGAATGATGCGGAAGGTGCGGCGATAGCCCGGCAACCCCAGCGCCGCCGCCGCTTCGTGCTGGCCGTAATCCACGCCCAGGATGCCGCCGCGGATGATCTCGGCGGTGTAGGCGGACTGCACCAGCGTCAGGCCCAGCACCGCCACGGCGAACTGGCCGAGAATGTCGATGGTCGGGTAGCTGGCGAACACCACGGAGGTGAAGGGAATGCCCAGCGAGATGGCGTCATACAGATAGGAAAAGTTGTACAGGATGATCAGCACCAGAATCAGCGGCAGCGAGCGAAACAGCCAGATATAACCCCAGGCCAGCGACGCCAGCAGGTAAGAGCGCGACAGCCGCGCCAGCGCCAGCAGGGTGCCGAACAGGATGCTGAACAGCGTGCCGAGCAGCGTCAGCAGCAGGGTTTGCCCCAGCCCTGCCAGCACCGCCGGCGCGAAGAACCACTCGGCGAACACGTCCCATTCCCAGCGCGCGTTGCCCGCCACCGATTGCACGATGGCGGCCAGAATAAACAGCGAAAACAGCGCGCCGATCAGCCGCAGCGGATAGCGGGCGGGCACCACTTTCAAGACTTCTTGTTTGGACATGTCATGTCTCCTGATACAGATTAAGGGGCCTTAGGCGATTTTCCTTTCCGACGCGCAACAACACGCGTCCTCTGCAATCAGGCTTTTGCGGAACGGCAGGCGGCCATCGTAGGGTGGGCGACTGTATATCTCGCTGTCGACGGTGGGATCGAACTGCGGCTGATACCCGTTGCTCAGATACAGGCCCACCGCTTCGGGCTGGCGAAAGCCGGTGGTTAGATAGAGCCGGCGATATCCCTGCGCCAGCGCCAGCGTTTCCAGCTGCTGCAGCACCCGCTGCGCCAGGCCCTGGCGGCGCAGGTCGCCCCGCGTCCAGATGCGCTTCAGCTCGGCGGTTAGCGCGTCATAGCGTTTGAAGGCGCCCATGGCGATCGGCGAACCGGCGCGCAGCAGCACGATGAAGGCTCCTTGCGGTGGCGCGTACAGATCCAGCGCTTCCGGTTCCTGGTCACCAAAATAGTCGCCGTAGCGCTGACGATATTCGCCGAACAGCCCTTCGATCACCGGGGCGATCAGCGGGTCGGTCGGCAGCGTCTGAATGAAGGTATCTTGCGTCATTGCGCGCTCCTAATCGCCCTGGCCGGGCGGGTTGATTTCCGACTGCGCAAGGCGTTCGGCGCTCTCGCTCCAGCGGTTGACCATGGCGTTCGCCTGCGGGTTCTTCGGCGCGTGAATAGGGGGGCATTGGCCTGCGAATCGATGCCGGTGCCCGCCTGCGCGGCGCCGGTCAGGCTCGGCAAGGCCGCCACGAGGGCGGCGGTAACGGTTTTCTGCATAGCGGGTATCCCTGGCAGCGATCTTGTTATTGGGTGAATCTGTTCAACGGGCGCTTCAGGCCTAGATGTTCACGCAGCGTGTCGCCGTGGTACGCCTGGCGGAACAGGCCGCGTTGCTGCAGGACGGGCACCACCCGATCGACGAAGTGGCCGAAGGTGTTGGGCGTACCGCCGCTGATGATGAAACCGTCGGCGGCCTCACCGTCGAACCAGCGTTGCAGGCCATCCGCCACCGCTTCCGGCGTGCCGCTGAACACCGGGCGCGGCGAGGCGGCTTCAAGCGCCACCTGGCGCAGCGTGAGGTTGCGCTCGCGGGCGCTGCGCTTGATGGCGTCGGTGGTGCTGCGGAAGCTGTTTTGCCCCAGATCGCCGATGTCGGGGAAGGGGGCGTCCAGCGGATGGCGGGCGAAGTCGTAATGCTCGAAGTAGCGGCCGAGGTAGTTGAGGGCATTCTCGATGCTGACCAGGCGGGCGGTCTCCTGGTACTGGCGCTCGACGTCCGCGTCGTCGTCGCCGACGATCACGCTGACGCCCTGGAAGATGCGCAGATCGTCCGGTTCGCGCCCCTGTTCCACCAGCTGCCGCTTCACGTCCTGGTAGAAATCCTGCGCCTGCTCCAGCGTGTCGTGATGGGTGAAGATCGCATCGGCGTGTTGGGCCGCCAGCCGTTTGCCGTCTTCGGAGGCGCCGGCCTGGAACAGGATCGGGCGCCCCTGCGGCGTGCGGCCGATGTTCAGCGGTCCCTGCACCGAGAAGAACTCCCCCTGGTGATTGAGAGTGTGCAGTTTGCCGGCGCGGAAAAATTCGCCGCTGGCCTTATTACGCACGAAGGCGTCGTCTTCCCAGGAGTCCCACAGCCCTTTGGCAACGTCGAGAAACTCGCCGGCGATGCGGTAACGCAGGCTGTGCTCCGGGTGTTCTTTGCGCGAGAAATTTTTGGCCGAGCCTTCCAGCGGCGAGGTCACCACGTTCCAGCCGGCGCGGCCGTTGCTCAGGTGATCGAGGCTGGCGAACTGGCGGGCGACGGTGAACGGATCGCTGTAGGAGGTGGAGAGGGTGCCCACCAGGCCGATTTTATCAGTGGCGGCGGACAACGCGGCCAGCAGGGTGAGCGGTTCGAAACGATTAAGAAAATGCGGAATGGACTTTTCGTTGATATATAACCCATCGGCGACAAACACGAAATCGAATTTCCCCTGTTCGGCTTTTTTCGCCGTGGCGATATTAAATTCGAGGTTGATGCTGGCGTCGGCGGTGGCGTCCGAGTGGCGCCAGGCGGACATATTTCCCGATGCGCCATGCAGAATGGCACCCAGCCGCAATTGCCGTTGATTAGTCGCGTTGTCGCTCATCGTAATTATCCTGTCATGCGCCGCAGAGGCGCGCGGTGTCTGATGTGCCCACTATTGATGAGCGGCGGCGGGATGTAAAACAACAAAACAGCATATTCAAATGTTGAAAATTGCAAATATCACGGCGAGCGAAAAAATAATCCCCGACGCGGCATCCGCGGCGTCGGGAAAATACGCTTTACCGTTATTCAGGCGTTGCTGAGGGCTTTTTCCGGTGCGGTGGTTAATTGTTGCAGCGTGCGTTCCGCCAGCAGCGTGAAATATTGCGCGGCGGGGAACAGAGCGCGTTCATCGGGATTGAAACGCGGATGATGCAGGCCGAATTCGCTGGCGGAGCCGATGCTGACGAATACGCCCGGCACATGGTGCAGATACAGCGCGAAATCTTCACCGCCCATCTGCAGTTCAGCCTCTTCGACCCGGTAACCGGCCTCGGCGGCGACGGTTTTGCTGAACGCCGCCCAATGCGGATCATTGATTACCGCCGGCGGCCCCGGCTGCCAGCGGAGTTCGGCCTGCGCGCCCAGCGCGGCGGCAACGCCGTCGATCACCTGGCGAATTTTGTCCGGCACCTGGCGGCGCACCGCGTCGCTGTGGGTGCGCACCGTGCCTTCCAGCTCCACGGTTTGCGGCAGCACGTTCCAGGTATTGCCGCCTTCGATGCGCGTTACGCTCACCACCAGCGATTCCAGCGAGCTGAAGCTGCGGCTGGGCAGCGTCTGCAGTGCGCCGACGATCTGGCTGGCGGTGACGATGGTGTCGACGCCCTGTTCCGGTTTGGCGGCGTGCGCGCCTTTGCCGGTGATGAGGATCTGGAAGCGATCGACGTTGGCGTAGAACGGCCCGGCGCGGGTGGCGAAGGTGCCGGTGGGCAGCTCCGGCGCGTTATGCAGGCCAAATACCGCCGCAACGTTATCCAGCGCGCCAGCGTCGATCAGATGCCGGGCACCGTTGAAGGTCTCTTCCGCCGGTTGGAAGAAGATGCGCACCGTGCCGGGCAGGTCGGCCTCACGAGCTTTCAGCAGGTGTGCGGCGCCGAGCATCACCGAGGTGTGAAAGTCGTGGCCGCAGGCGTGCATCACGCCGCGGTTTTGCGAGCTGAAGGGCACGTCGGCGATTTCGTCGATCGGCAGGGCGTCAATGTCACCGCGCAGCGCGATGATCGGCCCCTTGCCGCTGCCAATCTCCGCCACGACGCCGGTTTTCAGCGCCAACGGCAGCAGGCGAATGCCCGCCTCTTGCAGCCAGCGGGTCAGCCGGGCGGTGGTGGCGAATTCGTGATTGGAAAGCTCCGGGTTTTGGTGCAGCTCACGCCGATAGGCGATGATTTTGTCTGCCAACTGGCTGGTCATAGGCTTGGCTCACAGTGGGAAATAAACCCTAACCCTAGTGCAGCGGCCGCCGAAGCAAAAAGACCATCTGGTTATATTTCATAGCGATTGCGTCTGCATGGGGGCGTCAACGCTGGGGTAAGCGGGCGGGTTTGGCCGTTCGCGCATTGTTCGCCGGCGCGTGGAGAGGATTGACCTGGAACGGGAGCTTATCGCAACCGGTGCAATCCATTTACACCGGGCTACACGGATTTTTTCACTCTTTATCGGATTTCTGTGATCGCGGTGGTGGACAAAATCCTGCCTGCTTGCTGTACTGTAATCGACACAGGTTTTGTGTCTTTCATTCACGTTAAAGGTAAGTTTGATGTCTAAGATTAAAGGTAGCGTTAAGTGGTTTAATGAATCCAAAGGCTTCGGTTTCATTACTCCGGAAGATGGTAGCAAGGACGTTTTCGTTCACTTCTCTGCCATCGTTAGCAACGGTTTCAAAACGCTTGCTGAAGGCCAGCGTGTAGAGTTTGAAATCACGAACGGTGCCAAAGGCCCATCTGCCGCTAACGTTACTGCTATCTAAGCTGCGTAGCTGAATTTCTTAAAACCCGCTCATTGAGCGGGTTTTTTATTGGGCGCGTTATGCCTCGCTGCGGCGGCCTAATAGGCTGAACAGCAGGATAGCGATGGCGTAACAGCCGACGATGGTCAGCGCCATCGACAGGCTTGAAGTGCCGCCCAGCCCGGTGAGCGGCACGGCGCAGGCGCCGAGGGCGAACATGCACACGCCGATCAAGGCCGAGGCGCTGCCCGCTTTGTCCCCCTGGCTTTGCATGGCCAGCGAAGAGGCGGTCGGGCCGACGATGCCGATCACCGCCACCGAAAAGAACAGCGGCACCAGCAACAACACCAGCGGCGCATGCAGCGCGGCGGCCAACAGCAGCAACAGCGACGCGACGGCCGCCAGCGTTAGCCCGCCCCTCAACACCCGACGCTCCCCCCAACGTGAACTGAGGCGGCTGGCCAGCTGCGCCGCAATGATCAGCCCGACGCCGTTAATGGCGAAGCACAGGCTGAACATCTGCGGGCTGAGGCCGTAGATCTGCTGCAAGACGAAAGGCGAGGCGCCGATATAGGCGAACATGCCGGCCATCACGAAGCCTTGCGTCAGGCACAGGCCCATGAAATAGCGCTGGGTCAGCAACCCGCCCAGCGACATCAGCATCGCCAGGATACCGCCCTGGCTACGGCGTTCTACCGGCAGGGATTCGCGCAGCTTCACCGCCGACAGGCTGAACAGCAGCACGGCGATGGCCGCCAGCACGCCGAAGATGCCGCGCCAGTTCATCACCTGCAGCATCACGCCGCCCAGCACTGGCGCGACGATCGGCGCCAGGCCGTTGACCAGCATCAGCAGGGCGAAGAAGCGGGTCAGCTCATGGCCGGCGTACAGATCGCGGGCGATGGCGCGAGAAATCACCGCGCCACCGGCGCCGGCGATGCCCTGCAGCAGACGGGCGATCAGCAACTGGTCGATGGTGGGCGCGAGGGCGCACCACAGCGAAGCGCCCAGCAGCAGGATCAGCGACAGCAACAGCGGGCGCATGCGGCCCAGTTTGTCGCTGTAAGGGCCGAAAATCAGCTGGCCGACGCCCAGGCCGAGCAGCCCGGCGGTCAGGCTGAGCTGTGCGGCGGCGGTGGAGGTATTCAGTTCGCCCGCCATTTCCGGCAGGGCGGGCAGATAGAGATCGGTGCACAGCGGCCCCAGCGCGGCCAACAGGCCAAGCACGACGGCGTACACCAGACGTTGTCTGGCTAAGTGTTTGGTCATGGGAGATTAGCGTTTCCTGAACAGGTGAGAAATGGCCTGCTGATACAGCTCGCGCAGCAGGGACGCATCGGCTTTTTGCGTGGTAAGGATGCGGTAACCGGTGCCTTCGCTCATGACGGCGATAAACTCCACCCGGGCGGCGATCTCTTCCGCGCTGAAATGGGGATACAGCCGCTGCAGGTTGTGGCACACGTGGCGAAACAGCCGCGCTTCCGCATCGCTGAGCATTTTGGCTACCACCGGGTTGCGCGTGGCCTCGGCGGTCACTTCCAGCATCAGCATGTGATCGGTTTCGCTCTCGCCCGGCTGCTGAAACAGCGTGCGCGCCGCCAGCGTGCCGGCGATCAGGTTGATGTGATCGCCAAGGTTTTCCAGCCGCTGCATCTTGCTGGCGATGATGCGGTTGACGATCTCTTCGATAATCGCGTCTTTATTGGCGAAATAGCGATAGATTTGCCCGACGCTGAGCTGCGAGCCCTGGGCGATCTCCGCCATGCTGGCGGCGTGGAAGCCGTGGCGGCGGAAGCTGGTTTTCGCCGCTTCGACGATCTGATCGCGGCGGGCCTGCACCTTGGCCTGTTTACTGTCGTTGGGGGAGAGCATCTGCCCGATCCTTTGCTACGCGTGAGCCGGGTTCACATTTCTGGGTGTGAACGTTCATTCTCAATTGTAGTGTAACCGGCGGGAAAGACGCAACATGAACGCGTGCTGCGGGAAAAAGCGCTTAAGCGAACAGGTAGGATTTGATAAAGGCGGCGACGATCAGCACGCACAGCGCAACGGCAATCGCTTCGGCGGCGGTTTTCGGCAGGCTAAACATAGCGGTTTCTCATCCAGTCAGGAGTACTGGATGAGATTATGCGCATGCAAGATTAAGGAAACATTAAGGGCTTAGCGCCCGTTGACCCACATCACCAGCATGAAAGCCAGCAGCGTCATCGCCAGCGAGCCGGCCAGGTTGAGCAGCATGTTGGCCAGCGCCCAGCCGAAGCGGCCATCCTGCATCAGGTATACCACCTCCAGCGAAAAGGTGGAGAAGGTGGTCAGGCCGCCGCAGAACCCGGTAGTGATCAGCAATTTCCAGGTGGGATCCAGATGCGTCATGCGGGTGAAAATCGCCATCGCCAGGCCGATGATAAAACCGCCGATCAGATTGACCATCAGCGTACCGAGCGGAATGTGGGCGTTCAGCGGGTTCATTTTCATGCTTACCGCCCAGCGCAAAACGCTGCCGACGCCGCCGCCGATAAAGACGGCCAGTAAAGAACTCAACATGGGGCAACTCCCTTTCAAACAGAGAAATTCACGGGGTTCGGAAAGGGACAGGCGTAACGCTACGCGCCTCTCTCCGAGAGGTTACGTAGACATCATCAGCCTGTGAAGGCGGTTAGGGAGGAATGTCATCTCCAGCGTGCCGCACGGCCTTTTTCGCCGCACCGGATGGATGTTACACCTAACGCCGCCTATTTTGTAGTATCGACAATCTGCGAGGTCACCCCATGAAAATCAGAACGGCGCGCCTGAGCGATCGCCGAATTAATGACGGCGCTGGATTATCCCGGCACCGAGGCGCTGCTGGTGGCGGTGGAAAGCGAGCGGGCGCATGCGTTTTACCGGCGTGAAGGCTTTGTCGAAGCGCCGAAGTATTTTGCCAAGTTATTAAACCAGTCAGTTAGTCGCCCGTCGGCGCCGCCGTTTCCAGCCGGTTACGGCCATTTTGCTTCGCCCGGTAAAGCGCGCCGTCGGCCGCTTTCAGCCAGTCCAGATAACCGCCCAGCGCGGGGTGGTAGTTGGCGATGCCGGCGCTGATCTGCAGCCGCAGCTGTGGCGCCTCTTTGAAGATGACGGCGTCCAGCCGCTGCTGGATGCGCCGCAGGACGGTTACCGCCTGTTCGGCGCTGGTGTTCGGCAGTACTGCGCCAAACTCGTCGCCGCCGTAGCGCCCGACGATATCCACGTTGCGCAAGCCGATCAGCAGCTCTTCCGCCAGCGCCGCCAGGGCCTCATCCCCTAAAGCGTGGCCGAAGGTGTCGTTGATGGTTTTGAAGCGATCGATATCCATCAGGATCAGCGTGGCGTTGTCCTGGTAGCGGCGGCAGCTGTCAAACTGGCGATGCAGCAGGTGCTCCCAGTGGCGGCGGTTGTACAAGCCGGTCAGCCCATCGCGAGTGCTGATGCGTTGCAGCTCCTGTTTCTTTTCCGCCAGCCGCTTGGCGGTGCGGTAGGTCACCAGCCCGAGCAGCGTCGGGTACAGGTAGATCATCGGCAGGCACAGATAGATTTGCAGCGGCGTGCTGTGCGGTTGAAACGGGAAGCCGAGCAGCGCGCCGGTCAGCGCCGCCGTGGCCAATTGAATCGCCAACCCTTTGACAAACAGCGCTTTGCCGGCGGAAGCGATGTTGTTCATGCTCATCATCGACAGGATGACGATCGCCGGCAGCGCATTGAACGCCATCATCGCGGCCCAGAAGCCACCGAAGGCGGAGTCGATCAGCAGGTTGCGGATCTCGGCTTTGAACGGATCTTTGGCGCGGCGGGCCAGGTGGTAGGCAAGATGCGGCCAGAGAAAGCCGTGAAAGGCCAGCAATAGCCAGACCGCCGTGGGCGGAGCAAAGGGGTAGAGCGCGGCGCAGACGCAGATAAAGCCGAGTCCCAGGCCGGCGACGCGGGGCAGATAGGTGCGTTTGGCGAAGCTGAGGCCGGATTTTCGGGCATCGAAAATGGGTGGAGCAATATACATCCGGCATCTCCCTGATAAGTATCACGGCAGCGTATCATGCGGGCGATAAACTAAGAATAGTCTGGAATCCGCGCCGTGCGGCCGCGTGGCATTCCTGCGACGGATCTCACTCTGTTACATGTTGCGGTTGTGCGAGCCGAAGGAAAGTCGCTAAATATTCGCAGGCAAGGTCAGTTTTTCTCGCTGTTCACGCAGCGCTCTATGATAAGAAGGTGAGTATGGAAGGTATCAGCATTACCAAACTTCTGGTGATTGCGGTGTTGGTGATTTTACTGTTCGGCACCAGCAAACTGCGTACGCTCGGCGCCGATCTTGGCGCGGCGCTGAAAGGCTTTAAAAAAGCCGTGGGCGACGACAGCACGCCGCCGGCCGCCGGCAACAACGCCGCCGAAAGCCAGTCCGCTCAGCAGAGCGTCGAAAAGAAAGACGTTTAACCCCGCCTGGTGGCGCGCAATAAAAAACGGATGCCTTGCGAACATCCGTTTTTTGGCGTTTCCGCCGTCTTTAGCGTAACAAACTATTACGCGTTATTTCACTTCCATCCCTTTGGCCTGCAGATCGGCGTGGTAAGACGAACGCACGAACGGGCCGCAGGCGGCGTGGGTGAAGCCCATCGCCATCGCTTCTTCTTTCATCTCGTCGAACTCGGCCGGGCTGACGTAGCGCTGCACCGGCAGGTGGTGACGGCTCGGCTGCAGGTATTGCCCCAGCGTCAGCATGGTCACGCCGTGACGGCGCAGATCGCGCATCACTTCGACGATTTCCGCGTTGGTTTCGCCCAGGCCGACCATCAGGCCGGATTTGGTCGGGATATCCGGGTGCGCTTCTTTAAAGCGCTCCAGCAGCTTCAGCGACCACTCGTAGTTGGCGCCCGGGCGCACCTGGCGATATACGCGCGGCACGTTTTCCAGGTTGTGGTTGAATACGTCCGGCGGCGTGGCGGTGAGGATCTCCAGCGCGCGATCCATACGGCCGCGGAAGTCCGGCACCAGCGTTTCAATTTTGATGTTCGGGCTCTTGGCGCGGATGGCCGAGATGCAGTCGGCAAAGTGTTGAGCGCCGCCGTCGCGCAGATCGTCGCGGTCAACCGAGGTGATCACCACATAACGCAGCGCCATGTCGGCGATGGTTTGCGCCAGCTTTTCCGGCTCGTTGGCGTCCGGCGCGATCGGGCGGCCGTGGGCCACGTCGCAGAACGGGCAGCGGCGGGTACAGATGGCGCCGAGGATCATGAAGGTGGCAGTGCCGTGGTTGAAACACTCGGACAGGTTAGGGCACGAGGCTTCCTCACAGACGGAGTGCAGGCCGTTCTTGCGCATGGCGGCTTTGATGCCCTGAATGCGCGTTGAGTCGGCAGGCAGTTTGATCTTCATCCACTCGGGTTTACGCAACAGCTCCTGCCGTTCGGTGACCACCGTTTTGACCGGGATCAGCGCCATTTTGTCAGCATCGCGGTATTTGACGCCGCGTTCCATCTGAATTGGTTTACTCATAATCGTGCAGGTTCCAGTTACGAAGCTCGACCGTCTGGTAGCCGAGTAAATGAACAAATTCCTGTACCAGGATTGGGTGTATGTCTTCAATGCCAACGCCGGGCGCCAGCGCGCTGACCTGCGTCATTTGCATGCCGGCGTAACCGCAAGGGTTGATGCGTTGGAAGGGGCTGAGATCCATCGCCACATTCAGGGCCAGGCCGTGGAATGAGCTGCCTTTGCGGATCCGCAAACCCAACGAACAGATTTTCTGCTCCCCCACGTACACGCCCGGCGCATCCGGACGGGCGCGCGATTCGAGGCGGAAGTGGGCGAGGGTGTTGATAACCGTATCTTCTATCGCCGTGACCAATTGGCGTACGCCGACCTTGTTGCGTTTCAGATCGACCATCACGTACATCACCTGCTGGCCCGGCCCGTGGTAGGTCACCTGGCCGCCGCGATCGCTCTGAATCACCGGGATATCGCCGGGCATCAGCACATGCTCGGCTTTGCCGGCCTGGCCCTGGGTGAACACCGGGTGATGCTGCACCAGCCACAGCTCGTCCGGCGTGGTCTCGGTACGACTGTCGGTGAAGTTATGCATGGCTTGGGATACAGGCGCGTAGGGCTGCAACCCCAGCTGACGCAAAATGATCTTGTCTGGTTGCAAAAGAGTCATCGTCAGGTTACAGAAGTGGTAAAGCCATTATACCGGGCGCTCCGGTCTGCGGCCAGCCTTTCGCTGACCAAAAATGCGCAACCCGGGAAGACGCTGCGCCATCCCGGGTTGATAAGCAGGGGTTTATGCTGGAATTACAGCACCATGCGAACAATTTCAATGTTGCCCAACTCTTCGTACAGGGTTTCGACCTGCTCGATGTGAGTGGCGTTGATGGTGATGGAGACCGAGTGGTAGTTGCCTTTGCTGCTCGGCTTGACCTGCGGGTTGTAGTCGCCCGGCGCATGGCGCTGCACCACTTCAACTACCTGGTCAACCAGCTCAGGCTGCGCCAGGCCCATCACCTTGTAGGTAAACGGGCAAGGGAATTCGAGCAGTTCGTTCAGTTTAGTTTTTTGCATGTGCGTGCGCTCCAGAGTGCTAGCTAATCTATAAAGTATAACTCCCGCCGGGGCGGGAGTTAGTGTTATTCACTATATGGGGCCAATTTCGCCCGTTTCAACCGTTAACCGAACCAGTGGTGGAACATCAGTTTGATGTAGTCCACGATGCGGCTGAAGAAACCGCCTTCTTTCACTTCGTTCATCACCACCAGCGGACGCTGGTCGATGGTTTTGCCGTCCAGCTGGAAGTTGATGCTGCCGACCACCTGGTTTTTCGCCAGCGGCGCGTGAATTTCCGGCGTGTTCAGCACATAGCTGGCCTTCAGATCTTTCATGCGGCCGCGCGGGATGGTCAGGTAGACATCTTTGTCCACGCCCAGCTCAACGCGGTCGGCATCGCCGAACCAGACCGGCTCGGAAGCGAACTCTTTACCGACCTTCAGCGGCGCCACGGTTTCGAAGAAGCGGAAGCCCCAGGTCAGCAGTTTCTTGCTCTCGGCTTCGCGGCCTTTGTAGGTGCGGCCGCCCATCACGGCGGAGATCAGGCGCATCTGGCCTTCGGTCGCCGAAGCCACCAGGTTGTAACCCGCCGCGTCGGTGTGGCCGGTTTTGATGCCGTCGACGTTCAGGCTGTTATCCCACAGCAGACCGTTGCGGTTCATCTGGCGGATATTGTTGAAGGTGAACTCTTTTTCTTTGTAAATCGCGTACTCGTCCGGCACGTCGCGGATCAGCGCCTGGCCGATCAGCGCCATGTCGCGCGCCGAGCTGTACTGGCCCTGGGCATCCAGGCCGTGTACCGTCTGGAAGTGGGTGTTCTGCAGGCCCAGCTTGCTGACGTAGGTGTTCATCAGGTTAACGAACGCGTCCTGGCTGCCGGCGACGTAGTCGGCCATCGCCACGCAGGCGTCGTTACCGGATTGCAGGTTGATGCCGCGGGTCAGCTTGGAGACCGGCACGCGATCGCCCGGCTTCAGGAACATCAGCGAGGAGCCTTTGAACACCGGGTTGCCGGTCGCCCAGGCGTCCTGACCGACGGTCACCAGATCGTCCTGGCCGATTTTACCCGCTTTCAGCGCCTGGCCGATGACGTAGCTGGTCATCATTTTGGTCAGGCTGGCCGGATCGCGACGCGCGTCGGCGTTCATCTCGGCCAGCACCTTGCCGGAGTTGTAATCAATCAGGATGTACGCTTCCGCATCGATCTGCGGGACACCTGGGATCATGGTTTTGATGTTAACGTCATCGGCATGTGCAACGGAGGCTGCGCTCATTGCGATAACGGTGCCGAGTGCGATGCTTTTGATTAAGCGAAAAGAAGTTACTTGTTTCATGATCGGGACTACAACATCCGTGAAAGTAAAGTTAAAAAACGAGCCACACTATAGCAGATGCGATCCCGGCAGGCATTATCCATTCATCTGACTAATCGCGGTTAAAGACCTTTTAGCTGCAAGAAAATGTTTCAGCTAAATAACCGCTTATCAGCCGCGAATGCCCGCCGGGCATAACGCTTAGGGTGCAGCAGTAACGAAAGACTGTTGTTGCGCTTCGCTGGCCAGGCGTTGCTGCAGCTGGGCCGCCTGCTGACGGCTGCTGAACGGGCCGAGCTGGACGCGATAAACGTTGCCGTTGGCCGCCACTTTGCCCGGCACGCCAAACTGTTGGCTCAGGCTTTGCTGCCAGCTCTGGGCGCGCTCGGCGCTGCTCAGCGCACCGACCTGCACCACGTAACCGCCGGAGGAAGAAGCGGCCGCCATGCCGGCCGCCGCAGCGCCGGCCGCAACCGGAGCGGCCACGGCGGCGGCTTCAGGTTCGGAACCTTCCAGTACGCCGGCCGGTACTGCGCTTGGCGCGCCGAGGAAACCGCTGCGGCCGTTGCCGGCGTTTGCCGGAGCGCCATCGTCGGTGCGCAGGGTGCTGTTATCGATCGGGCGCACCGCCGCGCCGCCGGCGACCGGCACGTCCTGCTGGATTGGGGTGCCCATGCCGCTGGCGCCGAGATCCGGGCGTGCCGGCAGGGCGTAGCTCTGTTTCGCCACGATGGTGCCGATGGTGCCCGGGCCGCTCAGCGTGCCGTCCGGCGCCACGTTGATGAAATCGACTTTGACCTTGGTGTTGTTGGACAGGTTGAGGCGGTCGGCGGCGGCTTTCGACAGATCGATGATGCGGCCCTTGGTGTATGGCCCGCGATCGTTGACGCGCACCACCAGCTGACGGCCGTTGGCCAGGTTGGTGACGCGCACATAGCTTGGGATTGGCAGCGTTGGGTGCGCCGCGGTCAGGCCGTTGGGATCGAACTGCTCACCCAGCGCCGTGGTGTTGCCGTTGGCCTCTTCGCCATACCAGGACGCCAGGCCGGTCTGCGAGAAGTTCTGCGGATCTTTTACGATGCGGTAAGTATCGCCATTAACCTTATAATCCTGCATGTTGTTAGGGTTATAGGGTTCATATTGAGGCTCGACGCCACCGATTTCCACCACCGGGCCGTTGTACGGCTGCTGTGGCGCCTGCTGTTCCGTGGTCGGGGCGGTACAGGCGGAGAGCAACACCGCCGCAACGCCGATCCAAAGCCATTCCTTACGCATTACTCACCTCTTATAAACTTTTAGACAGCATTTTCCGATGCGTGTGGATCGACATGATGATGCCGAAACCGGCCATCAACACTATCAGCGCCGAACCCCCGTAACTGACCAGAGGCAAAGGTACGCCAACTACCGGCAAAATGCCACTGACCATACCGATGTTAACAAAGACATAAACGAACAAAATCAGCATCAAGCCGCCAACCATCACGCGGCCGAAGGTGGTTTGCGCCTTGGCGGCGATCATCAGCCCGCGAATGATCACCAGCAGGTAGAGCGCCAGCAGCACCAATACCCCGATCAGCCCCAGCTCTTCGGCCAACACGGCGAAGATAAAGTCGGTATGGCGCTCCGGCAGGAACTCCAGCTGCGACTGGGTGCCGTGCAGCCAGCCCTTGCCGGACAGGCCGCCGGAGCCGATGGCGATCTTCGACTGAATGATGTGGTAGCCGGCGCCGAGCGGGTCGCTTTCCGGATCGAGCAGCATCATTACGCGGTCGCGTTGATAACCGTGCATCAGGAAGAACCACAGCACCGGGATAAAGGCCGCCAGCGCGACGGCGGCGACGGCGATCAGTTTCCAGCTCATGCCCGACAGGAACAGCACGAACAGGCCGGAGGCGGCGATCAGGATCGAGGTGCCCAGATCCGGCTGCGCGGCCACCAGCAGCGTCGGCAGGAAGATCAGCACCAGCGCGATGGCGGTGTTTTTCAGCGAAGGCGGGCAGACGTCGCGGTTCATAAAGCGCGCCACCATCAGCGGCACGGCGATCTTGGCGATTTCCGACGGCTGGAAGCGCACCACGCCGAGATCCAGCCAGCGCTGCGCGCCTTTACTGATCTGCCCGAAGGCGTCCACCAGGATCAGCAAAATCACGCAGAAAATATACAGATAGGGCGCCCAGCTTTCGTACACGCGCGGTGGGATTTGCGCCATGACGGCCATCACGATCAGCCCCATGACGATCTGCCCGATCTTGCGCTCCATCATGCCGATGTCCTGGCCGCTGGCGCTCCACATCACGAAGGCGCTGTAGACCAGCAGGGCCAGGATCAGCAGCAGGAACGTCGGGTCGATGTGGATTTTGGTCCAGATCGAGCCTTTTTGTTGGCTTTCAGTCATGTTCTACCTTAGTCACCTTCTACGCCAGGCGGCAGCGGGGCCTCGCTTGGCAATTGCGTATTGTTGTCGCCCAGCATGATATGGTCGAGGATCTGGCGGGTGATGGTGCCCACCGCCGGACCGGAGCCGCCGTTTTCCAGAATGATGGCGACCGACACCGTCGGGTTGTTGAACGGCGCGAAGGCGGTCATCAGCTTGTGATCGCGCAGGTGCTCCGCCAGTTTGTGGGCGTTGTAGGTTTCGTAGCCGAATACCTGTGCGGTACCCGATTTCGCCGCGGCTTTATAAGGTGCGTCCGCAAAGTACTTGCGCGCCGTCCCGTTCGGACGGTTGGCCACCCCGTACATGCCGTCTTTGGCGATTTCCCAGAAGCCGGAGTGAATATCGCCGATCTGCGTGCTCTCTTCCTGTTTGAACGGCACCAGCGCGCCGTTGACGCGGGTGCTCTGCAGCAGGTGCGGCGTTTTGACGGTGCCGTCGTTGATCAGGGTGTTCAGCGCCTTGGCCATCTGGATCGGCGTGGCGGTCCAGTAGCCCTGGCCGATGCCCACCGGAATGGTGTCGCCCTGATACCACGGTTTTTTATAGCGTTTCAGCTTCCATTCGCGCGTCGGCATCAGGCCGGAACGCTCTTCGGCCAGATCGATGCCGGTGTACTGGCCATAACCGAATTTGGTCAGCCAGCTCGACAGCCGATCGATCCCCATGTCATAGGCGACCTGATAGAAGTAGGTATCCGCGGACTCTTCCAGCGCCTTGGTGACGTTCAGGCGGCCGTGGCCCCATTTTTTCCAGTCGCGGAAGCGTTTTTCCGAGCCGGGCAGTTGCCACCAGCCGGGATCGAACACCACGGTGTTCTTGGTGATCACGCCAGCGCTGAGTGCCGACACTGCGATATAAGGTTTCACCGTCGACGCGGGCGGGTAAACCCCCTGCGTGGCGCGGTTGATCAGCGGGCGATTCGGATCGTTCAGCAACCCCTGATAATCCTTGCTGGAAATGCCGTCCACGAACAGGTTCGGATCGTAGCTCGGGTTGGACACCATCGCCAGGATGGCGCCGGTGCGCGGATCGCTCACCACCACCGCGGCGCGGCTGCCCACCAGCAGCTGCTCGATGTAGCGCTGCAGCTCAAGATCGAGCGTCAGGTAGACGTCCTGACCGGCGGAAGGCGGCTGCTCGTGCAATTGGCGGATCACCCGGCCGCGGTTGTTGACTTCAACCTCTTCGTAACCGGTTTTGCCGTGCAGCGTGTCTTCGTAATAGCGTTCGATGCCCAGTTTGCCGATATCGTGGGTGGCGGCGTAGTTGGCCAGTTTGCCGTCTTTGTCCAGGCGTTCGACGTCGCGGTCGTTGATCTTCGACACGTAGCCGGTGACGTGGGTGAGGGCGGAGCCGTAAGGATAGTAGCGGCGCTGGTAACCTTTCACTTCCACGCCGGGGAAGCGGAACTGATTGACCGCAAAGCGGGCGACCTGCACCTCGGTCAGCGCGGTTTTCACCGGAATGGAGACGAAGCGGCGCGAACGCTTGCGCTCTTTTTCGAAATTGGTGATGTCGTCGTCGGTCAGATCGACTACCGTGCGCAGCGCCTGCAGCGTGGCTTTGAGATCGTCAACCTTCTCCGGCATCAGCTCCAGCTGATAAATGGTGCGGTTGAGCGCCAGCGGGGTGCCGTTGCGATCGTAGATAATGCCGCGGCTGGGCGCGATGGGCACCAGCTTAATGCGGTTTTCGTTGGAGCGGGTGCGGTAATCCTCGACGCGGAGCACTTGCAGATTATACAGGTTGGCGATCAGGATGCCGGACAGCACCAGGATGCCCAGAAACGCCACCAGGGCGCGGCGTACAAACAGGGCGGATTCAGCCGTATAGTCGCGAAAAGGGTTACGTTCTATTTTCATCCCGCTGCTTTATTTCACTCTGTCACGGTCACCACCGGCTATTCCCGGTGGTAAGGATGATTTGTAGTAATACTCCAGGCGCGGTAGAGGCTTTCGGCCACCAGGACGCGCACCAAAGGATGCGGCAGCGTCAGCGGAGACAGTGACCAGCTTTGCTCGGCAGCGGCTTTGCAGGCGGGCGCCAGCCCTTCCGGGCCGCCGATCAGTAAGCTGACGTTGCGGCCATCCTGCTTCCAGCGTTCAAGCTGCTGCGCCAGCTGCGGCGTTTCCCACGGCGTGCCTGGGATATCCAGCGTAACGATGCGGTTGCCTTTGCCCACCGCCGCCAGCATCTGTTCGCCTTCCTTGTCCAGAATGCGCTTGATGTCGGCGTTTTTGCCGCGTTTGCCCGCCGGGATCTCGGTCAGCTCAAACGGCATATCTTTGGGAAAGCGGTGCAGGTAATCCATAAAGCCGGTTTGCACCCAGTCTGGCATTTTGGTGCCGACCGCCACCAATTGCAGTTTCACCGCTTAGCTCCAGAGTTTTTCCAGCTCGTACAGGCGACGGCTCTCTTCCTGCATCACGTGTACGATCACTTCGCCCAGATCGACCACGATCCAGTCGGAGGCTTCCTGGCCTTTCATGCCGTACAGCTCCATGCCCGCGGCACGGGATTCCTGCACCACGTGGCTGGCGATCGACATCACGTGGCGAGTCGAGGTGCCGGTGCAGATGATCATGCAATCGGTGATGCTGGATTTGCCCTGGACGTCCAGAGCGATAATGTCTTGGCCTTTCAGATCATCGATTTTATCGATGACGAAATCTTGGAGCGCTTTACCTTGCAAAGGTTCCCCCTCGGGTGTGTTCTGTTCAGTCGGCTGCGGCGGGCAAAATGCGCGCGCCGCGGCGTAACCGGATAATGGTTTCGGCAGGCTGCCGCTGAAAGCCAGCTAACTGGTGACTGCCCGGCCAGCTAAGGTTTCCGGGGTTTTCAGCGGATACCTGAAAAATAGCGGCGCAGTATATCACGCACCTTTCGCTAGCGATATAAACCCTGCAACTCGATATAGCGCTGCACCGGGCGTGGCAGCAGGTCGTCGCAGTTGAGGCCCTGATGGCGGCGCTGACGGATCTCGGTGGCGGAAATTTCCAGCTCCGGCGTATCGGCCAAATAGATATGGCCGTGCGGGCGACGGCTGAGCAGCGCCGGGTCGGCGGTGCGATGGCGTTCCAGCCACTGCTGCAGTTCCGGCGTGTCCATGCGATCGTTATAGCCCGGGCGCGCCAGCACCAGCAGATGACACACGTCCAGCAGCGCCTGCCAGCGGTGCCACTTATGCAGCGTCAGCAGCGAGTCCTGACCAATGATAAACGCCAGCGGCTGGGCGGCGCCACGCTCTTTACGAATCGTTTCCAACGTCTCGATGGTGTAGGAGGGGGTGGTGCGGTGCAGTTCGCGATCGTCGACGGCAAACAGTGGATTGCCGGCGATCGCCAGCTCGACCATCTTCAGGCGCTGCTGCGCATTGGCCTCCGGCTGCGGGCGGTGCGGCGGCACGTGGTTAGGCAGCAGCGTGACGCGATTCAGGCCCACTTCGGCGGCCAACGCTTCCACCGGCCGCAGGTGGCCGTAGTGGATCGGGTCAAAGGTGCCGCCGAACAGCGCGTGCAAAACGGTGGGGTGTTCCGGGTTAGTGGGCATCGGTAAAACTCGTGGCCAGGGGTTTGCCGCACAGCAGCATCGACAGGGTTTCCAGTTCCGGCCAGACCGACTGGCCATAGTCCTGCTTGAGGGTCAGCTCGATTTGCGTCAGCAGCTGTACCGCCTGCTGCAGCTGGGGGCCGGACAGGCGTTGCAGCGCCTGGGTCACCAGCGGGCGGCGGTTCTGCCAGACCTTGTGCTGATCGAACAGCGTGCGCAGCGGCGCGGAAGCCATGCGGCGCTGCAGCGTCAGCAACAGCAGCAGTTCGCGCTGCAGGGTGCGCAGCAGGATCACCGGCTCCACGTCTTCTTGCTGCAGCTGCTGCAAAATATGCCAGGCGCGCTTGCTCTTGCCGGCCAGCAGGGCATCCAGCCAGTGGAACGGCGTGAAGTGGGCGGCGTCGTTCACCGCCTGTTCGACGCGCGGCAGCGTGAGCTTGCCGTCCGGGTGCAGCAGCGACAGCCGCTCCAGCGCCTGCGACAGCGCCAGCAGGTTACCTTCGTAGCAGTAGCACAGCAGCTGATTGGCGGCGTCGTCCAACTCCAGCTTCATCGCCTTGGCGCGCGTGGCGACCCAGCGCGGCAGCTGCGCCTGTTCCGGCGTCTGGCAACTGACGAGGGCGCCGTGCGGGCTGAGCGCCTTGAACCAGGCGCTGTTTTCCTGCGCTTTGGTGAGGCGCGGGCCGCGCAGGATCAGCAGGATATCCTCGTGCAGCAGCGTGGCGAGCTTGGTCAGCTGTTCGCCGATCGGCGCCGTCGGGCCGTTTTCCGGGAAGATCAGCAGCAGCGTCTGGCGGCTGGCGAACAGGCTCATCGCCTGGCAGATGCCGAAGATGGCGTCCCAGTCGGTATGGGCGTCGAGGGAAATGCTGTAGTGCTCGCTGAACTGCTGCTGTTGCGCGGCCTGCCGGAGCAAATCCTGGCTCTCCTGCAGCAGCAGCGGTTCATTGCCGCTCAATAAATAACAAGCGCGCAGCCCCTCTCGGAGCTGCGCGGCAAGTTGTTCCGGATAAATGCGGATCATTGTGCGGTTTGGCTTGCCGCTCGTTCACCGGCGGCAGCGGCTTTCTGCCGGTTATCTTCTTCCGCCGCATGCACGGCCAGCAGTTTGCGCACCAGCTGTTGCGCCGCCTGCTCACGCATTTCCTGGCGAATGATCTCCTGTTCGGAGTCCTTGGCCAGCGCGGTCAACGGGTTGTCGAAGAAGGAACGGAACACTTTCACCGACAGCGGATACAGGTCATGGCCCGGGATCAGCACCTGCGCCTGCACGGTCAGCACCATCTGGTACTCGGCGGTTTTACCGTCCTGGAAGATCGAAGCGGTATCCTGGCTTTCCGTCGCGCCGACGATGCGCAGGGAAGGCACGTCTTTACGCTTCGGATCGCTGACGATAGTCACGTCGTTCAGACGCAGCTGTTCGCGCACCGAGCGCGTCAACGGGCCGTAAGGGTCAGCGCTGTCCAGGATCAGCGTTTTCATTTCATTAGGCACCTGCGTGGTGCCGCGCAGGTGAAAACCGCAGCCGGCGGTGACCAGCACCGCCAACCCCAGCAACAGCGTCAGAATGCGTTGTCGCACAATTCCTCCTTGTGTTAACCCACAACCAGGTTAAGCAGTTTGCCCGGAACGTAGATCACTTTGCGAATCGTGACGCCGTCCAGATATTTAGCCACCAGATGCTCTTCGGCAGCGCGCGCGCGCACCTGCTCTTCGGTCGCATCGGCGGATACGGTGATTTTAGCGCGAACCTTGCCGTTCACCTGCACCACCACCAGCTTGGAGTCTTCGACCATCGCCTGCTCGTCGGCAACCGGCCATGGCGCAGTGTCCACGTCGCCTTCGCCGCCCAGCGCCTGCCACAGCGTGAAGCATACGTGCGGGGTGAACGGATACAGCATGCGAACCACGGCCAGCAGCGCTTCCTGCAGCAGCGCGCGATCCTGCTCGCTCTCCTGCGGTGCGCGGGCCAGCTTGTTCATCAGCTCCATCACGGCGGCGATCGCGGTGTTGAAGGTCTGACGGCGGCCGATGTCATCGGTCACCTTGGCGATGGTTTTGTGCAGATCGCGGCGCAGCGCTTTCTGATCTTCGTTCAGCGCCGTTACGTCCAGCGGCTGCACCGCGCCTTTTTCCACGTGATCGTAGGCCAGTTTCCACACGCGTTTCAGGAAGCGGTTAGCCCCTTCCACGCCGGATTCCTGCCACTCCAGCGTCATTTCTGCCGGTGAAGCGAACATCATGAACAGACGCACGGTGTCCGCGCCGTATTTTTCCACCATCTCCTGCGGGTCGATGCCGTTGTTTTTCGACTTCGACATTTTGCTCATGCCAGCATAGACCAGTTCACGGCCTTGCGGATCGGTGGCCTTGATGATGCGGCCCTTGTCGTCGCGCTCGACGGTGGCGTCAACCGGGGACACCCAGACGCGCTCGCCGCTGTTGCCGGTGTAGTAGAAGGCGTCGGCCAACACCATGCCCTGGCACAGCAGGCGCTTGGCCGGCTCGTCGGAATCTACCAGGCCCGCATCGCGCATCAGCTTGTGGAAGAAGCGGAAGTACATCAGGTGCATGATGGCGTGTTCGATGCCGCCGATATATTGATCGACCGGCAGCCAGTAGTTGGCGGCGGCCGGATCCAGCATGCCTTGGTCATACTGCGGGCAGGTGTAGCGCGCGTAGTACCAGGAAGACTCCATAAAGGTGTCGAAAGTATCGGTTTCACGCAGCGCCGGCTGGCCGTCGACGGTGGTCTTCGCCCACTCAGGATCGGCCTTGATCGGGCTGGTGATGCCGTCCATGACCACGTCTTCCGGCAGGATCACCGGCAACTGGTCTTCCGGCGTCGGCATCACGGTGCCGTCTTCCAGCGTCACCATCGGGATTGGCGCGCCCCAGTAACGCTGACGGGAAACGCCCCAGTCGCGCAGACGGTAGTTGACCTTGCGCTGGCCTACGCCCTTGGCGACCAGTTTGTCGGCGATGGCGTTGAAGCCCGCTTCATTGTCCAGGCCGTCGAACTCGCCGGAGTTGAACAGCGCGCCTTTGTCGGTCATCGCTTCGGCGCTCACGTCAGGCTGGCTGCCGTCGAGGTTCAGGATCACCGGTTTGATCGGCAAATCGTATTTGGTGGCGAATTCCCAGTCGCGCTGGTCGTGCGCCGGTACCGCCATCACGGCGCCGGTGCCGTATTCCATCAGCACGAAGTTGGCGACCCACACCGGCAGCTTCTCGCCGCTCAGCGGATGGACAACGAACAGGCCGGTCGGCATGCCTTTCTTCTCCATCGTCGCCATTTCGGCTTCGGCAACTTTGGTGTTGCGGCATTCGTCGATGAAGTCGGTCAGCGCCGGGTTGTTGCGCGCGCCCTGTTGCGCCAGCGGGTGGCCCGCGGCGACCGCCACGTAGGTGGCGCCCATGAAGGTGTCGGGACGGGTGGTGTAAACCGTCAGCTTCTCTTCGCTGTCCGCCACGTCGAAGGTGATTTCCACGCCTTCGGAGCGGCCAATCCAGTTACGCTGCATGGTTTTCACCTGCTCCGGCCAGCTTTCAAGCGTGTCCAGATCGTTCAGCAGCTGATCGGCGTAGGCGGTGATTTTGATGAACCACTGCGGGATCTCTTTACGCTCGACCTTGGTGTCGCAGCGCCAGCAGCAGCCGTCGATAACCTGTTCGTTGGCCAGCACGGTCAGATCGTGCGGGCACCAGTTCACCGCCGAGGTCTTCTTGTAGACCAGGCCTTTTTCATACAGCTTGGTGAAGAACCACTGTTCCCAGCGGTAGTATTCCGGCTGGCAGGTGGCGATTTCGCGATCCCAGTCGTAGCCGAAGCCCAGCAGTTTCAGCTGGTTCTTCATGTATTCGATGTTGTCGTAGGTCCACGGGGCCGGTGCGGTGTTGTTTTTCACCGCCGCGCCTTCCGCCGGCAGGCCGAACGCATCCCAGCCGATCGGCTGCAGCACGTTTTTGCCCAGCATGCGCTGATAGCGCGAGATCACGTCGCCGATAGTGTAGTTACGAACGTGGCCCATGTGCAGTCGGCCGGACGGGTAAGGCAGCATGGATAGGCAGTAGTACTTTTCCTTGCTGTCGTCTTCGGTAACTTTGAAAGTCTGCTTCTCTTGCCAGTGAAGCTGTACGTTCGATTCTATGTCTTCTGGACGGTATTGCTCTTGCATGGCGGCCGGTGGTCCTGTAGGTGTAAACCGTTGCCCCGGTCAGAGGCAACGCAATGAACATTTAGTATTCGTAGATCCGCATAGCATAGCTGATAAGGCCTCCCGGCAACAACTCCAAGCGCCTGACTCGGCGCATTTAAAAAAAGCGTCGTCATGACGCGGCTCACAACCTGCGGATCCCGCGTCTTGCCAAGTGACATCAGTCATTTACGGCTAAAATAAGAACAAGTAGCTTAGGGGTATCCCTACAGCCAAGTCCGGCGCAGCGTTTATCGAGGAGAGTCTATGAACAAGGTTGCTCAGTATTACCGCGAATTGGTGGCATCGCTGACCGAACGCCTGAAAAACGGTGAACGCGATATCGACGAACTGGTGGCCAGCGCGGAGCGGCGGTTGAACGAGGCCGAGGATCTGACCCGCGATGAGGTGCGGCAGGTGACGCAGGCGGTGCGGCGCGATCTGGAAGAGTTCGCCCGCAGCTATCAGGAGAGCCGGGACGAGTTTACCGACAGCGTGTTTATGCGGGTGATCAAAGAGAGCCTGTGGCAGGAACTGGCGGATATCACCGACAAAACCCAGCTGGAGTGGCGCGAGGTGTTCAAGGATGTCAGCCACCACGGCGTTTACCACAGCGGTGAAGTGGTGGGGCTGGGCAATCTGGTGTGCGAGCAGTGTCACTACCACCTGGCGTTCTACACGCCGGAGGTGCTGCCGCTGTGCCCGAAATGCGGCCACGACCAGTTCCAGCGGCGGCCGTTTGAACCTTGATGGCGCTCCCCGGCAGGGCGGGGAACGCTAAGGCCGGCGTTTAGCGGAACAGTTTCTTCAGCAGGTTGCTGAGGAAACCGCCGCTGACGGTGGCCGGGGCGGCTTGCGCCTGCGCCGGTGCGCTGGCCGGTACGGCGACGCCGGCCGGGATTTTCTGCGCGACCGCGATGCGGCTGTCCTGGGCGGCTTTCTCCGCCGCTTCCGGGCCGTAGGCGAAGCCTTCCGCCAGCACGAATTCAACGTCGGTGATGCCGATAAAGCCCAGGAACAGCTTCACGTACGGCGTGATCAGATCCGTCGGCGTGTCGGCGTGGATGCCGCCGCGGCTGGAGATGACGATCGCTTTCTTGCCTGTCACCAGCCCTTCGGCGCCGGCGGAGGTATAGCGGAACGTCTGACCGGCGCGGGCAATCAGATCGAAGTAGATCTTCAGCTGCGTCGGGATGTTGAAGTTGTACATCGGGGCGCTGATGATCAGCGTGTCGTGCGACTTCAGCTCGGCAATCAGCTCATCGGACAGCGCCAGGGTGCTTTGCTGGTGCGGCGTCAGCGGTTTATCGCCGGCGGTAAAACCGGCCATCACTTCACCATCCAGCTCCGGCAGCGTCGGGTTGGCCAAATCGCGCACGGTGAACCTGTCTTCAGGGTGAGTTTCACGCCATTGTTCAACAAAAAAATCGACTAATTTTCCAGACTGGGAATATTCACCCAGAATACTTGATTTCAGGACCAGTACGCGGCTCATTGGCTTATCTCCAGGCGAAGTCTAATCGGTAACGATGTCAGTCGGTGTAAACGCATGGTAGAGGCAAGCCAGGAACAGTGATAGCGCAAAAATTCGCTGAGTTAAATCAAAAAAATTGAACTAGGGGCGCGAATGCGCCCCGATGGGATCAATAACGCGCTACGCGCTCGGCCAGCAGATCGATAAAGCCTTCGCGGTTGATGCCGGTCAGCACTTCCACGTTGGCCGCGTTGCCGGTTTGCTGGAAATAGTCCACCACCGTCATGCCGGCGGTGTATTCCCCCTTGGTTTCCACCCCCACCCAGCGCTCTACGCCGGTAAACAGCTGCGGCGCCAGCAGCCAGGCGATGGTGCAGGGATCGTGCATCGCCGCGCCGGGCAGGCCGCGCGGGTGGCTGAGATACAGCGGCAGGTAAAAATCGAGCATCTCCGCGACCGCCTGCGCGACCGGATTGGCTATCTGACGAATGCGTTCGATATCCTGCGGCAACACCAGCGCCTGATGGGTGACGTTCAGGCCGGCCATGGTCAGCGGCACGCCGGATTTCAGCACCATTTCGGCGGCTTCGGGATCGACGAAGATGTTGAACTCCGCGACCGGCGTGGTATTGCCGGCGTTCATGCCGCCGCCCATAAATACGATGCGTTCGATGCGGCTTTTCAGTTCGGCATGCTGGGCCAACAGCAGGGCGATATTGGTCATCGGGCCGGTCACCACCAGGGTTATCGGCTGCGGGCTGGCGCGCAGCAGGTCGGCGATCAGTTCGACGGCGCCGCGGGGATCGGGTTTGAGGGTCGGCGTCGGCAGGTGGGTGTTGCCCATGCCGGTTTTGCCGTGGACATAGTCGGCGATCACCAGCTCGCGCATCAGCGGGCCGCCGGCGCCGGCGGCGACCGGTATGTCCTCGCGCCCCATCAGGGTCAACAGGCCCAGCGCGTTACGCAGGGTTTTCTCCGGCGTCTGGTTGCCGGCGGAGGTGGTGATGGCTTTGACGTCCAGCTCCGGCGAACGCAGCGCCATGGCCAGCGCGATGGCGTCGTCGAGGCCGGGATCGCAATCGATGATAATAGGGCGGGGCATGTTCTTTCTCCTCTGTTTGTTATCCAGCGAGCATCGGATCAAAACCGGGGAGAAACAAGCGCTTTTAGTGCCGGGCGTTAGCACGACGGGATAAGGCGTTCAGACACCGCAGAGTTCATGAGCGCTGCGTTTCCATTCTTCCACCTCGGTTGGGTGCAAGAAGGAGTAATAGACGGTAGTGCCGTCGGGCAAGATATTTTGCAGTGCCTGCATGCAGTTGGCCTCGCAGGGGCGCAGCTCGATATACACGTTGGTGATCGGCACCTGCTCCTTATCGGCGTCAAAGCGTTCGATGCGCCTTATCGCCGCAACCAGCGCGGCCATTTCGGCATGAAGCTTGACCCAGTTATGGGTGTAGATATCCGGCGGCATCTCCATTTTCATCTGGCTATTGCCAAAGGCATAGCGAGTGCTGCCGCGCAGCTGGTATTCGATGGTGGCGCAGCAGGACTCCGGCCCGAAACCCGGTTTTTCAATCAGTTTCTTCTTGTCTTCCAACGTGCGTCGAACAATCGGATAACCGGATTTGATGTTGTACTCCGCTTGTACCAGTTGAATCATGCCAGCCTCTCTGATGGGTGAGTTAATCATCAAAGGTAGGACAGCCTGCAGGATCGCGCGTTGTTTACGGTCATCGCGACGAGGGGTTTAAGATAAATCCTAACTTTGTTGAGGCGGCAATGAGGGGCATTCAGGCGCATGGGCGCCGAAAAACTAGCGCCCCTTGGGGCGCTTGGGTTTAGGGGACTGCGCGATCAGTGCAGGATCTTGGCCAGGAAGTCCTTGGCGCGATCGGATTCAGGGTTGTTGAAGAAATCGTCTTTGTTGCGGTCTTCGACGATTTTGCCTTCGTCCATAAAGATCACGCGATTCGCCACCTTGCGGGCGAAGCCCATTTCGTGGGTCACCACCATCATGGTCATGCCTTCGTTCGCCAGTTCGACCATCACGTCCAGCACTTCGTTGATCATTTCCGGATCGAGCGCCGAGGTCGGCTCATCGAACAGCATGGCGATCGGATCCATGCACAGCGCGCGGGCGATGGCGACGCGCTGCTGCTGGCCGCCGGACAACTGACCGGGGAATTTGTTGGCATGGGCGGTGAGGCCGACGCGCTCCAGCAGCTTCAGGCCTTTCTCGCGCGAGGCGGTCTTATCGCGTTTGAGCACTTTTACCTGCGCCAGCGTCAGGTTGTCGATGATGGACAGGTGCGGGAACAGTTCAAAGTGTTGGAACACCATGCCGACCTTGGCGCGCAGCTGCGCCAGGTTGGTTTTCTTGTCGTTGACCGGCGTGCCGTTCACCAGGATGCTTCCCTGCTGGATCGGCTCCAGGCCGTTGACGGTTTTGATCAGGGTGGACTTGCCGGAACCTGAAGGACCGCAGACGACGACCACTTCGCCTTTTTTCACTTCGGTGGTGCAATCGGTCAACACTTGAAAGTGACCGTACCACTTGGAAACATTTTTCAGGGATATCATCAAACAGTCCTTTTCTTCAAATAGCTTACCAGCGCCGAGGCGGCGAGGCTGATAACAAAATAGACAAAGCCGGCGAACAGGATCATTTCAACCTGGGTGCCGTCGCGTTCGCCGATGGTCGACGCGGTGCGGAAGAAGTCGGCCAGGCTCAGTACGTAAACCAGCGAGGTATCCTGGAACAGCACGATGCCCTGGGTCAGCAGCAGCGGCACCATGGCGCGGAACGCCTGCGGCAGGATCACCAGCCGCATGGATTGCCAGTGGGTCATGCCCAGCGCCAGCGCGGCGGAAGATTGGCCGCGCGAGATGCTGATAATGCCGGCGCGGATGATTTCCGAATAATAAGCCGCTTCAAACAGGGAAAAGGCTACCATAGCCGAGATCAGGCGAATATCGGTTTTCGGCGACAGCCCTAGAACCTGTTGTAATAAGCTTGGAACCACCAGATAGAACCACAGCAGCACCATCACCAGCGGCACCGAACGGAACAGGTTGACGTACAGGGTGGCGAACCAGCTGATCGGTTTGAACGGCGACAGGCGCATCACCGCCAGCACGGTGCCCCACAGGATGCCGACCACGACGGCGGTCACGGTGATCTTCAGCGTGATCACCATGCCCTGCAGCAGATAAGGGAAGCTTGGGACGATCGACGCCCAGTCAAATTCGTACATTATTTACTCCCCAGGTTGCCAGGCAACTGCACTTTCTTTTCGACCAGACGCATAAACAGCATGATAACGGCGTTGATGCCGATATAAGCCAGCGTGATGGCGGTAAAGGATTCATAGGCGTGTGCGGAGTAATCCAACAGCTTGCCGGCCTGCGCGGCCATGTCCACCAGCCCGATGGTGGAGGCGATGGCGGAGTTTTTGACCAGGTTGAGCATCTCCGAGGTCATCGGCGGCACGATCACCCGGTAGGCGTTCGGCAACAGCACGTAGCGGTAGGTTTGCGGCAGCGTCAGGCCCATCGCCAGCCCGGCGGCTTTCTGGCCGCGCGGCAGGGATTGAATGGCGGCGCGCACCTGCTCGCAAACGCGGGCGGCGGTAAACAGCCCCAGACAAAGCATGGAAGAGACGAAGAACTGCACGTTGGGATCCAGCTCGGTCTTGAACCAGGTGCCGATATTGACCGGCAGCAGCTCGGGGATCACCAGATACCAGGTAAAGAATTGCACGATCAGCGGCACGTTGCGGAACAGCTCGACGTAACAGGTGCCGAGAGTGGAAAGAAAGCGGTTGGGCACGGTACGCAAGATACCGAACAGCGAACCGACGAAGAAAGCGATAATCCATGCACAGACGGAGAGGGCCACCGTGACCTGAAAGCCGGACCAGATCCAGCCGAGGTAAGTGGTGTTCCCAAACGGGGCCTGCTGCAGGAAGATACCCCAGTTCCAATCTATTGACATAACAAACTCCGATAAACGGGCGCAGGGCGCCGAAGATTGATGACTTGATGAGCGCCGATCGCCGCGCGGCCAGTCTGGCTGGCTTGTTGTGTACGGATGTCGGTGGCGCGCCTTGGGGAAAATGAGGGAGGGGAACGGCCCCCCTCATTCCTGTCTGTCCCAGTCATCAACTGGGCCGGTTTGGCCTGGCGGCCGCCCCGGCTTTTGTTCTATTTAGTTCAACGCTTTGTCGTTAGGCTCTTTGAACAGTTGCTTCATGTCGTCCGACAGTTCGAAGTTCATGTTGAGCTGTTTTGGTGGGATGGGCTGTTTGAACCATTTGTCAAACCACTTGGCCGCTTCACCGGAAGTTTGCGCCTGGGCGATGGTGTCATCGACCAGTTTTTTGAACTCAGGGTCGTCTTTACGCAGCATGCAGCCGTAGGCCTCTTTCGACTGCGGCGTGCCGATGATTTCCCACTGATCCGGTTTCTTGGCCTTGGCGCGCTCGCCCGCCAGCAGGGCGTCATCCATCATGAAGGCTACGGCGCGGCCGCTTTCCAGAGTGCGGAAGGAATCGCCGTGATCTTTGGCGCTGATGATGCGCATGTTCATCTTGCCGCTGTCGTTCAGCTTGTTCAGCAGCACTTCGGAGGTGGTGCCGGAGGTGACCACCACCGGTTTGCCTGCCAGGTCTTTAAAGTCTTTGATGTCGGAGCCTTTTTTCACCAGCAAGCGGGTGCCGACCACGAAAATGGTGTCGGAGAAGGCGGCCTGTTTCTGGCGCTCGAGGTTATTGGTGGTGGAGCCGCACTCGAAATCATAGGTGCCGTTTTGCAGCAGCGGGATGCGGTTCTGCGAGGTAATCGGCAGCATTTTCACCTGCAGATTCGGTGCATTCAGCTTTTTCTTAACGGCTTCAACGATTTGGTTGGAGTAGTCCTGAGAGTAGCCCACAACTTTTTGTTGGTTGTCGTAGTAGGAGAACGGCACTGACGATTCGCGGTGGCCGACAACGATCACGCCATTGTCTTTGATTTTCTTCAGCGTACCGGTCAGGTCTTCCGCATGCGCCACGCTACCTGCCATACCGAGCAGCAGTAACGATAACGCCAATTTACGCATTTGCATGGTCCAACTCCTTTGCTGTTGTGGTGGCTCTGACTAAAGAGCGTCAGGTTAAACCGACTATTTATTGCTCAAGTTATAAAGATAGTCTTAGAACGGATAGCCGTTAAAAAATAACCGATTGTGAATATCTTGAAACTAAAATGTTTCATTTTTTGAGACGCCGCGCGCACCAAATCAATGCAACAAAACGCTGACGCACTCGTGCGGTGCGCTCGACGCACCCAAAATGTGCGCAGGTGCGACAAAACGTCAGCAAAAGTAAACCGGCGCGCGAGGTCGCCATAGATAAAAGCAAGGAGTGTGCCAGCCGCGTTGATTTAACGGTATTTTCTGACTTAGGTGGGGATATTGACGGGAAAGTGGGGCGCGGCGGGCGCGCCCCGACGGAGAGGATTATTTGCGGCGCAGGCCCAACATCAGCGCCCAGCCGCCCAGCAGCAGGGTAATCACCCACAGCGGCGTGGCGCCGAAGCGCGCATAAGGCGTGACGCCGGTGGTCGGCGTGACCTTCACTTCGAGCACCTGACGGGTGAACTGCGGGATCTCGGCGATCACCTCGCCGTTCGCGTCCACCGCGGCGGTGACGCCGTTATTGGTGCTGCGCAGCAGCGGCCGGCCGAGCTCCAGCGCCCGCATGCGCGCCATCTGGAAGTGTTGCCACGGGCCGATGGAGTGGCCGAACCAGGCATCGTTGGAGATGGTCAGCAGGAAGTTGGTGTCCGGGCGGAAGTTATCGCGCACCTGCTGGCCCAGCACGATTTCGTAGCAGATGGCCGCCGTCAGGTTGTACCCGCGCACGCTGAGCTGCGGCTGCACATAGTCGCCGCGGCTGAAGGAAGACATCGGCAGATCGAAGAACGGCGCCAGCGGCCGCAGCAGCGTCTCCAGCGGCACGAATTCGCCGAACGGCACCAGGTGGTGCTTGTTGTAGCGATTTTTGTCCGGGTAGCTGTACGGCGTCGGCTCGCCGAGCACGATGGCGCTGTTGTAGATCTGCTGGCCCTGTGGCGTGGCGCGCACGTCGACGATGCCGGTGATCAGGCTGCTGTTCTTCGCCCGCATCAGGTCGTCCATCATGGTCAGGAAGCCGTTCTGGTTGGCTTCATAATCCGGGATGGCGGACTCCGGCCAGATGACGATCGGCGCCTTGCCCACGTACGGACGGGTTTCGTCCAGATAGGTTTGCAGCGTGCTGACCAGCGCTTTCGGATCCCATTTCATCGACTGGGCGATGTTGCCTTGCACCATGGCGACGTTCACCGCTTTCTCCGGCTGCGGGGTAAACCACTGCAGCTGGCGCAGCGGCCACGGCAACAGCAGCAGCGCGGCGGCGATGACCGCAGCCGACAGGCGGCGCTGATTGACGGCGTACACCAGCAGGCCGGCGATGGCCATCAGCACAAAGGTGATGGCGTCGACGCCCAGCAGCGGCGCGATGCCCTTCAGCGGGCCGTTGATCTGGCTGTAGCCGAACTGCAGCCAGGGGAAGCCGGTCAGCACCCAGCCGCGCAGGAATTCGGTCACCTGCCACAGCGCCGGCGCGGCGATGGCCAGCCGCCACCAGCGGGTGGCCGGGCACAGGCGCGTCAACAGCCCGGCGAACAGCCCGGTATACAGCGACAGGTAAGCGGCGAGCAGCACCACCAGGAAGACGTTGACGGCGAAAGGCATGCCGCCGAAATCGGCGATGCTGACATACACCCAGTTGATGCCGCTGCCGAACAGCCCGAAGCCCCAGACAAAGCCGAGCAGGGCGGACTGTTTGGCGGTGCGATTGAGGGTAACGGCCAGCAGGCCGAACAGGGAGACGATGGCCGCGGGCCAGAAGTCGTAGGGTGAGAACGCCAGCGTCCCGCCGGCACCTGACAACAGCGCCAGCAGGGCGCGAACCCGCTGGCGTTCAAGTAATGAGGCTTTAGCCATGTTGGATTTAATCTTCCAGTTTCGGTGGTGGAGAATCGTCCGGAATTTTTACATGAACCTGGATAATACGTCGACTGTCGGCCATGGCAACTTTAAATAGGTAACCTTCGATTTCAATGGTTTCCCCGCGCGCCGGCAGGTGGCCGAAGGCCTGCATCACCAGACCGCCGATGGTATCGACCTCGTCGTCGCTGAAATGGGTGCCGAAGGCTTCGTTGAAGTCTTCGATCGGGGCCAGCGCGCGCACGGTGTACATGTGGCGGCTGAGCTGGCGGATATCCAGATCGTCTTCGTCGTCGTATTCGTCTTCGATCTCGCCGACGATCAGTTCCAGAATGTCTTCGATGGTGACCAGGCCGGACACGCCGCCGAATTCGTCAATGACAATCGCCATGTGATAGCGCTGGGAGCGGAACTCTTTCAGCATCCGGTCGACGCGCTTGCTTTCCGGCACCACCACCGCGGTGCGCAGCACCTTGTCGATGCTGAACGGCTCGGAGTCTGCGCGCATGAACGGCAGCAGATCCTTGGCCATCAGAATGCCTTCGATGTGATCTTTGTCTTCGCTGATCACCGGGAAGCGCGAGTGGGCGGAGTCGATAATCACGTCCAGGCACTCTTCCAGCGTCTGGTTGCGCTTGAGCGTCACCATCTGGGAGCGGGGGATCATGATGTCGCGCACGCGCTGCTCGGCGATATCCATCACGCCTTCCAGCATGTCGCGGGTATCGGGATCGATCAGGTCGTTTTGTTCGGAATCACGGATCAGCTCGACCAGATCGCCACGGTTTTTGGGCTCGCCGTGGAACAGCTGGTTAAGGATAAGAGTAAAGAACCCCTTCTTGGGACTGGGGCTGTCATTGCTTTGTGAATGGTCGTCGCTCATGGCGTTTTCGTTACTGTCACTCATGTCAGAGTTAAGGGGCGTCAGCGACAGCCCCGCAGGGGGCTGTAGGGTAAACGGCTGACGTCAGACGGGGTCTTTTTCCGCCAGGTACGGATCAGGATAGCCCAGTCCGTGCATGATTTCGGTTTCCAAAGACTCCATTTCTTCGGCTTCATCGTCTTCGATGTGGTCATACCCTAGCAGATGAAGACTGCCGTGGACAACCATATGCGCCCAGTGGGCCTCCAGCGCCTTGCCTTGCTCAATCGCTTCCTGTTCAACCACCTGGCGGCAGATGATCAGATCGCCGAGCAGCGGCAGCTCGATGCCCGGCGGGGCCTCGAACGGGAAAGAGAGCACGTTGGTCGGCTTGTCTTTGCCGCGGTAGGTCAGGTTCAGCTCGTGGCTTTCCGCTTCGTCAACCAGACGCACGGTCACCTCGGCCTCTTCCTGAAATTGCGGCAGCACGCCTTCCAGCCAGCGCTGGAAGGTGGCCTCATCCGGCAGGCCGTCGCCGCTTTCACAGGCAATCTGCAGATCCAAAATCACCTGGCTCATGGTGTCTCCTGCTCGGAGGCGGCGAGCGCCTCGCGCTTACGTTGTTCGGCAATCGCGTCTTTGCGTTTCTGTTCGGCCGCTTCCCAGGCCTCATAGGCGATGACCACGCGGGCCACCACCGGGTGGCGCACCACGTCTTCGCTGTGGAAGAAGTTGAAGCTCAGTTCTTCCACGTCCGACAGCACTTCCACCGCGTGGCGCAGGCCGGATTTCTGGTTGCGCGGCAGGTCGATCTGGGTGACGTCGCCGGTGATGACCGCCTTCGAGTTGAAGCCGATGCGCGTCAGGAACATCTTCATCTGTTCGATGGTGGTGTTCTGGCTCTCATCCAGAATGATAAAGGCGTCGTTCAGCGTGCGGCCGCGCATATAGGCCAGCGGCGCGACTTCGATCACGTTGCGCTCGATGAGCTTCTCCACGCGCTCGAAGCCCAGCATTTCGAACAGGGCGTCGTACAGCGGGCGCAGATAGGGATCGACCTTCTGGCTCAGATCGCCCGGCAGGAAGCCCAGCTTTTCGCCGGCTTCGACCGCGGGGCGGGTCAACAGAATGCGGCGAATTTCCTGGCGCTCCAGCGCATCTACCGCGGCGGCGACCGCCAGGTAGGTCTTGCCGGTGCCCGCCGGGCCGATGCCGAAGGTAATGTCGTGATCGAGAATGTTGGCGATGTACTGCGCCTGGTTGGGCGTGCGCGGTTTCACCATGCCGCGCTTGGTTTTGATGGTGACCGCCTTGCCGTAATCCGGCACGCTGTCGGCTACCTGTTCCAGCACCCGGCTCTCTTTGATGGCCAGATGGATTTGCTCCGGATCGATATCCGGGATCACGCCGCGAATCGGCGCGGTATCCACGTACAGATGGCGCAGGATATCGGCGGCGGCGGCCACGCACAGGTTTTTGCCGACCAGCTTGAAACGGTTGTCGCGGCGATTGATTTCGATGCCCAATCGGCGCTCGAGTTGTTTGATGTTGTCATCAAACGGGCCGCACAGGCTGAGCAAACGCTTGTTGTCTGCGGGCTCTAACAAAATTTCTTGTGTTGCGACGTTCAAACTATTCCTCTAGGTCACATCGGGCCTGGTTGATGTCACATAGCGCGTCCGGGACGCGCGCGTTCAGGGCGAGCCTGAATACTCTCTTTCTTGAATTATTCATGGTGCGCCGCAACGGCGCAAGTTTACCGCTGATCTATCTGTGCGCCGTCGGCGAAATTCAAGGGAAGAGAAGGAAAAAACGCGGCGGGGCGCAAAGCCCGCCGCGTCATCACAGAACAAGGCCGCTGGGAATCAGTTCTTTTTCACGAACTCGGATTTCAGCTTCATCGGGCCGAAGCCATCGATTTTGCAGTCGATGTTGTGATCGCCTTCGACCAGGCGAATGTTTTTCACCTTGGTGCCGATCTTGAGCATCGAGGAGCTGCCTTTGACCTTCAGGTCTTTGATCACGGTGACCGCGTCGCCGTCCGCCAGCAGGTTGCCGTTGGCGTCTTTGACGATCAGCGCGTCCTGATCTTCCGCCGGGGCGCTGTCGCTCCACTCGTGGGCGCACTCAGGGCAGATGAACAGGGCATTGTCCTGGTAGGTGTATTCGGAGTTGCACTTCGGGCAGTGTGGGAGTTGCATGTTATGTCGCCTCTTCAACAATAAAAAAATAAAAAAGCAAATCACCGGGCGCGGACGCCCGGCGGAGAAACGGTAAGGAGTAGCGCGAATGGGCGGCGATAAGACGGCCGCCGCGGCGTCAGGGCTGGTAAATGCCGACGCCCAGCGCGTTTTCTTTGCGGGTACGGGCGATCACCGACTGCGGGGATTCATGTACGCGCAGATCCATCTGCTGTTCGGTGCGCACCACTGCGCCACGCAGGGTGTTGGTCAGCACCTCGGTAATTTCCACGTCGACGAACTGGCCGATCATGTCGGGCGTGCCCTCGAAGTTTACCACACGGTTGCACTCCGTGCGCCCGGCCAGCTCCATCACGCTTTTGCGCGAGGTGCCTTCCACCAGAATGCGCTGGACGGTGCCGAGCATGCGGCGGCTGAACTGCAGCGCCTGCTGGTTGATGCGGTCCTGCAGAATATACAGCCGCTGTTTTTTCTCTTCTTCGCTGACGTCGTCGACCATGTCCGCCGCCGGGGTGCCCGGGCGCGACGAATAGATGAAGCTGAAGCTGACGTCGAAATTGACGTCGGCGATCAGGTTCATGGTCTGTTCGAAATCGGCCTGGCTTTCGCCCGGGAAACCGACGATGAAATCGGAGCTGAGCTGGATGGCCGGCCGCGCCTTGCGCAGCTTGCGGATAATCGCCTTGTACTCCAGCGCGGTGTGCGCGCGTTTCATCATGGTCAGGATGCGATCCGAACCGCTCTGCACCGGCAGATGCAGGAAGCTGACCAGCTCCGGCGTGTCTTCGTACACCGCGATGATATCATCGGTGAACTCGATCGGGTGGCTGGTGGTGAAGCGAATGCGATCGATGCCGTCGATGGCCGCCACCAGGCGCAGCAGTTCGGCGAACGAGCAGATATCGCCGTCATGCGTGGCGCCGCGGTAAGCGTTGACGTTTTGGCCGAGCAGGTTGACCTCACGTACGCCCTGCGCCGCCAGTTGGGCGATTTCGAACAGCACGTCGTCGCTCGGGCGGCTCACTTCCTCGCCGCGGGTGTAAGGCACCACGCAGAAGGTGCAGTATTTGTTGCAGCCTTCCATGATCGACACGAATGCGGTCGGGCCTTCGGCGCGCGGTTCCGGCAGACGGTCGAACTTTTCGATCTCCGGGAAGCTGATGTCGACCACCGGGCTGCGGGTGCCCTGAACGTGATTGATCATTTCCGGCAGGCGGTGCAGGGTCTGCGGGCCGAATACCACGTCAACGCAGGGCGCGCGGCTGCGGATCAGTTCACCTTCTTGCGAGGCCACGCAACCACCGACGCCGATGATCACCGACGGGTTCTTTTCTTTCAGCAAGCGCCAGCGCCCCAGCATGGCGAAAACTTTCTCCTGCGCCTTTTCACGGATCGAGCAGGTGTTCAGCAGCAGCACGTCCGCCTCTTCGGCGTTTTCGGTCCACTCGAAGCCGTGCGTGCTGTTCAACAGGTCGGCCATTTTCGATGAATCGTACTCATTCATCTGGCAGCCCCAGGTTTTGATATGTAGTTTTTTCGTCATTGACTTGCCATTACTCAGTGCGGAGCGAAAGTTGCGTTACGCGACATGCAGGGCGCGTATTGTAATCATTTGCCGCCGTTGTGACCAGCGCGGGGGGAAATGGCACGCAACCTGAAGCCGGAGCGAAAATCCGGTACACTGCGCAAAACGCCATACCGGGTGGGATGGCGAGCATTCACACAGAAAACATAGCCAATATGAAGACATCTCAAAATCGGTATGACGCAGTGGTGGTCGGCGGCGGCATGGTCGGCGCGGCGGCGGCCCTGGGGCTGGCGCAGGCGGGCTGGTCGGTGGCGTTGCTGGAACATCAGGCGCCGCAGGCGTTCGAGGCGCAAAGCCCGCCGGATCTGCGCATTTCCGCTATCGGCTGCACCTCGGTGGGGCTGCTGAAACAGCTCGGCGCCTGGCAGGCCGTGACGGCGATGCGCACGGCGCCGTATCGCCGGCTGGAGACCTGGGAGTGGGCGTCGTCGCGCGTGGCGTTCGACGCGGTGTCCCTTGGGCTGCCGGAGCTGGGCTTTATGGTGGAAAACCGCATTCTGCAGCTGGCGCTGTGGCAGCAGTTCGCGCAGTGCGCCAATTTGACGCTGCTGTGCCCCGCCAGGCTGCAATCGCTGCAGCGGGCGGACAATGCCTGGCAGTTGACGCTGGACGGCGGTGAGACGCTGCAGACGCGTTTGGTTGTCGGCGCCGACGGCGCCAACTCGCAGGTGCGCAAGCTGGCGGCGATCGGCACCAACGGCTGGCAGTATCGTCAGGCGTGCATGTTGATCACCGTCGATACCGGCGCGCCGCAGCAGGATGTGACCTGGCAGCGCTTCTTCCCATCCGGGCCGCGTGCCTTCCTGCCGCTGTACGACAGCTGGGGGTCGCTGGTGTGGTATGACAGCCCGCAGCGCATTCGCCAGCTGCAGGCGATGCCGCCGGCGCAACTGGAGCGCGAGATCGCCGCCGCTTTCCCGGCGCGACTGGGCCCGGTTAAGGTGCACGCCGCCGGTTCGTTCCCGCTGACGCGGCGTCATGCGCAGCGCTACGTGTTGCCGGGGCTGGCGCTGTTGGGCGATGCGGCGCATACCATCAACCCGCTTGCCGGGCAGGGCGTCAATCTGGGGTATCGCGACGTGGATGCCTTGCTGAACGTATTAAGCGATGCGCGGGAGCAGGGAGAGGACTGGAGCAGCGAGGCGGTACTGCTGCGCTATCAGCGCCGCCGCCGTACCGACAATCTGCTGATGCAGAGCGGCATGGATCTGTTCTATACCGCTTTCAGCAATAACCTGGCGCCGCTGAACGTGGCGCGCAATCTGGCGCTGATGGCCGCGCAGCGGGCGGGCAAGCTGAAAGAGCATGCGTTGAAGTACGCGTTGGGATTGTAACCGACAGGGCTCGGCTGCGGCTGGGCTCGTTAGGATTGGCCGAGCGCCGAAAAGCAAAAAGCCCGCCGAAGCGGGCTTTTCTAAATATGGCTGGGGTGCCAGGATTCGAACCTGGGTATGCTGGTATCAGAAACCAGAGCCTTACCGCTTGGCGACACCCCAATTATGGTGGCTACGACGGGATTTGAACCTGTGACCCCATCATTATGAGTGATGTGCTCTAACCAGCTGAGCTACGTAGCCGATGGTACTTTTTACTTCTTTGATTTGCAAGCAGTTTGTTATGGCTGGGGTACCTGGATTCGAACCAGGGAATGCCGGTATCAAAAACCGGTGCCTTACCGCTTGGCGATACCCCACCTACAAACAAATCTTATGTTGAAACCCCATTCCCGAAAGAATATGGCTGGGGTACCTGGATTCGAACCAGGGAATGCCGGTATCAAAAACCGGTGCCTTACCGCTTGGCGATACCCCATCAACATACTGCGCCGACGATGAAGAGAAATGGTGCGGGAGGCGAGACTTGAACTCGCACACCTTGCGGCGCCAGAACCTAAATCTGGTGCGTCTACCAATTTCGCCACTCCCGCAAATGCAAAAAAGAGATGGTGGCTACGACGGGATTCGAACCTGTGACCCCATCATTATGAGTGATGTGCTCTAACCAGCTGAGCTACGTAGCCCTCTTTTTTTGCTTTGCCTTCATCGGCGTTGCGGGGCGCATTATGCGTATATGACCGATTTGCGTCAACAAGTTTTTTCCCGAAAAAGTGCCCGGAAGCGCCGTTTGTCTGGGTTGTGAACATTATGGCGATAAAATCGGCAATTCAGGCAGTTGGCGGGGGGAAAAGGCAACAAAAAGGCGGGCCAAAAGGCCCGCCCCGAGGGAAAGCGCCGCGCGATTATTTATAGGCGGCCTGGTGCACGCCGACGGCGCGGCCGGAAGGATCGTCCATCTTCTTGAACGATTCGTCCCATTCGATGGCCTTGGCGGACGAGCAGGCGACGGACGGGCCGCCCGGCACGCATTCGGCGGCGCTCGGCAGCGGGAACAGCTCCTCGAAGATTTCGCGGTACAGGTAGCCTTCTTTCGAAGTCGGCGTGTTGTACGGGAAGCGGAAACGCGCGGTTTCGAGCTGTTGATCGCTGATTTGCTGCGCAGCGACCTCTTTTAGCGTGTCGATCCAGCTGTAGCCGACGCCGTCGGAGAACTGCTCTTTCTGGCGCCAGGCCACGCTGGCCGGCAAATAGGACTCGAAACATTCGCGGACGATGTGTTTTTCCATTTTGCCGTTGCCGCACATTTTATCTTTCGGGTTGATGCGCATCGCCACGTCGAGGAATTTCTTGTCCAGAAACGGCACGCGGGCTTCGACGCCCCAGGCGGACATCGCCTTGTTGGCGCGCGCGCAGTCGAACATATGCAGCGCCAGCAGCTTGCGCACGGTCTCTTCGTGGAATTCGCGGGCGTCCGGCGCCTTATGGAAGTAGAGGTAGCCGCCGAACACTTCGTCCGCGCCTTCGCCGGAGAGCACCATCTTGATGCCCATCGCCTTGATTTTGCGCGACATCAGGTACATCGGCGTCGAGGCGCGGATGGTGGTGACGTCGTAGGTTTCGATGTGGTAAATCACGTCGCGGATGGCGTCCAGGCCTTCCTGCACGGTGAAGTGGATTTCATGGTGCACGGTGCCCAGATGGTTGGCCACCTCCTGCGCGGCGCGCAGATCCGGCGAGCCTTCCAGGCCGACGGCGAAGGAGTGCAGCTGTGGCCACCAGGCCTCGCTGCGTTCCTGATCTTCCACGCGGCGCGCGGCGTACTTCTTGGTGATCGCCGAGATGACCGAGGAATCCAGCCCGCCCGACAGCAGCACGCCGTAAGGCACGTCGGACATCAGGTGGCTTTTCACCGACTCTTCCAGCGCGGTGCGCAGGGCGGTGGCGTCGGTCACGTTGTCTTTGACGCTGTCGTAATCGAACCAGTCGCGGCGATAGTATTCGCGGATCTCGCCGTCCTGGCTCCACAGGTAACTGCCGGCCGGGAATTCCTTGATGGTGCGGCACACCGGCACCAGCGCTTTCATTTCCGAGGCGACGTACAGGTTGCCGTGCTCGTCGTGGCCCATGTACAGCGGGATGATGCCCAGATGATCGCGGCCGATCAGGTAGGCGTCTTTTTCGGTGTCGTACAGGGCGAAGGCGAACATGCCTTGCAGATCGTCGAGGAAGTCCGGGCCTTTCTCCTGATACAGCGCCAGGATCACTTCACAGTCGGAACCGGTCTGGAACGCGTAGCGGTCGCTCAGCTGTTGGCGCAGCGCCTGGTGGTTGTAAATTTCGCCGTTGACCGCCAAAACGTGGGTGTGCGCAGCGTTGTACAGCGGTTGAGCGCCGTTGTTGACGTCGACGATCGACAGGCGTTCGTGGGCCAAAATGGCTTTGTCGCTGGCGTAAACGCCGGACCAATCCGGGCCGCGATGGCGCATCAGGCGCGACAGCTCCAGCGCTTTCTTACGCAGTTCAACGGGATCGGACTTCAGATCGAGCACACCGAAAATAGAACACATACAACTCTCCTAACGGGCTTTTATGACTGTGATGTTGTTTTTTACTGTTATGGGCAGCATTGCCGATTCATCAGCGATAACGCGGTTTTGCTGCGCTGTGGTTATGAAAATGCGCCTAAAGCTGCATGAGATGCAAGCGTTTTAGCCATACGCTGAGAAATAGTTGTTTGCCTGGGCGCGGTTTTTGACGGATTTTCAGTTATCGGCGGGGAAAATTAGCGATTATGCAATTTTTAGCGTAATGACGGGATTGCCGGCCGGTTTGACCGGCAATCGATTAGCGATTAGGCGATGAGCTGCCACAGGGTGAAGGCGGCGTCCGGCGTCCAGGCGGCGTTGGAGGTGTGCGCCTGAATACAGGTGTATTTCTTGCCTTTATAACTCACCACGTCGCCGGCTTGGTAGCTGTGGTTGTTCTGCCACTCGGGCGCGCTCGGATCGGGCGGCGTGCCGTCGTTGGCGGTTTTGACCGCCAGCGCGCTGCTCGGCAGCGAGGTATTGCCCTGGCTGTCGGTTGCGGTAACGAAGTAGCTGTACTGAGTGGCCGGAGCCAGGCCGTTGTCGGCCAACGACAGGCCGGCAGTCTGGCCGATCGGGTTGCCGTTGCGGTAAACGGTGTAACTGGCGATCGGTAAGGCGCCGGTGGCGGCGGCCCAGCTCAGCTTCAGCGAGGTGGCGCCCAACTCGGAGACCGTCAGCGCCGTCGGCGCATTAGGCTTTCCCGGCGGCGGGGTGACTCCGCCCTGAATCAGCGGCGCGTAGCGGGTTTTGAACTCCCAGCTGTAGGCCACGCCGGCTTTGCTCTTGCCGTTGTCCCAGTTGATTGACCAGGTCATCAGGCCCTTGATCGACAGGTTTTTGGCGTCGAGACGCGAGAAGGCGTTATACACCGCCTGTTTGTCGATCACGTAGCCGGTGGCGGCGGCATCGTTGTTGCTCGGTAGGCCGATAACGAATTTACTGGCTGGAATTCGGATAAATCCGCGGGTGCCGGTGACCAGACTTTCCGTCAGGTAATAGAGGAAGTCTTCTTTCATGGCGTCGTTGTTTTGGGCAATCCAGGCACCGGCACCGTTATTGGCCTCGGGAACCCAGATGCCGTCGCCACCCTGGTTATAATATTGCGGCGCGATAAAGTCATAATAGCCATCTAACGCATTAATATAATCGCCATAGCTGCCGTTAGCCTGCAGATAAGGGAATTCCGGCGCCATGCTGATAATAAAGTTTTTCCCCTGCGCGGCGTAATGGTCTTTTACTTTTTTCAGCGCCGCAGGCAAGACGGTTTTATTATTGGCGGCGCCGATCGCCGCCTGTTCCAGATCGATATCCAGGCCGTCGAAGCCGTAGACTTCCACCAGGCGAATAATCTCGTCTTTCAGCCGGTCTTCGTCGCCGGTTTTCAGTTCGATGTGCGCGTCTGCGCCGCCGAGGGAGATCAGCACCGCGCGGCCCTGGCTGTTCAGCACGCCCACCTGGCGGCGGAACTCGGCGTCGGACAGGTTGTAAGGCTTGAAGGTCGGGATTCCCTGGCCTTTCATAAAGGCGACGGCCACCACGTTATATTCGGCGGGAATGTCGGTCAGGTTCATATTGGCGAACTGGCCTTGTTGATAACCGTCACTGGCGCCGGCGGCCCAGTTGTGCCAGAAACCCATCAGGATTTTTTTATTGGCGATAGTCGGCATAATGGCTGCGTCATCGGCGGCATTAATAATGTTATTTGTGCTCATGGTAGCCTCATTAATTAGGGTAAGGGATTTTCGCCTGCCGGCAATATCAGCTATTGGCGGGGCGTAAGGTTATAATGAGGATTTTTAGCGCGGGCAGGCTGAAACCTTTTGCGGCCATGAACGAATTAAATTCAAACTGCGGTCAGGAAGAGGGAAATAATGGCGGCCGGGCAGCCGCCATAAATGCATCAGAAAATAGTGATATCGGCAACGGAAGGGTAGACGTAGCTCGGGCGGAACGGCATGGTTTCGATGTCGCTCAGCGTGGAGACGCCTGACAGCACCAGCACGGTTTCCAGGCCGGCCTGGAAGCCCGCCAGAATGTCGGTGCGCAGGTTGTCGCCGACGATCACCGTCTCTTCCGAGTGCGCCTGCATTTTGTTCAATGCGGCGCGAATGATCCACGGGCTGGGCTTGCCGACGTAAAACGGCTTGCGGCCGGTGATCTTCTCGATGGGGGCGCACAGCGCGCCGCAGGCCGGCGAGAAGCCGTGGCCGTGGCTATCCGGGTTGGTGGCGATAAAGCGCGCGCCGTTACTGACGAAGTAGGCGGCCTTGTGCATCATGTCCCAGTTGTAAGAGCGGGTTTCCCCGACGATCACGAAATCCGGGTTGATGTCGGTGATGGTGAAACCGGCTTTGTACAGCTCATGGATCAGCGCGCCTTCGCCGACCACGTAGGCTTTTTTTCCTTCCTGGCGGCGCAGGAAATCGGCGGTGGCCATCGCCGAGGTATAGAACGCGCTCTCCGGCACTTCCAACCCGGCGGCGGCGAAGCGGTTCGCCAGATCCTGCGCGGTCTGTGACGGGTAGTTGGTCAGCACCACCAGCGGCATGCCTTGTTCCTGGATGCGCGCCAGGAACAGATCGGCGCCGGGCACCGGCGTATTGTCATGCAGCAGCACGCCGTCGATATCGCATATAACGTTTTTGATTTTCATTTGTCGCTGTTTCTCATGATTACGGCAGGCAAGGGGTGACGATAACACACCTGCCAGAAGCGGCGGATCAGCTTTCCAGCAATCGCTGCAAGAGCACGCCGTTGAGCATCGCGCGTTTGGCCAGGGCGAAAGCGCCGATCGCCGAGCGATGATTGAGTTCGGAGGTCACCACCGGCAGATTCTTGCGGAAGTCCTTCAGCACCTGGGTATTGATGCAGCTCTGGATCGCCGGCAGCAGCACTTTGTCCGCTTCGGTGATCTCACCGGCGATCACCACCTTCTGCGGATTGAACAGGTTGATGGCGATGGCCACCGCCTTGCCCAGATAGCGGCCGACGTGTTCGATCACTTCGCTGGCCAGCAGATCGCCGCGGTTGGCGGCCTTGCAGATGGCGTTGATGCCGCAGTCTTCCAGCGTCAGTTTGCTCGGGTAGCCCTGGCTCAGCAGCTGGCGCACGCGCTGTTCGATCGCCGCGTTGGCGGCCACCGTTTCCAGGCAGCCGAAGTTGCCGCAGTGGCAGCGTTCGCCGAGCGGATCGATCTGGATATGGCCGATCTCGCCGACGTTGCCGTTGTTGCCGAGAAAAATCTGCCCGTTGACGATGATGCCGGCGCCGGTGCCGCGGTGCAGGCGCACCAGAATCGAGTCTTCGCAGTCGCGGGTGGCACCGAAGTAGTGCTCCGCCAGCGCCAGGCTGCGGATGTCGTGGCCGACGAAGCTGGTGACGTTGAAACGTTGCTGCAGGTTGTCCACCAGCGCCCAGTTGCTGACGCTGATGTGCGGCATGTAGCGCACCACGCCCAGCGCCGGATCCACCAGGCCGGGCAGGATCACCGCGATGGCGATCAGCTCGCGCAGGCGGCGCTGATTCGCTTCGATGAATTGGGCGATGGCGGCGAACAGCGCATTCTCCAGCGTTTCCTGGGTGCGTTCCGGCAGCGGATAGTGTTCTTCGCCGAGCGATTTGCCGCTCATGTCATACAGGGTGATGGTGGCGTCGTGGCGGCCGAGACGCACCGCGACGGTATGGAAATGACGGGTTTCCGACACGATGGAGATCGCGCGGCGGCCGCCGGTGGAGGCTTGCTGATCGACTTCTTTGATCAGCCCGCGCTCCAGCAGCTGGCGAGTAATTTTGGTGACGCTGGCGGGGGCAAGCTGGCTGAGTTCGGCAATTTGAATGCGCGAGATCGGGCCCTGCTGGTCGATCAGGCGGTAAACTGCCGCGCCGTTAAGTTGTTTGACTAAGTCAACGTTCCCTATTTGTGCTTGTCCGCCGGTGCTCATCAATAATGTTACTCGCTGTTCATTGAATTAAACCTCGTTACCGTTAACGAGCGTTTTGGTGATTTTAAAATCACGGGTGAAGGCGGTCAGGTTAGCCACCTTGCCGGCTTCGATGGTGCCCAGACGGTGCTCGACGCCGATGGCGCGCGCCGGGTACAGCGTCGCCATGCGCAGCGCTTCGTCCAGCGCGATGCCGATATGTTCGACGCTGTTTTGCACCGCTTCGATCATGGTCAGCGCGGAACCGCTCAGGGTGCCGTTCTCATCCACGCACAGCCCATCCCGATAGTATATTGTTTTACCGGCGAAAATAAATTGGTCAATATCTGCACCTGCCGGTGCGGTCGCGTCGGTGACCAATACCAATTTATCACCTTTCAGGCGTTTGGCGTTACGGATACTCGCCCAGGCTACGTGATGGCCGTCGGCGATGATGCCGGTATAGACCTCCGGCGTGTCGAAGATCGCCCCCATCAGCCCCGGTTCGCGGCCGGTGATATACGGCATGGCGTTGTACAGGTGGGTGGCGAAGCTGATGCCGGCGGCGAAGCCGGTGCGAGCCTGATCGTAGGTGGCGTTCGAGTGGCCGGCGGAGACCACGATGCCGGCCTCGGTCAGCTGCTTGATAACGTGCGGCTCAACCATCTCCGGCGCCAGCGTCACCTTGGTGATCACGTCGGCGTTGGCGCACAGGTAATCGATCATGTCCTGCGTTGGCTTGCGAATGAACGCCGGGTTATGGGTGCCTTTTTTCACCGGGCTGAGGTACGGCCCTTCCAGGTGCAGGCCCAGCGCCTGGTTTTGGTGCTTTGTCAGATAGGCGCGCATCACCTCGACGCTGTGCTTCATGAATTCGTCGCTGCTGGTGATCAGCGTCGGCAGATAGCTGGTGCAGCCGGATTTCTCGTTGGCGCGCTGCATGATCTCCAGCGTTTCTTCCGAAATCGCTTCCAGCGAATCGTTGAACTGTACGCCGCCGCAGCCGTTCAGCTGCACGTCGATAAGCCCGGGGGCCAGGATGGCGCCACCCAGGTCGCGCGTTTCGATGCCGGCGGGCAATTCAGCCGCCGGGCAGACTCTCTCGATCAGCCCATCAGCGATAATGACTGCATGGTCATCAAGTACGTCGTGGCCGGTATAGATTCGGCCGTGGGTTAAAGCGAACATCGTAGCCCCCTGCAAAGATTAAAGACTTTTCACGCTTTCCGCTTCTAACTCGCGGAAATATTTGACGGTTTTGACTTTCAGTTCCATGGTGGCCGGCTCGTCGCACACCACCACCGCTTTGGCGTGCAGCTGCAGGCAGCTGATGGTCCACATGTGGTTGATGTTGCCTTCCACCGCGGCTTCCAGCGCCTGCGCTTTGGCGTGGCCGGTCACCAGGATCATCACTTCTTCGGCATCCAGCAGCGTACCCACGCCGACGGTCAGCGCATATTTCGGCACCAGGCTGACGTCGCCGCCGAAGAAGCGCGAGTTGGCGATGCGGGTGTCTTCGGTCAGCGTTTTGATGCGGGTGCGCGAAGCCAGGGACGAAGCCGGTTCGTTGAACGCGATATGGCCGTCGATGCCCACGCCGCCCATGAACAGGTTAATTTTGCCGTAAGACTTGATCTTCTCTTCGTACTGGCGGCACTCGGCGTCGACATCCGCGGCGTTGCCGTTCAGCAGGTTGATATTTTCACGAGGGATATCAACGTGATCAAAGAAGTTGCGGTACATGAAGGTGTGGTAGCTTTCCGGGTGTTCCTGCGGCAGGCCAACGTACTCGTCCATGTTGAAAGTCACAACATGCTTAAAGCTTACTTCACCTGCTTTATGCATCGCAATCAGATGTTTGTAGGCTTCCAGCGGCGTGCCGCCGGTAGGCAGGCCGAGGACAAACGGGCGCTCTGCGGTTGGCTTGAATGCGTTGATGCGTTGAACGATATGACGCGCGGCCCATTTGCCGACTTGTGCGGTATCTTTCAGTGGGATAAGTCTCATCTAACACCTCTTGGGATAAGTAAACTAAAGCTATACTGTACGGGCCTGCGGGAGTCCTAAGCGTAACCCAGCTTTATGATTCTCGCGTGAATCGTCCGTCCGGTTGATTTTTTGAATGATAAAATAAGTTTTGTGTGATGGCCAGCAATCCGGGAGGGAAAGACTACTTTTTGGTGATATTTATCACAAAAAGGGAGGTTTTAATTTGCGATACAAAATAAATTTTTTACACTCGGCATGAGTGATACGTGCCATGCGTTGTTTCTAAAAAGGTAGTGAGAGCTCCAAATAAACTACTAATAGGGTCCGTCCGCGGACAACATAGGGGGAAAAGGTGAACATTCTTAGTTATTTGCAAAAGGTGGGACGGGCGCTGATGGTGCCGGTCGCCACGCTGCCCGCCGCCGCCATCTTGATGGGCGTCGGGTACTGGATTGACCCTGTTGGTTGGGGCGGCGACAACGCGCTCGCCGCTTTCTTCATTAAATCCGGCTCCGCTATCATCGACAACATGTCGGTGTTGTTCGCTATCGGCGTGGCCTACGGCATGTCCAAAGACAAGGACGGCGCCGCCGCGTTGACCGGCTTCGTCGGCTTCCTGGTGCTGACCACCCTCTGTTCACCGGCCGCCGTGTCGATGATTCAGAAGATCCCGCTCGATCAGGTGCCTGCCGCGTTCGGCAAGATCCAGAACCAGTTCGTCGGTATTCTGGTGGGTATCATCTCCGCCGAAGTGTACAACCGCTTCAGCGGCGTTGAGCTGCCTAAGGCGCTGTCGTTCTTCAGCGGCCGCCGCCTGGTGCCGATCCTCATTTCCTTCCTGATGATCCTGGTCGCTTTCATTCTGATGTACATCTGGCCGGTGATCTTCAACGGTCTGGTGAACTTCGGTGAACACATTCAGAAAATGGGTTCGGTCGGCGCCGGCATTTACGCCTTCTTCAACCGTTTGCTGATCCCGGTCGGCCTGCACCACGCGCTGAACTCGGTATTCTGGTTCGACGTGGCCGGCATCAACGATATTCCTAACTTCCTCGGCGGCCAGCAGTCAATCGAAGCCGGTAAAGCGGTTGTTGGCATCACCGGCCGTTATCAGGCGGGCTTCTTCCCGATCATGATGTTCGGTCTGCCGGGGGCAGCGCTGGCCATCTATCACTGCGCGCGTCCTGAAAATAAAGCCAAAGTGGCGGGCATCATGCTGGCGGCCGCGTTCGCCGCCTTCTTTACCGGCATCACCGAACCGCTGGAGTTCTCCTTCATGTTCGTGGCACCGGTGCTGTACGTGATCCACGCCGTGCTGACCGGTATCTCGGTGTTCATCGCCGCCAGCATGCACTGGATCGCCGGTTTCGGCTTCAGCGCCGGGCTGGTGGATATGGTGCTGTCGTCCCGCAACCCGCTGGCGACCCACTGGTACATGCTGATCCCGCAAGGCCTGGTGTTCTTCGTCATCTACTACGTGGTGTTCCGCTTCACCATCAAGAAATTCAACCTGATGACCCCGGGCCGCGAACTGGCGGTTGCCGGTGACGAAACCGACGGTTATGACGTCAACGTCGACAGCAACGCCGGTAAAGACGAAAACGAAACCACCACGCTGGCCCGTCGCTACGTCGGCGCGATCGGCGGTTCCGACAACCTGACCGGCATCGATGCCTGCATCACCCGCCTGCGTCTGAACGTGAAAGACTCCGCGCTGGTGAACGACGCCTTGGCGAAACGCCTCGGCGCATCCGGCGTTATCCGCCTGAACAAGCAGAGCGTGCAAGTGATCGTCGGCACCCGTGCTGAACTTATCGCCAGCGCAATGCGCAACGTGATTGCAGCCGGCCCGGTAGCGGCTGCGGCGGCCCCGGCGGCGGCCCCTGCCGCGGAAGCCAAACCGCAGGCGGTGCCGAACGCGCCGAAAGCCGCGTTTGAAACGCTGGTAGCGCCGGTGACCGGTGAAGTCGTGGCGCTCGATCAGGTGCCGGACGAAGCTTTCGCCAGCAAGGCGGTAGGCGACGGCCTGGCGATTCGCCCGACCGACAACATCGTCGTGGCGCCGGCGGACGGCACCGTGGTGAAAATCTTCAATACCAACCACGCGTTCTGCCTGGAAACCGACAAGGGTGCCGAGATCGTGGTGCACATGGGGATCGACACCGTCGCGCTGGAAGGCCAGGGCTTCAAACGCCTGGTGGAAGAGGGCGCGGAAGTGAAAGCCGGTCAACCGATTCTGGAACTGGATCTGGATTATCTGAACGCCAACGCGCGTTCGATGATAAGCCCGGTGGTGGTCAGCAACGCTGACGACTACGCCGGCCTGGCGGCGCTGGCCAGCGGCTCGGTGGTCGCCGGTCAGACCAAGCTGTACGAGATCCAAAAGTAAGGCCGTTTTTACCTGAGTAGTACCGGGGGCCGGCCACGCATCATGGCGGAGTTTGCCCCGATTTGGCGGGAAGAGAGCGATCTCTTCCCGCTTTTTTTATCCCGTTTCGCCCCACGGCGGTGCGCTGCGCGCCGAGGGGGCAACGCGCCGCATTTTTCGTGCAACAAACGGTTGTTTCCAGACGTGGCTTGTTGGATCATAGGCGGTTATGTGTAGCGCTTTGCATTGAGGAACAGTGAAATGAGTGAGGCTGAAGCCCGCCCAACCAATTTTATCCGTCAGATCGTCGATGAAGATCTGGCGTCGGGGAAACACACGTCGGTACATACCCGCTTCCCGCCGGAGCCTAACGGCTATCTGCATATCGGCCACGCCAAGTCCATCTGCCTGAACTTCGGCATCGCCAAGGACTATCAGGGCCAGTGCAACCTGCGTTTCGATGACACCAACCCGGTGAAAGAAGACATCGAGTTCGTGGAGTCAATCAAGCACGACGTGGAGTGGCTGGGCTTTGAGTGGAGCGGCAACGTTCGTTACTCCTCAGACTATTTCGATCAGCTGCACCAGTATGCGGTCGAGCTGATCACCAAGGGGCTGGCCTACGTCGATGAGCTGTCGCCGGAGCAGATCCGTGAATATCGCGGCACCCTGACCGCGCCGGGCAAAGACAGCCCGTACCGCGATCGCAGCGTGGAAGAGAACCTGGCGCTGTTCGAGAAGATGCGCAACGGCGAGTTCGCCGAAGGCGCCGCCTGCCTGCGCGCCAAGATCGATATGGCTTCGCCGTTTATCGTGATGCGCGATCCGGTGCTGTACCGCATCAAGTTCGCCGAACACCACCAGACCGGCAATAAATGGTGCATCTACCCGATGTACGATTTCACCCACTGCATTTCCGATGCGCTGGAAGGGATCACCCATTCGCTGTGTACCCTGGAATTCCAGGATAACCGCCGTCTGTATGACTGGGTGTTGGATAACATCACCATTCCTTGCCACCCGCGTCAGTACGAGTTTTCGCGCCTCAACCTCGAATACGCCATCATGTCGAAGCGCAAGCTGAACCAGTTGGTGACCGAGAAGATCGTCGAAGGCTGGGACGACCCGCGGATGCCAACCGTCTCCGGTCTGCGCCGCCGCGGTTATACCGCCGCCTCGATTCGCGAGTTCTGCCTGCGCATCGGCGTGACCAAGCAAGACAACAACGTCGAGATGGTGGCGCTGGAATCCTGCATCCGCGACGATCTGAACGAGAACGCCCCGCGCGCCATGGCGGTGCTGGATCCGGTGAAAATCGTCATCGAGAACATGGGCGATGCGGTGGAAATGGTCACCATGCCTAACCATCCGAACAAGCCGGAAATGGGCAGCCGCGATGTGCCGTTCAGCCGCGAGATCTATATCGATCGCGCCGACTTCCGCGAAGAAGCCAACAAGCAGTACAAGCGCTTGGTGCTGGGCAAAGAAGTGCGTCTGCGCAATGCGTACGTGATCAAGGCCGAGCGCGTCGAGAAGGACGAAGCGGGCGAGATCGTCACCATCTTCTGCAGCTACGATGCGGAAACGTTGAGCAAAGATCCTGCCGACGGCCGCAAGGTGAAGGGCGTGATCCATTGGGTGTCCGCGGCGCACGCGCTGCCGGCGGAAATTCGCCTGTACGATCGCCTGTTCAGCGTGCCTAACCCGGGCGCGGCGGAAGATTTCCTCTCCACCATCAACCCGGAATCGCTGGTGATCAAGCACGGCTTCGTCGAGCCGAGCCTGGCGGCCGCACAGCCGGAGAAAGCCTATCAGTTCGAGCGTGAAGGTTACTTCTGCGCCGACAGTCGCTATTCGTCGGCCGAGCATCTGGTGTTTAACCGCACCGTCGGCCTGCGCGACACCTGGGCGAAAATCGAGGGCTAATCTTATTCGCCTCGAAAATTAATGAATCAGCGCGGCTTAGGCCGCGCTTTTTTTTGCCTGTAATTTCACCTGCGATCTATTCCTCTCTGATTTTAACCGGAGCGCGTTTAATTAATCACGGCGCATTAACCCATAAGCTTTCTGATATTGGCCTTGTTAGTCTTAATATTTGCTTATATATTCGTGATGCGAATTAATTTCATTTAGAGAGCGCTTTCAATTTTTATCGCCTGACTGACGGATTTAGTCAGGCTGAAACCATTAATCGTCTCTGGTTGACCTTGTATCTCAATTTATTCTGATTTAATTGAATTTTTTATTCGACACCTTCCATGATGACCGGCGTAACAAAATCTCACTGATATGTGCTCCTTGTCATACTTTGACAAATCTCCCGCATTTTTCATTTGATAATTCGCGTCGCGAAAAATAGTCTGTCTGTAGCAATTAGTGCTGTGGGAATAACATCTCGTCGGCAATATTTTTTACCCGTTCGGGTTTTTTATTGGCAGTCGTGCAGGGCAGTGGTGAACACAGGCGGCTGCAACTTTTAAGTTAAGTCAAAGAGGAATTTCAATATGGGTACGCACGGTGCTCAGCGTAAAACGCTGGCGCTCGCAGTCGCGGGCGCGCTGTTGGGAACAGGGTTTGCCATGGCGCCTGAGGCGAAAGCCGCAGGGTTTATCGATGATTCCACGCTGACCGGCGGCATCTATTACTGGCAACGTGAGCGCGACCGTAAAGATCTCAATCCGGACAGCAAGGACTACAACCAATATACCACCAACCTGTCGCACTCCACCGCCAACCTGAGCCTGGATTTCGCTTCGGGCTACGCCTGGGATATGTTCGGTCTGGACGTCGGTGCCTTCACCGCTATCGAGCTGGCGGAATCCAGCGCCAGCGGCCACCCGAACGAGATCGCGTTTTCCTCGAAAAACCGGACCTACGACGAAGACTATTCCGGTGACAAAGGCGGCGTCAGCCTGTACAAAGCCGCCGCCAAATTCAAATACGGCCCAGTCTGGGCACGCGCCGGCTATATTCAGCCGAGCGGCCAAACCCTGCTGGCGCCGCACTGGAGCTTTATGCCGGGCACCTATCAGGGGGCCGAAGCCGGCGCCAAGTTCGACTACGGCGATGCCGGCGCGTTGAGCTTCTCCTACATGTGGGCCGACAAATACAAGGCGCCGTGGCATATCGAGGTGGACGACTTCCGCCAGAACGACAGGAAAACCCGCGTCTCCTACCTGCACTCGCTGGGCGCCAAGTACGATTTCAAAAACGATCTGGTGCTGGAAGCCGCCTTCGGCCAGGCGCAGGGATACGTGAATCAATACTTCACTAAAGCGTCTTACAAATTCGATCTGCTCGGCAACCCGCTGACCACCAGTTACCAGTTCTACGGTGCGGAAGACCGCATCAGCGACAAAAACGATCCAAACAGCATCTACGACGGCCTGGCCTGGCTGCAGGCGCTGACCTTCGGTTACACCACCGGGCAGTTCAACTGGCGTCTGGAAGGCACCATGGTCAAGGCGGAAGGCAACCAGGGCTTCTTCCTGCAGCGCATGACCCCAACCTACGCCTCATCCAACGGCCGCCTGGACGTGTGGTGGGACAACCGCTCCGACTTTAACGCCAACGGCGAGAAAGCGGTGTACGCCGGCGTGATGTATGACCTCAGCAACTGGAACCTGCCGGGCATGGCGGTCGGCGGCTCCTACGTTTACGCCTGGGACGCCAAGCCGAGCACCAACCCGATCTACGATCAGAGCCAGCGCCTGAAAGAGAGCGCCTGGAGCCTGGACGCGATGTACACCATCCAGGAAGGGCGCGCCAAGGGCACGCTGATCAAGCTGCACTATACCCAGTATGACAACCACACCAACATCCCGAGCTGGGGCGGCGGTTACGGCAACATCTTCCAGGACGAGAAAGACGTCAAGTTCATGGTCATCGCGCCATTCACCATCTTCTGATGCGTTCCCCGGCCTCGCCGCCGGGGGCAGTTAAGGGAATTCAACGATGAAAAAAATCATGCTGATGTTGGCGGCCGCCGCGGCCTTGAGCGCCTGCGCGCAACCCGCCGCGCCGCCGGAAGACGCCAAATTGAAGCAGGCTTACAGCGCCTGCATCAACACCGCCGAAGGTTCACCGGAGCGTCTGCAGCCCTGCAAGGCGGTGCTGAACGTGCTGAAACAAGAGAAGCAGCACCAGCAGTTCGCCGCGCAGGAAACGGTACGGGTGATGGATTATCAGAACTGCATTATGGCGGTTCACAGCGGCAACGGTCAGGCTTACGACGCCAAGTGCGGCAAGCTGTGGCAAGAAATTCGCGATAACAATAATTAAGAAGGACAAGAACATGAACGCATTCAAACTGAGCGCATTAGCCGCTTTGACGGCAACGATGGGATTCCTGGGCGGCATGGGAAACGCCATGGCCGATCAACAGCTGGTGGATCAACTGAGTCAGCTGAAGCTGAACGTAAAAATGCTGGATAACCGCGCCGGCGAAAACGGCGTGGATTGCGCGGCGCTGGGCGCCGACTGGGCCTCTTGCAACCGGGTGTTGTTCACCCTCAGCAACGACGGCCAGGCGATCGACGGCAAAGACTGGATCATCTATTTCCACAGCCCGCGCCAGACCCTGCGGGTGGACAACGACCAGTTCAAGATCGCTCACCTCACCGGCGATCTGTACAAGCTGGAGCCGACCGCCAAATTCAGCGGTTTCCCGGCCGGTAAGGCGGTGGAAATTCCAGTGGTGGCCGAATACTGGCAGCTGTTCAGAAACGACTTCCTGCCGCGCTGGTATGCCACGTCCGGCGACGCCAAGCCGAAAATGCTGGCGAATACCGATACCGAAAATCTGGATCAGTTCGTGGCGCCGTTCACCGGCGACCAGTGGAAGCGCACCAAGGACGACAAAAACATTCTGATGACGCCGGCTTCGCGCTTTGTCAGCAATGCCGATCTGCAGACGCTGCCTGCCGGCGCGCTGCGTGGCCAGATCGTGCCGACGCCGATGCAGGTGAAAGTGCACGCGCAGGATGCCGATCTGCGTAACGGCGTGGCACCGGATCTGAGCACGCTGGTCAAGCCGGCGGCGGACGCCGTCAACCAGCGCTTTGCGCTGCTGGGCGTGCCGGTTCAGGCCAACGGCTATCCTATCAAGACCGACATTCAGCCGGGTAAGTTTAAAGGCGCGATGGCGGTGTCAGGCGCCTATGAGTTGAAAATCGGCAAGAAAGAGGCGCGAGTGATCGGTTTCGATCAGGCCGGGGTGTTCTACGGGCTGCAGTCGATCCTGTCGTTAGTGCCGAGCGACGGCAGCGGCAAGATCGCCACGCTGGACGCCAGCGATGCGCCGCGCTTCGAGTATCGCGGCATTTTCCTCGACGTGGCGCGCAACTTCCATAAGAAGGACGCGGTGCTGCGCCTGCTGGATCAGATGGCGGCCTACAAGCTCAACAAATTCCACTTCCACCTGAGCGATGACGAAGGCTGGCGCATCGAGATCCCCGGTTTGCCTGAGCTGACGGAAGTCGGCGGCCAGCGCTGCCACGATCTGAGCGAAACCACCTGCCTGCTGCCGCAGTACGGCCAGGGGCCGGACGTCTACGGCGGCTTCTTCAGCCGTCAGGACTATATCGACATCATCAAATACGCCCAGGCGCGCCAGATTGAAGTGATCCCGGAGATCGACATGCCGGCGCACGCCCGCGCCGCGGTGGTCTCGATGGAAGCGCGCTATAAAAAGCTGCATGCCGCCGGGAAAGAGCAGGAGGCCAACGAATTCCGCCTGGTGGATCCGACCGATACCTCCAACACCACCTCCGTGCAGTTCTTTAACCGCCAGAGCTACCTGAACCCGTGCCTGGACTCTTCCCAGCGCTTTGTCGACAAGGTGATCGGCGAGATCGCCCAGATGCATAAAGAAGCCGGCCAGCCGATCAAGACCTGGCACTTCGGCGGCGACGAAGCGAAAAACATTCGCCTGGGCGCCGGCTATACCGACAAGGCGAAACCGGAGCCGGGCAAAGGCATCATCGATCAGAGCAACGAAGACAAGCCGTGGGCCAAGTCGCAGGTGTGCCAGACGATGATCAAAGAAGGCAAGGTGGCCGACATGGAGCACCTGCCGAGCTACTTCGGCCAAGAGGTCAGCAAGCTGGTGAAGGCGCACGGCATCGACAGAATGCAGGCCTGGCAGGACGGCCTGAAAGACGCCGAGAGCGCGAAGGCGTTCGCCACCTCGCGCGTGGGCGTCAACTTCTGGGATACCCTGTACTGGGGCGGTTTCGATAGCGTCAACGACTGGGCCAACAAAGGGTATGAAGTGGTGGTTTCCAACCCGGACTATGTCTATATGGACTTCCCTTACGAGGTGAACCCGGACGAGCGCGGTTACTACTGGGGCACCCGCTTCAGCGACGAGCGCAAGGTGTTCAGCTTCGCGCCGGACAACATGCCGCAGAACGCGGAAACCTCGGTCGACCGCGACGGCAACCCCTTCAGCGCCAAGAGCGACAAGCCGTGGCCGGGCGCCTACGGGCTGTCCGCTCAGCTGTGGAGCGAAACCCAGCGCACCGATCCGCAGATGGAATACATGATCTTCCCACGCGCGCTGTCGGTGGCGGAACGCGCCTGGCACCGCGCCGGTTGGGAGCAGGACTATCGCGCCGGCCGCGAATACAAAGGCGGGGAAACCCACTTTGTCGATACCAAGGCGCTGGAGAAAGACTGGCTGCGCTTCGCCAATATTCTGGGCCAGCGTGAGCTGGCCAAGCTGGACAAAGGCGGCGTCGCTTACCGTCTGCCGGTGCCGGGCGCGCGCGTAGCGGGCGGCAAGCTGGAGGCGAATATCGCGCTGCCGGGATTGGGCATCGAGTATTCCACCGACGGCGGCAAGCAGTGGCAGCGCTATGACGCCAAGGCCAAACCGGCGGTTTCCGGTGACGTTCAGGTGCGTTCGGTCAGCCCGGACGGTAAACGCTACAGCCGCGCCGAGAAGGTTTAAGCCCGGTGCAACGGCCTGCTGCCCCGGCGGCAGGCCGTATAACGAAGGGGGAATGCGTCTGCCTTAGCGCGTGTCGGCGCGGGGCGGACGTTGAAGTGAGAGTAGTACGTGGAGTCGCAGTGCCGCTGCAATTGTGATATTTCATGACATGATTTTCCCCGGCTTGTCCGGGGATTTTTTTGCCCGTTGCACGGCGGGCATAAAAAAACCGCCTCGGTGTGAGGCGGTTTTTCATAGCCGGTCAGGCTTATTTCTTGTCGTGCAGCGTTTCGTCTTCACGACAGTCACCGGTTTCGCAGTGGCCGTACAGGTACAGGCTGTGGTTGGTGAGCTTGATGCCGTGCTGCTTGGCGATATCACGCTGGCGAACTTCGATGGATTCGTCGCTGAATTCAATCACTTTGCCGCAGTCCAGGCAAATCAGGTGATCGTGGTGATGCTGTTGGGTCAGCTCGAACACGGACTTGCCGCCTTCGAAATTGTGACGTGTCACAATGCCCGCATCGTCAAACTGGTTCAGTACGCGATAAACCGTTGCCAGCCCGATCTCTTCGCCCATATCAATCAGTTTTTTGTACAAATCTTCCGCACTGACGTGATGGCATTCCGGATTTTGCAGTACTTCCAGGATTTTGAGTCGCGGAAGCGTGACTTTTAAGCCGGCCTTCTTCAGTGCGATGTTGTTGTCGGTCATGCGAATTCAGTCCTGTTACTATGCTAATCAAGTTGAGGCGTACTCGCCTGTGGCATCGGTCGGCACAAAGAGTTAATGCGTCTCATTATAGAACCGGTTGTACTAAATAGAAACCGCCGGTTGTTAACAAAGATATAATTGCACTATTGCATGTTTTGCATGCAACGCCTTGATGGATGGGATAAACCGATATCTCAGTCTACCGTGACGGGGTGGGAAGTTACAAATCTGTAGCTTCTATCGCAGCAATCCCTGCTGCCGATGACGGCCCTGTGGGCACACTATGCACTTTACAGGGCCTTTGTTCAACCTTTCGCCAGTGCCGGGGCTTAGCCGACGATATCGGCCAGGCTCAGCTCTTCGACGATCTGTTTGACCCAGGCGTCCACGCGCTCGTTGGTCAGCTCCGGCTGGCGGTCTTCGTCGATCGCCAAACCGATGAAGTGATCGTCGTCCGCCAGGCCTTTGGAGGCCTCGAAGTGGTAGCCTTTGGTCGGCCAGTGGCCCACGATGGCCGCGCCGCGCGGTTCGATGATGTCGCGGATGGTGCCCATCGCGTCACAGAAGTATTCCGCGTAGTCTTCCTGGTCGCCGCAGCCGAACAGCGCCACCAGTTTGCCGTTGAAGTCGACTTCTTCCAGCGTCGGGAAGAAATCATCCCAGTCACACTGTGCTTCACCGTAGTACCAGGTCGGGATACCCAGCAGCAGGATATCGAACCCTTCCAGGTCTTCTTTGCTGCTTTTAGCGATGTCATGCACTTCAGAGACGTCGTCGCCAAACTGTTTCTGGAGAATTTTCTGGATCATTTTGGCAATGTTTTCGGTATTGCCAGTGTCGCTGCCAAAGAAAATGCCTACAGTAGCCATATCGCGTATAACCTTTAAATTCAAGTAATTGCATTACTCGACGCCGGCACTGCCGCCGCTGACGCCGATTAAAATGATGCCATGGCAAGAGCCTTTCGCCTCCGGGGCGGGCGCCGACAGGCGCAGTCTCTAGCCGGTAAATGCGTATCATGCCAGAAAGTGGCGCCGGGGTTTTATCGCATTTATGCGATGCCGGAGAATGAAGAAAAGCGTGGTCGATCCGGCGTTGTCCTTAACGCCGCGCCGCGCGTGCGGCCGAAGAGATCAATGTTCCGGCTGTTCTTCCGCCAGTTGCGCCAACAGCATCTGCTCGATGAGTTCGCTGCGGCTGATGTTGCGCTGTTCCGCCAGTTTGTTCAGGGCGTCCACCGCATCCGCGTTGATTTTCAGCTCTACGCGCCGCAATCCACGCACTTTATCGCGCCGTAACTGATTGCGCTTATTGATTCTAAGCTGTTCATCGCGGGAGAGCGGGTTGGTTTTCGGGCGCCCCGGACGGCGTTCATCTGCGAACAGATCCAGCGTCGTGCGATCCGTTTGTTCTTTTGCCATAGGTAGCGGTACTGCAAGGGAGTTTGCATCAAAAAGCGCTCGCACGCTTCCGGAGGCATCGGTTAACACACTTCGGGCCAATAAACCCTAACCCAAATTCACCCCCGAACCGGCGTTCGCGAACGCGCTGGCGCGGCGGCAAAATTATAGCGCGCCATATTACCCCAGCAGATGGAGCGGCGACAATGCCTAACTGCGGGCTAAACGCGCTAAGCCGTTATCTTTAGCGCGTTTTTTCGCCAGGAAAGCGTGTTTTTCAGGCTTCGTCGAGGAAACGGTGGATGGCGCGCAGCACCGCTTCCGGTTTTTCGGCGTGCACCCAATGGCCGGTACCGGCGACGACGTGCGCGCGGGCCTGCGGGAACTGGCGGGCGATGTCCGCACGATAGCTGTCCTGCACATACGGCGACAGGCCGCCGCGAATGAACAGGGTCGGGTGCGGCCAGGCCGGGACTTCCTGCCAGCCGGTGATGTCTTCGTAGCGTGCGATCAGCACCGGCAGGTTGAAGCGCCATTCGCCGTTGTGGAAGGACTTCAGCAGGAACTGGATCACGCCTTCTTCCTGCAGGTAGTCGCGCATCAGCTCGGCGGCCGCCTGGCGCTGGGTGATGCCGGCGGCGCTGACGGCCTTCAGCGCGGCGAAAATCTCGTCGTGGCGGCGGGTCTGGTAATTCACCGGCGCGACGTCGATAACGATCAGCCTGGCGACGCGCTCGGGCGCGATGGCGGTCAGCGCCATCGCCGCTTTGCCGCCCATCGAATGGCCGATGACGATCGCTTTCTCCAGCTGCAGTTCGTCGAGCAGCGCCAGCAGATCCTGCGCCATGGCGGGGTAGTTCATGTCGTCGGCGCGCGGGGAGAGGCCGTGATTGCGCAGATCTACCTTGATCACCGTGTGCTGTTTATGCAGATCGCGCGCCAGCACGCCCAGGTTGTCCAGATTGCCGAACAGCCCGTGGATCAGCAGCACCGGCAGCGCGTCTGACTCGGCGGCCAACAGTTGATAATGTAATTTCATGGCGAAGTTCATACTGAGAGAGATTCAGATTAGGGTATCATGATTGAATCGCACGATGAATCATGCAGAATTTTCGCGGCGCGGGCTTGGCAGTGCCGGCTATAGGTATTAGTCTGCATTTGCCGTCCGGAGGCACATTGTTGTGTTCGCCCCAGCGCTTTTAACCTTATAATCCCATGGCTTGAATGCAGGATCTGGCTTCAGGTTCTAAGTAGAAAAAACAGTATTGGATAAAGATGAAAACTATTGAAGTCGACGAAGAGCTTTACCGTTATATTGCCAGCCACACGCAACACATCGGTGAAAGCGCGTCCGATATTTTACGCCGCATGTTGAAATTCACCGCCGGGCAGCCGGTGCGCGCGTTGCCTGCCGCCAGTGCCCCGCAGTCCGTCGAGCTGGAAAAAGCGGCGCCGGCGCAGCGTCCGCGCGATCGCGTGCGCGCCATGCGTGAGCTGCTGTTATCGGATGAATACGCCGAGCAGAACAAAGCGGTCAACCGTTTCATGCTGGTGCTGTCCACGCTGTACACCCTCGATGCCGCCGGTTTCGCCGCCGCCACAGAGGCGTTGACCGGCCGTACCCGCACCTATTTCGCCGGCGATCAGCAGACCCTGCTGGCCAACGGCACGCATACCAAGCCGAAGCATGTACCGGGCACCCCTTACTGGGTGATCACCAATACCAATACCGGCCGCAAACGCAGCATGATCGAACACATCATGCAGGCGATGCAGTTCCCGGCGGAACTGATCGAGAAAGTTTGCGGTACCGTCTAATTTAGCGAACAGCCCGTCATGCTGGCCGTGCGCGACGTATTGCCCGGTCACCGACAGGGATGAGGGAGATATGTCGATGGCGAATAATCCACGTGCCGGGCAGCCCGCCCGCCAAAGCGATCTGATCAACGTAGCCCAGCTGACGTCGCAGTACTATGTGCTGCAACCTGAAGCCGGCAATGCCGCACACGCGGTGAAGTTTGGCACCTCCGGCCACCGCGGCAGCGCGCAGCGCCACAGCTTCAACGAAGCGCACATCCTCGCCATCGCTCAGGCGATCGCCGAAGTTCGTCATCAGCAGGGCACCACCGGCCCGTGCTACGTGGGCAAAGACACCCATGCGCTGTCTGAGCCGGCCTTCATTTCCGTGCTGGAAGTGCTGACCGCCAACGGCGTCGATGTGATCGTGCAGGAAAATAACGGTTTCACGCCAACGCCGGCGGTATCGCACGCCATTCTGTGCCACAACCGCCGCGGCGGCGCGCAGGCCGACGGCATCGTCATTACGCCGTCCCACAACCCGCCGGAAGACGGCGGCATCAAATACAATCCGCCGAACGGCGGCCCGGCTGACACCAACCTGACGTCGGTGATCGAGAAGCGCGCCAACGAACTGCTGGCGCAGCAGCTGAAAGGCGTTCAGCGCCAGTCGCTGGACAAGGCCTGGAACAGTGGCCACCTGCACGCCAAAGACCTGGTGCAGCCTTATGTCGAAGGCCTGGTTGAGGTGGTCGACATGCCGGCCATTCAACGCGCCGGCCTGAAGCTGGGCGTGGATCCGCTCGGCGGCTCCGGCATCGCCTATTGGCAGCGCGTGGCGGAACACTACAAGCTGGATCTGACGCTGGTGAACGATTCCATCGATCAGACCTTCCGCTTCATGCACCTGGATCACGACGGCATCATCCGCATGGACTGCTCGTCCGAGTCGGCGATGGCCGGCCTGCTGGCGCTGCGCGACAAATTCGATCTGGCGTTCGCCAACGATCCGGATTACGACCGCCACGGCATTGTCACGCCGAAAGGCCTGATGAACCCGAACCACTATCTGGCGGTAGCCATCAACTACCTGTTCCAACATCGCCCGCAGTGGGGCGCCGATGTCGCAGTCGGTAAAACGCTGGTGTCCAGCGCGATGATTGACCGCGTGGTGGCCGACCTGGGCCGCAAGCTGGTGGAAGTGCCGGTCGGTTTCAAATGGTTTGTGGACGGCCTGTTCGACGGCAGCCTGGGCTTCGGCGGCGAAGAGAGCGCCGGGGCTTCGTTCCTGCGCTTCAACGGCCAGCCGTGGTCGACGGACAAAGACGGCATCATCATGTGCCTGCTGGCGGCTGAAATCACCGCGGTAACCGGTGAGAACCCGCAGCATCACTATGACGATCTGGCCAAGCGTTTCGGTGCGCCGAGCTATAACCGCATCCAGGCGCCGGCAACCCATGCGCAGAAAGCGGCGCTGTCCAAGCTGTCGCCGGAGATGGTCAAGGCCAGTACGCTGGGCGGAGATCCGATCACCGCACGTTTGACCGCGGCGCCGGGTAACGGCGCCTCGATCGGCGGGCTGAAAGTGATGACCGACAACGGCTGGTTCGCGGCCCGTCCTTCCGGTACCGAAGAGGCTTACAAGATCTATTGCGAGAGCTTCCTCGGCGCGGAACACCGCGAGAAGATTGAGCATGAAGCGGTCGAAATCGTCAGCGAAGTGCTGGCTTCCGCCAAGTAATCACTTTCCCTGATTGATAAAAAGCGCTGTTTTTACAGCGCTTTTTTTATGCCTGAAATTTAGATATATCTTTTTATCGGTGCGTGCTTGCGCATTTAGATATATCGATCTAGATTAGCGTTATCGACGCTGTTTAGATATATCTAAACAACCTCGTATTGATGTTCACTGTTAAAGCGAGGTATCACCCTATGTTTCATCGATTAGGTTTACACCGGCATCACCATGACCATCATGAATGTGAAGAGGGCCGCCGTCATCGCGGCGGGCGCCATCATTTCGGCGGCGACGGCGAAGAGCACGGCCGGGGTGGGCGCGGCGGCCGGGGCGGGCGTCATCGTCTGTTCGAACACGGCGATCTGCGCCTGGTGTTGCTGGCGCTGGTGGCGCGCAAGCCCAGCCACGGCTATGAGCTGATCAAGGCGATCGAGGAAGCCTCTTCCGGCCTGTATGTGCCGAGCCCGGGGGTGATTTACCCCACGCTGACGCTGCTGGAAGAGCAGGATTTCCTTGAGCCGCTCACCACCGGCAACGGCCGCAAAAGCTACCGCATCACCGCCGCGGGCGAGGGCGAGCTGCAAAAGCATCAACAGGTGGTTGACGTCATTCTGGCGCGCCTGGCGGGCGCCGGCCGCGAGCATCATCGGCACGGCAACCTGGCGGAAGGCATCTACGACGCCATGAACCGCCTGCGCAGCCTGCTGCGCGGCAACGTGATGCGCGCCGATCTTACGCCGCAGCAGGTGGAGCGCATCAACGCCGCGTTGCTGACCGCCGTGGCGGCGATCGAAAGCGAAATGCATATTCAACCCACGCAGCAGGAGAAGAACTGATGCCCGGCCACCGTTTTACTATTACCGTTGAAGCCCTGAGCGATCGCCAGGGCAATCCCGTCGCGAAAGCGCCGCTGAGTTTTGAAGTGACCAACCACGACGATATTCTCGAGATCGTCGAGCGTATCCGGGCGCGTGACGATCTGAACTTCGGCCCCGAGCAGAGCGCGGCCTTCGCTGTGGGATTGAAGCTGTTCTCCGAAGTGATGATCGAAAACCGCAAACACCCGGTGTTCGCTCCGCTGCGCGATGCGTTTAAGGAATTTATGGTCGGATTGAAGAAAGGCCCGGCGGCGTAAAGGCGCGGCACACCGCGCCCGCCGGGGTTAAGGCATGAAGCGGTAGCCGACGCCGGTTTCGGTCAGCAGGTGTTTGGGCCGGGCCGGATCGGCTTCCAGCTTCTGCCGCAGATGGCCCATGTAGATGCGCAGGTAGTGGCTGTGCTCCACGTAGTTCGGCCCCCAGACGTGGCTCAACAGCTGACGTTGGGTGATCACCTTGCCGGCGTTGGCCAGCAGTTCCGCCAGCAGGCGAAACTCGATCGGCGTCAGGTGCAGGTCTTCGTCGTTGCGCAGCACCCGGCGATTCACCAGATCGACGGTGATCGCTGAAAAACTCACCAGCGGGCTTTCCTGCTGGCTGGCGGAGTGGCGGCGCAGCGCGACCCGCACCCGCGCCAGCAGCTCGCCGATGCCGAACGGCTTGCTGAGGTAGTCGTCGGCGCCGGCGTCCAGTGCGGCGATCTTGTCCTCCTCGGCGTTGCGCGCCGACAGCACGATCACCGGAATGGCGCTCCACTGCCGCAGATCGCGGATGTAGCTCAGCCCGTCGCCATCCGGCAACCCCAAATCAAGGATGATCAGATCCGGTTTGCGCGTGCCGGCTTCAATCAGCCCGCGCTGCAGCGTTTCACTTTCAAACACCCGCAGGCCTTCGCTCTCCAGCGCGGTGCGCACGAAGCGGCGGATCTCTTTTTCATCTTCAACAATCAGAATGTTGGTTGGCGTTATGCTCACGTTTCCCCTGCGTTGATTACAGATCGAAGGCGTCACCGTCGATCTCGGGCGGTTTTTCCAGCGGCAGCACGAAGCGGAAGCTGGCGCCGCCGTTGGCGCCGTTTTCCGCCCAGATGCGGCCATCATGCACTTCAATAATGGCACGGCAAATCGCTAACCCCAAGCCGACGCCGGGGATCGCCGACTCTTTATTGCCGCGTGAAAACTTGTCGAAAATCAGCTGCAGCTGATCGGCGGGGATGCCGGAGCCGTTATCCCAGACCTCGACTTCCAGCCACTCGGGCAGCGTGCGCGCGCGAATGCCGATGGTGGCCTCGGCGCCGGCGTATTTATTGGCGTTTTCCAACAGGTTGGTGAACACCCGTTCCAGCAGGCTGCCGTCGCAGTTGACCAGGATCTGTTCCGGCGGCAGCTCGACCACGATCGGATGCTGGCTGAGCAGCGGCTCCAGCATGTGCAGCGAGGCGCCGACGATCTCTTCCAGCGACTGCCATTCTTTCCGCAGGCTGAAACCGCCGGACTGGATGCGCGCCATATCCAGCAGGTTGTTCACCAGCCGGGTGGTGCTCAGCACCTGCTGGCGGATCTGGCTGGCCTGGGTGGCGTGATTGGAGCCTTCGGCCGCCAGGTCCAGCGTGAGGATTTCCGCCTGGCCGAACAGCACGGTCAGCGGCGTGCGCAGATCGTGCGACAGCGCCGCCAGCAGCGAGTTGCGCAGCTGTTCGCGCTCGGCGTCCAGCTTGGCTTCTTCGGCGCTGCGCGCCAGGTGCAGCCGCTCCAGCGCGCTGGCGATCAGCACCGCGAAGGTCTGCAGCAGCCGCTGCTGTTCCGGCACCATCAGCTGGCGCAGGTTGTTGGGCTCGATCGCCAGCAGGCCGAAGGTCTGCTTGGGGGTATTGAGCGGCAGCAACTGGTAAGGCACGCCGGGCAGGGTGTCGGTGCCGGCGCCGGCCGGCAGGCCTTTGTCGAAGCTCCAGCGCGCGATGGCTTCATCTACCGACAGCAGCCCGCCTTCCTCGCCGACCATCTGTTGCAGGCGGCCGTCTTCCTGCGGCAGCAGCAGCACGGTTTTCGCCTGGAAACTGCTGGAGAGGAAGTGGCGGCTGGTGTTGGCGATGTCGGCCACGGTCAGCGCGCGGCTCAGCCCGCGCGACATTTCGTACAGGTGACGCGCCCGCTGCTCGCGGTAGCGCGCCACCCGGGCCTGATAACGCACCCCGGCGGTCAGGTTGCCGATGATGATGCCGACGGCGAGCATTACGCCGAAGGTCAGCAGATACTGCATATCGCTGACGGCGAACGACCATTCGGGCTGGACGAAGAACAGATCGAAGCTGGCGACGTTGATCACCGCCGCCAGCACCGACGGCCAGCGGCCGAAGAACAGCGCGACGATCGCCACTCCGAGCAGATAGATCATCACCAGGTTGGCCTGATCGAAGCCCGGCAGCAGCCACTGCGAGAGCAGGGTGATCAGCGCGCACAGCGCCACCGCCACCGCGCAGCCGCGCAGCTGCATGCGCCATTTCTCATTGAAGCTGCGGCCGTCGTGCTCCTTGCCCGGCGGCGGCTGCGCGGCGTCGTTCTCCAGCGCCACGATCACCAGATCGAGATCCGGGCCCAGCCGGCCGAGGCGATCGGCGAAGCTGCCGCGCAGCTTCCAGCGCTGTTCGCTGCGGCGGCCGATGATGATTTTGCCGAGGTTATGCTCGCGGGCATAGCGCAGCACCGCGCGCTCTTCGGACGGATCGGCCAGGGTGGCGGTTTCTGCCCCCAGCTCCTGCGCCAGCCGCAGCGCGCGCAGAATGGCGCGGCGCTGGTTTTCCGGCAGCCGGTGCAGCTTGGGGGTTTCCACATAGACCGCATGCCAGTGGCAGCCGAGCCGCGCCGCTAGCCGGGCGGCGATGCGCACCAGCTTTTCGTTGCCGCTGTTGTGGCCGACGCACAGCAGAATGCTGTCTCGGGTATGCCACACTTTCTCGCGCCCCTGGGTATCGCGAAACTCGCGCATCTGATCATCGACCCGATCGGCGGTGCGGCGCAGCGCCAGCTCGCGCAGGGCGATCAGGTTGCCTTTGCGAAAGAAGTGCTCGATGGCGCGCTCGGCCTGACCGGGAATATACACTTTGCCTTCGTGCAGCCGCCGGCGCAGATCGTCCGGCGGCAGATCGACCAGCACCACTTCGGCGGCTTCGTCAAACACGTGGTCGGGCACCGTTTCGCGCACCCGCACGCCGGTCACGCCGCCCACGACGTCGTTCAGGCTTTCCAGATGCTGCACGTTGACGGTAGTCAGCACGTCGATGCCGGCGTCCAGCAGCTCTTCCACATCCTGCCAGCGTTTGGGGTGGCGCGAACCCTGGGCGTTGCTGTGCGCCAGTTCGTCCATCAGCACCAGCGCCGGGTGGCGCGCCAGCGCGGCGTCGAGATCGAATTCATGCACCAGCCGGCCGCGATGCTGGATGCGTTTTTGCGGCAGCAGCGACAGGCCGTCGAGCAGGGCGGCGGTCTCGCTGCGGCCGTGGGTTTCCACCACGCCGACCAGCACGTCCAGCCCCTGAGCGCGCAAACGCTGGGCCTCCTGCAGCATGGCGTAGGTTTTGCCCACGCCGGCGCAGGCGCCGAAGAATACCTTCAACCGGCCGCGCGGTTTTTCATTGGCCAGCGCCAGCAGGCTATCGGGATCGGGGCGCTGCTGCTCTTCTTCGACCATGACAATTCCTTGTGTTACCAAGCAAAAAGGGGTTCGGCATGCCGAACCCTATCACTATGCTGAATACGGCGCGTTACTTCAACGCATCCAGCGCCAGGTTCAGCTTCAGCACGTTGACCACCGATTCCCCCATGAAGTTGGGCGTGGCCCGATCGGTATTGTCGTCGATCAGTTTGGCGACCTGTTCCGGCGGCAGATGACGCGCCGCCGCGACCCGCGCCAGCTGATATTGCGCGGCGGCGATCGAGATCTGCGGATCCAACCCGCTGCCGGAGGCGGTCAGCAGATCGACCGGGATCGGGCCGCTCATTGCCGGGTTGGCCTGGCGCAGCTGCGCTGCGCGTTCGGCGATAGCCTTATCCAGTGCCGGGTTGGTGGCCGCCAGGTTGCTGCCGGCGGAGGCCTGTGGATTATAGGCCGAATCGCCGGTGGCCGACGGGCGGCCCCAGAAATAGTCGGCGCGCGTAAAGTTCTGGCCGATCAGCGCGGAGCCGACCGCCTTGTCGCCTTGGTACAGCAGCGAGCCGTTGGCCGCGGCCGGAAACAGCAGCTGCGCCAGCCCGGTGGTCAGCAGCGGATAGGCGATGCCGGTGATCAGCGTCAGCAAAATCAGCATCACCAGCGCAGGTCGTAAATAAGTCATGTTCATTTCCCTCAATGGTTAACCGGCGACGTGCAGCGCGACCAGGATCAGGTCGATCAATTTGATGCCGACGAACGGCACCAGCAGACCGCCGACCCCGTATAGCCACAGGTTGCGGCGCAGCAGGGCCGCGGCGCTCATCGGTTTATAGCTCACCCCTTTCAGCGCCAGCGGGATCAGGAACACGATCACCAGGGCGTTGAAGATCACCGCCGACATGATGGCGGAGGCGGGGGAGTGCAGGTGCATCACGTTCAGCGCGTTCAACTGCGGGTAGGTGGCCGCGAACGCCGCCGGAATGATGGCGAAGTATTTGGCCACGTCGTTGGCGATGCTGAAGGTGGTCAGCGAGCCGCGCGTCATCAGCATCTGTTTGCCGATGTGCACCACTTCGATCAGCTTGGTCGGGTTGGAATCCAGATCGACCATGTTGCCCGCCTCTTTGGCGGCCTGGGTGCCGGAGTTCATCGCCACCGCCACATCGGCCTGCGCCAGCGCCGGGGCGTCGTTGGTGCCGTCGCCGGTCATCGCCACCAAACGGCCTTCTCCCTGATACTGGCGGATCAGCGCCAGCTTGGCTTCCGGCGTGGCTTCCGACAGGAAATCGTCCACCCCGGCTTCGGCGGCGATCGCCGCCGCGGTCAGCGGGTTATCGCCGGTGATCATCACCGTTTTGATGCCCATCTTGCGCAGCTCATTGAAGCGTTCCTTGATGCCGCCCTTGACGATATCCTTCAGCGCCACCACGCCCAGCACCCGGGCGCCTTCCGCCACCACCAGCGGCGTGCCGCCGGTGCGCGCCACGCTTTCCACCAGATCGTCCACCGCCCGCGGGAAGTGGCCCTGATTGGTTTCGACGTGGCGGCGAATGGCGTCCACCGCGCCTTTGCGGATCATGCGCTCCTGCACGTTGACGCCGCTCATGCGGGTCTGGGCGGAGAAGGGCACGAAGGTGGCGTTCAGCGCCTGCAGATCGCGTTCGCGCAGGTTGAAGCGCTGTTTGGCCAGCACCACGATGCTGCGGCCTTCCGGCGTTTCGTCCGCCAGCGAGGCCAGCTGCGCGGCGTCCGCCAGCTCTTGCTCTTTCACGCCCGGCGCCGGCAGGAACTCCGAAGCCTGGCGGTTGCCCAGCGTGATGGTGCCGGTTTTATCCAGCAGCAGCACGTCCACGTCGCCGGCGGCTTCCACCGCGCGGCCGCTGGTGGCGATCACGTTGGCACCGAGCATGCGGCTCATCCCGGCCACGCCGATGGCGGACAGCAGGCCGCCGATAGTGGTGGGGATCAGGCAGACCAGCAGCGCGACCAGCACGGTGATGGTGACCACGCTGCCGCTGCCGGCCGCTTCCACGCTGTATTGCGAGAACGGGAACAGGGTGGCGGTGGCCAGGACGAACACGATGGTCAGCGCCACCAGCAGGATGGTCAGCGCGATCTCGTTCGGCGTTTTGCGGCGTTTGGCGCCTTCCACCATGGCGATCATGCGATCGAGGAAGGTTTCCCCCGGGTTGACGCTGCACTGCACCACCAGCCAGTCGGACAGCACGCGGGTGCCGCCGGTGACCGAGGAGAAGTCGCCGCCGGACTCGCGGATCACCGGCGCGGATTCGCCGGTGATGGCGCTTTCATCCACCGAGGCGCCGCCTTCCAGCACTTCGCCGTCGCACGGGATGGTATCGCCGGCTTCCACCAGCACGATATCGCCTTTGCGCAGGCTCTCGGCGGCCACTTTCTCCGTGGCGCCGTCGCGGCGCGGGCCGGCCAGCTTTTTCGCCCAGCTGGTTTTCTTGGTGCCCTTCAGGCTTTCCGCCTGGGCCTTGCTGCGCCCTTCGGCCAGCGCCTCAGCGAAGTTGGCGAACAGCACGGTGAACCACAGCCACAGGGCGACGCTGCCGGTGAAGGCGGCGGCGCCGTCGGTTTGGCCGGTGAGGATCGCCAGCCAGATGGCGGTGGTCAGAATGCTGCCGATATACACCACGAACATCACCGGGTTGCGCCATTGAACGCGAGGGTCCAGTTTTTTCACCGCATCGATCAGCGCGGTGCGCACCAGAGCCGGTTCAAACAGCGCGCGTTGTTTGCGAGTCATCTCTTATTCTCTCTCTGTGACGTCGATTAGTTTGCCAACCAAAGCTGCAAATGCTCGGCCACCGGGCCCAGCGCCAGCGCCGGCACGAAGGTCAGCGCGCCCACCAGCAGCACGGTGCCGATCAGCAGGCCGATAAACAGCGGCCCATAGGTCGGCAGGGTGCCGTTGCCCGCCGGCTGGCGCTGCTTGGCGCTCAGCGAGCCGGCGATCGCCAGCACCGGCAGGATCACCCCGAAGCGGCCGACGAACATGGCGAAGGCCAGCAGCAGGTTGTAGAACGGCGTATTGACGCTCAACCCGCCGAAGGCGCTGCCGTTGTTGTTGGCGGCGGAGGACAGGGCGTACAGCACTTCGCTGAAGCCGTGGGCGCCCGGGTTGAGGATGCCGGCGCGGCCCGCGTCGGTGCCGATGGCCAGCGCGCTGCCCAGCAGCACCAGCGTCGGCGTGACCAGGATCGCCAGCGCGGTCATCTTCATGTCGTAAACGTCGATCTTCTTGCCCAGATATTCCGGGGTGCGGCCGATCATCAGACCGGCGATAAACACCGTCAGCAGCACGAACAGCAGCATGCCGTACAGCCCGGAGCCGACGCCGCCGAACACCACTTCGCCGATCTGCATCAGCCACATCGGCACCATGCCGCCCAGCGCGGTGAAGGAGTCGTGCATGGCGTTAACCGCCCCGCAGGACGCGGCGGTGGTGACTACCGAGAACAGGCTGGTGGCGAGAATGCCGAAGCGCGACTCTTTGCCTTCCATATTGATGTTGCTGTCGGCGCCCAGCGCGCTCAGGTGCGGGTTGCCTGCCAGCTCGGCGACCATCACCGCCACCACCGCCGCCACGAAGATCAGCGCCATCGCCCAGATCAGCGCATGGCCCTGGCGGTTTTCACCGGCCAACTGGCCGAAGGAGAAGCACAGCGCGCAGGGGATCAGGAAGATGGCCAGCATCTGCACGAAGTTGGTCAGCACGGTTGGGTTCTCGAACGGGTGCGCCGAGTTGGCGCCGAAGAAGCCGCCGCCGTTGGTGCCGAGCATCTTGATCGCTTCCTGCGAGGCCACAGGCCCCATCGGCAGCGTCTGCTGCGCGCCTTCGAGCGTGGTGACGTGCAGGTAAGGCAGGAAGTTTTGCAGCGTGCCCTGGCTGACGAAGAACAGGGCGATCAGCAGCGCGATCGGCAGCAGCACATACAGCGTGATGCGGAACAGATCGGCCCAGGCGTTGCCGACGGTGTTGCCGGCGCGGCGGGTAAAGGCGCGGATCAGCGCAAAGGCCACGGCGATGCCGGTGGAGGCGGAGACGAAGTTCTGCACCGCCAGCCCGGCCATCTGGCTTAAATAGCTGAGGGCGCTTTCGCCGCTGTAGGCTTGCCAGTTGGTGTTGGTGACGAAGCTGACGGCGGTGTTGAGCGCCAGATCCCAGGAGAGGCCCGGGAAGCCTTGCGGGTTGAGCGGCAGCGAGCCCTGCGTCATCAGCAGGGCGAACAGCAGCGCCAGGCCGAGCAGGTTGAACGCCAGTATTGCCAGCGCGTACTGCCACCAGTTCATCTCGGTGACGCGGATGCCGCAGGCGCGCCAGACGCCGGCTTCCACCCCGCGTAGCGCAGGCAGCGGCTCACCTTCGATCAGGCGCGCCATAAAGCCGCCCAGCGGCCGGGCCAGCAGCAGAAGCACCAGCAGGAAGCTGGCGATCAGTAAAAAGGCTGAAGCCGCCATCAGAAATCCTCCGCGTTAAACAGGGCGTAGACCAGATAGGCCAACAGCAGCAGAACCAACAGCGCACCACCAATAACGCTGAAACTCACGGGACACCTCCAGAGGTGTTGTTTTTGATAGAGGCAGTGTAGGGAGAGGGGTAGAAAGAAGATGAAAAAATCGCGCGGGCGGGTGTAAAAAAAGTATAAAAATGGCTGAAATTTCAGCGAAAATTTAGCATTTCAATCATCAGGCCGGTGGCGAGATTGTCCCTGATGGGGGGAGGGAGAACAGGCGTAAGCGGGAAATAATGAACCAGATAATAACCACAATGTAACTCATGGTAAGTTAAAAATTAACCTTGCTGTAACAAAATTACGGATCGCGGCGGCGATTAGCGATTTTTTGTGCGATTTAGTGGTCGGATGAGTAGTAAACTTTCATCAAGTGCGCTAAAATTTTGTCCAGTTACCAAATTACCGATTGTTCATTTGATACGCCGACGCCGTTTTCCCTGACAAATCAACGGCAGGCGTTTTTAAGGAGGTTCGCATGTCTACGACCTATCACGCTTATTCACTGCATCGGATTCTCCTGCGCCGCAGCGCAGTAGTTATCGCGGGCATTTTGGCTCTGCCGGTGATGCTGTTCCGCAGCGATCGCGGGCGTTTTTACAGCTACCTGCACCGCGTCTGGTCAAAAACCAGCGATAAGCCGGTCTGGCTGCAGCAGGCGGAACTGGCGTCCTGCGATTTCTACTGAGCCACTGCTGATTCACGAAAAAACCCTCGCCCTGCGGCGAGGGTTTTTTTATGCCTATAGTCGGCCCTATCAAGCGCAAGGTCGTATTCGGCAAGCCATTCTTCTACACTTTCCTCATCGGTCAACAACACGGGAGAGCGGTATGAGCGACAAGATCCCTATCGGCATCAGCGCCTGTTTACTGGGCGACGCGGTGCGTTTCGACGGCGGCCACAAACGGCTGGCCTTTGCGGTGGAACAGTTGGCGCCCTATGTGCGCTTTGAGCCCGTTTGCCCGGAAATGGCGATCGGCCTGCCTACACCACGCCCGGCGCTGCGCCTGGTGAAACAGGCGCAGCCGTGGCCGGCGATGCGCTACAGCAACGACGCCGGCGTGGATCTGACCGAGGAGATGCGCGGCTTCTCCGCGCAGCGCGTGGCGGCCTTGCAGCATCTGTGCGGCTATATCGTCTGCGCCAAGTCACCGAGCTGCGGCCTGGAGCGGGTGCGGGTCTACAGCGAAAACGGCAAGGACTCGCGTAAAAACGGCGTCGGGCTGTTTACCGCGGAACTGCTGCGCCAGATGCCGTGGCTGCCGGTGGAAGAAGACGGACGATTGCAGGATGCGGCATTGCGGGAAAACTTTATCGAGCGGGTGTACGCGCTGTACGAGTTGAACATGCTGTGGCGCCAGGGGCTGACCCGCGGCGGGCTGATCGCGTTTCACAGCCGCTACAAGCTGTCGCTGCTGGCGCATTCGCAGCCGGCGTATCGCGAATTGGGGCGCTTCGTCGCCGATATTCACCGCTGGGATTCGCTGGAGGCCTTCGCCGTGGAATACCGCAGCCGCCTGATGGCGCTGTTGGCGCACAAGGCAACGCGGCGCAACCACACCAACGTGTTGATGCACGTGCAGGGCTACTTCCGCCGTCAGCTCAGTACGGCGCAGCGCCAGGAGCTGGCGCACCTGATCGACCGCTACCGGCAGGGCATGCAGCCGCTGTTGGCCCCGATCGCGCTGCTCAAGCATTACATGGCGGAATACCCCGATCGCTATCTGGCGGAACAACGCTATTTCGAACCTTATCCGGAGGCGCTGCGTTTGCGTTACGGCCATTGATTGACAAGGAGTTTTATGACCACGCATCTGGTCTGGTTGCGTAACGATCTGCGTATCACCGACAACAAAGCCCTGCACGCCGCCTGCAGCGATCCCGAAGCCCGGGTGCTGGCGGTGTTTATCGCCACACCGCAGCAGTGGCGGCAACATGAGATGGCGCCGCGGCAGGCGGCGCTGATCCACGCCAGCCTGCAGGCGGTGCAGCAGGCGCTGGCGCACAAGGGCATTGCGCTGCATTGCCATTCCTGTGCGGACTTTGCCGCGTCGATCGACTGGCTGGCGGACTATTGCGAGCGAGAGCAGGTGGATGCGCTGTTTTACAATCGCGAGTACGAACTGAACGAACGGCGGCGCGATGCGCGGCTGGAACAGCGGTTGAGTGGCCGGGTGAGGTGTCACGGTTTCGATGACAGCCTGCTGTTGCCGCCGGGCAGCGTACTCACCGGCGGCGGCGAGATGTACAAGGTCTATACGCCGTTTCGCAACGCCTTTCTTCAACGCCTGACCGAGTCCGACGTGAGTTGCCTGCCGGCGCCGAAGACTCGCGCCGGTGGCGCGTTGCCTGCGCCTGAGGCGCCGGCGGCGTTCGATTACCCTATGGCGGAGACTGGGGATGGCTATCCCGCCGGTGAGGAGGCCGCGTTGCAGCGGCTGCGCGCCTTTTGCCGCGAGCAGGTGCAGGATTACCTCCGGCAGCGCGATCTGCCGGCCCTCGCCGGCACCAGTAGCCTGTCGCCCTATCTGGCGATCGGCGTGCTGTCGCCGCGCCAGTGCTTCAACCGCCTGCGCGCCGAATGCCCGCAACTGCTGGAAGATCGCGAAAGCGGTGCCTTCGCCTGGCTCAACGAGCTGATTTGGCGTGAGTTCTATCGCCATCTGCTGGTGGCCTATCCCGATCTGTGCCGCCATCGGCCGTTTATTGCCTGGACGGACAAGGTGCGCTGGTGCGATGACGCGGCGAAGCTGCACGCCTGGCAGCGGGGCGAAACAGGCTACCCGATCGTCGATGCCGCCATGCGCCAGCTGAACGCCACCGGCTGGATGCACAACCGGCTGCGCATGATCAGCGCCAGTTTTCTGGTGAAGGATCTGTTGATCGACTGGCGCGCCGGGGAGCGCTATTTCATGTCGCAACTGCTGGATGGGGATCTGGCGGCCAATAACGGCGGCTGGCAGTGGGCGGCATCCACCGGCACCGACGCCGCGCCGTATTTCCGCATCTTCAACCCGACGACTCAGGGTGAACGTTTTGATCCACAAGGCACTTTTATCCGTAAATGGTTGCCGGAACTGGCGGATGTGCCCGACAATGACATCCATCATCCCCATCGCTGGGCGGAAAAGCAGCGATGCACGCTGAACTACCCGCTGCCGATCGTCGATCATAAGCAAGCCCGGCTGGAGACGCTGGCGGCGTTCGAGGCGGCAAAACGGGGAGAGTCTTGAGGCAACTGCAAGGAGCGATGCAATGATGAAAAAGGTGCTGGCCCTGTGCCTGAGCGGCTATTCGGCGCTGGCGATCGCCGGCTTTGACGTGGTGGCGCTGGGCGTCGACGGCGGCGTCAGCGACGGCAACCTGACTTCCTACCTGATCCGCAGCGACAATCAGCCGCGGTATGTGGCGCTGGACGCCGGTTCGCTGCTGCCGGGCATCGCCAAAGGGCTGGAGAAGGGCAGCTTCCCGCAGGTGACGCCCGAGCTGGCCGCGCCTTACACGCCGCAGGGCTATGTGTTCCGGCAGTTGATCGGCAGCTACTTTATCAGCCACGGCCACCTGGACCACGTGGCGGGGCTGATCCTCGGCTCACCCGAGGACAATAAAAAAACCGTTTACGCCCAGGCGGACACCGTGCTGACCCTACGTAATCACTACTTCAACTGGAAGGCGTGGCCGAACTTTACCGACGCCGGCAACGGTTCGCGGCTGGGCACCTACCGGCTGCAAACGGTGCGGCCGCAGCAGCGGTTTACCCTCGGCCTGACCGGATTGACCGGCGTGATGTACCCGCTCAGCCACGATCGCTATCCGTCGTCGATGCTGCTGATTTCCAACGGCAACGAGTTCTTCGCCTACTTCGGCGATACCGGGCCGGATAAGGTGGAGCAGTCGCGCGATCTCGATACCGTCTGGCGCGCGCTGGGGCCGCTTGTCGAGCAGAAGAAGCTCAAGGGCATGATTATCGAAACCTCTTACCCTAATGGGGTGGAGGATAAACATCTGTACGGCCATTTGACGCCGGCCTGGCTGCTGAAGGAGCTGAAGAACCTGACGCAGTACAGCGGCGGCGATGGCTCGCTGAACGGTTTGCCGGTGGTGATCAGCCACATCAAGCCCAGCCTGAAGCAGGGCGAAGATGCGCGCGCCGCCATTGCGCAACAGCTGGCGCAGGGCAACGATCTGGGGGTGAAATTCATCCTGATGGCGCAGGGCGACCGGCAGACATTTTGACTATGAAGAGAGAAGAGAATGCGTAACCTCGATCTGGAACAACTGATCAACACGGAACTGAACGCCGCGGCGTTTCAGGACTACGCCCCCAACGGATTGCAGGTAGAAGGCCGCCCGCACGTGCAGCGCATCGTGACCGGCGTCACCGCCTGTCAGGCGCTGCTGGACGCCGCGGTGGCGCATCAGGCCGATGCGATTATCGTGCACCACGGCTATTTCTGGAAAAACGAGGCGCCGGCGGTGCGCGGCATGAAGCGCAACCGCCTGAAAACGCTGCTGACCCACGATATCAACCTGTACGGCTACCACCTGCCGCTGGACGCGCATCCGGTGCTGGGCAACAACGCGCAGCTGGCGCAGGCGCTGGGCATTCGGGTGATTGGCGACGTCGAGCCGCTGGTGCCGCACGGCGAATTTGAACAGCCGCTGACCGGCGAAGCGCTGCAGCAGCGTATCGAAAGCCGGCTGGGGCGCGCGGTGCTGCACTGCGGCGATAACGCGCCTGAGCACATTCGCCGGGTGGCCTGGTGCACCGGCGGCGGCCAGGGCTTTATCGACAGCGCGGCGCGCTTCGGCGTCGATGCGTTCATTAGCGGTGAAGTGTCTGAGCAGACCATTCACAGCGCGCGCGAAATGGGCGTGCATTTCTTCGCCGCCGGCCACCACGCCACCGAGCGCGGCGGCGTGAAGGCGCTGGGCGACTGGCTGGCGCAGCACCACGGCTTTGATGTGACCTTTATCGACATCCCGAATCCCGCCTGATTTTTTTCTTCCCCGGATCCAGCCCGGCCTGTGCGCCGGCTGAATCCTTCTATCGTGCTATTTCCTTATTTTCCCTATGGTTGCGTTCTATTGACAGCCGGGGCCGCGTCACGCATAACTGGTGTGTTTTTCATCGCGATAATAATAAGGAGAATAAGGGTGCAACAAGCACGTTATTACCTGTTGGGTGAAAGAGCGGTAGTGCTTGAACTGTCGCCGCCGGTGACCTTACCGAGCCAGCAGCGCATCTGGGCGCTGGCGGAAAAGCTGAATCACCATCCCGACGTGCGGGAAGTGGTGCCGGGGATGAATAACCTGACGCTGTTGCTGCATACGCCGCAGGCCGACGCCGAAGCGATGCTCGTGCTGCTGCAGCAAGGTTGGGAAAGCAAAGAGAGCCTGACGCCGGAATCGCGCCAGGTGGATATTCCGGTGGTCTACGGCGGGGAGCAAGGCCCCGATCTGGATGAAGTGGCGCGCCATACCGGCATGACGCCGCGGCAGGTGGTGGAATGCCACGCGGCGGCGGCCTACGTGGTCTATTTCCTCGGCTTTCAGCCGGGCTTCTCCTATTTGGGCGGCATGCCGGAACAGCTGGCGACGCCGCGCCGCGCGGAACCGCGTCTGGCGGTGGCGGCCGGTTCCGTTGGCATTGGCGGCGGCCAGACCGGTATCTATCCGCTGGTGACGCCCGGCGGCTGGCAGCTGATCGGCCGCACGCCGCTGGCGCTGTTCAATCCGCATGAAATGCCGCCGACGCTGCTGCGCCCGGGCGATAACGTGCGCTTCGTGCCGCAGAAGGAGGGCGTATGCTGATTATTCTGCGTGCCGGCATCTATACCACGGTGCAGGATTTGGGCCGCGAGGGATTCCGCCGCCTGGGCATCAGCACCGGCGGGGCGCTGGATCAACCGGCGCTGAAGATCGCCAACCTGCTGGTGGGCAATGCGCCGGAGGCCGCCGGGCTGGAGATCACCCTCGGCCAGTTCAGCGCCGAGTTTACCCGCCCTGGCTGGATCGCCTTGACCGGTGCCGGCTGCGACGCGCAGCTGGACGGCAAGCCGCTGTGGACCGGCTGGCGCTACCCGGTGAAAAAGGGGCAGCGGCTGGCGCTGGGCACGCCGAAACGCGGCATGCGCAGCTACCTGGCGATCTCGGGCGGCATCGCCGTGCCGGAAATGCTGGGCTCGTGCAGCACCGACATGAAAGCCGCCTTTGGCGGCCACGAGGGCCGTAATCTGAAGGATGGCGATCGGCTGCCGCTGGGCAAATCCACCGCGCTGCCGCAACACCGCTGTGGCGTGAAGCAGCTGCTGTTCACCAACCGCATCCGCGCGCTGCCGGGGCCGGAGTACGCCGAATTCAGCGAAGAGGCGCAGGACACGTTCTGGCGCACCGCCTGGCAGCTCAGCCCGCAGAGCAACCGCATGGGCTACCGCCTGCACGGCGGCACGCCGCTGGCGCGCACCACCGATAGAGAGATGCTGTCGCACGGCCTGCTGCCCGGCGTGGTGCAGGTGCCGCACAACGGCCAGCCGATCGTGCTGATGGCCGATGCGCAAACCACCGGCGGTTACCCGCGTATCGCCTGCGTGATCGAGGCCGATCTCTACCACTTGGCGCAGATCCGTCTCGGCGAACCGATCCACTTCGTTCTCTGCTCACTGGCCGAGGCGCAGCGCGCCAAAGCCGAGCAGGATCTCTTCCTTCGACAGATTGCCTGGGGGTTACATGATCGTTGATTTGAACGCCGATCTCGGCGAAGGCTGCGCCAACGACCAGGCGCTGTTGCAACTGGTGAGCTCGGCCAACATCGCCTGCGGCTTCCACGCCGGCGATGCGCAGACCATGCGTCAGTCGGTGCGCTGGGCATTGCAGTACGGCGTGGCGATCGGCGCCCACCCGAGTTTTCCCGATCGGGAGAACTTCGGCCGCACCCGCATGCAGCTGCCGCCGGAAACGGTGTACGCGCAGGTGGTGTATCAGCTCGGGGCGCTGGCGGCCATCGCCCGCGCCGAGGGCGGGGTGATGGTGCACGTTAAGCCGCACGGCATGCTGTACAACCAGGCGGCGGTTGAGCCAGCGCTGGCGGAAGCGATCGCCCGGGCGGTGCAGGCGGTCGATCCGGCGCTGCGGCTGGTGGGGCTGGCCGGCAGCGAGCTGATTCGCGCCGGGGAAAAACTTGGTCTGACTACCCGACAGGAGGTATTCGCCGATCGCGGCTATCAGGCCGACGGCACGCTGGTGCCGCGCGGTTTGCCGGGGGCGCTGATTGAGGATGACGAACAGGCGCTGGCGCAAACGCTGGAGATGGTGCGCCATCACCGGGTGCGCAGCGTGGATGGCGTCTGGACCGCCGTTCAGGCGGAAACCGTCTGCCTGCATGGGGACGGCGAGCATGCGCTGGCGTATGCGCGCAAGCTGCGGGACAGTTTTGTTCAGCAGGGCATCCGCGTCAGCGCGGAGCAATAAAGCAAGACACAACATCACAAGCAAAAAACTATTAGAAAATATCGAGGGAAGACTATGGAACAGGCCGTGAATCTCTGGCCACTGATTGGCATCGCCGCCATCGTGGTCGGGTTTGTATTGCGTTTCAACCCGGTGCTGGTGGTGATCGCCGCCGGCATCATCACCGGTTTGGCGGCGCTGATGCCGCTGGACGTCATTCTGGAAAAGCTCGGCGAGGGTTTTCTCAACACCCGCAACCTGCCGCTGATCCTGCTGTTGCCGCTGGCGGTGATCGGCCTGCTGGAGCGCCACGGGCTGAAAGAACGCGCGCAGACGTGGATCGCCAGGATCAAAAGCGCCACCGCCGGCCGTCTGCTGATCGTCTACCTGTTCGTGCGTGAGATTACCGCGGCGATGGGGCTGACCAGCCTGGGCGGGCATCCGCAGATGGTGCGGCCGCTGCTGGCGCCGATGGCAGAAGGGGCAACGGAAAACCGCTACGGCGAGCTGCCGGAGCGCACGCGCCACCGTCTGCGCGCCATGTCGGCCGCGACCGACAACGTCGGGCTGTTCTTCGGCGAGGATATCTTCGTCGCCTTCGGCGCGATCATCTTCATGCACAACTTTATGTTGGAGTCCGGCGGCATTCAGACCGAGCCGCTGCATATCGCGCTGTGGGGCATTCCGACCGCGATTTTCGCTTTCCTGATCCACGCGTTCCGGCTGTATCGGATGGATAAACAGCTGAGCGCCGAGCTGGCGCAGCTGAATCAGGCGGCGCTGCAGGCGAAGGGGGAGGCATGATGAACTTCCAGCAACAATATCTCTACTGGCTGGCCGGCGCGGTGCTGCTGATTGTGGCGGTGATGTCCTTCCGCGATCGCGCCAACCCGCGCCGCATCACCACTGGGCTGTTTTGGGGGCTGTACGGCCTGGTGTTCCTGGTCGGCGACTGGACTTACCGCCTGTTGGGCGACGTGCTGGGCGAGGGCAGCAACGAAAAACGCATGCTGCATATCATCGTTGGCGTGGTGGTGGTGGTGATGGCCCTGATCGCCGGCTTTGGCGGTGTGCGCCTCGGCAGCTATCACCAGCGGGCGCCGCAGGAGCGCGAGGCCAGCGCCAAGCGCCTGGGCAACAAGCTGTTTATCCCCGCTCTGGCGATCCCGGTGGTGACGGTGATCGGCGTGCTGCTGTTCAACAACGTGCCGGCGTTGCAAAGCGCAGTATTCGGCAGCGGCAACCATGCGACGCTGATCACCCTGTTCTCAATGACCGTCGGCTGCCTGATTGGCCTGGCGATCGCGGTGAAAATGACCCACGAGAAGGCGCTGCAGCCGGTGCAGGAAGCGCGGCGCTTGCTGGATTCGATCGGCTGGGCGTTCATTCTGCCGCAGATCCTCGCCACGCTGGGGCTGCTGTTTACCGTCGCCGGCGTCGGCACCGCGATCTCGCATTTGACCCAGGAGTATCTGGCGGTGGATAACCGCTTTATCGCCGTGGCGGTCTACGCTATCGGTATGGCTGTGCTGACCATGGTGATGGGCAACGCCTTCGCCGCTTTCCCGATCGTTACCGCCGGCATCGGCATTCCGATCCTGGTGTTGCAGCACGGCGGCAACCCGGCGGTGATGGCGGCGATCGGCATGTTCTCCGGCTATTGCGGCACCCTGATGACGCCGATGGCGGCGAACTTCAACATCGTGCCGGCGGCGCTGCTGGAGCTACCGGACAAGAATGCGGTGATCAAGGCGCAGGTGCCGACCGGCGTGCTACTGCTGTTGGTTAACGTGTTCCTGCTGTATTTCCTGATGTTCCTGTAGGAGTAAGGATGCAAAAAGTATTGATTACCGGCTTTGAGCCGTTTGGCGGCGAGCGCCTTAACCCCTCCTGGGAAGTGGTGAAGCAGCTCAATGATATGGAGCTGGTCGGCACGCGCATCGTGGCGCGCCAACTGCCGTGCGTGTTCGGCGCGGCGCTGGAGGCGCTCAATGCGGCGATCGACGAGGTGCAGCCGGTGATGGTGCTGGCTATCGGCCAGGCCGGCGGCCGCACCGACATCACGATTGAACGGGTGGCGATCAACGTCGACGATGCGCGTATCCCCGACAATCAGGGGCAACAGCCGGTGGACGAGCCGATCGTCGCCGGCGGCCCGGCGGCCTATTTCAGTACCTTGCCGATTAAAGCGATGGTCAGTTCGATGCGTGAGGCCGGCATTCCGGCCGCCGTTTCGCAGACCGCCGGCACCTATGTGTGCAACCATGTCATGTATGGCCTGCTGCACCGTTTGAGCGGCCAGCGCGAGGTGAAGGGCGGCTTTATCCATATCCCGTACCTGCCGGAGCAGGCGGCGGCGCACCCGGGTGCGCCGAGCATGGCGGCCTCGACGGTGCTGTTTGCATTGGAGCTGGCCGTTTCCATCGCTTTGCAGGTGGAACACGATCTGAAAGTGGTGGGCGGCGCGACGCATTAATCATGTCATCCCCGGCGCATCGGGCTGCGCCGGGTCTACGCAAGGAGTGGTCTATGCCGGAAGGACCGGAGATTCGCCGGGCGGCGGACAAACTGGCGGCGGCGGTGATCGATCAGCCGCTGACCGCCGTCGATTTCGCTTTTCCCCAGTTGAAACACTATCGCCAGCGTCTGCTCGGCGAGCGCATCGTCGCCATCGAGCCGCGCGGCAAGGCGCTGCTGACCCATTTCTCCAATGGGTTGACGATGTACAGCCACAACCAGCTGTATGGCGTGTGGAAAGTGGCGGCGGCCGGGGAGACGCCGGAGACCAGGCGCGATCTGCGGGTGCGGCTGGAAACCGCCCGCAGCGCGATATTGCTCTACAGCGCTTCCGACATTACCGTCGGGCCGCGCGAGGAGATAGAGCAACACCCGTTTTTGCAACGCATCGGCCCCGACGTGTTGGACATGTCGCTGACGGTAGACGATGTGGAGGAGCGGTTGCTGACGCCGCGTTTTCGCCGCCGGCAGCTGGGCGGCATGCTGCTCGACCAGGCGTTTCTCGCCGGATTGGGCAATTATCTGCGCGCCGAAATCCTGTGGCAGGCCGAACTGGCACCGCAGCACAAACCGCAGGATCTGCCGCCGGAAGCGCTGCGCCGCCTGGCGGAAGCATTGCTGGCAGTGCCGCGCCTTTCCTACCAGACGCGCGGGCAGGCGGATGACAACCGGCATCACGGCGCGCTGTTTCGCTTCAAGGTGTTTCATCGCAGCGGCGAGCCCTGCGAACGCTGCGGTGAGATGATCGTGCGTACCGAGCTATCGTCGCGGCCGTTTTATTGGTGCCCGGGCTGCCAGAAATAACCAAAAAAAAAACGCCGCCCGAAGGGGCGGCGCTGTGCGGTTTCAGCCGGGAAAGCGGCTTACTTGTTTTTCAGCTGGGATTTGAAATCGCGTTCGGCATAGCCGGTGTACAGCTGACGCGGACGGGCAATTTTGATGCCTTCGTCGTGCATTTCGTTCCAGTGGGCGATCCAGCCGATGGTGCGCGCGATGGCGAAGATCACGGTGAACATGGAAGAAGGAATACCCATCGCCTTCAGGATGATGCCGGAGTAGAAGTCGACGTTCGGGTACAGTTTCTTCTCGATGAAGTACGGGTCGTTCAGCGCGATGTGTTCCAGCTCCATCGCGACCTGCAGCAGGTTGTCGTCCTTCTTGTTCAGCTCTTTCAGCACTTCGTGACAGGTTTCGCGCATCACGGTAGCGCGCGGATCGTAGTTCTTGTACACGCGGTGGCCGAAGCCCATCAGGCGGAAGGAGTCGTTCTTGTCCTTGGCACGCTTGATGAATTCCGGAATGTGCTCGACGGTCTTGATCTCTTCCAGCATTTTCAGCGCCGCTTCGTTGGCGCCGCCGTGTGCCGGCCCCCACAGGGAGGCGATGCCGGCCGCGATGCAGGCGAACGGGTTGGCGCCGGAAGAGCCGGCGGTGCGCACGGTAGAGGTAGAGGCGTTCTGCTCATGGTCGGCGTGCAGGATCAGGATGCGATCCATGGCGCGTTCCAGCACCGGGTTCACCACGTACTCTTCGCACGGGGTGGCGAACATCATGTGCAGGAAGTTGCCGGCATAGGACAGATCGTTGCGCGGGTAAACGAACGGCTGGCCCAGGGAGTATTTGTAGCACATCGCCGCCACGGTCGGCATTTTGGACAGCAGGCGGAACGCGGTGATTTCACGGTGACGCTCGTTGTTGACGTCCAGCGCATCGTGGTAGAACGCCGCCAGCGCGCCGGTCACGCCGCACAGCACCGCCATCGGGTGCGAGTCGCGACGGAAGCCACGGAACAGATGAGTGATCTGGTCGTGGATCATGGTGTGGCGGGTGACGGTGGTTTTGAAGGTCTCGAACTCTTCCGGCGTTGGGGTCTCGCCGTACAGCAGGATGTAGCACACTTCCAGGTAGGAAGATTCTTTCGCCAGCTGCTCGATAGGGAAGCCGCGGTGCAGCAGCACGCCTTTGTCGCCGTCGATGAAGGTAATCTTGGATTCGCAAGAAGCGGTGGAGGTAAAGCCGGGATCAAATGTGAAATAACCTTTGGAACCCAGAGCGCGGACATCAAGGACATCGGGGCCCAGTGTCGGTGTCAATACGCCCAGTTCGATCGGAGCTTCGCTGTCGTTAATGGTTAGCGTCGCTTTCTTATCAGTCATTTACTGTCTCCTTAGCGCCTTATTTTAAAAACCACTAACAACTGAAATACCTTAAATCTCTGCAGGTTGCCCGCAAAAAAATGGTGCGGACGCTAACTCTGTGAGCGACTGCGCAACTGTGCGCGGGTAGGGTACAGAGTGCTGACCAGGCGAACGAGACGGGTGACCAGTTGTTAACGATTCATAGTAATTCGTTATAGTCTGTTAATCTTACCTATGAGCTGTTCGAAGAGATGTGAACCTATCCCAATAATCTGTTTTTATTTGCTTTATTTGCTTTTTGACGCCGGCAAAATCGAGCGGGAAACAACGGCTATTGGGATAGGTTCGTCAAATACACTGTTGCACAACTCGAACCCGGGGGGAAGTGTATCTGCTGACCCATAGCGCATCATAGGACCGTTTGTGCCCCTATATGTAATGGAAATGTTGATCTCTTGTCAAATCAGATAATTAATTTTGCACTAATTGTGAAATTCGTGATCTGAATCACTGTTCGGGGGAAATGTTATCAAAGCGGTTGTATGAGAATTGTAATCAGAATGTGATCCTCCTATACTGCCGCCAGGTCTCCGGATTACCCTGAAGTAGGAGCACCCAGCGTTATAAATGCGCGCCGTTTGAGCACAGAGGATGTTGATGTTTGAGCGCGTGACGTGTAAGGGTTTTAGGCTCTTAACGCTGTCTGATCCCCGCCCAGGCCCGGAGGAAGGAAAATAATAAGAGCTGTGTGGGCAAATACGTGAAAAAACAACGACCTGTCAACTTGGATCTGCAAACGATCCGGTTCCCCGTAACTGCGATAGCGTCTATCTTACACCGAGTCTCTGGCGTAATTACCTTCGTTGCCGTGGGTATCCTCCTCTGGCTGCTGGGCCTGTCACTCTCTTCCCAAGAGGGGTTCCTGCAGGCGGCCGCCATCATGAATAGCTTCATCGTCAAATTCATATTCTGGGGCATCCTCACGGCGCTGGCCTATCACATTTGCGGTGGCATCCGTCACTTGTTAATGGATTTTGGCTACATCGAAGAGAGTTTGGCCGCCGGTACCCGTTCCGCCCAGGTGGCGATCGGCCTGACCGTCGTGCTGTCAGTTCTGGCTGGAGTCCTCGTATGGTAAACAACGTTTCTGCATTAGGGCGCAACGGCGTGCACGATTGGCTGCTGCTGCGCGCTTCCGCTATCATCATCACCCTGTACGTCCTGTATATCCTGGGCTTCTTCGTCACGGCTCCGGAACTCACTTATGACATCTGGCGCGGTTTTTTCGCCACTTCCATTACGAAAGTGTTCACTCTGCTGACCTTGCTGTCGATTCTGGTGCACGCCTGGATCGGGCTGTGGCAGGTGCTGACGGACTACGTCAAGCCGCTGGCGGTTCGCCTGGTGTTGCAGCTGGCTGTCGTGGTCGCGTTGCTGGTCTATTTACTGTACGGAACAATCGTAGTGTGGGGTGCTTAAATGAAACTGCCAGTCAGAGAGTTTGATGCCGTCGTAATCGGCGCCGGCGGTGCGGGCATGCGTGCCGCGCTGCAAATTTCCCAAGCGGGCTCGACCTGTGCCCTGCTGTCCAAAGTTTTCCCGACCCGTTCCCATACCGTGTCCGCACAGGGCGGCATCACCGTCGCGCTCGGCAACAGCCACGAGGACAACTGGGAATGGCATATGTACGACACGGTGAAAGGTTCCGACTATATCGGTGACCAGGACGCCATCGAATATATGTGTAAAACCGGCCCGGAAGCGATTCTGGAACTGGAACACATGGGCCTGCCGTTCTCTCGTCTGGACGACGGCCGCATCTATCAGCGCCCGTTCGGCGGCCAGTCGCTGAACTTCGGCGGCGAGCAGGCGGCGCGTACCGCAGCCGCAGCCGACCGTACCGGCCACGCGCTGCTGCACACCCTGTACCAACAAAACCTGAAAAACCACACCACCATCTTCTCCGAGTGGTATGCGCTCGATCTGGTGAAAAACCAGGACGGCGCGGTGGTCGGCACCACGGCTATCTGCATCGAAACCGGTGAAGTGGTTTACTTCAAAGCCAAGGCCACCGTGCTGGCGACCGGCGGCGCAGGCCGTATTTACCAGTCCACCACCAACGCCCACATCAACACCGGCGACGGTGTCGGCATGGCGCTGCGCGCCGGCGTGCCGGTGCAGGACATGGAAATGTGGCAGTTCCACCCGACCGGTATCGCCGGCGCGGGCGTGCTGGTGACCGAAGGCTGCCGCGGCGAAGGCGGTTACCTGCTGAACAAACACGGCGAGCGCTTCATGGAGCGTTATGCGCCGAACGCCAAAGATCTGGCGGGCCGCGACGTGGTTGCCCGTTCGATCATGATCGAAATCCGCGAAGGCCGCGGCTGCGACGGTCCTTGGGGCCCGCACGCCAAGCTGAAGCTGGATCACCTGGGTAAAGAGGTGCTGGAATCCCGTCTGCCGGGCATTCTGGAACTGTCCCGCACCTTCGCGCACGTCGATCCGGTGAAAGAGCCGATCCCGGTTATCCCAACCTGTCACTATATGATGGGCGGCATTCCGACCAAGGTGACCGGCCAGGCGTTGACCGTGAACGAGAAAGGCGAAGACGTGGTGATCCCGGGACTGTTCGCGGTGGGCGAAATCGCCTGCGTATCGGTGCACGGCGCCAACCGCTTGGGCGGCAACTCGCTGCTCGACCTGGTGGTGTTCGGCCGTTCCGCCGGCATGCACCTGCAGGAATCGCTGGAAGAGCAGGGCGTGAGCCGTGACGCCAGCGACTCCGACGTGGAAGCCTCGCTGGATCGTCTGAACCGTTGGAACAACACCCGTTCCGGCGAAGACCCGGTCGAAATTCGCAAGGCGCTGCAGTCTTGCATGCAGCACAACTTCTCGGTATTCCGCGAAGGCGATGCGATGGCCAAGGGCCTGGAAGAACTGAAAGTGATCCGTGAACGTCTGAAGAACGCACGCCTGGACGATACCTCCAGCGAGTTCAACACCCAGCGCATCGAGTGCCTGGAGTTGGATAACCTGATGGAGACCGCGTATTCCACCGCCGTGTCGGCCAACTTCCGTACCGAGAGCCGTGGCGCGCACAGCCGCTTCGACTACCCGGAACGCGATGACGCCAACTGGCTGTGCCATTCGCTGTATCTGCCGCAATCGGAAAGCATGACGCGTCGTGAAGTGAACATGCAACCGAAGCTGCGCCCGGCATTCCCGCCGAAAGTGCGTTCTTACTAATTGCGGAGATCGACAGATGAAACTCGAATTTTCCATTTATCGCTACAACCCGGATGTCGATGACGCGCCGCACATGCAGGATTACACCCTGGAAGCGGAAGAAGGTCGCGACATGATGCTGCTGGATGCGTTGATCCAGCTGAAAGAAAAAGACCCGACCCTGTCGTTCCGTCGCTCATGCCGCGAAGGCGTGTGCGGTTCCGACGGCCTGAACATGAACGGTAAAAACGGCCTGGCGTGCATCACCCCGATTTCGTCGCTGCGCAAAGGTAACGGCAAGATCGTGATCCGTCCGCTGCCGGGCCTGCCGGTGGTGCGCGATCTGGTGGTGGATATGGGCCAGTTCTATACACAGTATGAAAAGATCAAGCCATACCTGCTGAACGACGGCAAGAACCCGCCGGCGCGCGAGCACCTGCAGTCGCCGGAGCAGCGCGCCAAGCTGGACGGTCTGTACGAGTGCATTCTGTGCGCCTGCTGCTCGACCTCTTGCCCATCGTTCTGGTGGAACCCGGACAAGTTCATCGGGCCTGCCGGTCTGCTGGCGGCGTATCGCTTCCTGATCGACAGCCGTGACACGGAAACGCAAGAACGTTTAGATGATCTGGACGACGCTTTTAGTGTTTTCCGCTGCCATAGCATTATGAATTGTGTCAGTGTATGTCCTAAAGGCTTGAACCCGACGCGTGCGATCGGGCATATCAAGTCCATGCTGCTGCAACGCGGCGCATAAACGGAATGAGATGCTGCGCCGGGCTCTTTTCCGGCGCACATCCCATAGGGGAGGGAACCTCTAAAAACTGACCCGCGGCTGCGGCGCTATGCAGCCTGGTTCTTCCGCCGGTTTTTAGAGGTTCCTTGTAAGGGACCGCAAGGTCCATAACAGAACGTATCGGGCCGTCATGGCCGCAAGTACGTCGAGTGAACCGTTTTACGGCAAACCGTATTCATCACGGTAATTATGTTAACCACGGCGAAAACTAAAGCTTCAAAGCTTAAGGGATCATGATGCAGAACGGCGCAATGAAGGCCTGGCTGGATTCCTCCTATCTGGCGGGCGCGAACCAGTCTTACATAGAGCAGCTCTATGAAGACTTCTTAACCGATCCGGGTTCCGTTGAAGATAGCTGGCGTTCCATTTTTCAACAGCTACCAACCGCGGGTGTCAAACCCGATCAGCTTCACTCTCAAACGCGCGATTACTTCCGCCGCCTGGCGAAAGACTCCGCGCGCTACAATACCACCATCACCGATCCGGAAACCGACGCCAAACAGGTCAAGGTACTGCAGCTGATCAACGCCTTCCGCTTCCGCGGGCATCAGCATGCCAACCTCGATCCGCTCGGCCTGTGGCAGCGCGAGCAAGTTCCTGACCTTGATCCCGCTTACCACAACCTGACCGAAGCCGATTTCCAGGAAACCTTCAACGTGGGCTCTTTCGCCATCGGCAAAGAAACCATGAAGCTGGGCGATCTGTACGCCGCGCTGAAGCAGACCTATTGCGGGTCGATCGGCGCTGAGTACATGCACATCACCAACACCGAAGAGAAACGCTGGATCCAACAGCGCATCGAGTCGGTGGTGGGGCGCGCCAGCTTTACCGCCGACGAAAAACGCCGTTTCCTGAACGAGCTGACCGCGGCGGAAGGCCTGGAACGCTACCTGGGCGCCAAATTCCCGGGCGCCAAACGCTTCTCGCTGGAAGGCGGCGACGCGCTGGTGCCGATGCTGAAAGAGATGGTGCGCCACGCCGGCAAGAACGGCACGCGCGAAGTGGTGCTGGGCATGGCCCACCGCGGTCGTCTGAACGTGCTGATCAACGTGCTGGGCAAAAAGCCGGCCGATCTGTTCGACGAATTCGCCGGCAAGCATAAAGAACACCTCGGCACCGGTGACGTGAAATACCACCAGGGCTTCTCTTCCGACGTGGAAACCGAAGGCGGCATGGTTCACCTGGCGCTGGCGTTCAACCCGTCGCACCTGGAGATCGTTAGCCCGGTGGTCATGGGCTCGGTTCGCGCCCGTCGCGATCGCTTGGACGAAGCGCGCAGCAACATGGTGCTGCCGATCACCATTCACGGCGACGCCGCCATCACCGGCCAGGGCGTGGTTCAGGAAACCCTGAACATGTCTCAGGCTCGCGGCTACGAAGTGGGCGGCACCGTGCGTATCGTCATCAACAACCAGGTTGGTTTCACCACCTCCAACCCGCTGGATGCGCGCTCTACCGAATACTGCACCGACATCGCCAAAATGGTTCAGGCACCGATCTTCCACGTCAACGCGGACGATCCGGAGGCCGTGGCCTTCGTCACCCGCCTGGCGTTGGATTTCCGTAACACCTTTAAGCGTGACGTGATGATCGATCTGGTTTGCTACCGTCGCCATGGGCACAACGAGGCCGACGAGCCGAGCGCTACCCAGCCGGTGATGTATCAGAAGATCAAGAAACACCCTACGCCGCGCAAAATCTACGCTGACGTTCTGACCGAGCAGAACGTGGCCAGCCTGGAAGATGCCACGGAAATGGTCAACCTGTACCGTGACGCGCTCGACCGCGGCGATTGTGTGGTTGAAGAATGGCGTCCGATGAACCTGCACTCCTTCACCTGGTCACCGTACCTGAACCACGAGTGGGACGAAGAGTACCCGAGCAAGGTTGAGATGAAGCGCCTGCAGGAGCTGGCACGTCGCATCAGCACCGTGCCGGAAGCGATCGAAATGCAGTCGCGCGTGGCGAAAATCTACGCGGACCGCGCCGAGATGGCGGCGGGCAACAAGCCGTTCGACTGGGGCGCCGCAGAAACGCTGGCCTACGCCACCATGGCGGATGAAGGCATCCCGATCCGCATCTCAGGTGAAGACGCCGGCCGCGGCACCTTCTTCCACCGTCATGCGGTGGTGCACAACCAGAAAAACGGTTCCGTCTACGTTCCGCTGGCGAACATCCACAGCGGCCAGGGCGAATTCAAGGTCTGGGACTCCGTGCTGTCCGAAGAAGCGGTGCTGGCGTTCGAATACGGCTACGCCACGGCGGAACCGCGCACGCTGACCATCTGGGAAGCGCAGTTCGGTGACTTCGCCAACGGCGCGCAGGTCGTTATCGACCAGTTCATCAGCTCCGGCGAGCAAAAATGGGGCCGTATGTGCGGCCTGGTGATGCTGCTGCCGCACGGCTATGAAGGCCAGGGCCCAGAGCACTCTTCCGCGCGTCTGGAACGCTATCTGCAGCTGTGTGCAGAGCAGAACATGCAAGTGTGCGTCCCGTCCACGCCGGCGCAGGTTTACCATATGCTGCGCCGTCAGGCGCTGCGCGGTATGCGCCGTCCGCTGGTGGTGATGTCGCCGAAGTCGCTGCTGCGTCACCCGCTGGCGATTTCTTCGCTGGACGAATTGGCCAACGGCACCTTCCTGCCGGCGATCGGCGAGATCGACGACTTGGATCCGAAAGCGGTCAAGCGCGTCGTGCTGTGCTCCGGCAAGGTCTACTACGACCTGCTGGAACAGCGTCGCAAGAACGAGCAGAAAGACGTGGCTATCGTGCGTATCGAGCAGCTGTATCCGTTCCCGCATCAGGCCGTGCAGGCCGTGCTGGAGCAATACTCGCACGTGCATGATTTCGTCTGGTGTCAGGAAGAGCCGCTGAACCAGGGCGCCTGGTACTGCAGCCAACACAACTTCCGTGAAGTGGTGCCGTTCGGGGCTTCTTTACGTTACGCAGGACGTCCGGCCTCCGCTTCTCCGGCGGTGGGCTATATGTCCGTGCACCAGAAGCAGCAGCAGGCTCTGGTGAACGACGCGCTGAATATTGACTAATGTTCGCTCGCTTGCCGGCCGAGGGGCCGGCAAGCAGATGATAAAAAACTTAAGGGAAAGCTAAATGAGTAGCGTAGATATTCTGGTTCCTGACCTTCCTGAATCGGTTGCCGATGCGACCGTAGCCACCTGGCACAAAAAACCGGGCGACAGCGTGCAGCGTGATGAAGTCCTTGTTGAAATCGAAACCGACAAAGTGGTGTTGGAAGTGCCGGCCAGTGAAGCGGGCATTCTCGATGCTATCGTGGAAGAAGAGGGCGCGACCGTACTGTCTCGCCAACTGCTCGGCCGCATCCGTCCGGGCGACAGCTCCGGCAAGCCGACCGCTGAAAAGAGCCAGGAGAAAGAAGCCACGCCTGCCCAGCGCGCTACCGCGAGCCTGGAAGAAGAAAGCAATGACGCGCTCAGCCCGGCGATTCGCCGCCTGATCGCCGAACACGATCTCGATGCCGGCGCCATCAAAGGCACCGGCGTGGGTGGCCGTATCACGCGTGAAGACGTGGAAGCGCACCTGGCCAAAGGCGGCGCCGCTGCCAAACCGGCCGCCGCCGCTGAAGCCGCACCGCAGCCTGCTCTGGCCGGCCGCAGCGAAAAACGCGTGCCGATGACTCGCCTGCGCAAACGCGTCGCCGAGCGTCTGCTGGAAGCGAAAAACAGCACCGCGATGCTGACCACCTTCAACGAAATCAACATGCAGCCGATCATGGATCTGCGCAAGCAGTACGGCGAAGCCTTCGAGAAGCGTCACGGCGTGCGTCTGGGCTTCATGTCCTTCTATATCAAGGCGGTGGTTGAAGCGCTGAAGCGCTTCCCGGAAGTGAACGCGTCGATCGACGGTTCCGACGTGGTTTACCACAACTACTTCGACATCAGCATCGCGGTTTCTACTCCGCGCGGCCTGGTGACGCCGGTATTGCGCGATGTAGACGCCATGAGCATGGCTGACATCGAGAAGAAAATCAAAGAGTTGGCCGTTAAGGGCCGCGACGGCAAACTGACCGTGGAAGAGCTGACCGGCGGTAACTTCACCATTACCAACGGCGGCGTATTCGGCTCCCTGATGTCCACCCCGATCATCAACCCGCCGCAGAGCGCCATCCTGGGCATGCACGCCATCAAAGATCGCCCAATGGCGGTCAATGGTCAGGTGGTGATCCAGCCGATGATGTATCTGGCGCTGTCTTATGACCACCGCCTGATCGACGGTAAAGAATCCGTCGGTTATCTGGTGACGGTCAAAGAGATGCTGGAAGATCCGGCTCGTCTGCTGCTGGACGTCTAGTAACCCTTGCCGGGCGCGGCATGCCGCGCCCGCACTCTGTGCTATGTGGCCGGAAAACCATGCGGTTTACCGCGTAATAATGGTCCGGCTAAAAACCTTCAGAACTGAATGGATAGAACATCATGAATTTACACGAATATCAGGCAAAACAGCTGTTTGCTCGGTATGGCATGCCGGCACCAACCGGTTACGCCTGTACCACTCCGCGTGAAGCAGAAGAAGCCGCATCCAAAATCGGCTCCGGCCCGTGGGTGGTGAAATGTCAGGTTCATGCTGGCGGCCGCGGTAAAGCGGGCGGCGTTAAAGTCGTCAACAGCAAAGAAGATATCCGTGCCTTCGCGGAAGCCTGGTTGGGCAAGCGTCTGGTGACTTACCAGACTGACGCGCTGGGCCAGCCGGTTAACCAGATCCTGGTAGAAGCGGCGACCGACATCGATAAAGAACTGTACCTGGGCGCCGTCGTAGACCGTGCGACCCGTCGCATCGTGTTCATGGCGTCTACCGAAGGCGGCGTGGAAATCGAGAAGGTGGCGGAAGAAACCCCAGAACTGATCCACAAAATGACCATCGATCCGCTGGCGGGTCCACAGCCTTATCAGGGCCGTGAGCTGGCCTTCAAACTGGGCCTGACCGGTAAGCAAGTCAGCCAGTTCGCCAAGATCTTCATGGGCCTGGCGACGCTGTTCCTGGAGCGTGACCTGGCGATGGTTGAGATCAACCCGCTGGTGATCACCAAGCAGGGCGATCTGGTGTGTCTGGACGGCAAACTGGGCGCCGACGGCAACGCCCTGTTCCGCCAGCCGGAACTGCGTGAAATGCGTGACCCTTCCCAGGAAGACGAGCGCGAATCCCGTGCGGCTCAGTGGGAGCTGAACTACGTTGCCCTCGACGGCAACATCGGCTGCATGGTTAACGGCGCCGGCCTGGCGATGGGCACCATGGACATCGTTAAACTGCACGGCGGCGAACCGGCCAACTTCCTGGACGTTGGCGGCGGCGCGACCAAAGAGCGCGTGACCGAAGCGTTCAAAATCATCCTGTCCGACGACAAGGTGAAAGCGGTTCTGGTTAACATCTTCGGTGGTATCGTACGTTGCGATCTGATCGCCGACGGCATCATCGGCGCAGTGGCCGAAGTGGGCGTTAACGTCCCGGTGGTGGTGCGCTTGGAAGGGAACAACGCCGAACTGGGCGCCAAGAAACTGGCGGACAGCGGCCTGAATATCATTGCTGCGACCAGCCTGACTGATGCGGCTCAGCAAGTTGTTGCAGCAGTGGAGGGTAAATAATGTCCATTTTAATCGATCAGAACACCAAAGTAATTTGCCAGGGCTTCACCGGTAGCCAGGGGACTTTCCACTCCGAACAAGCTATCGCTTACGGCACCAAAATGGTTGGCGGCGTAACCCCGGGCAAAGGCGGCACTCAGCACCTGGGCCTGCCGGTGTTCAACACCGTGCGCGAAGCGGTTGAAGCGACCGGCGCCACTGCCTCGGTCATCTACGTTCCAGCGCCGTTCTGCAAAGACTCCATCCTGGAAGCGATCGATGCCGGTATCAAACTGATCATCACCATCACCGAAGGCATCCCGACCCTGGACATGCTGACCGTGAAAGTGAAGCTGGACGAAGCCGGCGTGCGCATGATCGGGCCGAACTGCCCAGGCGTGATCACCCCAGGCGAGTGCAAAATCGGCATCATGCCTGGCCACATCCACCTGCCGGGCAAAGTGGGCATCGTTTCCCGCTCCGGCACCCTGACCTATGAAGCGGTGAAACAAACCACCGATGCCGGTCTGGGCCAATCCACCTGCGTGGGCATCGGCGGCGACCCGATCCCGGGCTCCAACTTCATCGATATCCTGAAGATGTTCCAGCAGGATCCGCAGACCGAAGCGATCGTGATGATCGGTGAGATCGGCGGCAGCGCTGAAGAAGAAGCAGCAGCTTACATCAAAGAACACGTCACCAAACCGGTTGTCGGCTACATCGCCGGCGTAACCGCGCCGAAAGGCAAGCGCATGGGCCACGCGGGCGCCATCATTGCAGGCGGCAAAGGCACGGCGGACGAGAAGTTTGCTGCGCTGGAAGCGGCGGGCGTGAAAACCGTTCGCAGCCTGGCGGACATCGGCGACGCGGTAAAAGCGGTGCTGAAGCGCTAAGCATTTAGTACGAAATAACACTATCTCGACATGTTTGGCCACCCATTGGGTGGCCTTTTTTATGGGCGACGATCAGAAGCCGTTGAGCGCCTTGATCAGCGCGATCCGATCCTGCAGGCGGCGCTGTTGCACCGGATCCACGGCGGTTTGGCGCTGTTGCTCCAGCGAGGTGAGGGCGGCGCGGTAATCGTCGGCGTTGCGGAACAGCGCGTTTTTGACGTTGATCGACGCGACGTTGGTGTAGCGGCCGTCGTCGGTGGTCGGTACCTGGATAACGCCCTCATTGAGCAGCCGTTTGACGATCGCCCGCTGCGGTTCGTAACCCTCCATGCCGACCAGCTTCCAGCGCTGCGGCGCCACGCCCTGATACTGGCCGTGTTTCACTTCCGTCAGGTAGCGCAGGGTCAGGTGGCGAATGGTGCCTTCTTCTTCACCGTATTGCGCTTTGCTGTCGAACAGCACCGGGAAGGATTGCCCCTCCAGCGCGCCACCCTTTTGCGTCAGGTGGCCCATGCGGTAACTGTTCATGCCCAGACGGATCGGCATATCGTCGGTGACCGGCGTGCCGTCCGTCAGGCGCAGATCGACGATGCGCGCGCCGGCGGGTTGGCGCAGATCGATGGTGTAAGTGACGCCGTCGAAGAAATCGTTGGTGGAATATTTGGACGATCGCCGCGCCGGGTTAAAGCTGTAGGTGACGTCGCCCGGCTGCAGCTGATTGAAATAGTCGGCGGACCACTCCATGTAGCGTTTAAGCGCTTTGCCGTTGAGCTGATACACGGTGATCTCGCCGCCGGCGTATTGGTAGTTAAAGGCGATGTCCTTGGCCTTGATGTCGCCGACGTCCAGTTTGGCGCGATCGTTGTCGATCTGCAGGGCGATCACCTGCGCCAGCGGCGCATAGTGGCGGGCGGCCTGCTGGAACAGCGCGCTGATGCCGGTATCCTGCACGTGCACCTGGGGAATGCCGCGGAATTCGTCGGCGGGCACCAGATCGCTGCCGCTCAGCTTCGCCACGACCCGGTTGGCATTGGCGCGCAAAATGTCATGGTACGGCTGGTAGAGAGCCTGCATGGCGCTGTCCGGCGTCATCCCCTTGATGGGGTAGGTGTAGCTGTTTTTGTCGATCAGCGTGAATTTGCCGTCGCGGCGTTCAAACTGCAGATCGATGCGCGACAGCGCGCGACCGTATTTATCCGGTTCGGTGATGATGACGCCGTTAACCACCGCTTTGTCGATCTTCACATGCATATGGCCGGCGACGATCGCCGCCAGCTCCGGGTTGGCGTTGGCGATGTCGGCCACGCCGGTGCCGGGGCGCTGGTTCTCATTGTCGATGCCCATATGCGCCACCAGCACGATGGCGTCGACCTGGCCGTCGATTTGCCTGATGACCTGCTTCACCGCCTGCACCGGATCGGTGAAGTTCAGCCCTTTGATGCGATCGGTGCCCTTGGCGAATTCCGCGGTCATCGGCGTGTCCATGCCGATAATGCCGATCTTCACGCCCTGGCGTTCGACGATGGTGTAGGCCGGCAGATAGGGCTTGCCGTTGTCCCAGACGATATTGCCCGCCAGCGCGGCGCCCTTGAACTGCTTGAGCGGCGTAGCCAGCACCGGCAGGCCGAAGTCGAACTCGTGGTTGCCCATCACCCAGACGTCATAATTGAGCGCGTTGAGGCCCAGCATCATCGGGCTGACGGCCTCATGCTTGAAGGTTTCGACGAAGTTGCCCTGAATGGTGTCGCCGGCGTCCACCAGGATCAGGTTGGGCTGCTCGGCGCGCACCTTTTTGACCTGGGTGGCTATCTGGCTCAGGCTGCCCGCCAGATTCTCCGTGTCGCTGGCGTAGTCCCAGGGCACGAAGGTGCCGTGCAGATCGGAGGTGCCCAGCAGGGTGATATTTACCGTTTCGGCGGCCATGGCGTTTCCCGAGAGTCCCAAGACAGAGGCAAAGATGATTTTTTTCATAAGTTATTGTCACTCAATGCAATTTTAACATAAGTGGTCATTCTGCTACAAAATCGCAACCTTTACGATCCCATCGCGAGAAATAGACTAATATTGGAGAGAGATTTGTTGTTTTGTGACTGCTATCACTGTCACGGCTTATTGGAAATAAAAGGTTAATTATGTCGCATAATAAGCGCGTAATAATACAATGGCGGCTCTTTTAAATTACATTTATTTAACACAAAAATATCATTAAAAAACAATTAAACCATTGCGCAACATGACCCTAAGAAAATTATGCGAAATGTGCTGATGAATATGGAAATAAGATGCGGATAGGCTTAAATTGTCTCAGATCAAATTAGCCCGAAGTACCTCTTTCGGCTAAGATTTGACCTGTAACCAAAAGTCTAACCCACGTCACGTAAAAACCTATTTATTGTGTGGGATTGGGCGAGTATCATCCATGTTGTGATTATGGATGGTTGATCTTGTTGCATTTGTTACCCGTTGTCGGTTTTCAGTGGCGTGCTTGTCGAGGGCCCGAGGGGCTATTGGCCGAGTGTGCGGTTGAAAGCGGAGAAGCTGGATCAAATTTGTTGTGTTTAAGGGCATTCACTGCGGGGCGTTACTGGCGGCTTTGAAAGAGGCGTGCCGATAACCGCGTGTCGGAGTCTTCCTGCGAGGAGCAAGGAGTCAAGATGTTTGATATTGTCGAACTGTCGCGCTTACAGTTTGCTTTAACGGCGATGTACCATTTCTTATTTGTCCCATTAACGCTCGGTATGGCGTTCTTGCTGGCAATTATGGAAACGGTATATGTCCTGTCTGGCAAACAAATCTATAAAGACATGACCAAATTCTGGGGAAAGTTATTTGCGATTAACTTTGCTCTGGGTGTGGCCACCGGTTTGACCATGGAGTTCCAGTTCGGGACTAACTGGTCGTATTTCTCTCACTACGTCGGCGATATCTTCGGGGCCCCACTGGCTATCGAAGGTCTGATGGCGTTCTTCCTTGAATCGACGCTGGTCGGCCTGTTCTTCTTCGGCTGGGATCGTCTGAGCAAGGTGCAGCACATGGCGGTAACTTGGTTCGTGGCCCTCGGCTCCAACCTGTCCGCGCTGTGGATCCTGGTCGCCAACGGCTGGATGCAGAACCCGATCGCGTCGGATTTCAACTTCGAAACCATGCGCATGGAGATGGTCAGCTTCTCCGAACTGGTGCTTAACCCGGTTGCGCAGGTGAAATTCGTTCACACCGTGGCTTCCGGCTACACCTGTGGCGCGATGTTCGTTCTGGGCATCAGCTCCTACTACCTGCTGAAAGGCCGCGACATCGCCTTCGCCAAGCGCTCCTTCGCCATCGCTGCCAGCTTCGGTATGGCTGCCATTCTGTCCGTTATCGTTCTGGGTGATGAATCCGGCTACGAAATGGGCGACGTGCAGAAAACCAAACTGGCCGCTATCGAAGCGGAATGGGACACCCAGCCGGCGCCGGCGTCCTTCACCCTGTTCGGCATTCCCGATCAGGACAAGATGGAAAACTCCTTCTCTATTCAGATCCCGTATGCGCTTGGCCTGATCGCCACCCGCTCCACGGACACTCAGGTCATCGGCCTGAAAGATCTGATGGCGCAGCATGAAGTGCGCATCCGCAACGGGATGAAAGCCTACCAGCTGCTGGAAGAGCTGCGCGGCGGCAACACCGATCCTGCGGTGCGCGCCGAATTCAACAAAACCAAGCAAGACCTGGGCTACGGCATGCTGCTGAAGCGCTATACCCCGAACGTCACCGACGCGACGGAAGCGCAGATCCAGCTGGCGACCAAGGACTCCATTCCGCGCGTGGCGCCGCTGTACTTTGCCTTCCGCATCATGGTGGCCTGTGGCGTGATCATGCTGTTGATCATCGGCCTGTCGTTCTGGAACGTGATCCGCGGCCGCATCGGCCAGAAAAAATGGCTGCACCGCGCGGCGCTGTACGGTTTGCCGCTGCCTTGGATCGCGATCGAGTCCGGCTGGTTCGTGGCGGAATACGGCCGTCAACCGTGGGCGATTGGTGAGGTGCTGCCGACGGCGGTCGCCAACTCTTCGCTGACCGCGGGCGACATTCTGTTCTCGATGGGGCTGATCTGCGGCTTGTACACCCTGTTCCTGGTGGCTGAATTGTACCTGATGTTCAAGTTTGCGCGTCTGGGTCCAAGCAGCCTGAAAACCGGCCGCTATCACTTTGAACAACCGACTGCCGCCGTGCAGGAAGCGCGCTAAACAGGAGTCCACGTATGTTTGACTATGAAGTACTGCGATTTATTTGGTGGGTCCTGGTTGGCGTACTGCTGATCGGCTTCGCCGTCACCGACGGTTTCGACATGGGCGTCGGCATTCTGGTGCGCATCATCGGGAAAACCGATACCGAGCGCCGGGTGATGATCAACTCCATCGCCCCGCACTGGGACGGTAACCAGGTGTGGCTGATCACCGCAGGCGGCGCGCTGTTCGCCGCCTGGCCGATGGTCTACGCAGCGGCCTTCTCCGGCTTCTACGTCGCCATGATCCTGGTGCTGGCCGCCTTGTTCTTCCGCCCGGTCGGTTTCGACTACCGTTCCAAGCTGGAGAGCAGCCGCTGGCGCAACATGTGGGACTGGGGCATCTTCATCGGCTCCTTTGTGCCTGCCGTGGTCTTCGGCGTGGCGTTCGGCAACCTGCTGCAGGGCGTGCCGTTCCACATGGACGAGTACATGCGCCTGTTCTACACCGGCAACTTCTTCCAACTGCTGAATCCGTTCGGTCTGTTGGCGGGCGTGGTCAGCCTGACCATGCTGGTCACCCAGGGGGCGACCTACCTGCAAATGCGCACCACCGGCGAGATCCACCTGCGTTCACGCGCTGCGGCGCAGATCGCGACGCTGATCATGGCGGTGTGCTTCCTGCTGGCGGGCGTATGGCTGGTGAAAGGCATCGACGGCTTCGTCGTGACGTCGGCGCTGGACACCCTGGCGGAATCCAACCCGATGCGTAAAGAAGTGGCGCATCAGGCCGGCGCCTGGCTGATCAACTTCAACAAGTATCCGCTGCTGTGGGCGTTGCCTGCGCTGGGCGTGGTGCTGCCGTTGTTCACCATCCTGTTCTCGCGTCTGGAGAAAGGCGCGCTGGCGTTCGTCACCTCGTCGCTGACCATCGCCTGCGTCATCCTCACCGCCGGGGTCACCATGTTCCCGTTCGTGATGCCGTCCAGCACCGTGCCTAACGTCAGCCTGACCATGTGGGACGCGACGTCGAGCCTGTTGACGCTGAAAGTGATGACCGTCGTGGCGGCGATCTTTGTGCCTATCGTTTTGGCGTACACCAGCTGGTCGTACTACAAAATGTTCGGTCGCCTCGACAAGAACTACATCGAAAACAACAAGCATTCGCTGTACTAAGGATAAGGAGCTAAACCATGTGGTATTTTGCCTGGATTCTCGGAACGCTTCTTGCCTGCGCCTTCGGCATCATCACGGCGCTGGCGCTTGAGCAGAGCGAAGCGACTAAAGCTCAGCAAGACGGTAAGTGATGAGCTCGTCCGTGATTGACAAGCTGTACGCTGTCACCGACAAGGGCCCGATCCGGGCCCTTTCCCTGGTGCTGGCGTTGGTTTTGGCGGGGTGCGTGTTCTGGGATCCGACGCGTTTCGCCGCCAAAACCAGTTCGCTGGAGATTTGGGAAGGGCTGCTGCTGATTTGGGCGGTGTGCGCCGGGGTGATCCACGGTTTCGGATTCCGCCCGCAGCGCAGCATTTGGCGGGCCTTTTTCGCGCCGCTTCCCGCAATTGTGATCTTGTGCGCAGGATTACTTTACGTTTCTTTATAATCTCCCCGATGTCCCCATGTTATGGGCCCTCACGGCCCATAATTATTTTCATTCCCATCTTGTAACCCATTCCCAACCCGATCCGTCTTGCGTATAGTAGCAGCGTTAAATTGCATTGCTGGGAAGTAGAGTGAGTAATACGTTGTTTCGATGGCCGGTTCGCGTTTACTACGAGGATACCGATGCCAGTGGTGTGGTCTATCACGCCCGCTACGTCGCCTTTTTTGAAAGAGCGCGCACAGAGATGCTGCGTCAGCACAACTTTCATCAACAGCAGCTGCTCAGTGAACAAGTCGCTTTTGTCGTCCGGCGCATGACGGTGGATTATCTGGCTCCGGCTCGTCTCGACGAGCAACTGGAGGTGCAGAGTGAAATCACCTGTCTGCGCGGGGCTTCTCTCACGTTTGCTCAACGCATTGTCAATTCTGACGGGGCCCTACTGAGCCAGGCAGATGTCCTGATTGCCTGTATTGATCCACACCAAATGAAGCCGAGAGCGCTTCCTAAGTCTATTGTCGCGGAGTTTAAGCAGTGACTGACATGAACATCCTAGATTTATTCTTGAAGGCGAGCCTGCTGGTTAAGCTTATCATGTTGATTTTGATATGCTTCTCGGTAGCCTCCTGGGCGATCATCATTCAGCGCACCCGCATCCTCAATGCGGCGACGCGTGACGCCGAAGCCTTTGAAGACAAATTCTGGTCCGGTATCGAGCTTTCCCGTCTGTACCAGGAAAGTCAGGCGCGTCGCGATAGCCTGACCGGTTCCGAACAGATCTTCCATTCCGGCTTCAAAGAGTTCGCCCGCCTGCACCGCGCCAACAACCATGCGCCGGAGTCGGTGATCGAAGGGGCGTCGCGCGCGATGCGCATTTCGATGAATCGCGAGCTGGAAACGCTGGAAACCCATATTCCGTTCCTCGGCACCGTCGGTTCGATCAGCCCGTACATCGGCCTGTTCGGCACCGTGTGGGGGATCATGCACGCCTTTATCGCGCTGGGCGCGGTGAAGCAAGCCACGCTGCAGATGGTGGCGCCGGGTATCGCCGAAGCGCTGATCGCCACCGCGATCGGTCTGTTTGCCGCCATCCCGGCGGTCATGGCCTACAACCGTCTCAACCAGCGCGTCAACAAGCTTGAGCAGAATTACGACAACTTTATGGAAGAGTTCACCGCTATTCTGCATCGTCAGGCCTTCTCCAGCGACAGCAAATAAGTAGGAGGTAGCATGGCGAGAGTACGTGGACGTAGTCGGCGCGAGCTGAAGTCCGAAATTAACATCGTTCCGCTGCTCGACGTGTTGCTGGTGCTGCTGCTGATCTTTATGGCAACCGCGCCAATCATCACGCAGAGCGTGGAGGTTGACCTGCCGGACGCCACCGATTCCAAAACGGTGTCCAGCGATGACAATCCGCCGGTGATCCTTGAGGTTTCCGGCGTAGGTCAATACACCCTGGTGGTGGATCACAACCGTATGGAGCTGTTGCCGCCTGAGCAAGTCGCGGCCGAAGCCAAGTCGCGTTTGGCGGCTAACCCGAAAACGGTCTTTTTGATCGGCGGTGCGAAGGAAGTCCCTTACGATGAGATTATCAAGGCATTGAATATTCTCCATCAGGCGGGCGTGGCTTCCGTGGGGCTGATGACCCAGCCAATCTGACCGTAAGGCGAACGGCAACCCGGTTCCTGCGCTGCGGCCCAGGAACCCCGTATAAGCAACACCAGTTTTTGGGAATCTATTTTGGTAAAGGCAACTGAGCAAAACGATAAGCTGAACCGCGCCGTTATTGTTTCGGTCGTTCTGCACTTCATACTGATTGCCCTGCTGATTTGGGGATCGCTGCAGGAAAATGTCGACATGGGCGCCGGCGGTGGCGGTGATGGCACCGTGGTGGGCGCGGTGATGGTCGATCCCGGCGCGGTGGTGGAGCAGTACAATCGCCAGCAGCAGCAGAGCAACGATGCGCAGCGTGCCGAAAAGCAGCGCCAGAAAAAGGCGGAGCAACAGGCCGAAGAGCTTCAGCAGAAGCAGGCGGAGCAACAGCAGCGCCTGAAAGAGCTGGAGAAAGAGCGTTTGGCGGCGCAGGAGAAAGCCGCGCAGGACGCCAAAGCGCAGGCTGAGCAACAGCAGAAGGCGGCGGAGCAGCAGAAACAGGCCGCCGAGCAACAAAAAGCGGCGGAAGCCGCCGCAGCCAAGGCCAAAGAGCAACAGAAGGTCGCCGAGGCCGCCGCCGCGAAGGCGAAGGCTGAAGCGGACAAGATAGCCAAAGCGCAGGCGGACGCGCAGAAGAAAGCCGAAGCGGAAGCCAAGAAGGAAGCGGCCGCCGCTGCCGCCGCCAAGAAACAGGCGGAAGAGGCGAAGAAAGCCGCGGCCGCCGCCGCAGAGCAAAAAGCCGCAGAAGCTGCGGAGAAGAAAGCGGCCGCTGAAGCCGAGAAAAAAGCCGCAGCGGAAGCCGAGAAGAAAGCTGCAGCGGAAGCCGAGAAGAAAGCTGCAGCCGAGAAAGCCGCTGCCGCCAAGAAAGCCGCCGCGGACGCCAAGAAGAAGGCCGCCGCTGAGGCTGCGAAGCAATCGGAGGAGGTCAACGATCTGTTTGGTGGCCTGGCGGACGGCAAGAACGCGCCGAAAGGCGGCGGTGCCAAATCGAAGGGCGACGGTAAACCGGCCGGGCAGGGCAATGCCAAAACGGCTGGGGCCAGCGGGGCGGATATCAGCGGTTATCAAGCACAGATTCGCACAGCGATTCAGAATAAGTTCTATGATGCCAGTTCGTTCGTCGGTAAAACTTGTGATCTACACATTAGGCTGGGGCCTGATGGCTTTTTAATTGATGTGAAGGCGGTGGGTGGCGATCCGGCTCTGTGCCAGGCGGCGGTAGCCGCAGCGAATCAGGCGAAGATTCCTAAACCGCCAAGTGACGCCGTGTATCAGCACTTTAAGAATTCGACCCTTGTATTCAAGCCACAATAAAGGTTGATTGAGTGAGTGATATCACAGGGATGTACTAAGGTAACCAACAGGGATTATGTAGTTTTACGTAAGTTGGTTTGTTAAAATTCTGCTAATTTATCGCAGGCATCCCGCCTGGATAAGGGAGATGAGATGAAGCAGGCATTTCGAGTAGCGCTAGGTTTTTTAATTCTGTGGGCGTCCGTGCTGCACGCGGAAGTTCGCATTGAAATCACCCAAGGGGTCGACTCCGCTCGTCCGATTGGCGTGGTGCCGTTTAAATGGGCGGGCCCAGGCACGCCGCCGGAAGATATCGGCAAGATTGTCGGCGCGGATCTGCGCAACAGCGGTAAATTCAACCCGATCGACGTGGCGCGCATGCCGCAGCAACCGACCTCCGCGTCTGAAGTGACCCCGGCGGCCTGGACTGCGCTGGGCATCGACGCCGTGGTTGTCGGCCAGGTTCAACCTGGCGCCGACGGTAGCTACCTGATCTCCTACCAGCTGGTGGACACCTCGGGTTCGCCGGGCACCGTATTGGCGCAGAATCAGTATAAAGTGACCAAACAGTGGTTGCGTTATTCTGCCCATACCGCCAGCGACGAAGTGTTCGAGAAGCTGACCGGCATCAAGGGCGCGTTCCGTACCCGTATCGCCTACGTCGTGCAGACCAACGGCGGGAAATTCCCGTATGAGCTGCGCGTAGCGGATTACGACGGTTACAACCAGTTTACGGTGCACCGTTCGCCTGAGCCGCTGATGTCCCCGGCCTGGTCGCCGGACGGCAGCAAACTGGCTTACGTGACCTTCGAGAGCGGCCGTTCCGCGCTGGTGGTGCAGACTCTGGCTAACGGCGCCATCCGCCAGATCGCCTCGTTCCCGCGCCACAACGGTGCGCCGGCGTTCTCGCCGGACGGCAGCAAACTGGCCTTCGCGCTGTCCAAGAGCGGCAGCCTGAACCTGTACGTGATGAACCTCGGCTCCGGCCAGATCACGCAGTTGACCGATGGCCGCAACAACAACACCGAACCGACCTGGTTCCCGGATGGCCAGTCTCTGGCGTTTACCTCCGACCAGGGCGGGCGTCCGCAGATTTATAAAATCAGCGCCAGCGGCGGTGCCGCACAGCGCCTGACGTGGGAAGGCTCTCAGAACCAGGATTCTGAAGTCAGCTCCGACGGTAAATTCCTGGTGATGGTCAGCACCAACAGTGGTGCGCAACACATCGCCAAACAAGATCTTGGATCGGGCGCCGTTCAGGTTTTGACCGGTACCTTCCTCGATGAAACGCCTAGTATTGCGCCAAACGGCACCATGGTGATCTATAGCTCCACGCAAGGTATGGGCTCCGTGCTGCAGTTGGTGTCAACTGATGGGCGTTTCAAAGCGCGTCTTCCGGCAACTGATGGACAGGTCAAATTCCCTGCCTGGTCGCCGTATCTGTGATGCATGTGTAAATATGTATGGCAAACTATAAAAGGATCAAAGAAATGCAACTGAACAAAGTGCTGAAAGGGCTTCTGCTGGCACTGCCAGTTCTGGCTGTAGCAGCTTGTAGTTCTAACAAAAGCGCAAACAACGACCAATCTGGTATGGGCGCTGGCACTGGTATGGAAAACGGCAGCAGCAACCTGTCTTCCGAAGAACAAGCTCGTCTGCAGATGCAAGAACTGCAGAAGAACAACATCGTTTACTTCGGCCTGGACAAGTATGACGTAAGCTCCGAATTCGCTCAGATGCTGGACGCGCACGCTGCATTCCTGCGTAACAACCCGTCTTACAAAGTGACCGTTGAAGGCCACGCTGACGAACGCGGCACGCCGGAATACAACATCGCTCTGGGTGAGCGCCGTGCTAACGCCGTTAAAATGTACCTGCAGGGTAAAGGCGTTTCCGCTGACCAGATCTCTATCGTTTCTTACGGTAAAGAAAAACCAGCAGTACTGGGCCACGACGAAGCGGCTTATGCTAAAAACCGTCGTGCCGTTCTGGTTTACTAAGAGAATCGCATGAACAGTAACTTCAGACGTCACCTGTTGAGTCTGTCGTTACTGGTTGGCGTAGCGGCCCCCTGGGCCGCTACTGCCCAAGCGCCAATCAGTAATGTCGGCTCCGGCTCGGTCGAAGACCGCGTCACCTCGCTTGAGCGCATCAGCAATGCTCAAGGCCAGCTTTTAAATCAACTCCAGCAACAACTCTCTGATAACCAACGCGACATTGATTCTCTCCGTGGGCAAATCCAGGAAAGCCAGTATCAGTTGAATCAGGTGGTTGAACGCCAGAAGCAAATCTATCAGCAGATGGATAGCCTCAGCCAGGGCGGCGCTCAGAGCGCCTCTGCGGCCGCGGGCGCTGCCGGCGGGGCAGCCGCAGGCGCATCTTCCGATGCGGGCGGCAGCGCTCCCGCAGCCGCCTCCGCCACGCCGAGCGGCGGTGATGAGAACAGCGACTACAACGCCGCTGTTTCTCTGGCACTGGAAAAAAAACAGTATGACCAGGCGATTTCCGCCTTTCAGTCCTTCGTAAAACAGTACCCGAAGTCTACTTACCAGCCCAACGCCAACTATTGGCTGGGCCAGTTGTTCTACAACAAGGGTAAAAAAGACGACGCGGCCTACTATTTTGCGGTGGTGGTGAAGAATTACGCTAAATCACCGAAGGCGCCGGACGCCATGTACAAGGTGGGTATCATCATGCAGGAGAAAGGGCAGGCCGATAAAGCCAAAGCCGTGTTCCAGCAGGTGATTAAACAGTACCCAACCAGTGCGGCGGCCAAACAGGCGAAAAGTCGCGTAGGCGGTTAACAGTCAGAAAAATGAGCCCAGAAGTTAGTCGATTTGACCGATTTCTGGGCTCATTCGCGTGAAGAACAAGCAGTTGAACGCATCGGTAAAAAATTTAGGTTGCGCTGCCAAGATAAATTAGTAATATATGCCGCCGTTGCCAAGACATCTTGCAAGATGTTAAAGCGGCAGGGAAATTGGGTCGTTAGCTCAGTTGGTAGAGCAGTTGACTTTTAATCAATTGGTCGCAGGTTCGAATCCTGCACGACCCACCAATTTCTGAAGTAGCAGTAACCACAACAGTGGGTGATTAGCTCAGTTGGTAGAGCATCTCCTTTACACGGAGGGGGTCGGCGGTTCGAGCCCGTCATCACCCACCACTGTTATGGGTCGTTAGCTCAGTTGGTAGAGCAGTTGACTTTTAATCAATTGGTCGCAGGTTCGAATCCTGCACGACCCACCATTCTTTAAGAATGGCTGTGATAGAGAATCGTAAAGGATGAGAACCGTAAAGGTTCGAGTCTCGCGTAGCGAGACAACATCACTCCGGTGATGGCCCGCAAGGGTGAGGCCAAAGGCCGAGTTATCCTGCACGACCCACCATTCTTTAAGAAAGAATGACAGCTTCAGAATCGGTTTGATGTGGCAAAGTAAAGGTCCGAGTCGAGTACCCGTCGAGTTGTCCTGAACATCCCCATCCTTGTTTTCCGCGAGTTGGTTTCAGTAACCCATTCGCCATCAGCAGTAAACCACATCAGTGGGTCGTTAGCTCAGTTGGTAGAGCAGTTGACTTTTAATCAATTGGTCGCAGGTTCGAATCCTGCACGACCCACCACTCTTTAATAGAGCAAGGTGTTAAATCGTCAGGATGAGACAAAAGCGTTTACGCTTTTGAACAGCGCTTGCGCTGGCCCGAAGGGGCCGTCTATGAAATAGACGGATAGCCGTAAAGGTTCGAGTCTCGCAAAGCGAGACAACATCACTCCGGTGATGGCCCGAAGGGCGAGGCCAAAGGCCGAGTTATCCTGCACGGCCCACCACTCTTTGAGAGTGAAAAATAGCAGTACCACAGCAGTGGGTGATTAGCTCAGTTGGTAGAGCATCTCCTTTACACGGAGGGGGTCGGCGGTTCGAGCCCGTCATCACCCACCACACTGCGGGTCGTTAGCTCAGTTGGTAGAGCAGTTGACTTTTAATCAATTGGTCGCAGGTTCGAATCCTGCACGACCCACCAATTCAGAAAAAAGCGCCTTTTGGCGCTTTTTTCGTTTCTGTAACACCCAAACCTGACTTTATCCTCTTGCCAACAGAGTTCACCGAGTCGTGCGGGTGAGAGCCTGCGCTCAGGTTCGAGCATCGCGCAGCGATACGACAACGCGCAGCGTTGCCCGCAGGGTGAGGCCACAGGCCGAATCAATCCTGCACGACCCACCAATTCAGGAAAAAGCGCCTTTTGGCGCTTTTTTCGCATCTGCAGCACCGTAATCTACATTCGTGCTTTCTCGTTTCAACACTGCACCGATCATCATCCCGCTGTTCTCTGAACGGGCTATACGGTCTCGTCAGGCCATTATCCGCTGTGAACTGCACGGCCAGCGTCCGTGTTTTTAATTCATTAAACAATGGATGCGCAAATATGAAAATATCAGCGGACTTTTCGCGCAAATTTAGGTATTTTGTTTAGTATATAAAACGAAGGGCGTTGCGGCAGGCGATATTCACGCGGCAGGCGCCCAGCCTAGCATGAGATTGCAGCGATGAGTGAAATGTTTGATGTCAATGCGGCGGTGTATCCCTTCCCGCCTAAACCGGTACCGCTGGACGTAGCCGAAAAAGCCTTTTATCGCGAGAAGATCAAAACCCTGCTCAAGCAGCGCAATGCGGTGATGGTCGCACACTATTATACCGATCCGGAAATCCAGGCGCTGGCGGAAGAAACCGGCGGCTGCGTGGCGGATTCGCTGGAAATGGCGCGCTTCGGCAGCGCCCATCCGGCTTCCACGCTGCTGGTGGCCGGCGTGCGTTTCATGGGGGAAACCGCCAAGATCCTCAGCCCGGAAAAACAGGTGCTGATGCCGACGCTGTTTGCCGAATGTTCGCTGGATCTGGGCTGCCCTGAAGAGGAGTTTCATGCGTTTTGCGACAGCCATCCCGATCGTACCGTGGTGGTCTATGCGAACACCTCGGCGGCGGTCAAAGCGCGCGCTGACTGGGTGGTCACTTCCAGCATCGCCGTCGAGCTGATCGAACACCTGGACAGCCTGGGCGAGAAGATCATCTGGGCGCCGGATCGCCATCTCGGCAGCTACGTGCAAAAGCAGACCGGCGCCGACGTGCTGTGCTGGCAAGGCGCCTGCATTGTCCATGACGAGTTCAAGACTCAGGCGCTGCGGCGCATGAAGGCGCTTTATCCGCAGGCGGCCATCCTGGTGCATCCCGAATCGCCACAGGCGGTGGTTGAATTGGCGGATGCGGTGGGATCGACCAGCCAACTGATCCAGGCGGCGAAAACATTGCCACATCAACAGCTGATCGTCGCCACCGATCGCGGTATCTTTTACAAGATGCAGCAGGCCTGTCCGGACAAGGAGCTGTTTGAAGCGCCGACCGCCGGAGAAGGGGCGACCTGCCGCAGCTGCGCGCACTGCCCGTGGATGGCGATGAATGGTCTGAAGGCGATTGCCGAAGGGCTGGAGCAGGGGGGCGCGCAGCATGAGATCCACGTGGACGCCGCGCTGCGTGAAAAGGCGCTGGTGCCGCTGAACCGCATGCTGGATTTCGCCGCTCAGCTTAAAATGCAGGTTAAAGGCAACGCTTAACCGTTTAAAAGGATGACTTCATGAGCTTCTTCAGTACCAGCAATATTCTGGTGCACATTCCGCTTGGCGCGGGCGGTTACGATCTGTCGTGGATCGAAGCCATCGGCACGCTGTTCGGGTTGCTGTGCATCTGGTACGCCAGCAAGGAAAAAATCATCAACTACCTATTCGGCCTGATCAACGTCACGCTGTTCGCGGTGATTTTCTTCCAGATCCAGCTGTACGCCAGCCTGCTGCTGCAGCTGTTCTTCTTCGGCGCCAACATTTACGGTTGGTATGCCTGGAGCCGCCAGACCCAGGATAATCAGGCTGAGCTGCAGATCCGCTGGCTGCCGCTGCCGAAAGCGTTGGCCTGGGCGGCGGTCTGCGTCATCGGCATCGGCCTGATGACCTTCAATATCGACCGCGTGTTCGCCTGGTTGACGCAGATCGCGGTGGCGGTGATGCAAGGGCTGGGGCTGAACGTGCAGATGCCTGAGCTGCAGCCGGACGCGTTCCCGTTCTGGGATTCGGCGATGATGGTGCTCTCCATCGTGGCGATGATTCTGATGACGCGCAAGTACGTGGAAAACTGGCTGCTGTGGGTGGTTATCGATGTCATCAGCGTGGCGATCTTCGCCTACCAGGGGGTGTACGCGATGGCGCTGGAGTATGTCATTCTGACGCTGATCGCCCTGAACGGCTCCTGGCTATGGATCAAGAGCGCCGGGCGCAATGGTTCCAACCCGCTCTCTTCCGCACCTTAACAACGCAGAGGGCGCCGTGATGGCGCCCTCTTGGCTTAGTGACGATGTCCCAGATGGGAGTGCGCTTCGGCATGTGAGTGTTCACTCGGCTCCGGCGCCCGGTTGATACCGCAGTCCGGTGTCTCGCAGTGCCGGTACTCCATCTGAATGGTCACGTGGCCAATCTTGTAGTGTTCCAACAGATAAGCCTGAATGCGTTGCAACAGCCCATCGTGGTCATGCGGCGGGATCACCTGCGCATGCAGCGTCATCAGCTTCTGTTCGCCGATCTGCCAGACGTGCACGTGATGGATGTTGCGCACTTCCGGGATATTCAGGCACAGGTCTTTTTGCAGCTTGGCGATATCGACCTCCTGCGGCGTGCCTTCCAGCAGCTCGTGGAAACTCTCCTTCAGCAGCCGCCAGGCGCTGCGCAGCACCAGACAGGAGACTAGCACCGACAGGATCGGGTCAATCGGCGTCCAGCCGGTGGCAAGAATGACGATGGCGGCGACGATGGCGCCCACCGAGCCGAGCAGGTCGCCCAGCACATGCAGCGCAGCGGCGCGCACGTTGATATTTTTCTCTTCGCTGCCGCGATGCAGCAGCCAGAAGGCGAACAGGTTCGCCAGCAGCCCCGCTACGGCGATGATCAGCATCGGGGTACCCATCACCGGCTGCGGCTCGAAGAAACGCCGTATCGCCTCCCACAGGATGAATACCACGATCACCAGCAGCGCCGCGGCGTTGAGGAAGGCCGCCAGGGTGGTCAGGCGCAGATAGCCGAAGGTGTGGCGCGCGTTGGGCTTGCGCTGGGAGAAGTGCACCGCCATCAGCGCCACCAGCAGCGCGGCGGCATCGGTCAGCATGTGGCCGGCGTCGGCCAACAGCGCCAACGAGCCGGACAACAGGCCGCCGACCACCTCGGCCACCATAAAGACGGCGGTGACTAAAAAAGCGGTCAGTAGGCGTTTACTATTACTGTCTTTCGGCAGGTGTACGTGTGGAGTGTCCGACATTATTCATCCTTATGCATAGCCAAAGTGGGGGCGGCGGCGAGCAGAGCGTCCAGCTCCGGCACTATCTGCGCCACTAACGCCTTTAATTTAGTATAAGCGGCGGCGGCAAGCGCGCCCCGACGTGCGGTTTCCACCAGCTGCTGGCACAGCTGCGCGGCTTCCGGCAGTTGCAGCATCAGCAGGCTGCCCTTGATGCGGTGCGCCGCCTGCTCCAGGCGCGGCCAGTCGTTCGCGGCGGCGGCGTCCGCGAGCCGCTGCCGGTCTTGCCGCAGCGTATCGCCGAGCGTCTGCGCCAGCCGCTGCAGCATGGCGCGATCGCCACCCGCCATTTCGGCCAGCGTTTGTCGCAGGTCAGTAAGGACTGACTTTGCTTCCTGCACCTGCGGTTGCTGAGCCAATACCTGGCCGATCGCCGCCAGTGAAATCGGTTTGGTCAGGAAGTGGTCGATCGCTACCAGCCCCGGAGGAATGCGGGTAAACTCCTGCACGTCTGCCGAACAGAGCACGATGCGGCAAGGCGGGCGTTGCAGCCGCTGTTCGTCGCGGCGGATCAGCCTGGCCAGCGTCAGGCCGTCCGGGCGCGGCATGTTATAGTCGATAAACAGCAGATCGAACGGTTGACGGCGCTGGGCTTTCAACAGCGCATAGCCTTGTTCGAAGCGGGCGGGTTGCAGCCCGAAGTGGCGCAGCTGGCGTTCCATCAGCAACAGATTGGTGGGGTGATCGTCGATCAGCGCGGTACGCAAGGCGGAAGACGGCAGAACAAAGGGGCTTTCCTCCGGGGCGGCAACCGGCGCCGCGCCGCTCAGCTCGACCGGTATCGCGACCTCGACGCGGGTGCCGACGCCCGGCTGCGAGTGCAGCTCGATGCGGCCGCCCATCTGTTCGACGATCTCTTTGCAGATCGACAGCCCCAAACCGGTACCCTGCACCGAGATGCGTTGCGCGCCGCGCGCGCGGTAAAACGGTTGGAACAGCTTGTCTATTTCATCGGCGGCGATACCGCAGCCGCTGTCGTTCACCGTCAGATGCAATTCCCCCTGCCGCTCATCCTGCGCGCGCCAGCCGATCTCGACCTGAATGGCGCCGCGCGGCGTAAACTTTATCGCATTGTTTATCAGGTTGTTAGCCACCTGAAGTAAACGCTCACCATCAATCACTACCGCCTCCGGCAATGCCGGATCCGCCACCACGCTCAGCGTCAACGGCCGCTCGCCGATCAGCGGCCGGTAGAGGGCGTCGATGCGCGCTACCCAAGGGCGCAGCACCACCGGTTTCGGCGCCAGCGTCAGCGAACCGGTTTCCAGCCGCGCGTGATCCTGCAGGTCGTTGAGCAGGTTGAGCAGCGATGAGGCCGAGCTGTATATCACCGGCAGGCCTTCCGGCGCGGGTTGGCGTTTGAGCTCCAGTTCCAGCAGGCCGAGGATGGCGTGCATCGGCGTGCGCAGCTCATGGCTGACGGTGGCGAGGAATTTGCTCTTCATGCGGTTTTCCGCTTCGGCGCGGCGGCGCGCGTGCTCGAGTTCTTCGCGTTCGCGTTTTTCACGGCGCTGCAGCATGAAACGGCGCAGCGTCAGCGCCAGCAGCAGCACGGTGGCGGCGGCCAGCAGCGCCAGCAGCCAGGTGGTCTGCGGCGGCATGCGGTTGTCGTTCACCGCGTCGATCAGGTTGCTGCGATCGACGATCCACTCGTCGCGCAGCGATTGCAGGGTGTCCGCCGGGATCTGCATCAGGTTCTTATCAAGGATCGCCAACAGAAGAGGTTGATCGCGGCGCACGCCGAAGGCCACCGGATAGGGAATGTTGTTGGCGGCGAAGGCCAGCTTGATGGCACCGGAATAGCGCGACAGCGCCAAAAAGTTGGCGGAGATGACGTTATCCACCAGCGCATCCAGTTGGCCGTTGGCCAGCGCGTCGTACATCGACTTGCTGTCGGCGAAGCTGATGGTTTGCTCCTGTTCCGGCACCAGCCCCTGCGCCAAATCGCCCTGCAGCACGCCGATGCGCTTGCCGGCCAAATCGCTCCAGGTGGAAATGCCGTCGGCGTGCTGGCCGACGTAAACCCCCCACAGCGAACGGTGGATCGGCATGCTGGCGCCGTAGCGCGCCTTGACGCCGCGCGCCAGCGGCAGGGCGGCGCGGAAGCTGGCCTGGCCGGACTGCACCAGCAGATCGGCCTGCTCGGCGTTGCGCGCCCACAGCGGCGCGAAACGCAGCCCGGTGTTTTGCGCGATGATGTTGAGAATGTCGATGGCGTAGCCGCGCGGCTGGCCGTCGGAGCCGCGGTAGGCGAACGGGAAGTTGTTTTCGATGGCGGCGTAGTAAACCACGCGGTGGCTCGCCACCCAATTCTTCTCCATCGTCGTCAGATCGGCATTGCCGGTGTCGAGGTAGCTGGGGATCTTCTTGCTCCAGCGGCCCTGCAGGGCGTTCATCAGCTCCATCGGCGCGTCGGCGATGGCGGTGTCCAGCGTGTCTATCAGCCGCGAGTCGTCGGCGGCGAACACGAAGGACAGGTTGCCCAGGTTCTCGTTGCTTTCAATCTGATAGAGCTGGCCGAGCTGCAGCTGATCGATGATAAAGCTGGCGCTGGCCTCGTCGGCGATAAAGTAGTCGCTGCTGCCGTTGAGCAGCGAGTAGACCGCCTGCAGATTGTTGTCGTAGCGCTGGATCTGCGACGCGACCGCCTGCAGAGCGCCGCCGGACTGCATGTCGGTCAGCGCGCCGATCGCGACGCGGGCGTTGGCGGAGTTGAGCATCACCGGCCGATCGTTGCTGCGATCGCGCAATACGCGCAGGTTGCTGACGTAATAGGGCTGAGAGATCGCCAGGCCGTGCAGCGCCTCACTCTGCGGGATGCCGTACAGAAGATCGATCTTGCCGTCGTGCAGCGCCTGCTCCAGCTGCGTCAGATCGGCAAAGCCGTAAATGGCGAAGCGAATGCCGGTCACCTGCTGGATATAGCCGAGGTAGTCGGCATTCAGCCCATACAGATCGTCATCCACGATGATGTTGTACGGGCTGGTGTTCTCACTGACGATGCCGACGCGCAGCGTACGGTCGCGCCAGGGGTTTTTCTCGCCGACGATCAGCATATTCTCGGGGGTATTCAGATTGCTGACCAGCTGATAGCGCACCGGCTCCGCCGCCTGCGCCAGACCGCACCACAGGAACAGCAACAGCAGGGCGCGGCGCATCATGGCGCCAGCTCTTTAAACACCGCCACCAGCTCCAGCAGGTTGCCGGCGCCGGTTTTGCGCTGGATGTTCTTCTTGTGGGTGCTGACGGTCTTGTTGCTGATGTGCAGCCGATCGGCAATCTGCAGGTTGGACAGCCCCTGGCTCAACAAGCCCAGTACCTCGAGCTCTTTGGGGGTGAGCAGCCCGCCGTCCGCCGTCGGCGGCTCTTCGGCCAGCGCGGCGGCGGGGAAGTGGGTTTCACCGTCCAGCACCTGCTCGATCGCCTGCAACAACTCTGCCAACGAGCTGCCTTTGTTGACGAAACCGTTGGCGCCGGCGGCATGCGCCATGCGCGCATAGACCTCGGCTTCCTGCGCGGTATAGATCAGGATCGGCTGCTGCGGGTAGCGGCGGCGGATTTTTTTCAACAGCTGCAGCCCGTCGACCTGCGGCAGGCCGATATCCAGGATCACCAGGCCGAAAGCGGCCTCGGCCAGCAGGGCCAGCGCCTGGACGTCGTCCTGCGCCGCCTGGAGGCGGTAGGGGCGGGATGATTTCATTAGCGCCGCTTCCAGTGCGACATGAACCACCGGGTGGTCATCAACTAATAACAGAGAGGGCATGTTCAACTCGGGTCGCTTTATATTCCGATCGCTAGCATAGCGAAAAAGGAGGCTCTGCGCTCCCCTGATGAAACAGCACAATCTGCTGTTAATTTGGCGGTTCCAGCGGCGGGGGGCAAAGGTGATTTACAGCGCCATTCCCACAGGCTAGATTGTTGGGATCTACACCGTTACGCACTGCGAAATACCCCTCGATACCGAATGGAAAAGCTATGAATTACCAAAACGACGATTTACGCATTAATGATATTAAGGAACTCCTGCCGCCGGTGGCTTTGCTGGAGAAATTCCCGGCCACTGAACGCGCAGCAAAGACGGTGTCCCAGGCCCGCAGCGCAATTCACAATATCCTCCGCGGCAGCGACGATCGCCTGCTGGTGGTGATTGGCCCTTGCTCTATCCACGATACGAAAGCCGCCAAAGAGTACGCGGGGCGCCTGCTGGCGCTGCGTGAAGAACTGAGCGGCGAGCTGGAAGTGGTCATGCGCGTATACTTCGAAAAACCGCGCACCACCGTGGGCTGGAAAGGCCTGATCAACGATCCGCAGATGGACAACAGCTTCAACATCAACGACGGTCTGCGCCTGGCGCGCAAGCTGCTGGTGGAGATCAACGACAGCGGCCTGCCGGCCGCCGGCGAATTCCTCGACATGATCACGCCGCAGTACCTGGCGGATCTGATGAGCTGGGGCGCCATCGGCGCGCGCACCACGGAATCGCAGGTGCACCGCGAGCTGGCCTCCGGCCTTTCCTGCCCGGTCGGCTTCAAGAACGGCACCGACGGCACCATCAAGGTGGCGATCGACGCCATCAACGCCGCCGGCGCGCCGCACTGCTTCCTGTCGGTGACCAAATGGGGCCACTCGGCGATCGTTAACACCAGCGGCAACGGCGATTGCCACATTATCCTGCGCGGCGGCAAAGAGCCGAACTACAGCGCGGCGCACGTGAAGGACGTCAAAGCCGGCCTGAGCAAAGCCGGGCTGCCGGCGCAGGTGATGATCGACTTCAGCCATGCCAACAGCAGCAAACAGTTCAAAAAGCAGATGGACGTGAGCGCTGACGTTTGCGGGCAAATTGGCGGCGGTGAAAAAGCGATCATCGGCGTGATGATCGAAAGCCACCTGGTGGAAGGCAACCAGAACCTCGAAAGCGGCGAACCGCTGGTTTACGGCAAGAGCGTGACCGACGGCTGCATCGGCTGGCAGGATACCGAAACCGTGCTGCGCGATCTGGCGGCGGCGGTGAAAGCGCGCCGCGGATAATCGCAAAAAATGAAACGGGCCCGGCAGCGGGCCCTTGTTTTATCCTTGTCATTGTACTTCTCTCTCCCGCTAATTTAAGGCTTACACTTAATAGGCCAATGAAATCATTAAGCGGCCACCTTCGCATTATTCCTATTTAATAAAAGAATAATTGTCACTGCTCGCGGCATTGTGCTTATATAAGACGCTTTTTTATTCCGCAAACCCCGCATGACGAATAAGCGGGGAGTGGTATGACCTATTACTTTCAGGACGAAAGAATTATGACAAGCAATACCTCGCAGCCGCTGGGGCTGCACCGGATTAAATTCCATGGGAAAGGCGGCGAGTACTTCGCGATTTGGTTGGTCAACGCATTATTGACCATCGTGACGCTGGGCATCTATTCCGCCTGGGCGACGGTGCGCCGCCGCCGTTATTTTTACGGCAACACGGAATTGGACGGCGATCGTTTCGATTACCATGCGCAACCGCTGCAAATTCTGAAAGGGCGGCTGTTGGTGATCGGCGGCCTCATCGTATTTTATATCCTGTTGGCGGTAACGCCACTGCTGGGGCTGCTGGCTTTGCTGGTGTTGCTTGCCCTGCTGCCGTGGATCGTTATCCGCAGCTGGCGCTACAATGCGATTATGTCGAGCTATCGCGGCGTGCGTTTTAATTATGTTTGCCGCACCGGGCGCGCTTATTGGGCGTTACTGTTCTGCCCGCTATTGCTGATTATCGGACTTTATGTCGCCTTAATCATTTTGCTCAGCATTGGCAGCGGTTTTGAAAGCATCAACGCCATCGGCCTGATGTTGGTGTTGACGCTGCTGTTGGCCGTGCCGGCATTCGCCGCCGTCAACGGTATTATTAGCGCGCTGCAGCACGATCTGTACGTTAATAACCTGTTTTTCGGGAATACGCCGTTTATTGCCGAGCTGAAAAAGTCGGCCTTTATCAAATTTGCCTTGATCGGCCTGCTCATTTTCCTGCCGTTTATGTTGGCGGCGCTGGTGTGTATGGGGTCGTTCATTCTGTCGCTGTACCAAATGGTATTGATGGGCATGCTGACGGATGAAACCGCCGATTTGCTGGTGTTGGAAAATATTGGCAGTCTGCTGCTGATGATGGTGGTGCTGCTGATTGGCGCCTTGATCGCCGGCAGCTATCAGGTCGTCGCCCAACGCAACTATCTGTTTAACCAGGCGACGCTGAACGGCAACGTTAAACTGCGCTCTTCCATGCAAACGCTGCCGTATATGGGGCTGTTGATCACCAATACCCTGATCACGCTGTTCTCGCTCGGTTTCGCCGTGCCGGTGGCGGAGGTGCGCCACGCCCGTTATCTGGCGGAGTGCACGGCGGTTGAAGGCGATCTGGCGTTGCTGGACATCGCGGCGCATCAGGAAACCGCCAACAGCGCGGTGGCCGAAGAAGCGGTGCAGGCGCTGGATCTGGGCGGCAGCTTCTGAGGCGCCGATGATCCTCGAGGGCGCCTATCAGTTGCCGGGGCGGGCCGCACGTGAGGCGGCTCGCCTGCTGGTGAACGAAAGTGGCGAGGGTGTGACGCTGCAGCGGCAGGATGAGCAACGTTACATCCCCTTGGCGGACATCACCGTCTCTGCGGCGCTGGGCAATATTCCGCTGACGCTGACCTTTAAGGACGGCGCGCGCTTTGTGCCGGATGACGATGCGGCCTTCCGCCGCTGGTTCTATCAGCGCCGTTCGCCGGGGTGGGTGCATCGCCTGGAGCGCCACAAACGCGGCGTCGCCGTGGCGCTGCTGATGACGCTGCTGGCGGTCGTGGCCTACGTTAACGTCGTGCTGCCGTGGGCGAGCAGCGAGATCGCCATGCGCATCCCTACCTCGGTGGAACAGACGCTGGGCGAACACACGCAGACGTTTTTGAGCCAAAGCGGCTTTGAACCCTCCGCATTGCCGGCCGAGCGGCAGCAGGCGTTGCAGCAGCTGTTCCGGCTGGTGATGCCGGCCGAGATGCGCCAGGAGCGCACGCCGCTGTCGTTGAAGCTGATGGCGGCGCCCGGTGCGCCGAACGCCTTTATGTTGCCGGACGGCACGCTGGTGCTCAGCGATGGGCTGGTCGCCTTGTCGAAAAACGACGATGGGCTGGCGGCGGTGATGCTGCATGAGATGGGGCATCACGCTTATCGCCATCCGATGCGCATGCTGGTGCGTTCGTCGCTGGTGGCCTTGACGCTGATGTGGATGACGGGTGACGTCAGCGGCATCGGCGACACGCTGCTGCAGTCCGCGTCCTTCGTGAATGAGATGCAGTTTTCTCGCGGCATGGAGCGCGAGGCGGATGCGTTTGCGATAGCGGAAATGCAGCGCCAGGGGCGTTCGCTGGCGCAAATGGCGGCGATCTACCGCGCGTTGGCGCAGGCGCCTGAACGCGAAAAGGCCGATGACTGGGCGTTGCCGGCCTGGCTCAGTACCCATCCGGCGATGCAGGAACGGCTGGACGCGGTGAACGAGGCGATGGCGCAGCAGTAATAAAAAAGCCCCCGGTTTTCACCGGGGGCTTTTTCGTTAACGGGCGAAATTACTTCGCTTTACCCTGGTTTGCCACGGCGGCCGCTTTTGCAGCGATCTCGTCGGCGTTACCCAGGTAGTAACGTTTGATTGGCTTGAAGTTCTCGTCGAACTCATACACCAACGGCACGCCGGTTGGGATGTTCAGCTCGAGGATTTCGTCTTCGCTCAGGTTATCCAGGTATTTCACCAGCGCGCGCAGCGAGTTGCCGTGCGCCGCAACGATCACGCGCTCGCCGCTCTTGATGCGTGGCAGGATCTCTTCGTCCCAGTAAGGAATAACGCGATCGATGGTCAGCGCCAGGCTTTCGGTCAGCGGCAGCTCTTGCTCGGTCAGCGAAGCGTAGCGCGGATCGTGGCCAGGGTAACGTTCGTCTTCTTTGGTCAGTTCAGGTGGGGTCACCGCGAAGCCGCGACGCCATTGTTTCACCTGCTCGTCGCCGTATTTTTCAGCGGTTTCCGCTTTGTTCAGACCCTGCAGCGCGCCGTAGTGACGTTCGTTCAGCTTCCAGGATTTTTCGGTCGGCAACCAGGCCTGATCCAGCTCGTCGAGGATGTTCCACAGGGTGTGGATCGCGCGCTTCAGTACGGAGGTGTAAGCGAAGTCGAAAGTGAAACCTTCCTCTTTCAACAGCTTGCCTGCTGCTTTCGCTTCGGTGCGGCCCTTGTCGGACAGATCAACATCGTACCAACCGGTGAAGCGGTTTTCTTGGTTCCACTGGCTTTCGCCGTGACGCACCAGAACCAGCTTAGTTACAGCCATAGCTTAACTCCTTAATAATCTGACATTTCAATGATAACGAAAATCATTATATTGCCGCGGGCCGGGGCTCGGCAATCGATAGTGTCTAACCATAGCCAATTTCTTGCCGCAAAGTAAGGGCTGGCGAAAGGAAAAAGCTGAATCGTTCAGGCTGGCGCTGCGAGGGGGGAAACGGCGCGCCAAAATCGCTTCGGGCGCGCCGTGGCGTGGGGAAAATCAGGCCGATTTTTTCAGGCAGTTGCTCATGAAGGTTTTACGCGCGTCGCCCTTCAGATCTTTGGTCTTGGCGTCGGCGTTGCAGTTCTTCATTTTCTGCTGCTGCGGCGTCAGGGTTTTGCCCGTCGCGGCGGAGCCTTCGGATTTCAGACAGGTGCTCATGAAGGTGGAACGATCGGCGCCTTTCAGCGATTTGGTGGATGCCTGCTGGTTGCAGTCGGTCATGCGTTTCTGTTGAGCCGCCTGCGCCGGCGAAGGCGTTTTCGTCGCCGTCGTCGCGTCGGCCGCCATCAGATTGGTGCTCAGCATTAAGCCAGCCAGCAATGGAAGTGCAGTAATCAGACGCATAGGTGTTCCTTCAGCTATTGATTGGCCGCCATCGGCCGAAAAAGGTGACGTTGCACAAGGCGTTGTGCTTATCACGGTAGCCTGAGTGTAGTGCGCGCTTTGGAATAAGGGAAGGCGGGCGCCGGTGGGGGGATAGCGTTAAAAGGTAAGCATTTATAACAAATTGCCCCCGGCCGCACGGCGAGGGGCGTGGCGGGTCAGATAGGATAAAACTGATAATGCGTGGCGCTGCGATAGCGGCTCCCCGGCTGCAGCCAGCAGTCCGGCTGCGGCCACTCGGGATGGTGCGGGCTGTCCGGCAAGAACTCGCTCTCCAGCGCCACGCCGGCATGGTCGGCGTAGCTGCCGCCATCGCGCGCCGGCGTGCCGGCCAGGTAATTGCCGCTGTAGAGTTGCAGCGCCGGCGCGTCGGTGAACACGCTCATTTGCACTTGCCCGTCGGCGGACCACAAATGGGCCGCCGGGCTCTCCAGCGCCCCACAGGTACGATGCAGCAGGAATGCGTGATCGTAGCCTTTCACCCGCTGCTGGTCGCTGTCGCGCAGGAAATCGTGCAGCAGCGTTTTCGGCTGGCGAAAATCCATGCCGCTGCCGTCCACCGGCGTCAGATCGGCGCAGGGAATGCCCTCGGCGTCAACGGGCAGATAGCGATCGGCGAACAGCTGCAGCCGCTGGGCGCGGGCGTCGGTGCCGGCGCCGTCCAGGTTGAAATAGGCGTGGTTGGTCAGGTTGACCGGGCAGGGTCGATCGACCTGCGCCAGATAGCTGATTTCCAGGCGATTGTCATGAGTCAGGCGGTAACAAACCTGCACGTCGAGATTGCCGGGAAAGCCCTGATCGCCCTCCGCCGAGTGCAGCACATAGCAGACCTGTTGCGCATCATGCTGTACCCGGCGCCAGCGGCGGGCATGAAAACCGTCGGGGCCGCCGTGCAGCTGGTGGGCGCCCTGATTGGCGGCCAGCGCATGGGGTTTCCCGTCGATGAGCAGACTGGCGTTGGCGATGCGGTTGGCGTAACGGCCGACGGTGGCGCCCAGATAGGCGCCCTGACGCGGGTAGTCCGCCGGGCTGCGGCAGCCGAGCAGCAACTCGCGTCTTTCGCCGGATTTGAGCGGCAAGACGGCGGACAGCCAGGTGGCGCCCCAGTCCATCAGCGTCACCGTCATGCCGCCGGCGTTTTGCAACTGCGTCAGCTGATAAGGTTGCCCATCGGGGGCAACTGCCGTGGTTGCGGTCAGCATAGGCCGGCGCCTTGCGAAGCCTGGCAGACATAGAAGGTTTCCTGTAATCCGCCGGTTTGCCGCGGATACTCGTGCGCTACGGCGGCACGCACCGTCTCCACGAGATCCTGCGGCATCAGCGCGACGACACAGCCGCCAAAGCCGCCGCCGGTCATGCGCACGCCGCCGCGCGGGCCGATCGCCGCTTTGACGATCTCGACCAGCTTATCGATCGGCGGCACGGTGATTTCAAAGTCGTCGCGCATCGAGGCGTGCGACTCCGCCATCAGCCGGCCCATGCGTTGCAGATCGCCGGCCGCCAGCGCGTCGGCCGCCGCCAGCGTGCGGGCGTTCTCGCTGATCACATGGCGCGCGCGTTTGGCCACTAACGGATCGAGCTGGTGTTGACGCGTCTCAAACTGTTCGGGGCTGACGTCGCGCAGCGCCTTGACGCCGAAGAACCGCGCCGCTTCCTCGCACTGTTTGCGGCGGGTATTGTATTCGCTGTCCACCAGCCCGCGTTGCACATTGGAGTTGACGATCACTACCGCGACGTTGTCCGGCATCGGCACCGCACGGGTCTCCAGCGATCGGCAGTCGATCAGCAGCGCGCTGTCGCGCCGGCCGAGCGCGGAGATCAACTGGTCCATGATGCCGCAGTTGCAGCCGACGAACTGGTTCTCCGCTTCCTGGCCGTTCAGCGCCAGCGCTACGCCGTCCAGGGGCAGCTGATAGAGCGCCTGCAGCGCCTGGCCCACCGCCACTTCCAGCGCGGCGGAGGAGCTGAGCCCCGCGCCCTGCGGCACATTGCCGGCGATCACCAGATCCGCGCCGCCGAAGTCGGCGTTGCGGCGCTGAAGGTGCTTCACCACGCCGCGCACATAGTCCGACCAGCGCTGATCGGGGTGGCTGACGATCGGATCGTCGAGCGAGAATTGATCCTGCTGATGCTGATAATCGGCGGCCAGCACGCGGATCTGGCGGTCGTCGCGCTTGGCGCAGGCGATGACGGTTTGGTAATCGATGGCGCAGGGCAGCACGAAGCCGTCGTTGTAATCGGTATGCTCGCCGATCAGGTTCACCCGCCCCGGCGCCTGGATGGTCAACGCCGGCGCGTAGCCAAAGTGTTCGGTAAACAGAGAATGGGTAAGCGGTTTCAGGCTCATGCTTGGGCTCCGGCTTCACGGTAATGAATATCGCTGACGGCGCGCAGACGCTCTGCGGCCTGTTCGGCGGTCAGATCGCGCTGGGCTTCCGCCAGCATCTCGTAACCGACCATAAATTTGCGCACGCTGGCTGAACGCAGCAGCGGCGGATAGAAATGGGCGTGCAGCTGCCAGTGTCGGTTGTCGGCGCCGTTGAACGGCGCGCCGTGCCATCCCATCGAATAGGGGAAGGAGCACTGGAACAGGTTGTCGTAGCGGCTGGTCAGCTTCTTCAGCGCCAGCGCCAGATCCTGGCTTTGCGCCGCGCTGAGATCGGTAATGCGCTGCACCGCCGCTTTCGGCAGCAGCAGCGTTTCAAACGGCCAGGCGGCCCAGTAGGGCACCACCGCCAGCCAGTGTTCGGTGTTTACCACGATGCGTTCGCCGGCGGCCAGCTCGCGCTGCGCATAGTCCAGCAGCAGCGGGGAGGTGTGTTCCCGCAAATACGCGTGCTGCAGGCGATCTTCGCGTTCGGCCTCGTTCGGCAGAAAACTGTTGGCCCAGACCTGCCCGTGCGGGTGCGGGTTGGAGCAGCCCATCGCCGCGCCTTTGTTTTCGAACAGCTGTACCCAGGGGTAGTGCTTGCCCAGCTCATCGGTTTGCGCCTGCCAGGCGGCGATCACCTGCTCCAGCGCCGGCAGCGTCAATTCGGGCAGGGTCTTGCTGTGATCGGGAGAGAAGCAGATCACCCGGCTGACGCCGCGCGCGCTCTGGCTGCGCATCAGCGGATCCTGGCTGTCGGGCGCCGGCGGTGTATCGCTCAGCAGCGCGGCGAAATCATTGGCGAAGACGTAGGTGCCGCGATAATCCGGATTGCGATCGCCGGTGATGCGCGCGTTGCCCGGGCACAGGAAACAGTCGGGATCGTGCGCCGGCAGCGTTTCCGTCGGGACGGCCTCCTGCTGGCCCTGCCAGGGGCGCTTGGCGCGGTGCGGTGAGACCAGCACCCACTGGCCGCTCAGCGGGTTATAGCGGCGGTGCGGATGATCGATAGGGTTAAATTCTGTCATACGGTTCCTTTCTTGGCGTCGACGAGGGTGTAATCGCTTCCAATTACCGTCTTAATACGCCCGTTGCTGAACAGGGAGAGGTCATTGCGCAAAAAGATAGCACGCCCGCGGCACTAAAAAGGTGATCTAACGCGAAAAATGGAATCGTTTACACTGTGATGAAAAGCGCCTGATGGGCGGAGAAAAGCCGGTGGCAACGTGATTGAGGGCATTGCGGTGCGCTACCGGTGATAGCGTTTTCACCCGACCTGCCGGCAGAGAAAGGCTCTCTGCCGGCGTCAGCCGTTAAGGATGCTGATACAGCGGGTAGGTAAAGAACAGCAGATGGGTCAGATTAAGCCCGAAATGGAACAGAATCGGCACCCACAGGCGGCCGCTCCACATCCACGCCAGGCCGTAGATTACCCCGGCCAGCGTCGCGAAGATCACCATCAGCATGCCGCCGGCCAAATGCGCGGCGCCGAACACCAGAGAAGCGACGATCAGCGCCGGCCAGGCGCCCAGCCACTGGCTGAGGCGCTGCTGCAGGTAGCCGCGAAACAGCGCTTCTTCGGCCATACAGACGAAGAACAGGTTCGCCATCACGAAAGGCAGGATCCAGGCGGGCGCATGCAGCTCGATTTTTAAGCCGCCCAGCGCCACGGCCAGCAGCAACAGCGCCGGCACGGCCAGCAGCAGCGCAATCCAGCCCGCTTTGCCGACGTTGCCGCCGCGTTCAGCGGAAAACAGCGTGGGCAAGCAGGCGAACAGCAGGAAGGGCACCATCGCCTTGTCGAAGTTGTAATACATAGTGAACGGCGCGCTGAGCGGGCCGGCTTTTTCACCGTCGATCATCAGCTGATTGTGGATGCCCGGCACCAGGTGCAAGAACAGCGCGATGCAGCCGGCGACCACCAACCCTTCGAACGCGATCGCCAGACTACGCCGCTCGCGAAAATGGTGACGTAGCCCCGCCAGCGCCACGATGGCCAACAGGCAACCCAGGCTGAGCGGCGTCAATACCCCATGATAAAGCCCCATGCCCGCCGAGGCGGCCAGGATAACCCAGGCTATCAGCCGGTTAAACGGTAAGAAAAATAACGAAGCAGCCAGTACGCCCCACATGATATGTCCCTTTAAAATATGTACACGGCGCTCAGCGCCTTTGCGGCGTGCGATGATGGCGAAATTGAGCGCTAGAGCGGATAGTAGCACACCAAGATGACGCTAAAGGTCGGGGCAGTGACGCATCCGTGCAGGGTGCCGGCCCACACGACCGGCGGTATTGAGGTCAGCCTTGCATCCAGGCCTGCGAACGGGCGATTTCCGCCAGGTTTTGCAGGGTGTCCAGGCTCTGCTGGTGGAGCTCCTGCGTGGGGGCTGCGCACAGATCGTGCAGCACGGTCACCTGGAAGCCGGCGTCGTGCGCCTGACGCGCGGTGCTCTCGATGGCGAGCGGCGTGCTGACGCCCGCCAGCAGCAGATGATGGCACCGATGTTGCCGCAGCCAGGCTAACAAATTGTTACCGGAGAAGGCGCTCACCGCCGTTTTATCAAACTGCAGATCGGTCTCCTCCTGATGCAGATCGGGCGTCCAGCGGCAGCCCGGGCCGTTTAGCCGCAGCGCGCCTATCTGTTTCAAATGGTTGAACAGCGGCGAGTGGAGCGGGATGTCATGATAATCGTCGGCAAATCCCGTCCGCACCCAAATCACCGGGATTTTTCGCACCCGGGCGTAGGCCGCGGCGGCATTGACGTTGGCGAGCAGGTGGCTTGCCGTCACCTGTTCGCGGCAGTGGTTGGCGCGCCCTTTGGGCCCGATCAGATCCTCGATCAGGTCGATGATAATCAACGCAGCGGACATGGCGTCTCCAGAAAATGGCCTTCTTTCTTTCTATGATAAAAGGCCAAATGTGATGTGCTGCGGTGAAGTGTTGCCGGATATGTTTACGCCGCGCTTCAGGCGGAAGCCGCCTCCAGCCGTTGCTGTTGGTAGCCGTAGCCGCCCTCGCCGTCGGGCACGAAGCTGAGGCGGTGTGTGATGCACTGCGGCGCGTCTTCGGCATGGTGCGAGACGAACAGCAGCTGGGTGGCGCCCTGGCCGATCAGCACGTCGATGAAGCGGCGCACCAGCTGGCGATTGAGCGGATCCAACCCTTGCAGCGGCTCGTCGAGGATCAGCAGCGCCGGGTGTTTCACCAGCGCGCGGGCGATCAGCGCCAGCCGCTGTTGGCCCCAGGAAAGGCTGTGGAACGGGGCGTCGCCGCGCGCGCCGTCGAGCCCGAGCAGCGCCAGCCATTGCTCGGTGAGCTGCCGCTGACGATCCGAAACCGCCTGATAAATGCCGATCGAATCGAAGAACCCCGACAGCACCACGTTGCGCACGCTGGTGTTGACGCGATAATCCAGATGCAGGCTGCTGCTGACGTAGCCGATATGGCGCTTGATCTCCCAAATGGTTTCCCCGCTGCCGCGGCGGCGGCCGAACAGCGTCAGATCGTTGCTGTAGCCCTGCGGGTGATCGCCGGTGATCAAGCTGAGCAGCGTGGATTTGCCGGCGCCGTTCGGGCCGACGATCTGCCAATGTTCACCGGGGTTAACCTGCCAGTCGAGATGATTGAGGATCGGCCGATCGTTATAGCTGACTACGCCGTCGCGCAGGACGATCAGCGGCCGATCCGCCGGCAGCGCCACCTTTTGCGTTGGATCCTCCTCCTCCGGCAGCGCCAGCCCGCTGAGGTTTTCGCTGTGCGCCAGCTGCGCCACCAGCGCGTCCGCCATCACCTGGCGGCGCGGCCCGCGGTTGGTCAGGGTACAGTCCGCCAGTACGCCCACCTGCCGGACAAAATCCGGGATATCGTCGAACCGGTTGAGCACCAGCACCACGGTCTGGCCCTGGGCGGAAAGCTCGCTCAGCAGCGTGGCGAGCTGCGCGCGCGAGTGCACGTCCAGACCGTCGAAGGGTTCGTCGAGGATCAGCAGGTCAGGCTCGGGCATCAGCGCCCGGCACAGCAGGGTTTTGCGCGTTTCGCCGGTGGAGAGGTATTTGAAGCGGCGCGTCAGCAGGGCGGTGATGCCGAACTGCGCGGCCAGCCGCTCACAGCGCGCGGCGTCTTGCACCTCTTCCTGAATGATTTCCGCCGCGGTGCGGCCGGTGTCGTCCTCGTCCGCGCTGAGCAGATCGGTGTTGTTGCGTTGCCACTCGTCGCTGACCATTTTTTGCAGCTGTTCGAAGGAGATGCGCACCGCGTGCTGAAAGTCGCTGCGGCGCTCACCGCTCAGCAGAACCAGTTCGTCGGCCAGCGCGCGCGCCAGGGCGGATTTGCCGCTGCCGTTGGCGCCGACGAAGGCCCAGCTGTCGCCGGCCTGGATTTCCAGCGCGTCCAGCGTCAGGGTGCGGGTATCGCTTAAGCGGAATGAACCTTGCGAAATGTGCAACGACGACATCACCTGTTCCTTTTTTTGCAATTATTTGCCTTAGGAATAGGCGCATTGCAGGGGGATGTCAATCAACAAAAACGCAACGTTACGTTGCGCTTAACACAACGTGGCGACAATCACGCGATCGGCGTTGAACAGGGCGTGTACGGCGGTGCCGACGCTCAGCTGCAGGCGCTGCAGCTCCGCCGTCGTCAGGGTGGCGCACAGGGTTTCGCCGCCCGCCAGCGTCACCAGCACCTCGCTGTGTTCGGCACCCGGCTGAATGCCGGCCACCACGCCCGCCAGCGCGTTATCCACGCCGGCATGCTCCGCGGTATCGACGCTTAACCGCACCCAGGGCGCCTTGATCAGCGCCAGCACCTCTTTGCCCGGCGTCAGCTGCAGCCGGTCGGCGCTTTGCTGGGTGACGGCCGCCGTCAGGCGAGTGGTGCCGTCATTCAACAAAATCGCCAGGTGCTGCTGCACCTGCTGATGATCGCGTTCGATGACGGTACCGAAGAACTGATTGCGCGCGCTGGTTTGCAGCGAGAAGCGCGAGATGGCCGCCAGCAGGCTGTCGAGCGGCAGATCGTCCTGCTGCAACACGTCGAAAGCTTTTTGCTGCACCTGGCCCAGCAGGTCATACAGCTGGATCAACCGCTGGCCATAGTGCGTCAGCTGTGCGCCGCCGCCGCCTTTACCGCCGGTGGCGCGTTCCACCACCGTTTGTTCCGCCAGCTGGTTCATCTCATTGATGGCGTCCCAGGCGCTTTTGTAGCTGATGCCCGCCAGTTTGGCGCCCTGGCTGATGGAGCCGGTGTGCTGCACCTGTTTCAGCAGCGCGATGCGGCGCGGATCGGCGAACAGCTTTTGCTGGAGTTTGAGAGTCAGAAGAATTTCGGCCTGCATAGCGCATCCTGTCGGCGGCAAAAATCTTATTGTCGCCGATTTGGCGGCAAAGCGCCAAGCGCAGTGCGCTGGAGGGCGGGGCAATAAAGACTGGCATTGCTTTGTTGTTATAATATAACATAACAGAAAAACGATAAGGCTTTACGCTGGCTGCGGCCGGTTTTTATTTCACCACAGGGATGCTTCACATGAGTACGACACGCTGGCGTCTTGTCACGCCCAGAAAATCGTTATGCCTTGCCGCCGCCTGGGTCGGCGGCGCACTGACGGCGCCGTTGGCTTTCGCCGCCGACTGCGATAAAGCCCGCAATGCCACGGGATGCGAAGAACAGCTCACCGTGGAGGCGGCGGCCCCCGCCGGGCGCTACGATGCGTTGAGCGCCGTGAGCCGCAGCGCTTCGCAGCTCGGGCTGACCGCTCGGGAGACGCCGCGCAGCGTCGATATCATCAGCGCAAGAGCGATCCAACAGCGGGGCGATCGCTCGCTGGCCGCCGCCGTCGAGCACGCCACTGGCCTGTCCGGCGTCGCTTCGCCGACGCTGTCCAACAACTTTTCCGCGCGCGGTTTCCGGCCGATCGCCTGGCTGTATAACGGCGTGGAGATGCCCGGCAGCACGCTGCAGCTGGGCGATCCGGTGCATTACGACAGCATCGAGATACTGCGCGGGCCGGGATCGGCCTTGAACGGCCTGAGCGCCGCGGGCGGCAGCGTCAACCTGATCTCGCGGCGGCCGACCTTCAGCCGCCAGCCGCTTGAGCTCGATTATGGCTTCGGCAGCTACCGCAGCCAGCGTCTGCATCTGGGGGCCGGCGGCGCGCTGGTGGACGATGCGGTGGCGTACCGGCTGGACGTCAGCGGCAACGACAGCGGCAGCAACGTGCAGTACGAACGCGATCGGCAGAAGCGGGTTTCCGGCTCGCTGCTGTTTAAACTGACGGACGATGCGCTGTTGACGCTGAGCCTGGACCGCATGCTCAACCGCACCAACAACCCTTACTACGGCACGCCGCTGCTGGACGGGCGCATTGCCGGCGAGCTGCGCGACATCAATTACAACAACCTGACCGACAGCCGCATCCAGAGCAACGCCACCGCATTTCAGGCCAGTCTGGACTGGTTTATGACGCCCGAAGTGGAGTGGCATAACCAATTTTATTATTACAGCGGCTTTCGCGAGTGGCGCAACGTCGAACGCTTTCGCGTCGCGGCGGCGGCCCGACCCGGCGACGTCAACCGCGACTCCTTCGGCGCCCTGGCGCACGACGACGATCTGATCGGCAACCGCAGTTCGCTGGTGTTCGATCGCGCCATCGCCGGTTTCGATAACCGGTTGCTGGTCGGCCTCGATCTGAGCAAGCGGCATTTTCAGTACTACTCCAACGGCTTCCCCGGCTCGGAAGACGTGCCGCTTGGCGCGCCGCCCCGAGAGCCGTTCGCCCAGGGAACCGACCGCCAACGCGCGCCGGTGCGCCACGTTACCCAGAACCAGTACGCCGCCTTTCTTGAAGATCGCTTCAGCCTGACCGAGCGTTTAGCGCTGCTGGGCCAGCTGCGCTACAACCATATGAACATGGACTGGCGCTTCCAGGGGCCGCAGGAAGAGAGCCGCGCGCATACCTACGTTTTCAGCACCTGGAGCCTGGGCCCCAGCTATGCATTGACCGATAACCTCACGCTCTACGCCAACTACACCACCGGCCAGGAGCCGGGCAACGATCTGTTCTTCCTCAGCCCAACGCAGACCGATCTGCCACTGACGCGAGCGCGCCAGTGGGAGGCCGGCGCCAAAGGGCAGTTCTGGGGTAACAAGGGTGAGGCGACGCTGGCGCTGTACGAACTGCGCAAGGACAACCTGTTTGTGCCCGACGCGCAGCGGCCGGATGCGTTGAACGCGGTAGGCAGGCAGACGTCGCGCGGCATCGAGCTTGGCGTGGTGCTGCGTCCCGACGAGCGCTGGGAGCTGGCCGGCAACGCCGCCTACACGCATGCCCGCTACGACGACTATCGCGGCGGCAGCCCGCTGCGCAGCTACAACGGCAATCGCCCGGCCTATATCCCGGACTGGACCGCCAACCTCAGCGTGCATTATCAGGCGACGGAGCGTCTGGGGCTGGCTTCTTCACTGCGCTACGTCGGCAGCAGTTACAACGACGACGCCAACCAGCGCAAGATGCGCGCGTATACCACGCTCGATCTGGCGGCGGACTATCAGCTGACGCCGATCGTCGATGTCGGTTTTCGCATTCGCAACGCCACCAACCAGCTGTACGCCTACCAGCGCACTTACCCGGATCAGGCGCTGATCGCGCCGCCGCGCAGTTATGAAACCTTCGTGTCGGTCAGGTTCTGACGGCGTGAAACGCTGGCTTGCTCTGCTGTTGTGCGCCCTGGGATTGGGCGGCGGCGCGCCGCTGCGCGCCGATGCCGTCAGCCTGCAAAATTGCGGGGTAACGCACGATTACCCGCAGCCGCCGCAGCGGGTGCTGGTTTACGCCAACCCGGCGTTGGAAAACCTGCTGGCGCTGGGGCTGGCTGGCCGCGCGATCGGCGTGGTCGGGTATGACCGCGCGCGCGATCCCGCGCCGACGGCCGATGCGCTGCAGGCGCCCACCAGCCCGGCGCCGCCCACGGCGGAAGCGTTGCTGCTGATGCGGCCGGATTTTGTCTATTCGGCCAGCTATTACTGGCTGCACAGCCCGGAAACGCCCGATCGGGCGCGGCTGGCAGAATGGGGCATCGGCACTTATCTCTCACCCGGCGCCTGCAGCGGCCAGCAAAGCGCGATCGCCGCCGCGCTGACGTTTGAAGACATTTTCACCGAGCTGCGGGAGCTGGCGCGCATTTTCAACGTCAGCCGCGCCGGTGAAGCGCTGGTCGAACGGCTGCGCGGGCAGCTGAGGGCGCTCGAACCACAGCGTGCTCAGCTGCCGCATATGCGCCTGCTGTGGTGGTATGCCGGCGCGCAAACGCCCTATGTGGCGGGCTGCTGCGGCGCGCCAGGTTTGCTGAGCCGCAGCGTCGGCAGCGAGAACCTGTTCGGCGATCGACCCGAGCTGTGGCCGACGGTGTCCTGGGAAATCATCGCCGCCCGCGATCCGGATGCGATCGTGCTTGGCGATCTGCCGCGTGGCGGCCTCGGCGACAGCGCGGCCGACAAGATCGCCTTTCTGGAGCATCACCCGCTGACCGCGACGCTGCGCGCCGTGCGTCAGCGGCGCTACGTGATCCTCCCCGGTTACGACATGGACCCTTCCGCCCGCACCGTGGCGGCGCTGGGCCGTTTGATTCGGGGCCTGGCGGCCTTGCCGCCGCAGGCGCCGACTTTTTCCAACAAGGAACCTTGATATGACTGCCGTTTCATTCTCTTCGCTGCTGGACTCCTGGGATCGCCAGCAGGCGGCCTACATCGCCGAACGGGAAGCGCGTTTTAACGCCCAGCTGGACGTGCTGGCGCTGGCCGCCGGCCAGGATTTTCACGTGGTGGATCTGGCTTGCGGCCCGGGCTCGCTGAGCCTGCGCATTTTGCAGCGCTTTCCGCAGGCCAGGGTGACCGCCATCGATCTCGATCCGCTGCTGCTGGCGGTGGCGCGCGGCGCGCTGGCGGCGTACGGCGATCGGATCCGCATTCTGCAGGCCGATCTGGCGGATCCGGCCTGTTTTTCCGCGCTGTCCGGCCCCGCGCCGCAGGCGGCGGTGTCCAGCACGGCGCTGCACTGGCTGATGCCCGAGCAGCAGCTGGCGCTGTACCGCAACGTCGCCGGGCTGCTGGCCGACGGCGGCGTGTTCCTGAACGCCGATCATCAGCGCTATGACCAGCGCCAGCCGCGGCTGAAAGCGTTGGCGGAGCGGCATGACGAGCAGACCCAACAGCGCGCCTGGGACAACGGCGTTGAGGATTGGGATCGCTGGTTTGCGGGCGCGCTGCAATCGCCGGCGCTGGCCGCTTATCAAGCCGAGCGTGAAGCGCTGTTCGCCGGCCGCCCGGTGCCGCCGCCGACGCCGGTGGATTTCCAGCTCGCGGCGCTTAGACAAGCCGGTTTCAGCGAGGCGGGGACGGTGTGGCAGCTGTTGGACGACTATGTGATCGCAGGCTGGAAATAGCATGATCCGGCGGTTACTGCCCGGCCGTGAGGCCGGCTGGCTGCTGTTGCTGGCGGCGGCGCTGCCGCTGGCCCTGCTGGGCGCCACCCTGTCGGGGCCCGCGCCGATCGCGTGGCACGACGCCTGGCGCATCGTGCTTGGCGTCAGCGGCGGTGCGGCGACCGACGCCGATGTGTATCAGCGCATCATCTGGTCGCTGCGGATGCCGCGCGCGCTGTTGGCGGCGCTGGCCGGCGCCGGATTGGCGCTGGCGGGCACCGTGCTGCAGTCGCTGACCCGCAACCCGCTGGCCGATCCCTGGGTGCTGGGCATCTCCTCCGGCGCCGGCGTGGGGGCGGTAACGGTGCTGGTATTGGGGCTGGGCGGCGGCCTGTTGTCGGTGTCCGGCGGCGCGTTTATCGGCGCGCTGGGGGCGTTTGCGTTGGTGATGCTGCTGGCCGGGCGTTCGCTGCAGGGGGAGTCCACGCTGTTTATTCTGGCCGGGGTGGCGGTGACGCAGCTGCTCTCCGCGCTGACTTCGCTGATCACCCTCTGGCAGGCGGACGCCAACGCCACGCGCGGCGTGATGTTCTGGTTGCTGGGATCGTTCAGCGACGCGCGCTGGCCGCAGGTCGGGCTGTGCGGGCTGGCGCTGGCGGCGGCGCTGCTGCTGTGTTGGCTGCGGGCGGGTGAGTTGGACGCGCTGGCGTTTGGCGGCGTGACCGCCGCTTCGCTGGGGGTGGCGGTGGCTCCGCTGAAGCTGCTGCTGTATGTGGTGACCACCGCGCTGACGGCGGCGATCGTCGCGTTCAGCGGCGCGGTGGGATTTATCGGGCTGACGGTGCCGCACGTCGCCCGGCGGCTGGTCGGCTCGCGGCATCGGCTGCTGTTGCCGGCCAGCGCGCTGTGCGGTGCGCTGTTCGCCGTGGCGGCGGACACCCTGGCCAGAACGCTGTTTGCTCCGCGCGAGCTGCCGGTCGGCGTGCTGACGGCGCTGCTGGGGGTGCCGGTATTCCTGCTGTTGCTGTATCGGAAGGTCAATGCATGACGATTGAAAAAGCGCGATCCGGCCTGTGCGCCGAGGCGGTGAGCTGGCGAGCGGGCGAACGCACGGTGCTGGAAAATCTGGATTTCTGCGCCTTGCCCGGTGAGATCACCGGCGTGCTCGGCGTCAACGGCAGCGGTAAATCCACGTTGCTCAAGCTGCTGGCCGGGTTGCAGCCCGCCGCCGGGGGCCGCGTTTGGCTGGCAGGGCGCCAAATTACCGCGTTTTCCGGGCGGGAGCGCGCCAGGCGCATCGCTTTTCTTGAGCAATCCGCCCCCGGCGCCTTCGCGCTGCCGGTGAAGGAGGCGGTGCTGCTGGGGCGCCTGGCCCATATCGGCCGCTGGCGCGGTTTCGGCCCCGAGGATCGCCGCCTCGCCGGGCAGGCGATGGAGCAAGTGGGCATCAGCCACCTGGCCGATCGCGATTGGCAGCGGCTGTCCGGCGGTGAACAACAGCGGGTGCATCTGGCGCGCGCGCTGGCGCAGCAAACGCCGTGGCTGCTGCTGGATGAGCCCGCCAACCATCTGGATATCGCCCATCAGCAGCAGTTTATGGCCTTGCTGCGGCGGCTGAAACTCAGCGTGGTGGTGACGCTGCACGATCTGAATCTGGCGGCCTGTTATTGCGATCGGGTGGCGCTGCTGCAGCAGGGCGGGATCTGTGCGGCGGGCACGCCGCGGCAGGCGCTGACGCCGGAGCACATTCGCGCGGTGTACGGGGTGGAAGCCCGGCTGGCGGCGCCCGCCGGCTATGCGCCGCCGCTGATCTACTATCCTGCGGCGGGATGAGCCGGTGGAAAGGGCACGTTTGGCCGATCACAATTTCGCCCCGCTGGCTAAAATAACTCCGGTTTTAGCGATTTTTTTGGGTTAGAATAACCCGATATGCGGTGAAAGGCATTTGCCGCTCAATGGGCAGTTAAGCGAGGCTATCATGTTGGAATTATTGAAAAGTCTGTTGTTTGCCGTGGTCATGGTGCCGGTGGTCATGGCGCTGATCCTCGGCCTGATCTACGGTTTTGGCGAAGTGTTCAACGTCTTCTCCAAAGTGGGCCGTTCGAAAGAAAACCGCACCCAGCACTGACCGTTCCCCATCCCGATACCCGCCGGCATCGCCCGGCGGGCATTCCTCAAGTTATCTCACGCTTTGCCGATAAACCGCATGACAAGCTTTCGCGCAACGTTATATTATTTTTTATATAACGAAGAGTGATAATGCACGTTAACTTGCGGAGAAAAACAATGAAACAGCAATGGACCAAATGGGTTGGCGGGATCGTGTTGGCATCGGGCCTGGTGGCACAGGCTTCGGCGGCGGAAAAGATCACCGTGTTCGCCGCCGCGTCGTTGACCAACGCGCTGCAGGACATCGCCACCCAGTATCAAAAAGGCAAGGACGTGCAGGTGGTTTCCTCCTTTGCGTCCTCTTCGACGCTGGCGCGCCAAATTGAGCAGGGCGCCCCGGCCGATCTGTTCATCTCCGCCGATCAACAGTGGATGGATTACGCCATCGACAAACAGCAGATGGTGAAAGACACCCGCTATACGCTGCTGGGCAACGAACTGGTGCTGATCGCCGCCAAGAGCGATAAGCAAGACAAGATCGCCATCGACAAGCAGACCGACTGGGCCAAGCTGCTCAACGGCGGCCGTCTGGCGGTGGGCGATCCGGATCACGTGCCGGCCGGCATCTACGCCAAAGAGGCGCTGGAACACCTGGGTGCCTGGAGCGCGCTGGAGCCGAAACTGGCGCGCGCCAACAACGTGCGCAGCGCGATGGCGCTGGTGGAGCGCGGTGAAGCACCGCTCGGCATCGTCTACGGCTCCGACGCGGTCGCCAGCGACAAGGTGAAAGTGGTGGGCGTATTCCCGGAAGACAGCCACAAACCGGTTGAATATCCGATGGCGATGGTGAAAGATCGTCAAAATCCGACGGTCAGCGCTTTCTATACCTATCTGAAGGGCCCGGAAGCGGCCGCTATTTTTGAACATTATGGATTCACCCCGCGTAAATGATTCTGAGTGAGTACGAGTGGCAGGCGGTTGAGCTGAGCCTGAAAGTCTCCGGTTTGGCGGTGGTCTGCAGCCTGCCGTTCGGCATTCTGATGGCCTGGGTGTTGGTGCGTTGCCGCTTTCCCGGCAAGGCGCTGCTGGACGGCGTCATTCACCTGCCGCTGGTGCTGCCGCCGGTGGTGGTCGGCTATTTGCTGCTGATCGCCATGGGGCGGCGCGGCGTCATCGGCGAGTGGCTGTACGACTGGTTCGGCTTCAGCTTCAGCTTTAGCTGGCGCGGCGCCGCGCTGGCATCGGCGGTGGTGGCGTTTCCATTGATGGTGCGCGCCATCCGGCTGGCGCTGGAGGCGGTGGATACCCGGCTGGAGCAGGCGGCGCGCACGCTGGGCGCCAACCCGTGGCGGGTGTTTTTCACCGTCACGCTGCCGCTGTCGCTGCCCGGCGTCATTGTCGGCGTGGTGCTGGCCTTCGCCCGCTCGCTGGGGGAGTTCGGCGCCACCATCACCTTTGTCTCCAACATTCCCGGTGAAACCCGCACCATTCCGCTGGCGATGTATACGCTGATCGAAACGCCGGGAGCGGAAGCCGCCGCCGCGCGGCTGTGCGCGATCGCCATCGTGCTGTCGCTGGCTTCGCTGATGGTGTCCGAATGGCTGGCCCGCTGGGGCCGCAAACGGATGGGGGTGTAAATGCTGGAGCTGGATTTCTCGCAGCAGCTGGGCGACCTTAATCTCAACGTCCGCGCCGATTTGCCGGCGCAGGGCATCACCGCGATTTTCGGCCTGTCCGGCGCGGGCAAAACTTCCCTGATCAACGCCATCGGCGGCCTGACCCGTTTGCAGCAGGGGCGCATCGCGCTCAATGGCCGCACGCTGGTGGATACCGCCGCGGGCCTTTGCCTGCCGCCGGAAAAGCGCCGTATCGGCTACGTGTTTCAGGATGCGCGGCTGTTCCCTCACTATCGGGTGCGCGGCAACCTGCAGTACGGCATGGCGGCCGGCATGCACGCACAGTTCAACACTATCGTCGAGCTGCTGGGCATCGGGCCGCTGCTCAATCGGCTGCCGCTGACGCTCTCCGGCGGTGAAAAACAGCGGGTGGCGATCGGCCGCGCGCTGCTGACCGCGCCGGAACTGCTGCTGATGGACGAGCCGCTGGCCTCGCTCGATCTGCCGCGCAAACGCGAGCTACTGCCGTATCTGGAGCGGTTGGCGCAGGACGTCAACATCCCCATCCTCTACGTCAGCCATAGCCTGGACGAGATCCTGCGCCTGGCCGAGCAGGTGATGGTGCTGGATCGCGGCGAGGTGCGCGCGTTCGGCGGGCTGGAAGCCGTTTGGGCCAGCAGCGCGCTGCGGCCGTGGCTGCAGCGTGAAGATCAGAGCAGCGTGCTGCGCGTCAGCGTGATTGAGCATCATCAACGTTATGCCATGACCGCGCTGGCGCTCGGCGATCAAAGGCTGTGGGTCAGCGGCATCGACGCCGAACTGGGCACCCAGCTGCGCATTCGCATCAACGCCGCCGACGTCTCGCTGGTGCTGCAACCGCCGGTCAACAGCAGCATTCGCAACGTGTTGCCGGCCAAGGTAAGCGAGTGTCTGGACGTGGACGGGCAGGTGGAAGTGAAGCTGGCGGTCGGGGAACACGTGCTGTGGGCGCGGATCACGCCCTGGGCGCGCGATGAACTGGCGATCCGCCCTGGGCAGTGGCTGTACGCGCAGGTGAAGAGCGTGTCTATCAGCCGCGAGAGCCGCTAAGACAGACCCTCCCGGCGGGAGGGCGAAAAAACTAGAGTACGCGGGTGCGGATCACCTCGGCGATGCCCGGCTGCAGGTTATCGGCGATCACCAGATCGGCGCGTTCCTTGATCGCGTCATCGGCGTTGCCCATCGCCACGCCCAATCCGACCGCTTCCAGCATGCTGATGTCGTTGTAGTTGTCGCCGAACGCCACCACCTGATCCATGCTCAGCCCCTGCGACTCCACCCATTGGCGCAGGCGCTTGCCTTTGCTGTTGCCGCCTTTGGCGATATCCACCTGATCGTGCCAGGACCATTCGCACGCCAACCCCAGCTCTTTTTCCACCGTGTCGGCAAACTCGCGCAGCGCCGGAATATCGGCGTGCGAGGTGGCGAATTTCCAGATCGCCTGCGCGTCGTCGGCCGCCTGCGCCAGGCTGCCGACCTGCAGCAGCGTCGGGCGCTGCGCCGCCGGCAGGGTTTCGGCCCAGGCCAGCGAGCGGATCACGTGGCCGCTCGGCTCCTGATACAGCATGGCGTCGTCGACGTACATCAGCCCGTGAATATCGGTCTGTTTGAGCATCTGCAGCACCTGCCTGGCCTGATCTTTCGCCAGCGGATCGGCCGCCAACACCTTCTTCTGCTGAAAATCATACAGGTAGGTGCCGTTGCAGCAGATGGCCGGGGTGTCTATCTGCAGCGCCTGGTAGAACGGATGGATAGCGACGTGATGGCGGCCGGTGACCACCACCACCTGGATGCCGGCGGCGCGCGCCTGCGCCAGCGCTTCCAGCGATTGCGGTAAGATGCGTTTTTGGTTGTCCAGCAGGGTGCCGTCAAGATCGAGGGCGATGACGCGGTAGCTCATAGGGTTCTCGTTATCGTTAGCCATAAAATTAATCCGATGGTACACCGGATAGCCAACGGAGAAAACCGCGTGAGCTTCCGGTGCTAAGCGGGGTTGCCATGCGACGGATGTGCGGTAAGCTAGGGGCAATCGAACGGCCTGAAACCGGTTCCTCTTTTACCCTTTGCAAGGAGAACACATGAAGCAAATCGTTTATGTCGCCAGCCCGGAGAGCCAGCAGATCCACGTCTGGCAGTTGGACGACGCCGGCGCGCTGGCGCTGCTGCAAACCGTTGACGTGCCGGGACAGGTGCAGCCGATGACCCTTCATCCGGACAAGACCCACCTGTACGTCGGCGTGCGTCCGGCGTTTGGCATCGTCAGCTACCGCATCGAGGCGGACGGCACGCTGCAGCAGGCCGGCATGGCGCCGCTGCCGGGCAGCCCGACCCATATCTCCACCGATTTGCAGGGGCGTTACCTGTTCTCCGCCTCCTACAGCGGCAACTGCGCCAGCATCAGCCCGATCGGCCACGACGGCGTGGTGACGGCGCCTATTCAGCAGATCGACGGCCTGACCGCGCCGCACTCGGCGAACATCGATCCGACCAACCAGCTGGTGCTGGTGCCTTGCCTGAAAGAAGACCGCATCCGCCTGTTCAACCTGAGCCTGGCGGGCCAGCTGACGCCGCACGCGCAGGAAGCGGTGGCGACCGCCGCCGGCGCCGGCCCGCGTCATATGGCGTTCCACCACAACGACAAGTTCGCCTACTGCGTCAATGAGCTGGACGGCACGGTGGACGTGCTGGCCATCTCGGAAAACGGCGGCAAATACACCGTCACGCAGACGCTGGACATCATGCCGGCCGACTTCGACGGCACCCGCTGGGCGGCGGACATCCATATCACGCCGAACGGCCGCTTCCTGTACACCAGCGACCGCACCGCCAGCATTCTGACCATCTTCAGCGTTTCCGCAGACGGCGGCACGCTGAGCGTGGTCGGCTATCACCCGACCGAAGCGCAGCCGCGCGGTTTCAACATCGATCACAGCGGCCGTTTCGTGATTTCGTCCGGCCAGAAATCCGATCACATCGCGGTGCATGAAATTGACCAGGCCAGCGGTAAGCTGACCACGCTGGCGCGTTATCCGGTGGGCAAAGGCCCGATGTGGGTGAGCGTGCTGGCGAAGTAATTCGGCGGTCAGACGAGTATGGAAAAAGCGCGATTCGGTGGAATCGCGCTTTTTTATTGGCGGGGGATCAGTTGAACGTCACCGTCAGCGTGGCGCTGCCGAGGCTGTGGAAATGGACGTTAAAGCCCACCAGCGCGCCGCTGGAACCCTCATCCACCTCGATGCGCTCCACGTCCAGCGCATGCACGGTGAACTGGTAGCGGTGGCTTTCGCCACTCGGCGGCGCCGCGCCGCCGTAGCCGGCTGAGCCGAAGTCGGTGCGGGTCTGCAGCGCGCCGGCGGGCAGCGGGGCTTTGCCGGAGCCCGCGCCCTGCGGCAGCTCGCGCACGTCGGCGGGAATGTTGGCCACGATCCAGTGCCACCAGCCGGAGCCAGTCGGGGCATCGGGATCGTAAACGGCGATCACGAAGCTTTTGGTGCCGGCCGGCACGCCGTCCCAGGCCAGGTGGGGCGACAGGTTATCGCCGTGATAGCCCATGCCGTTGAAAACCTGCTGCTGCGGCAGTTTGCCGCCGTCCTGCAGATCGTTGCTGTACAAACGAAAAGCCATAGTGACTCCCAGTTGTCGGTAAACGCGAACCCTTAAGCTAGATCGTTTCGTCGTGACAATACAAGCGGGATTGCCATTCGCCAACGGCGGCGCGGATCGGTTACCATGGCCGCATCTTCCTTCCTACAGACCGCCGGATAGCCAAACAACGCCACCATGATCTCACTGAAAAAACGCACGCCGTGGTTCGGCTGGCTGCGCCGTTGGGCCAAAGGCATCAAGCGCGATATTTACGCGCTGTGGCTGGCCGCCCGTGATAAGCGCACCCCGTGGTACGCCAAACTGATCGCGCTGCTGGTGGCCGGCTATGCGATCTCGCCGATCGATCTGATCCCGGACTTCATTCCGGTGCTGGGCTATCTGGACGACGTGATTATCGTACCGTTGGGCATCATGCTGGCGGTGCGCCTGATCCCCAAGCCGCTGATGGCCGAGCTGCGCGAGAAGGCGCAAAAGCGCGTCGATAACCCCACCGGCCGCATGGCGGCGGTGATGATCATTTTACTCTGGCTGCTGTGTCTGGGATTGCTGGCCCGCTATCTGGACCAGCATTGGTAAGCCATTAACGCGCGGCGGCGGCCACGGCGGCGGTCAGGCGGCTGAGCTGTTCCGCTTCGATGATGTAAGGCGGCATCAGGTAAATCAGCTTGCCGAACGGCCGGATCCACACCCCGCGTTCGACGAACCCGCGCTGCAGCTCGGCGACGTCCACCGGTTCGCGCATCTCCACCACCCCAATCGCGCCCAGCACCCGCACGTCCGCCACCTTCGGCAGCGCCGCGAGCGGCAGCAGCTCCTGCTTCAGCTGGGCTTCGATGGCGCTCACCTGCGCCTGCCAGCGATTTTCCGCCAGCAGAGCCAGGCTGGCGTCCGCCACCGCGCAGGCCAGCGGGTTGCCCATAAAGGTAGGGCCGTGCATAAAGCAGCCGGCCGCGCCGTTGCTGATGGTCTCCGCCACGTGGCGGGTGGTCAGGGTGGCGGACAGCGTCATGTAGCCGCCGGTCAGCGCCTTGCCCAGGCAGAGAATGTCCGGCACCACCTGCGCGTGCTCGCAGGCGAACAGCTTGCCGGTGCGGCCGAAGCCGGTGGCGATCTCGTCGGCGATCAGCAGCACCTGATGGCGATCGCACAGCTCGCGCACCCGCTTGAGGTAGCTTGGGTGGTAGATACGCATGCCGCCGGCGCCTTGCACCACCGGTTCCAGGATCACCGCCGCCACTTCACCGGCGTGCTGCTCCAGCAGCGCGGCGAACGGCGCGATGTCCTCTTCGCGCCATTCCTCGTCGAAGCGGCACTGCGGCGCGGTGGCGAACAGGTGCGGCGCCAGATAGCCCTGATAGAGGCTGTGCATCGAGTTGTCCGGATCGCAGACCGACATCGCGCCGAAGGTATCGCCGTGATAGCCGTGGCGTAGCGTCAGGATGCGCTGCCGCCGCTCGCCGCGCGCCTGCCAATACTGCAGCGCCATCTTCAGCGACACTTCCACCGCCACCGAACCGGAATCCGCCAGGAACACGCACTGCAGCGCTTCCGGCGTCATCTCCACCAGCCGACGGCACAGCGAGATGGCGGACGGATGGGTAATACCGCCGAACATCACGTGCGACATCTTCTCCAGCTGCTGGCTGGCGGCCTGATTCAGGCGAGGATGGTTGTAACCGTGGATCGCCGCCCACCAGGAGGACATGCCATCCACCAGACGCCGGCCGTCCGCCAGCTGCAGCTCGACGCCGCTGGCCGACTCGATCGGGTAACAGGGTAACGGGCGGCTCATGGAGGTGTAGGGGTGCCAGATATGACGTTGGTCAAACGCCAGGTCGGAAGCGGTGACAGACATACTTGTAAACCAAATTGAATTAAGATTGGTTGACAGTATATCCACAATATTTAAACTGGCGACACTTTTTCGTTTTGGAGACGCCATGATGGCCGATCGCATTCACTGGACAGTAGGGCAAGCCCAGGCCCTGTTTGATAAACCGCTGCTTGAACTGCTGTTCGAAGCGCAAACCGTACACCGCCAACACTTTGACCCGCGTCAGGTGCAGGTCAGCACGCTGCTGTCGATCAAAACCGGCGCTTGCCCGGAAGACTGCAAATACTGCCCGCAGAGTTCGCGCTACAAGACTGGCCTGGAGGCGGAGCGGCTGATGCAGGTCGAGCAGGTGCTGGAATCGGCGCGCAAGGCCAAGGCGAACGGCTCGACCCGTTTTTGCATGGGCGCGGCGTGGAAGAACCCGCACGAGCGCGATATGCCTTATCTGCAGCAGATGGTGCAGGGCGTGAAAGCGATGGGCATGGAAACCTGCATGACCCTGGGCACGCTGGACGGCACTCAGGCTGAACGGCTGGCGGAGGCCGGGCTGGATTACTACAACCATAACCTCGACACCTCGCCGGAGTTCTACGGCAGCATCATCACCACCCGCAGCTACCAGGAACGCCTGGATACGCTCGACAAAGTGCGCGACGCCGGCATCAAAGTGTGCTCCGGCGGCATCGTCGGGCTGGGTGAAACGGTGCGCGACCGCGCCGGGCTGCTGGTGCAGCTGGCCAATTTGCCGAAGCCGCCGGAGAGCGTGCCGATCAACATGTTGGTGAAGGTGAAAGGCACGCCGCTGGCGGATAACGACGACGTCGATCCGTTCGATTTCATCCGCACCATCGCGGTGGCGCGCATCATGATGCCGTCTTCTTATGTCCGCCTTTCCGCCGGCCGTGAACAGATGAACGAACAGACGCAGGCGATGTGCTTTATGGCCGGCGCCAACTCGATCTTCTACGGCTGCAAGCTGCTGACCACGCCGAACCCGGAAGAAGACAAAGACCTGCAGCTGTTCCGCAAGCTGGGGCTGAACCCGCAGCAGACCGCCACCGAACACGGCGACAACCAGCAACAGCAGGCGCTGGCTAAGCAACTGCTGACCGCCGATACCGCCGAGTTTTACAACGCGGCGCTGTGATGAGCTGGCAACAACGCATTGAGCAGGCGCTGGCAGAGCGGCGCCTCAACGCCGCCTACCGTCGGCGACAGACCACCGAGGGCGGCAATGGCCGCCAGATTCGGCTCGGCGATCGTCTCTACCTGAATTTCTCCGGCAACGACTACCTGGGGCTGAGCCAGGATGCGCGGGTGATCGCCGCCTGGCAGCAGGGCGCGCAGCGCTACGGCGTCGGCAGCGGCGGTTCCGGCCACGTCACCGGCTTTAGCGCGGCGCATCAGGCGCTGGAGGAGCAAATGGCGGCGTGGCTCGGCTATCCGCGCGCGCTGCTGTTCATCTCCGGTTACGCCGCCAACCAGGCGGTGCTGGCGGCGTTGATGCAAAAGGGCGATCGCATTTTGGCCGATCGCCTCAGCCACGCCTCGCTGCTGGAGGCGGCGGCGCAATCGCCGGCCGAGCTGCGCCGCTTCCAGCACAATCAGCCGCAGGCGCTGGCGGATCTGTTGGCCAAACCCTGCGACGGGCAGCGGCTGGCGGTGACCGAAGGGGTGTTCAGCATGGACGGCGACGGCGCACCGTTGGCGGAACTGCATCGCCTAACCCGCGCGGCGGGCGCCTGGCTGATGGTAGACGATGCCCACGGCGTCGGCGTGCGCGGCGAGCAAGGCCGCGGCAGCTGCTGGCAGCAGGGCGTGCGCCCTGAACTGCTGGTGGCCACCTTCGGCAAGGCGTTCGGCGTCAGCGGCGCGGCGGTGCTGTGCGATGAGGCGACCGCCGAGTATCTGCTGCAGTTCGCCCGCCATCTGATTTACAGCACCGCGATGCCGCCGGCGCAGGCCTGCGCGCTGCAGGCGGCGCTGGCCCGCATTCGAGAGGGCGATGAACTGCGCGCCCGGCTGCAGGACAACATCCGCCGTTTCCGCCAGGGCGCCGCGCCGCTGGCGCTGACCCTGACGGACTCCGACACCGCCATCCAGCCGCTGCTGGTGGGTGACAATCAGCGCGCGCTCGATCTGGCGGCCCGCCTGCGCGAGCGCGGGCTGTGGGTGAGCGCCATCCGCCCACCGACGGTGCCGCCGGGCGGCGCGCGGCTGCGCATCACCCTGACGGCGGCGCATCAGCCGCAGGATATCGATCGCCTGCTGGAGGTATTGCATGACGTCAGCCAATGACTGGGTGAACAAACAGGCGGTCGCTTCGGCCTTCAGCCGCGCCGCCGGCAGCTACGACGCCGCCGCCGCGCTGCAGCGTGACGTTGGCGAGCGCTTACTGGGGATGGGGAGTGCCCATCCGGGTGAACGGCTGCTGGATGCCGGCTGCGGCACCGGCTATTTCAGCCGCCTGTGGCGCGAGCGCGGCAAGCAGGTGACCGCGCTCGATCTGGCGCCGGGCATGCTGGATGTCGCCCGTCAACGGCAGGCGGCGCATCATTATCTGCTGGGCGATATCGAACAGGTGCCGCTGCCCGACGCGGCGATGGACATCTGTTTCAGCAGCCTGGTGGTGCAGTGGTGCAGCGATCTGCCCGCCGCGTTGGCGGAGCTGTACCGCGTGACCCGCCCCGGCGGCGCGATCCTGTTTTCCACGCTGGCGGCGGGATCGCTGCAGGAACTGGGGGATGCCTGGCAACAGGTGGACGGCGAGCGCCACGTGAACGCCTTTCTGCCGCTGGCGCAGATCCGCGCCGCCTGTGCTGGCTATCGACACGAGCTGGTCACGGAGTTGCGCACTCTGAACTACCCGGACGTGATGACGCTGATGCGTTCGCTCAAGGGCATCGGGGCCACGCACCTGCATCAGGGGCGCGAGGGCGGCCTGATGTCGCGCGGCCGTCTCGCCGCGCTGCAGGCGGCTTACCCGTGCCGGCGGGGGCAGTTCCCGCTCAGCTATCATCTGGCTTATGGAGTGATTTATCGTGATTAAACGTTGGTTCGTAACCGGCACCGACACCGAAGTGGGGAAAACCGTCGCCAGCAGCGCCTTGCTGCAGGCCGCCAACCGGGCGGGCTACCGCAGCGCCGGGTATAAGCCGGTGGCTTCCGGCAGCGAGATGACCGCCGAGGGACTGCGCAACGGCGACGCGCTGGCGCTGCAGGCCAACAGCGGCGTGGCGCTCAGCTACGATGAAGTGAACCCTTACGTTTTTGCCGAACCCACCTCGCCGCATATCGTCAGCGCCGATGAAGGCCGGCCGATTGACGCGGCGCGGCTGTCCGACGGCCTGCGCCGGCTGGAGCAGAGTGCCGACTGGGTGCTGGTCGAGGGCGCGGGCGGGTGGTTTACCCCGCTGTCGGCGGAGTACACCTTTGCCGACTGGGTGCAGCAGGAGCAACTGCCGGTGATCCTGGTGGTGGGCATCAAACTGGGTTGCATCAACCACGCGGTGCTGACGGCGCAGGCGGTGCAGCAGGCCGGGCTGACGCTGGCCGGTTGGATCGCCAACGACGTGGCGCCGCCGGGACGAAGACATCAGGAATACCTGGCCACGCTGCGCCGCATGCTGCCGGCGCCGCTGCTGGGCGAAATCCCGCACCTGCCGCAGGCCGAACGGGCGCCGCTGGGGCAGTATCTGGATATCAGCCTGCTATAAACCTTCCATGAGGGAGGCTTTCTCCCTCATTCTCCTTCCTGGCGCGCCAACCCGGCGCCGATCAGCGCCTCATCCAGCTGCGCCAGCGCGCCGTGCGCCACCGTGCGCCCGCTGTCCAACAGGCAGAAGCGATCCGCCACCCGGCGCACGAACGGCAGCTGATGCTCCACCAGTAAAATGGTCATGCCCAGTTCGCGGTTGAGCCGGCGGATCACGTTGCCGATGTCGGCGGCGATCGAGGGGGGGACGCCCGCCGTCGGTTCGTCGAGGATCAGCAGCGCCGGCTCCTGGGCCAGCGCCCGACCGATCGCCAGTTGGCGCTGAGCGCCCACGCACAGATCGCCGGCGCGGCGCGCGCGCATCTGGCGCAAATGGGGAAACAGGCTGTAGATCAGCGGCGGAATACGGCGAGGGGCGCCGCGCCCGGCCATTTGCGCCACCTGCAGATTCTCCTCCACGCTCAGCTGCGAGAAGAGCTGCCGCCCCTGGGGCACGTGGCTGATGCCCAGCGCGGCGCGGCGCTCCATCGGCTGCAGCAGCAGGTTTTGCGGCGGCTGATCCGCCGGCTGCCAGGTCATGCTGCCGCTCACCACCGGCACATGCCCCATGATGCAGTTGACCAGCGTGGTCTTGCCCACGCCGTTGCGGCCGAGCAGGACGGTGCACTGGCCGCGTGGTAGCTCCAGGTTGATGTCCCACAGGGTGTGGTTCTGCCCGTAAAATTGATTGACCGATCTCAGGCTCAGCATTTGGCATTCTCCTCATAGACGCTCGTTTCACTCGTTGGCGGGGGCTGCAAAGGCCGCATGCGCGGCGAATTTCCCGAGTGTGGCAATGTCTGGAACAAAATGCCGTCCGTCCGAAGAGCCAGAGCCAGGTCTGCGGTGGACGGAATGACAGTCAATATGTCGTTAAAAACGACGCTTGTGACGACTTGGTGTCGTTCTTGCGTTTTTACGGGCGATAACGCCGCGGCGGTGAAACTCCGCGGCCGGCAGCGCATCATGCTGCCGCACCGCATTTATACGCAGGAAGATAAAGCAACTCCCAGGCCAATTTTTGCCGCCGAGTGAAAACGGGGGATTGTTATCGCCTTGTTAACCGCACGTCAGGCCTGACGCGCGCTGCCGTGACGGCCTGAAAATACGCGGGCAAGTTAACCCGGACGTTTTTTGCACTCTTGTGGTGCTGTTCGGTGTGGGCATGGTGCAAGGCATTGCGCCGCCGTTAAGAGCGATCCACGTGAAAGGAGCCAATGCGATTTTGGCAATGGGGATTTTTAGTATTAATCGGCATAAACAAAGCGATATTTTTATGAAAAAATAACTAAAAAAGGCATTTTGGCCAGTGTAAAGGGCGAAAAGCTTTCTTTCTGTAACTCCCGCCCCGGGCGGGGCGGTGAGAGTTATCCACTATTCCTGTGGATAACCTTGTGTATTAGATTTAGAAAAACGCTGTAAAGCGAGAGCGGACGCGGGTTCTGTTCGCTTTGTCCGCATTCTCGTCTTTTTATTAAAGTAATTAATTATCAATAATTTAATTAAAATCAAGACGCGAGGGTATTGATCAGGTCTCTATGTATGATTTTTCGACGCGGTGCTATCAATAAGTTAATTCGCGGCAAGTTCTGGGGATAAATCTGTTATTGACAATAAAAATGTCACCGGACTGTAACGCCACGGTGCAACGGCGTTGCCGCGGCATCGGGCGCAGCGACGAATCCGCTTGAAGCTGGTTTTATATCCAGTATCATGGGCACTGGCGCAAATCGCCGACACTTTCCATAATTAGGGGCCATGCCCGGCGCAGAGCCGGCTGGCCGCCTGAGCGCGCGCATCTCCACAGGGTAGCCGAGCAATGAGTAAACTTTTCAAACTGCATTCAGAGTTCAAACCGGCCGGCGATCAGCCGGAAGCCATCCGCAAGCTGGAAGAGGGGCTGGAAGACGGCCTGGCGCACCAGACGTTGCTGGGGGTCACCGGTTCGGGCAAGACATTCACCATCGCCAACGTGATAGCCGATCTGAATCGGCCGACCATGGTGCTGGCGCCGAACAAGACGCTGGCGGCGCAGCTGTACGGCGAAATGAAAGAGTTTTTCCCGGAGAATGCGGTGGAATACTTCGTCTCCTACTACGACTACTACCAGCCGGAAGCCTATGTGCCCAGCTCCGACACCTTCATTGAAAAAGACGCTTCGGTGAACGAGCATATCGAGCAGATGCGCCTTTCCGCCACCAAGGCGCTGCTGGAGCGGCGCGACGTGGTGGTGGTGGCGTCGGTGTCGGCGATCTACGGCCTGGGCGATCCGGATCTTTACCTGAAGATGATGCTGCACCTGACCCAGGGGATGATCATCGATCAGCGATCCATTTTGCGCCGCCTGGCGGAGCTGCAATATTCCCGCAACGATCAGGCCTTCCAGCGCGCTACCTTCCGTGTGCGCGGCGAGGTGATCGACATTTACCCGGCGGAGTCGGACGAGCTGGCGCTGCGCGTCGAGCTGTTCGACGAAGAAGTGGAGCGGCTGTCGCTGTTCGATCCGCTGACCGGGCAGATCGAGCAGGTGGTGCCGCGCTTTACCATCTACCCGAAATCGCACTACGTGACGCCGCGCGAGCGGATCATGCAGGCGATGGAAGAGATCAAGGTCGATCTGGCGGACCGCCGCAAGGTGCTGCTGGCCAACAACAAGCTGCTGGAAGAGCAACGCCTGACGCAGCGCACCCAGTTCGATCTGGAGATGATGAACGAGCTGGGCTACTGCTCGGGCATCGAAAACTACTCTCGCTACCTGTCCGGGCGCGCCGAGGGCGAGCCGCCGCCGACGCTGTTCGACTACCTGCCGGCGGACGGCCTGCTGGTGGTCGACGAATCCCACGTCACCATTCCGCAGATCGGCGCGATGTTCAAGGGCGACCGCGCGCGCAAGGAAACGCTGGTGGAGTACGGCTTCCGCCTGCCGTCGGCGCTGGACAACCGCCCGCTGCGCTTCGAGGAGTTCGAGGCGCTGGCGCCGCAGACCATCTATGTCTCCGCGACGCCGGGCAAATACGAGCTGGAGAAATCCGGCGGCGATCTGATCGATCAGGTGGTGCGGCCGACCGGGCTGCTGGATCCGATCGTGGAGGTGCGGCCGGTCGCCACCCAGGTGGACGATCTGCTCTCCGAGATCCGCAAGCGCGCGGCGATCAACGAGCGCGTGCTGGTGACCACCCTGACCAAGCGCATGGCGGAAGACCTGACCGAATACCTGGAAGAGCATGGCGAGCGCGTGCGCTACCTGCACTCGGATATCGATACCGTGGAACGGGTCGAAATCATTCGTGACCTGCGTCTGGGCGAGTTCGACGTGCTGGTGGGCATCAACCTGCTGCGTGAGGGGCTAGACATGCCTGAGGTGTCGCTGGTGGCGATTCTGGACGCCGACAAGGAAGGCTTCCTGCGTTCCGAGCGTTCGCTGATCCAGACCATCGGCCGCGCGGCGCGTAACCTGAACGGCAAGGCGATCCTGTATGGCGATCGCATCACCGATTCGATGGCCAAGGCGATCGGTGAAACCGAGCGGCGCCGCGCGAAGCAGCAGGCCTACAACGAAGCCAACGGCATCGTGCCGCAGGGGCTGAACAAGAAGATCGGCGACATTCTGCAGATCGGCCAGCCGGTCAATCGCGCCAAGAGCAAAGGCAAGGGCAAGGCGGCGGACGGCGGCGCTTCGCTGCAGAACCTTACGCCGAAAGCGCTGGATCAGAAAATCCGCGATCTGGAAGCGCAGATGTACACCCACGCGCAAAACCTGGAGTTCGAGCAGGCGGCTGCGCTGCGCGACCAGATCCACCAGCTGCGCGAGCAGTTTATTGCGATTTCCTGACCGTTGGATGGCGCCCGCGCGGCGGGCGTCGAAATTCCTTGTCGGCCGCGTCAAAGCTGTTAAGGTGTGCGGCCCGATTTGACCACGAAGAGTACCGAACATGAGCCAACACCAGTCCAAAGACCCGCTGCACGGCGTGACGCTGGAGCAACTGCTGAATAAGCTGGTGGATCACTACGGTTGGTCCGAGCTGGGCGCACGCATTCGCATCAACTGCTTCCGCAGCGATCCGAGCATCAAGTCCAGCCTGAAGTTTTTGCGTCGCACGCCCTGGGCGCGCAAAGAGGTGGAAGATCTGTATATCGATATGGTCAGCCATCCCGCCCCAGCGAGCGATAACCCTTGGCTGCGCGGGCGAGACGGTTAAATTCGGTCAGCGGCGGGCGGCCAGCGCCACCAGCGCCCGATCCAGCGCCTGGCGCAGCAGCTGGCGATCGTGGCGGTAGGGGATGTCGCTCGCTTCCAGCGGCTGTTGAATCACCACCCGATCCTGCACTTCACTGGCGTCTACCGCCGGGCCGACGATCAGCGCATCGATCATCCGGCGGCCAATCTTCTCTTCCATCAGCGTCAGCTTATCCTGTAGCGACAGCGCCGCGGCGGCCACGCTCAGCTCGCGGCCGAGGTTGCCGATATAGATCATGCTGGCGCTGCTGCGGCGCAGCGCCTGGGTGAGATCGTCCAGCAGCAGCAGCGGCATCAGGCTGGTGAGGAAACTGCCCGGCCCGATCAGGATCACGTCGGCCTGCGCGATGGCGTCCAGCGCTTCGCGCGTGGCGCTGACCGGCGGCGACAGCATCAGCTCCTGCGGCATATGGGCCAGCTGATCGACATTCACTTCACCGTAAACGTGATTGCCTTCGTGATCGTGCGCCATCAAATCCACCGGCTGTTCCGACATCGGGATCAGCGCCGCGTCCACCTTCAGCAGGCTGCGCACCAGGTTGATCGCTTCCAGCGGGCGCACGCTCAGGTGATCCAGCGCTTTCAGCATCAGGTTGCCGAGGTTGTGGCCGGCCAGTTCGCCGTTGCCGCTGAAGCGGTATTCGAACATCGCCGAGGCGACGCTCGGTTCGGTGATCAGCTGGTTGAGACAGTTACGGGTATCGCCCCAGGCAATGCCGCCTTCCGAACGGCGGATGCGGCCGGTGGAACCGCCGTTGTCGGTGGTGGTGACGATGCCGGTCAGGCGGGAGCCTAAGGACGACAGGGCCGACATCACACGGCCCAGGCCGTGTCCGCCGCCTAACGCCACCACGCGGTCGAGATCGGCCAGGGTACGATTACGCATAAATTTCCTTACAAAGGGGCTGAACTGCCCGCATAAGGTAACGGATCCGGCATAAAAACGCGATAAGAGTGTCATTTGCGTGATTCCGGTCAATTCGTCCGCGCAAGTGATGTTTATCATGGTTTACCAGAATACGCGGCGTCTAAAAACGCTGTATAGACAATTATATAGCGAATTTACGCGTTGGCTATCGTTGCCGATTAGCGCTAGAATTCTGCTGAAAACCACGGTTTCGTTCCGGCTACTCAAGGTAGCGGGAAGAGAAATCAAACTCCTAGCCCCTGCGCCTACGTTGTTCATCCGGAACGATATGGCGCCTGGGCCGTGGCGAAGTCAGCCACCAGGGTGCAGAGGGGAAACGCTCGCATCTCCCGACTTTGGAAAGGTGTTATGGTGCCGCAACTCATTGATGCTTATGAGCGCAAGTTCTATTACCTGCGCTTGTCGATCACCGACGTGTGCAACTTTCGTTGCACCTATTGTCTGCCCGACGGCTACAAGCCGAGCGGCAGCCCGAAAAGCTTCCTGTCGCTGGATGAAATCCGCCGCGTCAGCCGCGCGTTCGCCGAACTGGGCACCGAAAAGGTGCGCCTGACCGGCGGGGAGCCTTCGCTGCGCCGCGATTTTACCGAGATCATCGCCGCCGTGCGGGAAAACCCGGCCATCCGTACCCTGGCGGTCACCACCAACGGCTACCGTCTGGCGCGCGACGTCGCCGCCTGGCGTGACGCCGGTCTGACGGCGATCAACGTCAGCATCGACAGCCTGGATCCCCGCCAGTTTCACGCCATCACCGGTCAGGACAAGTTCCGCCAGGTGATGGACGGCATCGACGCCGCCTTCAGCGCCGGTTTCAGCAAGGTCAAGGTCAACGCGGTGCTGATGCGCGACGTTAACCACCAGCAGCTCGGCGCCTTTCTCGCCTGGATCAAGGACCGGCCTATCCAGCTGCGCTTTATCGAACTGATGGAAACCGGCGAGGGCGGCGAGCTGTTTCGCAAACACCACGTTTCCGGCGAAGTGATTCGCCTGCAGTTGGAGCAGCAGGGCTGGCAGCGCCAGGCACGCGGCCGCAGCGACGGCCCGGCGCAGGTGTTCAGCCACCCGGACTACCAGGGCGAGGTGGGGCTTATCATGCCGTATGAAAAAGACTTCTGCGCCAGCTGTAACCGGCTGCGCGTCTCTTCCATCGGCAATCTGCACCTGTGCCTGTTCGGTGAGCAGGGGGTGCCCCTGCGCGATCTGCTGGCCGAGGACGGCCAGCTCGACGCGCTGAAGGCGCGCATCCAGAGCGGGCTGCTGAGCAAGAAGCAGACCCATTTCCTGCATCAGGGCAACAGCGGGATCACCCAGAACCTGTCGTTTATCGGCGGCTGACAGCCAATAGGAGCCTATTGAACCATGAGCCATGCGAGCAGCGAGTTTATTGCGGCGCATATCGCCATCCTGACCGTCTCCGACAGCCGCGGCGCGGCGGAAGACACCTCCGGCCACTATCTGCAGGAAGCGGCGCAGGAAGCCGGCCACCAGGTGGTGGATCGCGCCATCGTCAAAGATGACATTTACCAGATCCGCGCGCGGGTTTCCGCCTGGATCGCCGATGACAACGTGCAGGCGGTGCTGATCACCGGCGGCACCGGTTTTACCGCCCGCGACAACACGCCTGAAGCGCTGCTGCCGCTGTTCGACAGAGAGGTGGAAGGATTCGGCGAACTGTTCCGCATGGTGTCGTACGAAGAGATCGGCACCGCGACGATCCAGTCGCGCGCGCTGGCCGGCCTGGCCAACCGCACGGTGATCTTCGCCATGCCGGGCTCCACCCGCGCCTGCCGCACCGCCTGGGAGCGGATTATCGAAGAGCAGTTGGACGCGCGCCATCGCCCGTGCAACTTCCAGCCCCACTTGAAGAAGCCCTGAGTCATGACACAGCTAACCCACATTAACGCCGCCGGCGAAGCCCATATGGTCGACGTTTCCCCCAAGGCCGAAACGGTGCGTGAAGCGCGCGCCGAAGCCTTCGTCGAGATGCTGCCCGCCACGCTGGCGATGATCGTCGACGGCAGCCATCACAAGGGCGACGTGTTCGCCACGGCGCGCATCGCCGGCATTCAGGCGGCCAAACGCACCTGGGAGCTGATCCCGCTGTGCCACCCGCTGATGCTGAGCAAGGTCGAAGTGCAGCTGGAGGCGCAAACGCAGCACAGCCGGGTGCGCATCGAAACCTGCTGCCGGCTGACCGGCAAAACCGGCGTCGAGATGGAGGCGCTGACCGCCGCCTCGGTGGCGGCATTGACCATTTATGACATGTGCAAAGCGGTACAGAAAGACATGGTGATCGGCCCGGTGCGCCTGCTGGCGAAAAGCGGCGGCAAATCCGGCGATTTTAAGGTGAACGTATGATCGATATTCTTTTCTTCGCGCAGGTGCGCGAACTGGTGGGCACCGGCGGCCTGTCGATGCCGGCGGATTACCCGACCGTCGAGGCGCTGCGCCAGGCGCTGTGTGCGCGCGGCGATCGCTGGGCGCTGGCGCTGGAGTCCGGCAAATTGCTGGCGGCGGTCAATCAGTCGCTGGTGGCGGCGGACCATCCGCTGCGCGCCGGCGATGAAGTGGCCTTCTTCCCGCCGGTCACCGGGGGGTAAGCATGGAAAATACCCGCATTCGCGTGGGCGAAGCGCCGTTCAACGTCGGCGACGAGTACCAGTGGCTGGCGCAGTGCGACGCCGATGGCGCGGTGGTGACCTTCACCGGCAAGGTGCGCAACCATAATCTGGGTGACGACGTCAGCGCGCTGACGCTGGAACACTACCCCGGCATGACCGAGAAGGCGCTGGCGGAGATCGTGGCCGAGGCGCGCAGCCGTTGGCCGCTGCAGCGGGTGACGGTGATCCACCGCGTCGGCGCGCTGTATCCCGGCGACGAGATCGTGTTCGTCGGCGTGACCGGCGCACACCGCAGCATGGCGTTCGCCGCCAGCGAGTTCATCATGGACTACCTGAAGACCCGCGCGCCGTTCTGGAAGCGAGAAGCCACCGGCCAGGGCGATCGTTGGGTGGACGCCCGCGACAGCGATCGCGAGGCCGCGCAGCGCTGGCACGACGCGGCTAAATAACGCGTCAACAGCGGAAACAAATCAAGACCTTTGCCGCTTTCGCCCGGCATATTCTGTGGTACGCTTATAGCAGGCGAAGCCCCGTTCGCGGGGCTTCGGAATCTTGTTTACAACGCAAAAGGTAACCGTCATGGACCGATATCCACGCTCTAATGGTTCAATCGTCGAACGTGCCAACAGCGGCATTCAGGCCTACATGGCGCAGGTTTACGGCTGGATGACCTGCGGTCTGCTGCTGACGGCGTTCGTTTCCTGGTATGCGGCCAACACGCCCGCGATCCTCAACTTCATCTTCTCCAGCCAGATCACCTTCTTCGGCCTGATCATCGCTCAACTGGCGCTGGTGTTCGTGATCTCCGGCATGGTCAACCGCCTGAGCGGCGCGGTGGCCACTTCGCTGTTCATGCTGTACTCGGCGCTGACCGGGCTGACGCTGTCGAGCATCTTCATCGCCTACACCTACAGCTCGATCGCCAGCACCTTCGTGGTCACCGCCGGCATGTTCGGCGCCATGAGCCTGTACGGTTACACCACCAAGCGCGATCTGAGCGGCTTCGGCAGCATGCTGTTCATGGCGCTGATCGGCATCGTGCTGGCCTCGCTGGTGAACATCTGGCTGAAAAGCACCGCGCTGATGTGGGCGATCACCTACATCGGGGTGGTGGTGTTCGTCGGCCTGACCGCGTACGACACGCAAAAACTCAAGGCGATGGGCGAGCAGCTGAACGCCGATGATAAAGACAGCTTCCGCAAGTACGCCATCGTCGGCGCGCTGACGCTGTATCTCGACTTCATCAACCTGTTCCTGATGTTGCTGCGTATCTTCGGCAACCGTCGCTAAATCCGTGGCCTTTCAAGCAGCAGCTTGAAATCCCTAGGACTTACCAGGCTCTGCATGTGACATGCAGAGCCTTTTTTATGCGATTTTGCGGCGGAACAGCGCGTAGGCGGCGCTGCCGGTGGTGGCGGTGATCACCAGCAGCGGCCACAGGCTGTGCCAGATGATGCTGAAACTGGCGTCCTTCAGGTAGATCTGCTTGGTGATGTCGGTGAAGTGGCGTATCGGGTTAACCCAGGTCAGATCCTGCAGCCACACCGGCATATTCTCTACCGGCGAGACGTAACCCGAGAGCAGGATCGCCGGCATCATGAACACGAACACGCCGATGAACGCCTGCTGCTGAGTGGCGCACAGCGACGAGATCAGCAGGCCGAAACCGACCAGCGACAGCCCGTAGATCAGCATGGTGGCATAGAACAGCAGCAGCGATCCGGCAAACGGGATCTGATACAGGAAGATGCCGATCAGCAGCACGATGCTGGCCTGGAAGCTGGCGACGATCAGCGCCGGCACCGCCTTGCCGATAAAGATCTGCCAGGTGGTGAGCGGCGAGACCAGCAGCTGTTCCAGCGTGCCCTGTTCGCGTTCGCGCGCCACCGACAGCGAGGTGACGATCAGCACGCCGATGGTGGTGATCATGGCGATCAGCGACGGCACCACGAACCATTTGTAGTCCAGGTTCGGGTTATACCAGTTGCGCACCACCAGCTCGCTGTTGTTGGGTTTAGCGCGGTTGCCGAGCAGCTCGTTCTGATATTCCTGCACGATCTGCTGCACGTAGTTGGCGGCGATCTGCGCGCTGTTGGAGTTGCGCCCGTCGAGCAGCAGCTGCAGCGGCGCGGTGTTGCCGGTGGCGATATCGCGCGAGAACTGCGCCGGGAAGCGGATCAGCAGCAGCGCCCGCTGATTGTCGATGGTGGTCTTTATCTCCTGCGGGCTGCGCAGCAGCAGCACGTGTTGAAAGGCCTTGGCCTTGGCGAAGCGCTGGGTCAGCTCTACCGAGGCCTGGCCGCTGTCCTCGCTGTAGACCGCGATGGTGGCGTTGGTGACTTCCAGCGTCGCGGCGAACGGGAACAGCAGCACCTGCAGGATCACCGGCATGATTAAAATGGCGCGGGTTTGCGGATCGCGCAGCAGCGCCTGCATTTCCTTGATGATGAGCGTCAACAGACGATGAAACATCGCTTTTCTCCTCAATCCAGCCGGCGCTGGGTTTTCCAGGCCGTCAGGCCGATGAACACCACCGCGGAAGCGATCAGGAACAGCAGATTGATCAGCAGCACGGTGCCGACGTTGCCCGCCAGGAACAGCGTTTGCAGCGTGCTGACGAAGTAGCGCGCCGGAATGATGTAGGTCACCGCGCGCACGATGGCCGGCATGCTGTCGATCTGGAAGATGAAGCCGGACAGCATGATCGACGGCAGGAAGGCGGCGTTCAGCGCCACCATCGCCGCATTGAACTGATTGCGGGTGAGGGTGGAGATCAGTAGGCCCATGCCGAGGGTGCTGGCGAGGAACAGGCTGCTGATCAGCAGCAGGATCAGCAGCGAGCCGCGATAGGGTACGCCGAGCACCCACACCGCCACCGCCATGCACAGCGCCATGGCGGCCATGCCGAGGAAGTAATAAGGGATCAGCTTGGAGAGCAGCAGCTCGCTGCGCGTCACCTGGGTGGACAGCAGGGCCTCCATGGTGCCGCGCTCCCATTCGCGGGCGATCACCAGCGAGGTGAGGATGGCGCCGATCACCGTCATGATGATGGTGATGGCGCCGGGAATGATGTAGTGCCGGCTGATGGCCGCCGGGTTGAACCAGTAGCGCATCTGCACGTCAATCAGCGGCTTGTCGCTGTTACCCCGATCGGCGGCGCGCTGCTGCTGCCAAACTTGCCATACGCCCTGGGCGTAACCCTGCACGAAGTTGGCGGTGTTCGGCTCGCTGCCGTCGGTGATCACCTGGATAGGGGCGCTGTCGTGCGGGCGCGCCATGCGCTGGTCGAAATCCACCGGGATCACCACCAGGCCGCGGATCGTGCCGGCCTGCATCTGCTGGATCAGCCGTTGGCGGTTGTCGCTGATGGTCGGTTCGATATAGGGCGAACCGGCGAAGGCGTGGGCCAGATCGCGCGCGTCTTCGCTCTGCTGCTCCATCAGAATGCCCAGATGCAGCTTGCTGGAGTCCAGGTTGATGCCGTAGCCGAAGATAAACAGCAGCATCAGCGGGATGACGAAGGCGATCAGGCCGCTGCTGGGATCGCGCAGTATCTGCCGCGTTTCCTTCAGGCACAGCGCGCGCAGCCGGCGCCAGGAGAAGCCGCCGTCGTCGATTGGGGTGCGGTTATCGCTCACCGTGATTCCTCCTCATCGTAGCCCTGCACCAGCTCGATAAATGCCTGCTCCATCGAGGGGTTGGGATTGTCGTCGCGCGCCACCTGCTGTTTGAGATCGTCCGGCGTGCCGGCGGCGATGATCTTGCCGCGGTACACCAGGCCGATGCGGTCGCAGTACTCCGCCTCGTCCATAAAGTGGGTGGTCACCATCACCGTGACGCCCTTGTCGACCATGCCGTTGATGTGCAACCAGAACTCGCGCCGCGTCAGCGGATCGACGCCGGAAGTCGGTTCGTCGAGGAACAGGATATCCGGTTCGTGCATCAGCGCGCAGGCCAGCGCCAGGCGCTGTTTGAAGCCGAGCGGCAGCGCGTCCGGCGTCTGATCGAGGATCGGCGCGAAGTTGAAGGCGCGGGACATCTCGTCGATTTTGTCGCGCTGCGCCTTGCCGCCCAGGCCGTAGACGCCGGAGAAGAACTTCAGGTTCTGCGCCACCGTCAGGTTGCCGTATAGCGAGAATTTTTGCGCCATGTAGCCGAGCCGCTGGCGCGCCTTGCCGGAGCTGGTCTTCAGATCCATCCCCAGCACCAGCGCCTTGCCGCTGGAGGGGATCAGCAGGCCGCACATCATTTTGAAGGTGGTGGACTTGCCGGCGCCGTTCGGCCCGAGCAGGCCGAAAATTTCGCCGCGCCGCACCTGGAAATCAACGTGATCGGTAGCGGCGAAGTCGCCGAATTTTTTGGTCAGCTGCACCGCTTCGATCACCGTTTCACCGCTTGCGCCGTTGACGGTCGGCATGATCTCCGCCAGCGCCGAGCGGTGATTGGGGCCGCCGCCGAGCAGATCGATAAACGCATCCTCGAAGCGCGGATCCGCTTCGTCCAGTTCGGCGTCCGGTAGATCCAGCGCTTGCAACAGCCGGCGGTGATCTTCGCCTTCCTTCAGGATCAGGCGCAGATACTTGCCCTGGATCACCCCGTCGGTGACCGCCGGCAGGCAGATCGCCCGCTGCAGCAGCGATCGATGGCTGCCGGGGGGCGCGGCGATCAACACCGTGCGCCCGGCCATACGGCGGGTCAGCGCCTGCGGCGCGCCGCTGAACAGCAGCTCGCCTTCGTTGAGCAGCAGCACTTCGCGGCACTGCTCGGCTTCGTCGAGATAAGACGTGCTCCACAGGATCAGCATGCCGTCGTTGGCCAGTTCGTGCACCATGCGCCACAGCTCGCGGCGCGAGATCGGATCGACGCCGACGCCCGGCTCATCCAGCAACAGCACCTGAGGTTCGCCCAGCAGCGTGCAGGCCAGGCCCAGCTTTTGCTTCATGCCGCCGGACAGCTTGCCCGCCAGGCGCTCGGTGAAGCGGGTCAGATCGGTGAATTTCAACAGCCGCTCGAAGGTCTGGCGGCGAAGATCGCCGGTGACGCCGCGCAGATCGGCGTACAGCGTCAGGTTCTCCATCACCGTCAGATCCTCATACAGCCCGAACTTCTGCGGCATGTAACCGAGGATCGCGTGCAGTTGACGATCCTGCGCGATCGGATCCAGCCCGGCGACCCGCAGTTTGCCGCTGCTGGGCTGCAGCAGCCCGGCCAGCATGCGCAGCAGGGTGGTTTTGCCGGCGCCGTCTGGGCCGACCAGCCCGATCACCGCGCCGCTGCGCAGGGTGGTGGTCAGGCTGGCGACCGCCGGTTTCTCAAGCGACGGGAAGCGCTTCTCCAGCCCTTCCAGCTCAATGGTGTGCGCCTGTTCCATGGCCGGCCTCAGGGTTTGGCGAAGCGCAGAGTGACCGGCATGCCCTGGCGCAGCGCGTCATCGGCGTCGGTGACGATCACCCGCAGGCGGTACACCAGATCGGTGCGCAGATCCGGCGTTTCAACGCTTTTCGGCGTGAATTCGGCGGTCGGCGAGACGAAGCCGATCTTGCCGTGATAAGGCTTGCCGGGGCGGCCGTCGGTGTAGATCTCCAGTTCGGTGCCGGGCACCGCCTGGCTCAGGCTGGTTTCGTTGACGTAGGCACGCACCCACACCGGCCGGGTCAGCGACAGGGTGAAGACCGTGCCGCCGGCGCCGAGCATGGTGCCCGGCTCCACCGCGCGGGTCAGCACCGTGCCGGCGGAAGGGGAAACCAGCGTGGCGTCTTGCAGGTTCAACTGTGCCTGCGCCAGCGCCGCCTCGCTCTGCGCCACGTCGGCCTTGGCCTGTTCGATTTCTTGCGGGCGGTTGCCGCTGCGGTATTGCGACAGCTTGTCCTTCGCCGCCTGCAGGTTGGCCTGCGCCTGATTGCGGGCGGTGCGCGCATCCTCCAGCGCGTCGGCGGAGGTAGCGTTTTTCGCCCACAGCCCCTGCTGGCGTTTCAGGAAGCTGTCGGCGTAGGCGAAGGCGGACTGGCGCTGCGCCATTTCCGACCGCACCTGGGCGATCTCTTCGGCGCGGTAACCGGCCTGCAGCAACGACAGCTTGGCGCGCGCGCTGCCGACGTTGGCTTCGGCCTGCTGCAGCGCGTTGCGGTAGGGGGCGTCGTCCAGCTTACCGAGCAGCTGGCCCGGCTGAACGGCATCGCCCTCATCCACCGTCAGCGACGCCAGGCGGCCGTCGACGCGAAAGCCGAGGTTCACCGTGCGGATGTCGACGTTGCCATACAGCGTCAGCGGCTTATCCTGCTGCTGTTGGTAATGCCATACCCCGTAAGCGGCGGCCGCGATCAGCAGAATTAACAACACGATCAAGGCACTGCGTTTTTTGTTCATAACACTCCCTGCCTGAATTTACGCGCCGTGACGTTGGCGCAGCCCAACAACCAGAATCTCGATATGTTCGCTCAGCACCGCCGCGATTTGCGCCGCTTCGCCCTCGCCAATCTCTTGCCAGCCGGCCTGACGGCGGATGGTTTCGCGCGCCACGCGGAACGACAGCACCTCGCCGATCAGCGCATGGGTATGTAGCACGAGGCGGGGGGCGCGTTCGTCGATGCCGGTGGCGGCCGCCAGCAGGCGGCACAGCCGCTCGTGCATCGGCGCGATCACCTGGCTGTGGATCAGCGGGTAGGCGTCGGTCGGGGCGAGCTGTTCGCGCGACATGATTTTGCTCAGGTTCAGCGTGTGCGGCTGGGTCATCAGTTCGCTGAAGGCCAGCAGGCCACGCTGCAGCAAACGCAGCGCCGCGTCGGGTGAGCGCAGCGCGACGGGCTGTTGCCAGAAGCGATCGACCTCTTCGGCCAGCGGGGCGAACGCCTGCTGGATGAAATCGGCGAGCGACTGCACCACGGCCAGGTACAGCCCCTCTTTGGAGCTGAAGTAATAGGTGATGGCGGCGATGTTCTGGCCGGCGCGCTGGGCGATATCGCGGGTGGTGGCGCCCTGCAGGCCATATTCGCCGAACAGGTGGGTCGCCGCGGCGAGCAGCTGCCGGCGCGCTTGCTCGCCGCGCGCTCGGCCGGCGGCCTGATGAGGGACGGAAGCTGGCATGGGTCACGCTCGAAGTTAATCAATCATATGATTAACTTTATGCCAGATTGTTTAAAACGCAACCGCTAATCACAATGAGTTATGTGATCGGCTTCAGACAATGCTGAATTTACGGCAGATTGTGCTCTGGGTGCGTAAAAGTGCTTTTTATTGCGCGACTTCTGTTACAATCGCCGCCTGGTGCACTGCAGTTTGTGCCAATCCCTCGTGGTCATGCTTAATGCCCCGTCTGATCATCCTCCCAGGAAACTGCACCGAACACCGTTAGGTTAGGGGGGATCTGGAGTTTTTCTCTTTATGTCATTTGAAACCCTCGGCTTAAGTGCTGAAATTGTGCGCGCTGTTGAAGAACAGGGCTATCGCGAACCGACGCCAATTCAGCGTCAGGCTATTCCTGTCGTGCTGGAAGGTCGTGACCTGATGGCCAGCGCCCAGACCGGCACCGGTAAAACCGCCGGTTTTACCCTGCCGCTGTTGCAGCTGCTGAGCAAGCATGACCATCCGGTCAAGGGCCGTCGCCCGGTGCGCGCGCTGATCCTGACGCCAACCCGTGAGCTGGCGGCGCAGATCGGCGAAAACGTCGATGCCTACAGCAAACACCTGCGCCTGCGTTCGCTGGTGGTGTTTGGCGGCGTGAGCATCAACCCGCAGATGATGAAGCTGCGCGGCGGCGTCGATATCCTGGTGGCGACGCCGGGTCGTCTGCTGGATCTGGAACATCAGAACGCGGTTGACCTGTCCAAAATCGAAATTCTGGTGCTGGACGAAGCGGACCGCATGCTGGACATGGGCTTTATCCACGACATCCGCCGCGTGCTGGCCAAGCTGCCGGCCAAGCGTCAGAACCTGCTGTTCTCCGCCACCTTCTCCGACGACATCAAGGCGCTGGCCAACAAGCTGCTGCACAACCCGGCTTCGGTAGAAGTGGCGCGCCGCAACACCGCGTCCGAGCAGATCGAACAGAGCGTGCATTTCGTCGACAAGAAGCGTAAGCGGGAACTGCTGTCGCAGATGATCGGCGAAGGCGACTGGAAACAGGTGCTGGTGTTTACCCGCACCAAGCACGGCGCCAACCACCTGGCGGAGCAGCTGAACAAAGACGGCATCACCGCCGCGGCGATCCACGGCAACAAGAGCCAGGGCGCCCGTACCCGTGCGCTGGCGGACTTCAAAGACGGCCGCATCCGCGTGCTGGTGGCCACCGATATCGCGGCGCGCGGTCTGGATATCGACCAGTTGCCGCACGTGGTGAACTACGAGCTGCCTAACGTGCCGGAAGACTACGTGCACCGTATCGGCCGTACCGGCCGCGCGGAGCGCACCGGCGAAGCTATCTCGCTGGTGTGCGTGGACGAGCACAAGCTGCTGCGCGACATCGAGCGTCTGCTGAAGCGTGAAATTCCACGCATCGCGCTGCCGGGCTACGAGCCGGATCCGACCATCAAGGCCGAGCCGATCATCAACGGCCGCCAGGGTGGCGGGCGCGGTGCGCCGCGCGGCAACGGCGGTGGCCAGCGTTCCGGTAACGGCGGCGGTCAGCGCAGCGGTAACGCGAACGGCGGCCAGCGTGAAAACCGCGGCAACGGCAACGGTAACGCCCGCCCGCAGGGTGACGGCCAGCGCCGTTCCGGCGCGCCTTCGCGCCGCCCGCGCAATCGCAAACCGGCCGAATAAGCCTGATTGCTCTAAGAGTAAGCCGCCGATACGGGCGGCTTTTTTTTTGCCTGGCGGAAAGGCATTTTCGTACTAGGCTGGACGGTGGCTACCCCTAGATTCCAGGAGACGGAGATGAAATTGAAGTGCGCAATTCTCGATGATTACCAGCAGGTGGCGCTCAAGATGGCGGACTGGTCGGCGCTGGCCGAGCGGGTGGAGGTGTCCGCCATCAGCGCGCACTTTACCGATGAGGCGGAGCTGGCGGTGCATCTGCAGGAGTGCGACATTCTGGTCATCATGCGCGAGCGCACGCCGATGACCGCCTCGCTGCTGGCGCGGCTGCCGAAGCTGAAGCTGCTGATCACCTCCGGCATGCGCAACGCCGCTATCGATTTGGCCGCCGCCGCCGAGCGCGGCGTGGTGGTGTGCGGCACCAGCAGCGGGTCGGCGGCGCCGATGGAGCTGACCTGGGCGCTGCTGCTCGGGCTGGCGAAGCATATCGTGCCGGAAAGCGTCGGGCTGCAAAACAACGGCCCGTGGCAGCGGGATCTCGGCGTCACCCTGCAGGGGAAAACGCTGGGGCTGCTGGGGCTGGGCAAGATCGGCGGCCAGATGGCCCGGGTGGCGCAGGCGTTCGGCATGCGGGTGCTGGCCTGGAGCCAGAACCTGACGGCGGAAAGGGCGGCGCAGGAGGGGGCTGAACTGGCGCCGTCCAAACGGGCGTTGTTCGAGCAGAGCGATTTTGTCTCTATCCACCTGGTGCTGAGCGATCGCAGCCGCGGGCTGGTGGGGCGTGACGAATTGACGGCGATGAAGCCCACCGCTTACCTGCTCAACACCTCGCGTGCGGCGATCGTCGATCGGGCGGCGTTGGTGGACGTGCTGCAACAGCGGAAGATCGCCGGCGCCGGGCTGGACGTGTTCGAGACGGAGCCGCTGCCGGCCGACGATGTGTTTCGTCAGTTGCCCAACGTGCTGGCGACGCCGCACGTGGGCTACGTGGCGGACGACAACTACCGCGCCTACTTCACCGAGGCGGTCGAGGACATTGCGGCGTTCCTCGCCGGCCAACCGATCCGCCGGCTGGGCTGACGGCGCTTTTAATGCCCGCAGAGGCTTGTCTGGCGCGGGCATTCACCCGTATCATTGCGGGTCTTTTTTTAGCTGGGATTGGTCATGCGCGTATTATTGGCTCCGATGGAGGGCGTTCTCGATTCTTTGGTGCGTGAGTTGCTCACCGAGGTGAACGACTACGATCTGTGCATCACCGAATTTTTGCGCGTGGTCGATCAGCTGCTGCCGGCCAAATCGTTCTACCGGCTGTGCCCGGAGCTGCGCCACGCCAGCCGCACGCCGTCGGGCACGCTGGTGCGCGTACAGCTGCTGGGGCAGCACCCACAGTGGCTGGCGGAGAACGCCGTGCGCGCGGTGGAGCTGGGCTCTTACGGCGTCGATCTCAACTGCGGCTGCCCGTCCAAGCTGGTGAACGGCAGCGGCGGCGGGGCGACGCTGCTCAAAGATCCGGAATTGATCTACCAGGGCGCCAAAGCGATGCGCGCGGCGGTGCCGACCCATCTGCCGGTCACGGTGAAGGTGCGTTTGGGTTGGGACTCCTCCAACCGTAGTTTTGAAATCGCCGATGCGGTGCAGCAGGCGGGCGCCAGCGAGCTGACGGTGCATGGCCGCACCAAAGAGGACGGCTACAAGGCGGATCGCATCAACTGGGCGGCGATCGGCGAGATCCGTCAGCGGCTGAGCATTCCGGTGATCGCCAACGGCGAGATCTGGGATTACCGGAGCGCGCAGGATTGCCTGCAGACGACCGGCTGCGACGCCATCATGCTGGGGCGCGGCGCGCTCAACGTGCCGAACCTGAGCCGGGTGGTGAAGTACAACGAACCGCGCATGCCCTGGCCGCAGGTGGTTGAGCTGCTGCAAAAATACGTCCATCTGGAAAAGCAGGGCGACACCGGCCTGTATCACGTGGCGCGTATCAAACAGTGGCTGGGCTATTTGCGCAAGGAATATGAAGAAGCCACCGAACTGTTCAGCGAAATACGCGCGCTGACGACCTCAGGGAATATTGCGCGCGTCATCTGCCGCAGCTAAAAATAAACCCGCACGCGGCGGGTTTATTTAAATCGGTATTATCAGGCGGCGTTGTCGAGACGGTTCAATTCTATCTCGATATCCTGAATGGTTTTTTCCAGCCCTTCCAGACAGGCACCCTGTTTATTCAACAGGTCGTTAATGGCTTCGGCGAATGCCTTATTTTTGCATTCCCCCTGATCGAAGGCCAGCCAGTGTGCGGAGAGCGTCTCGGTATTCGACTGCGCATAGTGGCGCATTTCCTTCAGCTGGGAAGCGACGTTGCGTAAATTATCCAGCTGCGCCTGTGCGTTTGCATTGTTGCTCATGAATTTCTCCTTGAGTTGGCCGTTAAATAATTTCGACTGCGGGATAAAGCTTACCCTATCTAAATAAAAATATCACCCTTGTCGGCCCTGGTAGTTATTTTTGAATGAATGCGGCTGTATTTATTTTTCGATTGAACAAGGACTTGGGTGGAATTGTAAAAATAGATAAATACGGTTTTTGAGACGGTTATTTCCGGCCATTCTATGCGGAATGGCCGTTATTCTAACGCTTAAGAGTGATGCTTATTATGCTGCGTCCGCCAGCATAAACATGCCGTAGGGGTGAATTTCCAGATAATAATGTTCGCCGACGTTCGGCTGCAGGCGAGTGGCGTTAACCTGCAGCAAAATCTGCTGCCCATGCCACGCCACCGTCACCTCATACTGCGGCCCCATGTAGGCGACATGCTGGATCACGCAGCGCTGGCTTTCCTCGCCGTGCTCGCTCAGCGTGATCGCTTCCGGCCGCACGCCCACCGTGCCGGCGCCTTCGGTGGCAAAGTGCGCCGGGCGCGGCAGGCGATAGCCGCTGATATCGACATAGTCCGCGCTGAAGCCGGCCCGGAACAGGTTGGCGTCCCCCATGAAGCTCGCCATAAAGCGCGACGCCGGCTGCCGATAGAGATCCTGCGGCGAGCCTATCTGCATGATATGCCCCTTGTTCATCACCAGCACGGTGTCTGAGACCGCGAAAGCCTCGCTCTGATCGTGGGTGACGTACAGCGACGTGATATCAAACTGCTTTTGCAGCTCGCGGATCTTTTCGCGCATGCTGCGGCGCAGGTTGGCGTCGAGGTTGCTCAACGGCTCGTCGAACAGCAGCACTTTCGGCTTGAGGATCAGCGCGCGCGCCAGCGCCACGCGCTGCTGTTGGCCGCCGGAGATCTGATCGACATAGCGATCGTCGAACCCCGCCAGATCCACCATCGCCAGCGCTTCCTGCACGCGCGCTTTCACTTTGGCGCGCGGAATGCCGAGCATCTTCAGGCCATAGCCGACGTTTTCCCCCAGCGACATGTGCGGGAACAGGGCATAAGACTGGAACACCATGCAGATGTCACGCTGCTGGATGGAACGATGGGTGACGTCTTCGCCATCAATGAATATCTGCCCGTCGCTCGGTTTCTCCAGCCCGGCGACCAGGCGCAAAATGGTGGTCTTGCCGCAGCCGGAAGGGCCGAGCAGCGTCACCATCTGCCCCCTAGGGATGGTGAGCGCGATGTTATCGATCACCGTGTTGCTGCCGAACCGTTTGGAGACGTTGCGCAGTTCAACGAAATTTTTCTGGCTCATCATGGGCTCCATTACGCCTGGTTTTTGGCTTTTGAACGGGAGATGCGTGCCTCGCCGATCAGCCAGTCAAAGAGGAAAATAATCGCCAGCATCACCACGATCAGAATTGAACCGTAGGCGATCGCCACCCCGTATTCGCCGTCTTCCACGCGGTTGAGGATGTATGCGGTGGCCACGCGGGTATCGGGGGTGACCAGGAAGACGATGGCGCTGACGGTGGTGATGGCGCGCACGAAGCTGTAGATCAGCGCCGACAGGATCGCCGGGCGCAGCAGCGGCAGCAGGATGTGCGTGATGGTGCGCAGCGAGCCGGCGCGCAGGCTGAGCGAGGCTTCGTCCAGCGATTTGTCTATCTGGCCCAGCCCGGCGATCCCGGCGCGAATGCCCACGGGCACGTTGCGCATCACCATCGAGATAATCACGATGGCGGCCGTCCCGGTGAGGTACACCGGCGCGCTGTTGAAGGCGAGAATGTAAGAGACGCCGGCCACGGTGCCCGGCACCGCAAAGCACAGCATGGTGGTGAACTCGATGGTCTTTTTGCCCTTGAACTGCTGGCGCACCACGATCCAGGCGATCAGCAGGCCGAAGGCGGCGGTGATCGGCGCGGCGATCCCGGCGTACAGCAGCGTGTCGAGCAGCGAAGGCCACGCGCCGTCGCTCATACCCTGGCCGAACAGCTTGATGAAGTTATCCAGCGTCAGCGTGTAATCCACCCCCCAGTTGACGGTGAAGCTGCCGTAGAAAATGCTGCCGTAGAGCAGGGCGTTAAAGGCTACCCACACCGCCAGCAGCGCGATCACGCTCCACACCAGCGTGACCGGCAGCGGCTGTACGTCGCCGCGGTAGGATTTGCCGGACACGGTGACGTAGGAACGCTTGCCGATCCACAGGTACTGAATGCAGAACACCAGCAGCGAGAACAGCAGCAGGAAGGCGCCGAGGGTGCTGGCGGCCTGATAGTCGAGCTGTGAGCCGGTGATGTAGAAATAGATTTGCGTCGCCAGCACGTCGAAATTGCCGCCGAGCACCAGCGGGTTGCTGAAGTCGGCCAGCGATTGCACCACCACGATCAGAAACGCGTTGGCCAGCGCCGGTTTCAGCAGCGGCACGAACACGCCGTTAAAGGTTTGCCAGCGGCTGGCGCGCAGGGTGTAGGAGGCTTCTTCCAGCGAAGGATGAATGGTCTTGATCGCGCCGTCGAGGATCATGAACGCCATCGGCGTGAACGCCAGCACCTGCGCCAGCCAGATGCCGGTAAAGCCGTACAGCCAGTTGGTGTTGGTCAGGCCGAACCAGGCCACCATCCACTCGGTGACGTAGCCGGAGCGCCCCATCATCAGCGTGACGCCCAGGCCGACGACGAACGGCGGCGTGACGATGGGCAGGATGGAGAAAATGCGGCCGATAATGGCGCTGCGCTTGGCGATGCGGGTGGTGTAAATCGCCAGCACCAGGCCGAAGAAGGTACAGCCGGCGCCCACCGCGATCGACAGGGCGATGGAGTTGAGGATCACCTGAACGATATGCGCCTGCGACAGCACGTTCATAAACGCCAGCGGCGCGAACGCACCCGTCTGGTCGGTGAACATCGGAATGAAAATCGCGATGCTCGGCCAGACGATGAAGACGCCGATCAGCGCCACGATGGTGACCAGCGCACCGATAACGAAACGGTCGCCACCCAGCCATTCGAGGCGGGTCAGCGCCAGCGTCATGATGGCGCCCAGCGCGGTCAATTGCACCAGGGTGGCGTAGCCTAAACCGCGCCCCGCCACCGTGGCGCTGACGACGATAAAGGCCATGCACAGCAGCGCCCAACCGGCATCGAACGCGTGGCGCCGCCGCCGTTCACCGCCCGCCGGGGCGTAGGGGCGAAGCAGCAGCAGGCTCGGCAACAGGCACCATAGCCAGCTGACATTGCGGTGTGACCAGCCGTAGGCCGCGAGGATTTCATCGCCGGTGGACTCCAGCAGGCCGTAATCCAGGCTCCAGCTCGGCAGCAGGGCGAACGCCAGCCAGCCAAGCAAGACCCAAAGGAATATCGCATCTCGTTTTTTCACGAGATGGAGAGCATGTGTATGTGACATAAGTTTCCCGGATGTTCAGGCCGGGTAAGGCGTGAGGCTTACCCGGCAACAGGCGCAGAATGCGGGCTTATTTACCCATCTTGACTTCGCTGACCCATTTATTGATCAGCGCCTTGCGGACCTCGGTCGAGCCGTATTTGTCCATGTCGTAGTTGATCAGCTTCAGATCGTCGAGCTTCAGCGAGTTCGGCGAGGTAGCGGCGGTGGTATTGGTCAGGATCTGATAGGACTTGCCTTTCTGCCATGCCAGTTCCTGCGCCTCTTTCGACAGCACCCAATCCACGAACAGCTTGGCGTTGTCGAGGTTGCGCGCGCCTTTGAGGATGCTGACGCCGCCGATTTCGTAGCCGGTGCCTTCACAAGGCGAGATCAGCTCAAGCGGCGCGCCCTGTTCCTTTTCGAGCGAGTAGTCATGCAGGAAACCGATGCCGATCGCCGTTTCACCGCGGGCGGCGTTGCGCGCCGGGGCAATGCCGGACTTGGTGTACTGCGAGACGTTGGCGTTCAGCTGCTTGAGGTAATCGAACGCCTGATCGTCTCCCCACAGCTGGGCAAAGGTCGCCAGCGCGGTGTAGGCGGTGCCGGAGCTCTGCGGATCGGCGATTTGAATCTCGCCTTTGTATTCCGGCTTGGTCAGGTCTTTCCAGCACTTGGGCACCGGCAGGTTTTTCTCTTTCAGGCGCTGGGTATTGACGCCAAAGCCGAGAATGCCGACGTAGACCGCCGAGGAGTAGTGGCCTTTCAGCTTCGCCGGATCGCGGAATTGTGGCATCACCTGTTCGAGGTTCGGCGATTTGTACGGCTGCAGCAGCCCCATTTCACCGGCCTGGGATTGCGGATCGAGCGTGCCGCCGTACCAGACGTCCGCCTGCGGGTTTTTCTTCTCGGCGTCCACTTTCGCCAGTGTGCTGCCGGAGCCGTTGCGGATGAACGAGGTTTTCACGTCATATTTCTCGCCGAAGGCTTTGGTTTCCGCTTCGCACATTTCATTGGTGGCGCTGCAGTAGACCACCAGGCGGCCCTTGGCGTGCGCGGCGCCGCTCAGCGTGGCCAGCACGATGCCGGAAGCTATCAGGGTAGTGACTAAGGTTTTTTTCATTGTTTTATCCTTCTCTCGGTAGAGGTGGTAACGCTCGCCATCAGCAGCGGCATCAGCAATAAACCCATAAGAACGGCGGCGATCGACAGCAAACTGAACATGCCTGACCAGCCGTAGCCTTCGATGATCTGCGACAGCGGCCAGCCCGCCAGCGCGGCCCCCAGGTAAGCGAACAGGCCGAGAAAACCGGTGATGGAGCCCGCTGCGCCTTTGTGCCCGCATTCCACGGCGGCGAGGCCAATCAGCATCTGTGGGCCGAAGACAAAAAAGCCCACCGTAAAGAAACAGCCCGCCAGCAGCGCGTAGTGATGCACCGGCGCCAGCCACAGCGCGGCGACGGAAACCATCAGCCCGAGCGTGAACAGCAAAATCATCGGCGCGCGCTGCCCGCCGAACAGCAAATCCGAGCCCCAGCCGGCGAACAGCGCGCCGAGCAGGCCGCCTACCTCGAACAGCATCACCGTGGCGTTGGCGCTGAGCAGGTTGACGCCGTGGCTTTCCGTCAGCCAGAGATTGCCCCAGTCGTTCAACGCGATGCGGATCAGATAGACCAGTACGTAAGAGACGCCGAGCAGCCAGATCATCGGGTTCTTCAGCATCGTGGTGCGCAACATCTGCCACAGCCCCATCGGCGGGCTTTGCTGTTCCTGGCGCAGCTCCAGCGGATCGTGGCGCCACCGGCCGACCGACGGCAGGCCTTCTTCTTGCGGCGTGCCCGTCAGCCGCCGCGTGAGCCAGATGCCCAACACCATGCTGACGGCGCCCGGGATCAGCATCGCCGCCTGCCAGCCCCAGCGCTGGGCGGCGAAGGCGCTGATCAGCGGCACGATCGCGCCGCCGAGGTTGATCGACATATTCCAGCAGCCCCACCAGAAGCCGCGCTCGTTGCGCGAATACCAGTGGGTCAGCAGCCGCGCGCAGGGCGGCCAGCCCCAGCCCTGAAAGAAGCCGTTCAGCGCCCAGACCGCCAGCAGCAGCGTCAGCGATTCGCCGAAGGCGAACGCCACGTTCAGCAAGCCGGTGGCGAACAGGCCGATCCCCATAAACCTGCGCTGCCCGTGGCCGTCGTGCCACAGTCCGGCGGCGAATTTCGACAGGCCGTAGCTCAGGTAAAACAGCGAGCCGAGCAGGCCGATGTCCCCTTTATCCAGCCCCAAATCCGTTTGCAGCGCCGGCAGCACGTAATTCACGCTTTTGCGCGTCAGGTAAAAGGCGGCGTACCCGATGACCATGTACAGCAGCAGTCGCGGGCGCAGCGCGCGGTAACGATGATCGATTTCAGATGCCGAGCGTGCCTGCATAGCCGCCTCCCTGGTGCTGACTATAAGAAGGTGAAAGGGAAAGTGGATGAGAGAAAGTCCGGAGTGGCTAAGACTTTTTCCTAGTTAGTCGATGGTTTGTTGCAAATTTGTGGGCAGGTTAACAATTACCCGCGTGCCGCAATGCGTTTCCAGCGTCAGCTCGCCGCCCAGCGCGCTGACCCGCTCGCGCATCCCCTGAATGCCGAGGCCGGGCGCCTTGTCCGCGCGGATGCCGATGCCGTTGTCCCGCACCTCGAGGTGCAAAAGCGCGCCCTGTTGATACAAGACGATGGCGACCTCGCTGGCTTCGGCATGTTTGCACACGTTGTTGAGCAGCTCTTGCAGCAGCCGGTAGAGGGTGAAGCGCACCGTTTCGCCGGCGGGCGTGTCTATGAGCCGGTAGTCGAAACGGCAGCGGATGCCCCGTTCGGCAAAGGCGAATTCGCTCAGCAGGTGGTGAAGCGCCTCTTTGAACGCCAGCTCGTCCAACGCGGGCGGGCGAAGCTGGCGCAGCAGCTGGCGCGTGGAGTGATGAATGCGCCGGGCGAGCTCGCTTATCTGGTGCGCGGCGGCCTGGGTTTGCGCCGGATCGCGCGCCCGTTTGACCATCTGCGACTGGATTTGAATCGCGGTGATGTTCTGGCCGATTTCATCGTGCAGCTCGCGCGCCAGATTTTTCCGCGTGTCTTCTTCGGTGTGGATCAGTTTTTCGGTCAGCGCTCGCCGCGCCGCCAGCTCTTCTTCCAGGCGACGCTGATAGTGGTGCAGGTTTTGCGCCAGGTGCTGCTGGCGGCTGATGGCGATGCCCAGGCCGATGCCGAGCAGCGCCTGCGTCGCCAGAAAGATTTCCAGCTCGACCAGATTGCCGAACCCCACGCCGACCTGCCGGGCGAGGGTGATCATCATGCTGCCGAGCAGGCCGGACAGCACGCCGCCCTGCCAGCCGAACTTCCACGCCATCACCACGTTCGGCAGAAACACCACGATCAGCAGCAGGCGTTCGATTTCCGGCGACAGCACCATCTGCGTGCCGATGCCGATAACGAAGAACAGGCTGCACCAGATGATTAAGGACGCGCGCAGCGGCGGGTTGGGGGTGTCCAGCCCCAGCAGGTGGTAACGGTGCTGCTGGCGCAGAAATTCAAAGATCAGGTAGACGAACGGGGTCAGCAAGACGCCGCCGGTAAACGACGCCAGGCCAAGCAGCATCGCCGGGCTTGGCACAAACGGCGAAAGCAGGGTGGTATTGAGCAGCGAGGCGGCGGTCACCGCAGCCAGCAGCAGCGTCAGCCGCTGCCAGTAGAGCGGAAAACGGTGCCAGAGTCGTTGCGCGACCGCGGCCGGAAGCAGGGTGATAAACGGCGCGGCCAGCAGGCCGTAGCCGCTCAGCAGGCGTTCGCCGTGCAGCCAGAACAGCAACAGCACCGGCGGAATTATCAGGGCGGGCCAATAGCGGCGCGCCAGCAGGATCAGCAGCGCGAGATAGACGCCGTGCGGCAGAAACAGCGCCGCCTGATTGCCGTTGTGGGTTAGATAGAAACCAAGCGTCCACAGCATCAGCCAGCCGCTGCCCCAGGCCAACAGGATAAACAGCGAGATAACCCAGGGCCGGAGTTTGGGCGACATCAATGCCCCGCCAGCAGCTGATGGTCGAGGGCGAAATGCACCAGCTCGATGGTGCTGTTGCACTGCAACTTGCCCAGGACGTTAGCGCGATGCACGTGCACCGTTTTATGGCTGAGCGCGAGCTTGAAAGCGATCTCCTTTACGCTGTCGCCTTTGACCAGCAGATCGAAGATTTCACGCTCGCGTGGGGTCAGCACTTCCAGCGCCGTGGCCGGCTGCTCGCCGCCGCGCAGCGCCCGCAGCGCGTCGGCGCACAGGTAATGGCCGCCCATATCGACGGAACGCACCGCCTGCACCAGCTCTTCCGGCCCGCAGCGTTTGGTCAGATAGCCGCTGGCGCCGGCGTCCAGCGCGCTTTGCACGAAGGTGGGGGAGTCATAGATGCTGAGGATGATCGCGCGGAACTGCGGCTTCTGCGCCCGCAGGCGCTTCAACAGGCTGAGGCCGTTTTCATCCGGCATGGCGATGTCCATCAACGCGACGCTGACGTCGTCGCGCAGCAATGCCGGCCAGGCCGCCGCCGCGCTGCTGTATTGCCCCACCACGTCGAGATCGTCCTCGAGGCTCAGCAATTGCGCAAAGCCGGAGCGCACCACCACATGGTCATCCACCAGTATCACACGGATCATTTTTCGCACTCTGTTGCCGAATCATGGCCCTATGATGCCTGCCGCCGCGGTGCTGGCAATCAGCCAAGCGCGGTTATGCAATCGGTGTAACAGAATCGTAATAAAAGGGCGCCGCCTGCGCCGTCAACGATCCAAATCGATGGCGAAATGCTGCCACAGCGCGGTGCGCCGCTCCTCTTCCGAATGCAGCGTCGTTTCGTGGCGCTGATGATCTTCGGTCACGATCAGCTTCATGTCGCTGAGGGTCACCCGGCCGTGGTCCGTCGGCCGTGAACACACCAGGCGCTGGGTGAAGTGCGACTGCGGCGAGGTGCTGTGGAAGCGGCACATCTCGTCGAACTCATGCAGCTCGCGCGGCTGAACGGTAAAGCGATACAGGGTTTTGGCATGCGAACGTTGGTCGCCGTTGCGGCGCTCCAGCAGGTAATAGTCGCCTTCCCGCTCCAGGTGGAAGGTACCGCTGGCCTGCGGTTGCGGCTCGGCGGCGACGATCTTCAGCGGCGTCAGGAAGGAATCGCCGAAACCGACGTCCACCAGCCAGGCCTGGCCCGCCAGATCCACCCGCAGCGCCAGATGGTCGTAGGGCGGGCCGAAATGGCCGTCGCGCGCGCGGATCTCGCCGGAGATGAAGCTCACCTTAAAACCGATCTCCCGCAGCAGCAAGGCGAACAGCGCGTTCAGCTCATAACAGAAACCGCCGCGGTTGCGCTCGATCACCTTGCTGAACAGCGCCTCCGGCGCCAGCTGAATACCCTGATGATAAATAATGCTCAGGTTCTCGAACGGGACGCTCAGCATGTGGCGATGGTGCAGCTGTTGCAACGTGGGGAGGTCAGGGCGGGCGGCGCCGGTAAAGCCGATATGCTGCAGGTAGCGTTGGGTATCCACAGGGAGTCTCGCATGAGAAAAAGTAGGCATAAAATAGCGGGCTTTGCGGCTTTTGTGAGCGCATTACGTGCTGCGCTGTCGCTGCTGCCGCAAACTGTCACTGGCCGGCGCTAGCCTGTTCCCCTGAGTTCAATCTGGCAGGAGAACGGCTATGCAAGATTTCAAACATCGGGTGGCGCTGGTGACCGGCGCTTCCACCGGCATCGGCGAAGCGATCGCCGCCGAACTGTTTCGGCGCGGTGCCACGGTGGTGATGACCGGCCGCCACGCCGCGCCTCTCGCCGCTGCCGCCGCGCGGCTCGATCCCGAGGGCCGACGGGTGATGACGTTGCGGATGGACGTGCGCGAGGCGCCGTCGGTGCAGCAGGGCATTGAAGAGACGGTGCGGCGCTGCGGCGCGCTGCATCTGTTGGTCAACAACGCCGGGATCACCGGCCCGCATGAGGTGGACATCGATCGGTACGCGGTCGAAGATTGGCATGAGGTGATCGCCACCTGCCTGAGCGGCACGTTTTTCGGCATGAAGTACGGCCTGCCGGCGATCGTCGCCGGCGGCGGCGGGGCGGTGGTGAACCTCTCTTCCGCCAACGGCGTGGTGGGCATTGCCGGGATCGCGCCTTATACCGCCGCCAAGCATGGCGTGTTGGGCCTGACGCGCTCCGCGGCGCTGGAGTTCGCCACGCGCGGCGTGCGCATCAACGCCGTCGGGCCGGGCTATGTGGAGACGCCGGCGATGAGGGAACTGCCGGCGTCGGCGCGGGCGCAGATGGCCGCTTCGCACCCGATGGGGAGAATGGCGACGCGTGAAGAGGTGGCGAAAACGGTGGCTTTCCTGCTCTCGGACGACAGCAGTTTCACCACCGGCGCGTTTTACAGCATCGACGGCGGTTATACCGCGCGCTGAGCCAGCGCCTGCAGCCAACGGAGAAACGCCGCTGCGCCGGGTTTTTCCAGCGTGCGCGGCGGGTAAACCACGTAGTAGGGTTTGCTGAGCGGCAGCGCCGGTTCGGCCAGGGTGACCAACTGGCCTGCCGCCAGTTCACGGCCGATCAGCCGCCGCTGGCCGAGCAGCACCCCGCGCCCTTGCACGGCGGCGTCGATGGCCAGCGAGGTCAGGTTATAGGTCAGCCCGCGCCGCGCCGGCGGCATTCGATCGGCGGCGGTGAACCACTCGTGCCAGCCCGGCAGAAACTGGCTCTCCTTGCCCCAGTCGACGTGGATCAGCGGCAACTGCGTCCAGTCGCCGCGATCGCGCAGCGCCGGGCTGCACACCGGCTGCACCCGATCCTGAAACAGCCGCACCTTTTCCAGCAGCGGATAGTCCTGATCGCCGAAGCACAGGGCGAAGTCCGCCGCCGAACGGGCGAAATCGACCGCCGCATGGGTGGCGTGCAGCCGCAGATCGCCGTCGGGGCACTGCGCCAACCAGTCGCCCAGCGCCGGGTTCAGCCACTTGGAGGCCAACGCCGGCAGGGCGAACACCGTCAGCGTCTGTTTGCCGCGCTGGCGCTCGACGTGCTGCTGCGCCACGCGCAGCGTTTCGAACGCCTCCTGCACGTAGGCCAGGTAGTCCGCGCCCTGTTCGGTCAGCGTGACGCCGCTTTTGGCGCGGATGAACAGCGTGATGCCCAGATGCTGTTCGAGCTGGCGGATCTGCTGGCTGACGGCGGCGGCGGTCAGCGCCAGCGTATCCGCCGCGCGGGCCAGGCTGCCGGTGCGGGCGGCGGTTTCGAACGCCAGAATGGCGCTCAGCTTGGGCAAGCGCGCGCGGGACGGTGAGTGCATGGGCAGGGCTATCGCTAAGAATTGGTTAGCTTATCCATAACGTATTTTTGTTATGGCGGCAATGCGCCATTCGCTACAGTGAGAGGCATCCGGCTATCGCACACGAGGGGAACGCCATGCCGCAACTTGCCGATATTATCGATCTGTCCGCTCATCCCATCGACGACGCCGCATTCCGCGCCCGTTGCCGGCAAACGCTGGAGCGCGCCGGCGCGCTGGTGCTGCCGGGATTTCTGCGTGCCGCCGCGCTGGCGACGGTGCGGTTGGAAGGTGCCGAACAGCACCATGCGGCGTTTTACGCCACCAGCAAACACAACGTGTATCTACGGCCACAGGACGATACGCTGCCGGCCGATCACGCGCGCAACCGGCTGGTGGTGTCGTCCAAGGGCTGCATTACCGACGAAGATATTCCGCCGCAGTCGCCGCTGCGTGCGCTGTACGACGCCCCGGCGTTTCGCGCGTTCCTCTGCGCGGTGTTGGATGAGGCGCAGCTGTATCCCTACGCCGATCGGCTGTCGTCGATCAACCTGCATTACGCCCACACCGGCCAGGAGCTGGGCTGGCACTTCGACAACTCGTCGTTCGCCATCACGCTGCTGATCCAGAAACCGGCGGCGGGCGGCCGTTTCGAATACGTGGAGAACCTGCGCGACGCCGATCGCGGCGAGATGAACTATGCCGGGGTCACGCAGGTGCTGGACGGCGAGCGGGCGGTCAAAAGGCTGGCGATGGAGGAGGGGGATTTGGTGCTGTTTCGCGGGCGCAACGCCATGCACCGGGTGACGCCGACCGAAGGCGACATCACGCGCATGCTGGTGGTGCTGGCCTACAATGCGCAGCCGGACGTGATGCTGTCGGAAAGCGCCAGAATGACGTTCTACGGCCGCTTATAGCGGATAAAAAAACCGCCCCGGAGGGCGGTTTGTCGATTCAGTGCGGGTTCTGCTCTTCGTGAGCCTGCTGTTCCCGCTTCACTTCCTGCGCGCGCTTGCGCAGGCCGAACCAGCCCAGCGTCAGCAGTACCGCCAGCACCGGAATGGTGGCGATGGTCCAGGTACCGTTCGGGTAGTCGAACGCCATCATCACCACCACGATCAGCAGGAACGCCAGCGTCAGCCAGGAGGTGAACGGCGCGCCCGGCATTTTGAACGATACCGGCTGCGCGCGGCCTTCACGCACGGCTTTGCGCAGGCGCATCTGGCAGACGATGATAAACGCCCATGAGGCGATGATGCCCAGCGAGGCGATGTTCAGCACGATCTCGAATACCTGCGAAGGCACCAGGTAGTTGAGCACCACGCCGATCACGTAGATGCCGCAGGTGACCAGGATGCCGGCGTAAGGCACCTGCTGGCTGCTCATTTTGGCCATCAGCTTCGGCGCCGAGCCGCCCATCGCCAGCGAACGCAGGATGCGGCCGGTGGAGTAGAGGCCGGAGTTGAGGCTGGACAGCGCGGCGGTCAACACCACGATGTTCATGATGGTGCCGATGTAAGGCACGCCCAGCTTGCTGAAGAAGGTGACGAACGGGCTTTGGCCGGCCTGGTAGGCGTTCCACGGCAGCAGCAGCACCAACAGCACCACGGAGCCGACGTAGAACAGGCCGATACGCCAGATCACGCTGTTGATCGCTTTGGGCATCATTTTGGCCGGATCTTTACACTCGCCGGCGGCGGTGCCGATAAGCTCGATGCCGGCGAAGGCGAAGATCACCCCTTGCACCAGTACCAGCGCCGGCAGCAGGCCGTGCGGGAACATGCCACCGTTTTCGGTGATCAGGTGCATACCGGTGGTGTGCCCGGCGACCGGGGTGCCGGTGCCGAGGAAGACGACGCCGACAATCAGGAACAGCGCGATGGCGACCACCTTGATCAGCGCGAACCAGAACTCCATCTCGGCGAACCACTTCACGCCGATCATGTTCATGGTGGCGACGATGCCGAGCGCGCCGAGGGCGAACAGCCACTGCGGCACGTCGGCGAAGGTGCCCCAGTAGTGCATGTACAGCGCCACCGCGGTGATGTCGACGATGCCGGTCATCGCCCAGTTTAGGAAGTACATCCAGCCGGCGACGTAAGAGGCTTTCTCACCGAGAAATTCGCGGGCGTAAGAAACGAAGCTGCCGCTGGAAGGGCGATGCAGCACCAGCTCGCCCAGCGCGCGCAGGATGAAGAAAGAGAAGATCCCGCACACCAGATAGACCAGCGCCAGCGCCGGCCCGGCCAGTTCGAGACGGCCGCCGGTACCGAGGAACAAGCCGGTGCCGATCGAACCGCCGATGGCGATCATTTGGATCTGCCGGTTGCCCATGCTTTTGTGATAACCGGATTCATGAGAGTCTAGCCAGCGTCTTCTGGCGGCGTGTTTATCGTCCGCCGACTTTTTTTGTGAGTGCATTATCCGTCCTGTTTACCTGTCTATGATGAACGCCGCCCTGAGCTGCAGGGCAAACGATTGCCATCAGCAATCGTAATGAGAATGAGGTCGTGGCATCATTCCGCTGTTTATTGTGTATACAGCCGCCGTTAAATAACGGCGTGGCATGCTACCGTTTCCCGATAAAGGTGGCAAAAAAACCTGCGTACAAAGCGTGAACAATTGTGTGTATTTTTTAAACTGAAAACAAAAGCGCATATTATTCAGTAAGATGAGTCTCATTATCAACACGGAAATATCGAACGATAAAAGTGATTGAAATCACAGAATAATAATTACCGCGCAAATTAAAGGGATTTGGACGTTATTTTGCGTGAGGGGGAAGGCGGGCGGAAAATAAAGCGATGGCGCCTGCGCAGTAATTAGCGTGCGCAGGCGAATCGGACGCGGGGGCTTTTTAGGCGGATTCACCGGCCGGCAGAGCCGAAGCCGGCAGGCCGAACAGCTTGTCGAACGCCCAGTTAAACAGGAAGGTGTAGCAAGGAATGATGACGATCAGCGCCATATCCAGCAGCAGCGCCTGCCACAGCGTGATGCCCATCCACCAGGCGATCAGCGGGATCAGATACACCACCAGCGTCAGCTGAAAGCCGACGGCGTGCAAAATGCGGCGCTTGAGCGTGCGGGTGCGCGACAGCTGGCGGCTTTCCCACCACTCGAATAAAGAGTTGTAAATAAAGTTCCAGCTGACCGCGATGGTGGTGATCACCACCGCCAGCGGCCCGGTGCTGCTCGGCGCATGGCCCGACAGCAGCGCCAGCCCCAGCGCCGAGATCGCCATGCCGATGATTTCATAAGCGGTGACATACACCAGTTTGCGTTTGACGCCTTGCATTGTTTTCTCCCGATCTGTTTTTAGTTGCCTCTGTGGCGGCGGCGGCTAAGATAACGTCAATCATATTGATAGAAAAAGTCAGGAGCTGTCAGTTTTACTGACAGGTTAAACGATGAACTTTTCCAGCGACAATATCGAGCTGTTTCTGGCTGTGCTCGATCGCGGTTCGTTTTCCGCCGCCGCCCGCGCGCTGCGGCGCGTACCGTCCGCTGTCAGCATGGGCATCGCCAACATGGAGGCGGAACTCGGTTTCGCCTTGTTCGATCGCTCGCACCGCGAACCGACGCCGACCGCGCTGGCGTTGGCCTTGGCGCCGCACGCCCGGCTGATCGCCGGGCAGCTCAAGCAGCTGCAGGTGCACGCTATCGAACTGTCTCAGGGGCTGGAGAGCCGGCTTTCGATCGGCGTGGCGTCTGACATTAACGGCGCCGGCCTGCTGGCGGCGGTGAAGACGCTGTCGCAGCGTTATCCGTTGCTCAACATCGAAGTGCTCAGCGCGCCGCAGGACGACGTGCTGCACATGCTGCACCAGGAGCGCATTGGCGTCTGCCTGGCGTTCGGCGGGCTGAACATCAACAGCGCGGAGCAGTTCCACTCCGTTGGCGCGGAATCGCTGGTGGCGATGGTCTCGCCGCAGCATCCGGCGCTGGACGGCGCGGCGGGCGAACTGTTTCTCGAGGATCTGGTCAACGTGCGGCAGATCATGGTGGCCAGCCGCGATCTGCCGATCGGCGATCTGCGCCCGCAGGTGGCGGAGGCCTACTGGCGCACCGACAGCCTGCCGATGGCGCTGAACATGGTGGAAGCGGGCCTGGGGTGGGGCAATTTCCCGCTGTCGCTGGCCGAGCCGCTGCTGGCGCAGGGGCGGCTGGTACGGCTGAAATTCAAAAACACCAAGAACGAGCTGCGCTTGCCGATGCATTTGATCTGGCTGAAGAATCGCCCGCTGGACAAGGCGGCGCGCGAACTGGTCGAGCTGATGCGCGCGGCACCGCAGGAAGGCTGACGCCAGGCGCGCTGGCTTATTCCGCGTGGCGTTTGCGCCACCAGAAGCGCACCAGCAGGATGGCGGCGATCGCCAGCGCGACAAACAGCAGGCTGGAGAGTTTTTTGTCGAAGCCGGTAACGAAGCGTTCGATCGCCTGGCCGCCAAAATAGCCGAGCATGACGAAGATCGTCGCCCACAGAATGGCGCCGAGGATATTGAGCGGCACGAAGCGCGACGGCGGCAGGCGGCTGGCGCCGATCAGCACCGGGCCGATGATGCGGAAACCGTACATAAAGCGCACCCCGATAACGAACAGCATTGGGTGGCGGGCGATCAGCTTTCTGGCGCGCGCGATGCGCTTTTCCTGCCCCTTGAGCCGCGAGATGACCCGGCCTTCGAACCGGCGGCCGGCGAAGTACAGCAGCTGATCCCCCAGCGTACCTCCCAGCGCCACCACCGCGATCACCCACGGCCAGTGCAGCAAGCCTTCATGGGCGGCGATGCCGCCCAGCAGCGTGATGGTTTCTCCCTCAGCCAGGCAGCCGATAAACAACGCCCAGTAGCCGTAGTCCGTAATGTAGTGGGCCAAATCGGTCATTCCTTACTCCTTATGTGACTGACGCATAAGGGCAAGTATACGCCCGATCGCTAGCCTTGGGCGATCTGGGCCACCAATGCTCTGCGCCGCGCCAGGCTTTCCGCCATCTGCGCCTGTACCCTGGCGTAAATGTGCGGCGGGGCCAGTTCCGGCGTGCCGCCCGTGAACGGCGGGGCCGGGGCGTATTCCAGGTAGAGTTGGATCGTTTGGGCGGTGTCTTCGCCGTGCAGTTCGGCGATCAGCGCCAGCGCGAAATCGATGCCGGCGGTGACGCCGCCGCCGCTGATCACGTTGCCGTCGCGCTCAACGCGTGCAGCGCTGGGGATGGCGCCGAACAGCGCCAGGCTGTCGCGCATCGACCAGTGGCAGGCGGCGCGTTTGCCCGCCAGCAGGCCGGCGGCGGCCAGGATCAGCGAACCGGTGCACACCGAGGTCAGGTAGCGGGCATCGGCGCCCAGCCGCCGGATTTGCCGCATGAACGCTTCATCCTGCAATGCCTGGGTGCAGCCGCTGCCGCCCGGCACGCACAGCACGTCGCAGCGCGCGATCTCCGGCAGCGGGCGCAGCTGGGTGAAGTGCAAGCCTTCCGATTCGACATCCGCGCCGTCTACCGAAGCGACGATGATTTCCGCCCCCGGCATGTGGCGCAGAAACTGCAGCGGGCCGGTGAAGTCGAGCTGGGTGACGCCTTGATAGATGGGAAATACAATCACGAGTGGTTCAGACATGACATTCGCCTCATTTTTATCGTTGGACCTGGGCCATAATAGCCGCCCTGTTTTTGGCTGGTATGACAAATAACCCTCAAAAAGCGCCATCATGAAAACGATCGGTTTTGTGGTTTTTCCCGGTTTCAACCTGCTGGACTTTGCCGGCCCGCTGGCGGCGTTCGATAACGTCAGCCAGTTTACCGATCCGCCGGCCTACCGCTGCGTGGCGATCTCGCCGCAGGGCGGGATGGTCGCCAGCTCGGCCGGGGTGGAGATCGCCACGCAGCCGTGCGGCGACGAGCGTTTCGATACGCTGGTGGTGGCCGGCGGCAGCGGCAACGTGATGGCGGCGCAGTCGCCGGCGCTGGTGGCGTTTCTGACCACCCACAGCCGGCGGGCGCGGCGCATCGCCAGCGTGTGCACCGGCGCGTTTATTCTGGCGGCCTGCGGTTTGCTGGACGGCAAGCGCGCCACCACCCATTGGTATCACGCGGCGCGGCTGCAGCAGAGTTATCCGCGCATCCGCGTCGACAGCAACCGTATCTTCATTCGCGACGGCGATATCTGGACTTCGGCCGGCATCAGCGCCGGTATCGATCTGGCGCTGGCGTTGATAGAAGACGACCTTGGCGCCACCCTGGCGGCGGCCGTGGCGCGGCAGCTGGTGGTCTATCATCGGCGCCCCGGCGGGCAGTCGCAGTATTCGCTGCTGCTGGCGTTGAACCCGTCGTCGGATCGCATGCGCGCCGCGCTGTCGTTCGCGCGCGAGCACTTGCACCTGCCGCTGTCGGTGGCGGATCTGGCCGACGCCGCCTGCCTGAGCGAGCGCCAGTTCGGCCGGCTGTTCCGCGCCGAAACCGGGCAGACGCCGGCCAAGGTGATCGAACAACTGCGGGTGGAGGCGGCCAGGGTGCGCATCGAAGAGAGCGCCGAGCCGCTGGAGGCGATCGCCCGTTCGGTGGGGTTCAGCGATCCGGAGCGCATGAGGCGGGCGTTTATCCGCGTATTTGGCCTGTCGCCGCAGGCGATCCGCCGGCTCGGCCGCGCGGGATAACTTTTTTGCCACGCCTGGCGGCGGGGCACACCAGAGGAGCAACGGATGTATCAGGATTTCGAGAGCGAATTGAACTGGGCGATGCGCCATATGCCACGCACCCGGGCGGCGGTGGCGGCGTTGCCGGACCTGCACGGGGTGCGGCTGGCGTGCAATATGCACCTGGATCTGAAAATGGCGCCGCTGGTGGCCGGCCTGCTGGATAAGGGCGCGGCGATCTTCCTGACCACCTGCAATCCCACCACGGTGCAGAACGACGTGGTGGCCTGGCTGGAACGGCGGGGCGCGCAGGCCTATGCCTGGCGCGACATGAACGCCGGCGAATGGTCGGAGTCCTTCGACCGCGCGCTGGCCTGGCAGCCGACCCACCTGTGCGAAATGGGGGCGGATCTGACCACCCGTTTGCACCAATCGCCGAGCGGCCCGCAGATCGTCGCCGGGCTGGAAGCCACCGGCTCGGGCATCAGCCGGTTAAACGGCGTGGCGCCGCGCTACCCGATCTTCAACTGGGACGATCTGCCGGTGAAAGAGGGGCTGCACAATCGGCATATGGTTGGGCTGACCGCCTGGCACACCTTCTTCCAGACCACCCACTTGACGCTGCACGAAAAGCGCGTGCTGGTGATCGGCTACGGCCTGGTCGGGCAGGGGACAGCGGCGGCGGCCAGGGCTTACGGCGGCCAGGTGATGGTGGCGGAAATCGATCCGGCGCGCGCGCTGCAGGCGCGTTATGACGGCTGGCAGGTGGTGGATCTGGCGAGCGCCGTCGCGCAGGCGGACGTGATCGCTACCGCGACCGGCGCGAAAAACGTGCTCTCGGCGCAGCATTTGCAACAGGCGCAGGACGGCGTGTTTATCCTCAACGTCGGCCACGTGGCGGAAGAGATCGACGTCGGCTTCCTGCAAGGCCTGCCGCACCACGAGCCGATGCCTTATGTGAACGCTTACCAACTTAATGAGAAGACGGTCTATTTGCTGGCCAACGGCTCGATGTTCAACCTGACCGCCGGCTATGGCGACAGCCTTAACGCCTTCGATGTGACGCTGGCGGTGATGACGGCCGGCATCGGCCATATCGTCGGCGCCGGGGCGCGGCAAACGCCGGGGCTGTACCTGTTGCCGCAGTCGGCCTGGCAGCCGGCGCTGTAACTTTTTTCACGCGGGCGTTCATCCCAGAGCGCCCGCGGGCTGCGTCGTTTTTCAGCGGACAGAATTTGTCACAAATCCGCCATACAATCCCAGTGCCAAGCGCTGAACCCTCACATATAATTCGCTGAGTTCAAGCCCCCATTTCAGAGTAATGCCTGTGAAAATACGTGTTTTGGTTCTGACCCTGCTCGCTTTGCAGGCGGGCGCAGGCTTTGCGCCGCGCGCGTTGGCCAGCGACAACGCCGCCGCCCTGCACGCCACCCAACCGGAGCTGGCCTCCGGCAGCGCGATGGTCGTCGATATGCAAACCCATAAGGTGATGTACGCGCGCAACCCGGATGAAGTGGTGCCGATCGCCTCGATTACCAAGCTGATGACCGCCATGGTCACGCTCGACGCGCACCTGCCGCTCGACGAGATGCTGGCGGTGGACATCCGCCAGACGCCGGAGATGAAAGGGGTGTATTCACGGGTGCGGCTGAACAGCGAAATCAGCCGTAAGGATATGCTGCTGCTGGCGCTGATGTCGTCGGAAAACCGCGCCGCCGCCAGCCTGGCGCACCACTATCCGGGGGGCTACAACGCCTTCATCAAAGCGATGAACGCCAAGGCTAGGGCGCTGGGCATGACCAATACCCATTATGTGGAACCGACCGGGCTGTCTATTCATAACGTGTCGACGGCGCGCGATCTGACCAAGCTGCTGATCGCCACCAAGCAATATCCGTTGATCGGCCAGCTCAGCACCACCACCGAACGCATGGCCAGCTTCAAGGATCCGAACTACACGCTGCCGTTCCGCAACACCAACCATCTGGTGTACAACCCGAAATGGAACATCCAGCTGACCAAAACCGGCTTCACCAACCAGGCGGGCCACTGCCTGGCGATGCGCACGGTGATCGGTAACCGCTCGGTGTCGCTGGTGGTGCTGGACGCCTTCGGCAAATATACCCACTTCGCCGACGCCAACCGTCTGCGCAGCTGGATTGAAACCGGCAAGGTGACGCCGATCCCGGCCGCCGCCCGTGACTATCGCCGCCAAAAAGACGCCCGTCTGGCGAAGAACGACAGCGAATAACCCGCCTGGCGGCCTGCCCGTTTGCGGCAGGCCGCTATCGGCCCTCGGGCCGCCTGATGACAAATCCCCGCTCGCGATCGCCGTCGAAACCCGCCTTGAGATAAAGCTGGTGCGCGCCGGTGCGTTGCTGCCCCGACAGCAGCATCACCTTGTAACAGCCCTTGCGCCAGGCCAGCTGCAGCGCGTATTCGATCATCGCGAGCGCCACGCCGTGGCCGCGATAGGGCTCCGCCGTCACCACGTGTTCGATGACGCCGAACGGCTGCGCCTGATGCGCCAGCCCCGGGATCAGCGCCAGCATGCAGGTGGCGATCGGCTGTTCCTCTTGCGCCGCCACCACCAGACGGATCGCCGGATCGTCCAGCAGGCGTTGCAGGGCACGGCGCGCGTCGTCGCTGCGCAGCGGCGCATCCTGTGGGCGCAGCTCGCGATACAGAGCCAACAGGCCGTTGAGATCGTCCGGCTGCGCCAGGCGATGAATGATGCTCATGGTTGCTCCTTTCGCCGCTTCAAGGGTAATCCGCTATCCTCCATTAATACCACAACGATTACCGAAGGGGATGTTATGAGTCAGGTTTCGACCTTTGTCATGTTCCAGGGGGAGGCGCAGCAGGCGATCGACCTCTACAGCCAGGTGTTTGAGCGTTTTCGGCTCATGCAGGTGCAGCATTACGACCCGACGCCGGACGGCCGGCGGTTAATCAAGCATGCCACCATCGATTTCGATCGGCAGAACCTGGTGTTTATCGACAGCCCGATCAGCCATGATTTCAGCTTTACCCCGGCGGTGTCGCTGTTCATCAATCTGCCTAACGAAGAAGCGTTGGAGAGGGCGTTCCACCGCCTGGCGGAGGGCGGTAAGGTGCTGATGCCGCTCGACGACTACGGCTTCAGCGCGCGTTTCGGCTGGCTCAACGATCGCTTTGGGCTTTCCTGGCAGCTCAATGTGCCGGCGGGGGATTTGGGATGACGCCCGCGGCGCCTGGATTTTCTGGGGAATGCTGCCCTGCGGGCGGCATCTCTGTACGCAACGCGGTATTGAAACGGCTGTTTTTCAGTAAAGTATGACACGTCACACAAATTACCGGTTCTCATTAAATTTTTTAACATTTGGGGTTGAATTTACAAATTAAGATGTTATCTTACATTTGAAATATTTTGTTATCATTCTGTATTTGTTTTTCCGTCTTATTTGACGGGTATTTAATTTTTTCTAGGGATAATATTAAATGCTTTTCAATTATGCATTTCTTGCAATCGGATTGCTGTGGATTATTTCTGAATCATGCATTGGCGCAACAAAAAATGCGAATTCAGATTCTGCAAATATAAAAGACAAAGGCTCGGTCAGGTTGCTTAATGTGGTGACCTATAGCGCCCTCTTGCTTGCCTTTTGGATTAACACCTTAAAACTCCCTCGTTTTGCAAAGCCGGATGACATTATATCCTGGTGCGGCTTGTCCATTATTATCCTCGGCCTGACGTTGCGCTGGTGCGCCATTTTGAAGCTGAAGAAATATTTTACGGTAAACGTCGCCATTTTGCATGACCACCAGTTATTGACCAGCGGGTTGTACCGCTACATCAGGCACCCTGCGTATTTGGGGGTGATCGTTGCCTTCGGCGGCATGGGGCTGGCCCTGGGAAGTTACCTGGCGATGGCTGTGCTGGTCGTTCCGGTGACGCTGGCTTTTCTTTGGCGCATTCGCATTGAAGAACGGGTTCTGCTCGCGGCTTTCCCTGAGTCCTATCGGTCGTATCAAAGAAACAGCTGGCGTTTGATTCCTCTTGTTATTTGAAAGGAACAATTACCGTGCACCCTGAAAATGAATATGTGGTTGCGGCAAGAAGAGCCAGAAAGAAACTGGCATTTTACTTTCACTTCTTTATCTATTTAATTGTAAATATTCTATTGCTAACGATTAATCTGATACAGGGCGGGAAGCTTTGGTTCTTCTACCCGTTATTGGGGTGGCTGTTAGGGATATTGATTCACGCCTTCTTTACTTTTTCAAATCTGCATGCGCGTTGCTGGCGAAAAATGGTCGAGAAGGAAATTAACGCACTTGAGAAAAGTAAGAACATAAGGAGATAACGCGATGACTACACCAACGGTTTTGGAACAACTGTGTGAAGAAGTGGCCAAGATTTTAAAGGTAAACACGGTCGATGCAGATTGCCCACTGGGTCAATTAGGCATTGATTCATTAAATGTGGTTGAGTTAATCCTGGCTTGCCAGCTGCTCTACCCGAACGTGATGGATTTCGACGATCTCAGCTTTGACGAACACTCTACGCTGCGGGAGATCGATAGCCGCATGATGGAAAGCAGCGTTACGGTCTGAGGTCATTATGCAAACTATCGCAAAGAAAAAGGTCGGGTTTATCGTAGTGAGAGTGTTGCTCATTACGTTTGTCGTGGGCAATGCCATTGCCTGGCTGTCCGGCGCCAAACCCATTGATTTCCCCAAGTTGCCTTATGCGGCGGCTGACCAGACTGCCGTCAAGCAACTGGAAAGCACCCCGATGGGGGAGATGTCCAGCGAACACGCACAGAACCTGGGCATGCACTATTTCCTGCACAATCACCTGGAGGAGGCGCATCAGATCCTCCAAAGCGCATTGAACAGGGATGAGAGCAATGCTTCCTTGCGGGCGTTGAAGGCGGCAAATGACGTTAAACGCGCGGGAGAGCGTCTGGATCTGCTGTTCGGTCAGATCAAGCTCTATGACCTGAAGCAGGCGCTGCACACACTAAAATCGGTGTCTGACGCTTTGCCGGAGCAGTTGGATATCCAACTTTTGGCGCTGTGGGCGTTTACCTCGGTTCCCGATATCAATGACAGCGCGCAAAATGCCGTTGTTATTGCCAAACGCATCGAGCCGATACTGAATGCCGAGCAGTCGATGCCGCAGGCGCTGTCCGCCTCCAGCTGGTTGGCGATGGCGAGACTGTATCTGCACATGGCTGAATCGGCAGACGGCGCCACTCCAGCAGCGAGCTGGCAGCTGCAAGCCAGGAACGCTTGGCAACATTACCAGGCACTGAAGAACCCGCCGATCTGGTTGGAGCGGGAGAGCGCGGTGGTTGCGCAGGGTATTGCCGGGTTACCCGATGTTAAAGCCTGACAGCATGGAAATCGCAGTGGCCGAGCGGGTGGGGAAGCACTATCAGCGTGGCGACGTGCGCGTTGAGGCGCTGCAGTCAGTTTCTTTCTCATTGCGTCAAGGCGAGTTTCTGATTATCACCGGTGAAAGCGGCAGCGGAAAAAGCACCTTGCTGAATCTGTGCGGTGCGCTGGATGTGCCGGACACCGGGGTATTGCGGCTGTTTGGCCAGGATGTCGGCACGTTAAGCGATAGTGAGCTGTCGCGGCTGCGAAAAGAAAAAATCGGGTTCATTTTCCAGGATTTTCACCTCATCCCGGTATTAACGGCGCAGGAAAATGTCCGCTACGCCTTGGACATTCGTCACAGCGCCAACGCCGGCAAGAAAGCGCAGGCGCTGCTGGCCTCCGTCGGTTTGGCAGATAAATGCCAGGCCTTGGTGACCGAACTGTCGGGGGGGCAAATGCAACGGGTGGCGATAGCCAGAGCGTTGGCCGGTTCGCCGGCCTTGATTGTTGCCGATGAGCCGACCGCTAACCTGGATAGCAAAAACAAAGCTATCGTAATGACGTTGCTTAAAAATTTGTGCCGTGAAAGGAATGTCGCCGTGGTGCTTGTGACTCATGACCGCTCTTTGGTCAGTTGGGCGGATCGGGTGCTGGTCATGCAGGATGGGAAGGAGTGTGACAAAGATGAATAGGTTCTTTTACGCGTTAGGTTTGCTGTGTTTTTCCTTTCTGAGTTACGGGCAAAGCGCCGTCTTGTACCCAACGGCCATTCCCGATTCGGAGCAGGAACAGCGGGCGTTGAAGCAACAGCTGTTGTCGACGCTGGCGGCGCAACGCACTCAACAACAGTGGCGGCAACTGGCCATCGTCAGCATTTCATTGATTGATAATGCCGACGCGCCCGAGGTAAAAGAGGCGACGGCGGTTTTGCACCAGGCACTGACGATGTACCCTCAGGACGCTGAGCTTATGGCCGTTCAGGGGAGCCTGTTTTGCATTCAGGCAGGCAGTCGCAATATTGATGGCATGCAAGCCATGACCTTGGCGAATAAGGGATTCCGCCAGTTGGACCGAGCTGTGATTATGGCGCCTGATTGGCTGGGGCCGCGTTTACAACGTGCGATCACCGCCAGCCGAGCGCCGGTTTTTCTCGGCAAGCGCCCGCTGGCGCGGGAAGATTTCACTTATCTCATAGCGGCGGTACCGGCCACCCCTGAGACGCAGGTGCTGAGGGCGATGTTGCTTTATCAATTTGGCGAGCTATCGCAGCAGGATAAGGCATTGGCCAGCTCTCTGTGGCAACAGGCGGCGGCTCTGGAAGGCGGTGTCTGGAGTGAGCGAGCCAGAGGGCGTCTGTCGCCCTGATATTGGAACTCGAATAATAATACGGAAGAACCGACATTGATTGATTTCAACAGCTACACCGAGCAGGCGAAGCATTACGATGAGACGATTGAAATCGTTGCCAAAATCACCGCCGGAAGCGTCGAAAATCTGAGCTATCGGTTGTATCGGCAGAGCGCCGAGCCAACTGACGTGATCATCGTTTATCACGGCGGCGGCGTTAACCGTGACGCTGGTTACGATATTCTTGCGCGTCAACTTGCCGCCTTTCAAGGCGTGGCGGTTTGCCTGGTTGATATTCGTGGGCATGGCTGTTCCGCCGGTGAACGGGGAACCGTCGAGCAGCCTGAGCGTATCTGGCGCGATGTCGATGTGATGATGGTGGAGATGCGGCGCTATTTCCCTCAGGCACACAGGCATCTGTTCGGCCATTCCAGCGGCGCTGGAATGTTGCTTAATTATTTTACTCGTTATCCTTTCGAACAGCGTGCTGACAGCTTGATTATGCTGGCTCCGGAACTGGGGCCGTTCGCGGGCACGACGCGTAATGCGGCATTGAGCTTTGCGCAAGTGCGCCAATGGCCCTTTATCGTCAATGCGCTGAGCGGCGGGCGGTTATGCGGGCAGTTCCGCGCCGTCAAGTTGAATTTCACGCCAGAGGTGCTGGAAATGGCCCCCAGCTTTGTGCGGCAATACAGCGTCAACATGGCCAATGCGCTAACGCCGCGCCACCCCGGCAAGCAGTTGGCGGAGTTGCCGATTCCGACGTTGCTGTTGGCCGCTGCGCAGGACGAATTATTTAGTCCGCAGGCGATGCGTGACTTTGCCGGGAAGTATGGCAACGGCCAGCTTGAGTTTCGCTTTATTGAGAATAGTACGCACCTGGACTGTGTGTTTAAAGCCCACCGTTATATCCATCAGTACATTGCCGGCGAGCTGCGGGGGGCATGATGGTGCGGTTAAAGTTGGCTTTGCGAAACCTGTTTCGAAACAAAAGAAGAACGCTGGTTTCCGTCACCAATCTGGCGTTGGCGTTGGCCGCAATCCTGCTGTTTTCCGGCTTTTGCGAGTCAATGTATCAAGGGTTGCGTGAGAGTATGATCCGCTCTCAGCTTGGTCATATTCAGTTATTCAAACAAGGTTTCAATCAATTCGGCGCTTTGAGCGATGCCGGCATGCTGCTGCCGGAACCGTTGAAAAATCGCATTGTGGCGCAGGCGCAGGCTTTGCCCGACGTAGAAATCGTTACACCGCGGCTGGAAACCGACGTTTTAATTACGAACGGTGATGCGCAAATGTCGTCGCATATCGTCGGGATCGATCCTGACAAGGAAGCGGTGCTGAGTTCGGCGATCCAATTGCTGCAGGGAAGCAACCTGTTTCCTGAACAGCAGGACGGCGTATTGTTGGGCGCGGCTCTGGCGAAGGCGCTGAAGGTTAAAGTGGGTGATAGCCTGACGCTGTTGGGCACGGCGGCGAACCAAACCATCAACGCGATGGACGTGACGGTGATCGGCATTGTCACCACTGGCGTGCAGGAGCGGGATCTGCGGACGGCCTACGCCAATTTGTCGTTGGTGGAGAATTTTCTCTTGAGCAAAGGGGCGACTCGCGTCGTGATTCTGCTTAACGATACGGCGAAAACCGATCGGGTATCCCGGCAGCTGCTCCACAGCTTGCAGAATGACGGTTCGGACTTTGAACTGCGCACTTGGAGCGAACTGGCTACCTATTATCATCAGGTTGTGGGCCTCTTCAGCGCAATTTTCACCTTTGTTAATGTGATTTTGCTGGTGGTTGCGGCCTTTGCCGTCTCTCATGCCCTGTCGATGAATGTGGTCGAAAGAACGCGGGAGATCGGCGTGATCAGAGCAATTGGCGCCAGCCGTAGTGAAGTCGTCGGTCTGTTCGTTATGGAAGGGGGAATGCTGGGCGTTGCGGGAGGCGTGCTGGGTGTTCTGCTGGCTTGGACGTTGGCGGCTCTGCTGAATCAATCCGGTTTGATGATGCCGACGCCACCCGGCAATACCGTGACGTATCCACTGAGAATTCTGCTTACACCGCACATGTGTCTGTATGCATTTGTCGCCAGCGTATTCACTGCGTTGGTCTGTAGCGTATTGCCCGCGGCGCGGGCTGGAAAACTGATCATCATAAGAGCGCTCAACCATGCATAGTTCAATAAGCCGACGCCGGTTAATCCAGTTGGGTGTCGCTGCGTGTTTACTGCCCGCGATAGTATTTAACGGCCAGGCGATGGCAGAACAGAAAGAGGCTCAACAGTGGTTCCGTCAACTTGGTCTGTTACGCGGCTTGCCCGGAGCCTTTAGCTTCACGCTGGACGTCACGTCTTACCGCAACGATGCGGTGGACGGTGAAAACCGTTTGGAGGTGATGTTTCAGTCTCACCAGCAGGTTTTGGTGCTGTTCCGCCAGCCCCAGAGCGCGGCCGGCCGGCGGATATTGGTCGACGGTGACAACATGTGGCTGACCTTGCCGAGTTCACGGCGGATACTGCGGATCTCTCCGAGTCAGCGCCTGCTGGGGGAAGCGAGTAATGGGGATGTCATCAACACCAACTTTGCGGATTACGTGCTCAAGCAACAGCGCGATGTCGTAGAGAACAATGCGCGGTTCATTGAGTTGACGCTGGTGGCGCAAAGCAGCAATCAAAGCTATCAGCGCGTGGTTTATCTGATCGATCCGGCGACGTCGTTGCCGCGTGTCAGCCGCCATTACACCGCAGCCGATAAGTTGATCAAAGAAATTCACTACGAACGTTATGTGACGGAGCAGGGGCAGCCGCGAGTTGAGCGTATGCGCCTGGTTAATCCGATCTTCAGCGATCGCTATACCGTCATGACGTTGGGAAAATTTACGCCTAAAGATTTTCCCGTCGGCATCTTCAAAAAAGAGAACCTGCTGAATTTGGTGATTTAGGGAGCCGGCATGCAGAACGAAGATGAAATTGACGATTTTCCGGTTCGGGATGGGTGTCGCATTAGCTGTCGTATCTACCGCCATGCGCAGCCACAGTCAGTGCTCTTGCTCTTGCCGGGATTTGGTTTAAGCAGCGACGATTATATTTCATTTTGCGAGCGTCTGGTGAAAACCAGCCCGACGGTTGTCTACAGCCCTGACTTGCGAGGGCATGGGAAATCACAGGGCGCGCCGGTGGATGTCGCCTATATCGGCCAATTGCAGGATGACTTGAGCGACCTGTTGACGGCGATCAAATACCGACACCCAGGGATACCGCTGGTGTTGGCGGCCCATTCCGGCAGCAGCTCTTTGGCGATTGCCCATCTGGCTGCACGGCAGGATTCGGCGGTTCGGGCGTTATATCTGATCGCGCCGGTATTCTTTGGATACATGGAGTTTGATAGGCAGGTTAAACCCGCGTATCGCTACATTTACTATGGCCGATACCGTTGTTCGCCGCATGAAAATGTGGCTTCGCAGTTTAACGTCAATCAGCAGTTCCGCTATTCGCTGAAGCGGCACCTGATCGCGGCAGCATTGCCGTTTCAGCGCAAAATATGCGTGTTGCAGGTGCGGCGCGACGAAGAGCAGCCGTGGAAAAAATACAGTTTTCGCTTTTTGCAAAGTTACCGTTGCCCCCACCTTCAGAGCGCTTTGGAGAAGATCTCGGTGCCGGTACGGGTTTTGGTGGGCGCCGAGGATGAAGTGATGTTGCCTGATGCCGTGGTCAGCACGTTGAACTGGCATCTGGCCCCCGACATTTTACGTGAAATGCGGTGCCTCAGAGGCATGGGGCATTTCAGCATTCTGGCCGTGTCCGCTCTCTTGGTCAGCCAATGGTTGCGCATGACCATGGCTGAAATAGATGGCAAGAGACAACAGTAAAGGGGGGAGCCGCATGGAGAGAATCTATGGTTGGTTTGGTGCAAGCGGCCCTGCTATACCGGGCGAAATGCAGCAAACGGTTTATCATATTGATGGGAGTGTAGCAGGGCAACTCTCTGAGTCGGCTTTAGTTTATTGCCAGTGGGACGCCGGGCGGCGTCTGTTGATCCTGTCGCGAACGACAGAGGCGGCCTTGCCGCTGTATTACTTATGCCGGCATGGGCAGCTGTTGTTTTCCAATCACTTGCCGTGGCTATTGTCGCAGCTGGGCGATGTGGCTTCGGCAATCGACATGAACTGCCTGGCCGATCTGGCGATCGTCGGTTTCGTTGCGGCACCGCGAACGCAGTATCGGGATGTATTCCAACTGCCGCCCGCCGCACAACTCCAGTGGTGCTGGGGAGAGGCCACGCCCAACGTGGCCTTGTTGCAGGCATCGCGAGCTGCACCACCGGCCGTCGGCGTTACTCTCAGGCAGCGGCAGGGCGGGAAATCGCCCGACATGGTGCAGTTGTCCGATAACGTGATGATGTATAACGCGATTCCGCATGGCGCTGCAATTCTTGGCGAGTCGCATGGCGATCCGGCATTGTTGCGGTTGTCATTACATATGCGCCAACTGCGCACAGAGGCCGCGCATTTTCGGCTGGGGGCAGGTGCGCAGGCGCCTGAGGCTTCGGCTCTGCAACGGTTGTCGGTGCCCTGGCTGAAACGTCGATGGCAACGCCGTTTGCATGATTATTGGCAAACCACCCGAGTGCCTGAAATAGCGCGATGGTTTGCCGCAGAAGAAACGATGTCGGAAGCCGAATGGCTCAGTGCGCTGATTGCCAGTGAACGGCAACGCATCATTCGTCTTATGGCGCAAGCTTATCAACAGCAGGCCGATTTCTATTACGCCGCCAAGGAGACGGAACTGCATTTATCCGCGGAACAAGTGGATGAAAGTTTTAATTTGGATGCGCCAGAGGCCGGCAACTTATTCTGCCATGCCGTTCTGCTGGGAAAGTCATCGCTAAAGGTGAAACGATATATGACGTTATCACCCGACAAAATACGGCGTGAATGGGGTAAAGAAAGCAATAGGCAATTGATAGGGATGATCTGCGCGATTTCATCGTTGGACTATCTTGACAGATTTTATTATCGCCTGCCTGTTTGATGCTTGAATAATTATTAACTCGCTGTTAATTCAATTTAAACAAACTATTTTTACAGTAGGGATTATGCACAGCCATATAAAGCATTCACTCGCAGATATATATAACGAATTAGCCAATGGTTTGCCGATGCCAGATATTCGCGCCGTTGGTGAACAACCGCTGACATTGGCCATGATTGAACGCTGGCGCGCGGCGCTGATCGCGCGCGGTGTGATGCACGGCGATCGTTTGCTGCTGTTGGCTCACCCGAGCGCCGCCAGCGTAGCGATAATGATCGCCGCCTGGCATGTGGGCGCGGTCGTTTGCCCGTTGCCGCCGCAAACGCCTTCGCCGGCGCTGAACGTTATCGCTCACGACTGCGGTGCGGCCTTTGCTCTCGATGGCGCCAGTGAAGCGTGGTTGGAGACGGAGGGCGAGCCTTCGCCGCGGCAGTTTATCTACCGCACGGCGCCGGCGGTAACCGGCAGCGATCTGGCGTTGATCATCTACAGTTCCGGCAGCACCGGCGCACCTAAGGGGATCATGCTGTCCCACAACAATGTGCTATCGGCGCTGCGTTCAATTACGGCCTATCTGCAATTGCATGACAAGGACACGATCCTTTCCGTACCGCCGCTGCATTTTGATTACGGTCTGTATCAGGTGCTGTTCGGTTTCGCGGTGGGATGCCGGGTACTGCTGGCGCCGCCGGGCTGCAACGCCATGCAGCTGTTGAAGTTGATCAAAACGGAACAGCCGAGCGTGTTGCCGCTGGTGCCGGCTATCGGCGGAGGTCTCGCGAAGCTGGGCAATGCGCTGCGCCAGCAGCATGACTCGATTCGGCTGATCACCAATACCGGCGGCCATTTGCCCGTGGCCGTCGTCCAGAACCTGAAACGCGTGTTTCCGCAGGCGGCGGTATTGCTGATGTACGGCCTGACGGAATCCAAACGCGCTTTGTTCTTGCCCGCAGAGTTGGCGGCCAGTAAGCCTGACTCGGTGGGGAAACCCATGCCGGGTTTGGAGGCGAAAGTTTTCATTCAAGAGTGGCATGACGGGCGCCAAATTTTCCGCGAGTGTGCGCCTGAAGAAGTCGGCATGCTTTATGTGCGGGGCAGCTCAGTCATGCAGGGTTATACCCGAGAAGAAAATGGCGCTGGCGCACGCATGATTGACGGTGCCTACCGTGACGATAATTGGTTGGCGACCGGCGATCTGTTCCGTTATGACCTGGACGGCGACTTCTATTTTTGCGGGCGAGAAAAGGAATTGATCAAGCAAGCAGGGTATTGCCTGTATCCGCGCACGCTGGAAGCGGTTGCCGAAAGCCATGAGTTGGTCATCGATTGCGCCGTCGTTGGCGTGAGCGATGCGGATGGCGATGAACATGCCTGTTTGTTCGTCAGGGCCGAAGGCCACTTGGAAAAGCATGATCTTTTGGCGTGGCTGAAAACCCATTTTGAACACCACTACTTACCCCGCCGTATCGAAATCATCGAGCACTGGCCGATCAATCAGAATGGGAAAGTCAATAAAAAGGCATTGTGTGAGTTGCTATGAAAATGGTTAATCAAATTATATCTATTCGAGGGTAATGTGACAGAGCTAATAAAAAAACTGGCTGACGGCCTGGCAGGGGGGCATTATTCTTTTGAGTCTCCGTGCTATATCTTTGATCCCTGCCTGATTAATAAGAATTTGGATGAACTTGAAGACTGCCTGGGGACTAAGGTCATTATTTCCATTAAGGCAAACCCGAATGTGGATGTGAATTTGCGTTTGGTGCATCGTCAGGGCGGGGTGGAGGTCGCCTCATTGAAGGAGTTGAACCTGGCGGCGCATTCTGCTCAGGTTTATATCAATAATCCGTCAATGGACAGAAACCTGATGCGTGCGGGGATTGCGGCGAATGCTTATTTCATCGTCGATACGCTGCAGCAACTCAATAGCCTGGTGGAATTGGCGGGTAAGCGGCCGCTGAAGCCGGTGATTCTGCGCTGCAACGTTGCGGTGATTGCTCAGCTGCAATCCGGAGCGCCTGCGATTCGCAAAGATCATTTCGGCATGGATTTGGAAACGCTATTCGAAGCAGTACGTATTATTCGGCAAAGCGACAAGCTGAAGCTGCATGGATTCCATCTGTTTGCCGGCTCTCATACCTTCCTGCGTTTTGGCACTTTGGTGGCCGAAACCGCATTGTTGTTACTGCCGCAGATCGAAGCGCGTTACGGCGAGAAGATATCGTTGATCAATCTGGGCGGCGGTTTCGCTGAACGCTGGTCGGAACAAACGGCAGGCTTCGAAGCCTATCGTTCTCTGCTGGCGAAGTTTCCGAGCCATGTCACGTTGGTCCATGAGGCCGGACGGGCGGTGTTTGCCTCCAGCGGCGTCTTTATGACCAAAGTGGTGGCGACCAAGCGGGTGGCCGATCAGCACTACACCATTTGCGACGGCGGCATGAATCAGAGCTTCCTGCTCTGCCAGACGGAAAACAACTTTCGGAAGTTACGCCAACCTTATCTGGTGCGCCAAAACGAAGGTGAGGCGTGCCTCCCGGCGGGCGGTGCGGAGCATACGGTCTTGGTGGGATCGACCTGTAGCCGTGACGATGTCATCGGTCAATACGGCGACCGGAATGTGAAAGCGGGCGACATCTTCCTGTTTGACCACTGCGGCGCTTATCACAGCACGTATACCGTTAGCCGCTTCCTGGGGTTAAAGGAGGCGACGCATTATGTCATCTCATGAAACGTTAGCGAGTATGCATAGTTATGGTGAATGCATCACGCGGCATCTGGCGCGGTATGTCGCGATGCCGGCGGCGACGCGCCGGTGCTTGAATGACAGCGTATTGCGTCATCTGGACTCGCGCATGTTGATTGAAGATCCCCTGACGCCGTTGCAGCCTTTGCTAGAGGCGACCCCATTTCCTCTGCCGGCGATGGCCAGTCTGCCGGTGCTGGATGAGCATGTGGATGCCGTCGGCAGAGAGGGATTTGGCGGCCATTTCCTGAATATCATCGGCCTGTTCGGCCATATCATGCTGACGCTTGCCGGGAGCGAGCGGCAGAATGAGCAGGTCAGACAGTGGGTTGCCGAAGGGAAGCGCGGCGCATTCCTGATGACAGACGCCGGTGGTCCATCGCTTCATCAGTGGCGTTCGCAGGTTATCGGCGATGCGGCGCAAGGCAGCCGGATAACCTTGGATAAAGAGTGGGGCATCGGCGCCCTGGAATGCGAGTTCGCGATCGTCGTGTTGGCGCGTCCGGGGCAGATGATCCCCCAGGCCTATCTGTTGCCGCCTGACGCCTGCGCTCAACTGAATCGCCAATCCATAGGCGCCGCTTATCTCGACGGCCGCGTTCAGCTGGGCAACTGCCAGGGGGATATGGCAAGCGATCCCGATTGGGCCTTGCGCCGTGGCGGGCTGATGGCGGTGAAACAGTTTTTGACCTTTGTGCGCCCGCGATTTGTGCGGGCGTTAATGCAACATCTGCATTGGCTGGAGGCTCAAGGCCGGTTGTCGCTTGACGAGCAGCAAAACGAGATGCGCACCTATCTTGAGGATGTGGCGCGTCAGCTGTCTGAACAACAGAGCTTCACCCGTTATTCCGAAGATGATGTGATGGCGCTGAAGTTCAGTTCTAACGCCTTGTTGTTCGATTTGGTCGAGAAGCAGCGCGTCCCCCAGTTGATGGATCAACGCGACCTGCTGGGATTCACGAAAATGGAGGGGAGTTCTTACCGCTGTCTGTTGGAGATTTGGCAACGCAATCGGGGGAAGAAGCATGCATGAGCTGCGTCTGGCCCGAGCGGCCTTTACACGTTATTCTCGCCCGCTGATCTCCACGTCGGCCGCGTTGGAGCAGCTGTCGCCCGCATTGGCGGAGGCGGTTGGGCAGCAGGTCGCCCATTGCTTGACCGGTTATGACGGACCTCCGCCCGATCGGCACTTTCTCTGTTCCACCATCATGGACTTGCCCTTCGCCAATCGGCTTATCGATTGGCGCACGTTGCAACAACAGATGCGTCGTTATACCGACGCCGCACCGGATACGCTGGTGAACGCGTATGAATGCGCCAGCTGGGGATACTGCCTGCGGCAAGCGCTGATTGCACCGCAACCGGTCTCTCGCGTGATGTGCACCATTGTCGATCTCAACCTTATGGATCTCTCTTTTTGGCAGCAGAACCCCAACTGGGGCGCTTCCGGGTTTGGCATTGCGACGCTGTTGTTTAACGTCGAACCCGGTGCGGCGAAGCATCTGAATGTCGGCGTGGCGAAAAGCGCGAACTTCATCGCCGAGTTCAGCATCGCGGTGCGTCAATGTTTGGAAGACAAAGCGGCGTGCAAACTGGCCCTGCCGTTCTTTCCTGAACAGGTGACCCAGCTGTTTCAACGTTTATTGCCACAGGCCGACGCGCTGCCGGATCTTCACCCGCAGCTGGGGCACTGTTTTGGCGCCGATCCCTGGATTTCCTTAATCGAGCACGCCAAAGAGGCCAGAGACGGTCAACGGTTTTTGGCCACGTCTGTCGCGCTGAACGGCTATTGGGCGATGGCGGATGTCAGCCTTGAACTCGGCGGTGTTTATCGTTTTACGGAGGTCGGGTGATGACTGACTGTCTGGCTTTTTACGGTAAGTTTTTAGGGCGTCCGTTCCCTTACGGCGTCAGCCGGGCGAACGCAATGGTGTTGCCGATGGAACAGGCGGAGGATTATGAATCGCTCAGCCGGATGCCTAAGCCAATGCGCCAATCGCCGGTACTGTGCAGCTTCTCGGAAAAATACCTGTTGCTTGAACAGATCGTCATTGCGGCATTCGCCCACCTGCATTCGCTGGATCGCTGCGTCATGACGGCCATGATGCCGGGCGGCGTTCGGCTTCCGGCGCGTTTGCTGATGGAGGACGTTTTTCTGGTGCATCACGTCGACGATGAGGCCGAGCGACTGCGGCAAGGCGGGTGCAGTGTGTTGGTGATAGAAGAGTCGATCATTCGTCATCCGCTGGAGGCAGGGGACAACACCTTGCATCTGCGCTGGCTTGGCGCTGAGCAGGCAACCGCGCGCCAGGACTGGAGTGGGTTTTTGCGCGTCTTATCCGGGCTGAACATTGCGCCGGCGGGCGGAGCCTGACGATGAACGGCGTTGCATTACATGGGATACGGCTTTTTCCCTGGCCGAAATCACGCTCTTTCCTGCCGACGTTGCCCCCACCGGGAAGCGAGTTGCCCGGCGCTGAGCTCATCCTGTTTTGCAGTTCCGGCGAGGTTGAGGTGCTGCAGCAACCTTGGGTGGTTGAATGGATGGCGAGAGAAGTACGGCGGGGGACGGCGCCGCGACGCGCTTTTGTCTCGATGGCTTGCGCAAGCTGGTACGCCGCAGTGCTGGAGTTCATGCGGAGCGATTGCCGCAGCGCCGAGATTTGGGTCATTGAAGCCTGCGCGGATTTTATTCAGGAACGCTTGGATTGCGCGGGGTTGGGGCGAGGCGGCGAGGGATTATTGGCCAACGGCGGCGTGGCGTGCATCAGCCTGTGCAAGGGCGAGGCGCGGGAAAGCGGTGTGCGTCTCGGTGACTGTGCGCTGTTTTCCAAACCGGCGGGGTTACGGGGAACCGAACTGCTGATCAAACGTTATGCACAGTGGCTGTTGGCGCATCAATGCGGAGATGAACGCGCCGACTGGGTGTCCTTCGCCATCGAGACCCACTGGTCCAGGCAACTGCAGGCCGGTTTGGCGCTGTGGGGGAAAGACGCCATGAGAACGTTAGTCTCCCAACCGAGCCTGGAACAGGGGAAAGACCATTATATGGCGCTGAAACCCCTGCATGAACTGGCCACTCATCTTCAGCGTCCCCTGGTTCGCCCGGTGATCCTGACCACGCTGGCCGCCGGCGGGCGAATTGGCTGCGCTATTTTTCGAGCCTGTGGAGATGATGCGGTGAACGCCGCGCCGGCGGGGGATATTTTGCCGATTCGTCTGCCCCCCGTCGCGCTGCCGAGCGGCGCCCCTCCCCGTTACTGCGAGCGGGAATACCGTTATCGCGACAACGAATATTTTCTGACTGAGCTGGATGAGTCCGGGCCAGCCTTACTGATGCATTCATAATGGAGCTTATATGAAAAACTTACCTGTTTATCGGGCGCCGTTGGCTGACATTCGTTTTGTCATCTGGGAACAAAACCAGCTTGAAGAGAGCCTGGTCATCAACTATCCGCATCTGACGCGCGCCAGGGTTGACCGGGTGTTGGAAGAGGCTGCCGCTTTCGCGCAAGACGTGCTTGCCGACAGCTATCAGCAGGCAGACAGTCAAGAATGCTGGATGGATGAGCAGGGTAAGGTGCATGTGCCTGAGAGCTATCCGTCGCTGTTGGCCCAATTCCGGCAAACCTGGGGCGAGCGGCTGAAGCCGCAAGACCAGGGCGGATTGGGGCTGCCTCCTCTGGCGCAATATGCGGTATTGGAGATGTTTATGGGGGCTCATCCCGCCTTCATGACCTATGTCGGTTTCAATGGCCCGGCCATTCAGCTGTTGACGCGCTATGGCACGCCGGAGCAATTGGCGGAGTACGGGCCGGCCTTATCCGAGTATCGCTGGACCTCCTGCTTATGCATCACCGAAGCCGAAGCGGGTAGCGATCTCAGCCGCCTCGTTACCCAGGCTGAACGGCAAAGCGATGGCCGTTACCTGATCTCCGGGGAGAAACGCTTTATCTCGGCGGGCATGCATTCGTTGGCTGAAAACATTCTCTATTTCGTGTTGGCTCGGGTTAAAAACGGTCCGCAGGGCATGTTGGGCTTATCGTGTTTCATTGTGCCCCAGTTTGATCATGGCGCGGATAATCAGGTTCGCTGCCGTGAGGTGGTGAAGAAAATGGGCCTTAAGGGATGCGCCAATACCCATTTGCAGTTTGGTGAAAACGGGAAGTGCTACGGCTATCTGATGGGCGGGAAAGAGAACATCGGGTTGGTGCAACTGCTGAGCATGATGACCCCGGCGCGCATCAGTACGGGTATTTATGCCCTTGGGATGGCTTCCAGCGCCTATCTGAATGCGCTGGACTATGCGCAAAAACGGGTTCAAGGCAAACAGTTCGATCGGGCTATGAGCGCCAGCGCGCCTTCTCTGCCCATCATTGCGCACCCTGATATTCGCCGCATGCTGTCAAAAATGAAAGCGCAAACCGAAGGGTGCCGTGCGCTGTTGGGCAAACTGGGCATGGCGGAAACGGATTATCGCACCGCGTTACAGCGTGGGGAGCAGACGGCGGCGGAGAAACACCTGGCCTTTTTTGAACTGCTTACGCCGTTGGTGAAAGCCTACTGCTCCAACGAGGCCTGGAACGTGGCGGAGAACGCTATCCAGGTGATGGGGGGAAAAGGGTACCTTAGCGCGTATCCGGTTGAGCAATATGCACGCGATTGCAAAGTCCTGTCGATATGGGAAGGCACCAACCATATTCAGGCGCAGTTCTTGTTGCGTGACAAGTTGGGGATGGGGCTGCGAGAAACGCACGCCTTGCGGGAGCTACGCGCGCGGCTGGATGCGTTCGTCGCACAGGTGAAGTGCCAGGCTGAGCTGGCGCCGCTGACGGAGGCGTTGTTGACGGCGCAACAGGCCTTGGAGGGGAGTTTGACCGAATTGGGTGACGCCGTGCGGCAGGGGCACTTACTGAGCGTACCGGCCTGCGCCAATGTGCTGATGGAAATGGTGGCGGAACTGATTATCGGTTGGTGCCTGGTTGAGGCGGCGTATTGCGCTCGCACCCTGACCGATCCCGTTTTGCGCGACGGGAAGCTCGCCACGGCGCGTTATTTCCTGTCTACGGTATTGACGTTAAGCGGGGCGAAAGCGCAGCAGGTACGTTATCTGATCCAGGCGGACAGCGTTTCCAACGTGGCCTTCTCGTGGAATACGGCTGATGCCTGAGCGGATGATCAAAAACGCGGCTTTAGCCGCGTTTTTCGCAGCCGGAGTGACGCCGGTTTTCGCAATGGAATGGCGGCCTGAACTGCAGGCTCAAGGGCGTTACTCGCAGCAAGAGTACAACGCGGGATCCGCCCTCTCTCCCCAACGTTTTAGCTCTGCCGGCCGCGCGTTTTCGGACGTGGATGTGCTGTTTTCCCCGACGCTGATTGTCGACCAAAATCTACAGGGATTTTTGGGCGCGGCGGCGGGCTGGCAGAGGGCGGGGGACCATGAGTCCCACGAGCTCCGGTTACTGGAGGCGGGAGCCTCACTGAGTAACGATCAACAAACGGAACGTTTTACGCTCGGTAAAATGAAGGTGCGTTGGAGCCAGGATAGCGTCTATCACCCGCTGGATCTTTTCGGCCGGTATAACCAGCCCAAAAGCAGTCTGGGGGTTAATGAGTTCGACGATTTTAAAAAAGAAGGCAACGTCATGGCTCGCTGGCAACGTACCGGCGACGTCCTGTCCCATGACGTTCTCTTGGTTGAGGCGGATAACAACGCGTGGATGCCCGCCGCGCATCAGGTCGCATGGCGAGGCGTCATGCAAAGCGGAGAAAGCGAGTTTAGTCTGATTGCGGAAAAATCGGCGAACTACCGCCCGCGCTGGGGGGCGGGGCTCAGCCAGGGGATGGGTGAGCAATGGACGTTATACGGTGAATATTTGCTCAGTCGCGATCGGGACATTCCGGTCTTACGGCAGGTACAGCCTGAAATTCCGTTGGCGCCGGGCGTGGCGTTACCGGCGCTTTACGATTACCAGCGGGATGATAAACAGAGAAATTGGCAAAAATTATTGCTGACTTTGCGCTATTACGCCCAGGTTGGCGGCAGCGTTGAAGGCAGCCTGTTTTACAACGGCCACGGCCTCAATCGTCGCGAGTGGTCACGGTGGGAAAGCCGACAATGGAGCGCCGCGGAAACCTTGACCGATGCTCAATTACGGCCCTACCTGGCCGGGGGGAATCCTTATATCCCCATGTTGGGCGACTCCGCTCGCCTGATGCAGGATTTTTACTTGCGCAGGTTCTATGCTTCGGTGCGCCTGGATAGCCTGGAGCATTTTACCCAGGGGCGGATCGAAATGAATATGATCTTCGGCCTGGAAGACGGTAGCAGTTCATTGTGGATGGCGGGGGAATATCCGCTGAACGAGAAATTGCTCGTTAAACCCTACCTGATGCTGCAAAGCAACGTGCGTGGCGAAGGGCAGATGGCGCCGTTGAGCGCGTTGTTCGGGCTTAATTTTACTCTGGCGCTGCTTTAATGTTGCGTGGTGATTTCGTCCATCCGCCTATTTGAATCCCATTGCAGCTATGCTAAAGAGAATGTGATTGCAATGATTTCAATAAGGATACGCACTTTGGCCGGAAGCAGTTTATTGACCCTCATCGACGACATCGCCTCGTTGCTGGACGATGTCTCTTTGATGACCAAGATGGCGGCAAAAAAAACCGCTGGGGTGCTGGGGGACGATCTGGCGCTCAACGCGCAGCAGGTCACTGGCGTTAAAGCTGACCGCGAACTGCCGGTGGTGTGGAGCGTCGCCAAAGGTTCGCTGATCAACAAGGCGATCCTGGTGCCGCTGGCGCTGCTGATCAGCGCTTTCGCGCCCTGGGCGATCACGCCGCTGCTGATGGTGGGCGGCGCCTACCTGTGCTACGAAGGGTTCGAAAAGGTGTATCACAGCCTGAGCCAAGACAAGCAGGCGCATGAGGATAAGCAAGACGGACCGGGCGCCAATGAGGATGTGGCGGCCTATGAAAAGCGCAAGATAAAAGGGGCTGTGCGTACCGATTTCGTGTTATCCGCCGAGATTATCGCCATTACGTTGGGCACCGTCGCCGGCGCCACTTTCAGTCAGCAGGTGATCGTGCTGTGCGGCATCGCGCTAGTGATGACGCTGGGGGTTTACGGCATCGTCGCCGGTATCGTCAAGCTGGATGATTTGGGGCTGTACCTGAGCCGCAAGGGCAGCGCGTTGGCGCGCGCCGTCGGCGGCGGCATCGTGCGCGCCGCGCCTTATTTGATGAAAACGCTGTCGATCGTCGGCACAGTCGCCATGTTTATGGTCGGCGGCGGCATCCTGACCCACGGTCTGCCGCCGGTGCACCATCTGTTTGAGGACTGGGCTTCCTACGCTACGGTGGTGCCGACGTTGGGGCATATTTTGCAGGGTGTCATTCCAGCTCTGCTGAACGTGGTGTTCGGCGCGATTGCCGGCGGCGTGGTGCTGGCGGTGGTGTCGGCGCTGGGCGCGGTGCGCGCGCGTTTCAAGGCATGATGAAAAGTCTCGCCCCGCAAGGGGCGGGACGGAGCTGACGCTTTAAAAAATCAGTTTGAGAACGCCGGTAATCGTCAACAAACCCACGATGAAGATGATGGCGACAATCCACAGAATAATTTTCATTTACTTCTCCCTTACCGGTTAAATGTGGCGCACGATTGGCGCTAACTTAATGAAATCACTCTTCACTATAGACGCTAACTTCCTATCGTGCGTCGCCATGTATTCAAGGATGCTGACTGTCGCCCGCGCCCAGCGCGCGCTGCATGAGGTGGGTGTCGCGCCATTCCCCCAGTTTGAACCCCACGGCCTTTAACGTCCCGACGCTGGTAAAGCCGAGCGACTGGTGCAGCGCCAGCGAACCGCGGTTGGCGGCGGAATCGCCGACGATCGCCAGCATCTGGCGCCAGGGGCCTTGCTCGCAGCGGGCGATAAGCTTGCTCAGCAGCGCCTTGCCGACGCCTTTACCCTGTTGCCCCTCGGCGATATACACCGAGTCTTCCACGGTAAAACGATAGGCCGGCCGGGGCCGATACGGCGTGGCGTAGCAGTAGCCCACAATATGGCCTTCGCTTTTCGCCACCAGCCAGGGCAGCCCGGCTTCTTGCACCTTGCTCAGCCGCAGCTGCATTTCCGCCAGGGGCGGCGGCTGTTCTTCAAACGAGGCTGCACCGTACAGCACGTGGTGAGTGTAAATTTGCAGCACGGCGGCCATATCGTCCGGCGTGGCATCGAGGAGGCTGAGTACGGGAGCGGAGAGCGTCATGGTAATGCCTGTTTACCTTGGAAATCAGCGGATAAACGCCATTATGCGCGCCGCTCGCCGCCGGGGTAAATCGGGTTTTCTTATGGTGAGATAAGAAAAGGCGATGATGATGTGGCAGGGGCTCTTTGGGGAGAGCCCCTGTGGCGCTGTGCCTGGAATTACCAGCCTTTCACCGCGCCGCCGTTGAAGATTTTCTCGGCGGCCTTGGCCACTTCGTCCGACTCATAGGCCTTGATGAAGTTCTGCACGTTCGGCGCGTCCTTGTTGTCTTCGCGGGCGACGATGATGTTGGTGTACGGCGAGTCTTTATCCTCGATGAAGATGCCGTCTTTGGTCGGCGACAGGCCGGTCTGATTGATGTAGGTGGTGCTGATGACGGCGACGGTGACCTTTGGATCGTCCAGCACGTGCGGCAGCTGCGCGCCTTCCAGCTCCATGATTTGGTAACGGTGCGGGTTGGCGCTGATGTCCAGGGCGGTGGGCAACAACCCCTTGCCTTGTTTCAGCGTAATCAATCCGGTTTTTTCCAGCAGCAGCAGGGCGCGCCCCAGGTTGGTCGGATCGAGCGGGATGGCGATCACCGCGCCGTCCGGCAGCTCTTTGAGCGATTTTATCTTTTTGGAGTAGCCGGCCATCGGGAAGACAAAGGTATTGCCGACCGCCACCAGCTTATAGCCGTGATCTTTGTTTTGCTGTTCGAGGAACGGGCGGTGCTGGAACACGTTGGCGTCCAGTTCGCCCTTGTCGGTGGCGTCGTTCGGCAGCAGCGAACCGCTGAAGCCGACCAGCTCGACGTCCAGCCCGTATTTCTCTTTCGCCACTTGCCTGGCGACTTCCGCCACGTCCTGTTCCGCGCCGTTGATGACGCCGACCTTGATATGGTTCCGATCGGTTTTTTGATCGCAGCCCTGAAGTGCCAAAACGGCGGCAAAGGCCGCCGCCAGAGGGGTGATACGCCAGCGTAAGGTCATCGAGGTCTCCCTGAAAAGAACAATAAAATCAGTTGGTTTTTGTTCTTACAGCTAAGCTTGAACCGCCGATGAAGTCAAACGCTCGCTCAGCATAAACGGCTATAGCTTATAGCCGTTATGCGGCGGGGGATTATCGGCTGAGCGAACGCAGCACCACGATGCCCGGCGTGGCCATCACGTAATCCATAAAGGGCGAATCGACCACCCGCATGTTGGCCTTGCGCGATGAGGCGTTGCGCAGCACCGGGCCGTTGTCGGTCATCACGAAGATGCCGGTGTGGGTCACGTCCAGCCCGTCCAGGTTGGTGTAAATGCCGATGTAATCGCCGGTGCGCAGCTGGGCCAGCACCTTGTCGTCGATGCGGTCGCTGGGGATATAGGTCACGCTGCGTTGTACGTCGGGCAAGCCGGGCAGGTAGCTGCCGCCATCCGCTTTGCGGTTGAGGGTTTTCACGAGGGTGACGGCGTGCGGGCTGAGCCGCGCGGTGATGTCTTCAGCCACTTTTTTCGGCCGCTGCGCCCAATCGGTGAAGAAGTGTTTGCGCTGCGGGAAGGCGATTTTGCCGTCGACGTAGCGAATGTCTACCAGACGCTGTACGAACTCGCCCTCGCTGCGGGCGGTGCTGAGCGCTTCCACATAATCGATGTAGGTGAAGCAATCCAGCCCGCGGAAGTCGATCACCAGCTGCTTGGGCGTGCTCTGCGAACCGATCAGGCGGTTGGCGAGATAGGGCGTGCCGAGAAACTCGCGCGAAATCAAATCGACGGTGCGGCCATGCGGCTGCGTGGCGGGCCAACCGGCGCGCAGCGCGAGGATCTCATGCAGCTTGCTGCGGGTGCTGGCGTCCATCTGCGGTTGCACAGCCGGCGGCGAAACGGTGACGTCGGTCGGCGGCGTTGCGGGGGAGACGGCGGTGGGGCGCTCGGCGCATCCGCTCATGGCGATAGCTAACATCAGTAAAACAACCTTGTTCTGGTTCATACGGCCCTCCCTGGGTGTCGCTGGCTTATCAGAGTCAGTGATAACAGTTCTCATCCGATGGTAGGGGTTAAAAAGTAAACATAGCCTCAATGGCGGCCGATAAATCAGTAACCGATTTCGCTATTGAACGGCAAATACCAGAACAGCGCGATTTCGTGATCGGCGATCTCCGGCTCGGCGCGGTACAGCAAACGGTCGATGCCGCCGAGAATAAACCCGTAATGCTGGTAGCAGCGACAGGCGGCCAGATTGTTGTTCTGCGTTTCGAGCATCATACCCGAGGTTTCCTGCTGCCGCGCCCACTGTTTGGCGCAGTCCAGCAGCGCCCCGGCGATGCCCTGACGGCGCGCGTGAGCGCTGACCGCGATCTCGTCGATCAGGGTGTAACCGTTCCAGTTTTTGCTCAGCGTGATGTGGCCAACGGCTTGGTCCTGGCGATACGCCAGGAAAGTTGCGCTGTCTTCGTTGGCGAACGGCGCCAGGGGATACTGTTTGCGAAACGGCGCCACCGGGCGGGTTGGCCAGCTGTCGACCGGGGTGTCGAACTGCGGCAGGGCGTAACAGCGGATGGTAAAGCCGAAATCGCAGCGCGTCAGGTAATCATCGGGCAGCGCCTCAATGGCCGCAATGCGGATGGCTGCGGTCATTACGGTAGCTCTCGCAGCAGGCGCGCCGGGTTGCCGGCATAAATCCCCTTGCGGGTGATGTCGCGGGTCACGACCGCCCCGGCGCCGATCACCGCGTCGCTGCAGATCTCCACCGCCAGGATGGTGGCGCCGGAGCCGATGGACACCCGATCGCCGACGCGCGTGCGCCCCCAGCTGGCTGGATCTGCATTGGGCGCGCCGTCTTTGAACAGATCGTTGGCGAAGGTGACGCCGTGGCCGACAAAGCACGCTTCGCCGAGGGTAACGTATTCGCAGATAAAGCTGTGCGACTGAATTTTACTGCGTGCGCCGATGCTGACGTGGCGCTGGATCTCCACGAACGGGCCGACGAAGACATCGTCGCCGAGCCGGCAGCCGTACAGATTGCAGGGCTCGACAACGGTGACGTTGCGCCCGGCGTCGACGATCCCCGCCTGGCGGGTGGTGATAACGGATGACATGACCTTCCTCGCAGCCTGGTTTTTATGGTGGGAGTATAAGACAAAGCGCCGCAGCGTTGCGCTTTCCGCACGTTTTTTCGCCGAAAGACTATAATGAGTACAGGGGAGAGAGCCCCGTGGCCGCAATCCTCGCACGGGTAGCAGTCCGTCGGAGGTGTGAAATTCGTTCGCCGATCGCGGCCTACGGCGAGATAGGAGGTGTCTCATGGTCAGTCATGTTTGGGGACTTCTGGCGCATCCCAGCGCCGAGTTCGAACAGATCAAAAACGAGAATGAAAGCGTCTCGCACCTATACACCCATCACGTGTTGCTCTTGGCAGCAATCCCGGTGGTCTGCGCTTTTATCGGCACCACCCAGCTGGGCTGGCTCTCCGGCGAGGGACATGCCATCAGGCTCGACATGTTTACCGCGCTTTATACCGCCGTGGCGTTTTACCTGCTGATGCTGGCGGGCGTAGCGGCCATGGGGAAAGTCATTCACTGGATGGCGCGGCGCTATGAATCGCGCCCCAGCCTGCACCGCTGCATGGTGTTCGCCGGCTACGTGGCGACCCCGATGTTCCTCAGCGGGATTGTGGCGCTCTATCCGGTCGTCTGGCTGTGTCTGTTTGTCGGCATTATCGGCCTGTGCTATTCCGGCTATCTGCTGAATCTGGGGATCCCGCACTTCCTGAATATCGACAGTAAGGAAGGGTTCATCTTCTCCAGCTCGACCTTCGCCATCGGCATTCTGTTGCTCGAGCTGCTGCTTGGGGTGACGGTGCTGCTGTGGGGGTACGGTTCCTGGTTATTCTGAGTTAACGGCTGTTGTTGTCGCCCCCGCGCCGGTGGAACGGCGCGGGGGCTTTTGCTTTTATGCGCGGCGGAAAACCAGCATCACGCCGAGCACGATGCCCGCCATGCCCAGCAGGCTCAGCGCCGCCAGCGCGTGGCCGAGCAGCAGGTAGTCCAGCAGGGCGGTGACCGCCGGGATCAGATAGAACAGGCTGGTGACCTGCACCAGGTTGCCGCGCTGGATCAGGCGATACAGCAAGAAGGTCGCCAGCACCGAGATCACCACCGCCATCCACAGCAGCGGCAGCACGAACGCCGGCCGCCATTCGACCCGCAGCGGCTCAAACGGCAGCGCCAGCGTACACATCAGCAACCCGACGGCATACTGCAGCGGCAAGACCGCCAGCGGCGGCTGCGTCATGCCTTTTTGCAGCAGGGTGCCGGCGGTCATGCAGCTCAGCGCGATAAAGGCGAACAGCATGCCGCTCAGCGAGAAGTGGGCCACCATCAGGCTTTGGTACACCACCAGCGTCAGCCCGGCCATCGCCAGCGCCAGGCCGAGCGCCCGCAGCCCAGTGCAGCGCCGTTCAGTGATGAACTGGGTGAGGATCGGCTGTACGCCGAGCAACGTGGCCAGCACGCCGGGCGTAATACCCTGTTCCAACGCCAGCAGATAGCAGATTTGATAGCTGCCGATCATCAGCACGCCAATCAGCGCGACGCGCCGGCGGGTGCCGGGGGCGGGCAGGCACTGGCGCTGCCACAGGCCGATGGCCAACAGCACCGCCAGCGCGATGGCGCAGCGGAAGAACAGGAAAGCGAAGGCGGAGGCGTGCTCCAGCCCCCAGCGGGAGAAGATCGCGCCGCTGCTCCAAAGCAGGACGAACAGCGTAGCCAGGCCGGCATTGGCCCAGAGAGAAGGTAATCGCATGTCAATTTCACCTGTCGTGAAAATTACAGGCTCCGGCGTGCGTAGCGGTCTACGCCTGAACGCAACAGATCAATAAGCCGGAGGTAAAAAGTCGGTTTGGCTTAGCGCACGACCACAATGCGTGGCGGGTAAGCGGCAACCGCTGAAACGACAGAGGAAACGGCGGGTGGAGCGGAAGAAGCACACAGCAAAACGGCGGCCGGAACGGTCGCGTTTGTCGGATCTGTGCTGTGCGCCAGGTAGGCCATGTGAGTTCCTGAAAACCGGGAATGAAACTAATCGCTCAAACATAACTAAGTTCAGCGGGGCGTGCAATCGGAAATCGCAGTGATTTAAATGATAATGAAAATCATTATCATTTATTGAGAGGTATGTTATGTTGCTTTGGCCGCGCAGTTTTGACGCAGAGGGCGCGGCTTGCTCTTGCCTCGGTTCACGCAATGCGTGCGACGAAAGACGCTGCGATTCGCTTTTGCAGAAGGCGCGTAATCGTGGTAAAAATATTGATATGTTATAATATAACAATTTACGCATAATGAATTCAGTTCACGACATCCTCCACGTTGATGGGATTAGCCTGACCGCCCACGGCGGGGCATTGATACTCGACAACATCCATTTCGCGCTGCGCGCCGGTGAGAAGCTGGCGGTGATCGGCCCTAACGGCAGCGGCAAGTCCAGCCTGTTGCGTGCCCTGATCGGTGAAACGCGGCCGGACAGCGGCGGCATTTACTGGCGAGGGCGCGCCTTGTCCGCGTGGCCGGCGGCGGAGCGCGCCAGAAGCATCGCCTTTCTGGCGCAAAACGATTCGCCGGATTTGCGGCTGTTGGTTGAGGACTACGTGGCGTTGGGCCGTTTGCCGCATGGCGCATGTTCTGCGACGGGAAAGCGCATCGTTGATGAAGCCATCGGGGAAACCGGGTTGGTGCCGCTCAGGCGCCATCCGTTGGGGCGGCTCTCGGGCGGCCAGCGCCAGCGTGCCGCGCTGGCTCGGGCGTTGGCGCAGTCTCCCGATCTGCTGTTGCTGGATGAACCGACCAATCACCTCGATCCGCCCGGGCGCTCGGCGCTGCTGTCGTTAGTGAAAAATAAAGACATCGCCGTGATTGCGGTCTTGCACGATCTGCCCGTGGCAGAGGCGTTTGCCGATCGGATCCTGGTGCTCAACGAAAGCCGTCAGGTGGCCTGTGGTACGCCCGAGGCGGTGTTGCAAACTCCGGTGATTTTGCCGGTGTTCGGCATGAACAGTTTCAAGGTGGCGCATCCCGTCAGCGGGAAAACGCTGCGCATTTTTGACGTTCCCCATTGCGCTTGATCAACCAGAGAGAAACATGAACGCACGCGTATTCATTCTGCTTCTGCTGCTGGCCGCCAGGTCGGCGGCGGCCGAACATTTTCCCGTCACCGTAGAAAGCTGCGGTGTGCCGGTCACCTTCAACCAGGCGCCGCAGCGCGCCGTCATCAACGACATCAACATGGCCGAGATGGCCTTTGCACTGCATCTGCAGGATCGCATTGTCGGGCTGACCGGCATCACCGGCTGGTACAAACTGACGCCCGAATTCAAGGCCGCGATGGGCACCATTCCCGAGCTGGCGCCGAAATATCCCGCTTTGGAAACGCTGCTGGCGGCACAGCCGGATTTCTTCTTCGCCGGCTGGAATTACGGCATGAAGATCGGCGGCGACGTCACGCCGGAGAAGCTCGCCCCGTTCGGCATCAAAACGCTGGTGCTGAGCGAGAGCTGCGTACAGGCCGGCGGGCGGCCGCAGAAGGCCGATATGAACCTGCTGTATGACGATGAGCTGAAGCTCGGCAAGATTTTCGGCAAGCAGCAAGAGGCCACCGCGCTGGTTGAGGGCTGGCAGCGCCGGTTGGCTACGCTTCCCGCCAGGCCGGCGGGCCAGCCGCCGCTCAAGGTGTTCGTCTATGACTCGGGGGAGGAGAAGCCTTTCACCAGCGGCAAATACGCGATGCCGACGGCGATCATCGAAGCGGCGGGCGGCCGCAACGTGATGGACGGTTTGCCGGCGAGCTGGACGACGGCGTCCTGGGAGGCGGTAGCGGCGGCCGAGCCCGACTTCATTATTCTGCTGGATTACCAGACCGGTTCGGGCGCCGATGCGCTGCGGCGCTTCCTCGAGTCTCACCCGTTGATGAAATTGACGCCTGCCGTACGGCACCACCGCTATCTGAAACTGCAGTATGCGGAGCTGACGCCGGGGCCGGCCAACATCGGCGCAGTGGAAAAGCTGGCGCGGGCGCTGTACGCGCCGGAGGCTGAATGAACTCGCCGACTCGGCGCTTTATGCTGCTCGCACCGCTGGCGCTGTCGGTATTGTGCGGGCTAATGATCTGGAGCCTGCAGCTGGGGAGCGTCGCGCTGTCATGGCGGCAGGCGTTTGCGGCGTTAGGGCTCGGTTCGGCGCCGCTTTCCGGCATGCTGGACACCATCGTCGTGCAGCTGCGGGTGCCCAGGGCTTTGTTGGCGGCGTTAACCGGCGCCGGACTGGCGATGACCGGCGCGCTGCTGCAGACCACCACCCGCAATGAGCTGGCCGATCCTTTTTTGTTTGGGCTCTCTTCCGGTGCCTCCGCCGGCGCGGTGCTGGTCATCACGCGCTTCGGCGATGCGCTGGGCGTACTGACGTTGCCGCTGTCCGCTTTCGTCGGCGGCGTTTTGTCCGCATTGGCGGTGATGATCCTGTTTCGCGTCAGCCGGGTCAGGCGCGCCGAGCAGCTGATCGTCTGTGGCCTGGCGGTCTCATTTTTGTTTAGCGCGCTCACCAGCTACCTGGTGTTTTCCGGCGATCAGCGGGCGGCCGGTTCGGTGTTGTTCTGGTCGCTCGGTGGGCTGGGGCTGGCGCGTTGGGATAATCTGTTCATTCCGCTGGTGAGTTTCGTGCTGCTGGCCGGGTTTACGGCGCTGCGTTGGAGGGCGCTGGACGCGCTGCTGGCGGGCGAGCAAACCGCCCATTCGATGGGGGTCAACGTGGCGCGGCTGCGCACCGAGACCTTTCTGTGCTGCGCACTGTCCACGGCGTTTCTCGTTTCGCTGACGGGCGTGATCGGCTTTGTCGGGCTGATGGTGCCTTATCTGGCCCGGCGCCTGGTGGGCGTGCGCCACCGATTGTCCGTGCCGATGTGCGGCATGCTGGGGGCGATGCTGCTGACCGGCGGCGACATGCTCAGCCGCAGCCTGATCCCCAATCAGGAACTGCCCATCGGCATCATTACGGCGGGGCTGGGGGGCGCGTTCATCGTGTCCTTGCTGCTGCGCGCGGAGCGGTGAACGCCGCCCTGTCTCAATAGAGCTCCAGATGCAGGCGCTGCTGCTCAATCAGCGTCTGCCACAGGTTTTCCGCCCCGCAGGCTTGCTCCAGCGCCGTCGCCACGGCATGTTCCAGATACTGACGATTGCCGCACAGGTAGACATGCGCGCCCCGCCGCAGCAGGCCGCTGACGACACCGGCGTGATCGTCGATGGCGTGTTGCACGTAATACTTGTCGGCGGTGTCGCGCGAGAAGGCGGTGATGAGCCGCGTGAGTACGCCCGCCGCGTTCAGCGTGACCAACTCCTCGCCATACAGGAAGTCTTCATCGCGCCTTTTCTCACCGAAGATCAGCACGGTTTCACGCCGTTCGCCCTGGGCGGCCATTTCGCGCAGTAAGCCAATCAACGGTGCGATGCCGGTACCGGTGCCGATAAGCAGCACCGGTACGGTGGTATCGCGCGGCAGGTAAAAGCCGGGGTTGGCGCGGCAGAAGAGGCGGAAAGGGCCGGGTTGGCTGAGCAGCCAGCCGGTCGCCGTGCCGCGCCGGGTGCGGCCGTCGCGTTCATATCGTACGTCGCGCACGCACAGGTCGAGGCTCTCTACCCGCGTTACTGAAGCGATGGAGTAGGCGCGCGGCAGGCAAACGGGCAGCAGCGCCAACAGGTTCTCCAGCGTGACCGTCTGCGGCGGGCAAAAATCGTGCAGCACGTCCAGCAGATCGGCGCCGTACAGATAGCTCTCCAGGGCTTTGCGCTGGCGGATCTTGAGCAAGCCTTTGAGCTCTTCGCTGTCGGCCAACTGCGCCAGTTCGCGCAGCGTCGTTTTGCTGAGCTGGCGCAGTTCCCGGCGGCGCAGCGCGTCAGCGGCCTCCGGCCTGCCGAGCCAGTCAGCCAGCCGGGTCAATAATCCTTCGTCGTTCTCCGGCAACAGATAGACGGTATCCCCAGCCCGGTAAACGATGCCGCTGCCGGCGATATTCAACCGCAGGTGCCAGGCCTGCGGCGTGCGTGCGCTGAGCGGCCGCCGTTCCAGGAGGGCGGCGCTGAACGCATGGTCTTCGCCGTAGGCGGTCACGCGCAGATGCAAATCGCGGCCGGCCTGGGCATCACCGGCCAGCACCTTCTCCAGCGTCGTCAGCCAGGTTGCGAAGAACGGTTCGAAGTTAACGTCAGCGTCGACGCGATTGATGATGGCGCGGGCGCCGTATTGCGTCAGACGTGCATCCAGCGCCTGCGTGAAGCCGCAGAAATGCGGGTACGCGGTGTCGCCGAGACCGAAGATGGCGTAGCGCAACCGGTGGCGATCCGGCCATTGCGCCAGCGCGTCGGAAAAACGCTCGGCGTTGGCGGGCGGTTCGCCGTCGCCAAATGAGCTGGAGACGATCAGCAGGGCGTCACGTTCGCCCACATCGGCGGGCTGGATGGCGTTGAGTTCTTTCACGACGGGGCGGTAGGGTTGCAGGCTGCTTTGTTCACCCAGGCGCATCGCCAGCGCCCGGGCGTTGCCCGACTCCGAACCGTAACCAATCAGGATGCGTTCGATAAGGTCGGCCATGGCGGTTACTTGTCGTAGTGGTTGTCGAACTGTTCTTTGGCGAATTCCACCGATTCGAAGTCGGTCATCAGATCGTTGATCACGCGGCGGATGCTGATATAGGCCGCGATATTGCCCTGGGCGTCATACAGCGGTTGCACTGTGGTGTCGACCACGTACAGCACGCCGCCTTTGCCGACGTTCGGAATGATGCCGGTCCAGATGCCGCCCGCCTTGATGGTGTCCCACATCGCTTTGTAAACCGCTTTCGGCACGGAAGGGTGGCGCACGATGCTATGGGGCTGGCCCACCAGCTCTTCCCGGGAAAAGCCGGTCAGTTGGCAAAACAGATCGTTGACGTAGGTGATGGTGCCCTGCAGATCGGTGGTGGAGATCACCATCACTTTATCGAGCGCGGCTAACAGCTGGGCGGAATCGAGGGTCTGACTCATGGTAGGTTCCTTCTCATTAACAACTTCGCGGTGATTGCCACGGCGGATGCCATGTATCCGTCATGACAGTTTTGTAATTGATTCTCATTTGCGATGAATGGTAATCGGGAAATTTATAAGTTGCAATAAAAATGCATCTTTAAGGGCGCAGAAAGATCACGATGAGGCAGGCAGGGGAGAGTAGGCCCGCGCCGGGTGCGGCGGCGGGCCAATCGGGCGGTCTTAGCGGGGGCCTTCGGCCCAGCCTTTGCGTTTACTGGTTTTGCCGATGCCGGGGTTGAAGCTGTTGGTCGGATCGGCGGCGCGGTAGAACGCCTGCAGATCCGGTTTGGCGTGATACAGGTGGCCGACGTTATGCTCCGCCGGGTACTCGGCGCCGCGCCGGTTGAGGATCTCGAGCATCTTTTCTTTCAGCGCGTGGCTGTCGACGCCTTTTTTCACCACGTAGTCCTGATGGAAGACGTGGCACATAAAGTGGCCGTAATACAGCTTATGCACCAGCTGGCTGTCGATTTCCGGCGGCAGCGTTTCAAACCAGTCGGTGTCGTTGCGGCGCAGGGCGATATCCAGCGCCAGAATATCCTCCACCTTGTCGGCGTGCACCGCATGGTAGCGCACGGCGGCGCCGGCGGCGGCGAAGCGGTGCAGGAAGGCCTTTTTGCCTTCGTCAGGTGTGCAGGCGAAGAAAGCGCCTTCGGCCTGGGCGAAGTACTCGGTCAGGTAGCGCTGCGCTTCGTCTACGCCGGGGCCGGCCATCTTCAGCAGCAGGTGATGTTCGAAACGTTCGCGGTAGTCCTTCATGCGCTTCGGCAGGTGGCTCGGCGCCAGATGGCTCAGGCCCTGCATCAGCCGGTCGGTCAGGTTGTGCGGCAGCAGCGGCAGCTTGTTGAGGCTGGCGTCCATACGGCCTTTCAGGGTGAAGAAGCGCGGCATCTGATCGGTGCCGAGCTTGTCGATCATCATGAAGGTGTCTTTGCCGTAGACCTCGGCGATGTCGAAGATATCGCGGTGCATGTACTCACCGGCCACCGGCAGATTGTCGAACTGGCTCAGCATGTGGCGGCGCAGCTCGGTCAGCACCGCTGTGTCGTTGGTGCCGATATAGAATACCTGCTCTTTGCCTTCTTTCTCGAAGGTGTCGAGCCGCACCGCGAACACCGCCAGCTTGCCGGCGCAGCCGGAGGCCTCGAACAGGCGGCGTTTGTCGGCGTTAAAGCGGGAAGGGGTATCGGCATCGACGTCGCGCACCCGGCTGGCGTACTCGTTATCCGAGGCGCGCAGCTCGCCGTATTCGACGTCGGTCGGGCGATAGTCGCCTTTTTCCAGCCGGGTGAGGATCTCTTCCGGCGTGTCGCCGAGGCGGATGCCCAGATGGTTCACCAGGCGCAGCTGGCCGTCTTCCCCTAGCTGGGCGTACAGCGCCATTTCGGTATAGGCCGGGCCGCGTTTCACCAGCGAGCCGCCGGAGTTGTTGCACACGCCGCCGATCACCGAGGCGCCGATACAGGAGGAACCGATCACCGAATGCGGTTCGCGGCCGTAGGGTTTGAGCAATTTCTCGAGGTGGTGCAGGGTGCTGCCGGGGAAGCCGACCACCTGCTTGCCGTTGTCCAGCACCTGAATATGGTCGAGGCGCAGGGTGCTGACGATGACGATGTCGCGATCATAGTCGTTGCCGCTGGGGGTCGATCCTTCGGTCAGGCCGGTATTGGCGGCCTGCATGATGACGATTTTGTCGGCGGCCACGCAGGCCTGCAAAATGCGCCACAGCTGCAACAGGCTGGTGGGAAACACCACCGCCAGCGCCTGGCCTTCGCCGGAGCGGAACCCCTTGCGATACCGCTCGGTGTTGCGATCGCCGGTCAACAGCTGCGGGCCGCCGACGATGTCCTTGAGCTGATTGATAAACGCCTGATTGCCTGACTGCATGCTGTCTGTCTCCCTGTCATCCCCGTCACTTTAACCGCGGCGCCGGAGTGCCGCATATAAGCTAAGAGGTTATCAATTAAATAACTTATTAAGCTATCAGCTTGCCAGGCTAATGGCTTGCGGGTTTAGTACCGCTCGGCGTAGCCGGCCCGGCGCTCTTCGTCGCGCAGCGTCAGGATCTCCACGCCGTCGGCGGTGACCGCCACGGTGTGTTCCCACTGCGCCGACAGTTTTTTGTCGCGCGTCACCACCGTCCAGCCGTCTTTCTTCTGCTTGATACGGCGGTCGCCCTGGTTGATCATCGGCTCGATGGTGAACACCATGCCTTCCTGCAGCACCAGACCGCTGCCGGGTTGGCCGTAGTGCAGCACCGCCGGTTCTTCATGCATATCGCGGCCGATGCCGTGGCCGCAATACTCCCGCACGATGCTGTAGCCGGCCTGCTCGGCGTGCCGCTGGACGGCATGGCCGATATCGCCGAGGGTGGCGCCCGGTTTCACCGCGCGAATGCCCTGCCACATCGATTCATAGACGTTGTTCACCAGCCGTTTGGCCAGCGGCGTCACCTGGCCGATGCAGTACATTTTGCTGGAGTCGGCGATGTAGCCGCCGTTTTCCAGCGTGATGTCCACGTTGACGATCATGCCGGAACGCAGGATTTTGCTGGCCGACGGCACCCCGTGGCACACCACGTCGTCGATTGAGGTGTTGAGCACATAAGGGAAATCATACTGCCCCTTGCTGGCCGGGCGCGACTTCAGCTCTTCGACGATAAACGCCTCGGCGCGGTCGTTGATCTCCATGGTGGAGATGCCTTCGACGATGACCTCATCGAGCATAGCAAACACTTTCGCCAGCAGGGCGCCGGAATGGCGCATTTTGGCAATCTCTTCCGGCGTTTTAATCACAATCTGTTTCACCCGACAATCTCCTTCAGCGTCAGCGCGTTATCTTTCATCATTTTTTTTACCAGCTGCGGGTAGGTCAGTTCCGGATGGAACTCCGCCAGCATGCCGATCTTGATCCAGTACTCGGCCTGCGCGTTGATCGAACGCGTCATGGTCAGGCTGGCGAGGCGCAGATCGTCATGCAGCGCGTCTGAAATTTTTACGATGCCCATCGGCGTCTCCCTAAGTGAACGATATACGAAGTGTATACGTTTAGGATGGTCGCGATGTGGCATTCTGTGGCGTAAGAAGATTCTGGCAACAACGATTGCCGCCGCCAGGCAATGCGTTTATTGTGATAAACGACTTTTTTGCCATGATTTTTCAGAAGGATTTAAGGCGTGACTAAACTACGTGTTGGGGTGATTTTTGGCGGTAAATCGGCGGAGCATGAGGTGTCGCTGCAGTCGGCCAAAAACATTGTGGATGCAATCGACAAAGAGAAGTTTGACGTCACGCTGCTGGGGATCGACAAACAGGGGCAGTGGCACATCAACGACGCCTCCAACTACCTGCTCAACGCCGAGAACCCGGCGCTGATCGCGCTGAACCGCTCGAACAAGAACGTGGCGCTGATCCCGGGCCAGGAAAAACAGCAGCTGATCGAAGCGGGCAGCGCCAGCGCGTTGGGCCAACTCGACGTCATCTTCCCGATCGTGCACGGCACGCTGGGGGAGGACGGCTCGCTGCAGGGGCTGCTGCGCATGGCCAATATGCCGTTCGTCGGCGCCGGCGTGCTCGGCTCGGCGGTCAGCATGGATAAAGACGTGACCAAGCGCCTGCTGCGCGACGCCGGGCTGGCGGTGGCGCCGTTCGTCACCCTGACCCGCGCCAACCGCGCCGGATTCACGTTTGAGCAACTGAGCGAGCGCCTCGGCCTGCCGCTGTTCGTCAAGCCGGCCAACCAGGGCTCGTCGGTCGGGGTCAGCAAGGTGGAAAACCGCGCCGAGTTCGACGCGGCGGTATCGCTGGCCTTCAGCTTCGATCACAAGGTGCTGGTGGAGTCGGCGATCGTCGGCCGCGAGATCGAGTGCGCGGTGCTGGGCAACGACGATCCGCAGGCCAGCGTGTGCGGCGAGATCGTGCTGAGCGACGCCTTCTATGCTTACGACACCAAATACATCAATGAGCAGGGCGCTCAGGTGGTGGTGCCGGCGGCAATCGCGCCGGAAGTGAGCGACCACATCCGCGAGGTGGCGCTGAAGGCGTTCCGCGCGCTGGAGTGCTTCGGCCTGGCGCGGGTGGATGTGTTCCTGACGCCGGACAACCAGGTGGTGATCAACGAGATCAACACGCTGCCGGGCTTCACCAACATCAGCATGTATCCCAAGCTGTGGGCCGCCAGCGGCGTCAGCTACCAGGCGCTGATCACGCGCCTGATCGAATTGGCGCTGGAGCGCCACCAGCAGGATCGCGCGCTGAACAGTTCGGTGTTCGATCGCTAAACGCGGCAGGGGGCGGCGGTGCCGCCCCCGTCCATCACTTCACCGTCACGTCGATATCGCCGAAATACTTCTTCGACAGCGTCGTCACCGTGCCTTGCTGTTTCACTTTGGCGATGGCGGCATCCAGTTTCTTCTTCAGCGCCTCATCCCCTTTACGCAGGCCGAAGGCGATGCCTTCACCGAGGATCTTGTCGTCGCGCACCGCCTCGCCGACGAAGGCGAAGCCTTTGCCGTCCGGCTGCGACAGGAAGCCGCTTTGCCCCGAGGGCGCCATCACCAGCGTGGCGTCGAGCCGACCGGCCGCCAGATCGAGATAAACCTGATTCTGATCCTGGTAAGACACCACGTCCACGCCCGCCGGCGCCCAATGGGTTTTGGCGTAAATCTCCTGAATCGAGCCTTGCAGCACGCCCACGTGTTTGCCCGCCAGCGCTTTGGCGTCCGGCAGCAGGCCGCTGCCGGCCTTGGCGATCAGGCGGTTCGGCACCTGATAGATGGCGTCGGTAAAGGCGATCGCCTGGCGCCGCTGTTCGGTCACGTTCATCGCCGAGTTGATGGCGTCGAACTTGCGCGCCTGCAGCGCCGGGATCAGGCTGTCGAACGAGGTTTCCACCCAGCTGCATTGCAACTGCGCGGCGGCGCACACCGCGTCGCCCAGTTCGATGTCGAACCCTTCCAGTTTGCCGCTGGCGGATTTGGATTCGAACGGCGGATACAGCGCTTCCAGGCCGAAGCGCAGGCTGTTTTCCGCCGCCAGCGAAGCGCCGGCGGCCAGCAGGCATCCGGCGGCGAACAGCGTTTTCAATGCTTTCATAGGCAGTGCCCCTTTCCCATGGTTGGACAAAAAATCACACCTGGCTCAGGCGGCGCGCGCCTTCCAGCAGGGTCTCGTTATCTTTGGAAAAACTCAGCCGGATAATGCCGGTATCGGTGCCGTCACTGTAGAACGCCGACAGCGGGATCGTCGCCACCTTCGCTTCGCGGATCAAGCGCACGGCGAAATCATTGTCGCTTTCGTGACTGAAGCCGCTAAAGCGGGCCAGCATGAAGAAGCTGCCGCGGCTGGGCAGCAGCTCAAAGCGCGAATCCTGCAGGGCGCTGGCCAGCAGATCGCGCTTTTGTTGATAAAACGCCGCCAGCCCCAGGTAGCTCTGCGGGTTGGCGAGCGCGGTGGCGAAGGCGTGCTGCATCGGCGTATCGGCGGAGAACACCATAAACTGGTGCACCTTGCGGATCTCGTCCATCAGCGCCGCCGGCGCCAGGCAGTAGCCGACGCGCCAGCCGGTGACGTGGTAGGTTTTACCGAACGACGACACGATCACGCTGCGTTCCGCCAGCTGCGGGTAGCGCGCCATGCTGTGGTGAATATCGCCGTCGAACACCACGTGCTCGTAGACCTCGTCGGACAGGATCACGATGTCGGTGTCACGGGTCAGGGCGGTCAGACGTTCGATGTCGTGCGCGTCAAACACCGCGCCGGTCGGGTTGTGCGGCGTGTTGACGATGATCATGCGCGTTTTGCCGTTGATGGCGGCGGCCACTTCGTCCCAGTCGACGCGAAAATCCTGCAACGACAGCTTGATCGCCACCGGCGTGGCGCCCTGCAGGCGCACGATCGGCGCATAGCTGTCGAACGCCGGTTCGAAATAGATCACCTCGTCGCCGGGATGCACCAGCGCGCTGATCGCCGAGTACAGCCCTTCGCTGGCGCTGGCGATCACCGTGATTTCTTCGTCGGCGTCATAGCGTGCGCCATACAATCGTTCAGCTTTTTCCGCCAGAGCAGCACGTAACGCCGCCACGCCGCTCATCGGCGCGTATTGGTTATGACCTGCGCGCATGGCTTGCGCCGTCGCCTCGATCAGCTGCGGGTCACCGGCGAAGTTGGGCGCGCCCTGCGACAGATTGAGGGCCTGATGTTCGGCGCTGAGTTGGCCAATGACGGTGAAAATGGTGGTGCCGACGTCCGGCAGCTTCGAGCGGGATGAGCAGGCGCTCTGCATGATGGGCTCCAGGCAAACAGGGAAGTGTTGAGCGATTAAGCATCAGGCGGCGTAGGCGGACAAGGGAAAGTTTGTCATACTTGTCATGCACTACGATCATACCTAATCGAGGCCCGCTATGCCGATATCCCTGCCGTCGCTCGACGTGTTGAAAACCTTCGTGGTGGTGGCGCAACGCCTCAACTTTACCCATGCCGCCCGGCAGCTGCACCTGACGCAGGGGGCGGTCAGCCGGCAAATCCTCGGGCTGGAACAGCGCCTGGGCTATCCGCTGTTCAGCCGCCAGGCGCGCGGTTTGGCGCTGACGCCGCAGGGCGCGCAGCTGTTGGCGCCGGTGCAGCAGGCGCTGGGGCAGTTGGACGAGGCGCTGACGCGGGCCGCCGCCCCGCCGGGGGCGCTGCGCATCAAATGCCCGACCTGCGCCATGCGCTGGGTGCTGCCGCGCATCATTCGCCTGCAGAATGAACGGCCGGACATGCATATTGAGCTGACTGCTTCGGTGTCGCACGGTCTGGATTTCAGCACCGAGCAGTTTGACGCCGCGGTGGTATTCGGCCGGCCGCCGGGCAAAAAGCTGAGCGCGCACCTGCTGTTCGACGAAATCCTCACGCCGGTCTGCACGCCGACGTTCCTGCCGCCAACGCCCCGGCTGGCGGACTTGACGGACAAAACCCTGCTGCACCCGACGCGCGATCGGCGCGACTGGCTGCGCTGGCTGAAGGCGGCGGGGGCCGATGCGCTGCCGTCCGGCAAGGCTCAGCATTTCGATACCCTCGATCTGGCGATGAGCGCCGCACTGCAAGGGTTTGGCATCGCCATCGGCGATCTGTGCCTGCTGGAGGAGGATATTCAGGCGCGGCGTATCGTCACGCCGTTCCCGCTCTGCGTCAGCAGCGGCGCGGCCTATTATTTGGTCTATCCTGAACGCGGGGCGCCATCGCCGGCGCTGGCGCAGTTTATCGATTTCCTGACGGCGGAGGCCGCCGACAGCCGCGCCCGGCTGCAGAATTACCTGCCGATAACCTGTAATGCTTTGTAAACATTAACGATGCGAATTACCTTGGCGATGAAACAGAGTGTGGCAAACTGTTTCTTCACTCCGATTAAACTCCGCGGCGTTGGCGGCGGAAACACGCCTGAGATAAAACAAGATGAAATGGCTTTGTGTGGTGAGTATGTTGTCCGGTCTGGCCCTCAGCCCGGCTTTTGCGCAGGAAACGCCGATAACGCAGGGCATGCACGCCCAGCAGCGCGAGGCCTTCGTGTCCAATTTGATGAAGCAGATGACGCTGGAAGAGAAGATCGGCCAGCTGCGGCTGATCAGCGTCGGGCCGGATAACCCGAAAGAAGCGATCCGCGAGGGCATCCGCAAAGGGCAGATCGGCGCCATCTTCAATACCGTTACCCGGCCGGATATCCGGGTGATGCAGGATCAGGCGATGCAGCTCAGCCGCCTCAAAATCCCGTTGTTCTTCGCTTATGACGTGGTGCACGGTCAGCGCACCGTGTTCCCGATCAGCCTGGGGCTGGCGGCCAGCTTCGATCTGGAAGCCATCGCGCTCAGCGCCCGGGTGGCGGCGCAGGAGGCCAGCGACGACGGCCTGAACATGACCTTTGCGCCGATGGTCGATATCACCCGCGATCCGCGCTGGGGGCGGGTCTCCGAAGGCTTCGGCGAAGACACCTGGCTGGTGTCGAAAATCGCCAAGGTGATGGTCGACGGTTTCCAGAACGGCGACCCGGCCAAACCCGGTTCGGTGATGGCCAGCGTCAAGCACTTTGCGCTGTACGGCGCCGTCGAAGGCGGCCGCGATTACAACACTGTCGACATGAGCCCGCTGCGCATGCATCAGGACTATTTGCCGCCTTATAAAGCGGCGGTGGATGCCGGCAGCGGCGGGGTGATGGTGTCGCTCAACGCGATCAACGGCGTGCCGGCCACCGCCAACCCGTGGCTGCTGAAAGATCTGCTGCGCGACCAGTGGGGCTTTAAAGGCATCACCATCAGCGACCACGGCGCAATTAAAGAACTGATTAAACACGGCGTGGCCGCCGACGCGCGCGACGCGGTGCGGCTGGCGATCACCTCCGGCGTCGACATGAGCATGAGCGACGAGTTCTACGACAAATACCTGCCGGGCCTGGTGAAAGACGGGCTGGTGGCTGAAAGCGATATCGACCGCGCCTGCCGCGACGTGCTGAACACCAAGTACGACATGGGGCTGTTCACCGATCCGTATGTGCATCTGGGGCCGGCGGGGGCCGATCCGCAGGACACCAACGCCGAAAGCCGCCTGCACCGCGCCGAGGCGCGGGTGGTGGCACGCAAAACGATGGTGCTGCTGAAGAACGATAAGCAGACGCTGCCGCTGAGCAAACAGGCGACCATCGCGCTGGTCGGGCCGATGGCCGACAGCCAGCGCGACGTGATGGGCAGCTGGTCCGCCGCCGGGGTGGTCAAGCAGTCGGTGACCCTGCGCGAAGGGCTGGAGCGGGCGGTGGGCGACAAGGCGCGCATTCTTTACGCCAAGGGCGCCAACGTCACGCAGGATAAGGGCATTATCGACTACCTGAACGAGTATGAGCCGGCGGTGGCGTTCGATACCCGTTCGCCGCAGCAGATGATCGACGAAGCGGTACAGGCGGCGAACAAGGCCGACGTGGTGGTGGCGGTGGTGGGGGAATCGCAGGGCATGGCGCATGAGGCCTCCAGCCGCGCCGACATCACGATCCCGCAGAGCCAGCGCGATCTGATCGCCGCGCTGAAAGCCACCGGCAAGCCGCTGGTGCTGGTGCTGATGAACGGCCGGCCGCTGGCGCTGAGCTGGGAGAGCGAGCAGGCGGACGCGATGCTGGAAACCTGGTACAGCGGCACCGAGGGCGGCAACGCGGTGGCGGACGTGCTGTTCGGCGACTACAACCCGTCGGGCAAGCTGCCGATGACCTTCCCGCGCTCGGTCGGCCAGATCCCGATGTACTACAACCACCTGAACACCGGCCGCCCGTTCGGCAAGGAGAATCCGGGCAAGTACACCTCGCGCTACTTCGATTCGCCGAACGGCCCGCTGTATCCGTTCGGTTACGGCCTGAGCTACACCACTTTCAGCCTGTCGGACCTGACATTGTCCAGCCCGACGATGGCGCGCAACGGCAAGCTAACCGCCAGCGTCACGCTGAAAAATACCGGCAAGTACGACGGCGCCACGGTGGTGCAGCTGTATCTGCAGGACGTGACCGCCTCGGTCAGCCGGCCGGTGAAAGAGCTGCGCAACTTCAAGAAAGTGACGCTGAAGGCCGGCCAGTCGCAGCAGGTTGAGCTGCCGATTAGCGAAGACGATCTGAAGTTCTACAACGCCAGCCTGAAATGGGGGGCGGAGCCGGGCAAATTCAACGTGTTCGTCGGCCTGGACTCCGACAACGTGCAGGCGCAAAGCTTTACGCTGAAGTAACCCTGTCCCCCTCGTTCGCCGCGCTGAGCGAGGGGGCATCTATTCATTCCCGCTAACGTCATCGGAGCTTGCCTCATGAAACGCTATCTGGACTGCAGCGCCAGCGATCTGGCCGATATCGGCAAAGCCGATCTGCTCTATGCCATCCGCGCCAGCGAAGGGCGCATCTTGGTCAGCGAAACCATCGCGGTCACTCAGCCGCTGCTCAATAACGTCACCAACGCCGAGCTGGCGGCCAGCCAGGGCGCCGACCTGCTGCTGCTGAACCTGTTCGACGTCGACCAGCCGCACATCGCGGGGCTGCCCGCCGACGTGCCGCCGCAGGAGGCGCTGCGCACGCTGCAGCGCCTGACCGGGCGGGTGATCGGGGTGAACCTGGAGGCGGTCGATCCGGCCTTCGCCACCGAACATAACGATTTCTGGCAGATGACGGCGGGGCGTGCCGCCACCGCCGAGAATGCGCGCAAGCTGTATCAACTCGGCGCGCGCATGCTGGTGCTGACCGGCAACCCGAACAACGGCGTCAGCAATCAGGCGATCGCCGCCGCGCTGAAAGCGATCCGTGATGAGGTGGGCGACGAGATGGTGCTGGTGACCGGCAAGATGCACGGGGCAGGTATCGTGCGCGAAAGCGGCAGCCAGCTGATCGGCGAGCAGGACATCGCGCTGTTCGTGGAGAACGGCGCGGACATCGTGCTGTTGCCGGCGCCCGGCACCATTCCCGGCATGTCGCAGGAGAAAGTGGCGGCGCTGATCGCTTATGCGCAGCGGCAGGGCGCGCTGGCAATGACGGCGATCGGCACCTCGCAAGAGGGGGCCGACGTGCAGACCGTGCGGCAGATTGCGCTGATGAGCAAAATGGCCGGGGCGGACCTGCACCATATCGGCGATACCGGCTATCTGGGGCTGGCGCTGCCGGAAAACATCTTCGCTTACAGCGTGGCGATTCGCGGCGTGCGCCACACCTACAGCCGCATGGCGCGCTCGGTGAACCGCTAAGCCCGGGGTTTTTGCGCCGTCACGATGCTGAAATAGCCGAGCGACGGCAGCACTTGAGCAGGCCCGACGTCGCGCAGCTGGTCGCCGATTTCCCTGCCGGAGTATTGGCGGCCCTGCGTCCATCCCATCATCATCAGGCCGTATCCCGCGGCGGCAGACCGAACACGATGCCCGTCAGCGCGCCGGCCAAACGCTGCTGATCAAATCCCAGAAATAACGCGGTGTTTTTAACAAAAAGGGTTCCGCTTCCGGCGTAAGATGAAATGTTTCGCCGTCTCTGGCGATCAATTTCAATGCTAATAGCGCCATGATCAACGTTTCCGCCGGGCGTCTTTCCACATTGGCCTGAGCGCATATATCGGTCAGGTTGCGGGGGGCAGAGCAATAAACTCAAAGATGCCCAGGCGATGCGCGATAAGCACCGCTGGATAGAGATATAAATTCATCGTGATATCGAGAAGGGTTTTTCGTCGCATTGTGGCGGCCGGAGGGCATGGTTCATGTGAATCCCCTCCCACTAAGGCATGACGCGTCTTAACAGGCTATGCCACGCCGGTGGTTTTGGCAAAGGGGGCGCGCAATTGACCGCAGGCCAACGCTTATTTTGTAAATAATTCCTGGTCGAGATTATTTTTACTATGAATTGAGCGCGGCCAATGCCGAACGTGAAAAAATGACAGCGGGCGGAGATTATTACCCCAGTATGCGTTTTTATTTTATTGAGGCTTAACTTAATCACCGCTATTAATACATTAGGGTTGTGTTAATCTAGGCCGCCGTTATACCGTAACGATATTCACACTGTATTTGTGAATGATTAAAAATTAAATAATTCATTATTAAAACGAGTTAACAATGAAAAAAAGCATTCTGACCGGCATGATTGCCGCGACTCTGGGCCTGTTCAACACCGCTAACGCTGAAGGGATGGATCCTGCCGCATTGAAAAACGTCTATGACATCACGCGCAATACCGCCGGGTTGATGTCCTACTGCGTCGATAAAGGCTTCCTGAAAGCCGACAGCATCGACAACGCCAAGAAAATGGTGGCCTACGTGGCGGCTATTCCCGGCGGCGTCGACACCCGCGACGGCGACAAGCGCGAAGCGATGGGCCGCGAAGGCAATGTGCTGAACGACGACGGCAAAGTGGTCGCGTTGGAAAAAGAAGCGCCGCAGGGGCTGCAGGCATGGTGCCAGCAGGCTGACGAAGGGATCCGCCAGGGGCTGACGTCTATCGGTCAGTAAGTCTTCTTCACGCGCCCTTACAGGGCCGATGGGATCCGTCGCCACACCGGCGGATCCGCTTCCAGGATCGCATTCACGCCTCGTTTTACCTCCCGAGTACCCGCATCCGGTTTGATCCCGCTGATTGTTTCGCCATGCACATCGCTATATTATTTGCTATACAACGATAACCAATCGGTCACTGCCATGTTTAACTTTCTCCCGCGCCTGCTGTTGGCGCTTGTTTTGTTTTCCACCGCCGCCCAGGCGGATCGCCAGGTCACCGATCAGCTCAATCGCCAGGTCACGCTGCCCGATCGCATCACCCGCGCGGTGGTGCTGCAACACCAGACGTTGAACCTGTTGGTGCAGCTTGATGCGATGCCTCAGGTGGTCGGTGTGCTCAGCAGTTGGAAAAAGCAGCTGGGGCCAAACTACCTGCGGCTGGCGCCGACGTTGGCAACCCTGCCGATGCCGGGCGATCTGACTTCGGTGAATATCGAGAGCCTGCTCGGCCTGCATCCGCAGGTGGTGTTCGTGGCCAACTATGCGCCGCCGGAGATGATTGCGCAGATCGAACGAGTGGGCATTCCGGTGGTGGCTATCTCGCTGCGCCGCGAGGCGGCCGATCAGGCGGGTAAAATGAATCCGCAGCTGAGTGATGAGGATCGGGCCTATACGCTGGGGCTGCAGGACGGCATTCGCCTGATCGGCGAAGTGATGTCGCGTCAGCCTCAGGCCGAAGCGTTGATTAAGGACGTCATTCAGCAGCGCGCGTTGGTCGCCGAACGGCTGCGCGATCTGCCGGAAAATCAGCGGGTGCGGGTATATATGGCCAACCCCGATCTCACCACTTACGGCGCCGGCAAGTATACCGGGTTGATGATGCGGCACGCCGGTGCGCTCAACGTGGCGGCGAAGGAAATTCAGGGGTTTAAACAGGTTTCTATCGAGGATGTCCTGAAGTGGGATCCGGCGGTGATTTTCGTGCAGGAGCGCTACCCGGACGTGGTGCAACAGATCCTGACGTCACCGCAGTGGCAGCCGATCGACGCGGTGAAGAATAAGCGGGTCTACCTGATGCCGGAGTATGCCAAGGCCTGGGGGTATCCGATGCCGGAGGCGATGGCGTTGGGTGAGTTGTGGATGGCGAAAAAACTTTACCCGCAGCGTTTTGCCGATATCAATCTGCAGCAGCGGGTCGACGCTTACTATCAACGTTATTACCGCGCCACCTGCTGCCAGAGCGGGCAATGAGGCCGGGCTGGCTGGCGTTGTTGACGCTGTGCTGCGCGCTGTTTTCGCTCGGCGTTGGCCGCTTTCAGGTGCCGATGACGCACAGCCTGATGATTTTGCTGGAGCCGTTCACCGGGCAGCATTATGCCGGCATCGATGCTATCCAACGCCAGGTGATCCTGGGCGTGCGCGTGCCGCGAGTGCTGTTGGCGATGGGCGCCGGCGCGGCGCTGGCCCTGTGCGGCGCGGCTTTGCAAGGCGTCTTTCGCAACCCGCTGGTCGACCCGCATATCGTCGGCGTGTCGTCCGGCGCGGCCTTTGGCGGCACGCTGGCTATCCTGCTCAGCCTGCCGTTGGCGGCACTGCTGCTGTCGGCTTTTGTTTTCGGCATGGCGGCGCTGCTGCTGATTTTCACTCTCACCAGCGCCATTGCGCGGCGCAATATTCTCTCTTTGGTACTGGCGGGGGTGATCCTCAGCGGCTTCTTCTCAGCCTGCGTCAGCCTGATGCAATATCTGGCGGATACCGAAGAGAAACTGCCGAGCATCGTGTTTTGGCTGCTCGGCAGCTTTGCCACCGCCGATCGGCAAAAGCTGCTGATGCTGTTTGTGCCTTTGCTGTTGGCCGGCGGCTTGCTGTTGGCGCTGCGCTGGCGCATCAATCTGCTGTCGTTGGGCGATGAGGATGCCGGTGCATTGGGCATCAACGTTGAGCGCACCCGCTGGCTGATTTTGACGCTGTGCGCCGCCATCGTGGCCGCCCAGGTGGCGGTCAGCGGCAGCATCGGTTGGGTCGGCTTGGTGATCCCGCACGTGGCGAGGCGGCTGGTGGGGCCGGATCACCGGCGCCTGTTGCCGGCTTCACTTTGCCTGGGGGCCCTGTACATGCTGGTGATCGACGATTTGGCGCGCACGCTGAGCAGCAGCGAAATCCCGCTGGGCATTCTGACCGCGCTGATTGGCGCGCCGCTGTTCGCGCTGCTGCTGCGCCGCGCGCAAGTGAGAGGCTGGCATGACTGACACCTTATTGGCCGCCAGGGGCGTGAGGTTCGCCTGGCCGGGCGGGGCACCGCTGTTCCAGCATCTGGACATTCAGCTGCGGCGCGGCGAAGTGCTGGCGGTATTGGGCCCGAATGGGCGTGGCAAGAGCACGCTGCTGCAGCTGCTGTTAGGCAGCCTGACGCCGCAATCCGGCGAGATTGAGCGCCACGGTGAGATGGGCTTTGTCCCGCAACACTTTGCGCCGCCGTTCGCCTACCGGGTGCTGGATATCGTATTGATGGGTCGGGCGCGCCATGTCGGCCTGTTTCGTTCACCGTCAGCCGAGGATCATCGGCTGGCGAGAGAAGCGTTGCAGTCGTTGGATTTGCAGCACCTGGCAGAGCGCGAGTTTGGCAGCCTATCCGGCGGTCAACGTCAATTAGTGATGATCGCCCGCGCGTTGGCGATGCGCTGCGAGGTGTTGATCCTGGATGAACCGACTTCGGCGCTGGATCTGCATTATCAGGATCGGGTGTTGAGCCTGATGGCGAGCCTGGCGCGGGAGCAGCAGTTGGCGGTGGTGTTCTCTACGCATCAACCCAATCATGCTCACGCGGTGGCCGATCGGGCTTTGCTGTTGGGCAAGGAAGGGCGCAGCCGGCTCGGTGCCTGCCGCGAGGTGTTAACGGCGCAATCCCTGTCACCCCTGTTCGAGCTGGCGATCGAACGGGTGCCGCTGACGGTGGCGGGCCGCCGTTACGCGACGCTGGTGCCGCTGTATCGCAGCCAACTGGAGCGACATGATGAGTGATATCCTGCTGTTTGCCGCCGGCAGCCTGCGGCTGGCGTTTGTGCCGCTGCTGTCGGCGTTTCAGCGGCGCGCCGGGCAAAAAGTCACGGCGGAATTCGGCCCGGCGGGGTTGTTGCGCCAGCGGATAGAGAATGGCAAGCGGCCACAGCTGTTCGCCTCGGCCAACGTGGCGCACCCGCAAAGGTTGGTGGATCTTGGGATAGCGGGGGCGGTGCAGATTTTTGCGCGCAATCGGCTCTGTGTGACGGTACGCAACGTGCCGGCATTAACCGAACGTCCGCTGCCGCAGGTGCTGTTCGATCCCCACTGGCGCCTTGCTACCTCGACACCGGAGGCAGATCCTTCCGGCGATTATGCGCTGCAGCTTTTCGAACGCTGTGAGCAATACTGGCCGGGGCAAGGGGAAGCGTTGCGCCGCCGGGCGCTGCCGTTGGTTGGCGGCAGGGATTCTGCCCCGGTGCCGGCGGGCCGATTGGCAGCGGAATATCTGATCGCCGGCGGGCAGGCGGATATTTTTCTCGGCTACGCCAGCTATGCTCCGGCCTTAGCCGCCTACCCGACGTTGGCGGTGCGGCCGTTGGCGCCGCCGCTGGACATCGAGGCGGATTACGGTTTATGCCTGTTGGATGACGGCGCGCAGCGGTTAGCCGCATTTATCTTGAGCGAACAGGGGCAGGAAATCCTGAGCCGACACGGGTTTATGCGGCGCGCGGAATGACTCGCCGGGCCTGGCGGCCCGGAGAATGTTACCAGAACAGCGGGGTGGTGTTTTCAGCCAGAAACGCCAGCAGGGTTTCGTTGACCGCCGTCGGGTTTTCCTTGTTGCTGATATGCCCGGCGTTGGGGATCAGCACATGTTGACAGCCGAGAAGATCCGCCATGCGCTGGCCTTCCGCCGGCGGGCGCGGCTTATCCTGGGCGCCGGTGATGACGATGCTGGCGGCGGTGATGTTTTCCAGCAGCGCCAGCTTGTCGGGGCGACCGAAGATCATCCGGCCCAGCGGTACGATGCTCTCGCGCAGGCGATCGGCGGGCAGGCTCTGGAGCTGACACAACAGCGATTGCAATAAGGCGTCGGGGACGTCATCGGAATAAAACAGCGACGCGACATGTTCCAGCAGCGGCGAAGTGATGGCGCCGGCTTGCTCCACGGCGGCCAGCATGCCCATATAACGCTGCCGCGCCTCCGGCGTTTCGTCGCCCAGATAGCTGTCCATCAGCGCCAGCACCTTGACCCGTTCCGGCGCCAGCGCCGCCAGTTCGGCGCCCCACATGCCGCCGACGGACAGGCCGACGATGCCGAACTCTTCAATATCCAAGCGATCCATCAGCGCCAAATGATCGGCGGCGATATCCGACAGGCTGTTTCGCCCGGTCGGCAGCGCCGGTGAGTCGCCGTGGCCCCAGAGATCCGGCACGATCAGGCGGTAGCGTTTCGCCAGCGCTTCAAACTGCGGCGCCCACATGTTCAGATCGAACAGATAGCTGTGGCCCAGCAGCAACGGAAAGCCTGAGCCCACGTCGAGATAATGCAGGGAGTTGCCCATCGTTGGCATCTTATCGGTTCCTTATATAAAGAGAGTCCGGCTGCTTATATCACACTCATATTCTAACTGCGGTATTAATTTACCTTAAATTACTTAGGTAAACCCTTATTTTTAATTTTCCTTGATAACAAGATGTCAATGAAAGATGACGCTAAGGATAATATTCTGGTGACGATAAGCGCCTTGGTTTATGCTGGCGCTCCTTTCAAGATGGAATAGCTAAACAGGGAGTCACGATGAAAAGACTTTTCAGACTATTAATTATTTTGCTTGTCATTTTGCTACTGGCGGCGGTGCTGTGGTGGTTCTTTGGGCGCGGCAATCCGAATGCGCTGTGGCAAATCGTCAGCCAACAGTGCGTGCCCAATCAGCAGCAGAACGACGATCCGGCGCCCTGCTTAAAGGTTGATTTAACACAGGGTTATGTGCTGTTTAAGGACAGCAAAGGCCCCTATCACGATCTGGTGATGCCAACCGAAAAGGTCAGCGGCATCGAGAGCCCGGCATTGCAGACGGAGCACGCGCCGCCTTATTTCGCCCAGGCCTGGAATAACCGCGAACATATATCCGGCGAGTTGGGTAAGCCGTTAAAAGATGCGTGGCTTTCGCTGGCGGTCAATTCGAAATATGGCCGTTCTCAGGATCAGCTGCATATTCACGTTGCCTGCCTGCGTCAGGATGTCTATAACGCGCTGGGGCAACAGGCGGAGCAATTAGATCAGCAGTGGCGCCCGCTGGCGGTGAAATTGGTCGGCCACCAATATCTGGCCAGAAAATTGGCGGGCACCGATTTAACCCAGGAAGATCCTTTCCGTTTGCTGCACAACTATGTGGTCGAGCAGGGCGACAGCATCGGCAATTATGGCCTGGCGCTGGCGGTCAGCCCGCAGGGTGAGATGCTGCTGTTGGCCAACCGTTTGAAGTTGACCGACCTGAACCTGGGCTCGGCCGGCGAAATTCAGGACTACCACTGCGCGGTGGCGGGGAACTGAGTTTTTCTTATCGCTCCCCGCGTTGTCGGGGAGCAAATCTGTAAAAATGCGATATATCGCTCTGTATTAACTGGATTTTATTTTATTCCGCGACATCTGCTTGATCCTGTCATAACGTCCGATCTATTATTTGTTTGCACAAGCAAATAAATAATCGAGAGCAATCCGGTATGTCACAACCACGCAAACTTCCTGCTGCGCTGGGCATCCATCTGGATGTGACCAATCGCCTGTGGCGCACGGCGATGGACCAGTCGGTAAAAATGACCAATCTGACGCGCCCGCACTGGCTGGCGCTGAGTGCGATTGCCGATTTGGGTGATGGCTGCACCCTGAAAGACGTTTCCCAGCATTTGAACGCCGAAGTCTCGACGATGTCGCGTGCGTTGCTGTTTTTGGAAAAAAATCGGCTGATCGCTCGCGATGCCCTGTCTGAGGATAAGCGCGCTAAAGGCGTGAGAATGACCGCGGCCGGGCAGGAGATGCTGGCGCAGTTGGATCACTCCAGCCAACAGGCACGGCAAAAGCTGCTCAACGGCATTTCGGCCGGCGATCTGGAGGCTTTTTACCGCGTATTGTTTGGCATCAAACATAACGCGATAGCGATGCTCGAACAGGAAAATCTATTGCCGGACGAGTTTGCGCTGTTAGCGGAGGAGCGAGCAGGTGCGATGAAGCCGGAAGGTGAAGCGTGAACGGCCGCTGGCGGAGAGCACAACAGCTGTGCGTTATCGCGTTGGGGATCTTCTCCTGCCCGGTCTTCGCCAGCCAGAATGACCAACAGGTCATCGCACGCGGAAAATACCTGGCGATCGCCGCAGATTGCGCGGCTTGTCACCGCGGCAGCGCCCAACAGGACGCCCCCTACGTCGGCGGTTATGCCATCGCTTCGCCGATGGGCAATATCATCGCCAGCAATATCACGCCCGCCAAAGGAACCGGCATTGGCGACTACAGTGAGCCAGAGTTTCGCCGCGCGTTAACGCAGGGCATCCGGCGAGACGGCCAACCCTTGTATCCCGCCATGCCCTATACCGCTTATCGGGGGCTGAGCGATGACGATCTGCACGCGCTGTATCGTTATTTTATGGCCGGCGTCGCCCCGGTCGATCGCGCGGTGCCTGAGACCCAACTGGCGTTCCCTTTTTCCTGGCGTTATGCGATCCACGGCTGGAACTGGCTGTTTCTGAAAAAAACGCCCGTCGATGAAGACGTGAAAAAAGCGCGGGGTCGCTATCTGGTGGATGTTTTGGGGCATTGCTCGGCGTGCCACAGCCCGCGCAACGCGATGATGGCCGAACGCGACGATCGCTATCTGGCGGGCGGGGAGGCCGGCGGTTGGATCGCGCCGAATATCACCTCGGATCCCGTCAGCGGCATCGGCGGCTGGAGCAGGGAAGAGTTGGTGCAGTATTTGCGTACCGGGCGCAATGACAAAGCCCAAGCGGCCGGCGGCATGGCGGAGGTGGTGGAGCACAGCCTGCGTTTCCTGAGCGACGACGATCTCGACGCCATCGCCGACTGGCTTAAACAGACGCCGCCGATCGCCACCGCGCATGGAACGAAAGAGGCCTATGGCTATCAGGGAGGCGGTGAAGGCCGTGCCGCCGGGCAGGCGCTGTATGCCGCTGCCTGCGCCAGTTGCCATCGCCTGGGCGGCGAAGGCGCCTACGACGGCTATTTCCCTTCTTTGACACACAATTCCACCGTAGGCAGCGAGCAGGCCAATAACCTGATCATGGTGATGCTGCATGGCGTGCAGCGCCAGGGAGAGACGCTGCAAACCTGGATGCCGGGATTCGCCGACAGCCTGGATGACCGGCAACTGGCCGAGCTGGGCAATTACGTATTGCAGCAATTCGGCAATCCGGCGGTCAGGATAACGCCGGAGCAAGTGGCTCAGCTGCGGGCTGGCGGTGAGAAACCGTGGTTGATCGCGTCACTGCCTTATGTGTTTTGGGGCGGGGTATTGCTGGCATTGATCGTCATCGGGGCGTGGGTGAAACGTCGGGTGAAGCGTTGAGCGAGGAGAGAGTGGCATGAAGTTCAATCTGAACGGCCAGGCGGTCGAATTTAACGGCGAGCCGGATACGCCGCTGCTGTGGGTGATCCGGGAACATTTTAAGTTAACCGGCACCAAGTTCGGCTGCGGTATCGGCGCCTGCGGCGCCTGTACGGTACATGTCGACGGTAAGGCAGTGCGTTCATGTTGCTATCCGCTGCAATTGGTACGCGATCGGCAGGTGACCACCATCGAAGGATTGTCCACCGATCGCAGTCATCCGGTGCAGCAGGCCTGGATTGCAGAGGATGTGCCGCAGTGCGGCTACTGCCAATCGGGCATGATCATGGCGGTCAGCGCGTTGCTGGCGGAGCACCCGAAGCCGGACGATCGGCAGATAGATACCGGCCTGACCAATCTGTGCCGCTGCGCCACTTATCACCGTATCCGTGCGGCTGTGCACCGCGCCACCGACAAGGGAGAACCCTAAGCATGGCGATCACCCGCAGAACCTTGCTAAAAGGCAGCGCGTTGGCGGTGGCCGCCATGCTGCTGCCGATATCGACGCGCAGCCTGGCGGCCGTGGTTTCGCAGGATGCGGCGCCGCCCGACGGTCAGTATGAATTGAACGATTGGATCTGGATCGATAGCGGCGGCCGCATCGTCATCGGCGTGTCGCAATGTGAGGTCGGGCAGGGGATTTACACCGGCCTGGCCGAAGTGGTGGCGGCGGAAATGGATGCCGATTGGGCGCAGGTGACGGTGAAGTTCGTCACCGGCCGCGATGCCTACCGCCAGGTTGCCGGGGGCGAGGCTTTCGCGCAGTTTGTCGCCGCTTCAACCTCCATGACCAAATTTTATCAGCGCACCCGGCTGGCCGGCGCGCAGGCGAGAGACTTTTTTCTGCGGGCCGGTGCGCGACATCTCGCGCTTTCACCGCGGCAGTGCCGTACGGAGAAAGGTTGGGTGATTGAGGAGGGCGGGCAGCGCAAGGTCGCCTATGGCGATCTGGTGCGCTATGCCGCCGAGTTGCCGTTGGATCCGCAGCCTGCTTTAAAGAGCGAAGCGCAAGAGCAAGAGAGTTTCATCGGCAAGCCGCTGTTGCGGGTCGATACGCCGGAGAAAGTGGACGGCAGCGCAATTTACGGTATCGATATCGACCTGCCGGAGATGCTGATCGGCGTCCCCTGGATGGTGCCCGATCTCAGCGGAAAGCTGGTCGCCGTGCGTAATGAACGGCAGATCCGGGCCATGCCGGGCGTAGTGGATCTGGTGCTGACCCGGCAGTGGTCGATGAACAACATGGTCGGATTGGATCACGATATGTCGCTCAATACGGTGATCGTGGTGGCGGCGAGCTACTGGCAGGCCAAAAAGGCGGCGGATTTGCTGGAGGTCGACTGGCTGCCGGGCGCAGGGCAAGCGCTGTCCGGTAGCGCGATTGCGGCGGAGAATCTGGCGATGCTGGACGGCGATACCTTGGTGCCGGCGGTCAATCGCGGTGAGGCGTCGGCGTTGATCCATGACGCTGAGCAGGGTTCGCGCCTGCATGAGGCGCGTTACGGCGCGCCTTATGTGGCGCATGCCACCCTGGAGCCTTGCAACGCCACCAGCCATTATGAAGAGGGCCGTATCGAAACCTGGGGCCCTTTCCAGGGGCAGGACATGGTGCGCAACGTTCTGGCGAAAATGTTCGGGCTGAAGCCGGCGGATGTGGTGGTGAATACGACCTACCTGGGGGGCAGCTTTGGGCGCAAATATCTGCCGGATGCCGTAATGCATGCTACCGCCGCCTCCCGGGCGGTGGGGAAACCGGTCAAGGTGATCTATCCGCGCGAGATCGACATGCGGCATGAATATTATCGTCCGGCCTGCATCAGCCATTATCGGGCGCTGCTGGATGAAAACGGCTACCCGCAGGCGCTGTGGGCGCGCTATGCCGGGCAGTCGCTATTCTGGCAAATGCGGCGCGAAACGGTACACGAGGCCGGGGGATGGGATGAAAGTATGGTGGAGTGCGTTTACAGCACGCCGTATCGCATCCCTCATCTGAAGGTGGAGGCCGGCATCGTCGAACAGCCGATTTCCCTGAGCTATCTGCGCGGCGTCGGCAGCGTCGCCAGCCTGTTCTTTTTGGAAAGCTTTATCAGCGAACTCAGCCATAAGGCCAAGCGGGACGAGTATCAGTATCGGCGGTATCTGCTGCAGGGCAACCCAGAGGCGTTGCGCGTACTGGAGGCTACCGCGGCGGCGGCGGGTTGGCAGCGCGAACCGTCGCCGGGTGTTTATCGCGGGATGTCGTGCAATATTTGGCTCGGCCGCAATAACGCTTTCACCACTTACGTCGGTTTGGTGGTTGAAATCGCCATTCAGGAAGGGCGGCTGCGGGTGCTGCGCGCGGTATGTGCGATTGACTGCGGCAAGGTGATAAACCCGAACCTGGTGCGCGCCAACGTAGAGGGCGGCATCGGCTTTGCGCTGACCACCTGTCTGCACAGCGAACTGCACTTTGAACGGGGCGGTGTGGTGGAAGGGAATTTCGATCGTTATCCGCTGCTCGCGATCGCCGAAATGCCCAAGGTGGAAGTGGTGGTGCTCGACAGCGCGCGTGCGCCGCAGGGATGCGGAGAAGTGTCGACTGCGGTGGTCGCTCCGGCGATAGCCAGCGCGCTGCATAAGGCCACCGGCAAAACCTATCGTACGATGCCGTTCCCACGCGAGTTCTCCTCGGTGTAACGGCCCGCCGGCTGCCGCGCGCTCAGAGCTTCTTCAGCAGCGCCAGCAGCTGCGCTTCGCTTTTCTCCGCCAGCCCGTCGATGGCCAGCTTGATGATGTCGGAGCGGGTAATGCGCACGATGCCGCTGCGCGCCGCCTGCACGATCACTTCATCGATGGCTTCAATGTGGCTGTCCGTCAGGCTGACGGAAATCGCCTTATAGGTGCGCTTGCGGCCGGCCGGTTTGGCTTCCGGCGCGGGCGCCGCGACCGGCAGCGTGTGCGAGGTGGCGCTGTTGATGAATTCGTCTTCCGACATGCGGTGGGTGGGGGTGCGCTTCTTCACAGGATCACCTCTTTCACCAGGCATTCAATTTCGCTCTGCGCCTTTTCGTTGTTCGCCTCATGCACGGTGATGGCTTCGCCCCAGGCGTCACGGTAAATCTTGCGGTCGCACAGGCGGTGGCTCACCAGGGTGAACTCCGGATATTCGCTCAGCACCTGCGCCGCTTCGTTGGCTTCATTGATGAAGATGTTGGTCGGGCACATGTTCAGCACGATGTAGCCTTTGACCTTCTCGTTGTATTCCTGCGCGGTGGAGAACATCTCCGACAGATAGCCGATGGTGTCGAGATCCATCTGCGAAGGGCGCAGCGGCGAGAGGAACAGATCGGCGGCCAGCAGCCCGGAGCGCAGTTCGGCGCTGTCGCGGCCGGCGGTGTCGACGATTACGTAGTCGTAATGGCGATCCAGTTCCAACAGCGTTTCCTTGATTTTGCCCGACGCGGCCACCACCGGAATGTGCGGCAGCCCCTCGACGTTCTGACGGTCGTTGTACCAGGTCATGATCGATTTCTGGTCGTCGGCATCGACGATGATCGCCGTCTTGCCTTGCTTAAGAATCAGATACCCGGCGATATTCACCGCTTTCGTCGATTTGCCGACGCCGCCTTTTTGCGAGCCAATCAGAACAATCATGCTGCCATCTCTCAAGTTATTAAGCTGATAACTTATTAAGTTAATGTGCTTATTAGGTTGATAATCAAACAGGTTAACAAGAACAACTCGCGAACAATATGCACCAACTGCGGCGGCTTGCCAAGCCAGTATGTCGTTAACTGCGCAGCTTATTTTGCGCTGGATGGCCCGGATGGGTAAGTAGGAATTCTCTGGGAAGTGGCGGAACGGAAGAGGGAGTTGTTAATTTAACAGCTTAATAAGTTAGTGGCTCATTAAGCTGTCGGTGGCGTTACTTCTTCATCATCGCCTTCAGGTTGGCGAACGGGTTATGGGTGGCGACGCCGACATCTTTCTGCGCGTCTTCACCGGCCACCACCGTCGAACCGTATTGATCGGCCTCGGTGTATTTCGAGTGCTCGTGGTCGTGGCAGTACAGGCACAGCATTTCCCAATTGCTGCCGTCTTCGGGGTTGTTGCTGTGATCGTGATCGATGTGGTGCACCGTCAGTTCGCGCAGGTTGGAATAAACGAACTCGCGCGAGCAGCGCCCGCATACCCAGGGGAACAGTTTCAGCGCTTTTTCGCGATAGCCGGTTTCCAGCTTCGCATAGTTTTTGGGGATATAGGCCATGGTGGTCGTCCGTCGTGAATCACTATGCGGCAAATAATACCACACTGCGTGCGGCGACAACGTGCGGCTCATCCTGTCGCTAGCGAAATGTCTCCACCGCCCAGTCGATAAACGCCCGCAGCTTGCCGCTGAGGTGGCGATTGGACGGGTACACCACGTACATCTGCTCCGGCGGCGGCTGCCAGTCGTGCAGCAGGCTGACCAGCTCGCCGCGCTCGAGGTGCGGCTGCGCCATAAACCGATAGATCTGGATGATGCCCAATCCGGCCAGGCTCGCCGCCAGCAGCGCGTTGCCTTCGTTAATGCTGACCGGGTAGCGCTGTTGAATGGCGATCTCTTTGCCGCGTTCGACATAGCGTTGCGGATGGATGCGGTCGTTGACCGGATGGCGGTAGTGCACCATCGGAAAACCCTGTTCCAGATCGCACGGGTGGCGTGGGGCGCCGTGGCGCGCCAGATAAGCCGGGGTGGCGCAGCTGACCCAGTCCAGATCGAACAGACGCCGGGCGATCAGGCTGGAGTCGGCCAACGGGCCGCTGCGAATCACGCAGTCCGCGCTGTCGCTGATCAGATCGATAACGCGATCGCCGATGCTGAGATCGATCTGGATTTGCGGGTAGCGTTCCAAAAAGCCGGGCAGCGCCGGCAACAGCAGCTGGCGGGCGGTGCCGCTGCCGGTATCGATGCGCAGCACGCCCTGCGGAGAATTCTGTGACTCGGTCAGACAGCCCTCCATCTGCTCCAAATCCGCCAGCCATTTCACCGTATTCTGGTAATAGCATTCGCCTTCGCGGGTGACCGACACGCTGCGGGTGGTGCGCTGGAACAGCTTGGTCTGCAGGTGATCCTCCAGATTCTGGATCAGCTTGGTGACCGTCGCTTTCGGCATGCCCAGCGAATCGGCGGCGCGGGTAAAACCGCCGGTTTCCACCACGCGGTTAAATACCCGGATAGCGAGCAAATGATGATCCATAGGTTCCCAACGTCATGCCCCGGCAGTGGCCGGGGCATGTTTCTGCAGATAAATAATGATTAACACTGTTTAGCGCCAATCGCGCCGGAGCGCAAGCTGAGGCCGAACACCAGCGTGGCGGAGAGGATCAGCGCGCCGCCGAACAGCATGGCGCTGCTGACGCCCTGCCAGTCCACCACCTCGCCGCCCAGCAGTGCGCCGGAGGCCAGTGCGATCTGGATGACGCACACCAGCAGCGCCTGGCCGGCTTCCGGCGCCTGCGGCACCGCGGCGAACATCCAGTTGGTGGCGCAGACCGGCACGGCACCGAACGCCAGCCCCCAGACCAACACCATCAGCGTGGCGCCGGCGAGGCCGCTGAGCAGCGGCGAAACGATCAGAATGCCCGCCAGCATGGCGGCGATCAGGATAAAGGTGGCGCGCAGGCTGTGTTCCGCCAGGCGCTCGCCGAGGAAGGTGCCCAGCAGGCCGATGGCGCCATAGGCCAGCAGCTGCAGCGAGATCGCCGATGGGCTGAGCACGAACACCTGTTGCAGCAGAGGGCGCAGATAGGTATAGGCGGCGAAGTGGCCGATGAACAGCAGCACGATGGCGATCAGGCCGATGCGCGCCATCGGCAGGCGCAGCGGCAGCACCAGATCGCGCGGCGTAACCGGCCGGGAAGGCGGTACCGACGTGAGTAAACGCAGCTGCGCCAACAGTACACCGACCGCCAGCGCCGCACCGCCGAAGAAGGCGGCGCGCCAGCCGAACAGATCGCCGATCAGCGCCCCCGCCGGCACGCCGCACACCGCGCCGACCGAGATGCCGCTGAGGATCAGCGCGGTGGCGCGGCCCTGGCTGGCTTCCGGCACCAGATGGCGGCCGTAGTTGGCGGCGAACGACCAAAAGCCGCCGACGCAGACGCCCAGCAGCACGCGGCCCAACAGCATCATCGGGAAGTTGACCGCCAGCGCCGCCACCAGGTTGGACACCATCAGCAGCAACGACAGTCCCAGCATTAGCAGGCGTCTGTCCAGCCGGCCGGAAGCCAGGCTCAACACCGGTGCGGCCACCGCCGCCACGATGCCGGGCATGGTGACCATCAGCCCGGCGGTGCCGGTGCTGACGCCGAGCGAAGGGGCGATGTTGGTCAGCAGGCCGATCGGCAGAAACTCGGTGGTGACCATGACAAAACAGGCGACCGTCAGCGAGAAGATCGCCGGCCACGGGGATGATGCAGGTTTATCTTTATTATTCAGCATAATGCCGCTCGTCTTGGGTGAATGCGCAGGCCGCGCTCGGGGCGCGGTGTGACCGAAGTCACAATCTACGGCAGGCCGAAGCCGCGGATAAATCCGTTTGCGGTGGTTACACTGTTTCTGAGGGGAAACAATCGCCGGCGGCGAGTGAAAACGCGGCTTGCGCCGCGCTGCGGGGGAAAGGAATAAAACGGCATAAGGTTATGACCGAATGCCGCTTGCGTTTAAAGCCCCGGCGCTTTCCACAGCGAGGTGGTCAGGCCGTTATCCACCAGCGTCAGCTGATCGGCGTAAACCTGCCGCCAGGTTTCTTTCTGTTCCTGATACAACGCATGGTGGGTCATGTCGGGTTGATGCTCGCGCTCCCAGCGCACCAAGCGTTCGCCGGTTTCGGCCAGCGACTCGAACAGCCCGGCGCCGACGCCGGCGGCGATCGCGCAGCCCAGCGCGGTGGCTTCTTTCACCACCGGCACCCGCACCGTCAACCCGGTGACGTCGCTGAGGATCTGGCTCCACAGCTTGCCCTTGGCGCCGCCGCCGGCGAACACCAGCGAGCGCGCCTGCACGCCGGAGAAGGCGGCGATCTGTTCCAGGTTGCAGGCGGAGACGATGGCGGCGTTCTCCTCCAGCGCGCGGAACAGCGTCTGTTTATTGCAGCGCTCCGGGTCGATCGACATATTGATGAACGACGGCGCCGCGTGATACCAGGTTTTGAAATGCATGGCGTCGGAGAAAATCGGCATCACGCCGTAGGCGCCCGGTGGCACCCTGGCCGCCATCTCTTCCAGCAGGCTGTAGGCATCGACCCCCAGCCGCTCCGCCAGCAATTTTTCCTCCGCGCAGAAGGCGTCGCGGAACCAGCGCATGGTCAGGCCGGTAAAGAAGCTGATGGATTCCGCCTGCGCCATGCCGGGAATGACGTGGGGGTTGATGCGGATGTTCATCTCCGGATCGATGGCCGGCTCCGGCAGGTTGACGATCTGCTGCCAGAAGGTGCCGCCGAGCACCGCCGTCTGCCCGGCGCGCACGATGCCAAGCCCCAGGCTGCCGAGCTGCACGTCGCCGCCGCCCATCACCACCGGGGTGCCGCGCAGCAGCCCGCTCTCCTGCGCCGCCTGTTCGGTGACGCGCCCCAGCACGCTGCCGGTCTCTTTCACCGGCGACAAAATATCGGCGCGCAGCCCGGCCATGTCGAGCAGCGCCGGCCGCCAGTCGCGGCTGGTCAGATCCAGCATGCCGGTGGTGCCGGCGTTGGAAGGATCGACCGCCAGCTCGCCGCTGAGCATGTTGGCCAGCCAGTCGCTGATCATGGTCAGCGTCGCCGCCTGGCGGTAGATGTCCGGCCGATGGTGCGCCAGCCACAGCAGACGCGGCATGGCACTCAGCGCCAGCGTCTGGCCGGAGTATTGATACACCTCGCGTTCGAAGCCGTGGTTATGCAACTCTTTCAGCTCGCTGACTTCGTGGCTGGCGCGCGCGTCGACGTTGGCGCAGGCCCAGATCGGCACGCCGTTGCGGTCGTACAGAACGATGCCTTCACGCATCGAGCAGCAGGCCACCGCGCGTATCGCCTGCGCCGTCAGCCCGGCGCGCTGTAAGGCCTGGCGAATGCACTGGCAGGCCAGCTGCCAGTTGCGGCTGAGGTCAAACTCCATCGAGCCGGGCACGCCCGGCACCGCCAGGTGTTGCCACTCCGCCTGGCCGTGCGCGATCTGATTGCCCGCCAGATCGAAGATCACCGCGCGAATACTGCCCGTTCCTGCGTCCAGCGCCATCAAGTAGTTATCCATAGCCTATGCTCTCAGGGGGAGGAGTGTTAACTATAGATGCCGCCGCCTTACCCCGCCGGGGGAGGAGTGGGCGTCGCCGATGCGATTTGTGAGCCAGGCGGCAAAATTGCCGTTGCGGCAGGGCAATCGACGGGAATAAACCTATGGTTGGAAAGCGCCATGCTACGGCGCGCCGTTCAAACAAGGAGCTGTCATGCACGTCACATTGGTTGAGATCAACGTTAAACAAGACAAAATCGACGAATTTATCGATGTTTTCCGCGCCAATCACCTGGGTGCAATCGAAGAGCCGGGCAACCTGCGCTTCGACGTGCTGCAGGACGAACAGATTCCGACGCGGTTTTACATCTACGAAGCCTATCGCGACGAGCAGGCGGTGGCGGCGCACAAGCAGACCCCGCACTACCTGCAGTGCGTGGAGAAGCTGGAAGCGCTGATGACCGGCCCGCGCAAGAAGACCACCTTTATCGGCCTGATGCCGGAATAATCGCCGGCGTTTGCCGGTGTCCATACGCCCGGTTTGGTTGTAACCTGCAAGCTAAAGCGAATTTTCAATGGGATAAGCGGGGCGAGGATGACATTGCGCGATCGGCTGTTGGCGCTGTTGGTGGTGGTGATCTGGGGCGTGAATTTCGTCGTGATCAAGTTCGGTTTACAGGGCATGCCGCCGTTTCTGCTGGCCGGGATGCGTTTTTTGCTGGTGGCGTTGCCGGCGATCTTCTTTATCCCGCGCCCGACGATCCCGTGGAAATGGCTGCTGCTGTACGGCATGACCATGAGCTTCGCGCAGTTTGCCTTCCTGTTTGTCGCCATCAAGGTGGGCATGCCGGCGGGGCTGGCTTCGCTGGTGCTGCAGGCGCAGGTGTTCTTCACCCTGCTGTTGGGTGTCGTGCTGATGGGCGAAAAGCTGCGCGTCAACCATTTCGTCGGCATCGCTATCGCCAGCGGCGGCATGCTGGTGCTGGCGCAGGCCAGCCTGCATAAGCCGGGCAGCGGCGCGGTCCCCCTGGCGGGCCTGCTGCTGACGCTGGCGGCGGCGTTTTCCTGGGCGCTGGGCAACCTGACCAACAAGAAGATCCTGGCCGGTTTCCCGCAGCGCAACATTTTGTCGCTGGTGGTGTGGAGCGCGCCGATCCCGGTCGTGCCGTTCCTGGCCTGCAGCTGGCTGTTCGACGGCCCGCAGGCGGTGCTGAGCAGCCTGGGCCATGTGCAGGTCGGCACCTGGCTGGCGGTTGCCTACCTGGCGTTTGCCGCCACGCTGTTCGGTTATTCGGTGTGGGGCAGCCTGCTGGGGCGCTATGAAACCTGGCGCGTTGCGCCGCTGACGCTGCTGGTGCCGCTGGTCGGGCTGTTCGCCGCCTGGCTGCTGCTGGATGAAGCGCTGTCGCCGGCGCAGTTCGGCGGCGCATTGCTGGTGCTGGGCGGCATGGCGGTCAACACCTTCGGGCTGCCGCGCCGCCGGGCGGCGATCGCGCGTTAAACCGAACAGGGCAATTCTGTTCAATACCTTGCCGACGGCGGTCGGCATTCTGGCGCCTGTGAATACTTTCTCAGGTGACCATCATGAATATCTACCTTTCCATGGCCGCGTTTGCGCTGGCGGCCTCCATCACCCCCGGCCCGGTCAACATCGTCGCATTGAGTGCCGGGGCGCAATTCGGCTTTGGCGCGGCCCAGCGCCACGTGTTCGGCGCCACGCTGGGGTTTACCCTGTTGCTGGTGCTGCTGGGATTGGGCATGCACCAGCTGCTGATCCTGTGGCCGGCGCTGACCCGCTTGATTCAGTGGGCCGGCGTGGCTTTCCTGCTGTTTATGGCCTATCGGTTGGCGGTTGACGACGGCAGGTTGGGCAGCGGCGCGGCGCGGGCGCCTTCCTGCCGCTACGGCGCGCTGATGCAATGGCTGAACCCCAAGGCGTGGCTGGCGTCGGTGGCCAGCCTCGGCGCCTTTGTCGGCGACGGCGACATCCGGCTGCTGTGGCAGTTCGCCGGGCTCTACTTCGTGATTTGCTATGCCTCGGTGGCCTGCTGGGCCTATGTCGGCGCGATGCTGCGCGGCCTGCTCAGGCAGGCGCGCAACGTGCGGCGTTTCAACCGCGCGATGGCGCTGCTGTTGGCGGCCAGCGCCTGCTATCTGCTGGCGGAGGTTTTTTGATACTGCCCCGGCGTGGCGGCCAGCAGCTGCTTGAAGGTGCGCTGGAAGTGCGCCTGATCGGCAAAGCCGCTTTCGCTGGCGGCCGCGGCGATCGGCAGGCCGCTTTTCAACAGCCGATGGCCGTGCTGCACGCGGCGGTTAACCAGATAGGCGTGCGGCGTCATGCCGTAACGCTGGCGGAAGGCGCGGATCAGGTAAGAAGGGGACAGCGCGGCGGCGCGGCAAATGTCGTCCAGCGTCAGCGGCCGGGTGCAGTGCGCGTCGATAAACGCCGCCGCCGCTTCCAGTCGGGTATGCGGCGGTGTCTCCGGTTGGCGGGCATCGCCCAGCCCGAGCTGCAGGGCGCTGAAATACTCCACCATGGCGATCTGTTTTTCCAGCGCGCTGCACAGCGGATCCGTCAGCAGCGCATAAAGCCGGTTCAGGCCGTGGAACAGCGCCGGATCGCGGCTCAGCGGCTGGCTGAACGGAACAAAACGGTCGCCGTCGCCGCCGAGCAGCTCCTGCTGCAGCGCGCCGAGCCAGGCGAGATCGAGATAGAACATGATGTATGACCAACGGCGGTCGGCGATGGGGTTGCAGGCATGCGCCTGCTGCGGGTTGATGACAACCAAATCGCCGGCGCCGACCTGCATGCGCTGCTCGCCGTTGACATAGGTGCTGACGCCGCCGGTGATGGCGCCGATGGAAAAGAATTCGTGGCTGTGCAGGCTGTAGCACACCTGGCGGCCATCCGCGATGGCGCGGGCTTCGACGAACGGCAACTGCGGATCGCGCCAGAACTGCGGCGTTTTTTCACTCATACGCTTTCCTTTTCACTGCGGCGGCATCACAGTGTTATAGCCTGAAAGCGACGAGAGGGGGAATGGCGGATGATGATTTTTAACGTATTCGGCCGTCTGCTGGGCGTGAAGCGCATCGGGGACGAATGGCGGCTGTTCCGCGTGACGCTGCCGGAGCGCAAGTATGCCCCCAGCTACGATATCGTGCTGCCGGCCGACCTGCGCGAAGAGGAGATCGCCGGCTATCTGGGGGATATTTATCACGAGGCGGCGACGCTGCAGCGGCCGGAGGTGTTTCGCGTCGAATAGCGCGGCGCGTTACTCTTCCGCGTTGCGCGCCATCATGCGGCGTTGATGCTCCTCGCCGGCGGCCTGGATCTCTTCCAGCACCGAGCCGACGTCGGCGCGTTTCAGGGTTTCGCTGAACCGGCCGCTGAGGACGCTGTCCGGCGTCAGGTTGCCTTCCTGATACAGCGCCCAAATCTCTTTGGCGTATTGGCTATCGCGCAGCTCCGGCGCGAACTGGCCGTAATACTCCGCCAGATTGCCGATATCGCGCTCGAACATGCTTTTGGCGTGGTTGTTGGCGGCGGCGTCCACCACCTGCGGCAGGTCGATGATCACCGGCCCGTCTTTATCCATCAGCACGTTGAATTCCGACAGGTCGCCGTGGACCAGGCCGGCGCACAGCATGCGCACCGCGTAGTTCATCATTAGGGCGTGATCGGCGCGCGCCTGTTCCGGCGTCAGGATGACATCGCTCAGGCGCGGCGCCACCAGGCCTTCTTCGTCGGTGATCAGCTCCATCAGCAGCACGCCGTCCAGGCAGATATCCGGCTGCGGCACCCGCACCCCGGCCTTGGCCAGCAGATACAGCGCGTCCACTTCGGTGTTTTGCCAGGCTTCTTCCTGCTGCTGGCGGCCGAATTTGGAGCCTTTGCTCATGGCGCGCGCGTCGCGGCTGTTGCGCACCTTGCGCCCTTCCTGATAGTGAACGGCCTGCTTGAAGTTGCGCTTCTCGGCCTCTTTGTACACTTTGGCGCAGCGGATCTCATCGCCGCAGCGCACGATAAACACGTCGGCTTCTTTGCCGCTTTTCAACCGGCGGATGACGTCGTCGATTAATCCGTCATCAACCAGCGGCTGGAGTCGTTTTGGAATTTTCATGCAGCCTTGTACCCTATTTAGGCTCCGGTGTGAATGGCTTGCGCAGTTGATAGCGTAAGTTAGACCCGAAAGGCAAACATTAGTTTTGCCGCCGCTGCATCATTGCGCGGCGGCGGGCGCTTACAGGCTGGCGGCCGGCACCCAGACGCTGACGCTGCCGGCGTTGACCGGGAAATGGGCGCTGCCCTGGTCGTCGGTGGTGATTTCCTCCTGACGGTTGCCGAGGAAATCGCGCCAGGCGGTGTGCGCCAGATCGGCGCCCAGCGCGACCGTCTTGCCGCTTTCGCCGCCGTTGGTCAGCACCACCACGCAGCCGGGGGCCTCGGCGGTGCCGGCGCGGCTGAAGGCCACGCAGTGGCTGTCGTCGAAGTAGTCGGTTTGCGGGCCGTTGGCGAAACGCTGGCGGGCGGCGATCAGCTTCTCCAGCTCCGGGATCGCCGGCATATCAATCTGGTACTCGCCGCCGTCGCGCCCCTTGTCGCGGTAGCTGGCGCCATACAGGTCGGGGTAAAACACGCAGGGTACGCCCTGTTCGCGCAGCAGGATCAGCGCGTAGGCCAGCGGTTTGAACCAGGGTTCCACCGGCGCTTCCAGCGACTGCAGCGGCTGGGTGTCGTGGTTGGCGACCAGCGTCACCGCGTGGGCCGGATCGGCGGCGGTCAGGGTATCGGTGAAGATTTGCGCCATGTCGAAGCCGTCGCCCTGTTTCGACGCCTGATGAAACTTCAGGTGCAGCGCCACGTCGAACAGCATCACCTTGCCGTCCACCAACTCGATGTATTGTTGCAGCGCGCTCAGATCGTGCGACCAGTATTCGGCAACGATCAGCAGGTCGCGCTGCGCGCTGTCGCGCACGTGATCCGCCCACTCTTTGAAGAACCAGGCGGGAATGTGTTTGGCGGCGTCCAGGCGGAAGCCGTCGCACGGCAGGCTTTCCAACAGCCAGCGCGCCCAGTATTTGAGTTCCTCCGTCACGGCGGTATTGCGGAACTCCACGTCGGCGCCCATCAGATAGTCGTAGTTGCCCTTTTCGTCGTCGACCTGATCGTTCCAGCCGTCGTCGCCATAGTCGTTGGCGATTTTGAACACCCCTTTGTCGTCCGGCTGCTCAACGTAGTCGACGCCGCTGAAGCATTTGTAATCCCAGATAAACTCGGAATGCACGCCCTGGCGGCCGGGAAAGGTGAAGCGGGTGTAGGCCAGCGCGTCGAAGCCCTGGTCGTCGATGTCGTTGCGGTTGTTGGCGTCCACCTTGAACACGTGTACCTGTTCTTTCTCGTCCGCGCCGAGCTTGTGGTTGAACACCACGTCGTAGAGCACCCCCACGCCGTGTTCGCGCAGCGTATTGGCGGCGTGTTCGAGCGCCGCCTTGTCGCCGTATTTGGTGGCCACGCTGCCTTTCTGGTCAAACTCGCCGAGATCAAACAGATCGTAAGTATCGTAGCCGACGGAGTAGCCGCCGGAAGCGCCCTTGCAGGCGGGCGGCAGCCACAGATCGGTGATGCCCAGTTCGGCGAGGTGCGGCGCGCGCTCGGCGGCCTCCTGCCACAGTTTGCCGCCGTCGGGGTAGTACCAGTGGAAGAATTGCAGCAGGGTGGTTTTTTTCGTCATGAGCCAGCGTCCCGGTTAGCCAGAAGGAGAGGAGCAGTTGCCGTTAAAGCATGGGCTACTTTTGGCAAAAGGGACAAGTTTGGCATAGGCGGCCCGAGAAGGCCGCCCGAGAGACGGCTTAACGCTGGCTGGCGTAATGAGGTGAGCGTGGGCCATAAAGAATGGCGCCGTTCTGACCTGTCGCCGATAGCAGGCGGGTATTGGCGATGGCGCCAACATCAAATCCTTTGTCGCTGATGGTATCGGCGATTTGCGAAATCGCGGCGCTGATCACCATGCCCAGCAGGCCACCGGAGTTGTTGTTGCCTTCGTTGCTGGATGCGGTGGCGGTGCCGGCCCACAGCTGTTTGCCGTTGCGCAGATCGACCAGGCGAGCGGCTACGGTAACGCGGGTTTCGCTGCTGATCACCATGTAGCTGGTACCGTATTGCGTGACATCCAGGTACAGCACGGTGTCGGCGCCGAAAATCTGGTGCAGTTTTTTCGGACTGACGGCGCGGATGTCGTTGGCGTTGGTTAGGCCGTTTTGCAGGAAGGTTTCCTCCACTACAGCGACCGGCAACACATAGTAACCGGCCTCGGCTAGCGGCAAGGTGGCGCTGGCGAGCACGCTGTGGCTGGCTTTGACGTCCGGCGACTGGTTAACCGGCGGCAAGACCAGGATCGACTTCGGCTTGCTCTCATGGAACGCCGCATAATCATAAGGCGTCTGCTTGGCACAGCCGCTTAGCAACAGGGTGGCGGCAACGGCTAGGAAAGTGAGTACACGTTTCATTTAAAGCTCCCTTTATCCCTGGCCATCAGGAAATTCATAAACGGCGCCGACTCCGGGAACAGCGTTTTTTCCGTGTTGAATTCATTCATGGCTTGTCCGTCGTTGCCGATTTTGCTGTACAGCAGCCCCAGCTGCGCATGCAGACCTGGCGGTACGGCTTTATCCTTGGCGCGGGATTTCTCGACGATCTCTTTCAGCGTGGCGATCTGCTGCTCAGGGCTTTGCCCCTCCTGCTGGTAGTATTGATAGAGAGAAGTCTGGTAGCCATCCCAATTGTAAAGCGTTTTCGGCGCGGCGCAGCCGGCCAGCAGGGTCGCTGCAAACAGCGCCCCGCCCATTCTTTTAGTTATCATCTTTCTGCTTCTATTCCGTTAGTTAGCAGGGCGCCATGCGCCGTTTTCGATACCGGTGACCAGGTTATTGACGGCTTCACGCACGGCCAGATCCAGCACCTTGCCGTTGAGGGTGGAGTCGTAGCTGGCGGTGCCCCCGAAACCGATGATTTCGCGATTGGACAGTTCGTATTCACCGGCGCCCTGAGCGGAATAGACGACTTCTGAGGTCTGTACGTTTACGACGTTCAGATTGACTTTGGCGTAAGCGACCTGTGATTTACCACGGCCCAAAATCCCCCACAGCTGATGATCGCCGACTTCTTTACGGCCGAATTCGGTGACATCGCCGGTAATCACATAGTTGGCGCCTTTCAGCGTTTGCGCCTTCCCTTTAATGCCGGCTTCAGTTTTCAACTCTTCCATGTTGGCGCGATCCAGCACGTTGAAACGGCCAGTCTGCTGCAAATGCGTGATCAGGATAGTCTTGGACTGATTGCCCAGCCGATCGACGCCATCGGAGAAGATGCCGTTCATGTAGCTGGATCGGTTGTCGAATTTGCCGACGGCGATAGGGCTGCGTGGGCCCTGATAAGTGGTGTTGTAGGAAGCCACTTTCGGCACTTCCAAAGAGCGGGAGGATTCGGTCGCGCAGCCCGCCAGCAAAGTGACGGAAAGGGCAACGGAACAGACGGCGAGTGATTTTTTCATTGGCATGCGATCTCTCCATGAGCATAAAACAGCGCGGGAGCAACCCGCGCCCGACGTTGACATAACGAACGTTGTCGCCGTTATGGAAACGCCGCGATCCTGCCATGAATATGTAACAAATTACAACAAGATATCGGCATTAATGTCGCTATTAACATTGTTGTAACCTATTGGAATGCAATGAATTAGTATCGATTTTCTCTTGTCATCACAGCGTTTTCCACGATTGTGCATTTTTTGTCTGGGTTATTGTCTTTTTAATCGCAAACATATGGCCATTAATCCTGAAATATTTTAACTAATCAGTTTGTTGTATTGAGTAATGTTACGTTTTGCATCAACTCCTGTGTTATGCCGGGGTTCATGGCGGCTTGATGATCCGTTAAGGTAGTGAAAATTAGGTAACACTATCAACCAAGTGTCATTTTTCATCGGTAGCTAATCGGGGATATCAATTGTGAACATCAGGGATTTCAGAGCATTGGCGCGTAGTTTGGTCAGAGAATTCGGTATGTTGAACAAGCAGAGCAACGGCTCGCGCTTTTCGCCGCTGCAGATCCATCTGATGATCGAAGTCAGCGAGCAGCCGCTGGGCGTCACCGAGCTGGCGGCCCGGCTTTGCATCGACAAGGCCAGCGCCAGCCGGGCGCTGCGCAGCCTGGTGGCCGCCGGCGTGATAGAAACGGTGGATCATCCGGATGACAAGCGGCACAACCTGCATCGGCTGAGTAAAAAGGGCGGCAAGGCGCTGGCCGGCATCGAGAGCGACGCCGACGGTTTTATGCAGGCGGCGCTGGCGCAGTTGGACGACGATGAGCTGGCGAGCACCACGGCGGCGATGAAAAAGATGACCGCGGCGCTGCGCAGCGCGCGCAAACAGCGCGACGCCAACCTGCGGGTGCGGCCGATCGCCGCGCGCGACGATGCGGCGATGGCGGCGATCATTCGCGACGTGTTTCGCGAGTACGGTATGGACAAGATGGAAGGCGTCAGCCTGCACGATCCGGATCTCGATCGGCTGACCGGCCTGTATCGCGACAACGGCGGCCACTACTGGGTGCTGGAGCGGGAAGGGCAGGTGGTGGGGGGCGTCGGCATGGCGCCGCTGGCGGGCGAAGAGCCCGGCTATTGCGAGCTGCAGAAACTGTTCTTCAAGCCCGGCGCGCGCGGGCTGGGCATGGCGCGCTATATGGTGGTGCAGGCGCTGAAGGCGGCGCGGGCGGCGGGGTATCGCTACTGCTACCTGGAAACCACCGAACAGTTGAAAGAGGCGATCGGGCTGTACTACGCGCTGGGGTTCACGCTGTTGACGGAACGGCGCGGCAACACCGGCCATCACGGCTGCAACGTGTGCATGCTGAAAAATCTGCAGAACGACGATATGTGAGCGGTTTCAAGGTTAGCGCCCGCGCCTTGTGCCACCCTGTTAACCGTTTGATAACAATCACAACGTTTTATCAGGGAGGAAACTATGTTGGGGGATCCGATGGCGCTGTCCGCGCTGGTCACGCTGGTGGTCATCGCGCTATGGGCCAGCGCCCGCTTACCGGAGTATCTGGTCGCGCTGCTGTTCTTCGCGGCGGTGATGGTGTTGCAGCTGGCGCCCGCCGCAGTGACCTTTTCCGGTTTCGCGTCTTCCGCATTCTGGCTGGTGCTCAGCGGTTTCGTGCTGGGCACCGCCATCCGCAGCACCGGCTTGGCGGATCGCCTGGCCAACCGGCTCTTGCCGCACCTGGCCGGCTCCTGGCCCCGCCTGGTGGGCGGGGTGGTGGCGATAAGCTACGCGCTGGCGTTTGTCATGCCTTCCAACATGGGGCGCATTACGCTGCTGATGCCGATCGTCATGGCGTTGGCCGATCGCGCCGGTCTGGCTGAGGGCACGCGCGGCCACATCGGTTTGGCGCTGGCGGTGGGGTTCGGCACCTTCCAGCTCTCCGCCAGCATCCTGCCGGCCAATGTGCCCAACCTGGTGATGAGCGGCGCGGCGGAAAGCGCCTACGGCAGCCACTTCGCTTATCTCTCTTACCTGCTGTTGCACGCCCCGGTGCTCGGGATCGCCAAAGGCGCACTGCTGACGCTGTGCATCTGCGGCCTGTTCCGTGCGCGGCCGCAGCCGGTGGCGGCCGAGGCGGCGCAAACCCCGCTCAGCGCCGCCGAATGGCGGCTGATCGCGCTGTTGGGCGCCACGGTGTTGCTGTGGATGACCGACAGCTGGCACGGCATCGCTCCCGCCTGGATCGGGTTGGCGGCGGCCTGCTTGTGCCTGTTGCCGCGTATCGGGTTTCTCAACGGCGAGCAGTTCGCCGCCGGGGTTAACGTGCGCACCTGCATCTACGTGGCGGGGATCCTGGGGCTGACGGCGCTGGTCAGCCACTCGGGGCTTGGCGATCGGCTGGGCGGTGCGCTGCTGGCGATGATGCCGGATCTGCACGGCAAACCGTTCACCGCATTCGGTTCGCTGGTGGGGATCACCGCGTTGCTGAATTTCGTGGTGACCGCCAACGGCGTACCGGCGCTGTTTACCCCGCTGGCGCAGGCGCTGTCTGCGGGCAGCGGCCTGCCGCTGCTGACGGTGCTGATGACCCAGGTGATCGGTTACGCCACGCCGCTGCTGCCGTATCAGGCTTCGCCGATCGTGGTGGCGATGGGGATGGGCAAAGTGCCGGCGCGCGAAGGGCTGAAGCTGTGCCTGCTGTTGGCCGCGCTCAGCTTTGCGCTGCTGGTGCCGTTGGACTATCTGTGGTTCAGGCTGCTGGGGTGGATCCCGTAAACAGCCCCGCGCCGCCGGCAAAACAATCTTCGTCCAGCGTCAGGGTGGCGATTTTATGCACCGGTCCGCGCATGCTGACCTGAAAATCGCCGCTGAAGGCGATCTGCAGTTCGCCGCCCGGCATCCGCACGCTAACCCGATCGCCGACTCGTCCCAACTTGCGCATCACGCTGGCGGCGGCGCAGCTGCTGCTGCCGGAGGCGAGGGTAAAACCGGCGCCGCGCTCCCAGATGCCGATGCGCAGCGTCTGGCGATCGACCACTTCCACCAGTTGTACATTGGTGCGTTTCGGGAACAGCGGATGGCGTTCAATCTGCGGTCCGAGCCGATGCACCTGCGCCAGATCAAGTTTCTCCACCGGCACCACGCAGTGCGGGTTGCCCATCGACACCAGCGAAACGCTTAACGTCTCCTCCCTCAGGGGCAGGGGATAGTTCAGCGCCTCCGGCAGATCGATCAAGGCCGGCAGCGCCGCCGGGCTGAAATTGGCGCGCCCCATCTCCACGGTTATCTGATGCGCGTCTTCCGCCACTTGGCAACGCACGTCGCCGCCGGCGGTGTGCACCAGAAACGGCTGATGCCCCACGCGCTCGCTGTCGAACAGATACCGCGCGTAGATACGCAGGCCGTTGCCGCTTTTCTCCGCTTCGGAGCCGTCCGGGTTGATGATGCGCAGGGTGGGATTGACGGCGTCGCCGCTGTCGATCAGCAGGCCGTCGGAACCGATGCCGTAATGCGGGTGGCACAGCAGGCGGATCTGTTCCTGGCTCAGACGATCGGCGACCGAACGGTGGCATACCAGGTAGTCGTTGCCCAGGCCGTGATATTTGTGAAACAGCAGGGGAGTCATGTCGTTGCTCGGCTCAGCAAAAAAAGGTTGCTACAGCTTACAACAGAACGTTGGCGTCAAAACAAACAAAAGGCGGCCTGAGCCGCCCTTTTGCACGATTACCTATCTGGCAATTAATTGTAGATGATCGCGGTACCGTGCAGTTTGTTGTCGCCGGTGGTGGCGATGATCTGGAAGGATTTGGCGCCGGCAGCGTCGGCTTTGGCCGCCAGTTTGTTTTCCAGGCTGCTCAGGTCGGAAGCACCGCTGACGGTAACGACGCCGGCTTTTTGCAGATCTGCCGGTTGAGCGTTGACCAGTTCGGCGGCGGAGCTGCCGAAGGAGACGGAGGCCAGTGCGATGGCGGCGATGGTCATTTTCAGGTTTTTCATGGTCTTATTTCCTATCTATGTTCTTTACGATGTTTGTTTTGTAAGGTCGTTAAATTAATTAACGATCGATAATTTAATGTTAGATGCCGGTTTGACGGATTGCAAGTATTTTTTTAATGCTCGTTAATTAATTTTTTTTGATGCCCTGGCGTCGGGAGCAGAATTTCTCGCGATCCGCTGGTTTAATGTCTTGTTATTGATAGATTTCTGCGGTTCCATGCAGCTGGTTGTTACCACCGGCGCCGATGATGCGGAAGGATTTGGCACCCGCCTGATCGGCTTTGGCGGCCAGGCTGCTTTCCAGCGAGGTCAGATCGGACGCGCCGCTGACGGTGATGACGCCCACTTTCTGCTGGTCTGCCGGTTGGTTCTGGACTAAATCGGCGGCGAAGCTGCCGAAGGAAACGCTGGCCAGAGTGAGAGCTGCTAAGGTTAATTTTAAGTTTTTCATAATGTTAATTCCTTTCCGATAACGGTGAATAGAGGGTTTTAATCCGCTTCGCTAAATTATCTTAACGATCGATAACTAAATGCTAATCGGTTCTCGACGAAGGCGCAATATTTTTTTATAATGATCGTTAATTTATTTGTGCTAACCCTGCCGTGGAGCGGGATAGGAGAGGAACGATGAGCATCAATGAAGAGGTTTGCGGCAAGAAAAGCCGCGGCAGACCGAAACAATTTGATCGCGACCGGGCGCTGGAAAGCGCGCTCGATCTGTTCTGGCGGCACGGTTATGAAGCCACCTCGCTGGCCGATCTGGTGGAAGTGACCGGCGCCAAGGCGCCGACGCTGTATGCGGAATTCGGCAACAAGGAAGGAATGTTCCGCGCGGCGGTGGAACGCTATCTGCAAAAATACACCACCTGCACCAACCAACTGTTGGAGCAGGATCTGCCGGTGGCCGAGATCGTCGAGGCCTACGTACGCTCTTCCGTCGAAGTGTTTACCGACCCCGATACGCCGTCAGGCTGCTTTATGGTGTGCGCCTCGGCCGCGCTGTCGTCTGCGTCCGACGACGTCGCCCAGATGCTGCGCAGGAAACATCATGCGCAGGAAGCGGCGCTGAAGGCCTGCTTCGATCGCAAGGTGCAGCAGGGCGAACTGCTGGCGAAAACCGACACCACGCTGCTGGCGAAATACGTGATTTGCACCATTGAAGGCATGTCGGTGCAGGCGCGCGAAGGGGCAAGCCGGAGCGATCTGCTGCGGTTGCTGGAGGCGTTGATGCTGGTGTGGCCGCGGCTCAGCCAGATCGGCAATAAGGTGTAACAACCGGCCCGGCTTTTACCGGGCCGTGTAACCGATTATTGATTGACCGGGATCACCGCGCCCTGATATTTCTCGCGGATAAAGTCCTGAATCGGTTTGGAGTGCAGCACCTTCACCAGCGCCACGATCTCCGGCTTGTTCACGTCGGCCTGGTGCACGGTGATGATGTTGGCGTACGGGTTGTTTTCGCCGCTTTCGACCGCGATCGGATCTTTGGTCGGGTTCAGCCCGGCGTCGATGGCGTAGTTGGCGTTGATCACCACCGCGTCGCCTTCGTCGTTGTTGTACATCTGCGGCAGCAGCGCGCCCTCAACGTTGGCCTGGAATTTCAGGTGTTTCGGGTTTTCCACCACGTCGGTGATGCGCGCGTCCACCTTGCTTACCCCCGGCTTCAGCTTGATCACGCCTTCCCGCTCAAAAATAGACAGGATGCGGCCTTCTTCCGCCACCGCGTCGCGCATGATGATTTTGCCGTTTTCCGGCAGATCTTTCAGGCTCTTGTACTTCTTCGAGTAGATGCCGATAGGCTCAATATGGATCGCGCCGGCGCTGACGAAGTCGTAGCTCTTGTCGTCGGCGTGGTCTTTCAGCACCGAGTTCAGATAAGGCACGTGCTGGAAGTAGTTGGCGTCGATGTCGCGGCTGGCCAAGGCGGTGTTCGGCAGAATGTAGTCCTGGAAGCGCTTGATCTGCAGGTCGATGCCTTCCTTCGCCAGTATCGGCTTGGCCTGTTCGAGGATCTCGGCGTGCGGCACGTTGGAGGCGCCGACCACCAGCTTGGTCGCCGCGGCGGCGCCGTAAGAGGCGAGGGTGGCGACGGAGGCGAAAGCCAACATCAGTAGGTGCTTTTTCATCATCGTTTTCCTTGGTTAATTAACGTTTATCGAGCGTTCTTGTCAGGGTGTCGCCGATGAACTGAATGACGAAAACGATCAGCAGAATCGTCAGCGTCGCCACCAGCGTCACGTCACTGTGGTTGCGTTGGAACCCTTCCAGATAGGCCAGGTTGCCCAGGCCACCGGCGCCGATCACTCCGGCCATCGCGGTGTAGCTCACCAGCGCGATCAGGGTGACGGTGATGCCGGAAACCAGCGCCGGCGAGCTTTCCGGCAGCAATACGCGGAAAATCAGGGTGCGGTTTTTGGCGCCCATCGAGCGCGCCGCTTCGATCACCCCTTTGTCGACCTCGCGCAGCGCGATCTCCACCAGCCGGGCGTAGAACGGCGCCGCGCCGACGATCAGCGCCGGCAGGGCCGCGTCCGCGCCGAGAATGGTGCCGATCAGCGATTTGGTGAACGGGATCAGCAGCACGATCAGAATGATGAACGGAATGGAGCGGAAGACGTTGACCAGTACGGAGATCAGCGAGTAGACCGCCCGGTTCTGCCACAGCTGGCCTTTCGAGGTTAAAAACAGCAGCACGCCGAGCACGATGCCCAGCACCAGCGTGGCCAAACCGGCGATGCCGGTCATGTACAGCGTTTCCCAGGTGGCGTCCCACAGTGAGTCCAGACGCAGGTGGGGGAACAGGGACTCAATCATGTTGGATAACCTCGACGGCGATATCTCTTTCGTGCAGCAGGCTGAGCATGTCGGCGACTTGTTGTTCGTTGCCTTCGGCGTGAATGTACAGTTCGCCGAACGAACCGTTGAGGGTGTGGCTGATCTTGCCGTGCAGAATGTTGACGGTCAGGGCATAGCGCCGGATCACTTCAGAGATCACCGCCTGATGGGTTTGCACGCCCACGAAAGTCAGCTTGAAAATCGCCCCCGGCAGATGGGCGGTGAGCAGCGGGTTGAAGCTCTCTTCGGTATCCGCATACTGCGACACCTGTTTGACGAACTGCCGGGTGATCGGCTGCTGTGGCCGGGTGAACACGTCGAGTACCGGGCCTTCTTCGACGATGCGGCCGTTTTCCATCACCGCCACGCGGTGGCAGATTTTGCGCACCACGTGCATCTCGTGGGTGATCAGCACGATGGTCAATTTCAGCTGGCGGTTGATATCCAGCAGCAGGTCGAGAATGGCGTCGGTGGTCTGCGGGTCGAGCGCCGAGGTGGCCTCGTCGCACAGCAGCACGCTCGGGTTATTGGCCAGCGCGCGAGCGATGCCGACGCGCTGTTTCTGGCCGCCGCTGAGCTGCGAAGGGTAGGCGTCTTCACGCCCCTGCAGGCCGACCAGCGCGATCAGTTCCGCCACGCGCGGCGCAATCTGCGCCTTGGGCACGCCGGCGATCTGCATGGAAAATGCGATGTTTTGGCTGACGGTGCGCGACCACAGCAGGTTGAAGTGCTGAAACACCATGCTGATTTTCAGGCGCGCCTGGCGCAGATGGCTGCCTTTGGCGCGGGCGATATCGAAGCCGCCTACGTCAATGCGGCCGCTGGTGGGCGTTTCCAGGCCGTTAAGCAGGCGGATGAGCGTGCTTTTGCCGGCGCCGCTGTAGCCGATGATGCCGTAAATTTGCCCGGCCTCTACTGCCAGACTGACGTTGTCTACCGCCACGACGCGGCCCTGTGTGCTGTCAAAAGTTTTGCAAACGTTCGAAAGAACGATCATAGCGAAGCGGATCCTTATCGATACATCACAGCATTCCGTCCAGAGCGCGGTGCGCCGGACAGGGATCGTTCGGCTTTTCGGCGGGCACAACCCGGCGGGGAGTGGCGGACGGAACCTCTGTTGCGGGTGAATACCGGGCAATCCTACCGAGGGTTTATAGTGACAGGAAGAATGTAAATTCTATTACTTATTCTGATTTGATATATAAAGCGGCGGGTGAAACAGGGGGGAGAAAACCGGCCGCAGGGCGGCCGGCGGGAGGGCTAGCGTTTGTCCAGCTTCATGTGCAGCAGCGGGAACGGGTTGCCCTGGCCGTCGAGCGGCGAGCGGCCGGTGATGACAAACCCGTAGTGGCGGTAGAAGCCGCTGGCCTGCGGATTTTGCTCGTTCACGTCCAGCTGCAGCTCATCGTGCAGCGTTTCCGCGTGGGTCAGCAGCGCTTTGCCCACCCCTTTGCCGCGCTGATCGGCGTCGATAAACAGCATCTCCACCTTGTTGCCGTTCAGGCCGATAAAGCCGCAGGGGTGCCCCGGCCGCTCTTCGGCCACCCAGACGTTAACCGCCGGCAGGTAGTCGTTCAGCACCAGCGGGAACAGCTGCGCGATGTTGTCTTCGGTTAAAAAATGGTGAGTGGCGCGCACCGAACGCAGCCAGATATCTGCCAATTGCGCGTTGTCTTCCGCCGCGCGTGCTCTGATGGTAATCATCGAACTCTCTGCTATCTAAGTTGGAGGAAAAAAACTAGATAGAGGTTTTGTGGGGTTAGTGCCGAATTAACGTGGGTTAACGCCCTGCAAAGCGCCTCTGCAGTGGATCGAATAGGCCCGCCTTTCTGCCAGCGGTATAATAACTGTAATTCAGTAAGTTAATGCTTTCAACCGCCGCAGGGCGTAATGGGGCGCCCGCCGCGTGATACACTGGCCGCTGAATGAGCGAGAGGGCAGCAGGATGGAAGCGGTACGCGCAGCGATAGAAAAACAGGTGCTCAGCCTGACCGGGCTGGCGCTCGGCGGCGTCGATTTTGAGAACCCGCCGGGCGATCCGGGCTTGTTCGGCCCGCAGTCGGTCATCTGGCAGGTACACCGCGATTTCACCCCGATGCTGTGCGGCGGCGTCAGCGCCTTGCTGCTGCAGATGCTGCACCCGCTGGCGCTGGCCGGGGTGTGGGATCACTCCAACTTCCGCGACGATATGATTGGCCGCCTGCGCCGCACCAGCCAGTTCGTGTCGGTCACCACCTTCGGCCCGACCGCCGAGGCGGAGCGGCTGATCGCCAAAGTCAAAGCCATCCATCTGCGGGTGACCGGCGTCGGCAGCGACGGCACGTCTTATGCCGCCAGCGATCCGGCGCTGCTGACCTGGGTGCACGTCGCGGAGAGCAGCCGTTTTCTGGCCAGCCACCTGCGCTACCGCAACCCCCATCTTTCCCGCGATTTGCAGGATCAATACTACCGCGAAGCGGCGCGCGTGGCCGCCGCGCTGGGGGCGACCGCCATCCCTCAGTCCTGCGCGGAGGTCGAAGAGTACCTGCAGGCGATGCGGCCGCAGCTGGTCTGCGATGAACGCACGCAAGAGGTGGCGCGCATTCTGCTGAAGGCGCCGGCGCCGAGCGCATTGGCGCGCCCGCTCGGCGGGGTGGTGATGCAGGCGGGCATCGATCTGTTGCCCGAATGGGCGCAGCGGCAGTTCGGTTTTCATCCGGGCGCGCTGCGGCGGCGGCTGGTGCGAACGGGCGCCGCAGGCCTCGGCAAGGTGCTGGGCGCGTCGATGCGCAACGGCTCCTATCAGCGCGCGGTGCGGCGCATCACTCAGCCGTCATGAGCCACAGCCGCTATAATTAGTCTTTGTTTATCTTCGTTTACGGCCGCTTTTGAGACTTTTACGGGTGATCCGGCCAGTAATGCGTTTTACACTTGGGGGCAAAACCACATTCCATTTTTAGCGCGCAGCCGATTCTGCCGCGCCCTGACCCTATTGAGGTGATATGAACGAGTCATACGTACTTGCTGAAGTCAGCAATGAGAACCAGACGCTGGTTGCGGTGGTTCAGCAAGGGAGCAGGGCAGCCTATTTTTATATCTATCCCGCCGAAGCCTACAGCGATCGCTATCAGGTGCGCGCCTGCTGGCTGCGCAACCTGGCCGCCGCGCCGCTGCAGGAAGATCGCGCCGCGCTGGAACAAGGGCAGCCGCCGATGCTGGCGGCGGAGTATTGCCGCAACCTGGAAGGCGAAGCGCCGCTGAACCCGGAAGGGCTGATGGTGGTGTGGAGCGAAAGCGACGACGGCGCGGCCCTGTGGTATTACGGCCAACTGCTGGCGGTGATCCCCGGTTGGAGCCTGTATATCGACCATTCGGTGTGCTATTCCGCCAGCTGCATCAAGGAGAGCCCGCTGGCCTATCCGCTCGGCTCGGCCTCGACCAACACCCAGTATGCGCAGGCGGAGAGCACCCGCCAGTTCTGGCGCAGCTGGCAGCGTGAAGAGGGCAACCCGTGGCCGAAGATGCAGCGCGATTTTCAGGCGCGCTATGAGCCGCATTTCGGCCCTTCGGTGAAGTACTACGCCATCGATCAGGGCAAGTGGCCGCCGATGGCCATCACCCAGCACGAGCGCGACGGCATCTATTACTTCCTCACCATGGGGGTCAGCATCCGGCCGATGCCGTGGGTGGAGATCCTGTTCAACGACGAGGCTTCGCGCTATCGCCGTATGGAGATGGCGATCGCCATCGACAGCCAATACATGACCGAAGACAACGCGGTGCAGATGGCCAGCGCGCTGGCCGGTTTCGCGCATGCGCCGTGGGCGCGGCTGACCTGGATCGGCGAAGGGCATACGCTGGAGTCGGACGTGGCGCCGCTGGGCTACGAGGGCTATATTTTATCGTCGTCCTTCTACCCGCATAACGCGCATCTGGCTCTGCCGCAGCAGTACGGCGATCCGGTGAACCTGTTTTGGGCCAGCCCGGTGTTTACCGCCGAGCGGCAGCTGGCGCACGCCACGCCGAACGGCGGGCACGATCTGGTGAACCGGCTGCGCGAGCAGGGCGTCGACCATATTTTCCGCCCGCGCCAGCCGGTGTGCTGACGCCACTTATCTTCTCTTCGGGAGCCGCCATGACCAGCGCGCTGTTGATTATCGATGTGCAGGAAGGATTGTTTACGCCGCCGCCGGCGGATGCCGCGGGCACCGTTGCGCGTATCAACCAACTGAGCGAGCGCGCCCGCCGGGCGGGCGTGCCGGTTGTCGTGATTCAGCACCACACGCCGGACGACGAACTGCCGCACGGCAGCGCCGCCTGGCAAGTGCTTGCGGCGCTGAAGGTGGCGCCGGGCGATCATCGGGTGGATAAAACCACGCCGGACTCGTTCCTGCGCACCTCACTGGGTGCGTTACTGATTGCCAACGGCGTATCGCAGCTGGTGGTTTGCGGCTACTCCACGCCGTTTTGCATCGATACCACGGTGCGCAGCGCGGCGGCGCACGGCTATCCGGTGACGCTGGCGGCTGATGCCCACACCTGCCACGACAAACCCTATGCCGACGGTCTGCTGATCCGCACCCACCATAACGAGACGCTGTCGAATATCGACAGCTTCGGCGTGCCGATCCGTGCCGTGCCCACGGCGGACATCGTGTTCTGAGAACGGAAAAATGGGGGCTAACGCCCCCGTTCGTTATTTCAGGCCCGCCCGCCGCGCCGCCACCTTGGCCAGCGCCGCCCAGTCCAGATCCGCATCCCCCTGCGCCATCGCGTCGAGGAAGTTGTCTTTCAGCACCCCGGCGAACGGCATCGGCGTATGGCTGTCGGCGCCGGCGGCCAGCGCCAGCCCGACGTCCTTCAGCCCCAGCGCCAGCCGGAACCCGGCGGGGGAATACTTCTCGGCGGCGATCAGCGCGCCATAGCCCTGATAGGCCGGGGCGGCGAAGACGGTGCCGCCCAGCATCTGCAGGTAGTCGGCGCCGGACACGCCGTAGTTGCGCACCAGCGCGCTGCCTTCCGCCATCGCTTCAATGGCGCTGGCCAGCGTAAAGTTGGTGGCGATTTTGACCACGTTGGCCTGCGCCGGATCGGCGCCGAAGTGCCAGGTTTTCTGGCCGAGGGCATCGAACAGCGGCTGCGCTTGCTTCAGCCGCTCGCTATCGCCGGCCGCCAGAATATTCAGCTTGCCGGCGGCGGCCACGTCGACCCGCCCCAGCACCGGCGCGGCGAGATAGCCGATGCCGTGTTCCGCATGCAGCGCCGTCAAACGCTTGGCGAGTTCGACCGAGATGGTCGCCATATTGATATGCAGCGCGCCCGGTTTCATCCGTTGCAGCAACCCGCTGTCGACCACCACCTGTTGCGTGGCGGCATCGTCTGCCAGCATGGTGATCAGCACGTCGGCATCGGCCAGCTGTTCCGGCCGTTCTGCCTGCTGCGCGCCGGCGCTCACCAGCGGCTGCGCCGCCTGCGGCGAGCGGTTCCATACCGTTAAGGTGAAGCCCGCCTGCAACAGGTTGGCCGCCATGGCGCTGCCCATCCCACCCAGTCCGGCAAATCCGATCTTCATCATGCGCTCCTTTTTCAGGTTGAAGGTTTTACCCTAGCGCGCCAGGGCAGGAACGCAAATGCCGGAGTGTAACGCCGTCTTACGCGCTATTGACGCGTTGCCGCTGCGGGTATACCTTGATGCCATGAATATATCGATGCACTCCACCCACAATCAGTCATGGTGGCGCCTCTTCTGAGGCGGCACGAGTATTCACATCTCTTATTAATGCCGCCGGTTTGGCGGCATTATTTTTTGTGGCGTTGATCCGGCGGTCCAAGGACTTCAGGAGCACTGTCATGAGCTACACCATTCTTACCGGCGATCGCGCCACCGGCCCACTGCATTTAGGCCACTTCGTCGGCTCGCTGCGCCAGCGCGTGGAACTGCAGCACCAGCATAACCAAACGGTGATGGTGGCGGATCTGCAAGGTCTGACCGACAACGGTAACAACCCGCAAAAAATCAGCGCCAACGTGCTCAACGTGGTGGCCGACTATCTGGCGGTGGGCATCGATCCGCATAAGACCACGATCTGCCTGCAGTCGGCGCTGCCGGCGTTGGCCGAGCTGACGATGTACTACCTTAATCTGGTCAGCGTGGCGCGGCTGGAGCGCAACCCGACGGTGAAAAACGAAATCGCCGAGAAGGATTTCGCCCGCAGTTTGCCGGCCGGTTTTTTGATCTATCCGGTCAGCCAGGCGGCGGACATCACCGCCTTTGGCGCCACCCACGTGCCGGTCGGTGAGGATCAGCTGCCGATGCTGGAGCAAACCAATGAGATCGTGCGGCGTTTCAACCACATCGTCGGCCAACCGATATTAACGGAGTGCCAGCCGCTGTTGAGCAACGTCGGGCGTCTGCCGGGGCTGGACGGGCAGGGCAAGATGTCGAAATCGCGCGGCAACGCCATCCAGCTTGGCGCCGGCGCCGACGAGGTGCACAAGGCGGTGATGAGCATGTTCACCGACCCCGGCCATCTCAACGTCAGCGATCCCGGCCGGGTGGAGGGCAACATGGTGTTCACCTACCTGGACGCCTTCTGCGAAGACGCCGCGCTGGTGGCGGATCTGAAGGCGCATTACCGCCGCGGCGGGTTGGGGGACGTGAAAATCAAACGGCTGCTGGAGGATTGCCTGCAGAGCCTGCTTGAGCCGATCCGCACCCGCCGCGCCGAATTCATCGCCGATAAAGGCGAGCTGACGCGCATCCTGCAGCACGGCACCCGCCGCGCGCATCAGGTCAGCCAGCAGACGCTGCAACAGGTCAAGAAGGCGCTGGGGCTGGACTTCTTCACCCTGGCGTGAGGCGAACGCCGGGGCGGCACGCGTCACGCCCCGGCCATAAAACCATCATCCCACTGTCATAAACTTATCCGTTAATAGGTGCCCATAATGATTAGCCACTGAAACCAGAGAAATCATATGGCTCAGGCACTGTTAAAATTGGCACAGCACGACTTTCCAGGGCAGCACGCCGCCGCATCCCGCAAAGTATTATCGGTAAAGGGACTCGGCAAGGCCTACAAAGCGCAGCAGCGCGTGCTGGATGACATCAATTTCGATCTGCACGCCGGCGAATTCGTGGCGGTGATCGGCCGCTCCGGCGCGGGCAAGTCCACGCTGCTGCACACCCTGAACGGCACCATTCCTTCCAGCTGCGGTGAGATGCTGCACTTCGAAGACGATGGCGCGGCGCAGGATATCGCCCAGTTGGCCGGCCGCCAGATGCGCCAGTGGCGCGCGCGCTGCGGCATGATCTTCCAGGACTTCTGCCTGGTGCCGCGGCTGGACGTGATGACCAACGTGCTGCTGGGCCGCCTGAGCCACACTTCCACTCTGAAATCCTTCTTCAAACTGTTCGATGACGCCGACCGCGCTCGCGCCATCGAGCTGTTGCAGTGGCTCAACATGCTGCCGCATGCGCTGCAGCGCGCCGAGCACCTCTCCGGCGGCCAAATGCAGCGCGTCGCCATCTGCCGCGCGCTGATGCAAAACCCGCAAATCCTGCTGGCCGATGAGCCGGTGGCGTCGCTCGATCCGAAAAACACCCGCCGCATCATGGACGCGCTGCAAAAAATCAGCGAAGACGGCATCGCGGTGATGGTGAACCTGCACTCGGTCGAACTGGTGAAAGAGTATTGCTCGCGGGTGATCGGCATCGCCCACGGGAAGATCGTGTTTGACGGGCATCCTTCGCAACTGAACGAACGGATCCTGCACCAGCTGTATGGCGAAGAAGCCAATCAGATCCATTGAAGCACTTTTGACCTTTACCCTTTACACACAAGGCACACCTAATGAAAAAAGTATTGAGTCTGACCACCCTGATGGCCGGCGCGATGATGGTATTTAATGCTGCCGCAGCGGATGCGCCGAAAGAGCTGAACCTGGGCATTCTCGGCGGCCAGAACGCCACCCAGCAGATCGGCGATAACCAGTGCGTGAAGCAGTTCCTGGACAAAGAGCTGAACGTCGATACCAAGCTGCGCAACTCGTCCGACTATTCCGGCGTGATCCAGGGCCTGCTGGGCGGCAAGATTGACCTGGTGCTGAGCATGTCGCCGTCGTCGTTCGCCTCGGTCTACATCAAGGATCCGAAAGCGGTGGACATCGTCGGCATCGCGGTCGACGACGTCGACCAGTCGCGCGGCTACCACTCGGTGGTGGTGGTGAAGGCCGGCAGCCCCTACCAGAAACTGGAAGATCTGAAGGGCAAGGCCATCGGCTTCGCCGATCCGGATTCCACCTCCGGCTTCCTGATCCCGAACCAGGCGTTTAAAAAGCTGTTCGGCGGCACGGTTGACAACAAATACAACAACACCTTCTCCAGCGTCACCTTCTCCGGCGGCCACGAGCAGGACATCCTCGGCGTGCTGAACGGCCAGTTCGAAGGCGCGGTGACCTGGGCGTCGATGATCGGCGACTACAACACCGGCTACACCAGCGGCGCGTTCACCCGCATGATCCGCATGGATCATCCGGACCTGATGAAGCAGATCCGCATCATCTGGCAGTCGCCGCTGATCCCGAACGGCCCGATCCTGGTGAGCAACTCGCTGCCGGCCGACTTCAAGGCCAAAGTGGTCACCGCCATCAAGAAGCTGGATAAAGACGATCACCAGTGCTTTATCAAAGCGATGGGCGGCAAGCAGCACATCGGCGACACCACCCTGGCGGAATACCAGACCATCATCGATATGAAGCGCGAGCTGACCAAAGGCGACCGTTAATTCCCGGCTGCCCTGGCCGTTCGAATGAAGGGGTTCAGCGTGCTGAGCCCCTTGTTCCATAAAGATGGAAGACCTCTTTTGAATACCGATTTCGCACATTATTACCAACGGATCCGCAGCAAGCAAAAGCGCGAAGCGCTGCTGTGGTCGCTCGGGCTGGTGGCGCTGTACCTGGGCGCCGGCAACCTCGCCGAGTTCAATCTGCACACCGTTTGGGTGTCTATTCCGCACTTCTTCGACTACCTGGCCGAAACCATTCCGACGCTGCACTGGCCTCTGCTGTTCGCCGACGGGCGCACCGAGGGCTCGCTGGCCTACTGGGGTTACCGCCTGAATATCCAGCTGCCGCTGATCTGGGAGACCCTGCAGCTGGCGCTGGCGGCGACCATTTTCTCGGTGCTGGTGGCGACCGTGCTGGCGTTTCTGGCGGCCGGCAACACCTATACCCCGGCTTCGGTGCGGCTGGCGATCCGCACGCTGGTGGCGTTTTTGCGCACCATGCCGGAGCTGGCGTGGGCGGTGATGTTCGTGATGGCGTTCGGCATCGGCGCCATTCCCGGCTTCCTGGCGCTGGCGCTGCACACTATCGGCAGCCTGACCAAGCTGTTCTACGAATCGATCGAAACCGCCTCCAACAAACCGGTGCGCGGGCTGGCGGCCTGCGGCGCCACGCCGCTGCAGCGCATGCGTTTCGGCCTGTGGCCGCAGGTGAAACCGGTGTTTCTTTCCTACAGCTTCATGCGGCTGGAGATCAACTTCCGCCAGTCGACCATTTTGGGGCTGGTGGGGGCGGGCGGCATCGGCCAGGAGCTGATGACCAACATTAAACTCGACCGCTACGATCAGGTCAGCATGACGCTGCTGTTGATTATCGTGGTGGTTTCCGTGCTCGACTACGTGTCGGGCGAGCTGCGCAAGCGCGTGGTGGAGGGGGCAAAATGATAGCGGGCACTCCGGCGTCGGCGGAAACGCTGCGCCAGTTGAAACAGCAGCATCCGGCGATCTTCGCGCAGCAGGGGCGCTACCTGCGCACCGTCGGCCTGATAGCATTGGCGATCGTGCTGTACTACGTGTTCTTCTTCCTGGTGTTCGGCATTACCTGGCCGCAGTTTATCAACGGCTGCCAGCAGCTGGGGCGCTATTTCCTGCGCATGTTCGTCTGGCACGACTTCGTCAACTGGCCGTTCATGTACTACTTCCAGCAGATCGGCATCACCATCGCCATCGTGTTCGCCGGCACCATTACCGCGTCGCTGATCGCGCTGCCGCTGTCGTTCTTCGCCGCGCGCAACGTGATGTCGACGCCGCTGCTGCGGCCGATCTCCGTGCTGGTGCGCCGCTTGCTGGACGTGCTGCGCGGCATCGACATGGCGATCTGGGGACTTATCTTCGTGCGCGCCGTCGGCATGGGGCCGCTGGCCGGGGTGTTGGCGATCGTGATGCAGGACGTCGGGCTGCTGGGCAAACTGTACGCCGAAGGGCACGAGGCGGTGGACAAGTCCCCCAGCCGTGGCCTGACGGCGGTAGGCGCCAACGGGTTGCAGAAGCACCGCTACGGCATCTTCACTCAATCGTTCCCCACCTTCCTGGCGCTCAGCCTGTACCAGATCGAGTCCAACACCCGCTCTGCGGCGGTGCTGGGCTTCGTCGGCGCCGGCGGCATCGGCCTGGTGTACGCGGAGAACATGCGGCTGTGGAACTGGGACGTGGTGATGTTCATCACCCTGATCCTGGTGGTGGTGGTGATGATCATGGATAAGGTCTCGTCGATGCTGCGCAACAAGTACATCATCGGCGAAGACATCCCGCTGTATCAGCAAAAAAGCCAAATCGATTGAGAAACCCCTTGCCGATCCCTATACTGCCGCACATTCAAGGTGTGTGGCAGTCATTTCGTTTCGCAATGTGCGCACGTCCCCGTTAGACAAATAAGGCAATGCAATCCCATGATGAACAACGACGTGCTGCGCAGCGTGCGCTATATGCTGAGCATTAACAACGCCAAAATGGTCGAGATTATCAAACTGGACGATTTCGAGGTGGCGGTGTCGGCGATGGACGCTTACGTGATCAAAGAAGGCGAGCCGGGCTACGAGAAGTGCCCGGACGAAGTGATGGCGCACTTCCTCAACGGCCTGGTGTTCTTCAAGCGCGGCAAGGACGACAAGTTCCCTGCGCCGGCGGTTGAGCTGCCGATCACCAATAACCTGGTGCTGAAAAAGCTGCGCGTGGCGTTTGAGCTGAAAGACACCGATATGCACCAGATCTTCACCGCGGTGGACTTCCGTATCTCCAAGCCGGAGCTGAGCGCGCTGTTCCGCAAAGAAGGCACCAAGAACTACCGCCCGTGCGGCGATCAGATGCTGCGCTACTTCCTCAAAGGGCTGGCACAGCGCGTTCGCGGCGAGTAACGCGCAGCGTTCACCGAACATCGGGCGCAATCGCAAGGTTGCGCTTTTTTTTTTGCCGCTCTCCCGCCCGCCGTTGTTGTACTGGCTCTCAGCCATCCGCCATCGATGGTGGACGGGCCGCCCCTCCGGTTACTTTCTCATGGTCAATTCAATCCCCCAAACCATGAGGAAAGCAGGATGCCAACCATCACGAAAACCCAATCACTTTACACGTTGACCCGGCCGGTCTGGCTGGATGCGGCAGGCATGAGCAAGGGCATCGACCACGATCGTCAGCACCTGGGCATCATTCTCGCCGCCGGGCAGGTGCTGCGAGTGCGGCAGACCAACGCGGCGTTTACCGGCAAGCTCACGCTGCGCTTGCTGAATGACGACAGCAAAACGGAGGCTGAATTCAGCGTCGGCGCGAGCTGGGTCGAGGCCCAGGTCAATGCCGTCTCGGTGCCGTTCATCGATACGCCGTACGGGCAGGGCGAACCGGCGCTGGAGTTCGAATATCCGGACACGGCGAAAGCGCTGCCGGTTTATCGCCGCGGCGAAAACGAAGCCGCATTTTTCGCCCGCTGGGACGATCGGGACGCCGAGTTTGCGCTGGTCGATGCGGAATACGCGGTATTGCTGGTGCCGAAAATCAGTAAACCGGCGCTGAAGTCGCTGGGCGAAGCGAAAAACATCGACGGGCTGATCGCCTACTATGACCGCATTTTCACCTTCTACAATGCGCTGACCGGCGTCTCGTTCGAGGCCGAACACGAATCCGATCGCAATATTCGCAACCGCTACTTTATGAAGGCCGATAAACACGGCGCCGGCGCCGCGTATTACGGCGGGCGCTGGACGGCGGAAACCAGCAACTCGGTCAGCAGCTTCTGGCTGACGCCGAAAGACAGCAACTGGGGCAGCCTGCATGAGATTGCGCACGGCTATCAGGGGCACTTTATGGGCGACAAATATTTCTCCACCGGTGAGATGTGGAACAATATTTACGCCGCTTGCTATCAGGACGTGATGCTGGGAGAGCGCAAATACCAGGAAGGGTGGCTGTATAACTACGGCAACGCGGCCGGCGTCGAGAAGAAAATCGTCGATCTGATCGCTCAGGGCACGCCGCTCAACCAGTGGGATCTGCGCTCCAAGCTGTTCTTCGCGATGCTGATGGTCGACAAGGCAGGCAAGAACGCCTTCACGCACTTTAACCAGCAGTATCGCCAAAGCTGCAATACGCCGGGCTTCGTGCCGTCCGAACATGCCTTGCTGGATCTGCTGTCGGCAAGCTTCGCTGCGGCCGGCGAGCAAATCGACGTGACGCCGTTCGTCGAGCTGACCGGCGGCGTGATCACCCAAACGCAGCGCGATCTCAACGCGTTCAGCCACGCCAAGGCGGTGTACCCACTCTATCAACTGGTGGATGCGCAGAGTTTGCCGGCGGTGCAGGCACAGCTGAAGCTGGATTCCTCCCTGCGCCTGGTCGATTCCTCTCAGCTCAAGGCGAGCGGCCTGAAAGGCGATGTCGCCCTGAGTCTGGATATCGATGACTTTGCGCAGATCTACGGTGAGGATCTGGTGCTGATGGAAGGGGCGCGCTATGCCCACAAGGTCCGTATCGACGCGCCGACCCTGGCCCTGAATGCGTTGCCGATCGGCGTGTACACCCTGCGGTTACCGACCGGCAAGGATCGCAAATATCGGCCAACGGCGGGTTACCTGACGGTGAAGCAGGGGAAAAACGCGGTAACGCTTCGCTTCGAACGCAAAGCCGCTTCGCCGATCGTTTCACAGGAGATCGCTCTGTTGGGCCTGAGCGATGCGGTCTTCGCCACCGTGGTCGTCGATCGCGCCAAGGGCGCAGTGGTGGTTGACGTGACCAGTACCACGCCGCATTCCTACTTCCCCGGTGAAACCTATGCCCGGGTGACGCTGCGCGATCGGCAGGGCGCGGTGCGCTTCACTAAGGAGATTCAGGGCACTCAGGCTACGTTAAGTCATGACGAGCTGCCGTTTGCCGAGGGCGATGACATCGAGATTTACCATGTGGAGCCGAGCCGGGTGCGCTTGAATCCGGCGGCGGCCGGCGTCATCGACAACAAAAACAAAACCAACGTGCTGCGTATCGAAAAAAGCGGGCTGAAAAATCCGGCGTTGCCCGGCGATCCCGAGCAAGCGCTGCTGGCGCGCCTGGAACAGGCGGCGCAGCGTTTGCGCCGCCTGCTGCCGGCCTACTACGCGCCGTCGTCGTCGTTCAAGGACGATATTTATCTGGCGATCGGCGCCTTCGCCGAGCCGCAGCGCGAGTCGCTGTTGGCGACCTACCGGGATTGCCTGCCCGCCGACAATACGCCGCCGGACGCTAACGTCGGCAATGCGTTTACCGTGGTTTGCAAAGGGATCGGCGATCGCCAGTTTCTGACCGGCGCCGTCGATCTGGTGAAGAAAACCGTGACCGTGACGCTGGCGGCGGGGATTGCCCACCACTACTTTTCCGACAGCTACGCCTTCCTCAGCGTGACGGATGCGGACGGTAACACCTTGCTCAGCTACGACGTCATCGGCAGCCAAAATCAGCCGGCTAAAACCTGGGTGCTGCCGCTGTCGGGGTACGGCGGTGAGGTGATCCACCTGCGGCATGAAGAGCCGGACAACCGTCTGGCGATCGTCAACGAGATGCAGCACGTGCGGTTGGCGGAGAAGGGCAAGCAACAGACCTACTGCATTACCTCGATCGGTTTGAAACGTATCAACGACTGATCCACATCCCCCTCCCGGGGCGGCGAGCGTCGTCGCCCCGGTTTTCCTCTGCATCATCCCCTTATTGCACTCTTTTTGTTCTCCCGCTGCGCGCCATTGGTGCAGCCCATTCGCCGCCGTCGTCATAAGTTTTAATTATAATTTATTGAAATCATGAGATTAAAAATTGGCACGCCGGTTGCTCTGTTGAATCCCATCTTGTGTACCAGATGGAATTCAGCCGATGAGCGACCCTGTTGAAACGTGCGGTTTTACCCTCAGTGAATGGCAGCACCATTATCAAACCCGTCCGGCGGGCGAGCGCCTCGCCTGCGTCAGCGCCACGATCGAAGCGCTGGTCGCCGATTTGGATTCAGACGACAACGCCTGGCTGTATCTCGCCACCCCGGCGCAGCGCGAGCGGCAGTATCGGCAACTGGCACAGAGGCTCGAAGCAGTCGCCGGCGATCTCAGCCGCCTGCCGCTGTTCGGCGTGCCCTTCGCCATCAAAGACAATATCGACGTCGGCGGCTGGCCGACCAGCGCCGCCTGCCCGGCGTTCACCTATCAGGCCGCGGCGGACGCCACCGTGGTCGCCAACCTGCGCGCCGCCGGGGCGATCGCCCTCGGTAAAACCAATCTCGACCAGTTCGCTACCGGGTTGGTGGGCACCCGCTCACCCTATGGCGCAGTGGTCAACAGCTTCGACAGCCGCTACGTCAGCGGCGGCTCCAGTTCCGGCTCCGCTTCGGTGGTGGCGCGCGGCCTGGTGCCGTTCGCGCTGGGCACCGACACCGCCGGTTCGGGGCGCGTGCCCGCCGGGTTCAACAACATCGTCGGGCTGAAGCCGACCAAAGGGCGGTTGTCCAACCGCGGCGTGGTGCCGGCCTGCCGGTTGAACGATACGGTGTCGGTCTTCGCGCTGACGGTGGCCGATGCCGCGCAGGTGGCGGAACTGGCGAGCGGCTTTGACCCGGCAGACCCGTATTCCCGCCCAGATCCGCATACCGCGCCGGCGGATATCCCCGCCGCGCCGCGTTTTGCCGTTCCCGCCCAGCTGGAGTTTTTCGGTGACGTGCAGGCCGAGCGGGCGTTTCACCGCGCATTGGCGCAGCTGCAGGCGGGCGGAGCCACGCTGGAGCCCCTCGATTTCGCGCCGTTTCGCACCCTGGCGGAGCAGCTGTATTACGGCCCCTGGGTGGCGGAGCGCACCGTGGCGATTGAGCAGGTGCTGGAAGCGAACCCGCAGGCTATCGACCCGGTGGTGCGCGGCATCGTCGGCAACGGCCTGGGCTACAGCGCCTGCGACGCCTACAAGGCGGAATACCTGCGTGCCGAATTGGCGCGGCAGATCGCTCAGCGGCTGGCGCCGTTCGACGCGCTGGTGGTGCCGACCGCGCCCACTATTCGCACCCTGGCGGAGATGGCGCAGGAGCCGGTGCTGTTCAATTCGCAGTTCGGCACTTACACCAATTTCACCAACCTGGCCGATCTGAGCGCGCTGGCGCTGCCGGGGCCGCTGCGCGAAGACGGGCTGCCGGCGGGCATCACCCTGATTGCGCCCGCCTGGCATGACCGGGCGCTGGCGGCGTTTGGCCTGCGCTGGCAACGGCAAAGCGCCTTGCCGCTCGGCGCAACCGGCCGGGCATTGCCGCCGCAGCCCGCGCCGGCGCCGTCTTCGGGACACGTGCGTCTGGCGGTAGTGGGCGCTCACCTCAGCGGTATGCCGCTCAACGTCCAGCTGACGCAGCGCGACGCGGTGCGGGTGGAGCAAACCGTCACCGCCCCCTGTTACCGCCTGTACGCGCTGGCCGATACCGAGCCGCCGAAGCCGGGGCTGGCGCGCGCGGCGCAGGGAGCGGCGATCCGTCTTGAGCTGTGGGACATTCCGCTGGCCCGTTTCGGCGAGTTTGTGGCGGAAATTCCGGCGCCCTTGGGTATCGGCACGCTGCTGCTGGCGGACGGCCGGCGGGTGAAGGGGTTTATCTGCGAAGCCTGGGCGCTGGAAGGCGCCACGGATATTACCGAGTTTGGCGGCTGGCGCGACTATCTCGCCGGCGTTAAGGGGGCATGAACATGTTTACTACCGTACTGATCGCTAACCGCGGCGAAATAGCCTGCCGCGCCATTCGCACCCTGAAACGCCTGGGCGTCACCAGCGTGGCGGTTTATTCCGACGCCGACCGCAATGCGCCGCACGTCACCGAAGCCGACAGGGCGGTGGCGCTCGGCGGCGACAAGGCCGCCGACAGCTACCTGAGCATCGACAAGATCCTTGCGGCGGCGGCAGCCACCGGCGCGCAGGCAATCTACCCCGGCTACGGCTTTTTGTCCGAGAGCGCCGAGTTTGCCGACGCCTGCGAGGCGGCGGGCATCGCCTTTATCGGCCCGACGGCGGCGCAGATGCGCGAGTTCGGTCTCAAGCACCGGGCGCGCGAGCTGGCGGCGTTGGCCGGGGTGCCGATGACGCCGGGCACCGGCTTGCTGGAGAGCGTGGAGCAGGCGGTTGCCGCCGCCGCGCGCATCGGCTACCCGGTGATGCTGAAAAGCACCGCCGGCGGCGGCGGCATCGGCCTGACGCGCTGTGACGACGAGGCGGCGCTGCGCGAGGCGTACGACAGCGTCAAACGGCTGGGAGAGCAGTTCTTCCGCGACGCCGGCGCGTTTATCGAACGCTTCGTCGATCGGGCGCGTCACGTCGAGGTGCAGATTTTCGGCGACGGCCAGGGGCGGGTGGCGGCGCTCGGCGAGCGCGACTGCTCGCTGCAGCGCCGCAACCAAAAAGTGGTGGAGGAAACCCCGGCGCCACACCTGCCGGCGGCGACCCGCCAGGCGCTGCATCGGGCGGCGGTGGCGCTGGGCGAATCGGTGAATTACCGCAGCACCGGCACCGTGGAATTTATTTACGACGCCGCGCGCGACGAGTTTTACTTCCTCGAAGTGAACACCCGCTTACAGGTCGAGCACCCGGTCACCGAGATGGTCACCGGCCTGGATCTGATCGAATGCATGCTGCAGGTGGCGGCGGGCGATGCGCTGGATTGGGCGGCGTTGCAACGCGCGCCGCAGGGCGCGGCGATCGAAGTGCGTCTCTACGCCGAAGATCCGCTGAAAAACTTCCAGCCCAGCCCCGGCGTGCTGACCGAGGTGCATTTCCCCGCCGACGTGCGCCTCGACGGTTGGGTGGCGACCGGCAGCGAAGTCTCGGCGTTTTACGACCCGATGATCGCCAAGCTGATCGTACACGGCGCTGACCGCGCGCAGGCGCTGGAAAAACTGCGCGTGGCGCTGGCGGCGACCCGTTTGCACGGCATCGCCACCAACCTCGATTATCTGCGGCAGGTGATCGCCACGCCGCAATTTCAGCGCGGCGACGTTTGGACGCGCCTGCTGGACGATTTGCATTACCAGCCGCACTGCCTCGAAGTGCTGCAACCCGGCACCTACAGCAGCGTGCAGGACTATCCCGGCCGCCTCGGCTATTGGGACATCGGCGTGCCGCCGTCCGGCCCGATGGACGACTTCGCGTTCCGGCTGGCCAACCGCATCGTCGGCAACCACCCGGCGGCCGCCGGGCTGGAGTTCACCCTGCAGGGGCCGACGCTGCGCTTTCACTGCGACGCCACCATCGCGCTGACGGGTGCCAGCTGCCCGGCCGATCTGGACGGCGAAGCGGTCGCCTACTGGCGGCCGATCGCGGTGCGGGCCGGGCAGGTGCTGACGCTGGGGCGCGCCACGCACGGTTGCCGCACCTATCTGGCGGTACGCAACGGCTTCGACGTGCCGGTGTATCTCGGCAGCCGTTCCACCTTCGCGCTCGGCCAGTTCGGCGGCCACGCCGGGCGCACCTTGCGCGTGGCGGACATGCTGGCGATCGCTCAACCGGAATTGGCCGCCAGCACCACGCCGGCGCCGATCGCCGCGCCGCAGGCGATGGACGACAGCCTGATCCCGCACTACGGCGACCAGTGGCACATCGGCGTGCTGTACGGGCCGCACGGCGCGCCGGACTTTTTCACCGCCGAATCGATAGACGCCTTCTTCGCCACCGACTGGCAGGTGCATTACAACTCCAATCGCCTCGGCGTGCGCCTGGCGGGGCCGAAGCCCGAGTGGGCGAGAGAAGACGGCGGCGAAGCCGGTTTGCATCCTTCCAACGTGCACGACTGCGAGTACGCCATCGGCGCGATCAATTTCACCGGCGACTTCCCGGTGATCCTGACCCGCGACGGGCCGAGCCTTGGCGGCTTCGTCTGCCCGGTGACCATCGCCAAGGCCGAGCTGTGGAAAGTGGGGCAGGTGAAGCCGGGCGACCGCATCCGGTTCCATCCGATCGGTTTTCGCCAGGCGCAGTCGCTGGAACAGGCGCAGCTCGGCAGCATCGAAGCGCTGGCGGCGGTGAAGGCCATCGCCCTGCCGCCGCCGGATCTGGCCCCGGCGGATACCGTTTCCGCCGCGGTGCTGGCGGCGCTGCCGGCGGCGGAAGGGCGCCCGGCGGTGGCGTATCGCCAGGCGGGAGACGGCTACATCCTGATGGAGTACGGCGACAACGTGCTCGATCTGGCGCTGCGGCTGCGCATTCATCTGCTGATGCAGTCGCTGCGCCAGGAGGCGATACCGGGCGTGGCGGAGCTGGCGCCGGGCGTGCGTTCGCTGCAGATCCGCTACGACAGCCGGCTGATAAGCCAGGCCGATCTGCTGCAGCGCCTGCTGGCGCGCGAACGGGCGCTGGGGGACGTCAGCCGCCTGAAGGTGCCGACGCGCACCGTCTGGCTGCCGATGGCGTTCGAGGATTCGGCCACGCTGGGGGCGGTCGATCGCTATCAGCAGACGGTGCGCGCCTCGGCGCCCTGGCTGCCGAACAACGTCGATTTCATTCAGCGCATCAACGGCCTGAGCCGACGCGAGCAGGTGCGCGACATCCTGTTCGACGCCAGCTACCTGATCCTCGGATTGGGAGACGTTTACCTCGGCGCACCCTGCGCGGTGCCGCTCGATCCGCGCCATCGCCTGCTGAGCTCCAAATACAACCCGGCGCGCACCCACACCGCCGAAGGGACGGTCGGCATCGGCGGCATGTACATGTGCATTTACGGCATGGATTCGCCGGGTGGTTACCAGCTGGTGGGGCGCACGCTGCCGATCTGGAACAAATTCCTCAAAAACCCGCAGTTCACCGCCGGTGAACCCTGGCTGCTGCGCTTCTTCGATCAGGTGCGCTTCTACCCGGTCAGCGAGCAAGAACTGGACGAGCAGCGCGAAGCGTTCCGCGAAGGGCGCATGCAGGTGCGCATCGAAGAGAGCGAATTCGACTTCGCCGCCTACACCGATTTCCTGGCCGACAACGCCGAGGCGATCGCCGACTTCCAGCATCGCCAGCAGCAGGCGTTCAGCGCCGAAGTGGCGCGCTGGCGCAGCGATGACGACGAGGCCGAGGCGCAGCTGTTGCCGCCGGAGGAAGAAGACGCGATCGACGGCGATCTGGTCAGCGCCGATCTGAACGGCAGCGTGTGGAAGATCCTGGTGGAGCCGGGGCAGGCGGTGGCGGCCGGGCAGCCGCTGATCGTGGTCGAGGCGATGAAGATGGAATTGGCGGTCACCGCGCCGCGCGCCGGGATCGTCAAACGCATCAGCTGTCGGCAGGGGCGGCCGGTCGGGCCGGGCGACGCCCTGCTGTGGCTGGAAAAAGCGATCTGAACGGAGGGGCGAGGATGCAAATCACCAACGGAGAGCACAAGGCGCGGCCGGAGGGGCTGGCGGAGCGCATTTATCTGCAGCTCAAGGCCGACATCTTCGAGTTTCGCCTGCTGCCGGGCGATCGCTTCAGCGAAAGCGACGTGGCGCAGCGCATGGCGGCCAGCCGCACGCCGGTGCGTCAGGCGCTGTTTCGACTCGAGCGCGAAGGCTATGTCGAGGTGCTGTTTCGCAGCGGTTGGCAGGTGCGGCCGTTCGATTTCGCCTACTTCGAAGAGCTGTACGACCTGCGCATCGTGCTGGAACAAGAGGCGGTGAAACGGCTGTGCGAATGGCCGGCCGGGGAAACGCCGGCCGCGCTGGCGGCGCTGAACCGTTTTTGGACCGAAGCGCCGCGTCTGGCGGACGGCCAGGTGGTGTCGCAGCACGACGAGCAGTTTCATCAGGCGTTGGTGGCCGCGGCGGGCAACGGCGAAATGGCGCGCATCCACCGCGAGCTGACCGAAAAGATCCGCATCATTCGCCGACTGGATTTCACCCAGCAGGCGCGGGTGGACGCCACCTACCGCGAACACGCCGCCATTTTGCAGGCGATCCTGCAGCGGCAAAGCGGGGTGGCGCAAGCGCTGCTCGGCGAGCATATCGCCGTCAGCAAGGCAGAGGTACGAAAAATAACGCTGCACATGTTGCACCAGGCGCGGGCCCAGCAGCCGGCGCGCTCGGCGTAACGATTTTGATTTCACACACATCAGGAGTTTGAACTATGCAACGTCGTCGTTTTATCAAAGCTTTTGCGCTGTCCGCCGCCGCTGTCGGCCTGGGTCTGGCCTGGAGCGTGCAGGCCGCCGACACCATCAAGGTCGGCATTCTGAGTTCGCTCTCCGGCACCATGGCGATTTCCGAAACGCCGCTGAAGGATGTGGCGCTGATGACCATCGACGAGATCAACGCCAAAGGCGGGGTGCTCGGCAAAAAGCTGGAGCCGGTGGTGGTGGATCCGGCCTCCAACTGGCCGCTGTTCGCCGAAAAGGCGCGCCAGCTGCTGAGCCAGGACAAGGTGGCGGCGGTGTTCGGCTGCTGGACTTCGGTGTCGCGCAAGTCGGTGCTGCCGGTGTTTGAGGAGCTGAACGGGCTGCTGTTCTACCCGGTGCAATACGAGGGCGAAGAGATGTCGCCGAACGTGTTCTATACCGGCGCGGCGCCGAACCAGCAGGCGATCCCGGCGGTGGAATACCTGCTGAGCGAGGACGGCGGCGGCGCCAAGCGCTTCTTCCTGCTGGGCACCGATTACGTCTATCCGCGCACCACCAACAAGATCCTGCGCGCCTTCCTGCACAGCAAAGGCGTACAGGACAAGGATATCGAAGAGGTCTACACGCCGTTCGGCTACAGCGATTACCAGACCATCGTCGCCAACATCAAAAAATTCGCCGCCGGCGGCAATACGGCGGTGATCTCCACCATCAACGGCGACTCCAACGTGCCGTTCTACAAAGAACTGGCCAACCAGGGCGTCAAGGCCACCGACGTGCCGGTGATCGCCTTCTCGGTCGGCGAGGAAGAGCTGCGCGGCATCGACACCAAGCCGCTGGTGGGCAACCTGGCGGCCTGGAACTACTTCGAATCGCTGGATAACCCGACCAACAAGCGGTTTGTCAGCCAGTGGAAAGCCTACGCCAAGGCGCACAACCTGCCGAATTACGCCACCGCGGTGACCAACGATCCGATGGAGGCCACCTACGTCGGCCTCCACATGTGGGCGCAGGCGGTGGAAAAGGCCGGCACCACCGACGTCGATAAGGTGCGCGCGGCGATGGCCGGGCAAACCTTCGCCGCGCCGTCGGGCTTCACGCTGACCATGGACCAGACCAATCACCACCTGCACAAGCCGGTGATGATCGGCGAGATCGAGGGCAACGGCCAGTTCAACGTGGTGTGGCAGACCGAGGCACCGGTGCGCGCGCAGCCGTGGAGCCCGTATATCGCCGGCAACGACAAAAAACCGGATTACCCGGTGAAGGGCGGCAAGTAACGTCACTCAGCGCCGGCGCGGCCCAGCGCCCGCCGGCCCAACAGAAGAGGCAGCTGATGCAATCTCCGTTTTTATCCTCTCTGCGCGTCGGGCTGTGGCTGCTGTGCGCCTGGCCCCTGCTGGCGCAGGCCGGGCCGGCCGATGAGTTTGCGGCGGCCAACCGTGCGCAGCAGGCCAAGTTGCTGCAGGCCTGGGCGGCCGAGCCGGATGCCGCGCGCCTGCCGCTGCTGCAGGGGCTGCAGCAGGAAACCGTGGCGATCGACGGGGCGAAGCGCGCCTTTATCCGCCAGGGCGATCGCTATCTGCCGCTCGAGGGCGAGGCGGCCCCGGTTGGCGAACCGAAGAAGGTGTGGCTGAACAACCGGCTGCGCATTCTGATCGCCAACGCGTTGTCGGCGCAGCGGCTGGTCAGCGCGGACGCGGCGGTGCGGCTGCAGGCGGCGACCGCGCTGCAGCGCGAAGCGCAGGGCGAGCAGTTGCCGCTGTTGACCCGGCGGTTGGCGCAGGAGAAAGACCCGCAGGTACGCGACGCGCTGAGCATTGCGCTGGCGAACCTGCAATTGACCGACGCCAGCCCGCAGGTGCGTTTCAATGCGGTGCGGCTGCTGGGGGAATCGGGCGAGCCGGAAACCCGCGCGCGGCTGCAGGCGTTGACCGACGCCGCTCACGAGCCGGACGCCGCGGTGCGCGCCGAGGCGCAACGCAGCCTGCAGCGGGTGCAGCATCGCCTGATGATCGGCGATCTGCTCGGCCAGGCGTTCAGCGGCCTGTCGCTCGGCTCGATCCTGCTGCTGGCGGCGCTCGGGCTGGCGATCACCTACGGCCTGCTCGGCGTCATCAATATGGCGCACGGCGAAATGCTGATGCTCGGTGCCTATTCCGCTTACCTGGTGCAGGGGCTGTTTCAGCAGTTTGCGCCGCACTGGCTGGCGCTCTACCCGCTGGCGGCGCTGCCGGTGGCGTTCGCCATCACCGCCGGGATCGGCATGCTGCTGGAGCGCACGGTGATCCGCCACCTGTACGGCCGGCCGCTGGAAACCCTGCTGGCCACCTGGGGCATCAGCCTGGTGCTGATCCAGCTGGTGCGGGTGCTGTTCGGGGCGCAGAACGTCGAGGTCGCCAACCCGGCGTGGCTGTCGGGCGGCGTGCAGCTGCTGCCGAACCTGGTGCTGCCGTGGAACCGCATCGCGGTGATCGCGTTCGTGCTGTTGGTGCTGGCGCTGACCTGGCTGCTGCTGAACAAGACCCGGCTCGGCATGAACGTGCGCGCGGTGACGCAAAACCGCGCGATGGCGGCCTGCTGCGGCGTGCCCACCGGGCGGGTGGACATGCTGGCCTTCGGGTTGGGATCCGGCATCGCCGGGCTCGGCGGGGTGGCGCTGTCGCAGTTGGGCAACGTCGGGCCGGAGCTGGGGCAAGGTTACATCATCGATTCGTTCCTGGTGGTGGTGCTCGGCGGCGTCGGCCAGCTGGCGGGGACGGTGGCGGCGGCCTTCGGCCTCGGCATCGTCAACAAGATCCTCGAGCCGCAGATCGGCGCCGTGTTGGGCAAGATCCTGATCCTGGTACTGATCGTTCTGTTTATTCAAAAGCGTCCGCAGGGGCTGTTCGCCCTCAAGGGCAGGGTGATTGACTGATGAGCCAACCATTGACCGTAACCGGCGTGCAGAAAGCGCCCCGGCTGGCGTTGAGCATCGGCGCGCTGGCGTTGCTGGTGCTGCTGGTGATGCCGTTCTTGACGCTGTTGCCGGCGGATCATCCGCTGGCGGTGTCCACCTATACCCTGACGCTGGCGGGCAAGATCCTGTGCTACGCGGTGGTGGCGGTGGCGCTCGATCTGGTGTGGGGCTATGCCGGGCTGCTGTCGCTCGGCCACGGGCTGTTCTTCGCGCTCGGCGGCTACGCCATGGGCATGTACCTGATGCGGCAGGCGGCGGGCGACGGGCTGCCGGCGTTTATGGCGTTCCTCTCCTGGAATGAGCTGCCGTGGTTCTGGAGCGGCACCCAGCATTTCGCCTGGGCGCTGTGCCTGATCGTGCTGGTGCCGGGCCTGCTGGCTTTCCTGTTCGGCTACTTCGCCTTCCGCTCAAAAATCAAAGGGGTGTATTTCTCGATCATGACCCAGGCGCTGACCTATGCCGGCATGCTGCTGTTCTTTCGCAACGAGACCGGCTTCGGCGGCAATAACGGCTTTACCGGTTTTACCACGCTGCTCAGCTTTCCCATCACCGCCCCCGGCACGCGGGTGGCGCTGTTTCTGGCGACGGTGCTGCTGCTGGCCGCCAGCCTGGCCATCGGCTTTGCGCTGGCGCGCAGCAAGTTCGGCCGGGTGCTGACCGCGGTGCGCGATGCGGAAAACCGGCTGACCTTCTGCGGCTACGACCCGAAGGGCTTCAAGCTGTTCGTCTGGACGCTGTCGGCGGTGCTGTGCGGGCTGGCCGGCGCGCTCTATGTGCCGCAGGTCGGCATCATCAACCCCGGCGAAATGTCGCCGACCAACTCGATCGAGGCCGCCATCTGGGTGGCGCTCGGCGGGCGCGGCACGCTGGTGGGGCCGCTGCTCGGCGCCGGCATCGTCAACGGCGCCAAGAGCTGGTTCACCATGGCCATTCCCGAATACTGGCAGTTCTTCCTCGGCCTGATGTTTATCGTCGTCACGCTGTTTCTGCCCAAAGGGGTGATCGGCCTGCTGCGCCGGAGGAAAACCTCATGAAAGCGATGCAAGTGACCGACGAGCTGTTTACCCACCCGCTGCCGGCGGATAAATACCGGCAGCAAACCGATCCGGTGCTGCAGCTCGACAACGTCAACGTCAGCTTCGACGGTTTTCGCGCGCTGACCGATCTGTCGCTGCACATTGGCGTCGGCGAACTGCGCTGCGTGATCGGCCCCAACGGCGCCGGCAAGACCACGCTGATGGATGTGATCACTGGCAAGACCCGGCCGGACAGCGGCAAGGTGTTTTACGATCAGACCGTCGATCTGACCCGGCTGGCGCCGATGCAGATCGCCCACGCCGGCATCGGCCGCAAGTTTCAAAAACCGACGGTGTTCGAGGCGCTGACGGTGTTCGAAAATCTGGAGATCGCGCAGAAAACCCGCAAGTCGGTGTGGGCCTGCCTGCGCGCCCGCCTGAGCAGCGAACAGCGCGACCGCATCGACGAGATGCTGAAGACCCTGCGGCTGGGGCATGAACGCCACCGGCCCGCCGGGCTGCTGTCCCACGGGCAAAAACAGTTTCTCGAGATCGGCATGCTGCTGGTGCAGGAGCCGCACCTGCTGCTGCTCGACGAGCCGGCGGCCGGCATGACTGACGCCGAAACCGACTACACCGCCGAACTGTTCCGCGAGCTGGCGGGCAAGCATTCGCTGATGGTGGTGGAGCACGATATGGGGTTTGTGGAAACCATCGCCGATCGCGTGACGGTGCTGCACCAGGGGCAGGTGCTGGCGGAAGGATCGCTGGCGCAGGTGCAGGCCGACGAACGGGTGATTGAGGTATATCTGGGGCGCTGAGGAGGCGTAATCATGCTGCAGGTAGAAGAATTGAATCAATATTACGGCGGCAGCCACATTCTGCGCGGCCTGTCGTTCGAGGCGCGCATTGGCGAGGTGACCTGCCTGCTGGGGCGCAACGGCGTGGGCAAGACCACGCTGCTGAAATGCCTGATGGGGCTGGTCCCGGCGCGCAGCGGCAGCGTCCGTTGGCAGGGCGAAACCATCACCGGTAAAAAGCCGCATCAGCGGGTGCGGGCGGGCATCGCCTATGTGCCGCAGGGGCGGGAGATTTTCCCGCGCCTGACGGTCGAGGAAAATTTGCTGATGGGGCTGGCGCGCTTTTCCGGCGCCGCCGCGCGCACGGTGCCGGATCCGATCTATGAACTGTTTCCGGTGCTGCGGCAAATGAAGGATCGGCGCGGCGGCGATCTCTCCGGCGGGCAGCAGCAGCAGCTGGCGATCGGCCGGGCGCTGGCCTGCCGGCCGCAGCTGCTGATCCTCGACGAGCCGACGGAAGGGATCCAGCCTTCGGTGATCAAGGAGATCGGCGCGGTGATCAAACAGCTGGCGACGCGCGGCGATATGGCGATCCTGCTGGTGGAACAGTTCTATGACTTTGCCGCCGACCTGGCGGACAGCTATCTGGTGATGTCGCGCGGCAGCATCGTGCAGCGCGGCGCCGGCAGCAATATGGAACAGGACGGCGTACGCGGGCTGGTGGCGATTTGACGTTGGATCAGCTGAAAAAGGATCGGCTGAGCGGATCTCGGGAATGATGCAGCACTCTGATGATATTCACCTCCCGCCTGTGCTGACGAAAATAAATCAGGTGGTTGGCGACGGGCAATACCCATAGGCCGGGGCCGATTGCATCGATGTTTCTGCCGAGTTGGTGGTGGCTAAGGTTATCGAAAGCCTGTGCAGGTGGCGCAGATAATCTTCGGCCACCTGTAAGCCAAAGTGCGCCAATCCGTAAAAATAGATCTCTTCCATATCGTCCAAGGCTTTTGGGCGGACGGTTACTTTCCTGCGCATCCTTTTGCTTTGCTCCGTATTCTTTCCATAAACACATCACGATCCCATTCGACGGCTTCGCCGCTGTTCTCTCCTTCGGCAATCAGGCGCCTAAGCTCTTCCAGTTTTGAGGCGGCGGTACGTTCGCGCAAAGTGCGCACGGATTCGCGGATGACTTCGCTGGGCGTGCGGTAATCGCCGCTGGCCACCAGGTCTTCGACGAAGCTACGCAGTTCGTCACCCAGATCTACCGTTAATGTTCTGCCCATTATTCCTCCTCACTTTCGGCTATGCTGCGTCATTGTAAGATTAGTTCTTACATTGTGCACGTCAAACTCTCAGGATCTCGACTGCGGCACCGCCATGATGGTGGAAGCCGCAAGTTTATTAATTAAGGATAACCCATGAACGAAATCACTGTGTCACGCCTCGGCTGCATCGTACTGTCCCTGTTTCCGGCCCTGTGGGGGCTGTTCAGCCTGTTGAACAATACGGCGGATTTCGCCGGCACCGCGCGCAACGCGGTGGGTCCGCTGCTCGCCATGCAGGATACCTATCAGACGCCGGGGCTGATGTGGCGCGCGATCGGCGCCGACTGGGCCTGCATGTTGGGGTTGGCTGTCATCACCACGCTGGAAACGCTGGCCGGCCTATTCGCGGCCACAGGCGTGGTGCTGATGATCGGGCGATTTAAAGGCCCTTACGCCGCCTTCGCCAAGGGCAAAATCTGGGCGATGCTGGGGGCGCTTTGCGCGATCGCGGTGTGGGGCGTCGGCTTTATGGTGGTCGCCGGCGACTGGTTTATGGCCTGGCAGGCCAAGCAGGATCCGCTGGCGGTGCAGCTGGGGGCACTGATCTACCTGGCGCCCAATGCGTTTGCCTTGCTGTTCCTGATGCTGCAGCGGGAGCCGCGCTAAACGAAGGCGGAGCGGGGCGCGGTTACAGCGCCTTGCTCATATACCAGATGCCTATCGAGCCCTGGGCGCTGGTGTAGCAGGTCTCGCCACAAATGCTCAATCCCTGGCGCTGATAAAAGCGTTGGGCGCCGGTGTTGCGTTGCAGCACCTCCAGCCACAGCGTCTTCTGCCGGCGCTCGATGGCCCGCTGCTGCACCTGTTCGAACAGGCGCTGGCCATAGCCGTTGCCGGCATGGCCCGGCAGGAAATAGATTTTCTGCAGCTCTGCGCCGCGGGTTTGCGTTGGCGCCAGCAAGCTGTCGACGTTGAGCCGCGCATAGCCGACCAGGGCGTCATCCTCATAGGCCAACAGCCAGCACACGTCGGGATCGCGCAGCGTCCGTTCCAGCGCGGAGACGGCAAAATCCTCGGCCAGAAAGGCCTCCAGCTCGTGCGGGTAGCGCCACAGCTCACCGAAGTGCGCGCGATAGGTGCGGATGCCGATATCGCGCACCTGAGTTAAATCTTCCAGCAATGCCTGACGGACGGTGAACATCAGTGCCCCTTTGAGTAAGAAAAGTTACAGCCGTTGTTCCAGATGCCGGTGGGGTACCATCGCCTGATGCAAAATGGCAAGAACGGTGATGCCGGCAGGGCGGCTGCGGTAGTAGATCCTATGGCTGGCGTAAGGAAAACTGCGTATCTCTTCGCCCAGATCGTGAAAGTGGGCTTTACCCGCTTCCGGCATGTCCGCCAGATGATGCATGATCTCTCTCAACTGCTCAAGATAGCGGCGAGATTGCGTTTGGCCCCAGTGCTCGACGGTGAAATGGCGAATAGCCAGCAGATCTTGTTGGGCTTGCGGGGTGAGGCGAAACGCGGGCATATCAGTCGGTTTCATCGGTGAGCAGACGGTTGAAGAAGGCATCGCCGTCTACCGCCTTACCGGCGTCTTCCTCGGCGGTAGCCTGCGCGATTTTTTGCTGCAGCGCGCGTAGTTTGAGATCTTCCAGCGCCTGGTAGTTTTCTACCGACATGACGACGGCGACCGGTTTGCCGTTGCGATTGATTTGCACCGGTTCGCGCTGCGCCTTGAGCAGCAAATCGCCGAATTGGGTTTTGGCCTCGTTCGCGCTGAGTGCGTACATTTAATCGCTCCAGTTAATTAAATCGTTCGATTTAACCATTATACGGTGCGATGAAAAAAGCACCAATGTTATTCCGGCGGGCAGGTTTCGTTGGACAGATGCCGCGGCGTTTCGCGGCGAAAACCCAGGCCGATGATGCGGCCGAACAGGCGCGGCAGCCAGCGGCTGTTGCCGACGCGGGCGATCAGGCGCGATCCGCCCGCCGCGCGGCGTTCGCCCGGCTTGCGCTGGCTCATTTTGATCTGCAAAAACTGGATGGCCCGGGTGGGGAATTCGCGCCGGCGCTGCACGCTCAGCAAATGCTTCAGCTGCAGCCGATGCTGGCGCAGCGGCGGGATCAGGGCGTTGGCGGCGGCCACCGCGTCCTGAATCGCCAGGTTGACGCCCACGCCGCCGATCGGCGACATGGCGTGCGCGGCGTCACCGATGCACAGCACCCCCGGTTTGGCCCAGCGATCCAGACGATCGATGCGGATGCTCAGCAGCTTCACCTGATCCCACTCGACGATCTCCTGCAGGCGATCGTCCTGGAATGGCGCCACCTCGGCGAGGTGCAGCAAAAATTTCTCCAGGCCGCTGCGGCGGATCGCGTCGAAGCTGCCTTTATCGATCGAGTAGCCGCACTGCCAGTAGTCGCCGCGATCGATCATGATGAAGTTCTGCTTCGGCCCGGTATGGCCCATCGACCAGGCCGGATCGCCCGGCTGCTTGCTGAGCTTCATCCACAATACGTCGCGCGGGGTGCCGAAGGAGCGGCTGCTGAGCGCCGCCTGCTCGCGTACCACCGAGTTGCGGCCGTCGGTGCCGATCACCAGCTGGCTGCGCACGCGGATCGGGCCTTCCGGCGTGTCGGCCAGCACGCCGCATACCTGGCCGCGGTCGTAGAGCAGCTTATGAACCTGCGTCGAGGTGAGCAGCCTGAAATGGGGGAATGCGGCGGCCTGCTGTGCCAAAAAGTTGAGGAACTCCCACTGCGGCATAAAGGCGATAAATTTGCAGCGCGTCGGCAGGCGGGTGAAATCCGCCAGCTTGATGTCGCGCCCGGCGACTTCGGCGTGCAGGGATTCCGCACGCTGGTGTGGCAGCGTCAGCAGTTCGTCGAGCAGGCCCAGCTGGTGCATGACTTCCAGCGTCGACGGGTGAATGGTGTCACCGCGAAAATCGCGCAGGAAGTCGGCGTGCTTCTCCAGCACCGTCACGTCGATCCCCGCCCGCGCCAGCAGATAACCGAGCATCAGCCCGGCGGGGCCGCCCCCCACGATGCAGCAGGTGGTGGCGTACGGTGTGATCGGTGATGACGGCATGGCGGTTGACCCCGGAGAGCGGCCCGCATCCCGCGAGCCGCAAGTGAATGTTTAGTGTTGATAATGATTATCAATATCAAGTTTGGCTGTCAACCCGCGGCGCAGTGTGGTCAAAGGGGGCGGACAAATGGCCGACGCGGAACAGCTGGCCGTTTTGCGGCTGTGCCTGCGGCGGTTCACGCCATAAATCCAGCCGCACTAACCGCCACTTGGCGGGCTGCGTGTATCGCGAGCATAAGGATTCTCCGCAAAGACGTTGACCGGGAGAGCGTGACACGCCATCTTTATCAGTAAAATCGGTATTATTTTTATCGATGGTTCAGAAAATCAGGATGGTCAGCATGAGGCGAATAACGTTCGATCTCGAGGATTTGCGCAGCTTCGTCACCGGCGTCGAGCTGGGCAGCTTCGCCAAGGCGGCTGGACGGCTGGGGCGTTCGACGTCGGCGGTCAGCGCTCACCTGAAAAAGCTGGAACAGCAGGTCGGCGCGCCGATCCTGCGCAAGGCCGGGCGCGGCATGGTGATGACCGAGGCGGGGGAAACGCTGCTCGGTTACGCGCGCCGCCTGCTGGAGCTCAATGACGAAGCCGCCGCCGCGGTGCGCGGGTTGGATTTGCAGGGCACGGTGCGGCTGGGGCTGCAGGAGGATTTCGGCGAGACGTTTCTGCCGCAGGTGTTGGGCAGCTTCGCGCGCGCCAATCCGAAGGTGCGCATCGAGGCGCGCATCGCGCGCAATGCCGAGCTGATCGACTGGGTGTTGAAAGGCCAACTGGATCTGTCGCTGGCGTGGGATGGCGGTTTGAGCACGCCGTTTCATCTGGCGCTGGGGCAGCGGCAGCTGCACTGGATCGCCTCGCCCGGCTTCGCGCTGGCGCCCTGGCGAGAAGGGGATGAGCCGTTGCCGTTGGTGATGTTCGACGCGCCTTGCCTGATGCGCAGCGCGGCGACGCAGGCGCTGGATCGTGCCGGCATACCCTGGCGCATCGCCTTTACCAGCCGCAGCCTGAACGGCGTGTGGGCGGCGGTGAGCGCTGGATTGGGCGTCACGGTGCGCACGGCGGCGGGTTTGCCGCCCGGCCTGGCGCCGCTGGCCCCCGATATGCTGCCCGCTCTCGGCCAGCTCGGCGTGGTGCTGCACCGCGCCGAGGATCAGCCTTCGGCCGCCGTGCAGCGGCTGGCGCAGATCGTGGTCGAGCGGATCGAAACTTAATCTTGGGCGATCGGCTGCTTGCCGCTCAGCTGGCCCCATTCGCTCCAGGCGCCGTCATACAGCTTGACCTGCGGCGCGCCGAGCGACAGCAGGCCGAACGCCAGCACCGCCGCCGTCACGCCGGAGCCGCAGCTGGTGATGATCGGGCCGTTGATATCCACCCCCTTGTCGTTGAAGGTTTGGCGCAGCGCCTCCAGCGATTTGAAGCGGCCGTTTTCCAGCAGCTCGCCGTACGGAATGTTGATGCTGCCGGGAATATGGCCGCGGTGCAGGCCGGGGCGCGGCTCCGGCGCTTCGGCATAAAAGCGCGGCGCGGCGCGCGCGTCGAGAATTTGCACCGGCGTGCCTAACGCCTGCTCCACTTGCCGCATATCCACCACCGCGTCGGCGTTGAACCGGGCGTTGAACGTCTGCGGGGCAGGCTGCGCCGGGCCGGTTGCCAGCGCCTGGCCCTGCGCGATCCAGCCGTTCAGCCCTTCGTCCAGCACGTAAACGCGCTCGGCGCCGAAATTGCGGAAAGTCCACCAGCCGCGCGGCGCGGAGAACTGGTTGCCCTCGTCGTAAATCACCAGGGTATCGCGTTCGCTGATGCCCAATTGGCCCGCCGACGCGGCGAATTCCGCCGCCGTCGGCAGCATATGCGGCAGCGCGGTGCTTTTGTCCGCCACCTCGTCGATATCGAAATAGACCGCGCCGGGGATATGGCCGCGTTCGAACTCGGCAAGCATATCTTTCTTCGGCGTCAGCCCCACCGGCGACATCCGGACGTCGATCACCACCAGATTTTCATCGTTGATATGTTGCGCAAGCCATTGAGGGGTCACCAGAAACGGAGAATTCATCGTATTGTTCGCCTGTTGTGAAACGGATTTTCACTATACACCAGGCCGCGCCGGGATGGAGTATGATGTTCAGGCAACGGTATGGGCGGGAGACGGAAAACATGACGGATCGGGCGTTTGGCGGGGCCAAGATCGCGCTGCTGTGCGACGGCCGCCTGCTGGTTTACCAACGGGACGACAAGCCGGGCATTCCGTGGCCCGGGATGTGGGATCTGCCCGGCGGCGGGCGGGAAAACGGCGAGACGCCGCTGCAGTGCGTGCTGCGGGAAACGCAGGAAGAGTTTGGGGTGTTGCTCGCCGAACGCCAGGTTGTCTGGCAGCGGCGTTACGACGGTATTCAGCCCGGCTACCCGCCGACCTGGTTTATGGCCGGGGTGATCACCCCGGCGCAGATCGCCGCCATTCGCTTTGGCGATGAAGGGCAGCGCTGGCGAATGATGCCGGTAGAGCAGTTTATTCATCACCCGCAGGGCATCGGTCATCTGCGCCGCCGGGTGGCGGAGTATTGGCTTCAGTCCGCCTGAGGTTGCAGCACGCCGCTCGGCATCAGTGCCTGGATGGTGGCGCCGACCCGCTGCACCGCCTGTTCGATCTCCGCCGTCAGCTTCGGCGCATAGTTGATGCGCAGGCAGTTGCGGTATTTGCCGGCGGCGGAAAAGATGCTGCCGACGGCGATCTGCACGCCCTGCTGCTCGAGATGGCGGTTCAGCCGCAGGGTGTCGAACGCCTCGTCCAGTTCGATCCACAGCATAAAGCCGCCGCGCGGCCGGCTGACGCGGGTGCCGGCCGGGAAGTGTTTCAGGATAAGGTCGGTCATGCGATCGCGGTTCTGCTGGTAGCGGGCGCGCATGCGCCGCAGGTGCTGCAGATAGTACCCGCCGCGGATGAATTCGGCGATCGCCAGCTGCGGCTGGGTGGCGGTGGCGCCGGAGCCGATGAACTTCATGTGCAGCACCCGTTCCAGGTAGCGGCCGGGCGCGATCCAGCCCACCCGCAGCCCCGGCGCCAGCGTTTTGGAAAACGAGCTGCACAGCAGCACGCGGCCGTCTTCGTCGAACGACTTGATGGTGCGCGGCCGCGGGTAGTGATAGGCGATGTCGCCGTAGACGTCGTCCTCGATGATCGCCGCGTCGTGGCGCTGCGCCAGCGTCAGCAACCGCTGTTTGTGGGCGTCGGGCATGATGTAGCCCAGCGGATTGTTGCAGTTGGGCGTCAGCAGAATCGCTTTGATCGGCCACTGTTCCAGCGCCATCTCCAGCGCCGCCAGGCTGACGCCGGTGAGCGGATCGGTGGGGATTTCCAGCGCCTTGATGCCCAGGCCCTTCAGCGTCTGCATGGTGCCGTGGAAGCAGGGCGAATCGACCGCCACGATGTCGCCGGGTTGGCAAACGGCGCGCAGCCCGGCGGAGATCGCTTCCTGGCAGCCGGTGGTGATCAGCAACTGATCGGGGCCGATTTGGCAGCCGGAATCCAGCAGCAGGCGGGCGACCTGCTCGCGCAGCGCGGCCACGCCCTGAATGCTGTCGTAATACAGGCTGCGCAGATCGCCGTGGCGGGCGGCGTTGCGCAGGGCGACGATCAGCGGTTTCATCGTCGGCTCGGCGATATCCGGCATGCCGCGCCCCAGCTGGATCAGGCCCTCGCGCGGCCGGCTGCGCACCAGCTCCAGCACCTGCTCCCATTGCGAAATGTCCACCGGCCGCTGCACCGGCGCCGTCATGGCGGGCAGCTCGGCCTGCGCGCGCCGCGTATGCACGAAGTAGCCCGACTTCGGCCGCGCCTCCACCAGGCGCTGTTCCTCGAGCAGCCGGTAGGCTTGCTGCACCGTGCTGATGCTGACGCCGTGCTCCTGGCTCAGCGCGCGCACCGAAGGCAGGCGATGGCCGGCGGGATACAGCCCTTGCTGAATGCGTTGGCTGAGAATGGCGGCCAGAGTGGCGTAGCGTGTCATACAGAGGCCTCTTATCGGGATGCAGGATTAAAAAACCGGTACAGATGCTTTCAAAGTAAACCATTCAGCGGTTTTTTTGGCGCAGCTGTATGAAAAAAATAGCGCCAGCGTGAATCTGTATTGTTTTTCTCCCGGCGAGCATGATGACTGCAACGCAAAAACAGCAGGGAGAATAACAACATGGCACTGTTTGATGGCATGACGACGTGGCGACGGGTAGGCTGGTCACGCTGGCGTTGGTATTTGTTGCGCCGCAGTACGCGCAGAGAGTTACTGCTGCTGAACGACAGGCAACTGGCGGATATCGGCCTGACGCGGGCGGATGCGCGGCGCGAAGGCGATAAACCGTTCTGGAGAGGGTAAGGAAAGCGAATGCTGAAATTATTGGGCAAAGCCTCATCGATCAACGTGCGCAAGGTATTGTGGACCTGCCAGGAGCTGGGGTTGCCGCTGGCGCGGGAGGACTGGGGCAGCGGCTTTCGCTCCACGCAGGAGCCGGCGTTTCTGGCGCTGAATCCCAACGGCCTGGTGCCGGTGCTGATCGACGGCGAGCGGGTGCTGTGGGAGTCGAACACCATCTGCCGCTACCTGGCCGGACGGGAAGGGCGCCGCGATCTGCTGCCGCAGGAACCCGGCGCGCGCGCGGCGGTGGAGATGTGGATGGACTGGCAGGCCACCGATCTGAACGGCGCCTGGCGCTATGTGTTCATGTCGCGGGTGCGCGGGCATGCGGATTATCAGGATGCCGCCAGCCTGGCCGCCGCCGAGCGTGAGTGGAATCGGCTGATGGGGCTGCTGGACAAGCATTTGGCGCAGCACGGCCCTTATGCCGCCGGCGCGGCCTTCACGCTGGCGGACGTGGTGCTGGGGCTGTCGCTGAATCGCTGGCTGATGACGCCGTTCGAGCGGCCGAATTATGCGGCGCTGGCGGCCTATCAGCAGCGCCTGCTGCAACGCCCTGGCTACGTGCAGCATGGCGCCAACGGTTTACCTTGATATGAAATAAACGGTTCATTTTATCTCGTCCGGATACGGCAAGCCGTATCCGGGCTTTCCCCGTTGCATCATCCCGTCAATGTTTCATGAACGGCATCACGAATGTGAACTTTATTTTCCTTTTTTCTTGTTGTTGAAATTTAAATTCCATATAAACCTGTTATCAGCCAGCGCGTTTCATTGAGCTGCGCCTGGTTCTACACAGGATTTCGATCACGGGAGAAAATGATGAAACAGGTACGCGTTGGGTTAATCGGCACCGGTTATATCGGGCGTTGTCATGCCATCGCCTATGCGCAGGCCGCCACGGTCTTTCCTCTGAAAGGGGAGCTGGTGCTGGAGATGCTGGCGGAAGTGACGCCCGAGCTGGCGGCGCAGCGCGCAACCGAGTTCGGCTTTGCGCGCTCGACCGGCGATTGGCGGCAGCTGGTGGCCGATCCGGCGATCGACGTGGTGGACATCTGCGCGCCCAACTTCTTGCACAAAGAGATGGCGCTGGAAGCGATCCGCCACGGCAAGCACGTGTATTCGGAAAAGCCGCTGGCGCTGGACGCCGCCGACGCGGCGGAGATGGTGCAGGCCGCCCGCGCCAAGGGCGTGAAAACGCTGGTCGGTTTCAACTACATGAAGAACCCGACCAGCCAGCTGGCGCGCGAGATCATCGCCAACGGCGAAATCGGCGAAGTGGTGCATTTTTACGGCACCCACAATGAGGATTATCTGGCCGATCCGCGCACGCCGCTCGACTGGCACTGCCGCCGCGCCAGCGCCGGGCTGGGCGCGCTGGGGGATCTGGCGGCGCACATCGTCAATATGGCGCACTACCTGGTGGGCGACATCGTGGCGGTCTGTGGCGATATGCAAACCGTGATCAAACAGCGCCCGGACCCGCAAGACCCGGCGCGCCTGCTGCCGGTGGAAAACGAAGATCAGGCCGGCGCGCTGCTGCGCTTCGCCGGCGGGGCGATGGGCACTCTTGAAACCTCGCGCATCGCCTGCGGGCGCAAGATGGGGCTGACCTATGTGGTCACCGGCACCAAGGGCACGCTGAGCTATACCCAGGAACGGATGGCGGAGCTGAAGCTGTATCGGCACGATGAGCCGGCGGAGCGGCAAGGGTTCAAAACGCTGTTGGTAGGGCCGAAGCACCCGGACTACGCGGCGTTCTGCATCAGCGCCGGGCACGGCATCGGCTTTAACGATCAGAAGACGGTGGAGATCCGCGATCTGGTCAACGGCATCGCCGCGGGCGATCGCATGTGGCCGGACTTTGAAGAAGGCTGGAAGGTGTCTTGCGTGCTGGATGCGATAGCCGCCTCTGCCGAGCAGCGGCGCTGGCTGGAGATCAACCGCGATTGAAAATGAAATGGCGCTCTCCCGTGGGCAGCGCCATTAATTTGTTGTGTTGATAGCTTAATATCTTATTAAGCTAGTTGCATAATAAGTTGCTTGCCTGGCAACTTAGAACGAGAAGCATGAACAGCCGAACGCGCCCCAGAAGGCGTTTTCATCCGACACCGGGATGCTGGAGCGGCGCGCGATGTCATGCTGGTGCGCGTGTACGCCGCACGGGCCGCAGCATTGGTGCGCCTGGCTCAGCACGCCGACTTTGGCCGCCGCCGACGGCGGCGCGGAGCGGTAGTGGCCCGGCACCTGGGTGACCGGCGACCACTCCGGCAGCACCGGCAGCGGCGGCGGCGCCAGCGGCGAGAAGCTGCCGGCGGCGTAGACCACCCTGCCATCCACCACCGTCATTACCGACTCAATGCCTTTGATCTGCTCTTCCGGCACGCTGAAATAGTCCTGCGACAGCACCGCCACATCCGCCAGTTGGCCGACCTTGATCTGGCCTTTCTTGCCTTGCTCGGTGGAGAACCAGGCGCTGCCTTGCGTCCACAGCATCAGCGCCGTTTCGCGATCCAGCCGGGCGCTGTCGTCGTACATCGCCATGCCGCCGACGGTGCGGCCGGAGACCAGCCAGTACAGCGCTGTCCACGGGTTGTAGCTGGCGACGCGGGTGGCGTCGGTGCCCAGCCCGACCGGCAGCTCGGCCGCCAGCATTTTCGCCACCGGCGGCGTATGTTTGGTGGCTTCGATGCCGTAGCGCTCGGCGAAATATTCGCCCTGGAATGCCATGCGGTGCTGCACCGCAATACCGCCGCCCAATGCCTTGACCCGTTCGATATTGCGTTCGGTAATGGTTTCGGCGTGGTCGAACAGCCAGTGCAGCCCGTTGAACGGAATGTCGCGGTTCACCTTCTCGAACACGTCCAGCATGCGGCTGATGGATTCGTCATAGGTGGCGTGCAGGCGGAACGGCCAGCGGTGCTCGACCAGATGGCGCACCACCCGCTCCAGCTCGTCCTCGGTGCCCGGCGGCAGATCCGGGCGCGGCTGCAGGAAGTCTTCGAAGTCGGCGGCGGAGAACACCAGCATCTCGCCGGCGCCGTTGTGGCGATAAAAGTCGGTGCCCTGGCCCGGCTTGAGCATGTCGGTCCACAGCTCGAAGTCTTCCAGCTCCTGCTTCGGCCGCTGGGTGAACAGGTTATAGGCAATGCGAATGGTCAGCTGCTTTTTCTCGTGCAGCTCGGCGATCACCTGATAATCCTCCGGGTAGTTCTGGAAACCGCCGCCGGCGTCGATGGCGCTGGTGAGGCCCAGACGGTTCAGCTCGCGCATAAACTGGCGAGTGGAGTTGACCTGCTGCTCCAGCGGCAGCTTCGGCCCTTTCGCCAGCGTAGCGTACAGGATCATGGCGTTGGGCTTGGCGATCAGCATGCCGGTCGGGTTGCCGTTGGCGTCGCGCTGGATTTCGCCGCCCGGCGGGTTCGGCGTGTCTTTGGTGTAGCCGACCACCTTCAGCGCCGCGCGGTTGAGCAGCGCGCGATCGTAGAGGTGCAGAATGAACACCGGCGTGTCCGGCGCCGCTTGGTTGATTTCGTCGAGCGTCGGCATGCGGCGCTCGGCGAACTGGAATTCGGTCCAGCCGCCGACCACCCGCACCCACTGCGGGTTCGGCGTGCGCAGTGCCTGTTCTTTCAACATGCGCAGCGCGTCGGCCAGCGAAGGCACGCCTTCCCAGCGCAGCTCCAGGTTATAGTTCAGGCCACCGCGGATCAGGTGCAGGTGCGAGTCGTTCAGGCCCGGAATGGCGGTGTGGCCGTGCAGATCGATCACCTGGGTTTCCGGCCCGGCGTGCTGCATGACTTCGCTTTCGCTGCCGACCGCCAGAAACTTGCCGTCGCGGATGGCGACCGCCTGCGCGGTGGGATTTTGGCGATCGACGGTGTGAAACTTGCCGTTGGTGATAATCAATGAAGCGTGGTGGTTCATAACATTCTCCCGGCGAACCGCCTAGCGGCGGGTCAGCCATTGATGAAAAACGCGGGTCACGATAGGCATCCACAGGTACACCACCAGGGCGACCACGGTGGCGTCATTGAGAAAATGGCCGAGCAGCGTGCCGTTCAGCTGCGGCAGCGTCAGCCCCCAAAACCAGGGCACCAGATTGGTGGAAGGGAAGATCACCAGCAGGGTGATGATGAACTGCTTCCACTGGGGCGGCTGGCGCACGCCGGGGCTGGGCGGGGTAAACCAGAACTCCGCGCCGGGGCGGATCTCGATATGGTCGCTCTCCAGCAACAGCGGGGTGACTTCTTCGATGTATTGCTTGCGCAGCGGCGAGTGGATCCAGCGGTACAGATTGTCGAGGTTGTCGAAGCGGACCAGCACCGTATAGGCCTGCTCGTCGCCGGAAGGGCGAATCACGTTGACGCCCAAATGGCCGGTGAAGCCCGCGGCGTCCGGGATGATGCGGTTCAGCCAGGCCTCATAGGCCTGCTCGTTCCCCGGCGCCAAACGGTGGGTGATCACCAGCGTGACATGCTGCGGATGGGCCATAAAACCGACTCCTGAAAATACCCCGGCGCGGAGCCGGGGCAAGGGGAATTATTTCAGCGTGCGGGCCGGTGCGTGGTGCACCATGGTGTAAGCGTAGTCGACGCCCATGCCGTACGCGCCGCTGTGCTCGCGCACCAGCGCCATCACCGCGTCGTAGGTGTCTTTGCGCGCCCAGTCGCGCTGGTACTCCAGCAGCACCTGCTGCCAGGTCACCGGCACGGCGCCGGCCTGCACCATGCGATCGATCGAACGCTCATGCGCATCGACGGAGGTGCCGCCGGAGGTGTCGGTCACCACATACACTTCATAGCCGGCTTCCAGCGCCATCAGCGCCGGGAAGGTCAGGCACACTTCGGTCCACAGCGCGGAGATCACCAGCTTTTTGCGGCCGGTGGCTTCCACGGCTTTAACGAAGGCCGCGTCTTCCCAGGAGTTCATCGAGGTGCGTTCAATCGGGGTGATTTCAGGGTGTACCGCCAGCAGTTCCGGCCAGATATAGCCGCTGAAGCTTTCGGTTTCTACCGAGGTGAAAAGGGTTGGCACGTTGAAAATCTTGCCCGCCTTCGCCAAACCAACAACGTTGTTTTTCAGTTGCTGACGATCAATATTAGCCACGCCGAAGGCCATTTGCGGTTGATGGTCGATAAAAATCAGTGCGGAGTTGTCTTTATCAAGCAGTTGAAACTTGGACATAATTTACCTTCCCAGTGATATTTCGGTTGAACATCTGATGAGTGTAACGCCGATAAAACGCATGGTAGGCAGAGGGCGATTTCAAAGATACCGCAGAATTTTTGCCGACTTGTTGAGTTTTTTTATACACGGGAGAAAGCATGAGATTAAACCTGGAAGCGCTGCTGATTTTGGACGCGCTGGACCGGCACGGATCTTTCGCCGCCGCGGCCGCCGCACTGTTTAAAACCCCTTCGGCACTCAGCTATATGGTGCAGAAGCTGGAAAACGATCTCGACATCACCCTGCTGGACCGCTCCGGCCACCGGGCGAAGTTCACCGATACTGGCAAGCTGATGCTGGAAAAAGGGCGGGTGTTGCTGCGGGCGGCGCAGGATCTGGAGCAGCAGGCGCGCTACGTGGAGAACGGCTGGGAAAGCGAGATCACGCTCGGGATCGACGCCTCCTTCCCGTTTGCCCGCCTGTTGCCGCTGATCGACGAGTTCTATCTGCAGCATCATCATACCCGGCTGCGTTTCAGCCACGAGGTGCTGGCCGGCTCCTGGGAATCGCTGGTTTACGGCTGCGCCGACATTATCATCGGCGCCATCTGCGAGCCGCCGTCGCGGGTGGGTTATGCGTTCAGCCGCCTGGGGCAGTTGGATTACGTGTTCGCCGTCGCGCCACAGCATCCGCTGGCGGCGCTGCCGGAACCGTTGCCGAAGGATGAAATTCGTCAGCACCGGGCGGTGGTGGTGCGCGATACCTCGCGGGTCAACGCGCCGCAGAGCCTGAACCTGCTGGAAGAACAGGATACGCTGACGGTCTTCGGCTTCGACGCCAAGCTGCAGGCGCAGTTGGCCGGGCTGGGCTGCGGCTATCTGCCGCGTTCTCTGGCGGAACCTTACCTGAACAGCGGCGAACTGGTGGCGAAACGCGTGGAATCTGAGCGCTGCAGCGACGTTGCCTATTTCGGCTGGCGGGAAAGTGCCAGCGGTCTGGCGGCCAAGTGGTGGCGCGAGCGGCTGCAGCGTTACGCGGATGACGGCGAGGCTTACCCGGCGGCGCAGTGAGGGCCGCGCAATAAGGATAAATCCCCCCAATAAGGACATCGGGAATGAAAAAGACGCTAAGCCTGTTGGCGCTGTTGCTGCTGAGCGGCTGCGGCGCCGGGCATCAGGCCGGCATCCCGTTGCCGGAGCCGCAGGCTGAGACGCAGGCCACGGCGCCGCTCAGCTATCCGGTGCGGGTGCATAACGCGGTGAGCCGCGAGCTGCGTTTGCCTGAACGCGCGCGCGGCCAACGCTGCACCATCAGCATTCGGCTGCTGCCGGACGGCAAGCTGGCGAGCAGCAAGATCGTAAGAGGCGACGCGCCACTGTGCGCAGCGGCGAGCGCGGCGGTGCAGCGCGCGCAGTTTCCGCCGATGGCCAACGCCACCGAGTATGCGCTGTTCAACGCCGTGGTGCTCGATTTCGTTCCCTGAAGATGTGACCGACGGGCCGCCTGCGCGGCCCGTTTTTTCGCTTTTACGCGTACGCAACCCGCTGAATTTTCACTTAGCTTTGCCATTTTCGTTATTTTGAATGCCGCTACGGCTCACGGATACTGGGAGAAAATCTCTTACCGCGAGCCGCAGCATGTCCCACGCCCACTATTTGCACCCCGAACAGCGCGAACGAATCAGGCAGCTTTATCGGCGCCGGCATTGGCGGCTGGAGCTGCCCACCTGGGGGATCATGGCGGCGGTGTATGGCGGCTGGTTCGGCGTGGCGCTGGGCTGGCAAACGCTGGGCCCGTGGCTTGGCGCGCCGCTGCTGATCCTGCTGACCACCTGGTACATGTCGTTACAGCACGAGCTGATCCACGGCCATCCGACGCGCTGGCCGCGCGTCAATCAGCTGTTCGGCCTGTTGCCGCTGGCGGTGTGGTATCCCTACGGGCTGTATCGCGATTCGCATCTGCGCCACCACCGCAACGACCACCTGACCGATCCGCACGAAGATCCCGAAAGCTATTACTTCAGCGCCGCGCAGTGGCGGCGCTATCCCCGGCTGCTGCCGCTGCTGGCCGCCGTGCGCAATACGCTGATCGGCCGGGTGCTCCTCGGCCCGGCGCTGGATATCGCCGCGACCCTGGTCGGGGCGGTGAAAGCGCTTGCCGCCGGGGAGTGGCGCGTCTGGGCGAGGTGGTTGGTGCACCTGTCGCTGTTGGCGATGCTGCTCGACTGGCTGCAGGCGCAGGGTATCGGCGCGGCGTTTTACCTGCTGGCCATCAGCTACCCGGCGCTGGCGCTGACCAAGGTAAGATCGTTTTTTGAGCATCGCGCCGTGGACGCACCGCAGGCACGTTCTATTATTAATGAGGCGGGTTGGCCGTGGCGGCTGCTGTTTCTCAATCTGAACTACCATTTAGTGCATCACGATCTGCCCGGCCTGCCCTGGTATGGTTTGCGCGAAGTCTATCTGGCGGAGCGCGAGGCGTACCAGCGCCGCAGCCAGGGATTTGTCGCGCAAGGCTACGCCGAGTGGCTGCGTGATTACGCCCTGACGCCGATCGACGTCGGCGTGCATCCGTTGCGCGCCGGTGAACCGCAGGGGGAGGGCGATGCCCTGCCGACGGAAAAATTTATTGCGCGCTGGAAGCGCGTTTCTCAGGATTTTCCAACCTAACCGGCCCATGAGCCGGAAAACGTATAACCAGAGGAAAAGTATGGCAATCACCTTATCACGCGGACGTTCCTTTGCCGTCGCGCTGGCCCTGCTGGCCACCGGCGGTCTGGCGCAGGCGGCCGACTCGGTGCGCGTCGGCTCAAAGATCGATACCGAAGGTTCGCTGCTCGGCAACATCATCGTGCAGGTGCTGGAAGCCAACGGCATCCAGACCACCAACAAGCTGCAGCTCGGCACCACCAAGGTGCTGCGCGGCGCCATCACGTCCGGCGAGATCGACATCTACCCGGAATACACCGGCAACGGCGCGTTTTTCTTCTCCGATGAGAAAGATCCGGCGTGGAAGAACGCCCAGGCCGGCTTCGAGAAGGTGAAGCAACTCGACTACGACAAAAACAAAATCGTCTGGTTGGACGCGGCGCCGGCCAACAACACCTGGACCATCGCCATTCGCCAGGACGTGGCGGAGGCCAATCACCTGAAGACGCTGTCGGATCTCGGCAAGTGGATCAACGGCGGCGGCAAGTTCAAGCTGGCGGCCTCGGCGGAATTTATCGAGCGGCCGGATGCGCTGCCGGCGTTCCAGAATGCCTACGGCTTCAAGCTGAATCAGGATCAGCTGCTGTCCCTGGCCGGCGGCGATACGGCGGTGACCATCAAGGCGGCGGCGGAGCAGACCTCCGGCGTCAACGCGGCGATGGCCTACGGCACCGATGGCCCGGTGGCGGCGCTGGGGCTGCAGACGCTGGCGGATCCGAAAGGCGTACAGCCGATCTACGCGCCGGCGCCGATCGTGCGCGAAGCGGCCCTGAAGGCGCACGCCAATCTGCCTGAGCTGCTGAAGCCGGTGTTCGCCTCGCTGGACGGGCCGACGCTGCAAAAACTCAACGCGCAGATCGCCGTGGAAGGCCAGGACGCCAAACAGGTGGCGGCCGCTTACCTGAAAGAGAAAGGGTTTGTTAAGGGATAATGCCGAGGTGCCCCCTCTGCCGTCGGGAGAGGGGGTAAACCGAGGGAACCGGAGCGTTTCTTTGACTATCGCCGTAAAACATCGCGTCTTGTTGACGCTGTTCATGCTGTTGCTGCTGGCGGCGTTCGGCCTGCCGTTCCTCAGTTATGCCCCCAATCGCCTGTTGTCGGGCAAAAGCCTCTCCTTGTTCTCCCTGCTGCACGGCCCGGCGCTGTGGCTGCTGTTGCCGCTGGCGGCATTGGCGATCCTCAGCCTGTTGCCGCCGACGCGGGGACGGGCGCTGCTGGCGGCGCTGGCCGCCTGCGGGGTGCTGACGCTGGCCTTCTGGATCAGCGGGCAGGCCGCCGGGCGTCTGGCGCAGGAGGGATCGCGCCTGGCGCGCACCTCCTGGGGCAGCGGATGCTGGCTGACGATGGCGCTGAGCCTGCTGATCGCCGCCGACGCCATGGCGCGCATCACCGCGTCGCACCTGTGGCGCATGCTGGGCAACGCGCTGGTGCTGGTGCCGCCGGCGCTGCTGCTGTTCGGGCATCAGCTCGATCAGCTGTCGCTGCTGAAGGAGTACCACAATCGCCAGGAGGTGTTTGACGCCGCGCTGCTGCAGCACCTGACCATTCTGCTGGCGACGATGGCGCCGGCGCTGGCGATCGGCGTGCCGCTCGGGGTGCTGTGTTTTCGCTCCGAGCGCTGGCAGCGGCCGATTTTCTCCGCGCTGAACATTATCCAGACCGTGCCGTCCATTGCGCTGTTCGGCCTGCTGATCGCGCCGTTGGCGGGGCTGGCGACGGCGGTACCCTGGCTGGCGGAACACGGCGTCAGCGGCATCGGCATGGCGCCGGCGATCGTGGCGCTGGTGCTGTACGCGCTGTTGCCGCTGGTGCGCAGCGTGGTGGCGGGGCTGCAAAGCGTGCCGGCGGGGGTGATCGAATCCGCCACCGGCATGGGGCTGACGCGCGGGCAGATCTTCCTGCGCGTGCAGCTGCCGTTGGCGCTGCCGCTGTTCCTGACCGGCGTGCGCATTCTGGCGGTGCAAACCGTCGGCATGGCGGTGGTGGCGGCGCTGATCGGCGCCGGCGGCTTTGGCGCCATCGTCTTTCAGGGGCTGCTCAGCAGCGCGCTGGATCTGGTTCTGCTGGGGGTGATCCCGGTGGTCATGATGGCGGTCATCGTCGATTCGCTGTTTAAATTTTGGGTTTCAATCCTGGACGTATCGCGCCGATGATTCACTTTGAGCAAGTCAGCAAAATTTTTCAGGGCAAGCCGGCGGTAGACGATCTCACGCTGCACATCGCCGAGGGCGAATTCACCGTGTTGATCGGCACCTCGGGTTCCGGCAAGTCCACGACGTTAAAAATGATCAATCGCCTGATCGAGCACGATCGGGGCAAGATTCTCTTTGCCGGCGAAGAGATCCAGTCGTTCAAACCGCAGGATCTGCGGCGGCGCATGGGCTATGCGATCCAATCGATCGGCCTGTTTCCGCACTGGACGGTGGAGGAAAACATCGCCACCGTGCCGCAGCTGCTGAAATGGCCGCGCGCGCGCATTCGCGATCGGGTAACCGAACTGCTGGAGCTGTTGCATCTGGAGCCGGATCTGTTTCGCCGTCGCTATCCGCACCAGCTGTCCGGCGGGCAGCAGCAGCGGGTAGGGGTAGCGCGCGCGCTGGCCGCCGATCCCGAGGTGTTGCTGATGGACGAACCGTTCGGCGCGCTGGATCCGGTCACCCGCGCGGCGTTGCAGGCGGAGATCGCGCGCATCCATCAGCTCTCCGGCCGCACTATCGTGTTGGTGACGCACGACATCGACGAGGCGCTGGGCTTGGCGGATCGCCTGGTGCTGCTCGATCAGGGGCGGGTGGTGCAACAGGGCACGCCGCTGGCGCTGCTGACCGCGCCGGCCAATGACTTCGTGCGGGACTTCTTCGGGCGCAGCGATCGCGGCATCAAGCTGCTGTCGCTGGGAACGGTGGCGGAGCGAGTGCGGCCCGGCGCCGCCGAGGGCGAGCCGATCGCCGCCGCCATGAGCCTGCGGGAGGCGCTGTCGGTGTTTGTGGCGCGCGGCAGCGACTGCCTGCCGGTGGTGGATGAACGGGGCGAAGCGTTGGGGGTGTTGCACTTCAACGATCTGATCGCCGGGCAGGCGCTGTCATGAGCGGGCGCATCTGGCGCCTGCTGCGCGATCCGCTGCCCTGGACGCTGGCGCTGCTGTTGGCGCTGGTGTTCGGCATGGATCATCTGCGCGGCCTGTTCGCCGCCTGGTTCCCCGATCTGGAGCGGCCCATTTATCAGCAGGACAGCTTTATTGCGCTGGTGGGGGCGCACCTGTCGCTGGTGGCGATCTCCAGCCTGATCGCGGTGGCTCTCGGTGTGGCGGCCGGCGTGGCGGTAACCCGGCGCAGCGGCCGGGAGTTTCGTTCGCTGGTGGAAACGGTGGTGGCGGTGGGGCAGACCTTCCCGCCGGTAGCGGTGCTGGCGGTAGCGGTGCCGGTGATGGGCTTCAGCGAACAGCCGGCGATCATTGCGCTGGTGCTGTACGGCCTGCTGCCGATCCTGCAGGGCACGCTGGCGGGCATCGAATCGGTGCCGCCCGCCACGCGCGAGATTGCCCGCGGCGTGGGGATGAGCGCCTGGCAAATTCTGTGCCGGGTCGAATTGCCGCTGGCGGCGCCGGTGATCGTCGCCGGGATCCGCACGTCGGTGATCATTAACATCGGCACGGCGGCCATCGCTTCCACCGTCGGCACCAAGACCCTCGGCTCGCCGATCATCATAGGTCTGAGCGGCTTTAACACCGCCTATGTGATCCAGGGCGCGGCGGTGGTGGCATTGTTGGCTATTATCACCGATATGCTGTTCGAACGTTGGGTGCGTTATCTCACCGCCTGGCGTCAGCAGACGCTGGCGACCACTCCGGCGGGGTAAGGGGGAAATGATGCAGGTGTCTCTACCGATGTACGGCGTTGGCCGGGAGCAGGCCGAATCTTTCTGGCAGGTATTGCGCGACAAGCTGCTGCGCCTGGGGCTGCCGGCGGCGCCGGAGCGGCTCAGTTGGCCGGACGATTTGGCGCAGCACTGGCGGCGCGACGATCTGCTGCTCAGCCAAACCTGCGGTTATCCGTTGGTCAGCACTCTGCCGCAGGTGCAGCTGATCGGCACCTACCATTATCGGGTTGAGGGGTGCGACGGGCCGAATTACCGCAGCTGGCTGGTGGTGCGCGCGGGCGACCCCGGCGAACGGTTGGCGGATTTTCGCGGCCGGACGGTGGCCTATAACAGCACCGATTCCCAGTCCGGCTACAACGGCCTGCGCGCGCTGATCGCGCCGCTGGCGCAGGACGGGAAATTCTTTGGTGCGGCGATTGCCTCCGGCGCGCATTATCAGTCGCTGAAGCTGATCCGCAGCGGGCAGGCGGATATCGCCGCCATCGATTCAATCAGCATGGAACTGCTGCGCCGGGCGCAGCCGCAGGCACTGGAGGGGCTGAAAATCATCGGCCGCACGGCGGCGGTGCCCGGTCTGCCGCTGATCACCGCGGCGGGTACGCCGCCGGAACAGGTGGAAATCCTGCGCGCCGGCGCCCGGGCGATGCTGGATGAGGCGGTCAGCGACCGCCTGCTGATCGGCGATTTCAGCCTGGTGCCGCGTTCGGCCTACCAGATTATCACCGTGCTGGAACAGCAGGCCGCCGCGCAGGGCGTGACGGCGCTCTAGCCGCCGTTACAACAGGCCGCCGCCGTCGATGTCGATCGCGCTGCCGGTGACGAAGCCGTTCTCCAGCGCCAGCAGGTAACCCGCCGCGCGTCGGCCTGCATCAGGCGCAGCGCGTCGTTTTTCTCCCCGGCGTGGGGAAGGCGGCTATGGCGCGGTGAGGAACTGCTCGAAGTGCCTGGTCTGCCCGCATTGCTCGCAGGTGTCGGAAAGCGTCAGGCGGCTGCAGCGCTTTTTACAGCTGCGCTGCCAGCGCTGGCTGGACGATCACTTGGCCTGAAGGGTTTCGGTTTGCGCCGGCGTGGCGGCGGCATCCCCGGCAGGCGCGCTTTCTTCGTGCGGGGTGGTGGAACGGGTGTAGATGTTCAGCCCGGCGAGGAATACGCCGCCCAAAGAACCGAAGGCGCACAGGGCGATGACGATGACGAACGCTTTTTTCAGCATAGGAATAATTTCGCAGGTTGCTTGGAACAGCGGGAATTATAGCCCCTTCGCCGGGTGAAACAAGAATCGTTTTTAACGGCGGCCCGCAGACCGCCCTTTGCGATCGCTACCGTTCGCTGTCGATGGCCTGCACGCGGGCCGGGCGGGCGAACAGGTATTTTCCCAGCGTCACCAGCACCACCGCCGCCACGATGATCACCAGCGCCAGCCACTCGCGCGGCGCCAGCGATTCGCCGGCAAAGCCGATGCCGAGCAGCACCGCCACCACCGGGTTGACGTAGGCGTAGCTGGTGGCGACCGCCGGGCGCACGTTCTTCAACAAGAACATATAGGCGCTGATCGCCAGCATCGAGCCGAAGACGATCAGATAGCCCAGCGCCAGAAAGCCGCCGGTGCTCGGCATCTGAGTCAGACGCTCGCCGCTCAGCTGACTGGCTGCCAATAACACCACGCCGGCGACCAGCATTTCCGCCGCGCCGGCCATCGGCCCGGCCGGCAGCGAGATGCGCGATCCCAGTACCGACCCGAAGGCCCAGTTGGCCGACGCCAGCAAAATCAGCAGCGCGCCGGTCGGGTTGCCCACCAGGTTGTTGCCGGTGTTGAGCAGCACGATGCCCACCAGACCGAGCGCGATGCCGGCCCATTCCAGTTTGGTGTTGCGCATCCCCCACAGCAGGCTGAAGCAGAGGGTGAACAGCGGCACCGTCGCCACCATCACCGCGGCGATGCCGGACGGCACGTGTTGGTGCTCCGCCACCGTCACCAGGCCGTTGCCCACAGCCAGCAGCAGAATGCCGATGGCGCCGGCGGCCAGCCACTGCTTCGGCGTCGGCAGCGCATGGCCGCGCCAGGCCAGGAAACTGAACAGCAGGATACCGGCGATCAGGAAGCGAATGCCGGCCATCATCAGCGGCGGCCACTGCGCGACGCCGAGGCGAATGACGAAATAGGTGGAACCCCAAACGATATATAACGTGAACAACGCCCCGATCAACGGCAGGACGCTACGGCTTTGTTGGCTAAGCATAGGGATATGTTTTTGCAGGGGTGATTATTATTAGAGCGCTCAGTAAACCCGATCGGGCAACCGATAAGCAATGGCTTTCGGCATTATTTTTCCCGGCCGCCGCCCGCCGTTCAGCTGTCCCGCCGCTTCCACTGCAGCCAGCTGACGGCCGGCAGGTAAATCGACCAGCCGACGGCCAGCAGCAGCAGCATGAACTCCGGCGGCACGCCGGGCAGCAAGGCGTCCAGCTTCCAGGACACGGCGTAGGCGAAGGGGCCGACGGCGGCGCCCAGCACCGCCAGCGGCCAGGGGGCCGCTCTGACCACGTCCAGCAGCCAATACCACCAGCAGCCGAAGCCGATCCACAGCGCGATGGTCCAGAGCGGCAGGCCGTGTTGCCCGCTGTAGTGCAGCACGCCGCTGTAGCTCCACAACCCATCCATGCCGATACCGCCCAGGGCGGCCAGGGCCGCGCCTTTACGGCGGGCGGCCGGGGTAAAGATCAGCGCCAGCGCCGCGCCGGCCAGCAGGATGCCGTTGAGCCGATCGCGAGTCAGCAGCGCCAGCAGCCAGCAGACGCCCAGTCCCAGCGTCGCCAGCCAGAATCCGGCATGCGGCTTCTTCATCGTTCAACTCCCGTGGGGTTACTCTGCCGCTGCGCGCCAGGCGCCGACGGATTTGCCAGAGCGAGCGCGAGGCCCGCTGTTGGTCTGAATATGCGTTAATTCAACCTTAGAAGGGAAGGTGCGGGATGCACAAGCAGAATAATCTGTACCGGTTGAAAACGTGGGCAAAAACCGGCGTTACAGGAGCGAAATCCGGTAGGCGCAGCGGCGCGAGCCGGCCAGAATGTGTTCGGCGCGCTCCACCTGCGCCTGCAGCACTTCGGTGAAGATGCTCAGCTCCGCCCGGCAGAAGCCCTGGCAGACGGTGGCGGCGGCGCAGATCGGGCAGTGGTTTTCCACCAGCAGATAGGAACCGTCCTCCTCCTGACGCCATTCGGCCATATAGCCTTCGCGGCAGCGGATTTCGGTCAGGCGCGCCACGCGCTCCTGCAGATCGGCGGCGCCGATCATCGCCTGCTTGTAGTTGATGCGGTTTTCCTGCTCGCGGGTCTCGATCAGCACGTCGAGCGCCTGTTCGCCCAGCTTGTCGCGCACGGTGCGCAGCAGCTGCACCGTCAGATCCGCATGGGTGTCGGGAAAGCGCGCGTTGCCGGCCGAGGTCAAATGCCACAGCTGCACCGGGCGGCCTACGCCGCGCGTTTCCGCCACCGCTTCGACCAGTCCCTCTTTCGCCAGCTTGACGAACTGCTGGCGGGCCGCCTCACCGGTGGTGCCGAGCACCTTTCCTGCGTCAGAAGCTTGCTGCGGGCCGCGGGTTTTCAATAGCGTCAGCAAGCGGTCACTGACCGATTGTGCGGTGCCGCCGCTATTTTCCAAGTTTATTCTTGACATATTTCTCCGCCTCGCCCTAACTTATTCCAAGATAACTCTTGTTAAATTTAACGCAATCTTATGACCAACTCAATGCCATTCCTCTGAAAACAGGACGACAACCGTGATAACCCATGACGATAGCCGCTGGAGCGACCTTTTCTCCGGCAAAAATGCGGCCAGTGCGATCGCGCTTTCGCTCGGCGTGGCGCTGCATGCCATCAATATTCTGGTCGCCACCACCATTCTGCCCTCGGTGGTGCAGGATATCGGCGGTCTGGATCTCTACGCCTGGAACACCACGCTGTTCGTGGTGGCGTCGATCCTCGGTTCCGCGCTGTCGGCCCGGCTGCTCAGCGGCTACGGCGCGCGCAGCGCCTATCTGGTGGCTTCGCTGTTCTTCATCGCCGGGGCGGCGCTATGCGCGCTGGCGCCGAGCATGCCGGTGATGCTGATCGGCCGTACGGTGCAGGGCTTCGGCGGCGGGCTGATCTTTGCGCTCTCCTACGCGATGATCAACCTGGTGTTCGAGCAGCGATTGTGGCCGCGCGCCATGGCGCTCATCTCGGCGATGTGGGGCATCGCCACCCTGGTGGGGCCGGCGGTGGGCGGCATTTTCGCCGAGCTGAACGCCTGGCGTTGGGCCTTCGGCATTCTGCTGCCGATCATGGCGCTGTACGCCGCATTTACCTTCCTGATCCTGCCCAAGGGTAAAGCGCAGCAGGCGGCCGCGCCGTTGCCGACTGCGCAGCTGCTGTTGCTGACCGTGGCGGTGCTGGCGGTGTCCGCCGGCAGTCTGGCGCACAGCGCCTGGATCAACCTGGCGGGCATCGCGCTCTCGCTGGTGCTGATGGCCTGGCTGCTGAAGCGCGAAGCGCACTCGCGCGCCCGCCTGTTGCCGCACGGCGCGCTGCGGCGCGGCTCATCGCTGGCGGCGCTCTACATCACGACCGCGTTGCTGGTGATCGGCATGACCAGCGAGATCTTCGTGCCCTATTTTCTGCAGCTGCTGCACGGCCAGTCGCCGCTGATCTCCGGCTATATTGCCGCCGCCATGGCCGCCGGCTGGACGTTGTCCGAGATCCTCAGCTCCGGTTGGCGCGGGGCGGGCATTCGCCGGGCGATCGTCAGCGGGCCGCTGTTTGTGTTGGTGGGGCTGCTGGCGCTGGCGATCCTGATGCCGGTGCCGTCCGGCGGCCACTGGCAGGCGCTGGCGCCAATCGTCATTGCGCTGTTGCTGGTGGGGTTCGGCATCGGCTTCGGCTGGCCGCACCTGTTGACGCGCATTTTGCAGGTGGCGCCCGAAGCGGACAAAGATATCGCCGGCGCTTCGATTACCACGGTGCAGCTGTTCGCCACCGCATTCGGTGCGGCGCTGGCCGGGATGATCGCCAATCTGGCGGGACTGAACGATCCGGGTGGCGCGGCGGGCGCGGCGTCGGCGGCGCGTTGGCTGTTCCTGGCGTTCGCGCTGGCGCCGCTGCTGGCGGTATTCAGCGCCTGGCGCTGCGCGGCGATCGCGCCGCCGGGCGCCGAGACGGGCAATCTTGTACAAAACCCGCCCTCGCGCGAGTGCTAGAACGCTCCTCCTTCTTCGATGGTGTTTGCGGTGATAGTGGCGTTCTTGCTGCGCAGTATGCTGGCGGTGGTGTTGCTGAGCATGCTGATATTCATCGCGCTGCGCGGCATTTTTTAAAATCCGCTTGCCATATCTCTAATTTGAGATTATTTCTCTTATATGGGATTTCAAGGCGGAGTGTGAGCGATGGATAACGGTTTGGAGACTGCCGACCTGAGGTTGGCGCAGCGGCTGGCGGATTTGCGCCAGCAGCAGGGATGGTCGCTGGAAGAGTTGGCGCAGCGCACCGGCCTCAGCCGGGCGACGCTCTCGCGGGTGGAGCGCGCCGAAACCAGCCCGACGGCGTCGCTGCTGAACCGGCTGTGCGCCGCCTACGGGTTGACCATGTCGCGCCTGTTGAGCGAAATCGAAGACGAACCGCCGGAGCTGTTGCGGCCGCCGCAACAGCCGGTATGGGTCGATCGCGCCAGCGGTTTCCACCGTCGCTCCGTTTCTCCTCCCGCCGCGCTGTATAAGGCCGAGTTTATCGAAGCCCGGCTCGATGCCGGCGCGCAGATTGATTACGACCTGCCGTCGATACCGGCGCTGGAGCATCACCTCTGGTTGCTGTCCGGGCAGCTGGAATTGACGCTGGAAGGGCGCGTTTTCCGGCTGTCGCCTGGCGACTGCCTGCGCTACCGCCTGTTCGGCGCGTCCCGTTTCCATGTCCCCGGCGATGAGTCGGCTCATTACACGCTCGTTATCTGCAGGCCATAGCCATGATTGAATTGCAACAGTGGGGCGCCGACGCGGCGCAAAGCGCCGTGGCCGACTTGGCCGAGATGCTGCACGCCAGCGTGGCGCACGGCGCCAGCATCGGTTTTGTCATGCCGTTTACAGTGGAGCAGGCGCGGGCGTTTTGGCAGGGGTTGCTGCCGGCCCTGGCGCGGGGAGAGCGTGCGATGCTGGTGGCGCTGGCGAACGGTCGGCCGGTCGGCACCGTGCAGCTGTTGCTGGCGATGCCGGACAACGGCCGCCACCGGGCGGAAGTGGTCAAACTGATGGTGCACCCGCAGGCGCGGCGGCAGGGCGTCGCGCGGCTGTTGATGCAGGAAGTGCAGGCGCTGGCGGCGCGTCATCGCCGCAGCCTGTTGGTGCTGGATACCCTGAGCGGCAGCGCGGCGCAGGGGTTGTACCGCCAATTGGGGTTCGAGGCGGCGGGCGACATTCCGCATTACGCCCGCGCCAGCGACGGCGGGGCGTTGGAAGCCACCTGCTATATGTACAAACTGCTGTGAGGCTTAGCGCCCGCGCCAGGCTTTGATCGCCTGTTGGCGCACCTGCAGCTTCTGCTGCGGCGTCAGCTTGTTGTAGTCGCGGGCCAGTCCGCTTTCCCAATCGCCGTACAGCGGGTTGGGCAGCACGATGAATTCAGTGCCGAACTTGTTCTGGTTCTCGCTGACGAACGCCCGGCGCTGCGCGTTGTCCTGGTGGTAAGTCGCGGCGCCGAAGTCGTTCAGGTTGTCGCCCGCGTACACCACGATGTCGTAGCCGGCTTGTTTGATGGCGTCGAAGCGCGCCTGCTTATTGGAGGTATCGGTGCTGAGCAGCACGGTCTTTTCCGACATGCCGGTGAAACCGAGCTTCTGCATGTTGGCCACCGTGGCGGCGTATTCGCTCTGCTTGCGGTTCGACACGTAGAACATCGTCCCCTGATGGGCGTTGACGTAGCGGGCGAACGACACCGCGCCCGGCACCGCGCCGGCCTGTTCGGCCTGCGTCCATTTGGCCCAGGTGGCGCCGTCGTATGGCTGGCCCTGCTGCGCCTGCCAGCCGGAGTAGGCGCTGTTGTCCAGCATGGTTTCATCCAGATCGACCACCACCGCCTTTTTACGGCCCGGCGCGGCCCTGGCCTGATCGAAGGCGCGCTGCGCGCTGTTGAACGCCTGATGCGCCAGCGCGCGGTATTCGCCGGACTGTTGGAACCAGTTCACCGCCAGCACCGACTGATCCGCCAGCCGCTGCTGGGCCTGCGCGTCGGTGTGCGGCGGCTGCGCGCAACCGGCCAACGTCAGCAGCGCGACGCCAATCGCCGCGCCGAGGGTGAGTGTCCTTGCCTGTTTTCCTGCCATTGTTATCTCTCTCGGTTTTATTCTTGTGGGCTGTCCAGCAGCATATCCATCTCGAACTGGCGCAGGGGATCCTGCCGCCAGCCAAGATGCGTAAAGAAGGGGGCGGCCACCTCGGGCACAACGACGTTGGCAGTCAGCGGCAAAGGGGCGAACCTTGTTTGCAGGGCGGCCAGCAAGGCGCGCGCATGCCCCTGGCCGCGGTGCTGCGGCGGCACGTAGATCAGGCGCAGCCAGCAGTGCTCGGCGCCGGGCATCACCACGGCGTAGGCCTGACGATTGAGCGTATAGGCTTGCGGTTTGCCCGGCAGCTTGAACAGCGATTCGGGGGCGATCAGCCAGGGCAGATCGGTGGCGCCTTCCGCCGTCAGGCGATGGCTGACGGTCAGCGGATCGACCGCCTGCAGTTCTGCCGTGCCTGGCGGCGCTTCCGCCGGCGCCTGATGGCCGGTCAGGGTGCGCACGATGCGCAGCCCGGCGCGGTGGTACAGCGCCAGCGCGGCGTCGTTGCCTTCGATCACTTCCAGCGACAGCCGCCGGTCGCCGCGGTGGCGGGCGTCTGCCACCAGCCGCTGCATCAGCGTCTTGCCCAGGCCCTGGCCGCGCATCTCCGGGCGCACGGAAAAGGCCGCGACCCGGCTGTGCCGGCCGCGGCGGGCGATCAGCGCCACCGCCACCGGTTCATGGCGGTGGGTGACGATCAGGCTGTCGTTCAGGCTGAGATCTTCGGCGCCGAAACGGGCGGCGAAGGTCGGCCCGTCGACAACAAAGCGCACGATGTAGTTTTCAAAGCAGTGGCTGAGGATGTTCGCCAGTTCGTCGCTGCTGTAGCGCAGGGCGTTGTGGAAGTCGAAGCGTCCGTCGTTATGCATGGCTGATTTCGCTCGGGGAGAAAGCTATACATGTAGACCCGTTTTTTTTGCAAGGCAAGCGGGGGGATTGGACAGGGGGAAAATAAAAACAAAAAAGCCGGACGCAGCCGCCCGGCGAAATAAAACTCTGGGTATCAAGTGACGCTAAAGTTTGCAGTGGTGGTTATTCATTCATCACATCAGAACTGGTAGGTCAGGGCGACAACAACCACGTCGTCGTTTTTCAGACCCAGCTTGTTGTCGTCATCGAGCTGGTTGATTTTATATTCGACATAAGTGGACATGTTTTTGTTGAAGTAATAGGTTGCCGCTACGTCGAAATATTTCACCAGATCGACGTCGCCGATGCCTTCAATATCTTTGCCTTTCTGCTGAACGTAACCCAGCGATGGGCGCAGACCGAAGTCGAACTGATATTGCGCGACCAATTCAATCCCTTCCGCTTTATTGGCGAAGCCGCTAACGGAAGTGGCATTGTTATTGATGGTGGCGGTGCCGGAAATAGGCGCGATATTGCGGCTCTGCGAATAAGTCGCGGCCAGGTAGACGTTGTTGTTGTCGTATTTCAGACCACCGGCCCAGATATCGGCCTTGTCGCCTTTACCGAAGGTGCCCGCTTTTTGCGTGGTGGTGCGGTTGGAAGAGGCATAGGCGGCGCCCACGCTCAGGCCGTCGATGATTTCGTAGCTGGAGGAGAGGCCCCAGCCGTCGCCGTTCGCCTTGCTGGCGGAGCGGCCGTCGTTTTCGTTCTTGCCCTGGTACTGCACGGCAAATTTCAGGCCGTCGACCAGTCCGAAGAAGTTGTTATTGCGGTAGGTGGCGACGCCGTTGGTACGGCCGTTCATAAAGTTGTCGGTCTTGATATAAGCATCGTCGCCGAATTCAGGGATCATATCCGTCCAGGCGCCGACGTCGTAAATGATGCCGTAGTTGCGGCCGTAGTCGAAGGAACCGAGATCCTTATATTTCAGACCGGCGAAGCCCAGACGCGTTTTGGTGTCTTTAGTGCCGTCGGATTCCGTGTGGTTGGCGGCGATCTGATATTCCCACTGGCCGTAGCCGGTCAGCATATCGTTAATCTGAGTCGCGCCTTTAAAGCCGATACGCACGTAGGTTTTATCACCGTCGTTGCCGGCATCATCGGAGAAATAATGCAGGGCCTTTACACGACCGTAAAAATCGAGTTTGTTACCGTCTTTATTGTAGATTTCTGCTGCCTGTGCCGCTTGCGCAAGTAAAAGTGCCGGAATAATAACGGCCAGAAGATTACGTTTCATGGGTTACCCTGCTTTATTCGATTGAAAGACGCTTATCATCAGTTGCATTGCTGTTTTACTGTGCCGCCTGATTGTTGGCGGCGGAGAATTTTTACCGTAGTAATGTGATCTATTTATGACAAAAAATTCATTTTCATGTCGAACGATTAAAAAAGTCGCGTAAAGAGTGAATTTTTTCTTCGGCCGACGGTCGGCGGCTGGTCTACAGTTATCGATACCTTGTTCCGCTGCGGGAGGAATCATGCACGATACTTATACTTTGTTCGGCACGCAGGGCTGCGGCTCGACGATCGTGGCCGCCGCGTTGGTGTTGACCGCTTTCCCCTGGGGCTATGAGGAGGTGGACTACACGCAGGACGGCCCGGAGCGCGATCGCCTGCTGGCGCTGAACCCGTTGGGCCAGGTGCCCACCTTAGTGTTGCCCAATGACGAAGTGATGACGGAGAGTGCGGCGATCATTCTGTTGCTGCACGATCGCGCGCCGCACGCCGAACTGGCGCCGCCCGGCGGCTCGCCGCTGTTGCCGCGTTTTCTGCGCTGGCTGCTGTTCATCAACGCGGAGATTTACCCCACCTTCACCTATGCCGACCATCCGCAGCGCTGGCAGCCGCAGGCGGCGGGGGCGGAACAGCTGAAAAACGCGGTAATGGATTATCGCGAGCGCTTATTGCGGCAGCTGAACGCCGCCGCCGGCGCTGCGGGCCCGTGGTTTCTCGGCAAGAGCTTCAGCGCGTTGGATCTGTACGTGGCGGTGATGTGCAACTGGCGGCCGGGCCGCGCGTGGTTCCGGCAACACTGCCCGCGGCTGTACGCCATCGCAGAGCGGGTGGAACAGCGGCCGGAGCTGAATGCGTTGCTGAGCGCCCATTTCGACGGTGTTGCCCCGTTGGAATCGTGATGCCTCCCCGCCGCCCGGCGGGGAACCCTCCCGTTTTTCTGAACCGAGACTGCTGAAAATCCCGATTTTCACTCGCTGCGGCGGCGGGTAGCGTAAGGCTATCTGCAACTGACAGGAGAGTGTGATGCCATCAGAATCCCAGGCCGGGCAGCAGGCGTTCGGCGATATTGCCCCCAAGCTGGCGCAGCTCAGCGACAGCGTCTTGTTTGACGATATTTGGCAGCGGCCGGCGCTGAGCCCGCGCGAGCGAAGCCTGATTACCGTCGCCGCGCTGGTGGCGCTCAACCGCGTGGAACAGCTGCCGTTTCACCTGCAGCTGGCGCAGCGCAACGGCGTGACGCGCCAGCAGCTGGCCGAGCTCATCACCCATCTGGCGTTCTACGCCGGCTGGCCCGCGGCGGCATCGGCCGTGGCGCGCCTGCGCGAGCTGGAACAGGAGGCCAATCATGCCGTTTAGCCGCATCGCCCTGCATCAGGGCAAATCCGCCGACTATCTGCAAACCTTGTCCGACAGCCTGCATCAGGCGCTGGTGGAGGCCTTTGAGGTGCCGCCGACGGATAAATTTCAGGTGATCGATCAATACCGCCCCGGTGAGCTTATTTACGATCGCGACTATCTCGGCGGGCCGCGCAGCGCGGATTTCGTGCTGTTTTACATCACCGCCGGGCGGCCGCGCGACACCGACACCAAGCGGCGCTTCTACGGGCGGCTGGCGGCGCTGCTGGCGGAAAACCTGCGGCTGCGCCCCGAGGATGTGATGGTGGTGATCACCACCACCCAGTTGGACGAGTGGTCGTTCAGCGCCGGGCGCGCCTCGATGATCGATCCGCAGGCGTAACTCGGGCTGACGCCGCGGGCGGTCTGTGGGACAATGGCGCCATCATTTCGTTTAGATAAGAGTTGAATGGCGCTCTCCTCCGCAGTTAAAGATCAGATTGGCCAGTGGTACAAAGCCCTGCAGCAGCAAATACCGGATTTCATTTCCCGTGCGCCCCAGCGCCAGATGATCGCCGAGGTGGCGAAGACGCTGGCCGGCGACTACCCGCGCCATCTGGCGATCGAGGCGCCGACCGGCGTCGGCAAAACGCTGTCTTACCTGATCCCGGGCATCGCCGTCGGGCGGGCGGAGAGCAAACCGCTGGTGGTCAGCACCGCCAACGTGGCGCTGCAGGACCAGATCTACAGCAAGGATTTGCCGCTGCTGAAGAAGATTATCCCCGATCTGAAATTTACCGGCGCCTTTGGCCGCGGGCGTTACGTGTGCCCGCGCAATCTGGCGGCGATGAGCACCGACGTTAGCCAACAGGGCGATCTGACGCTGTTCCTCGACGACGAGCTGGCGCCGTCCAGTGGCGAAGAGCAGGCGCTGTGCCAGAAGCTGACCAAGGCGCTGGCCCGCTTCGAGTGGGACGGGCTGCGCGATCACTATCAGCAGAGCATCGACGATCCGCTGTGGGCCAAGCTGAGCACCGACAAGGCCAACTGCCTGGGGCGCAACTGCCACTACATTCGCGAATGCCCGTTCTATATCGCCCGCAAAGAGATCGAGAGCGCCGACGTGGTGGTGGCCAACCACGCCCTGGTGATGGCGGCGCTGGAGACGGAATCGGTGCTGCCGAACCCGAAAGAGCTGCTGCTGGTGCTGGACGAAGGCCACCATTTGCCGGAGGTGGCGCGCGACGCGCTGGAGATCGACGGGGAAATCACCGCGCTGTCGACCAACCTGCAGCTGGACATGATCGTGCGCCAGGTCGAGCAGTGTATGACGCAGTACCGGCCGAAGAATCCGCCGGGGCTGGCCAACAGCGAGCGGCTGAAAAACCATTGCGAGGAGCTGCGCGAGCTGGTGCAGATCTTCGAGCATCAGGTCAGCGCCTATCTGCCCGGCGACAGCGTGGCGGCCGAGCACCGTTTTGAAATGGGCGAGCTGCCGGCGGAGATGGTGGAGAGCTGCGCGCGGTTGTTTAAACTGACCGACGCGCTGCGCGGGCTGGCGGAGTTCGTGCTTAACGATCTCACCGAGCAGACCGGCAAGCATGACATCGTGCGCCTGCACCGGTCGATCATTCAGATGAGCCGCACGCTGGGTTATCTGGAGGCGATGAGCAAGCTGTGGCGGCTGGCGGCGCTCGACAAATCCTCCAACGCGCCGATCTCCAAATGGGTCACGCGCGAGCTGCGCGATAACGTCACTCATCTTTACCTGCACTGCGTCGGCATCCGCGTCAGCGACCAGCTGGAGAAGCTGCTGTGGCGCAAGGTGCCGCACGTGGTGGTCACCTCGGCCACGCTGCGTTCGCTGAACAGCTTCGCGCGTTTGCAGGAGATGAGCGGGCTGAGCGAGAAGGCCGGCGATCGTTTCGAAACGCTCTCTTCGCCGTTCAATCACGTCGAACAGGGCAAGATTGTCATTCCGCAGATGCGCTACGAACCGGCGCTCGCCAACGAGGCGGAGCACCTTGAGGAGATGGCGCGATGTTTCCGCGCTGAGCAGGCGAGCGGCAAACACAAAGGCATGCTGATCCTGTTCAGCAGCCACCGGGCGATGCAGACTTTCCTCAGCTACGTGACCGATCTGCGGCTGATGCTGCTGGTGCAGGGCGACCAGCCGCGCTACCGGCTGGTGGAAGAGCACCGCAAGCGGGTGGAGAAGGGCGTCGCCAGCGTGCTGGTGGGGCTGCAATCGTTCGCCGAAGGGCTGGATCTGAAAGGCGAGCTGCTGACCCAGGTACACATTCACAAAATTGCGTTCCCGCCGATCGACAGCCCGGTGATCATTACCGAAGGCGAGTGGCTGAAATCGCTGAAGCGCTATCCGTTCGAAGTGCAGAGCCTGCCGAGCGCCTCGTTCAACCTGATCCAGCAGGTCGGCCGCCTGATCCGCAGCAACCAATGCTACGGCGAGATCGTGATCTACGATCGCCGGCTGTTGACCAAAAACTACGGTTCGCGGCTGTTGGCGTCGCTGCCGGTGTTCCCGATCGAACAGCGCGCGGTGCCGGAGGCCGACAAGGCGCATCTGGCGGCGCTGAAATCCGCCGCCGACGCGGCCAAAAAAGAGAAGAAGCGCGGCAACCCGTTCGCCCGCAAGCGGCGGCGTTAATCAGAGCAGCGGCGGCAGGCGGCGTTTAACCGGCGTGGTTTTCACGATCGAGGTGTTGCTCTGCGCATGCTCGGCCAGCCGATCGAGGGTGTGGTCGAGCTGCGCCATCGAGTGCGCCACCAGCCGCACGATAAAGCAGTCTTCGCCGGTCACCTTATCGCATTCGACCACTTCCGGTATCGCCTGAATCAGCTGCTCGACCTTCTTCAGCATGCCCGGCAGCGGCTTGATGCGCACCAGCGACTCGAAGGCGTAGCCCACCGCCTGCAGATTGACGTTCAGGGTATAGCCCTGGATCACGCCGCTTTCCTCCAGCCGCCGCAGCCTTTCCGACGTGCTCGGCGACGACAGCCCCACCTGCGCGCTCAGCGTCTTCAACGACGCGCGCGCGTCCTGCGCCAAAAGAGTCAGGATCTGGCGATCGATATCATCCATAACGCCTCCGTTAGGTATTTTCTTTATTATAACTACGAGAAAAAGGCAGTTAAGCATATCTGCCTTTTTTATGCTATGGAAAGCCGCCCGGCGAAGCCGCAAGCTATGCCTCTGGGCAAGTTTGGAGGAACGCAGAATGAATGCAGAGATAAAACGCGGCTCGCTGGAGATGACGGCGGCGATGCTGATTTCCGGCTCCATCGGCTGGTTTGTGCTGATGTCCGGCCAGCCGGTGGTCAACGTGGTGTTTTGGCGCTGCGCGGTGGGGGCGCTGGTGCTGCTGGCGGTGTGCGGCGCGCTGGGGCAGCTGCGCCGCGATGTGCTGACGCGCGCCACGCTGCTGCTGGCGATCGCCGGTGGGGTGGCGCTGGTGATCAACTGGCTGCTGCTGTTTGCCGCCTATTCCTATGCCTCTATCTCCATCGCCACGGCGGTGTACAACACCCAGCCGTTTATGCTGGTGGGGCTGGGGGCGCTGTTTCTGGGGGAACGGCTGACCGCCCGCAAGCTGCTGTGGCTGGGGCTGGCGTTCGGCGGCATGATGCTGGTGGTACTGGCGCAGCCGCGGCAGGCGGGGGAACAGAGTCATTATTTGGCGGGTATCGCGCTGGCGCTCGGCGCGGCGTTTTTCTATGCCCTGATGGCGCTGGCGGCCAAGCGGCTGAAGGGCACGCCGCCGCATCTTATTGCGCTGATCCAGGTGGCGGTAGGGGCGGTGATGCTGTTGCCGCTGGTGGATTTCCACGTTTCGGCCAGCGCTGGGCAGTGGGGCATGCTGGCGACGCTCGGCGTGCTGCACACCGGCCTGATGTACGTGCTGATGTACGGCGCGCTGCAGAAGCTGCCGACCAACCTGATCGGCTCGCTGTCGTTCATCTACCCGATCGCCGCCATGCTGGTGGATCGCCTGGCGTTTGGCCACCAGCTGTCGGCCTGGCAGCTGTTGGGCGCGGCGATCATCCTGCTGGCGGCGGCGGGCATGAACCTGCTGGGCGAGCGGCGAGCGCGGCTGCTGCCGGCCTCGGACGGCCGGCGCGCCGGCTGATGCTCAGTTCGTTTTTTTCAGCCGGCGCCATAAGGTGGTGCGGCTGATCCCGAGCAATCGGGCGGCGGCGGCGTGGTCGCCTCCGCATCGCGCCAGCGCTTCGTGGGCGGAGACGGGCGCTGGCGGCGTCTCGGGCGGCGTGGCCGCCGCCAGCTCCGGCAGCAGCCAGCGCAGCGTCTCGCCGCTCGGCGCGGTGCCGGTGCTCAGCATCAGCGCCACCCGCTCCATCATGTTGCGCAGTTCGCGCAGGTTGCCGGGCCAGGCGTAATGACTCAGCGCGGCGTAACAGCCGGCCAGGGCGGCGCGCAGCGGCTCCGTCAGCGGCACGTCGAGCGCCGCCAGCGACCGCTTCAGAAAGTGTTCCGCCAGCATCGCGATATCGTCGCCGCGCGCCCGCAATGGCGGCAGCTGCAGCCGCAGGGCGCTCAGGCGGTAGAACAGATCGGCGCGAAAGCCGCCCCGTTGAATCGCCTGCTCCAGGTGGTTGTGGGTGGCGCTGATGACGCGAAAGTCGACCGCCACCGGCTGCTGCCCGCCGACCCGGGTGACGGCCTTCTCTTCCAGCGCGCGCAGCAGCCGGGTTTGCAGGTGCAGCGGCATTTCGCCGATCTCATCCAGAAACAGAGTGCCGCCGTTAGCGGTTTCCAGCAGTCCGCGTCGGCCGCCGCGCCGTGAGCCGGTAAAGGCGCCTTCCTCATAGCCGAACAGCTCCGCCTCCAGCAGCGATTCGGCGATGGCGCCGCAGTTGATGGCGACGAACGGCGGCGTCGCGCCCCTGGCCGGCGCGCCGCGCCGGGAAAAGTATTCCCGGTGGATAGCCTGCGCCGCCAGCTCCTTGCCGGTGCCGGTTTCTCCCTCAATTAATACCGCCGCCGGCGAGCGGGCGTACAGCATGATGGTGCGCCGCGTCTGCTCCATCTGCAGGGACTTGCCCTGCAAATCGCCCAGCCCGTAGCGCGGCTGCAGGGTATTGCGCGCGGCGTAATCGCCGCCGCGTTTGCCGCCGCCCAGCATCAGGCGCGTTACGTCCAGCGCATCGCTGAAGGCGGCGCGCAGGGTGGCGGCGGAATAGAGAAAAATGGCGGTGAGCCCGGCCTCTTCCGCCAACTCGCTGATGAGGCCCGCTCCAACCACGGCCTGAATGCCGGCGGCTTTCAGCTCGGCGATCTGGCCGCGCGCGTCCTCTTCGGTGACGTAGCTGCGCTGCTCCAGCGGCAGATCGAAGGTCTGCTGGAACTCCAGCAGCGCGGGCAGAGGGGTTTTATAGGTGATGACGCCGATCCGATCGGCGGTTCTGCGCGCCTTGCTCAGCGCCTGCAGCAGGTCGAAGCCGCCGGGCTTGACCAGGATGACCGGCACCGACAGGCGGCTTTTCAGGTAGGCGCCGTTGGAGCCGGCGGCGATGATGGCGTCGCAAGGCTCGGTAGCCAGGCGGGCGCGGATGTGCTGCACCGCCTCCTCAAAGCCGAGGCGGATCGGGATGATGGTCGCCAGATGGTCGAACTCGAGGCTGATGTCCCGGAACAGATCGAACAGGCGGGTGATGGAGACGGTCCAGATCACCGGTTTGTCCGGCGTGACGTGATCGCTCATGGTGGGTTACCGAATGGAAGTGGCTGCATTAGGTGTAGCCCGGTTTCAGTTATGTTTCAAATTTACTGCGTGAAACAGCAATTGAAACGTTAGCTGAAACGTTTTTTACCTCTTTGTCTGGCCAATGGCGCTGCAGATGTTGTAACTCGCTTATTTTTATCGATTTTAATTTTTCCCCTCACCGAAGTGCAACCTGGCCCGCCCCTTGCTCTGTCTGTTTCATCTGGCTAATCGGAGAAAACGTCATGACGCTGCGCTCACCCGGGCTCGCCTTTCGTCAGGCCCTGAGTAAAGAAAAACCCCTGCAAATCGCCGGCGCGATCAACGCCAACCATGCGCTGCTGGCCCAGCGGGCCGGATTCCAGGCCATCTACCTTTCCGGCGGCGGCGTGGCGGCCGGTTCGCTGGGGCTGCCGGATCTGGGCATTTCGACCCTGGGCGATGTGCTGACCGACATTCGCCGCATCACCGACGTTTGCCCGCTGCCGCTGCTGGTGGATGTGGACAGCGGTTTCGGCGCTTCGGCGTTCAACGTCGCCCGCACGGTGCGATCGGTGAGCAAGGCCGGGGCGGCGGCGCTGCATATCGAAGATCAGGTCGGCGCCAAGCGCTGCGGCCATCGCCCCAATAAGGCCATCGTTTCCACCGGAGAGATGGTGGATCGCATCAAGGCGGCGGTGGATGCGCGCAGCGATCCGGACTTCGTGATCATGGCGCGCACCGATGCGCTGGCGGTGGAGGGGCTGGAGGCGGCCATCGAGCGCGCTCAGGCTTACGTGGCGGCCGGAGCCGACATGCTGTTTCCGGAAGCGATCACCGAGCTGGGCATGTACCGCCGCTTTGCTGAGGCGACGCAGGTGCCGATCCTGGCCAACATCACCGAATTCGGCGCAACGCCGCTGTTTACCACCGACGAGCTGCGCAGCGCCCAGGTGGATATGGCGCTGTATCCGCTGTCGGCCTTCCGGGCGATGAACCGCGCGGCGGAGCGGGTGTACCGCGCTTTGCGCGAGGAGGGCACGCAGAAAAGCGTCATCGACACCATGCAGACCCGCAACGAGCTGTATGAAAGCATCAACTACTATTTGTTCGAAGAGAAACTCGACGCCCTGTTCGCTCGCCAGCGCGACGAATAGGCGCCATTCACGCACAAGCCAAACGAGGACGGTATGAGCCAAGCGATCCCCCCGCAAAGCCCGACTGGCGTTAAGCCGAAAAAATCCGTGGCGTTATCCGGCGTGCCCGCCGGGAATACCGCGCTGTGCTCCGTAGGGCGCAGCGGCAACGATCTGCACTATCGCGGTTACGACATTCTCGATCTCGCGCGCCACTGCGAGTTTGAAGAGGTTGCCCACCTGCTGATCCACGGCAAGTTGCCCAACCGCGATGAGCTACAGGCCTACAAACACCGTCTCAAAGCCCTGCGCGGCCTGCCCGCCAGCGTGCGCACGGTGCTCGAGGCGTTGCCTGCGGCGTCTCACCCGATGGACGTGATGCGTACCGGCGTCTCGGCCCTTGGCTGCACGCTGCCTGAAAAAGAGCAGCACGGCGCGGCCGGTGCGCGCGACATCGCCGACCGGCTGCTGGCGTCGCTGGGATCGATGCTGCTGTATTGGTATCACTACAGCCACAACGGCGAGCGCATTCAGCCGGAGACCGACGACGACTCCATCGGCGGCCACTTCCTGCACCTGCTGCACGGCGAAGCGCCTTCCGCCAGTTGGGAGCAGGCGATGCACGCGTCATTGATCCTGTACGCCGAGCATGAGTTCAACGCCTCGACCTTCGCCGGCCGGGTGATCGCCGGCACCGGATCCGACGTCTATTCGGCGATCGTCGGCGCCATTGGCGCGCTGCGTGGGCCGAAGCACGGCGGCGCCAACGAGGTGTCGCTGGAGATCCAGCAACGCTATGAAACGCCGGACGAAGCGGAGGCCGACATTCGCCGCCGCATCGACAACAAAGAGGTGGTGATCGGCTTCGGGCACCCGGTGTACACCGTCTCCGATCCGCGCCATCAGGTGATCAAAGAGATCGCGCTGCGCCTGTCGCGGGAGGCGGGGGCGATGAAGCTGTATGACATCGCCGATCGGCTGGAAAGCGTGATGCGCGACACCAAAAAGATGTTCCCCAACCTCGACTGGTTCTCGGCGGTGTCTTATCACCAGCTGGGGGTGCCCACCGAAATGTTCACGCCGCTGTTTGTCATGGCGCGGGTGAGCGGCTGGTCGGCGCACATCATCGAGCAACGGCAGGACAACAAAATCATTCGCCCGTCCGCCAACTATACCGGGCCGGAAGCGCGGGCGTTCGTACCGCTGGATCAGCGCTGAGCGCCGATCGCTATCGTGTCGTTTTCACTATGGAGCCTTTGGGAATCATGATGCTTGAGTCTGCCAACACCCGCCGTCCGCCGTTCGATCGCGAAATGGTCGATATCGTCGATTATGTGATGAAAGAGGCCGTCGATACCCCGGCGGCGTACCGCACCGCCCACTATTGCCTGCTCGATACCCTCGGCTGCGGGCTGGAGGCGCTGAGCTATCCGGCCTGCAAGAAACTGCTGGGGCCGGTGGTGCCGGGCGCCGAGGTGCTGAACGGTAGTCGGGTGCCGGGCACCCGCTTCCAGCTGGATCCGGTGCAGGCGGCGTTCAATATCGGCGCCATGATTCGCTGGCTCGACTTCAACGATACCTGGCTGGCGGCGGAGTGGGGGCACCCGTCGGACAACCTGGGCGGGATCCTGGCGGTGGCCGACTGGCTCTCGCGCCAGGCGGTGGCGGCGGGCAAAGCGCCGCTGACCATGCGGCAGGTGCTGATCGCCATGATCAAGGCGCATGAGATCCAGGGCTGCCTGGCGCTGGAAAATGCCTTTAACCGGGTGGGGTTGGATCACGTGCTGCTGGTGAAGGTGGCGTCCACCGCGGTGGTGGCGCAGATGCTCGGCCTGAGCCGGGCGGAGATCCTGAATGCGGTGTCGCTGGCGTGGGTGGACGGGCAGTCGCTGCGTACCTATCGCCATGCGCCGAACGCCGGCACCCGCAAATCCTGGGCTGCGGGGGATGCGACCGCGCGCGCGGTGCGGCTGGCGCTGATGGCCGCCACCGGCGAGATGGGCTATCCCTCGGCGCTGACGGCGCCGACCTGGGGGTTCTACGACGTCTCTTTCAACGGCAAACCTTTCCGCTTCCAGCGGCCGTACGGCGCGTACGTGATGGAGAACGTGCTGTTTAAAATTTCGTTCCCGGCGGAGTTCCATGCCCAGACCGCCGTGGAAGCGGCCATGACGCTGCATCGCCAGATGCAGGCCGCCGGTAAAACCGCCGCCGACATCGCCAGGGTGAGCATCCGCACCCACGAGGCCTGCCTGCGCATTATCGACAAGCAGGGGCCGCTGGATAACCCGGCGGATCGCGATCACTGCATTCAGTATATGGTGGCGATCCCGCTGCTGTTCGGCCGGCTGACGGCCGCGGACTACGAGGATCGGGTGGCCGAGGATCCGCGCATCGATGCGTTGCGCGGCAAGATCCGCTGCCATGAAGATCCCGCCTTCACCCGCGATTATCACGATCCGGAAAAACGCTCGATCGCCAATGCGCTGACGGTGGAGTTTACCGACGGCAGCCGTCTGGATGAGGTGGCGGTGGAGTATCCTATCGGCCATGCGCGGCGGCGCGAAGAGGGCATCCCGCTGCTGATCGAGAAGTTCAAAACCAACCTGGCGCGCCAGTTCCCGGCCCTGCAGCAGCAGCGCATTCTCGAGGTGTCGCTGGATCGGCAGCGGCTGGCGCAGATGCCGGTCAACGAGTACCTCGATTTGTGGGTGATCTGACGCGAGCGGCGCTGACAAGCCACGTCGGCGCCGCTATGATGGAGGCTCCATCCCCGTCCGTCTTATTATCAGGTGATTCATGATTGATGCCGCAACGCTGTTGTTGTTTTCCGGCGCCTGCGTGGCGCTGGCGCTGACCCCCGGCCCGGATATGCTGCTGATCGCTTCGCGCAGCGTCAGCCAGGGGCGGCGCGCCGGTTTCGCTTCGCTGGCGGGCATCCAGCTCGGCACGTACTGCCACGCGCTGGCGGCGGCGCTGGGGTTGTCGCAACTGTTCGTCGCCGTACCCCTGGCTTACGACGCGGTGAGAATGTTGGGCGCGGCCTATCTGCTCTATCTGGCGTGGAAAACGCTGCGATCCGGCAGCAGTCTGCAGGCTTCCGCCGGGTTGCAGGCGGTGCCGACGGCGCGCATTTTCCGTCAGGGATTGTTCACCAACATCCTCAACCCGAAGATGGCGCTGTTCGTGCTGGCGCTGTTCCCGCAGTTTATCGATCCGCGCGCCGGCTCGGTGGTGGTGCAGATGCTGGCGCTGGCGACGGTGCTGAATCTGGTCGGCTTGCTGATTAACGGCGGGGTGATCCTGGCGGTCAGCGGCATGAAAAGCCGTTTCGCCGGCCGCCGTTTCAGCGCCCGCTGGCCGAACTACCTGCTGAGCGGCGTATTCGCCGGGCTGGCCTGCAAACTCATTTTCGACAGCCGTCGTTAATCCTCACGCAGCAGCGCTTCAAACGCCGCGCTGGCCGGTTCGTCCGGCAGCGCGCTGTACATCACCAGCCGCAGGTGGTTCTCTTCGTCGACGATGAAAGAGGCATGGTCAAAGGTGACCGGGCCGATCTCCGGGACGACGAAGCTGCGCCGCCCCTGACAGCGTCCGTGAATATCATGCTGCCGCCAGAGCTGGCGGAACTGCGGCGATACCTGCTCCAGCGCCTGTACCCGTTGGCGCATCACCTCATCCTCCGGCGCACGGGCGTAGTCGCGGCGGAAGCTGGCCAGGATTTGCGGCGCCTGCGCCCGCCACTCCAGCAGGCGCGCATTAAGCTGCGGATCGGCAAACAGCATCCACAACATGTTGCGCTCTTGCGCCGGGCGCTCGCCGATGGCGAACAGCCGCTGCGCCGCCGGATTCCAGGCGATGATGTCCCAACTGAGGTTCATGACGTAGGCCGGCCGCAGCGCCAAATCGTCCAGCAGACGCCGCACCAACGGCGAAACCTGGCACCACTGATGCCCAACCGGCACCGGCGGGCGCTGATGCGCCAATAAGAACAGGTGGTAGCGGCCGGCGGCGTCGAGCTGCAGCACCCGCGCCAGATTTTCCAAAAACGTCACCGACGCATTGATTTCCCTGCCTTGCTCCAGCCAGGTGTACCAGGTGAGGCCGACGCCGGCCAGCGCCGCCACCTCCTCGCGCCGCAAGCCCGGCGTGCGGCGGCGGCTGCCGCTCGGCAAGCCGACTGCCTCCGGCGACAGTTGTTCTCGCTTTTGCCGCAGAAAATCCCCCAGTTCGTGGCGGGTGCGTTCGAGGGTGCGTGGGGGCATGTCGGCCGTCCTGTTGCTGTCAGTAATAGTATAAATGGCTATATAGTAACAGTTTAAACTCTATTCCATACTGCGACCATCATAATCTCTGGAGGTGGTATGGAACATTCATTATCTGTTGAACGGCGGGGATTGCCCGGCCTGCCGGTGCTGCTGTTGGGCGGTTTCGTCACGGTGTTCGATCTGTTTGTGGTCAACGTGGCGGCGCCGGTGATCCAGCGAGAATTCGCCGCTGATTTTGCCGGCGTCGGGTTGATCGTCGCCGGTTATGAACTGGCGTTCGGGGTGCTGTTGATCGCCGGCGGGCGTCTGGGCGATCGCTTCGGACGTCGGCGTCTGTTCAGCCTCGGCATGCTGGGATTCACGCTGACTTCATTGCTGTGCGGGTTGGCGGGATCGCTCAGCCTGCTGATCGCCGCGCGTATTCTGCAGGGGGCGGCGGCGGCGCTGCTGTTTCCGCAAATTTACGCCTTGATGCGGGTGCTGTACGAGCCGCAACAGCGGCGGCGCGCCTTCGCCTGGCTGGGCATGACGCTGGGGCTGGCGGCGATCTTCGGCCAGATCCTCGGTGGTTTTATCATCGAGGCCAACCTGTTCGGCAGCGGCTGGCGCATGATCTTTCTGATTAATCTGCCGATCGGCGCGCTGGCGCTGTGGGCGGCGCGGCGCATTCCCGAATCGCGGATGGCGCAGGCGCAGCGGCTGGACGGCGTTGGCCTGGGGCTGGCGGCGACCGGCCTGTCGCTGTTGCTGCTGCCGCTGCTGGAAGGGCCGGCGCGCGGCTGGCCGTGGTGGATCGCGCCGATGTTGGCGCTGGCAATGCTGACGCTGTGGGGCTTCCTGCGTTGGGAGCGCCGTCTGGCGCAGCGCGGCGACGATGCGGTGCTCGATCCGGCGCTGTTCCGCCAGGCGGGCTTCGCGCCTGGTATGGCGGTGGTGCTGGCGATTTATGCCACCGCTTCCTCGTTTTTCTTGTGTTTCGCGCTGCTGCTGCAGGCGGGGGCGGGGCTGACGCCTTTTCAGGCGGGCAGCCTGTTCGCCCCGGCCAGCGCGGCCTTTATGCTGGCGTCGATGTTGGCGCCCCGGCTGGCGCTGCGTTGGGGCAACCGTGCGTTGAGCGCGGGCGTGGCCATTTACGCCGCCGGGCTGGCGCTGCTGATGGCGCAGGCGCTGTGGGGCGCGGCGCTGGCGCATCCGCTGCGGCTGCTGCCGGGGTTGGTGGTGCTGGGATTCGGCCAGGCGCTGAGCATGACGCCGCTGCTGAATCTGGTGCTCGGTTTGGCGCACGAGCGGCAGGCGGGCATGGCGGCGGGGCTGGTTGCCACCGTGCAGCAGGTGGGGGGCGCGCTGGGCATCGTGGTCAGCGGCGTCGGTTTCGTGCCGCTGCTGGCGCACGGCGGCGCGGCGGAGCGCTATGCCGAGGCCTTTGCCGGCGCCATGGTATTTAATCTGTTGGCGATGGGCGTCGCCCTGATCTTGTTAAACCGGATCACGCGAAATAGTCAGAAAGCGGATCTTAAGTAGGCCGCCGGCGGGTGCTTTACTGTCGTCATGATGAGAGAGCGTAAGGAGCCACACTGATGTTTCAACCCGCCGCATTTCGCGAAGACGATCTGGATGCCCAACTGGCGCTGGTGCGCGCCCACCCGTTGGGGCTGCTGGTCAGCCACGGCGAGCAGGGATTGACGGCCGATCCGCTGCCGTTTTTGGCCGATGTCGAACAGGGGCAGATCCGGCTGCGGGCGCACCTGGCGCGCGCCAACGAGCACTGGCGGCGGCTGCAGCACGCGGCGGAATGCCTGGTGATTTTTCAGGGGTTGGAGGGCTATGTGTCGCCCGGCTGGTATCCGAGCAAGCGCCAGACCGGCAAGGTGGTGCCGACCTGGAATTACAGCGTGGTGCAGCTGTATGGCGTACCGACGGTGACGGACGACCCGGCATGGCTGCGGCGCCAGCTGATCGATCTGACCGCGCAGCAGGAAGGAGGGCGCCCGGCGCCCTGGCGGCTCGACGATGCGCCGGCCAACTACATCACCGCGCAGCTTAAAGGCATCGTCGGTATCGAGATCGCCGTCACCCGGCGCGAAGGCAAATGGAAGATGAGCCAAAACCGCAGCGCCGACGATGCCGATGGGGTGATCGCCGGGCTGCGCGACGGCGATGAAACGCAGCGGCGGCTGGCGGAGGAGGTTGAGCGGCGGCGCGGATAGGGTATGCTAACCGAAGAGTGAGCAAGGGGAACCTTCGGATGGATTACACCAAAATTATCAAAGAAATAGGCCGCGGCAAAAACCATGCGCGCGACCTGGACCGGCAGACCGCCTTTGAGCTGTATCAGGCGATGCTGGCCGGGGCGATCCCCGAGCTGGAGCTGGGCGGCATTCTGATCGCGCTGCGCATCAAGGGCGAAGCCGAGGAGGAGATGCTGGGCTTCTACCAGGCGATGCAGCAGCAGGTGTTGCCGCTGCAGGCGCCGCAGGGGCGGCCGCTGCCGGTGGTGCTGCCGAGCTATAACGGCGCGCGCAAGCAGGCCAACCTGACGCCGCTGCTGGCGCTGCTGCTCGCGAAAGTGGGCCTGCCGGTGGTGGTGCACGGCGTGCTGGACGACAGCACCCGCGTGACCAGCGCCGAGATTTTCCGCGCCCTGGGGTTGCCGTGGTCGGAACAGGCCGTTCACGCCCAGCAGCGTCTCGATAACGGCGAGGCAGTGTTCATGCCGGTTTCCACGCTGTCGGCGCCGCTGGCGCGGCAGCTCGGGCTGCGTTGGCGCATGGGGGTGCGCAACAGCGCCCATACGCTGGCCAAGCTGGCGACGCCGTTCGGCGAACAGGATGCGCTGCGCCTCGCCAGCGTCTCACATCCGGAGTATGTCGGCCGGGTGGCGTCGTTTTTCCGCCAGATCGGCGCCCGCGGGCTGTTGATGCACGGCACCGAAGGCGAAGCCTACGCCAACCCGCTGCGCTGCCCGCAGATTCACCATATCGTCGGCGGCGAACAGCGCGTGTTGCTGGAGCGCACCTTGCAGGATGAAACGCCGACGTTGCCGGCGGCGAAAGACGCGGAAACCACCGCGCGCTGGACCGAGCGCTGCCTGGCGGGCGAGGTGGCGATCCCGCAGGCCATCCAGCGGCAGGTCGCCTGTTGCCTGGTGGCCGCCGGCGAGAGCGAAACGCTGGAACAGGGGCTGCAGCGCCTGCGTCAGGCCTGAGCGCGACTATACTGGGATATTTCCTCATCGGCAGAGAAGGACGGTTATGCAACAGGCTCTCGATTACTTCAATCAATTGAACCAGGATTACCTCGACGTACACCGCGCCAAAGAAGAGCTGTTCTGGCAAAACTACATGGGCACCGGCGGTGAAGAGGTGTCGGCGCGCTTTGCCGCCGCGGAAAGCGCCTATAAGCGCTTTATCGCCGAACCGCGCCGGCTGGCGGAGATCCGCAATCTGCTGGCCGGATTGGAAACGCTGCCGCAGACGGCGCAGCGCGAGGCGCTGATCCACGGCCTGCAAGGTTGGCTGCGTTTCTTCGACTGCAACGCCATTGAAGATCCGCAGGCGCAGGCGCTGTTGGATCGGATCATCCACGCCGAATCCGATCTCTACTCGCGCCGCAAGGGCTATCAGGTTACGCATCTGAACGCCGAAGGCCGGCGGGTGGCGGCCTCGCTCGGCGAGCTGTTGACCAACCAGGCGACCAACCCGAACGAAGACTACCGCCGCAGCTCGCAGCAGGCGCTGCGCGATCTGGAGCAATGGCTGCTGCATAACGGCCTGCCGGAACTGATTAGCTTGCGCAACCGCTTTGCGCGCCAGATGGGCTATCGCAACTATTTCGACTACAAGGTGAACAAAACCGAGCGCATGACGCCGGAGCAGCTGTTCGCCATTCTGGATCGCTTCGAGCGGGAAACCCGCGAGGCCAACGCGCGCAGCCTGCAGCAACTGGCGGCCGACAAGGGCAGCCAGGCGCTGGAGCCGTGGAACGTGCGCTTTGCCAGCGCCGGCGACGTCACCCGCCAACTGGATCCTTACTTCCCGTTTTCGCGTTCGCTGGAACGCTGGGTCGACAGCTTCAAACGCCTGCACATCGGCTTTGGCGGCGCCGAGATGAACCTCGATCTGCTGGTGCGCAAAGGCAAGTATGAGAACGGCTTTATGCACGGCCCGGTGCCGCCGTTTGTGCGCCAGGGGGAATGGGTGCCGGCGCGCATCAATTTCACCAGCCTGGCGCAGCCGGGGCAGGTGGGAAGCGGCGCTTACGGGCTCAACACGCTGTTCCACGAGGGCGGCCACGCGGCGCATTTCGCCAACATTCGCCAGAATGCGCCGTGCTTCTCGCAGGAATTCCCACCGACCTCGATGGCCTATGCCGAAACCCAGTCGATGTTCTGCGACAGCCTGCTGGACGACGCCGACTGGTTGAAACGCTATGCGAAAAACGCCGCCGGCGAAGCGGTGCCCGATGCGCTGATCGAAGCCGGTATCGCGGCGCGCCAGCCGATGCGCGCGTTCAACGAACGCCATATCCTGCTGGTGCCGTACTTCGAGTGGGCGCTGTATCAGTGGGATGACGAACAGCGCACGCCGGAAGCCATCACCGCGCTGGCGCGCGAGGTCGAGCAGAAGATCCTCGGCATCAGCGGCAGCCCGCGCCCGACGCTGGCGATCCCGCACCTGCTGTCGCTGGAGTCCGCCTGCTCTTATCAGGGTTATCTGCTGGCGATGATGGCGGTGGAACAAACCCGCCAGTTCTTCCTGCAGCGCGACGGTTACCTGACGGACAACCCGGCCATCGGCCCGGATCTGGCGCAACACTATTGGTTGCCGGGCAACAGCGTCAGCCATGATGACACGCTGCGCAGCCTGACCGGCGAAGGGTTCAACCCGGACTCTCTGGCGCAGGCCTGTAACCAGACGGTGGCGCAGGCGTGGCGCGAGGCGCAGCAGACGATGGCCGCCGCCGCCGCGCGCCCGCAGCCGCCGGCGGATTTCGATTTGGAGGCGCATATTCGGGTGGTGGACGGTGAGACGGTATTGGCGGACAACGCCGACGGCGACGAACGGATGTGTCGCGATTTCGCCGCGGCGATAGAGGCGCGTTTGGTTTAAGGCTGACAATAAAAAAATCCACGCGGCAGCGTGGATTTTATTTAATGATAAAATCTGGGCGTTATTTTATTCGAAATAGACGTCGGGATTATCGGCCAGGGAAACGAAGCTCTTGGTGTTTCTATCCAGCGTACGAATTTCGCCGCTTTCGATGTCGTACACCCAGCCGTGCAGGCGCAGCCCGCTGTTGCGCAGACCCACCGCAACGGAAGGGTGGGTTTTGATATTATTTAGCTGGGCGATAACGTTCTCTTCCACCATAGCGTTAACTTTGTCTGTTTCGCTATTCCAGGTTTTCTTCTCGACCACCGCTTTGGCCGCATCCGCGTAGTGCAGCCAGTGGGCTACCGCAGGCATGGGATCGAGGCACTGACAGGACGCGATAGCCTTCATGGCGCCACAGTTCGAGTGGCCACAAATCACGATATCAGTGACGCCCAGCGCCACTACCGCGTATTCGATGGTCGCAGAAACCCCACCCGGCTCCGGGCCAAAGGAAGGAACGATGTTACCGGCGTTGCGAATAACGAACAGTTGCCCAGGCTCTTGCTGCGTCACCAGCTCGGGCACCAGGCGGCTGTCAGAACAGGAGATAAACAGCGCTTTAGGATTTTGGCTGGAGGCCAGGCTGCGAAAGAGTTCCTTACGCTGCGGGAAAATCTCTTTCTGGAAACTGAGGAAACCTTCAATGATATGTTGCATACAACGCTCTCTGCATCTGTAGTCTGCGTAATATGATAATCATCCTCTTCCGTTAGTCCAGCAATGGCACGGTAAAAAAATGTGTGTACATATCCCCTGTAAAACCCATTAAATACGGGGTTTAAACCCGTTTCAGGCAGCATTGTCCGGTTCGCTTACGCGTGGGTTGCTGATAAAGCGGGTGGCAAAAAACCGGCTGTCGTGCCCATGCAGCGCTGACGCAAGCGAAGATAAAAAAGCCCGCCGGGGTGATAGCCGGCGGGCTTTTTGGCGTCTGGGGCGGTGATTATTTGTAGATAACCGCGGTGGCGTGCATCAGGTTGTTACCGCTGGTGGAAGTGATGGTGAAGGCCTTGGCGCCTGCGGCATCGGCTTTGGCGGCCAGTTGAGACTTCAGGCTGCTCAGGTCGGTTGCGCCGCTGGCGACGATCACGCCGGCTTTTTCGAATTGGGCGGCATCCTGGGCGCTGACGTGTTCAGCGGCGAAAGTGGTGAAAGAAACGGTGGCCAGGGCGATAGCGGCAGCAAAAGTTTTGATGGTTTTCATGTTCGTCATTCCTGTCAAAGTGAATTAGGGAGAAAGGGGTTTGCCTTTCGATGGGAAGATTATTGCGCAGTGACAGGCGGGATGAAATCGGAGAGTGTTGATGGTTTATTTCAGTTTTTTTGATTATTTATTCCCCCGTTCATCTTCTGCCTAAACGGGGGAGACGATCAGCGCGTCGGGCGCGCCAGATCGAAACGGTGCTGTTCGGAAATGCCATAGTAGGCGGTCGGGCCGCCGGCGCGCAGAATAGGTTCGGCAGCGGCGGTCTGGTAGACGCCGTGTTCGTCCAGCAGCGCCGGATCGAGGTGCACCGCCACCACCTCGCCCAATACCAGCCAGGTTTCCACCTGTTCGCCGGCGGCGGTTTGCAGCTGAATGCACTGGGTCAGCCGGCATTCGAAGTTAACCGGGCTTTCGGCCACGCGCTCGGCTTTGACCCGGCGCCCGGGCAGCGGCGTGACGCCGGCGAAGGCGAATTCATCCTCGCCGCGCGGCAGGGGGATGGAACTGTTGTTCATCGCTTCCGCCAGCGGGCGCGTCGCCAGGTTCCAGACGAATTCGCCGGTTTCCACGATATTCGCCACGCTGTCTTTCCAGCCGGTGCTGGCGAAACCGACGATCGGCGGACGGTAGTTGAAGCAGTTGAAAAAGCTGTAGGGCGCCAGATTGCGCAAGCCGGCGGCGCTGCGGGAAGAGATCCAGCCGATGGGGCGCGGGCCGACGATGGCGTTCAGCGGATCGTGCGGCAGGCCGTGGCCGGCGGCGGGTTCATAATAATAACGAGATTCACGGCTCATGGGGGATCCTGTGGCAATCGATGAGGTTTTCATTGTGCCGGGTTTCCCGCCGCTGCGCCATTGCGGGCGGGATGTGTTATCTTACGCGCCGGAAATACCTTCAAGAGAGCCCGTCACGGTGGAAAAAAAGAAAACCTTCCCGCAGCAGAAAAGCGGCCTGCATCCGCGCAACCGTCATCGTTCACGCTATGACTTCCCGGCGCTGATCGCCAGCTGCCCGGCGTTGGCGCCGTTCGTAAAACCGAACGCCTGGGGCGATGTGTCGGTGGACTTCGCCGATCCGGCGGCGGTGAAAATGCTCAACCGTGCGTTGCTGCAGCACTTTTACGGCATCGAACACTGGGATATTCTGGCGGACTACCTGTGCCCGCCGATCCCCGGCCGCGCCGATTATCTGCACCACCTGGCGGATCTGCTGGCGACCAGCAACGGCGGCGAGATCCCGCGCGGCAAGGGCGTGGCGATCCTCGACGTCGGCGTCGGCGCCAACTGCATTTACCCGATCGTCGGCCTGCGCGAATACGGCTGGCGTTTCACCGGGTCTGAAATCGATTCGGTGTCGCTCAACGCGGCCAAAATGATCGTCGAGATGAACCCGACGCTGCGCAACAGCGTGCGTCTGCGGTTGCAAAAACAGCCTGAGCTGATTTTTAGCGGCATCATCGGCGCGGCCGAGAAATTTGACGCCACCCTGTGCAACCCGCCGTTCCACGCGTCCGAGCAGGAAGCGCGCGCCAGCACCCGCCGCAAGCTGCATAAATTGGGCAAAGGGGAAGTGGCCGACAAGCCGGTACAAAACTTCGGCGGCAAGAACAACGAACTGTGGTGTGAAGGCGGCGAAGAAGCCTTCGTGAGCAAGATGGTGGAAGAGAGCGTCGGCAAGGCCAACAACTGCCTGTGGTTCACTTCGCTCATCTCGAAAAACACCACGCTGCCGGCCATCTACCATGCGTTGAAGGTGGCGGGCGCGGCCGAGGTGCGCACCATCGAGATGGCGCAAGGGCAGAAGATCAGCCGCTTTGTCGCCTGGACCTTCCACGACGCCGAGCAACAGGCCGCCTGGGCAGCCGAACGCTGGCGCTAATCCTTCCGGTGCCTCGGTATGGGAGCAAAGTCCCATACCGAGGGCCGGTTTTCCCCGTTTTATTGACTTATCGCATCAGCATTTCTTAACTGTAGAAATACCAATAAAACCCATTCAGGCAGTGTGCAATGTCTCTTTTCACGATGCAGGAGACAGGCCGCGGTGCAGCCATGCCGCGAACGTAATCCATCACACTGACGGGATTTATTATGATTCCTTTAGCTACGCAACAAGAGGTCGGCGCCTTAATTATCGGCATTTTCGGGCGTTTGCCGACGGCGGCGGAAATCGATTACTACGACAGCGCATTTGATATCGGCAGCCAGCCGCCCGCCTATATGGCCAGTATTTTAATGAGCCAACCCGATGCCGCTTGGATGAGCGGCCAAAGCGAATACGACATTCTCAGCCAGGTTTATTTCTCCGTTTACAATACCGCTCCCGATCCGGATTACATCAATGCCTTGCTGCAGCAGGGGCATTTCAACAGCGCTGTCGCCAGCGTTGTCATCGAACTCTTCAACTATCTGGGGGACGATCCGGTAATGCTGGCGCAGCGTGATGCGCTCGATCAGCGCATTGCAGAAGGTTTGTATCCCGGCACTGCAGCCGATGCCGCCGGCGGAAGCGGCGACGCGCAGGCGATGTTTTATCTGCTGCGAGCGCCCTGGCAGACCGATGAAATTGCCCATGACGGCAAGCTGCTCAATCAGGGGGGCAATCTGGCGGCGTTGGCGCAGAGCAAGATTGCCACCCTGCCAATCAACGATCTTTCCGATCATGACTTCATTTTGCATCTGTTCGCTCAGGGATTTGAACGGCCACCGACGGCTCCTGAACTTGCCACTTACCAGCAACGACTGGCGGAGGGCGCGACGCGTGGCGATCTGCTGGTGGATATGATCGCGCAGTTGCGCGGGGTGGTGGCGCCGGAAGATGCTGCGGCTCAACAGCATTTCAATGCGGCGGGCCAGGAATATTCGCCGGGCGAACTGCCGGCGACCGAGTATCTGGAGCAGATAGCGGCGCTGTTCCGTGCATTGCCCGAACGGGCGATGGACAGCGCCTCGCTGGACAATTGGAGCAAGACGCTGGCCTCCGGCACGTTGAGCTATACCGAATTGGTCACGGCCCTTCTGGCGACGCCGGAATTTCAGGCGCAGGTCGGTGGTTTGCAGGGCGACGACTTTATTCAGCACGTCTATCAGGCGGTGCATGGCCGGGCGGCGGATGAACAGCAGCTGGAACACTATCGGGCATTGGGCGGCGACAAGGCACTGGTCACGCAGGCGGTGATTGCCGATCTGATCAATGCGCCGCCGGCAGGTGACGTTCAGTATGAACAGTGGATGTTCGCGCGCGATGTCGGCGCCAGCCTGGCGTATAAAACGACCGCTTCTCTCGCCACCAGCGAGGGCGGCGGCAACGCGTCGGGTACGGTGAATACGCATGCTCACCATACGCTGAGCAATGCGGAAATCGCCGTGCTGTTCAGGGTATTCCTGCATGCTGACGCGGACGTCATGGTTGACCTGAGCTATGCCTCGCAGCTTTCTTATCTGATCGTCAATGGCGACGCTGCGGCGGATATCTGGCTGCATAATAACCCTGCGGCTCGGTATGGGGTGGACATGACGGTAAACAATGCCAATGTGATAATGCATGGCACCTATGGCGACGATCGGGTGCAGCTCACCTCGCAGGCCGACCTCGCCGCCGCCCAAGGGCACTTTTATCTGAACAACGGTAATGACAGTCTGCTGTGGGGAGGCAATGCCGATGGCGGCGCCAATCATGTGGGGTGGGTGTTCAGCGCCGATGGCGGTGACGGGCACGATATTTTGTCCGCCAACCTGATCGTCAAAATGACCTCGACGCTCGATCTTTTTGGCGCGCGCATCAGTACGGTGAGCAGCAACGCCGCCAATTTCAGTCATTTCGAACAGATAGATATGGCGGGTTATATCGGCCAGGCGGAAGCCACGTTGACGCAAATCGGTTGGAACGGTTACAGCACGAAAGCGCTGGCGACGAGTGCTCATGTGTTTGACTACGGGGTATTGAGTGGCAACGCCACCGTAGAGGGAACGGACGGCGGGACGATCGTACAGAGCTGGGCGGCGCAGGCGCTTGGCCGTGAGGGATTACTGTTGTCCGGCCGGGCGGATAACGTCAAGGTGATTAACGCCAATGCCGATGCGGCACGCCTTGAAATCAGCGGCATCGGCGATCATGCGGACAGCCGGCTGGAGATAGCCTTCCTTGAGAATGCCACCGATCGTTTCGACCTGTTGTTCTCCGGGCGCGGTAACGCCGGCTCATTGGCGCTTGACTCGTATGGCGATGAAAACCCATTGACACTGATCGCCATCACCACCGGCGCCTGGGGAAATGGCGCGCTGACGCTGACGGGGCAAAATGATCAGGTGCAAGACATTACGTTGTCCGGCGGCGCGAATTTCAACCTGACGCTGACCGAGGGGTATACTCAGGTCCGCCTGGTTGACGCTTCGGCCTTCGCCGGTAATGGGTTCACCCTGACGTCCTCTCATGGCGGCAGCGGTGACGGCACGATCATTCAAATGTTGGATTCGCTGCCGTTAAGTGGTGACACGCAGGCCAAATTGGCGCCGCTGCTGGAAGATCTTGGGCTACAGGGCGAACAGCTGCTGGTCAAAGGCGGGGGAGGCAGCGATCAATTTAACGTGCTGGGAGACACGACGATCGTGGCCGGCGCAGGGAAAAGCCACGTGACGCTGCACAGCAGCACGGCGGCGTCAGGCGTGACGTTAAAAGACTTTTCGCTGACGCAGGGCAGCATCGACGATGTGCTCTCAGGCCTGCGGATCGTTCATGGTACCGGCGGCGGCGCGCTGGCAGATTATGGCGTCAGCGATGCGCAAGGCGTGGAGGCGAGAATCGGCGCCCTGACGGCCGAACAAGGAAGCAGTGCCAGCCAGCTGTTGGCCGCGTTGCTCGATCTCGGCCAGCCCGGCGCGTTGAGCGCCAAGGTCGGGGTCAGTAGCGTTCTCGGCGGGCAAAACAGCAGCTATCTCATTGTCGATAACAATGATGACCACCGTCTGGATGAAGCGGACAGCGTCATCCTGCTTTTGGGACAGGATCATCAAAGTTTGCTCAACGAACTGCGCTATGTTCCGGAAATCATGCTCAACGGCACGGTGGTTGAGCCGGAGCCTCTGGTCGCGTAAGGGCAATGTTTTAGCTCAACGGCGCCGGTTATCCTGCCGGCGCCGATAAAAATCCGCATTTTACCTTTCAATTTTCATCACTTACGTTATTCTCAATACGGAATTAATAATAAAAATCTTAGGTTGTTGGTTTATTTAAATTCGAATAATTACTTTACTGAATAAATAAATTTAATCCGGTTAATAGCAATAACCAGAAGGAACGGCGCTGCCCGTTCCTTCCGCGATGGCACGTCTGCGTGTGGGCGCGGCATGTGGCCAGGCAAAAATAAGAAAAGCGCCATCATCTGCCACAAGGACTACACCTTATGCTGTTACGATTCAGTCAGTTAACTACCCACAAAGGCGCCGAACTGAGCGCGATAGAACACGCCGTTCCGATGATCGTATTCTCGCCCGACGGCACGGTATTGCGCGCCAACGATCTTTTCCTCAACACGCTGGGATTTCAACGCGATGACGTGATAGGCCGGCATCACCGTATTTTCTGCGATCCGAACTATGTTGCCAGCCCGCTGTACCGCAAACATTGGGAGACGCTGAATAAGGGCCAACCCATCACGGACACCATAAAGCGCATCGCGAAAAACGGGGAGGCGGTGTGGCTGCAAGGCACCTATGCGCCGGTGCTGAATAAACAGGGTAAGGTGGTGGAGATCGTCAAGATCGCCAGCGAAGTGACCGAGCGAGTGACCCAGGCGCAGGAGCATCGCAGCCTGCTGGCGGCGCTGAATCGATCGATGGCGATGATCGCTTTCACGCCGCAGGGCACCATCGTCAGCGCCAACGACAATATGCTGGCGCTGATGGGCTATCGGCTGGAAGAGGCGTGCGGGCAGTCGCATGCGGTGCTGTGCCCGCCGGAGTTCGCCAATTCCGACGATTATCGGCGGCATTGGCAGCGCCTGGCGCGCGGTGAGTTCATCACCGGGCGTTTTGAGCGCCTCAACCGGCGCGGCGAACGGGTATGGCTGGAGGCCAGTTACAACCCGATCCTCGACAACGAAGGCCAGGTGGTGAAGGTGGTGAAGATTGCCCAGGACATCACCCGGCTGATGCAACAGCAGCAGCATGAAGAAGAGATGGTGCGCAACGCGCATCATCTGTCGCTCGATACCGACCGGCAGGCGGCGCAGGGCGCGATTATCGTGCAGCAGGCGGTGAAAGGCATGCAGCAGGTCGAAGCGGCGGCGCGCGAAACCTCGGACGTGGTCACCGAGCTGGGCAAGTGTTCTCAGCAGATCGGCACCATCGTCGAAGCCATTCGTAAAATCGCCTCCCAAACCAACCTGCTGGCGATTAACGCCTCGATCGAAGCCGCCCACGCCGGCGAGCACGGGCGCGGTTTTGCGGTGGTGGCCAACGAAGTGCGCACGCTGGCGGAACAGTCTCGCAAGGCGGCGACCGAGATCGAACGCATGACCAAGTCCATCCAGCAAGGCGTGGCGGCGGCGATTGCCGGCATGGCAACCTGCGTAGAGCAGGCCGGCGGCGGCGTGGCGCTGACCCATGACGCCGGTGAAGTGATCAACCAGGTCAACATCGGCATGCACGACGTCGTGAAGCTGATGCAGGCGTTCACGTCGGTGAAGCAGGGCGACGCGCTGCACTGAATGGTCCGGCCCCGTACCGGACGGGGCCTGAAAGCTAGCGTTCGGCGGGCGGTTCCTGCGGCTGCGGCGCGCGGGAGATCTGCATCGCCTGCTGCGGCATGCCGATGCCGGCCCGATCGAAATGGATTTTCACCAGCCGATCGAGGGCGTACTGCACCACCCACTGTTTCAGCGCCTGCGTGCGCACCGTTACGCGGGTGGTGAACGATCGGTCGCCCAGCGCCACCACGCCGTTGAAGACCGGCTCGCCAATCAGGAAATGCTTCACCTGTTCATCCTGTTTCAGCGCCGCGACGGCCTGATGCAGCACCTCATTGACCCGATCGATGTCCTCGTCGCGGCTGACGGTGTAGTTGGCGCGATACACTCCGAATTCACGCGCATAGTTGGCCAGCGTGGTGATCGAGGAGTACGGCACGATGTGGTAGACGCCGTAGTCGTCGCGCAGGCCGATCGAGCGGATGGTCATGCGCTCCACGGTGCCGGTGATGCCGCTGACGGTGACATATTCGCCGGTGTTCATGCCGTTTTCGAACTGGATGAACACGCCGGTGATCACGTCTTTCACCAGCGTCTGGGCGCCGAAGCTGATGGCCAGCCCCAGCGCGCCGGCGCCCGCCAGCAGCGGCGCGATGTTCAGCCCCACCTGCGACAGCACGATCATCACGGTAATGGTGCTGATAACGATGGCCAGCACGTTGCGAAACAGCGTCAGCAGCGTGCGTTCGCGTGCGCTCGGCCGCACGCCGTTGCTCAGTTCCAGCGCCAGGCGGTGCTCGATGATGCTGGCCATCAGCGTCCAGCTGAAGACGGCGATCAGCAGGATCAGCAGGATATGCACCAGCCCGCCGAGCGTTCGCTGGCCATTTTCGCTGCCCGCCCACTGGTACAGGTTGATCAGGTGCCAGGCATCGAGCAGGAACAGCGTCACTGCCAGCACCACCATCACCCGCAGTATCTTCAGCCCGTTGGGGATGTAGGAGTTGATGCGCCGCTCGAGCATCGGATAGCGCAGATTAACGTCGGTCGGCAGCGAAATGCGGCGGAAAATCCAGCGGGTCAGCATGCCGGACAGCAGAGCGCCGACGCCGACCACCAGCAGGCTTTTCACCGTGGCGCTCATCATAAAGCGCAGGCTGTTGCCGATGTCGAACTGGGACAGCACGAACAACACCAGAAAATAGGCGATCGCCAGCAGATGCCAGATATGCCCCAGGCCGCGCAGGATCGCGCTGAAAAACGCCATCGACCGTTCGGCCAGCAGGTTGATCTGTTGCTGTATCGGCTTGCGGTTGTGCAGGATCAGCCAGATGGCGTACAGCGTCAGCGCCAGCATCACCACCAGATTGACGGCGGCGGCGGCCGGGTAGCTGATCTGCACCGCCACCACCGGCACCACCACCATCAGGCCGTAGCCGATCAGGCCGCTGAGCCAGGCGAGGCGCGTGTTCCAGTAGCGCGCGCTCTGGTCGCTGAAGGGGAAGGGGCGCAGGTAGTCGAAGTTGGGAGCGAAAATCAGCCGCAGCACCGCTTTGAAAAACTCAATCACCGCGAAGGCGCTGAGAAACAGGGTCTGCAGCCGCAGAATGGTGGCGCTGTCGGCGTGGACGTGGCGGGCGAACAGGTTGCCCGCCGCCAGCGCCAGCAGCAGCACCAGCAGATCGACGGCGAAAGCGCCGAGAATGGCGGCGGGGCGCTTATACCACGGGCCGCGCTGTAGCCGCGCGTTGTGCCCCCAGCTGCCCATGCGTTTGTACAGCGGCGCGATCAGCCGCCGGATCAGGTGGAACAGCGCAAAGGTGACCGCCACCGTCAGCAGAAAGTAACCCAGCGCGCGGAAAAAGCCGGCGGGATTGAAAATGCGCTTCGGGCCGGAGTCGATCAGCTTTTGCAGCGCGCCGAGCTTCTGGTTAAAGGTGCCGATGCCTTCCTGCGCCAGAGAGTTCAGGCTGTCGCTCAGCGTGGCCGGCGTTGATTCCTCCGGCGTTGTTGGGGCGGCGGCGGGGGCGTCGCCGGCGGCCTGTTTCAGGTGGTTGATGAGTGCCGCGCGCGCTTTGTCGTCTTGCAGCAGATCGGCCAGCGCGGCGTAGGCGGCCTTCTGCTGCTCGCTCTTGTCGGCGGGCGCGGGCGGCGCGTTTTGCGCCAGCGCCGGTGGTGCGAAGACGTTCAGGGTCAGCAACAGCAGCAGGAAAAGCAGGTGTTCTCGCAGATGAGAACCTCGTCGGGAGTCTGCGTTTGGCGGCATTGTTCCTCTCTTTAGCGTTCTGTGATCGGCGGATGTCAGAGCAATACGATGAAAAACAATGAATATAGTAGGAAAGGTGGCGCGATGTGGCGTGGGAACGCGTGCGGAATGAAAGCGGCGGGCGCGTGGCGCGCCCGCCGTGAAACCGCCAGGATCAGGATACGTGCTGCAGGAACTCCTGCAGACGCGGGCTGGGCGGATGGTTGATCAGGTCGTGCGGGTTGCCGTCTTCGGCAATCCGGCCCTTATCGATAAAGATCAGGCGCGACGCCACTTTTTCGGCAAAGCCGACTTCGTGGGTGACGATGACCATCGTCATGCCTTCCTCGGCCAGATCCTGCATCACCTTCAGCACTTCGTGGCGCAATTCCGGATCGAGCGCGGAGGTCGGCTCGTCGAACAGCATCATTTTCGGCTTCACCGCCAGCGCGCGCGCAATCGCCACGCGCTGCTGCTGCCCGCCCGACAGTTCGGACGGATAGTGGTGGGCACGCTCCGCCAGACCGACCTTGGCCAGCAGCTCGCGCGCCAGCTTTTCCGCATCGGACTTCTTCGCGCCGCGCACGCGGATCGGGCCGAAGGCGACGTTTTCCAGCGCCGTCAGGTGCGGGAACAGGTAGAACTGTTGGAACACCATGCCGGCTTCCTGGCGGATCAACCGATCGTCCACTTTCGGATCGTTGGCTTTCAGGCCGTCGACGATCAGATCGCCGCTGGTGACCTCTTCCAGCTTGTTGATGCAGCGCAGCAGGGTGGATTTGCCGGAGCCGGACGGCCCGATGATCACCACCACTTCGCCTTTGTCGATCTTCAAATCGATGTTATGCAGCACCTGGGTTTGGCCAAAATGCTTGGAGACGTTTTTAAATTCAATCACAGGATTTTCATCCTTCTTTCCAGACGACGCAGCACGAAGCTCAGCACCAGGGTAATAATCAGATAGATAACCGCCACGGCGCTCCAGATTTCCAGCGCGCGGAAGTTACCGGCAATAATTTCCTGACCCTGACGGGTCAGCTCCGCCACGCCGATCACGATGAACAGCGAGGTGTCTTTGATGCTGATGATCCACTGGTTGCCCAGCGGCGGCAGCATGCGGCGCAGCGCCAGCGGCATAATGACGTAGCGGATGGTTTCGCGGCGCGACAGGCCGAGCGCCAGGCCGGCCTCGCGGAAACCGTTATGAATCGACAGCACCGCGCCGCGGGTGATTTCCGCAATGTAGGCGCCGGAGTTGATCATGATGGTCACCACCGCCGCGGTGAACGGATCGATGCGCAAATCGGTGAACGCCATCGGCAGGGCGAAGTAGATGAACATCACCTGCACCACGATCGGCGTGCCGCGGATCACTTCGATAAACACCAACGCGATGTGGTTGGCGATCCAACCGCCGTAGGTGCGGGCAAAGCCGGCGACGAGGCCGATGATCAGGCCGCCAATCAGACCGAGGACCGAAATCCACAGGGTCATTTTGGCGCCCTCTAACAAGATAGGAATGGCGGGCCAGATGGCGCTCCAGTCGAACTGCATGATATTTCTCCCGGTGATCCCGAACGTGGGTATCAGATACAACGAAGCGCAGGGGGGTAAGCGCCCCCTGTGCTTAAGTTAATAGCTTGCCAAATTCACAGCTTACTTAGGTTCGGTGCCGAACCACTTCTTGTAGATCTCGTTATAGGTGCCGTTCTCACGCAGGGTTTTCAGCGCGCCGTTCACCTTCTCGCGCAGCTCGTCGCTGCCTTTAGGGAAGGCGATGCCATACTGCTGTGCTTCCAGCGAATCGCCTACGGTTTTGAACTTGCCGGCGCCGGCCGTCTTGATGAAGTACAGGATGTTTGGCGTGTCGTGCAGCACCGCATCGGCGCGCTTGGTGCCCAGCTCCATGTAGGCGTTGTCGATGTTAGGGAACTGACGCAGATCCTTGGTTTTGATGTGCTGCTTGGCGTAATCCACCGAGCCGGTGCCGCTCTTCACCGCCACCACTTTGCCGTTCAGATCGTCGATGCTTTTCACGCTGTTGTTGTCGGCGTTGACCATCACCAGCAGGCCGCTCTTGTAGTAGCCGTCGGAGAAGTCGATGGCTTTCTTGCGCTCATCGGTGATGGTGATGCCGGCCAGCGCCAGATCGACGTTTTTGGTCTGCAGCGCCGGAATGATGCCGCCGAAGTCCATTGGCTTCAGGGTGTAGTCCAGCTTCAGCTCTTTGGCGACGGCGGCCCACAGGTCGATGTCGAAGCCGACGTATTTGTCGCCTTGTTTGAACTCAAAAGGAACGAAAGCGGTGTCGGTGGCGACCACCAGTTTGTCTGCTGCGTGGGAACTTACGGCAAAGGCCAGAGAGAGTGCGGCCAGGGAGACTTTAAAAATCGACTTCATGAGAGGAATTCCTGTACAGGTTGCGGATTACCCATTTTTTATATTGCAGTTGGTGCCATGAAAAAATCGTGCCATGTTTTCAACTACTATAAAAACAAAGAGTTATTGCGTGATGTTGTGCCGTAAAGGCGAATTGTTATGGTTATGCACCAACGTGAGGCACCAAAATGGTGCGTAAGAATTATCTTGGTGCATGGGGCTATCATTAACCAAACTTTGGCTGTGAAACAACCGTTCTTTAACGTTTTTGCTTCAATATTGATAACTAACTCTAACTTTCATGATGCACTGACGGTGCAAGCGGAGCCGCGTGCGGCGAAAAGGGAGGGCAGGTAATGCTAGCGCAACTGGCTGTCTTTGCTGCCGCGCCGGTTATACAGGCTGGCGGCCGCGTGTTTTTTGTCTTGTTCGGTCTGGCAGGCGAGGCAAAAACGCACGCCGGTTAACGCCTTGCGGCGCGCCTCGGGGATCGGCTCTCCACATTCCTGGCAATAGCGCTCGCTCTCGCCGTGCCCGAGCGCTTCACGCGCGCGCTGCACCGCATCGTCGACGGTGGAATCAATCTGATCTTGTACGGCGCCGTCCGCCGCCCAGCCGCTGGCCATCGTTACCTCCTGACAAAGGAACCTTACCGTTTAATATGGGCCGTTTTTTGTACAATGCAACGGCCGCGCAAAAGAAAACAGGCCGGGCGAAGCCCAGCCTGTTCTGCCCGGAACGACGGGCGCTCTGCAACTTTTTAGCGTTATTCGATGTTGGATTCGATGAACCACAGGAACTTGTCCAGATCGCGCGAGGCGGCGGTGAACATGTCGGCGGTATCTTCGTCTTCCACTTCGGTAATGGCTTTACGGATGTCATTCGCGACCGCGCCGTAGCGATCGGCCAGCGCTTTCAGGTGCTCTTGCACGCTGTGGATATTGGTCGGATAGCTTTTCAGCGGCGTGCGATCGTTAACCACCTGTACGGTGCCCAGCGCCACGCCGCCCAGTTGCACCACGCGTTCGGCGAAGGTGTCCTGATGCTCGATGATGGCGGTGCGGAAGCCGTCCAGCATTTCATGGACCGCGATGAAGTTTGCGCCGCGCATGTTCCAGTGCGCCTGCTTGGTGATCAACGAAAGATCGATGAATTGCACGACCTGATGGTTCAGCGCCTTGATGGCGGCCAGTTTGACTTTTTCGTCCAGATCGTTACGGGTATACAGCAGATCAGAAGATTTCGTTTTCACCAGTTTAGCGGTACTCATATCAGATATCCTCTTGATTAGTCGTTGTCCTATTTCGTTACGGGATCAATTATAGCAGGGGTATTTATTTTTGCCGCACGAAAATGGCTATTGCACAAATAGGAATGGACGAATGGCACTATTTTTATTTGTTTTTTGTTTTTGTGTAACTTTATGAAAGTTATTGTTATTTCAATTTAAGTTATTATTTATGTCAGTGAAGATTTACCCCTGTTATTTTATTTTCTGGCGGCATGCGGGTTCGGCTAAATATTTGCTTTGTTATCGGGGTGTTAATTTCAAGCCTATTCAGATTGATAGCCGTAATTGATGCGGATAAAGTAAGGGAATTAACCCCGGTCTTTATTGGCGAATGATGAAAATTAACGTCGTCGGCACCAGCGGCAGCGGTAAAAGCACCCTGGCGCGTCAACTGGCGGAACGGCTTGACGTTCCCTATATCGAGATGGACAGGCTCTATTGGCGGCCCGAGTGGCAGGGGACGCCCGATGATGCGTTTCTGGCGCGGCTTGAGCAGACGCTGGCCGAAGCGGGAGGAGGCTGGGTGCTGGACGGCAACTACAGCCGCACGCAGGCGATCAAGTGGCGCGAGGTCGACTATATCCTGTGGCTGGACTACGGCTTCTGCCGCACGCTGTGGCAGGCCGTGCGCCGCGCGTGCCGGCGCGCGGCCAGCAAACGCGAGCTGTGGCCGGGCACCGGCAATCGGGAAAGTTTCCGCCGTTCTTTCTTCAGCCGCGAGTCGATCGTGCTGTGGACGATCCGCACTTACTCGAAGAACCGACGAAAATACCTGGCGGAGATGGCCCGTACCGATGCAGGGCGCCGTTTCAAGCGCTTGCGCTCTCCCCGCCAGGCCGCCGATTTTCTACGGACGCTGCCGCAGGTTCACAGCAGCAGGCGGTGATGGATCCTCACTACCGCTTTCTTGATGTGCTGCGGCCGCTGCCACAGGCAGCCGGTTTTGTGCGCTTCCATCTGGAAAAAGATCGCGAACATGCCGTGCGTCATGTGCAGCGTTTGCGGGTGGCGTTTGATGTCCAGCAGCAGAAGGTCGCTATTTTCCGCGTGGGGATGTTCGCGGTGCCAGTCGCCCGCCAGGCCGTATTCGATGCGTTCTTCGCCGCTGATCAGCAGATGCAGCGCGATGTACTCCTGATGCATTTCGGCGCGCTTTTCCGCCGCCGGCACGGTGGTCAGCGTCATCACGTCCATAAAGATGTTGTCGCCGTCGATCGGGTGATGGCCCAGCGCCAGTTCGGGCAGGTCGCATCGGCGTAACTCGGTCAGGGTTGAAACCAGCGCCGGCGCGAGTCCGCGGCCGAAGCGGGGGTTGAACAGGCTGTTGTGAATCACTGTTATTCTCCATGTGAGCGAAAGTCCAAAGAGCCTGCGATACAGGCTAAGGGGAAGTATGCCGATTTGTCACGAGGAAAACAGTTAACCCGCCTGCATTCCGACGTTGCGGTCGGCAGGCGAGTCAGGCGATCAGGAAAGGCTTTCGAGGCGCGGCTTGGGGCGAATGGTCAGGGCGGAGCCCATGGAGGCGGCGATAATCGCCGCCAGCGCCAGCCATTGCACGCCGCTCAGGTGTTCGCCGAGGAACAGCATGCCGGACAGCGCCGCCATCGCCGGTTCGAGGCTCATTAAGGTGCCGAAGGTGCGCGCCGGAATTTTGGGCAGCGCGATGATCTCCAGCGAATATGGCAGCGCGGTGGAGAGGATCGCCACCGCCAGCGCCACCGGCAGAATATCGAGATTGAACAGCACGCTGCCGGTTTGCCAGGCGCCGATCGGGCAGAACACCAGCGCGGCGATCAAGGAGCCGAGCGCCACCGTACCGGGGCCGTGATCGCCGCCGGCTTTCTGGCCGAAGATGATATAGACCGCCCAGCAGGCGCCGGCGCCGAGCGCACAGGCGGCACCGAACGGATCGATCCCGCCCACGCCGTGGCCGAGCGGCAACAGGAACCATAACCCGGCGATCGCCAGCGCCACCCAAAGAAAGTCGATCGGCCGGCGCGACGAGAACATGGCCACCGCCAACGGGCCGGTAAACTCCAGCGCCACGGCGATGCCGAGCGGCACGGTGCGCAGCGACAGGTAGAACAGGTAGTTCATCGCGCCGAGCGACAGGCCGTAAATCAGCAGCGGCAAGCGGCTGCCGGCGACGATGCGCATACGCCACGGGCGGAAGATAATGAACAGAATCAGGGTGCCGATGAAAAGGCGCAGCGTCGTAATGCCTTCGGCGCCCACGATCGGGAACAGGCTTTTGGCCAACGAGGCGCCGCTCTGGATAGACACCATGGCGATGATTAACAGACAGATGGGCAGCAGCGCGGAGGGCGCTCTGCCGGAAGTAGATAACGACATCCTTAACGAGCCTTTTTTGCGCCGTTCCTCAGCCTTGAGAAAACGGTCGAAACGGGGATGCGAGCAGTGTAAATGAAATGGCGAAAATCTGTCTGAGAAAAGCGCGCATCGCGGTGAAATCCGCCGATCCTCGGATGAGATGCGGCGGATTTGGTCAAAAAGTGCGCTTTTTCTTAAGAATTATCTGGATATTAAATTGGTGATTTTTGTCACAGAAAGCCGTAGAATACGGCCGAAAATAGAGCGAAAAGAAGCAGATACACTGTTCTTGAAATCTTCTGTTACACGATATAAAGCTTTAGACACTCATTTCAAGGCAGAGTTTCACGCTAATTTTTGTTATATTTTCAAAGCATGAACAAATGGATGTACTTAATAATAAAACGCGTTTGAGGTGGTTATGAAAAAAATTGCATGTCTTTCCGCAGTAGCAGCTTGCGTATTAGCAGTTAGCGCAGGTACCGCATTCGCTGGTCAGAGCACCGTATCCGCTGGCTATGCGCAGGGTGATCTCCAAGGCGTTGCTAACAAGGCCGACGGTTTCAACCTGAAATACCGTTACGAGTTCGACAACAACCCACTGGGTGTGATCGGCTCCTTCACCCACCTGGAAAAAAATCGTTCTGAAAACGGTTTCTACAAGAAATCTCAGTACGATTCCATCACCGCAGGTCCAGCTTACCGCTTCAACGACTGGGCGAGCATCTACGGTGTGATCGGTGTTGGCTACGGCAAAAACATCGACAACGCCCAGGCTGGTGGTAACAAAGGTGGCAACAGCGACTACGGCTTCACCTACGGTGCCGGTCTGCAGTTCAACCCAATCGAAAACGTTGCCCTGGACGTTGGCTACGAGCAGAGCCGCATCCGCAGCGTGGACGTTGGCAGCTGGAACGTTGGCGTAGGCTACCGCTTCTAAGATTTCTTCATGCCTGCGGGCGTGAATGCGCGGCACAGGTTGCCGCGCGGATAAAAAATCCGCCTTCGGGCGGATTTTTTTTATCTGTCATTGGCCGCCGCGCCCCGTCGGCTGCGTCGAAAAGCGTGCGCTGCGGGCATCGCGCTCATAGCCTTGCGGTTCGGTCAGTAAACCGTACAGCTCGGGGCGGCGTCCGTAAATCCAGCGGCGGCCGGTGCTGAGCGGGATCAGCGTCAGATCGAGATCGGCACTGACCATCCGGTCTTCCGCCGCCCAGGTCTCCGCCACGATGCGGCCGTAGGGATCGAGGATCATCGCATTGCCGGTGCGTACCTCATCGTCATCGCGGCCCACGCCGTTGCTGAACAGCAAAAACAGCCCGTTGTCGTGAGCGCGCGAGGGCAGCCAGCGCATCAGCCAGCCGCGGCCGTGTTCGCCGCGAAAGGCGGCTTCTATCGCCTGCGGATCTTCCGCCCGCCGCTGCCACAGCGCCTGTGGGATCGGCTTCATGCCGTGCGGGCTGCGCGAATGGGTGCCGCCGGTCTGGTGCGGGGCCATCAACACCTCCGCGCCCAGCAGCGCCGTTGCGCGCACATTCTCCACCAGATTGTTGTCCCAGCAGATCAATACGCCCACGCGCACGCCCCAGGGGGTGTCGAATACGGTATAGCGATCGCCGCTGGCGATAGCCGGGTGTTCGAAGGCGTGCAGTTTACGGTGCACATGCAGCGCGCCGTCCGGCAGGCATACGGCGTAGGCGTTGTAGCAACGGCCGTCGTCGCCCAGCTCGATCAGCCCGACGCCGATCGCCATGTTGTAACGCTCCGCCAGCGGGCGAATGCGCGCCAGCGAAGGGCTGGCGGCGATCGGTTCCGCCAGCGCCCGCACTTCGGCGTCGGACAGATGGCGCACGTGCCAATAGCCGGTGATGCACATTTCCGGGAAGGCCAGCAGCTGTACCTGCTGCTCGGCCGCCTGAGCGATAAAGCGCTCAATGATCGACAGGTTGTAATTCTTATCGTTGGCGCGATGCTGGAACTGCACCGTGGCGGCGCGCAATGAGATGGTCATGGTGTCTCTCCGGTTAGGGTCTGCGTTGATTACAGCAGGTGGATTGATTACTGTATAATCAATTAAATTCCTTATTTGATAACCTGATGGAATGGATATAAAACAACTGCGCGCCCTGGTGGCGCTGGCCGAGCAGGGCAACTATCGACAGGCGGCGAGCCGGCTGTGCATCAGCCAGCCGGCGCTGAGCAAGCAGATTCAGGCGCTGGAAACCCAGCTCGGCGTTCGATTGTTCGAGCGTGGCCGACAGGGCGCGGTGCTCACCGCCGGCGGGCAGCGGCTCTACCCGGAGGCGCAGGCGCTGGTGGAACAGTACCAGCAGTTTCAGCGGCGCGCCCGGCGGGTGGCGCTCGGGGAAGCGGGGCGGCTGGCGCTGGGATTTGGCCTCTCCAGCTTTCATCTGGCGCCGCAGCTGGTGGCGGCTTTTCGCCAACGGTTTCCCGAGGTGGCGATCGGCCTGGAGGACATCCCGTCGGAGCGGCAGTATCAGTTGCTGTTACAGGGGGAGTTGCAGGCGGGGTTCGTGCGTTTGCCGGTCAATACGCCGCTGTGCGGCGTGGCAATGCTGAGTGACCGGTTGGTGCTGGCCGCGCCGGGCGCGCTGGCGCTGCGCGCCGACGATCTGATGGCGCGTTTCAATCAGCTGCCGCTGTTGCAGTTGACTCCGAAGCGCGGGCGCGGGCTGAGCGATCAGTCGCTGCGGTTTATCGCCGCTCACCGCTTGACGCCGAACGTGGTGCAGCAGGCCGGCGATATTCAGACGCTGTTGGCGCTGGTCGCCGCCGGCGTCGGCGTTGCGCTGCTGCCGCACAGCATCACGCATATCGCGCCGGCCAGCATCGACATTTTACCGCTGAGCGGCGAGGAAACGGAGTGGCAGGTCGGTATCGCCTGGGACCCGCAGCGCGCCGACGCGCTGCGGGACAACTTTGTTCAGACGGCGTTGGCGATGCAACGCGGTTAGGTTTTAGAGCGGGCAATGCATCACGACGATCGGGCTTTGGTGATACTCGCTGCGGTGGCTTTCGCTAAAGCCGACTTTTTTCGCCAGCGCCAGCGAAGCCTGGTTTTCCGGCGAGATGATGCAGACGGTTTTCTCCCCCGGCAGGTGCGTTTTACCCCAGGCCAGCGCCGCCCGCAGTGCCTCGGTGGCGTAGCCTTTGCCGTGCGCAGAACTCACCAGCGTCCAGCCCATTTCCGGCGCGTCGAGCGCCGGGGTGATATCGCGCAGGCCGTCGAAGAAGCCGATGCTGCCGAGGTACTCGCCGCTCTGTTTGTCACGCACCGCCCAATTTCCATACCCCAACAGCGCCCAGTGGCCGGCGTAGCGCATCAGGCGCCCCCAGGAGTCTTCCCGGTCGCGCGGCGTGCCGCCGATATAGCGTACCACCAGCGGATCGGCCCACAATGCGGCCAGCGACTCGAAGTCGTCCAGCCTGTGCGCGTCCAGCTGCAGGCGTTCGGTGACGAGCGTTGGCGCGGTGTTGATTATGGTCATGTTGCAGCTCCTGCACAGGGTGAAAGGCGATGAAAAACAACGGCGTTCAGTATGCCAGAGAAATCACACCGCCAGCCACAACAGCCAGGTGAACAGAAAGCCGCTCAGGCCGAGCAGGGTGGTCAGCACCGTCCAGGTTTTCAGGCCGTCGGCCACCGACAGCCCCAGATAGCGCGTGACGATCCAAAAACCGGAGTCGTTGACGTGGGAAAGCCCCAGCCCGCCGAAACAGGTCGCCAGCGTCACCAGCACCAGCTGCAGCTGATTCAAGCCGCTGACCGCCTCCGACAACAGGCCGCCGGTGGTCAGGATCGCCACGGTGGCGGATCCCTGCGAAGCGCGCAGCGCCAGCGAAATGATAAAGGCGGCGGGCACCAGTGGCAGGCCGATGGCCGTCAGCACCTCCGCCAGCGCCTTGCCGACGCCGGATTCTACCAGCACCTTGCCGAACACGCCGCCCGCGCCGGTCACCAGGATCACCACCGCGGCGGTCGGCAGCGCAGCGCCCATCACATCGCTGGCGTGTTGCAGGCTCCAGCCGCGGCGCAGCGCCAGGAAGTAGAAGGCCAGCAGCAGGGCGATCATCAGCGCCACCGCCGGCGAGCCCAGCAGCGACAGCGTATCGCGCAGCGCCGAGCCGGCAGGTAACAGCGTGGCGGAGACGGTGCCGAGCATGATGATGGCGATCGGGATGACGATCAGCGCTGCCACCAGCCCGGCGCCGGGCGGGTTGATGCGATCGCTGAGCGGCGCTTGCCCTTCCGGACGCGGTTCAGGCGCCGCCAGCTGCAGCTGTTCCAGCACTTCTATCGATAACGGATAGGTTTTGCGGTTGAGGTAGTTGGCGGCGAAATAGCCGATCGCGCCGACCGGAATACAGATCGCGAGGCCGATGATAGTCAGCCAACCGATGTCGGCGTTGAGCAAACCGGCGGCGGCCACCGGGCCGGGGTGCGGTGGCAGCGCGACGTGAACCGTCAACATCACGCCGGCCATCGGCAGGCCGAACTTCAGCGGCGACACTTTGGCGACCTTGGCGAAGCCGTAGATAATCGGCGCCAGAATGATAAAGCCGACGTCGAAGAACACCGGAATGCCGAGGATAAACGCGGCGAGGGTCAGCGCGGCGACGGTGCGTTTCGGCCCCAGCCCCTGGCTGAAGCGCTGCGCCAGCGACTCGGCGCCGCCCGAGTGTTCGATCATGCGGCCAAGCATCGCCCCCAGGCCGATGATGATGGTCACCGAGCCGAGCACGCCGCCCATCCCGGCGGTCATCACTTTCATCACTTCACCGGTCGGAATGCCGCTGGCCAACGCCACCAGCAGACTGACCACCAACAGCGCGACAAAGGGTTGCACCTTCGCCTTGATGACCATCAATAACAGCAGCACCACGCCGAGTACGGCAATCAGCAACAGCAGAGAGGTAGACATGAAAAAAGCCTTTCGTTGGGTAAGCGTTGGGCACCGCGATCGCCGCGTGGCGATACGGGTGCGTTTCATTGTTATAAAATCGATTTCCTGGTGTCGGCGGCGGCGTTAGCGGTAAGGTTTCAGCCAGCCGAGCCCGGCGGCGGTGTCGCCGCGCGGCCGGTATTCGCAACCTACCCAGCCTTGATAACCGAGCGCATCCAGCCTGTCGAACAGCCACGGGTAATTCAGTTCGCCGTCATCCGGCTCATGGCGATCCGGCACCGAGGCTATCTGGATATGCGCGTAGCGCCCGGCCAGCGTTTCCAGCAGCCCGCTGATATTGCCATCTACTAACTGCGCGTGGAAAAAATCGAACTGAATGAACACGTTCGGTCTCTCGATAGCCGCCACCGCCTCCGCCGCCTGATGTTGACTGGCGAACAGGTAGTCGGGTTTGACCGGTGGGCTGAGCGCTTCGATCAGCACCTTGACGCCGTGCGGGGCGAAGGCGTCGGCGGCATAGCGCGCATTGGCGATAAAGGTGTCGAGATAACGCTGCCGGTCCGCGCCCGCGGGCACCACGCCGGCCATCAGGTGCACGCAGGGGCAGGCGAGGGCGATGGCGTAGGCCAGCGCGCGATCGATATCGGCGCGCGCATCCTGCTCGCGGCCCGGCAGCGCCGCCAGCCCCCATTCGCCGGCGGCGACATCGCCGGGCGCGGTGTTGAACAGCACCTGTTGCAGGCCGTGTTCGCGCAGTTTTTCCGCCAACAGCTCGGCGGGATGCTCGTAAGGGAACAGGAACTCCACCGCGTTGAAGCCTTGTTCGGCAGCGGCGGCGAAGCGCTCGAGGAACGGCACTTCGTTAAACATCATCGATAAATTGGCGGCAAATTTAGGCATGGGTCAGCTCCGTAATTCGGCAATTTCATCATCGGTCAAATAGCGGATCGGACGATCGCCGAGGGTGAAGATCAGCCGCGCCGCATCTTCCATCTCTTCGGTATTGTCCGCCGCCGCTCGCAGGTCTTTACCCGTCACCACCGGCCCGTGGTTGGCCAGCAAAAAGGCGCGGTGGGTGGGCGCCAGGCGGGCCAGATCCTGCGCCAGCCTTTCGTCGCCGGGGCGATAGTAGGGCACCACCGGCACCTTGCCGACGCGCATCACCACATAGGGGGTGAACGGTTTGATGGCGTTGTCGACGTCCAGCCCCTGCAGGCAAGAGAGCGCCGTGAGGTAGGTGCAATGCAGGTGCACCACCGCTTTGCATTCCGGGTTGTTCAGATACAGCGCGCGGTGAAAGCTGATCTCTTTCGACGGCTTGTCGCCGGACAGCCAGTCGCCGTTCAGGCTCACTTTAGACAGACGATCGGCCTGCAGCTCGCCGAGACAGGAGCCGGTCGGCGTCGCCAGCAGCGCGCCGTCCGGCAGCAACAGCGAGAGGTTGCCGGCTGAGCCGGTGGCGTAACCGCGTTGGAAAAACGAGGCGCCCAGGCGCACCATCTCTTCTCGTGCCTGCTGTTCGATGGTTGTGGTCATACTGGAAACTCCGTTTGCGCGCGCGCGAAGAAGGCTTCATCGCCAAAATTGCCTGATTTCAATGCCAGGGAAATGGCCCGATCGCTGGCGCGCACCCAGGGAACGCCGGGGGAAATGCTGGGGCCGATATGGAAGCCGCGAATGCCCAGCGCCTGCGTGACCACGCCGGAGGTTTCGCCGCCGGCGACGATAAAGCGGCTGAATCCCAACTGGCGCAGTTGCACTACCAGCTCGGCGAACAACGCCTCCACCGCCTCGCTGGCGGCGCTACCGTACTGCCGTTGCGTTTGCTGCAGCGCTTCCGGCGCTGCGGTGGCGTAGATCAGCGGGGCAAGCGCCTCCCCGGCGTGACGCTGCGCCCAATGCGCCAGCTCGGCGGCGTAGGCGGCGCGCGCCTGCGGATCGAGACAGCGGCCGATATCGATGGCCTGCGCCGCCGCGCGTTCGCGGTAGTGCGCCACCTGCCGGTTAGTCATGACGGAGCAAGAACCGGACAGCACCGCCGCTTTCTCGCCCTGCGGCGCGCCGGCCGCCTCTGCCGAACGCTCGCCGTTCTGCGCCCACTGCCGCGCCAGGCCGATCGCCAGGCCCGAACCGCCGGTCACCAGCTTCATCGTTTTCAACGCTTCGCCCTGGCTGAGCAGATGCCGTTCGTTGAGCGTATCCAGCACCGCGTAGCGCACGCCTTCCTGCGCCAATTGCCGCAGTTTCTCGCTGACCGCCCCGGCGCCGCGATCCATTTCCGCCGCCGTCACCAGCCCGCAGCGCCCGGTGGCCTGGGATTCCATCAGGCGCAGCAGGTTGCTGTCGGTCATCGGCGTGACCGGGTGATGACGCATGCCGGATTCGGACAGCAGCTGTTCCCCGACGAACAGGTGGCCCTGATAGACCGTGCGGCCGTTTATCGGCAACGCCGGAGATACCACAGTGAAACTTTCCCCCAGCGCGGCGAGCAGGGCGTCGGTCACCGGGCCGATATTGCCCTGCGCGGTGCTGTCGAAAGTGGAGCAGTATTTGAAGTAGAACTGGCGGCAGCCCTGTTTTTGCAGCCAGGCCAGCGCCTGCAACGACAGTTCGACCGCCTGCTCTGCCGGGCAGGAGCGCGATTTCAGGCTGATGACCGCCGCCTGCGCGCTGACCGGCGTTTCGTCTTGCGGCACGCCGTTCAACTGCACCGTCGGCAGGCCGTTTTGCACCAGAAAACTGGCGATATCGGTCGCGCCGGTAAAATCATCCGCGATTACGCCGAGCAGCATCAGATTGCCTCCTTTTTCTGCGGCAAATCGATGCCGGCAAAGATTTTGATTACCGCACTGTCGTCTTCTTTACCGTAACCGGCGTTGCTGGCGGCGGTAAACATGGTGAAGGCGGTGGAGGCCAGCGGCAGCGGGAAGTGCAGCGCCTTGGCGGTATCGGCCACCAGCCCCAGATCCTTGACGAAGATATCCACCGCCGATTTGGGCGCATAGTCGCCGTCGACCACGTGGCGCATGCGATTTTCGAACATCCAGGAGTTGCCGGCGGCGTGGGTGACCACGTCGTACATCACGTCCAGCGGGATGCCGGCGCGGGCGGCCAGCGCCATGGCTTCCGCTCCGGCGGCGATGTGCACCCCGGCCAACAGCTGGTGGATGATTTTAACCGTCGCGCCCAGGCCGATCGCCTCGCCGATGCGGTAAACCTTGCCGGCGATGGCGTCCAGCACGGGTTGCAGGCGCTCGAAGGTGGCGTCGGCGCCGGCGGCCATCACCGTCATCTGGCCTTCCTCCGCCTTGGCCGCTCCGCCGGAAACCGGCGCATCCAGCATCGGCAGCCCGTAGTCCAGCAGCCGTTGCTCGATCTGTTTGGCGTCATCGGCGGAAATGGTCGAAGAGACCATCACCGCGGTGCCCGGCTTGAGCTTTGGCGCCAGGCCTTGTTCGCCGAACAGGATCTGCTTCACCTGGGCGGCGTTCACCACCAGCAGCAGCACGGCGTCCAGTTCGGCGGCGAAATCGCGCGCGCTGGTAGACGCGTGTTTTGCGCCGGCCTGTTGCAGCGCCGCCAGCGCCTGCGGATTCAGGTCCGCCCCGTAGGTGGTCAATCCGGCGCGGAGGCACGAGCGCGCCGCGCCCATGCCCATCGCGCCCAGCCCAATGACGCAGACGGCATAATTCCCTGGGTGTGTCATACTGCACTCCTGTTAATTTTAGTGATAATTTGTTTTGTTGTGTTAAATGTAAGCGCTTGACGGCCGTTTATCCGCGATCGATATCACAATAATTAACAATGTGTGAGACGAATTCTTCGTACGGTTTCTGGCCTGTATCAACATTATTGTTATGTTTTTAAATAAGTTTATGTTTTTCTGGCGTCACTGCGCGCGCCGTCACGCCGCGAAAAATTAGGGCTATCGGCGAACGAAAATTGACGTAAAATCACAATTATTATCACCGCAGCAACGAGAGGGAACCGTGATACCTGTAGAACGCCATCAACAAATTCTTGCGCTGGTATCCGAACGCGGCGTCGTCAGCATTGCCGAGCTGACCGAACGGCTGGGGGTGTCGCATATGACGATCCGCCGCGATTTGCAAAAGCTGGAGGAACAGGGCGCGGTGCAGTCGGTCTCGGGCGGCGTGCAGGCACCCGAGCGGGTGGCGAGCGAACCTTCGCACCAGGCCAAAGAGGGGATGTTCAGCCGGCAGAAAATCGCCATCGGCCGGCTGGCGGCGCGGCAAATTCCCGCCAATAGCTGTATTTATCTGGATGCCGGCACCACCACGCTGGCGCTGGCGAAGCAGATCGGTGAACGTGACGATTTGACGGTGGTGACCAACGACTTTGTCATCGCCGGCTTCCTGATCGAACACAGCCAGTGCAGAATCATCCACACCGGCGGCACCGTGTGCCGGGAAAACCGCTCCTGCGTCGGCGAAGCGGCGGCGCAGGCGCTGCGCGGTCTGTTTATCGATCTGGCGTTTATCTCCGCCTCTTCGTGGAGCATGCGCGGCCTGTCGACGCCGAACGAAGACAAGGTGATGGTAAAGAAGGCCATCGTCGAGGCCAGCCGCCGCTGCATTCTGCTCAGCGACACCTCGAAATACGGCAAGATCGCGACCTACCTGGCGCTGCCGATCGCCGCCTTTGACGCCGTCATTACCGACGAGGGGCTGCCCGCCGCCGCGCGGGAGGCAATCGAGCAAGCGGGGCTTGCGTTGCTGACGGCAGGGGAAGAAGAGTAAGAACGAACCGGAGTCAGGATGAAAGTTCGGTATCGATGCCACATGCGGGCGGTTCACTTGCTTCAACGCCGTCGCGTTCACGCCATTCGCGGCGCCTTTGTTCCGCCCATTCTTCGTGGAAAGCTTGCATCTCTTTTTGGTGCCGTTCCTTCATGCTCATAGGGGTTGGGTGGGATTCTGCCGTTAACAGGCGGGATTTCGATGACATATAATCCGTCCTCAATAAGCTCCTGGTTGTACAAATAATGTACGCGACGCGCGTGTTTTTTCAAGAGCGAGTCATAAATTCTGGCTAATGCCGGCCTGAGCGGTACGCTGAAAACCAATCTTGCTTGGTATTGCGCAACAAAGGTGACGATCGCCAGACCAATGCCATTAATGAAGAGTTGTTCTCGTTCATATCGGGTGTACGCCATCCTGGTATAGGTATCAAATAAGGATCTGGCTACTTCGGCGCGGACTTCCAATGCTTTTACATCATACAGTTCCATGGCATACGCATTGTCCAATATTTCCGAGGTGGGATAAGCCCCAATAAGCCATTGACGCATCCTTAACGTCGCTTTTTTAAAATCAAGGTAATACGCAGCAGCAGCGCCTGCATTTTTATAAACCGTTATTCGGTATCTATACTCTGTGGCTGGTCGCGCATTGATCTCCCTCACATCAATCTCCATGATGAAATCATTTTTACTATTATTTTTCCTATAGTTATCCCCTTTGTGACGAACCGATTATTAACTGCGGCGGAGAAGATCCTCCAGCCGCCGATGGCGCTTATGCGCAGCGCCGCGCAAAACTAAATGCCGCTGAACCAGTTGTAGCCCTGATCTTCCCAATAGCCGCCCGGATTGACGTCGCTGACGAAGATGGCGGCGATATGTTTGGCGTTTTTGAACCCCAGCTTGGTGGGCACCCGCAGCCGCAGCGGGTAGCCATAGTCCGCCGGCAGCGCCTTGCCGCCGAAATCCAGCGCCAGAATGGTCTGCGGGTGCAGCGCGGTGGCCATGTCGAGGCTGGAGTAGTAGCGATCGGCGCATTTGAAGCCGACGTAACCGGCATTCAGATCCGCCCCGACGTGCTGCAGAAAGGTGCGCAGCGGCACGCCGCCCCATTGGCCGATGGCGCTCCAGCCCTCAATGCAGATCAGACGCGTGATCTGGCTTTGCTGCGGCAGCCGCTGCAGCTGTTCCAGCGTCCAGGGCGCTTTTTTCTCCACTTTCCCTGCGACTTCAAGCCGGTAGCCGGCCAGATCGATCTCGGGGACGTTGTATTCCGGGTAAAACGCGTTGAAGGGGAAAGGCTGGGTAATCTGATCGGGCCGGTAAGTTTGCGCCAGCCGCTGGCCGCTGAACAGCCAGGCCTGCACCCGGTCGTTCCAGCGCGACATGGCCCACAGCACCTTATCCACCCGATCGCCGTCTTGCAGGTTGCAACCGGTGAGCATGGCGATGCCGCCCAGCGTCAGGCCGGAGCGCAGCATCAGGCGGCGCTGCAGATTGACCAGCTGCTTTTTTTGGTCCGGTTCCAGTTTTGGCGCGGTTGCCCGCGGCTTTTTCTCATTCATGTTTGCCACCCGTTATCATCGCCCACAGCGTTTTGGGCACGACGATCACCATAAAGACGTGGATCGCCACGAACAGGCCAATGCCGACCATGGCGAAGAAATGCACGTAGCGCGCGAAATCGAAGCCGCCAAACAGGGCGACCAATCCCTGCAGCTGAACCGGCTTCCAAATCGCCAGGCCGGACAGCACCAGCAATAGGCCCAGCGCCAGCACGCCGAGGTACATCAGCTTTTGAATGGCGTTGTAGTGGCCATGCCGGTGGCGCAGGCGCAGCGTCAACGCCAGCCAGATATCCTGCCGCAGCGCGCCGACGCGAAGCGGCAACAGATCGCGGCGAAAATGGCCGCTGAACAGGCTCCACAGCAGATAGCAGGCGGCGTTGAGCGCCAATAGCCACATCACCGCCAAATGCCAACCAATCGCGCCGCCCAGCCAACCGCCCAGCGTCATCTGCGGCGGAAAGCGGAAATCGAACAGCGGCGAGGCGTTATAGATCTCCCAGCCGCTCATAAACATGCACACCATGGCGAACAGGTTGATCCAATGAGTGATTCGAACCGGCCAGCGATGCACCGGCCGCGACGCGTTGGTTTTCATGGCTTTCTCCGGTTACATCGGCGGTACGGTGCCGTCTTTGCCGGCGGATATGCGGGTGGCGACGCGCTCGCCCTTATCGTTGACGGCGGAGAACAGCACGATGTGCACGCCCGGCTTCAGCAGGCTCAGATCGCCCGGATCCAGCGTCACGATTGGCACGTCTTCCGGCACGACGACGGTTTTCTGCTGGTTGCCGTAGGTGACGGTCAGGGTGCGGCCGTTGGATTTCACCAGTTTGCCGACGGTGCCGTTGGTCATGGTGTCCACTTTGCCGTCGGCGGATTCCCAGGCCGAGTGCCCTTCGCCGGTGCCGCGCAGGCTGGCGGCGAACACGTGCACCTCCAGCGCTTTGAGCGTGCCGTCCGGCTGCGGCACGGCGGCGGTGCCGATAAAGCTGTCCGGTTTGATGTCGTCCAGCGTGGCCTTGGACACGCTGAGCACTTTGGTCTGATCGTTCAGCTTGACGCTGAGCGTCTCACCCTTGCGATCGGTCAGCTGCAGATTGCCGTCGGCCACCTGGCTGATGGTGCCGCGCAGCGGCGCGATAACCTTGCCCGGCGTTTGGGCGGCGGCGGCCAGGCCGCTGGACAGCAGCAAGGTGGACAACAGTAAACCGGCTATACGATGACGGGTAATCATAACGTTCTCCTGAAATGAGTTTGCCGGGTAAGCATGGTTGAGCCATTGGGTCAGCGCCATGGCCGTTTGATGACATTAATGTCATCAAGTTTGTCCGCTGAAGCTGCTAGTATTTTTGCAGACGTAACGAGGTGGCGAGCATGCGAATACTGGTAGTTGAAGACGATATCGGCACAGGGGATTACCTGAAGAAAGGGCTGAGCGAGGCGGGGTACGGCGTCGATTTGGCGCGCACCGGCACCGACGGGTTGTTTCGCGCGTTGGAGCAGGATTACGATGCGATCGTGCTCGACGTGATGCTGCCGGGGCTGGACGGTTGGCAGATCATCGAGGTGCTGCGCAAGAAAAGCGACGTGCCGATTCTGTTTCTCACCGCTCGCGACGGCGTGCAGGATCGCATCCACGGTCTGGAGCTGGGCGCGGACGATTATCTGATTAAACCGTTTTCGTTCACCGAACTGGTGCTGCGTTTACGCACCTTGCTGCGCCGTGGGCCGGCGCGCGAAGCCGATCATTATGCCATCGCCGATCTGCAGCTGGACGTGCTGCGCCGCCGGGCGGTGCGTCAGGAACAGGTGATCCCGTTGACCAACAAGGAGTTCATGCTGCTGCACCTGCTGGTGCGGCGCGAGGGAGAAGTGCTGTCGCGCACGCAGATCGCCTCTCAGGTGTGGGACATGAATTTCGACAGCGACACCAATGTGGTTGACGTGGCGATCAAACGCCTGCGCGCCAAAATAGACCGGCCGTTCGACGTCAAGCTGATCCACAGCGTGCGCGGCATCGGCTATGTCTGCGAGCCACGCTCGTGAACGGGCGCACTTCACGTCGGCCGGTGTCGCTGACGCTGCGCACCGCCACGCTGTTCGCGCTGGTGGCCGCTTTGGTGGTGAGCGGGACGGGCGGGTATCTGTATAGCGCCATGCGCCAGGAAATGACGCTGCGCAGCGATCTGCAGGTGACCGGGCGCGTAGAGTATTTCCGCCATTTGCTGGGACAGCGCTTTCCTTTGGCGCGCCTGACCGCCAATAACGGCCTGTTTGAAAACATGCTGGGCAATGAACAGGACGTGCTGATTTTCCAAATTCCGGGGCAAAAACCGCTCATCAACGTGAACCCGGCCGGGGTGGCATTGCCGCCGATCGCGCCGACGCCGGCCGGCCAGGCGCAGACGTTGGCCGCCGTGCGCGGCGGGGAAACGGCGCAGGGGGTGCCGCTGCGTGCGGCGTCGGCGATGGTGCGCCTGGAAGACGGCAGCCTGTTGCAGATCTCCGCCGCGCACGTGATGGTCAACGAGCAGAAGATGCTGGCGCGTTACCTGTGGCGCATCGTCGCGGCGGTGGCGGTGGCTTTCCTGCTGATTGCGCTGCTGGGGTATGGGGTCATGCGCCGGGGATTGAAGCCGTTATGGCGCATGGCGGCGCAGGCAGCGCAGATTGCGCCCAATACGCTGTCGACGCGCCTCAGCGAGCAGGGGGCACCGAAGGAATTGCAGCAACTGACCCGTTCGTTCAATGCGATGCTCGATCGATTGAATGAAGGCTATCAGCGCCTGACGCAGTTTTCCGCCGATCTGGCCCATGAGATCCGCACCCCGATAGGGGCGCTGATGGGCCAGTGCCAGGTGGCGCTTTACCAGCCCCGCAGCGTGGAGGAGTACGAAACCCTGCTGTCGAACAATATGGATGAGCTGGAGCGCATTTCCCGCATGGTGGAAAACATCCTGTTCCTGGCGCGCGCCGGGGAGGCGCAGTCTGCGCTGAACTACAGCCGTCTGGATGTGGCGCTGGAACTGCGGCGGGTGGCGGATTACTTCGAAGGGCTGGCGGAAGAACGCGGCATCGCGCTGAGCTGCGAAGGGGAAGGCGAGCTGAAGGCGGACGCGATGTTGTTCCAGCGGGCGCTGAGCAACCTGGTGGCCAACGCGGTGCGCTATGCCGATGAAAACAGCCTGATCGCGTTGCGGGCTGAACGGCGCGCCGATGCCTGGTGGGTGCAGGTTATCAATCAGGGGCCGCCGATCGCGCCGGCACAGCTGGAAAAACTGTTCGATCGTTTCTACCGCGCCGATCCCGCGCGCAGCGCCGGCAATCATGCCAGTGGGCTGGGGCTGTCTATCGTGCGCGCCATCATGACGCTGCACGGCGGTGAGGTGCGCGCGCAGTGTTCCGCTGGCCAGGATGCTGCTTGCTTGACCTTTAGCCTGATATTCCCTTCATCAGTTCAATGAACTGCGCGAATGTTTTCGCCTGTTGCGAATAATGCGACAGGCGTCATTCGTAAGCTTTTCCTTTCATTATTATTTCCCCAGCGCCTTGGCTGAACCTAAATTTTAACATTTGCGTCGCGGCAAGCGTGTTAATTCATCAGGCTAATGCGTATGCCGGCTATATGTGATTGCGCTCAACATTCACGTGTTATTATTTTTTTATTAAAATTTAGTTCTTCGACCATTTTTTGAGATGATTTTCCTTAAAGTTTGTAATCTGCGATATAAAAAACTAACTTTGTGGTTTTTATCGCGTCAATATATCAATGGGCGTGGTGATTGGTTAACCTTTGGTTATGGTTTGCAAGAAAAATCCTATATAACGGTGGTGAGGTGAAAAAGCGTATTTCGTGGCGTTGATTGCGTGGTTTTTCTTGCCTGCATTTGGGTGTTTTTGCGAATTAACCCGATTTAATATTTCATTAACATTTGACGCCAAACTATAAATTATCGCTATAGTGAAAACATGTGAATAAAATGAAATATAGATTTAATGACCATATTCTCTTTGACGCAGACACCAGAACCCTTAGCCCAACTGATTTTTCTGACGATCCCATATCCATATCCAGTCCTTCCAAGCGGTTGTTGCTGCTGCTGATTGCCCACCATGGCGAGGCCGTGGGGCGTGAATTGATATTCAAGAAGGTCTGGGACGATTACGGCATGGTTTCCAGCAATAATAATCTTAATCAGTGCGTCAGCAAATTACGTCGGGTGATTAAAAATCTGGGCGTCGAGGAAGAGGTTATTGTCACTGTCCCTAAAGTGGGTTTTATGCTGCGTGATGAGATTACCATCGAGTCTTATGAGGAAGCGGAAGATAGACACGATGCAGAACCCGCCGCCTCTTTGCCGGAGCCTGCGCCCGAAGCGGCGATAAACCCGCCATCCGCAACCGTCATCAACCGGGCCACCTCTTTTTTCGGTGATTCCCGCCGCGGCTGGCTGATGATCTGTGCATTGGTCCTGGGGGGCATCCTCATGGCCATTGCTGTCACCGCCTATTTCAGCGGCTCGGAGGCCCGGCAGGAGAGCTACCTGGGAAAGTCCGGCAATTGTAAGGTTTTCATGTCCTTGCCTGCCGCCTCGGCGTCGGTCAACGCCAGCCTGAATCGGGACATTCTGGCTTACGCCGCTCACCAAACGGGAGAATGCAGCGGCGATGAGTTTTTGCTGGTGGTGCGCAGCAATCAGGTCAGGGCTTACATTTCCGGCATTTCCCGCTTATTCCTGCTGCGCTGCAAGATTTTGCGTGAACATAAAATGGAGATCTGTTCCGGTTTGGAAAGCGACAATGCCGAGTTTATTAATTGACCATCGTTAGCCGTCGGCCCAACGCGATTGAAAGGACGGTGGATATGACAAAAATATTACAGCATTGAAATTGAACGTTTGATTTTCATTTGGCGGGGTGCCGTGTGGCGTTTATCGAGAGGTATTTCCCTTTCTCTACCGCTTTCTACCTCATTATGGTGATTATGTATGGTTAAAGCCGATTTCGGTGATGCGCTGCTATTTTTTGAACCCAGCTATTTAGTGAGAACAGGAATGGAAGCATTTCTCGTTACCCGATCAAGTGACAGGTATTTTATCGATACCTTGAGCGAGCTGGAGGGAGCATTGAAAGGGGGGAAGCCGCGCACGCTTATTATGGAGTTATATCATCAGAACGAATATTTGTATGATGTATTGCGGTTCGTTCTGACGGCAAAAAATGTCTGGCCGGAAATTCCCTTGGTGATTTTCACCGCGGTAGAACACCCCGGTATATTAGCGCTGTTAGCGACGGATGCGCGCATAGCTATAGTGGCAAAGGAGGAGCCTTTGCATTGCCTGCGTGATGCCATTGCGGCTGCGGGTGAGTTCTCCGGCTATCGTTCCCCGCATATTCGCGCCCGGTTGGCCCATTCGCCTGTCGCATTATCTGACGGTGAATGGCGAGTTTTGGCCATGATGGCTGCCGGCGCATCTCCACGAAGCATTGCCAACCTGACCCGGCGAAGTTACAAAACCATCAGCTCCCATAAACTGAATATTATGCGAAAACTGGGCCTTAATCAGGCCGGTTTTATGCGGCTTATTCTTACCCTGAGAACCCGCTATCCTTCCTGAAATGTGGCAAGAGTCACCTCTTCTCTGCAGCAGTCGATCTTCATTGGCTGCTGCTCTCCTGAGTTAATCCAATCAATCTTCTCTCCTCAACGAATGATGCGGCGCTGAAATTCTGTACGGACATGGCAAGGATAAACAGGGCTGCTTTGTGGTTAAACAACAACCGCTTTGATGGGGGTAAACCACAATATGATTGTGCTTTCATCAAAGGCTTAATCCGTGTTTTAACGTGACTGGAGGTGGTTAAAACCTTAATTGCGGTATTTAAATCTAAATATTTGAACTTTAATAGTTAATGATTCTTTTTTGATCGGCTGGGGATATTCTTGTGGCGTCAAGCAGACTGGCTAAACGCAGTGATGCAAACGGCTGGCTGAGAATGGACGAAAGAAAGAAAACATATTCAACATTGAAGGGAGTTATACCATGAAGAAAATGACACTGGCTCTGGCGATCGTTTCCGCCTTTGCAGCGGTCAGCACTGCTCAAGCCGCCGACGTTACCGCTCAGGCGTTGGCAACCTGGTCTGCGACCGCCAAGAAAGACACCACCAGCAAACTGGTTGTGACGCCGATTGGCAGCCTGACCTTCAACTATGCAGAAGGCATTAAGGGTTTCAACAGTCAGAAAGGCCTGTTTGACGTCACCGTGGAAGGCGATACCACGGCCACCGCTTTCAAACTGACCTCAAAACTGGTCTCCAATACGCTGACTCAGCTGGATACTTCCGGTTCTACGCTGGAAGTCGGGGTGAACTACAACGGTGCTGCGGTAGAGAAAACGGCTGAAACCACCATGATCGACACCACCGCCGGCATTTTGGGCGGCAATCTGAGCGCCCTGTCCAACGCCTATAACCAGGCCGGCCGCACCAGCGCGCAGGATCAATTCACCTTCAGCATCATCGGCGCGACGTCAAACGGCACCACCGCCGTCACGGATTTCAGCACGTTGCCGGAAGGTATCTGGAGCGGCGACGTCAGCGTCGAGTTCAACGCGACCTGGACTTCCTAATCCCCCGAACGATCTGCACCTGGCAGGGGGGAGACCTCCTGCTATTTATCGCTCATCAACGCCAGTGGAATACCGCAATGACACGCTTTTCTCTCGCCGTCACCCTGATGTTAATGCTGCTGCGGCCGGCTTTGGCTCTCGATGTGGGTGAGATCAGCTCCTTCATGCCTGGCGACAGCGCGCGCCTGAGCAAGGAAATCAAAAACACCACCGACAGCGGCCGGCTGGTGAACATCAAGATCGAACGCATTTCCAGCCCCCTGGCCTCCGGTACGGCGATCCCGATGAGCAGCCGGGATGAAATGCTGCTGTCGCCCGCCAGCCTGATCTTGCCGGCCAACGCCAGCGATGTGATCCGCTTTTACTACAAGGGGCCGAACGATGCTCAGGAGCGCTACTACCGCATCGTTTGGTTCGATCAGGCGCTGAGCGAGGCGGGGCAAAACTCGGCTCGGCGTAATGCCATGGCCACCACGTCGGCGCGCATCGGCACCATTTTGGTGGTGGCGCCTCGGCAGGATCGCTTCGCCTATCAGTTCGCCAACGGACGGATCAAAAACACCGGCAACGCCACGTTCAAAGTGGTGGCCTACGGCAATTGCAGGAACAAGCAAGACGGCAGCGACTGCAAGGAGAACTATTTCGTGATGCCGGGCAAGGAACGCGCCTTCAGCAAGGTTGACGTCAACGATAAAAAAGGGCGCGTCGCGCTGTGGCACGGCGAACAGTTTATCCCGGTGAAGTAATGCGCGCGTTATCCACGATGGATGCAAAACAATCACGCAAGGAGTGGCATGTGAACGCTGTGCTGTTGAAAACGCTTTTGGCTGCCGGTGCGCTGGCGCTGCCGACGCTGTTGCCTGGCCGTATGGCGATGGCGGCCGGTTTGACGCAGATTAACGGCGTGCTGATCCCGCAAACCTTCAGCCTGGCGTTGCGCGAGGGGATGAGTATTCCGCTGTTGTTGCATTATGAAAAGAGCGATGGCGTCAAAGACGACAGCCGCATCGGCCATGCCTTTCTCTACCTGGATCAGGACAGGCTAACGATTCGTCGGGTGACGCTGGAGGATAACGACGACGGCGCCCGGCTGACGGCGGCGATAGCCGGCCAGCTGCAGGCTTTGCAGGATGCGCCATTCGATCGGCAGCAGCATATCCGGATCGCGGACGACGCTTGGCTGGCGCTGGATTTCCGGCAGCTCAACCTGCAGCTGGTGGTGAAGGAATCCGCGCTCGGAACGGTGCTGCGCGCCCGCTCCAGCGACATCGGCGCGTCCAGCGTGGATGCCGTAAGCAGCACGCTGGATTATAACCTCGGAGTCTACGATAACCGGGCCCGCGCCAGCGAAGGCAATACCTCCAGTTATTTATCGCTCAACAGCGTTACCGCATTGCGTGAACACCACGTGGAGTTGAACGGTTCCATCTACGGTATCGGCAGCGGCGATGAAAACGCCACGTTGTACAAAGCGATGTACGAGCGTGATTTCGCCGGCCGCCGTTTCGCCGCCGGCATGCTGGACAGCTGGAATCTGCAGTCGCTGGGGCCGGTCACCACCATCAACTCGAGCAAGATTTATGGTCTGTCCTACGGCAACCGCGCCAACTCGACGGTATTCGATAATTCCCAATCGCTGACGCCGATCGTGGTTTTTTTCCCCTCGGCCGGCGAGGTGCATTTGTCGCGCGATGGGCGGCTGCTCAGCGTGCAAAACTTCACGATGGGCAACCATGAAGTGGACACCGGCAGCCTGCCCTACGGCATTTATGACGTCGAGGTGGAGATCGTGGTCAACGGCAAAGTGGTGGATAAACGCATGCAGCGAGTGAATAAACTGTTCAGCCCCAATCGCGGCGCCAATGCGCCGCTGGCCTGGCAATTCTGGGGCGGGATGCTGCGCATGGACGACTGGCGCGGCGAACGGGAACGCCACCGCCCGGCAAAGGACTCTTATTTGCTTGGCGCTTCGGCTACCGGCAATCTGCAAACGCTTAATTGGGCGCTGTCGGGGTATTCGTTTGACGGCAACGCCGTCGGCGAGAGCCGCGTCAGCCTGCCGGTGACCGAGTCGATTCAGATCAACCTGCAAAATATGGCGGCCTCCGATCGCTCCTGGAGCCTGGTCAACAGCGTCAGCGCCGCGTTGCCCGGCGGCTTCAGCAGCGTATGGATCAATCAGGAGAAAACGCAGATTGGCGATCGTCTGTTGCAAAATGACGCCTATAACCGCGCCGTTGGCGGCAGCCTTAATCTGGGGGCGCTGTGGTCTCCGCTGGGCACCCTGAGCGCCAGCTACAACGACGATAAGAAGAACGACAGCCACTATTACAACGCCGACTATTACCAGAACATCTTTACCGGCCGCTTCGGCACGCTGGGCGTGCGTGCGGGCGTGCAACGCTACAACAACGGCAGCAGCAACGCCAATACCGGCAAGTACATCGCGCTCGATTTTTCACTGCCGATGGGCAACTGGCTAAGCGCCGGCGTTTCCAATCAAAACGGCTACACCACCGCCAACCTGGCGGCGCGCAAGGACATCAAGGACGGGCCGATCCGCACCCTGGGCGCCAACCTGTCGCGGGCGATTTCCGGTGATACCCGCGGCGACAACCGCTTCAACGGCGGTGGCTATGCGCGCTTCGACACCAAGTATTCTGCCGGCACGCTCAACGTCAGCAGCTCCGCCGACGGCTACGTTAACAGCAGCCTGACCGCGAGCGGCAGCATGGGCTGGCAAGGGCGTGATATTGCCATCAGCGGCCGCAACGAAGGCAACGCCGGGATTATCTTCAATACCGGCATTGAAAACGACGGCCTGCTGACCGCACGGGTTGACGGCCGGATGGTGAAGCTGAGCGGCAATAAGAATTACCTGCCTTTGTCGCCTTACGGTCAGTACGACGTTGAGCTGATGAACAACAAAAACTCGGCGGAGAGCTTCGACATCGTCACCAAGCGCAAGAGCAAGCTCACCCTGTATCCGGGCAACGTGGCGGTGATCTCGCCGGAGATAAAACAGATGGTGACGGTGTTCGGCCGCATCAAGGCGGAGGACGGCACGCTGCTGGCCAACGCCTATATCAAGAACCATATCGGCCGCACCCGCACCGATGAGAAAGGCGAATTTATCATGGACGTCGACAAAAAATTCCCGGTTATCGATTTTACCCACAGCGGCAATCAGACGTGCGAAGTGGATTTGGATCTCAGCAAGGCGCAAGGCGCGGTGTGGGTCGGCGACGTGATCTGCACCGGGCTGAAAACCTATGCGGGCAATCTGTCATCCGGGGAGTCTGACCATGAGAGCTAACGTTGCGCTGTTGTTGTTGGCGCTGGTCGCCCCCGCGCTGCAGGCGGCGGTCAGCCAGACCAACTGGCCGGATGCGGCGGTCATGAAATTTGTCTTCGTGGAGAACAACGCCGACGACAATTTTTTCGTTACGCCGGCCGGCGGGCTGGATCCGCGCATGACCGGCGCTAATAAGTGGACCGGGCTGAAATACGGCGGTTCCGGCACTATTTATCAGCAAAGCCTGGGGTACGTGGACAATGGTTACAACACGGTGCTGAATGCCAACTGGCGCTATGACATGTGGCTGGAAAATGCGCCGATAAAGAATCCGTTCCTCGGCTTGCGTTGCATCAACTGGTATGCCGGTTGCAATATGGATACCAGCTTGATTCTGCCGCAGACCACCGACGAAAAGGGATTTTACGGCGCCGTGGTCACGCCAGGCGGCGCAAAATGGATGCACGGCATGATGTCGCCGAGCTTCTATCAGTATCTGAAGCAGATGGCGGCGGGTGACGCTTTCAGCATGCAGATCAACGGTTGCCAAACGTCGGTGGCTTACGATGCCGCGGCCGGCGGCCGCTGCCAGGATCAGGCCAGCGGCAGCTGGTACAAGCGCACCGTCACGCACAGCAAGGCCGCCCACCTGCGCTTTATCAATACCAACGCCGTATCGGAGGTGTTCGTCAACAGCGATGGGGTGCCGATCATCGGCGAGGGCAATGCCGATTGCAAGAACCAGACTATCGGCGCCCGCTCGGGCATCATGTGCAAGATGGTCAGCTATGATTTGCAGACCGACGGCAGCGTCAGCAATACCTCGATTCATGTTTTCCCGGCGATTAACCATGCGGCGCTGTCATCCGCGGTGAACGCCGCCGATCTGCAGTTCAGTCTGAACGGCAACACCTGGAAAAACACGTCGGGCACCGGCAGCTACTATACCTTTAACGAGCTGAAGAGCAGCAATGCCGTCTATGTGTTCTTCTCCAGTAACTTCTTCAAACAGATGGTCGCGCTGGGGATTTCCGACAGCGGCACCCGCGATCTGATCAATTTCCGTTTTCAGAACACCACCTCGCCGGAGTCGGGATGGTATGAGTTTTCCACCTCAAACCAGCTGATTATCAAGCCGCGCGATTTCAGCATCAGCATTATTTCCGATGATTATGACAACAGCCCACATCGTGAAGGTTATGTCGGCCCGGCGGAGCTGGCGCTGGAGTTCGGCTACCTGGTGACTACCAGCGGCAAAACCGCCGCCGATCAGGTGAGGGTGATGGCGACCGGGCCGACTCGGGCGATCAACGGGGTGAACTATTGCCTCTTTTCTTCCGCGGATAACAGTACCCAGGTGCCGTTTCCCGCCACCCTCGGCATCACCACCAGCACCAACGGCCAGCAGAGCTTCGCCGCCGGCTGCGATGGCCAGTGGCACGACATGACCAATGCGCTCTGGAGCAGCACCCCGTGGAATGATATTTCCGGCGAAGTGGGGGTGCTGAACAAGACTCGCGTGACCTTTAGTATTCCGATGAATAATCCGATCTCGCTGAAAACCGTCGACGGCAACGGTTGGTACGGCGACGTCAGCGCCGCCGGTGAAATTCATGTCGAAGCCACCTGGCGCAACATCAATTGAGGGCAGAGCGTGAAACTTATGCTGATAGGGTTGCTGTGTTTGTCCTTCCCCTTTACTGCCGCTGCAATCAATGTCGGTACCCTGACGTTTGCCATGGATCAGGATCGCTCATTCACCGCCAAGCGGGTGTTGAATAACAACCGCAGCGCGCGTCTGTATCAGGTGAGCATTCGCGCCATCGATCGGCCGGGAGAGCGCGAGGTACGCAGCCGGCCGGCGGACGGCGAGCTGCTTTTCGCACCGCGCCAGCTGACGCTGCAGGCCGGGCAGGCGGAGTACTACAAGTTTTTCTACCGCGGGCCGCAGGATAATCGCGAGCGTTATTACCGGGTGTCATTTCGCGAAGTGCCGACCCGATTGTTCGAGCCGGGGCCGCGTCGGGGCGCCGGCGTCAACCTGGAGCCGATCGTGGTGATGGACACCATTCTGGTGGTGCGCCCGCGTCAGGTAAACTTTGCCTATCGGCTCGATACCCAGCGCGGTACGCTCACCAACACCGGCAACACCTACTTCAAGTTCCTGCTCAAGCCGGGCTGCAACAGCACGGATGAAGAGGGCGTCACCGAATACCTGCGCCCCGGCGATACGCTGACCCATGCCGGTATTCGGCTGAAGGGGCAGAAATTCATTATCTATAACGACAAGTTTATTAGCGTCGATCGCAACTGCCTCGATTAACGCGGCGGAATGGCAAAGCGGAAGCAGGCGCCGCTTTGCGCTTGTTCGATCAGCTGAATATCGCTGTCGTGCAGCTGCAAAATGCGCCGCACGATCATCAGGCCCAGTCCGCCGGAAGGGCGCCGGGCGCCGCTCAGGACAGACGGGCGCACGAACAGATCGGCGCGCAGCGTCTGCGGAATACCGGGGCCGCTGTCGCTGACCTGCACCATCACCCGATCGTCCTGCCGCCACAGCCGCACGCCGATGTCGCCGCCGGGCGGCGTATGGCGAATGGCGTTGTCCAACAGGTTGGTCAGCACCCGCTCAATCATGCTGAGATCGGCGAACACCGGCGGAATGCCGGGGGGAATGTCGGCGTGCAGCCGCTGGTTGCGCGCCTCCGCCGCCAGTTCGAACTTTTGGAACACGTCCTGCAACAGCTCGCTGAGGGAGAAGGGTTCTTTCTGCGGTTTCACCACGCCGTACTCCAGCCGCGCCAGCTCGAACAGCTCCTGCGCCAGCTTGCCCACCTTGCGGCTCTGCGCCAGCGCGATCTCCAGGTAGCGCTGCCGATCGGCTTCGCTCAGGGTGGCGGCTTTGACCGACAGCGTCTCCAGATAGCCGTGCAGCGAGGTGAGCGGGGTGCGCAGATCGTGCGAGACGTTGGCGATGAACTCGCGCCGCAGCCGATCCTGCTGCGCCAGCGTTTGCCACTGTTCGGCAAGGCGCTGCGCCATGCGGTGGAAGGCCTGCTGCAGCTGGCTGACTTCGTCGCGCCCGGCCCTGACCGCCGGCAGCGATGCGTAGGCCTGCACCGCCTCGATGCCGCCGCTGTCCAGCGCGCTGACCTGCCGGGTCAGGCGACGGATAGGGCGCGTCACCCAATAAAACGCCAAACCGCCGGCCAGCAGGCTGAACAGCACCATCAGCCCGGAGGTCCACAGCGCCATCCTGACCGCCGAGTTGAACTGGGCGTTGCTGGCCAGCGCCGTGTACTCTTCGCCGAGCAGCACCACGTACAGATAGCCTTCGATCCGGCCATCAACCTTTAGCGGCGCGACGCTGAACACCTTGCGCCCGTCCGCGCTGCGCGGATCGTCGCCATACACCGGCATCGGCGCGCCACCGAGCAGCGCCTGCAGCGGTGGCAGCGCGACCCGCTGCCGCTTCAGATGCCCGGCCGGCGCGGCGTTGCCGATAATCGTGCCCTGTTTGTCGAGCAGGTAAACCTCAACGCTGGGATTCACCGCCATCAGTTGATCGAACAGGGTATGCACCGCCTGCGGATCCGGCCCGTTCACCCCCAGCAGCGGGTTGCTGTCGGCAATATGCTGCGCCAGGTTGCCGGACAGGCGCTGGATCACCGCCTGGCTATATTGGGTGCTGCTGCGCACCTGCATCCAGCCGGAAAAGGCGCAGCCGATGACGATCAGCAGCGCGAAGATCAGCGTGAGGCGTTGCGCTAACGTAAGGTTTTTCATGGCTCACTCTTGCGGCGCGGCCGCGAATTTATAGCCCATGCCCCACACCGTGAGGATGCGCTCGGGTTCCGCCGGGTTGCGCTCTATCTTGATGCGCAGCCGGTTGATATGGGTGTTGACGGTGTGCTCATACCCCTCGTGCTGATAGCCCCAGACCTGATTCAACAGGCTCAGGCGCGAGAACACCTGACCCGGGTGGCGGGCAAAAAAGTACAGCAGGTCGAATTCGCGCGGCGTCAGCTCGACCGGCTGCTGGTGCAGGTGCACTTCGCGGGCGATGGGATCGATAGTCAGATCGTTGAAACTGAGCACGCCGGCGTCCATGCGCAGGTTGCGGCTCATCGCTTCCTGGCGGCGGAACAGCGCCTTGACCCGCGCCACCAGCTCCAGCATGGAGAAGGGCTTGGCCAGATAGTCGTCGGCGCCCAGTTCCAGCCCCAGCACGCGGTGTACCTCGCTGGAGCGCGCGCTGATGATGATGATCGGCGTGTAGCGCGTCATGGTGCGCGCCCGGCGGCAAATTTCCAATCCGTCCACGCCCGGCAGCATCAGATCGAGGATGAGGGCGTCCCAGCCGCCCTGTTCCAGCATCGCCATGCCCTGGTTGCCGTCGGCGGCGTGGCTGATGGCGTAACCCTCGTCGCGCAGATGCAGCTGCAGCAGTTCGGCGATGTCGCCGTCGTCCTCGACGATCAAAATTCGTTTTGGCTTGTCCATTCTCATTACCGCTGATTGCCCGTTTCTCTCTGAAGTCTACACAACCCCCACCGGCGGAGTTATCACATTTTATTTAACTTTGCGTGAGGTCTTGGGGAACAAATCCGGGGAATACTCGGCTCATCGCCTCATTGGTCGCCAGGAGTTCGCATGAGCCTCATTCTCACCCCGGAACAACGACAGACGGTGCATCCGCTGTGGCTGCGGTTGACGCACTGGCTGAATGCGCTGGCGATGCTGATCATGGTGACCAGCGGCTGGCGCATCTACAACGCCTCGCCGCTGTTCAACTTCAGCTTTCTCAATGAGCTGACGCTCGGCGGCTGGCTGGGCGGCGCGCTGCAGTGGCACTTCGCCGGCATGTGGCTGTTCGGCGTCAACGGGCTGTGCTACCTGCTGATCAACCTGGCCAGCGGGCGTTTCAAACGCAAATATTGGCCGCTCAGCCCACGGCAGTTTCTCGCCGATATAGGCGCCGCGCTGCGCGGCAGGCTGCAACACGCCGACCTGCGCCACTACAACATGGTGCAGCGCGTGGCCTATCTGTCGGTGATGATCCTCGGCGTGTTGAGCGCGCTGTCCGGGCTGGTGCTGTGGAAATCGGTGCAGTTTCCGCTGCTGCGCACGCTGCTCGGCGGCTATGAGGCAGCGCGCTATATCCACTTTTTTGCCATGTCGGCGCTGGTGGCCTTCGTCGCGATTCACCTGGTGATGGTGGCGCTGGTGCCCCGGACGCTGCTGGCCATGCTGCGCGGACGCTAAGGAGTGAATGATGGAAAAGGATAAACAGATCATGACGATCGGTGAAGGGCAGGCGATCGTCAAAGAAGCGCAGCGGCTGTTGAGCGCGTCATCCCGCCGCCGCTTTCTGCGCAATGGCCTGACGCTGGGCGGCATCGCCATGCTCACCGGCTGCGATCTCAGCGACAACGCCAACGTCGAACAGGCGCTTAGCCGCATGTCGCGCTTCAACGATCGGGTGCAGGGCTGGCTATTCGACGGCGAGCGCCTGGCGCCGGTCTACCCGGAATCGATGATCACCCGGCCGTTCCCGTTCAACGCTTTCTACGCCGAGGAGGACGCGCCGGACATCAACGGCGACGACTACCGGCTGGATGTGGCCGGACTGGTGCAGGACAAACGCGCCTGGAGCCTGCCGCAGCTGCACCGGATGGCGCAGGTCAGCCAGGTGACGCGCCATATCTGTGTCGAGGGCTGGAGCGCCATCGGCAAGTGGGGCGGCGTGCCGTTCGCGACCTTCCTCAAGGCGATTGGCGCGGATCTGAGCGCCCGCTACGTCAGCTTCAAATGCGCCGACGACTACTACACCAGCATCGACATGGCCACCGCGCTGCATCCGCAGACGATTATCGCGCTGACTTATGACGGCCAGATCTTGCCGCGCAAGTACGGCTACCCGATGAAGCTGCGCATGCCGACCAAGCTGGGCTACAAGAACCCGAAACACATTCAGGTGATCGAGGTCACCAACCGCTTCCCGGGCGGTTACTGGGAAGACCAGGGCTACAACTGGTTTGGCGGCAGCTGAGGCGGCCGCCGGCCATTCTCCGGCACTCCGGTGCCTTTGACATGACGGAAGGAAATACCATGAAAAAGTTACTCGCAATGATGATGTGCAGCGCGCTGATGCTGGGCGTAGCCGGCGCCAACGCCGCTGATGGCATGAGCAAAGACACGATGAAAAAGGACGGCATGAGCCAGATGTCGCACGACGGCATGGCGAAAGATGGGATGAAGAAAGAGTGCATGGGCAAGGACTGCATGAAGAAAGACAAGATGGGCAAAGACGCCATGAAAAAGGATGGCATGGCGAAAGACGGTATGGCCAAAGACGGCATGAAGAAAGACGAAATGAAGAAGGACGCGATGGGGCACTAAGCCGCCACACTCCGCGGCCGCCAGCGGGTGATCCGCGGCGGCCGCGGGCAACATAAGGAGAGAGGATGATGCTGGCGACATGGCTGCGGCGCTTTCAGCGCTCGAACGGGGACGTTATCTTTATGCGCGCGGCGCTGGTGGTGATCTTCGCCGCCTTCGGCTACGCCAAATGGTTTGATTACGAGGCGCAGGGGCTGGTGCCGCTGATCGGCAACAGCCCGCTGCTGAGCTGGATGCATCAGGCGTTCGGCATCCGCGGCGCCAGCTATGCGCTGGGCGTCGCCGAGTGGAGCTTCGGTTTGCTGCTGCTGGCGGGATTCTGGTCGCGGCGGCTGGGGTTGCTGGGGGCGATCGGTTCGACGGTGACCTACCTGACTACGCTGACGCTGATCTTTTCCACGCCGGGTGCCTGGGAGCCTTCCGCCGGCGGTTTTCCGGCCATGGCCGGCGCCACCAGCTTTTTGATCAAGGATCTGGTGTTGCTGGCCGGTTCCCTGGTGCTGCTGAAAGCCGATTTGCCGGCCGAGCAGGCATAAAAAAGGGCGTAGCCTGGCTACGCCCTCTGGTTATTGATCGACCGTCACATATCCGGGAAGGTCAGGGTGCCCCCCGGCGCTTCGCGATGAATGTGCAGGAAGTTCAGGTGCTTCTCGTACTGGTCGAGGATATCGCCAATCACCTGTTCCTTGCTGTAGTCCATCAGGTCGTTGCCCTGGGTGCCTTCCATCAGGAAGGTTTCTAGCCGGTAGTAGTGCGATTTACCGGAGCGGGCGCGATAGGTGAAGCCCGGCACCGAGTAGCGCATCGGCCAGATCTGATAGATAAAGTTCTGTTCCTCGCCCAGGTGCACCAGCAGCTCCAGGTGGTTCAGGCGCTCGTCTTCGGTCGGCGGCACTTCGCTGAACTCCACTTTCGCACCGCGCAGCTCCAGCTCGCGCGCCACGTCCTGCATTGCCGGGCGGCAGACTTTATCCAACATTTTCTGCGTGTACTGGGTGCCCGGGTAGTTCATCACCCGCGACAGGCGCTGTTTCCAGTTGAGCACGTCGTGGCTGGAGACCGGCACCGGCGCCAGGGTGCTGAGCGCGCTGGCCTTGCGGTAGTCTTCCACCCGCAGCGATTTATACAGCCCGGCCATCACGAAGAAGATCACGAAGCTGAACGGCAGGCCCATGATCACCGTGGTTTTCTGCAGCGCCGGCACGCCGTCGGTCATCAGCATGCCGATGGTCAGCAGGCCGATGGCCACCGACCAGAAAATCCGCAGCCAGTTTGGCGCATCATTATTGATGTCGGCCAGGCGCGAGGTGAAGTTGCCCAGCACCAGCGAGCCGGAGTCCGCCGAGGTGACGTAGAACAACAGGCCGGTGATGGTGGCCACCGAGGCGCTGAAGGTGAAGCCGGGGTATTGCGCCAGCAGGCTGTAGAAGCCGCGCTCCGGGAACTGCATCACTTCCTGCGCAAACTCGGCGTTGCCGTGAATGATCTGGTACAGCGCGCTGTTGCCGAAGATAGACAGCCACAGCAGGGTGAACACGAACGGAATGATCAGCGTGCCGACCACGAACTGGCGAATGGTGCGCCCGCGCGAGATGCGCGCCAGGAACAGGCCGACGAACGGCGACCACGCCACCCACCAGGCCCAGAAGAACAGCGTCCAGTTGTTCATCCACTCCACCGGCCGATCGAAGGCGAAGCTGTTGAGCGTCATGCCCATAAAGCGGTTGACGTAATCGCCGACGTTGAGCACCAGCGCATTGAGCAGGAACTCGGTGTCGCCGAAGAACAGCACGAACAGGATCAGGCCCAGCGCCAGCAGCACGTTCAGCTCGGACAGGATGCGGATGCCCTTGTTGACGCCCGAGGTGACCGAGATGGTGGCCATGATCACCGACAGCAGGATCAGCGAGCCCTGCACCGTCAGGTTTTCCGGGATCTCGAACAGCACCTTGAGGCCGTAGTTGAGCTGCACCACGCCGATGCCCAGCGTGGTGGCGATGCCGAAGATGGTGCCGAGCACCGCGGCGATGTCCACGCTGTGGCCGATCGGGCCATTGATGCGCTTACCGAAGATCGGGTACAGCGCCGAGCGGATGGTCAGCGGCAGATTGTAGCGATAGCTGAAGTAGCCGAGGGCGATGCCCATCAGCGCATACATCGACCAGCCGGTCAGGCCGTAGTGGAACAGCGTCCAGACCATCGCCTGGCGCGCGGCCTCCAGCGTTTGCGCGTCGCCTTCCGGCGGCATCATGTACTGGGTCACCGGCTCGGCGACCGAGAAGAACATCAGGTCGATGCCGATGCCGGCGGCGAACAGCATCGCCGCCCAGCTCATCAGGCTGAACTCCGGCTTGGACTGCTCCGGCCCGAGCTTGATCGAACCGAAGCGCGAAGCGGCGATAAACACCACGAACACGATGTACAGCGTCGCCGCCAGCAGGTAGTACCAACCGAAGGTGGTCGACACCCAATTCAGCGTGCGGGTGATCCACTGCCCGGAGAAGTCGGTGAAAAAGATGGTCATCAGCGAGAAGGCCAGGATCAGCCCCGCCGAGGTGAAGAAAACCACAGGGTTGAGGCGGTCCTGCTGCGGTTTGGAGGAGGTTTCGCGTGTTGTCATCGTCATCCTCTGAACTGAGTAAAATCGTGCCGCTCCGCATTTCGGGGCGCGTTGGCGCCGCCGGAAAACGGGCGAATGAAGGCTGCGGCCACCCCATCAGGAGGGCCTGAGTAACGCCGCTTTCGCCTGTTAACGAAGCGCCGGCGCGCTTCGCGGCGGGAACCGCTTACAGCCACTGATTTTGGTCAGATTCGTTAATTACCTCACAAAAATCAGCCAGTTCCACAACCAGATAGTACAAATTTTTAACCAGGCGGCAATAAAATATATGCAATTTTTATTGAACGTTCAATCAAAAAAAAGTTTAATAGTCCCCATGATGACCTGAATCACGGGCGAAACGGCAGTGAAATTTGCCCGCTGAGATAAGGCCGAAGTCGGTTTTGTGAGAGTCGAAATATGCCAAAGGTAGGAATGCAGCCAATCAGAAGGCAGCAGTTGATTGATGCCACGCTCGCCGCGGTAAACGAAGTGGGAATGCATGACGCCACCATCGCGCAGATCGCGCGGCGGGCCGGCGTTTCCAACGGCATCATCAGCCATTATTTCAAGGATAAGAACGGCCTGCTGGAAGCCACGATGCGCTATCTGATCAGCCATCTGGGTGAGGCGGTGAAGCTGCGTTTGCAGGCGCTGACCGATAACAGCCCGGCGGCGCGGCTGCAGGCGATCGTCGCCGGCAACTTCGACGACAGCCAGATCAACAGCGCGGCGATGAAGACCTGGCTGGCCTTTTGGGCCAGCAGTCTGCACCAACCGCAGCTCAACCGGCTGCAGCAGGTGAACGGCCGCCGGCTCTATTCCAACCTGTGCGCCGAGTTTCGCCGAGTCATGCCGCAGCCGCAGGCGCGGTTGGCGGCCAAGGGGCTGGCGGCGCTGATCGACGGACTGTGGCTACGCAGCGCGCTGCGCGGCTCGGCGTTCAATCAGGCGCAGGCGCTGGCGCTCACGACCGAATACATCACGTTCCAACTCCGGGGGCAGACGCCGCCCGGAGGATAACTCAAGGAGATCCTATGTCCCGTTTTGGCTTGCAGAAGCTCTATATTCATGGCGCCTATGTAGACAGCACCGCTGGAAAAACCTTCAACGCCATCAACCCGGCGAACGGCGAAGTTCTGGCAGAAGTCCAGGCCGCCGGCGCTGAAGACGTCGATCGTGCAGTGGCCAGCGCGGCCAGCGGGCAGAAGGTGTGGGCGGCGATGACGGCGATGGCGCGTTCGCGCATCCTGCGCCGCGCGGTGGATATTCTGCGCGAGCGCAACGATGAGCTGGCGGCGCTGGAAACGCTGGATACCGGCAAAGCGATGTCGGAAACCACCGCGGTGGACATCGTCACCGGCGCCGACGTGCTGGAGTATTACGCCGGCCTGATCCCGGCCATTGAAGGCGAACAGATCCCGCTGCGCGAAACCTCATTCGTCTACACCCGCCGCGAACCGCTGGGCGTGGTGGCCGGCATCGGCGCCTGGAACTACCCGATTCAAATCGCGCTGTGGAAGTCCGCGCCGGCGCTGGCGGCGGGCAACGCGATGATCTTCAAGCCGAGCGAAGTCACCTCGCTGACGGCGTTGAAGCTGGCGGAAATTTACACCGAAGCCGGCCTGCCGGACGGCGTCTTCAACGTGGTGACCGGCAGCGGCGCGGAAGTTGGGCAGTACCTGACTGACCATCCGGGCATCGCCAAAGTCTCTTTCACCGGCGGGGTGAAAACCGGCAAGAAGGTGATGGCCAACGCGTCGGGGTCGACGCTGAAAGAAGTCACCATGGAGCTGGGCGGTAAGTCGCCGCTGATTATCTTCGACGACGCCGATCTGGATCGCGCCGCCGATATCGCCATGATGGCCAACTTCTACAGCTCCGGCCAGGTGTGCACCAACGGCACCCGCGTCTTCGTGCCGGCGGCGCTGCAGGCGCAGTTTGAGGCGAAAATCCTCGAGCGCGTGAAGCGCATTCGCCTCGGCGATCCGACCGATCCGCAGACCAACTTCGGGCCGCTGGTCAGCTTCGCGCACATGGAATCGGTGCTGCGCTTTATCGAAAGCGGCAAGAACAGCGGCGCGCGCCTGCTGTGCGGCGGCGAACGCGTCACCCACGGCGAATTCGGCAAGGGCGCTTACGTGGCGCCGACGGTATTCAGCGACTGCCGCGACGACATGGAAATCGTGCGCGAGGAGATCTTCGGGCCGGTGATGAGCATTCTCAGCTACCAGAGCGAAGAGGAAGTGGTGCGCCGCGCCAACGATACCACCTTCGGCCTGGCCGCGGGCGTGGTGACCAACGATCTGGCGCGCGCGCACCGCGTGATCCACCAGCTGGAAGCCGGCATTTGCTGGATCAACACCTGGGGCGAGTCGGCGGCGGAAATGCCGGTCGGCGGCTACAAGCAGTCCGGCGTTGGCCGCGAGAACGGCCTGACTACGCTGGAACACTACACCCAGATCAAATCGGTGCAGGTTGAGCTGGGCGAATACGCCTCGGTATTCTGATCTTCCCGCCGTCTTTCGAGCCGCAGCCGCGTTGGCTGCGGCCGACAATCTCTAGAGAGCCAAAATACACCGCCTGTTGCCGAGTCGCGCTTCGCGTCTTTGCCTGACCAGGCCTCTATAAAGTAAGGAGATAATGAATGGAATTTGACTACATCATTATCGGTGCCGGTTCCGCCGGCAACGTGTTAGCCACCCGATTGACCGAAGACGCCGACGTCAGCGTCCTGCTGCTGGAAGCCGGCGGCCCGGATTACCGGATGGATTTCCGTACCCAGATGCCGGCCGCGCTGGCGTTTCCGCTGCAGGGCCGCCGCTATAACTGGGCGTATGAGACCGATCCTGAGCCGCACATGAACAATCGCCGGATGGAATGCGGCCGCGGCAAAGGGCTGGGCGGTTCGTCCCTGATCAACGGTATGTGTTACATTCGCGGCAACGCGATGGACTTCGATAACTGGGCCAAGGCGCCGGGTCTGGAAGACTGGACCTATCTGGACTGCCTGCCGTATTTCCGCAAGGCGGAAACCCGCGATATCGGCCCGAACGACTATCACGGCGGCGAGGGCCCGGTGAGCGTCACCACGCCGAAAGCCGGTAACAACGAACTGTTCCACGCTATGGTGGAAGCCGGCGTGCAGGCGGGTTACCCGCGCACCGACGATCTGAACGGTTACCAACAAGAAGGCTTCGGCCCGATGGATCGCACCGTGACGCCGAAAGGGCGCCGCGCCAGCACCGCCCGCGGCTATCTGGATCAGGCGCGTTCGCGGCCGAACCTGAAGATCGTCACCCATGCGCTGACCGACCACATTGTGTTCGACGGCAAGCGTGCGGTGGGCGTCAACTATTTGCAGGGCGACAGCAATCAGCTGACCCACGCCAAAGCGCGGCGCGAAGTGCTGCTTTGCGCCGGCGCCATCGCCTCGCCGCAGATCCTGCAGCGTTCGGGCGTCGGCCCGGCGGCGCTGCTGAACAGCCTGGATATCAAGGTGGTGCACGATCTGCCGGGCGTCGGGGAAAACCTGCAGGATCACCTGGAGATGTACCTGCAGTACGCCTGTAAGAAACCGGTGTCGCTGTACCCGGCGCTGCAATGGTTCAACCAGCCGAAGATCGGCGCGGAATGGCTGTTCAACGGTACCGGCGTTGGCGCCAGCAACCAGTTCGAGGCCGGCGGCTTCATCCGCAGCCGCGCAGAATTCGCCTGGCCGAACATTCAGTATCACTTCCTGCCGGTGGCGATTAACTACAACGGCAGCAACGCGGTGAAAGAGCACGGCTTCCAGGCGCACGTCGGCTCAATGCGTTCGCCGAGCCGCGGCCGGGTGCAGGTGAAGTCGAAAGATCCGCGCCAGCACCCGAGCATTCTGTTCAACTACATGTCGACCGAACAGGATTGGCAGGAGTTCCGCGACGCTATTCGCATCACGCGCGAGATCATGGCGCAGCCGGCTTTGGACGAATACCGCGGCCGCGAGATAAGCCCGGGGCCGGAAGTGCAGACCGACGAGCAGCTGGACGCCTTCGTGCGCGAGCACGCCGAAACCGCCTTCCACCCGTCCTGCTCGTGCAAGATGGGCGAGGATGAGATGGCGGTGGTCGACGGCCAGGGCCGGGTGCACGGCATGGAAGGATTGCGGGTGGTGGATGCGTCAATCATGCCGCTGATCATCACCGGCAACCTGAACGCCACCACCATCATGATCGCCGAGAAGTTAGCCGATCGCATTCGCCAGCGCGCGCCGCTGCCGCGCAGCACCGCCGACTATTACGTCGCCGGCGATGCGCCGGTGCGCAAACAGTAACCGACACGCCCTCTCGCCGTTGAGGGGGAGGGCCGCCGTAGCAAGCAACCCCTCTCCATATGCTCTTCCCCAAGGCGAGGGGGCAACTCTCTTTTTATTCCTTATCCCATCATGCCGCCGGCAGCGAGATCGCCTGATCGAAACTGGTGGGCGTCGCCATGCGCCACATGCGGGCGTAGAACTCGCTTTTGATCTCCGGTTGCAGCAGCGCGCCCGGCTCCAGGTAGTAATAGATATCGGCGTACACCTTGATCTCGGTCGGCGTGATGCGGCGCAGCATATGGTGCGAGGTCAGCTGCTCCGGGCGGCTGACGCCGGCCGCCGCCAACATGTCCGCCAGCGCTTTCACCGTATTTTGATGGAAGTGGTAGACGCGTTCCGCCTTGTTCTGCACCACCAGCGCCTTTTGCCGCAGCGGATCTTGCGTCGCTACGCCGGTTGGGCAGTGGTTGGTGTGGCAGCTCTGCGACTGGATGCAGCCGACGGCGAACATAAAGCCGCGTGCCGAGTTCACCCAGTCGGCGCCGAGCACCAGCACGCTGGCGATGTCGAACGCGCTGATGATCTTGCCGCTGGCGCCTACCTTGATCTGGTCGCGCAGGCCGCAGCCTACCAGCGTGTTATGCACGAACAGCAGCCCTTCGCGCAGCGGCATGCCCATATAGTTGGAAAGCTCAAGCGGCGCGGCGCCGGTGCCGCCTTCCTTGCCGTCCACCACGATGAAATCCGGCAGGATGCGGGTGTGCAGCATCGCCTTGACGATGGCGACGAACTCCCACGGGTGGCCGATGCACAGCTTGAAACCGACCGGTTTGCCGCCTGACAGCTCGCGCAGCTGTTGGATGAAATGCATCATTTCCAGCGGGGTGGTGAAGGCGCTGTGCGACGCCGGCGAGATGCAATCGACCCCTTCCGGCACGCCGCGGGTGGCGGCGATTTCCGCATCCACCTTTTTCGCCGGCAGAATGCCGCCGTGGCCGGGTTTGGCGCCCTGGCTGAGCTTGATTTCAATCATTTTCACCTGCGGGCTTTGCGCCTGTTCGGCAAAGCGCCGCGGATCGAAATGGCCGTCGGCGGTGCGGCAGCCGAAATAGCCGCTGCCCAGCTCCCACACCAGATCGCCGTTGTTTTCGCGGTGATAGCGGCTGATGCTGCCCTCGCCGGTGTCGTGGTAGAAATTGCCCTTGGCCGCGCCGAGGTTGAGCGCGCGAATGGCGTTGGCGGAGAGCGCGCCGAAACTCATGGCAGAAATGTTGAAGATCGACGCGGAGTAAGGCTGGCGGCAGTCGGCGCCGCCGATGGTGATGCGGAAACTGGTCGGGTCGGCGGCTTCCACCGGCCGCATGGAGTGGCCGATGCACTCATAGCCGGTTTGGTAGACGTCCAGCAGGGTGCCGAACGGTTTGTCGCCCATCTCGTTTTTCGCCCGGCGATACACCAGCGTGCGCTGGGTGCGCGAAAACGGGATCTCTTCATTATCCTGCTCGAGGAAATACTGGCGCAGTTCCGGGCGGATGAACTCGAAGAAGAAGCGCATGCGGCCGATGATCGGGTAGTTGCGGCAGATGGCGTGGCGCTGCTGGGTGAGATCGTAGATACCCAACACCATCAGGCAACCGCAGGCCAGGGCCGGCAGCCAGAACCACGGATAGTTGTGCATCATGATCAAGAAAGCCAGGGTGAGCAAGATGCTCAGTACAAAGCAGGTATAGCGGCTGAATAAGGACGACTTCATAACATCTCCTGATGTTTATTTTAATCCACACGACATGACTCACGGATAATCCGTGTGCGAATCGTAGCCAACAGGAGGAGATGTTGTGTGTCTGTTGCTGCTTTGTCGCCGGTTGTTACATTAATTTAACGCAGCGGCAGGGGAGACGGGTTGCCGCGCGGCGTACCGCGCAACAAGCCAGGATGTTTATTTGCCGGCGACGAAGATGGTGCTCATGCTGCGCAGCCGCAGCTTTTTCATCGCGCTGTATTTTTGCGAGAAGATGGTTTTTGGGTGCGTGCCGCGCTTTTCCGCAATGTGCAGCAGGCTGTCGCCGCGCAGCAGATTGAAGATCACGTCGCTTTCCGCCGGGCTGAGCTCGCGGGTTTTCTGCACTCTGATGCCGCCCGGCTCCTTGCTTTCCAGCAGCCGCTGGATTTTTTCCTGCAGCGAATAAAGCGGAATGCGGGTAGAGACCAACTCAACGGAAATTCCCAGGATCGACAGCAGTTTCACCACGCGCTCGTCGTCGTAGAACACCAACAGGCGCGTTTTGCTGTTGTACTGCTGGTGCAGGGACACCAGGCTTTCGATCACGTTAACGCTCTGCTCCAGGTTTTGCGAGGTGAAAATCAGCGCGATATCGTGCTTGGTGATCTTCTCTGCTTTGGCGCCGCCGTGCATGAAATCGGAAAACAGGCGGATATCGTACGCGCCGTAGTGTTTCTTCAGCAGCACCGACAGGCCAACATAGCTGTACTTACACTCACTAATCACAAGAACGTTGTTTTTAGACATAGGGCAAACACCAATACCGAGTTAAAAGTATTCAGCTGTAAGAAGCGAGTTCAAATCCTTGATGCTGGATTCCTTCCACAGCTTTCCCTGCAGTGCGTAATATGGCATTTCATCCAGCCATTTCTTGTGTTCGGGAGTTTCAACTCCTTCGATAATTACCTTGTAATGATTAAGGTAAAAGAAGCGCAGTAATGCGCGCATCAAGCCCTCGCCGCCGGACTTTTTCATGAAGTCCCAGAGCAGAAAACGGTCGAGCTTAACGAAGCGGAACTGGCTGTTGTACAACGCGGAAAAACCCGCATAGCCAGAACCAAAATCATCGAGCCAAAATGAATAACTATTCAATGACGGATCGCCGTGCACGCGATCTTTCACCAGCCGGGTTGAATTCTCGCTGATCTCGAAATGAATACAGCGCATGGCATTAATTCTTTCGGCAAAGTGAGTATTCGCCAGCGATTGCAGAGAATAATCGTCAACATTCAAAGTGGCTATCACTTGGTTTTCATGAAACCAGTGTTTGTATTTATCGATCAGATTGATCTGATCCATCAAAATCTCAATCCGGGTGGCGCTATCGGCGTGGCGAAAGAACTGTTCAGGAGAAAAATGAGCGTATTCGCTATTAAACGTAAAGCGAGACAGACATTCAACGGCCAGCAATTGTCCCGATTTCGCGAACATTGGCTGAAAAACATAATTAATGCCGTTATTTTTCTCTCTGAAAGAACCGCTCATTTCCCAATCCTTGGATTGATATTTAACTTGTTGATTTTAAATGATTAAAAAGAAAGTTACTCCAGGTTTATTGGTAAATTTCTTATTTAAAGCGCCAGAATGGCCGAAGCGTGTCGACAGACCATTTAACGTGTAATTCGTGCCAAAGTCCAAATGTCGCAATCTGTTACTAAATGTAAATATTCGGGATAATATGCTGATTTTCAGGCCTTAATGCAAAATCTTGAACTCTGCAGCTTTCCCAAACACAGATTATTCCTATTCATATGAATCGTCAACATCGATCGATAGGTATTCGCCGATAGTTTATTCCTATCAAGAGGGGCCTTATGAATGTTTTAAACGATTTAACATTAAGAATATGCTTAGTCTATATTTCGTCCGGCAATGAGTTCATCGAGGCAACGCTCCTTTTCAGCAAGGGAGTGCTATCGCTGAGTGTATGCTCAGTGGCGGCAATATATATAAGCCCGCCACTGAATCGATTATTTTATTGTTCTATGGAGCTGGAAATGAAAAAAGTATTATTGCCTTTGGCTGCCCTGGTATTGTCTGCAACTGCTTCCAACGCAATGGCAGCAAACGGCACTGTTAAATTCACCGGTGAAATCAAACAGTCTACCTGCCAGGTAACTAGCGATACTCAGAATAAAGAAGTTTACCTGGGTACTTACCCAACTTCTGCTTTCCCAACCGTGGGTTCTAAATCCGCTTCTAAAGCTTTCCAGATCTCTCTGGAAAAATGTGATGCCGGTGATTACAGCCTGCGTTTCGACGGTAACACCGTTGCCGGCAACCCAGACCTGCTGTCCGTAAGCAACGTTGGCGGCACCGGCGCTGCAGCTACCGGCGTGGGTATCGAAATCACCGATAACAACGGCAAGCCATTCGCTATCGGCGACGGTTCCAACATCAACGACGACGTAGCGAAAGTCACCATCGCTGCTGACGGTAAAGCGACCTTCAACCTGCAGGCTCGTTACCGTTCATTCGACAGCAACGTAACTGCAGGTCTGGCTAACGCCACCAGCCCGTTCACTATCGAATACAAATAATCGTCTTTCAGGACACACACGGCCAAGGATGGCCCGTAGAGGAAACCGATGAAAAAGTTCTTTGCTGCTCTGCTGATGCTGGGCACCTTTAACAGCTACGCCGGTATCCAGGTAGATGCCACTCGCGTGATCTATAAAGGCGACGACAAATCCGCCTCTCTGCCGATTCATAACGATGCTTCAGAAGCTTATATGGTGCAGACCTGGCTGGACACCGGTGACAGAAACCAAGTGCCGAAAAATCTGCCTGTCGTTGTCGTTCCACCGATTCTGAAATTGGACGCTGCCAAAACTGCAGTTCTGCGCTTTATCTATTCCGGTAATGGCTTACCTCAGGATAAAGAAACCCTGCTGTGGATTAACGTGCAGGAAATTCCGCCGGCGCCGAAGCAAGAAAACGTGCTGCAGGTTGCGGTGCGTACTCGAATCAAACTTTTTTACCGGCCGGTGGCGTTGAAAACGACGCTGGACGAGCAAGTACAAAACTTGCGTTGGCAGCGTGAAGGTTCACGTCTGCAAGTGATTAACGATGGCCCGCTGCATATTACCTTTGGGGCGCTGCATTTGAAAAACAGCGCGGGCAAGACCGTGGATGTGGACGCCAACATGGTGAGCCCGAAAGATCGCTTATCGATCAGCATCCCGGCGGGCGTCAGCGTCGGCAACAAGATTGCTTTCAGTTATATCAACGATTTTGGCGGTAGAACGGAAGTCAAGGACGTTCCAGTACAATAAGAGAGACAGGGAATGGCAAATCAACGAAAAGTAGCAGGCGGAACGACGCGGCTGACACAGCTGATCCGAATTGCAATCATTGCCGCCAGTGCGCCGATGTTCTGGAGTGAAGCGGCGCTGGCAGAGTTTAACATGTCGTTTATTCACGGCGATGAAAACCTGAGCAACGCGGAAGCGGTCGCTCAGGGCGATGCTTTGCAACCGGGCGTTTACCCATTCGACATCTACGTCAACCTGACTCAGGTCGATCATAAGGATGTTACTTTTCGTCAGGTTAAAGGCCAGACCGCGTCTCAACCCTGCCTGAAAGTTGAAGACCTGCGCAACTACGGCATCAAACTGCCGGAAACGCTGCAGGCCGGCAGCTGCGTTGATCTGCCTGCGTTGGTTAAAGACGCCACTGTCAGCTATGACGCGGCGGTGCAGCAGATCAACATTTCCGTACCTCAGACCATGATGGATCTGAGCGCTATCGGCGCGATCCCGCCAAGCATGTACGATGAAGGCATCAACGCGCTGTTCGCCAACTATAACTTCAACTACAACAAGAACAGCTATCGCAAAGATGACGCTGACGACAGCGAGTACATGTTCCTCGCGTTGAACAGCGGCCTTAACCTGGGCAGATGGCGCCTGCGCAACAACTCCACCTGGGACAAACAGAGTGGCAGCAGCAGCAACTGGACCAACGTCTCTTCCTGGGCCGAGACCGACATCGTGCCATGGCGCAGCCGTTTGGTGATGGGGCAGGCGAGCACCAACAACAGCGTGTTCAACAGCTTCCAGTTCCGCGGGGTACAACTCTCCAGCGTTGACGACATGCTGCCGGACAGCCTGCGCGGTTATGCGCCGGTGGTGCGCGGCGTGGCGGCGACCAACGCCCGCGTCGAGATTCGCCAGAACGGTTACGTCATCTACAGTACCAACGTCGCGCCGGGTCCTTTCGAGATCCACGACGTCTATCCGCATACCAACAACGGTGACCTGCAGGTGACCGTCAACGAGGCCGACGGTTCGCACAAAACGTTCAGCGTCGCCTACTCTTCCGTGGCCAACATGCTGCGCGAAGGCATTTGGAACTTCCAGCTGACCGCCGGTAAATACCATAACGGTAACGGTGGCTATCAGCCGAAGCTGATTCAGGGTACTGCGGCATACGGCATGAACTATGGCCTGACGCCGTTCGGCGGCGCCATCATTGCCGAGCACTACCGTTCCGCTGCCGTGGGTATCGGTAAGAGCCTGGGATCGTGGGGTGCCATCTCCGTGGACGGTTCGATCTCCGATACCGAGCTGGCGAACGGCGATCGCAAGCAGGGGCAGAGCTTCCGTTTCCTGTACTCCAAATCGCTCAACCAGATGGGCACCAACTTCCAGTTGGCGGGCTATCGCTATGCGACTTCCGGTTACTATGATCTCAGCGATGCGGTCCAGGAGCGCAACAGCTGGCGCAACGGCATTTATGCCAATGATTACTGGGATCCGAACGATTTGCAGCCGGGCCAGCCTTCCTGGAGCAACAACCAGAAACGTACCCGATACACCGCGCGTTACGGCAACAAGCGTGAACGCGTCGAGCTGTCGCTCAGCCAGCAGCTGTGGGCGGGGGCCAGCCTGTACGCCAACGTGAGCCATCAGAACTACTGGGGCGTATCCGGTAACGATCGTACGATTCAGCTGGGTTACAACGACGGCTTCAAGCGCATTTCCTACGGCGTTTATCTACAGGATACGCGCGGCCAGTACGGCTATTCCGATCGCAGCGTGAACTTCACGATGTCGATCCCGTTGGATTGGGGCCAGAGCAACAATTCGACCACTGCCAACTTCAGCGCGGCGCACAGCAAACAGAGCGGCGACAGCTACTCGACCGGCATCAGCGGCACCATGCTGGACGATCGTCGCATGAACTATTCGGTTTCCACCGGGCATACGCAGTCCTCCGGTCAGAGCAGCAACCTGAACCTGGGCTACAGCAGCAGCATCGGTAACATCGACGGTAGCTATGCCTACAGCTCGAAATACCGTCAGGAAGGGGTGGGCCTCTCCGGCGGCCTGCTGGTGCACTCCGGCGGCGCGACGCTGACGCAGCCGTTGCAGAACACTATCTTGCTGGTGGAAGCGAAAGACGCCAAAGGCGTGCGTCTGGAAAACCAGCCGGGCGTGACCATCGATCGCTTCGGTTATGCGGTTGTGCCGTCGGCCAACCCGTACCGCTACAACTATGTGGCGCTGCGCACCGAAGATTTCGGCCCGGGCCTGGATGTGCCGGTGGCCAGTAAGCAAGTGGTGCCGACCGAGAAATCGGTGGTGAAGGTGAGTTTCGATACCTTCAAGGGCGTCAGCCTGCTGATTCATGCTCGTCTGGGTGACAACGGTTATCCGGCCATCGGCGCCGGCGTGTTCAACGAGTCCGGCCGCAACAGCGGCACCGTGGGCCTGGAAGGCGCAACCTATGTTTCCGGCGTGAAAGCGGGTGAGAAACTGACGATCAAATGGGGGCCGAAAGCCGACCAGCAATGCGTACTGCCGATCCCGGCGGACGTGGGCGATAAACAAGCGGCCATGGGATATCAGGAACTGACCCTGCAATGCCAAAAACTGTAAGGTACACCATGAACTTGAGCAAATTAGCACGTAACACACTTCTGTCGGTGGTGGGGCTGGCGGGGTTGGCGATGGCGCAACAGGCGGCGGCGATGCAGTGCCGTTTCGGCAACTCGACCGGCAGTAGCAGGCCAACCGGCAGCGTGACGCAGGATATCGACGTCGGCCGCCCGATCGTGTTGGCTGCCAGCGACTTTGTTAAAGGCAACCTGATTTGGCGTTCGCAGAACTTTACCTCCACCTTTACCTGCTGGGATACCGACAACTACCCGCGTGGAGAGAACGCTTACATCTATTGGAACCCGCAGAACTCGTTCGGCGCACTGGATAAGTCGTTGGAGATTGGGGTGTCGATCAACGGGCGTGATTATGATGCGATCAACCTGAAGCAAAGTTCCAACCGGCCGACGGGCCCTGATTTGGGGCCGGGTACCAAACCGGGCAGTAATAGAAGGAAAGCCGATCCTCAGGCGGTGACCGCCACTTATTCGGTGTATATCAAAGCCACCGGGGTGAAACCGCCGGCGGGTAACTTCCCGCCGCTGGCGCGCGCTTCGCTGTTCCAGATCGATGGTGAGTTGGGCCTGAACGCCACCAAAGACAGCAACTTTAACGCTTATATCAAAGGTTTGGACAAGATCCGCGTGATCCAGTGCAATCCGCAGATCACCGTGTTGGCCAACAACGGCGCCAGCGTCGATTTCGGTGTGTTGACGACGTCCAGCGCCAAAACCGGCACTATCGCCAAGCAGGTGCCGTTCGATATCAAGGCGACCTTGAGCGGCGGCGAGTGTGCCGGCCAGTCTCTGCAGGCCAGTTTCAGCAGCACCAACGCCGATCCGTCAGATAACACGCAGATCCTGCCGACCACCAAACCGGGCGTGGCGATCTTCCTGACTCAGCAACGCGACACCAACAAAACGCCGATCCCACTGCAAACCAACGTGGATTTCGGCGGCGTGCTGCAGGATAAGCAGAACGAAGTGAAAGAGACCTTTATCGCGAACCTGAAGTGGTTGACCAATACGCCGAAGACCGGGGTGTTCAACGCCACCGCCAACGTTGACGTCACCTTCAAATAATCCGGTGTCGCTTCAATTAAAAAGGGTTCAGTTCGCGAGAACTGAACCCTTTTTACGTGTTATGCCGCGTTTATCAGCGCAGCCCCATCCAGGTGGTGCAAACGCCTTCCGGCGGTTTGCCTGCATACCAACGAGGCAGCGTGGGGGCATCGTGGCGTGGCTCGGCCTCCACTTCCACCGGCTGCGCCGGCCATTCCGCCACGTCCCAGCGGGTGGTGCGGCGATACACCGCCGGGGTTTTGCCGAACTGTTTCTTGAAGGCGCGTGAGAACGAAGGCTGAGAATCGAAATGGTATTGCAGGGCGATATCCAGGATCGGGCGCGGGGTGGAGCGCAGCGCCTGCGCCGCCTGCGACAGGCGCCGCTCGCGGATATAGCTGCCGAGCGCGTGGCCGGTGGTGCTGCGGAACATGCGCTGCAGGTGCCATTTGGAGTAGCCCGACTTGGCGGCGACGTTATCCAGCAGCAGCGGCTGGTCCAGATGAGTTTCAATCCAGTCTAGTAAATCGTGAATGATATTGACGCGATCCATGGTTTTAGTTCTCCCGCAAAAACGACATTCAGGTCACAGTGACTTAGCTTAATTATCCAAGAATATACTTTGATAATAGGCGCGAGTGCGCCGTTACGCAAGGGTAAACCGGGGGGAAAAAGGTGACCAAAAATGCTCTTTGAATCGCAGGGGGATAAAAGAAAGGCCGCATAAAGCGGCCTTTCCAGCAGGAAACGAGTGGAAAATCAGTTGGTTTCCGGTTTCACTTCAATGTAGTTCAGACCCAGCACGCTGCTGGTGTAGCCGCGGATCTTGTTGGTCATCTCGATATCGCCGTTCAGCTTGTGGCCGTAGGACGGGATGATCTCTTTCAGTTTGCTCTGCCATTCCGGCGTCGCCACTTTGTCTTTGAACACGGTTTCCATCAGGTGCAGCATGATCGGCGCAGCGGTGGAAGCGCCCGGTGACGCGCCCAGCAGAGCGGCGATGCTGCCGTCTTCAGAGCTGACGACTTCGGTGCCGAACTGCAGCACTCCGCCTTTATCCGCGTCTTTCTTGATGATCTGCACGCGCTGGCCTGCGGTCCACAGCTTCCAGTCTTCCTGCTTGGCGTCCGGGAAGTACTCTTTCAGCGCGGCGAAGCGATCGTCGTCGTTCATCATCAGCTGGCCGACCAGGTATTTCACCAGATCGAAGTTATCCAGACCGACGTGGGTCATCGGCATCAGGTTCGAGGTGCTCAGCGAGTGCAGCAGATCGAACAGCGAACCGTTCTTCAGGAACTTGCTGGAGAAGGTGGCGAATGGCCCGAACAGCAGCACGCGCTTGCCGTCCAGCATGCGGGTATCCAGGTGCGGCACGGACATCGGCGGCGAACCTACGCTGGCCAGGCCATACACTTTGGCCAGGTGCTGGTTGGCGATCGCCGGGTTGGTGGTGACCAGGAACTGGCCGCCGACCGGGAAGCCGCCGTAGCCGTCGGCTTCAGGGATGCCGGATTTCTGCAGCAGGGTCAGGGAGGCGCCGCCTGCGCCGATGAACACGAACTTGGCGTTAACGGTGGTTTCTTTACCGTCGCGGTTCAGATCGGCAACGGTCACGCTCCAGGTCTGATCGGCGTTGCGCTTGATGTCGCGCACTTCGTGGCTCAGGTTCAGCTTGAACTTGTCGCTGGTGCTCAGCGCGTCAACCAGCTGATGGGTGATCACGCCGAAGTTGACGTCGGTACCCAGCGGCATGCGGGTCGCGGCGATTTTCTGCGCCGGATCGCGGCCGTTCATCACCAGTGGCGCCCACTGTTTGATTTGCGCAGGATCTTCGGAGTATTCCATGCCGCGGAACAGGGTGCTGTGCTGCAGCGCCGCGTAGCGTTTACGCAGGAAGTTGACGTTGTCGTCGCCCCACACGAAGCTCATGTGCGGCACGCTGTTAATGAAGGATTTCGGATCTTTCAGGACATTGTTTTTCACCTGATAAGACCAGAACTGGCGAGAGATTTCGAAAGACTCGTTGACCTTCACCGCCTTGCTGATGTCGATGGTGCCATCGGCTTTTTCCGGCGTGTAGTTCATTTCGCTGAAGGCGGAGTGGCCGGTGCCGGCGTTGTTCCAGCCGTTGGAGCTCTCTTCCGCCACGCCGTTCATGCGCTCGTACATGTCGATGGTCCAGGTCGGCTCCAGCTCATGCAGATAGGTGCCCAAGGTGGCGCTCATAATGCCGCCGCCGATCAACACCACGTCGACGGTTTTATTCTTCTCTTCAGCCGCTGCCTGCTGCGTAACGCTAAACAGGCTGAGGCTGAAAATCAGGACGAGTAATTTTCTCATTGAATTAAATCTCTTGTGTGTAAATTCTACTCATTGCAGGTGAAAGAATTTAGCGGGAGTTACCCTGGAAAATAGTGAAGCCGACCGCCCGGCGTGAGCCGATAGGCAGCGATAATGCCTTTTTGTTAATAGGGTTTTTAACGAAAAGTGAACTATTGCAGGCCGTCCGGATGCAAATTGATCGGTTCACGTTACTGGAGGGGTATTATTGTTTGCGAGAATGTTAAAAACTACTTTTGTAACTAAAAAAAATGAATATAAGCAAAAATAGGCCGGTTGCTGTCGCAGGAATAAACAGAGAGGGGAGTAAGGCCATATAACCGCGTTATTTTCAGGGGCTAATTGTCGCGTAATTAAACGTTATTTCGTTATCACACAATAATTGCGGTTAAATTGCAAATACGCATCGGTAACCAATAATAAACGGCCGCCGTTGCGGGCGGCCAGGATTCACATGGCGGTTACTTGATGCCCATCGCATCGCGCATGGTGAAGAACAGATCGGTCTGATCGGTCAACCCCACCACGTTGGCGGCGTGCGGGCCGTAGGCCGCGACGCGCAGCTGGGTGCCGGTGTGCCCCTGCGATTCCTCTTCCGAGTTGCCGTAGCTGAGGGTCATCGGCGCGCCGTCTTTGGTGGTCAGTGTCTGGGTCAGGCCCGGCGCTTTGGCGTCGGCGGCGACGATCTGGCTGGAGTGCGCGTGGTCGGCGGTGACGATCACCAGCGTGTTGCCGTCGGCGCGGGCGAAGGCCAGCGCTTTTTGCACCGCCTCGTCCAGATCGACGGTCTCACCAATCTGCCCGCACGGGTTGGCGGCGTGATCCTGCTTATCGATCGACGCGCCCTCTACCTGCAGGAAGAAGCCGTTCGGGTTGTCTTTCAGCAGCGCGATCGCTTTTTCGGTCATCGCCGCCAGCGTTGGCGTGGCCGCGGTGCGCGCCGGGTTGTTTTCGCAGGTCACCGCCGGTTTGTCGAGGTTGCCGTGATAGCTGGCTTTCGGCCCCAGCCAGCGCACCGGCATGTTGCCGTCGGCGAACAGGCCCAGCAGCGGTTTTTGCTGATTGGCCAGGGTAACGGCCTGCAGTTCATCCGCGTTGCTCACCCACTGATAACCTTGCGCCGCCGCTTGATCTTTCAGCGATTTTCCTTGCCATTCGCCGCTTTTCGCCAGTTGGTTGAAGGATTTCGCGCCGCCGCCCAGCGTGACGTCGGCACGGGTTTTCAGCAACTGCTCGGTGATGGAACCGCGGCCGCCGTTTTCCAGCGCGTTAGCGGCGCATTTCTCGCTGGTTTCCTCCGGGCCGTAGCATTTGCGCGAGGTAACGTGCGACACCAGCGCCGCCGGCGTGGCGTCCTGCAGTTCGGCGGTGGAGACGTTGCCGGTGGCCTTGCCGGCCGCCTTGGCGATCTCCAGCAGCGTCGGCTGGTCTTTGCCGTTCACGTCCACGCCGAGCGCGCCGTTATAGGTTTTCACCCCGGTGGCCCAGGCGGTGGCGGAAGCGGCGGAGTCGGTCACGTAATCCGGTTTGTGGGTTTTCTTGTCCAGCGAGTAGTGGGTGTATTGCCCGGTCAGCGGCAGGGCGTCGATGCCCTTGAAGTAACCGCCTGCGCCCTCGGCATAGTTGCGGGCGGCGGTGATCTCGGAATCTCCCATGCCGTCGCCAATCAGCAGGATCACGTTTTTCACCGTTTTGTCCGACAGCGACGCCTTCAGCGCGGCGGTCTGATCGCCGGCCAGACGACGGGCGCCGCCCGGTTCGGTGAGGGTGCCGCGCGCGGCGCGCTCGGTCAGGCCATCGGCATTGGCCGAGGTTTCCGCCGCGATGGCGGAGGAACAGAGCAGGGCGGACAGCACGGCGCCGGCGATCAGGGATACAGCAGGTTGCATGGGGCAAGCTCCTTGTCGTAATACAACAATGTAAATAACATCAAATTGTTACGTAAGGAGAGTAGAGCAGAGGGATGACAATTTTATGACAGCGGAATGCGGGACGGCCCGGCGGCCATCCCGTTTGACGATCAGGCCGCGCGCGCCGGTATAGTGAGCCCACGCTGCACCGCCGGCCGCGCCAGACCGCGCTCCAGCCACTGCGCGACGCGGGGGAAACTGTCGAACTCTACCAGTTCGCGCGCCTCATAGAAGCCGATCAGGTTGCGCACCCAGCCCAGCAGCGAGATATCGGCGATGGTGTAGTCCGAGCCCATGATCCAGTCGCGGCCTTCCAGGCGCGTTTCCAGCACGCCGAGCAGGCGTTTCGATTCGTTTTTGTAGCGCTCCAGCGGCCGCTTATCTTCATACTCGCGCCCGGCGAATTTGTGGAAGAAACCGAGCTGGCCGAACATCGGGCCGACGGCGGCCATCTGGAAGAACACCCACTGAATGGTTTCGTAACGCTGCGCCGGATCCTGCGGCAGGAAACGGCCGCTCTTTTCCGCCAGGTAGAGCAGAATGGCGCCGGATTCGAACAGCGGCAGCGGCCGGCCGCCGGGGCCGTCGGGATCGATGATCGCCGGGATCTTGCCGTTCGGGTTCAGCGCCAGGAATTCCGGCGTCCAGGTTTCGTTGTTGCCGATGTCGATCAGGTGCGCTTCATAGGGCAGGCCGATCTCTTCCAGCATGATGGACACTTTGACGCCGTTCGGCGTCGGCAGGGAATAGAGCTGCAGCCTTTCAGGATGCTGAGCCGGCCAGCGTTTGACGATCGGGAATTGGGTGGAATCGAGCATGGAAACTCCTCGGATTGGCGGGGTGGCTTAAGCGTACCCCTTGAGTATTGCAGTAAAACTACCCCGCCGCCGGGTTACACCGTGAGCTCAAAATGTGCTGCCAGCGCTTTTTTACCGGCAGGGGTCAGCTGCAACTCGCGGCTGTCGAGCCGGCGGACGATCCAGCCGCGGTGGATAAAGGCGGCCAACAGCGCGGCACCCAGCGCGCCACCGAGGTGAGAGCGGCGTTCGCTCCAGTCCAGGCAGCCGCAGGCGAAGCGGCGGCGGGTGGGGGCGGGGGAGCAATCGACGCCCAGCCGCGCCAGCGCGGCCTGACCGGCGTCGCTTAAGCGGTAGTCTTCCTCACCGCTCAGCCAGTTCAGCGCATGCAGCCGATCGTGCAGTTTCACCGCCACCTCGCCCGCCATATGGTCGTAGCAGGTGCGGGCATATTGCAGCGTGGTGGGCGTGCTGCTTTTCACCGACGGGCGCGGCACGCCCGCCAGCGCCATCAGGCCTTCCAGCGCTTCGGCCACCGGTTGCCCGGCCAGCCGAAAATAGCGGTAGCGCCCCTGTTTGACGCAGGCGATCAGCCGCTGCTCCAGCAGTTTCGCCAGATGTGCGCTGGCGGTGGACGGGGCGACCTCGACCGCCGCGCTGAGCTCGGTGGCGGTGTAGGCTCGCCCATCCATCAACAGGCACAGCATGCGCGCCCGGGTGCGGTCGGCGATGGCGGCGCTCAGCGCCGCCAAACGATCTTCTAAGTTGATGTTATGCATACTTCGAGGTTAGACGAAGTATGACTGCGCGTCCATTGCTAACCTGTGGCTGTCGCATTCTGGTGCTGTGCGTCTGTGTTCGCTGGATATTGATAAGCGGGCGTTGGAATCGGTGCGGTGGCGCCCTTCCTGCAATGCGCGCGTACCTGAGTTTTACCGTTGAGAGGAGACGATAATGATCGCCGTGATTTTTGAACTGCAGGCCGCCGACGGGCAGCGTGATACCTATCTGGCGTTGGCGACGGAGCTGAAGCCGCTGCTGGCGCAGATCGACGGATTCATCTCCATCGAGCGCTTTCAAAGCCTGGCCGATCCTGCGCGCCTGCTGTCGCTCTCCTTCTGGCGCGACGAGGCGGCGGTGCAGCAGTGGCGCAATCTCGAGCAGCACCGGGCGGCGCAGGCGCGCGGACGTGGCGAGGTGCTGGCGCAGTATCGGCTGCGGGTGGCGGAGGTGGTGCGGGACTACGGGCTGGAGAGTCGCGACCAGGCGCCGCAAGATAGCCGTTGTTATCACCGCACCTGAAGAAAGCCCGCCGGCGGCGGGCTTTCGTCCGTTATTTCGCTTCGCTGCCCACCTTCATTGCCCCGGCGTAGCTGGCGCCCATCCCCCAGGCGGCGCCGTGGTCGCGGGCGATCTGCAATACGCCTCCCGCCGTGGCTTTGCGGCTCCAGTCCTGCTGCCATTCCAGCATCAACGCCACCCAGTTGATGGGCGTGGCGCCCGCCTGTACCAGACGCTGCATGGCGTTGTTTTGGCTGTCTGGCGTAATGTCGCCGGTGACGTCCGACAGGATATAAACCTCATAACCCTCGCCCAGGGCGGACAGCGCCGGCAGCATCACGCAGCTGGCGGTCCACAGCCCGCCGATGATGATTTTCTTGCGGCCGGATTGTTTGATCAGATCCACCACGCGCCGATCCTGCCAGACGTTGATGGCGGTGCGGTCGTATACCTGCAGGTCCGGGCGTGCCTGCGTCACCTGCTGGAATACCGGCCCGGCGAAGCTTTTGGCGTTGGCTGAGGCCAGAATGGTCGGCACGTTGAACACCTTGGCGGCCTTGGCGATGCCGGCGGCGTTATTGACCAGGTTGGTTTGATCGATAGAGGAAATGGTCATGCCGAACATGTCCTGCAGATCGACCAACAGCAACAGGCTGTTCTCGGCGGTCAGCGGCTGCACATAACCCGCCTGGCGGCTGTCGGCGGCGGGGGATTGCGCCAGCGCGGCGACGGGGGCGGCGGCTGCGCTCAGGCCGAGCATCAGGGCGAACAGGGTCTTTTTCATTATTAACTCCATGATTATCAGTAGATTAAATTCACCTCTCACTCAGGGAGGCGGTTGAATAAAGTCTACTGAGGTTGTTGAAGTTAATAATCTGTGTTTTATTGAATTTATAATTAACTATCAGGACATAATATGGACGTGCTACTGACGATGCGCGCCTTTCGTCGCGTGGTTGAGCGCAACAGTTTTTATAAGGCGGCGGAGGATCTGGCGATCACGCCGGCGGCGTTGAGCAAGCAGATTAAGCAGTTGGAAAACCGGTTGGGGACGCTGTTGCTGGTGCGTACTACCCGTAGCATGAGCCTGACCGAAGCCGGGCAGCTCTATTACCAGGAAGCCTGTCGGTTGCTCGGCGAGTTCGACGCGCTGGAGCAGACGGTTGCCGCCAGCGCGCAGCAGGTCTCCGGCACGCTGCGGGTCAATGCGCCGCTTTCGTTCGGCCTGACGGTGTTGTCGCCACTGCTGCCGCCGTTTATGCAACGTTACCCGCAGCTGCAGGTGGAGCTGACGCTCGACGACAGGGTATTGGACGTGGTGGCGGCCGGTTTCGATATTTCCTTGCGCATTCGCCGACGGCTGCCGGATTCTTCCCTCAGCGCCCGGGCGCTGGGTGAAGTGCACCAGCGAATTTGCGCCGCGCCCGGCTATTTGGCGCAGCACGGCGTGCCGCAAACGCCGAATGAATTGCAGCGACACAGCTGTCTGGCCTATTCCCTGGCGGAAAGGCCGGGGCAGTGGCAGTTCACCGCCGGCGAGGAGAGCCTGAGCGTGACGTTCACTCCCCGGTTGATCGCCAACAACAGCCTGATGCTGCGGGATATGCTGGTGGCGGGACTGGGCATCGGTTCGCTGCCGTCGTTCGTGGCGGATCCCGAAATCGCCGCCGGCAGGCTGGTGCGGCTGTTCCCTGAACAGATTGCCGACGTGCATCAGGTTTTTGCGGTTTACCCGACGCGCCGGCATGTGCAGCAGAAAGTGAGTTTATTCACCGAGTTTGTGCGAGAACAGGGATTGATGACGGCGAATTGACAACGGCGCACGATTGTCATATTCATTAGCTATGAAAAAATCCTACCGTCCATTCGCGCAAATTATTATCACCCTTCTCCAAAGGGTGGGATAGCGCGTGTGTCGCCAATAAAAACCCGCCGGCAGGCGGGTTTTTTATCCCCTTCCGGCAACGACCGGAGAGCGTCATGAAAACCTACCCTGCAGTTTTACACCTGATGTGCGGCAAGGCCGGCGCAGGCAAATCGACGCTGGCGCAGCGTTTGGCGCAGCAACCGCAAACGCTGTTGCTGGTCGAAGATGCGTGGCTGGCGACGCTGTATGAACAGGAGATGACCAGCCTGCAAGACTATGCGCGCTGTTCCGACCGGTTGCGGCGGGCGCTGGGCGGGCACCTCGTTCAGCTGCTGCGCGGCGGCTGGTCCGTGGCGCTCGATTTCCCGATGAATACGCCGGACAGGCGGCGCTGGGCCAAAGCGTTGGCGGAGGAGGCCGGCGTTGCGCACTGTCTGCATTTTCTCGACGTCAGCCATGCGCAGTGCCTGAGCCGGATAACGCTGAGAAACGCGCGCGGCGAGCACCCGTTTACACTGAGCGAAGCGGAGTTTGAGCGCCTGGCGCAGTACTTTGTTCCCCCGGCGGAAGAGGAAGGGATGACAGTCTTGCGTTATGGCGAACAGGACTGAAAACCGGCGCCATAACGGCGCCGGCAACAACAGGGTTAGGCTTCGGCGTTAAACGCGTTGTGGAAGGCGACTTCCGCGCACGGCAGCGCGCCCTGGAAGGCGATGGCGCGGAAGTAGATTAGAAAGGCTTGGTCGGCAGGTATTTGCCGTCCAGGGTGATCACCGCGCGTTCGCCGCCTTCCGGATCGGCCACCTTCTTGATATCCAGCTTGAAGTTGATGGCGCTGATGATGCCGTCGCCGAACTGCTCGTGCACCAGCGCTTTCAGCGTGGAGCCGTAAACCTGCAGCATTTCATAGAAGCGATAAATGGTCGGATCGGTCGGCACGCCGCCGGGAATGCTGCCGCGCAACGGGATGGTTTGCAGCAGCTGTACCGCCTCTTCGTCCAGCCCGAGCTTGGCCGCCACGGTGCGTGCCGCTTGTTCCGGCAACGCATGCTGCCCCAGCAGCGCGGCGGTGACGAACGCCAGGCTGAGTCCGGTGCCCTCAGCCAGCGCGTCGAAAGTCAGGTTATGGCGGATCTTGGCGGCCATGATGGTGTCGGTGAGCGCTGCGCGCGGGGCGGCGTTGTGCAGAGAGTGTGTCATGTTAGCTCCTTTTGTTGACTTAAAAACGGGCGAGCGCCGGGGTGGCGGTCACCTCGGGATGGGTGGCGAGCGGCACGAAGCGGCGGGTTTCGCCGTCCAGCGCGTCGATAGCGCCGCTGGCGATGTCATAGACCCAACCGTGCAGCGTCAGGCGTCCCTGATCCAGCGCCAGGGCGACGGAAGGGTGCGTTTTGATGTTGTTGAGCTGGGCGATGACGTTTTCGCGCACCATCGATGCGACCCGCGCCTCTTTGGAAGCGTGCGGATAAGCCTGATTGACCGCCTTCGCGGAATCGGCGTAACGCAGCCAGCCAGCGACCGTGGGCAGGTGGTCCAGACACTGGCAGGTGGCGATGGCGGTCATTGCGCCGCAGTCGGAATGGCCGCAGATCACGATATCTTCCACGCCCAGCGCGGCGACGGCGTACTCGACCGAGGCGGTAACCCCGCCGGGTTCGGGGCCGAAAGAAGGCACGATGTTGCCGGCATTGCGGATCACGAACAGATCGCCCGGCTCGCGCTGGGTGACAAGCTCCGGCACCAGACGGCTGTCGGAACATGAGATAAACAGGGTGCGCGGGTTTTGGCGGGTCGCCAACTGCTGAAACAGCGCCGTGCGTTCAACAAAGGCTTCGCGCTGGAACTTCAGGAAGCCTTCAATCACCTCTTTCATCCGTTTCTCCATTGGGTGTCGTTATGCGATGGCGGCATGATGAACGCTTCTGGCTATAGGGTCTAAGACCCATTTATAATGCCAGCTATAGGTTTTAATAATAGCTGGGGCGTTATGCTGCTGCGACACATCCGTTATTTTCTGGCCGTTGCCGAACAGGGCAACTTCACCCGCGCCGCCGAAGCGCTGCACGTCTCGCAACCGACGCTGTCGCAACAGATCAAGCAGCTGGAAGACACATTGGGAGCGCCGCTGTTCGATCGCAGCGGCAGAGCCGTGCGCCTGACCGACGCCGGTGAGGCGTGGATGCGCTATGCGCGCTTGGCGCTGCAGGATCTGGATGCCGGCGCGCGGGCGATCCATGACGTGGCGACGCTGGCGCGCGGCCATTTGCGGCTGGCGATGACCCCCACGTTCACCGCCTATCTGGTGGGGCCGGCGGTCGATGCCTTCTACCGCCGCTATCCGGGGATTACGCTGAGCATTGAAGAGATGGCGCAAGAGCGAATGGAGGCGCTGCTGGCGCAGGATAGGCTGGATCTGGGCATTGCCTTCGAGATGGCGCAGTCGGCGGAGGTGGAAGCGGCGCCGTTGTTCAATGAGTCGCTGGAGCTGATGGTCGGCACCGATCATCCCTTGGCATCTCATCGCCGGCCGCTGACGCTGGCGGAGTGGCAACATCTGCCGCTGGCCTTGCTGAGCGGCGACTTCGCCACGCGCCAGTTTATCGATCGCTACTGCACGCAGCTGGGTTTCCGGCCGCAGGTGGCGGTGGAGGCCAATGCGCTGGGCGCCATCGTCGAGATCGTGCGGCGCGGGCAGCTCGCCACGCTGCTGCCGGCCGCCATTGCGCGCGAGAACCGGCAGTTGAAAAAAGTGGCTTTGGCCAACGCCATGCCGGTGCGGCAGGCGGTATGGCTGCAGCGTAAAGGCGCTTACCGCAGCGCCGCCGCGCAGGCGTTTATCGCCCTCTTGCAGGAACAGGGCATTACGCCGGCGCCGGGCAGCCGATAGCCGCACGGCCCGGCAGCAGGCGCTATTCTTTATGACGTTCGCGGAACAGCAGAGTGGCGATCAGGCTGACGGTCAACATGCCGGTGACGTACCACGCCGGCGCCATCGGATTGCCGCTGACGTCCAGCAGCCAGGTGACGACCAACTGCGCCGATCCGCCGAACAGCGTCACGCCAAAGGCGTAGATCATCGAGGTGCCGGTGGCGCGCACGTGGCGCGGCAGCGCCGAGACGATCAGCATAGTGCTGGCCAGCATGTTGATGCCCAGTGCGCCGATCAGCAGGATGCGGAAAACGATCGCCAGCCACAGGGTTTGCGTGGCGCTGAGGAACCAGAAGGTCGGGTAAATCAGGATCAGTGCTGCAAAGATTGAGAACAGCAGCGGCCTTTTGTAGTTCTGCACCCGATCGACGTAACGGCCTGCGCAATAGACCGCGATGATCTGTACCACAGAGGCGATACAGCTGAACAGGTAGGCGGTCGGGCCGGCGATGTGATAGGTCTGCATCATGTAGGTCGGCATATACAGCAGCACCACGTAGACCATCACGGTGCCGGACATGATGATCAATACGCCCAGCAACAGATCTTTGGCATGATTGCTCACCAGATCCCATACCGGATTCAGCGGCGGCCGCGCGTGAGCCGGCGCCTCTCCACTGTAGGTCTCTTCCAGATGTTTGCGAATATAGATGCCGACGGGAATGATCAACAAACCGATGATGAACGGCACGCGCCAGCCCCAGGCATACAGTGCCTGCTCCGGCAGAAAATAGGTGAGCGCCAGGCCTAAAGAGGCGCCAAGCAGGGCGCTGATGCCCTGGCTTATCGCCTGCCAGCTGACGAAGAAGCCGCGTTGGTTGGCCCCTGCCGACTCCAGCAGCAGCGTGGTGGCCGAGCCCACTTCACCGCCGGCGGCAAACCCCTGAATCAGGCGGCCAACCACGATCAGCACCGGCGCCAGAACGCCGATTTGCGCATGGGTGGGCGCGAAGGCGATCAGCGCGGTACCGACGCCCATCAGCACGATGGTCATCAGCATGGCGGCCTTGCGGCCGACCCGATCGGCATAGGCACCCAGCACCATGCTGCCCAGCGGGCGCATGATAAAGCCGACGCCGAACACCGCCACCGACATCAACAAGGAGCCGTAGGCGCTGTCGCTGGGAAAATAGAGTTTGCCGATAATGGCGGCAAAGAAGCTGTAGACGGTGAAGTCGAAAATCTCCAGGCCGTTGCCCAGGCTGGCGCCGACAATGACTTTGTAATTTACCGCGCCCTTCTGCGCCGTTTGGCTTTTGGGCAATGCGTTTTCAGCAGTGTTCATCGTTGTCTCTCGCGATAGGTGGACGGTGTGTTGTTATTATTTTCTGGCCGGGGTGGCGTTATCCGGGGCGGCGATAACCGAGCCCCGAAACGCCAACAAAACGGCAACGTCACGTTTACATATACTTGTATGTACAATCATATGCAATATGAGAGTAGTTAGCGGGATAACGGTGGTTTGATTTTCACATCTTTCTGTATTTAATTGTTTTTATTTGATTTTTTCTTCAGCTGGAACGAATGTGCCATGTCGATTTAGTGAGCTGTAACGCATTAATCCTCTAAAAAACCTTGGTATTTAAGAAGGCGGTCACAAAATGTCGCGTATAGCAGAATGTGTGGCGATAGTCGGAAAAAACTAGAATTAAATAGAGACGTATTGGCTGTATTAATGATTTTCATAAGGTGAACAGATACGATTTATTCGTGCCTGGGGCAGTTCTGAGGAGAATAAATGTCATTTTTAAGTTTAATTAATATATTTGGCGAATTGGTTTCAAATATTGTACGGCTTGCTGCGTGAAATCTCGCCGTGAATTTTATCGGTGTTATTCAACCCAACTATGACTCATTCGTCGTCACCGCTCAAAATGTCACCAAAACTTCCCGCGATCTCTTAACCCCGTTGTGGCATAATGCGCGCCAAATCACATTCCCTATGTATAAAGAGCGAGCGCTGTGTTAAGCACCAACAACATCACCATGCAGTTCGGCAGCAAGCCGTTGTTTGAAAACATCTCTGTTAAATTCGGCGGCGGCAACCGTTATGGCCTGATCGGCGCCAACGGCTGCGGCAAGTCCACCTTTATGAAAATCCTCGGCGGCGATTTGGCGCCGACCGGCGGCAACGTGTTCCTCGATCCGAACGAGCGCCTGGGTAAACTGCGTCAGGATCAGTTCGCCTTCGAACAGTACAGCGTGCTGGACACCGTGATCATGGGCCATACCGAGCTGTGGGCGGTGAAGGAAGAGCGCGACCGCATCTACGCCATGGCGGAGATGAGCGAAGAAGACGGCTATAAAGTGGCCGATCTGGAAGTCGCCTACGGCGAGATGGACGGTTACACCGCCGAAGCGCGCGCCGGCGAACTGCTGCTTGGCGTCGGCATTCCGGTGGAACAGCACTATGGCCCGATGAGCGAAATCGCGCCGGGCTGGAAGCTGCGCGTGTTGCTGGCGCAGGCGCTGTTCTCCGATCCGGAAATCCTGCTGCTCGACGAACCGACCAACAACCTGGACATCGATACCATTCGCTGGCTGGAGCAGGTGCTGAACGAACGCAACAGCACCATGATCATCATCTCGCACGACCGTCACTTCCTGAACATGGTCTGCACCCACATGGCGGATCTGGACTACGGCGAACTGCGCGTTTATCCTGGCAACTACGACGAATACATGACCGCCGCCACCCAGGCGCGTGAACGTCTGCTGGCCGACAACGCCAAGAAGAAGGCGCAGATCAACGAGCTGCAATCGTTCGTCAGCCGTTTCAGCGCCAACGCCTCCAAATCCAAGCAGGCCACCTCGCGCGCCCGCCAGATCGACAAGATCCAGTTGGAAGAAGTGAAGGCCTCCAGCCGCCAGAACCCGTTCATCCGTTTCGATCAGGACAAGAAGCTGTTCCGTAACGCGCTGGAAGTGGAAGCGCTCACCAAGGGCTTCGACAACGGCCCGCTGTTCAGCAAGCTGAACCTGATGGTGGAAGTGGGTGAGAAGGTTGCGGTGCTGGGTGCCAACGGCATCGGTAAAACCACCCTGCTGAAAACGCTGGTGGGCGACGCGCAGCCGGACAGCGGCACCGTGAAGTGGTCGGAAAACGCCCGTATCGGTTACTACGCGCAGGATCACGAATACGAGTTCGACGATACCCTGACCGTGTTCGACTGGATGAGCCAGTGGAAGCAGGAAAAAGACGACGAGCAGGCGGTGCGCAGCGTGCTGGGCCGTTTACTGTTCAGCCAGGACGACATCAAGAAGAAAGTGAAGGTGCTGTCCGGCGGTGAGAAGGGCCGCATGTTGTTCGGCAAGCTGATGATGCAGCGCCCGAATATTCTGGTGATGGACGAACCGACCAACCACCTGGATATGGAATCCATTGAATCGCTGAACATGGCGCTGGAGATGTACGAAGGCACGCTGATCTTCGTCTCCCACGACCGTGAGTTCGTCAGCTCGCTGGCGACGCGCATTCTGGAAATCACCCCGAACAAGGTGATCGACTTTACCGGCAACTACGAAGACTATCTGCGCAGCCAGGGCATCGTGTAACCCTCGCGGCAACGCATCAGGGCGGGAATTATCCCGCCCTTTTTTTATCCGTCATTCCTCGCCGCACACCTCGCAGTGCGGATCCTTCGGCAGCTTCATCTCGCGGAACTGCATGCTCATCGCATCGAACATCAACAGCTTGCCGCGCAGCGGCTGACCATAGTCGGCCAGCAGCTTGATGGCTTCCATCGCCTGCAGGGTGCCGATAGTGCCGACCAGCGGCGCCATCACGCCCGCTTCGACGCAGGTGAGGGCGCTGTCGCTGAACAGCCGGCTCAGGCAGCGGTAGCAGGGCTCGCCCGGCTGATAGGTGAACACGCTGAGCTGGCCTTCCATGCGGATCGCCGCGCCGGAAACCAGCGGCCTCTGCTGCGCGTGGCACAGGCGATTCAGGGCATCGCGCGCCGCCACGTTGTCGGTGCAGTCCAGCACCAGATCGCAGGCGGCGATTTCTGCTGCGACCGCGTCATCTTCCAAACGGCCGTCGATCGCGTCGATGTGGATATGCGGGTTGATGGCGCTTAGTTCCTGCCTGGCGGAGGCGACCTTGCTCTGGCCGATGCGATCGTCGCGGTGCAGGATCTGGCGCTGCAGGTTGGAGAGCGAGACGGTGTCGAAATCCACCAGCACCAGATGGCCGACGCCGGCCGCTGCCAGATATGGCGCGGCGGCGCAGCCCAGCCCGCCCAGCCCGGCGATCAGCACGCGGGCTGCCTTCAGCTTCTCCTGGCCGTCGAAGTCAAAGCCGCGCAGCACGATCTGGCGGTTGTAGCGCAGCGCTTCGGCGTCGGTCAATTCCGGCAGCATGCTCAGCTCCTCAGCAGGGCGTTGAACGGCTCGATCTCCACCGTTTCGCCTACCGCCACCGAACCGCGTTCGCGCTCCAGCACGATGAAGCAGTTGCCCTGGCTGTAAGAGCTGAAGACGTGCGAGCCCTGGTGGCCGGTGGTGCTGACCTCCAGTTCGCCCGCGGCGTTGCTGCTGAACACGCCGCGCTGGAAATCGAGGCGGCCCGGCGATTTCTTCAACGGGGTCAGCGCCCGTGCGCGCAGGCGCGGCGGCAGGCGCCAGTCGCTGTGGCCGGCCAGCTTCGCCAGCAGCGGTTGCACCAGTTGGTAGAAGGTCAGGGCGGCGGAAACCGGGTTGCCCGGCAGGCCGCAGAACCAGGCGTGGCCCAGTTTGCCGAAGGCGAAGGGTTTGCCGGGTTTGATCGCCAGCTTCCAGAAGCTGACCTGGCCCAGTTCGTCGAGCATTTGTTTGGTGTAGTCGGCCTCGCCGACCGAAACGCCGCCGCTGCTGATGACCACGTCGGCCTGGCTGTCTGCCCGTTCGAAAGCGGCGCGCAGCGCATCGCGATCGTCGCGGATAATGCCGAGATCGAGCACCTCGCAGCCCAGCTGTTCCAGCATCAGGCGCACCGCGAAGCGGTTGGTGTCGTAGATTTGGCCCGCCTGCAGCGGCTGGCCGACCGGCTGCAGTTCGTCGCCGGTGGAGAACACCGCCACCTTCAGCTTACGCATCACCTGCACCTCGGCGACGCCAAGCGAAGCCAGCAGCGGCAGCTGCGCGGCGCCCAGCTTCACGCCGGCCGGCAACACGCTCGCGCCGCGGCGAATGTCTTCACCCGCCAGACGGATATTCTGTCCGGCTTCAACCGGCGCGGTAAAACGCACGCCTTGGTCGCTCACCTCGGCCAGCTCCTGCATCACTACCGCGTCCGCCCCGGCCGGGATCGGCGCGCCGGTCATGATGCGCACGCAGCTGTTGGCTGGCCATTGGCCGTCGAACGGCGCACCGGCGAAGGCCTTACCGGCGACCGGCAGCGGCGCATCGGCCGCCAGATCGGCGAGGCGCAGCGCATAGCCGTCCATCGCCGAGTTGGCGAACGGCGGCACGTCGAGCGGCGAGACCACCGGCGCGGCGGTGATGCGGCCGGCGGCGGCGGTCAGGGCGACGGATTCGGTCTGCTGCAGCGGGGCGATCTGCCCGAGCATTTTTTCCAGCGCTTGCTCCAGGGAAATGAGATCGGAAGTATGGCAATGATCCATAAAGGGAACTCCGTAATCAGGGTGCGCTAAAATAGCGACAAAGTGCGGGTATTATGGCAGAGAACGCCGGGGGGGAGAACGGGTTATGCCCGCCATCTTTCGCACTGCGGCGCTGGGGCGATCGGGTATAAACTGCGTAAAACAGAGGAGAATCATGATGTATAAACAGGTTATCGACTTCTGGTTCGACGAGATCGAACCGATCATGTGGTTCAAAAAGGACGACGATTTCGATCGTCTGCTGCACAGCCGTTTCGGCGAAATCTGGCGCGCGGCGGCGGCGGGGGAGTTGGCGCACTGGCGCGACACCATCGAGGGGCGCCTGGCGGAGGTGATCGTGCTCGATCAGTTCAGCCGCAACCTGTTCCGCGGCACGCCGCAGTCGTTCGCCTGCGACGGCATGGCGCTGATCCTGGCGCAGGAGGCGATCCGCAGCGGCGAGTGCGAACGGCTGAGCCGCGAGCAGCGCGGTTTCCTTTATCTGCCGTTCATGCATTCGGAATCGCCGCTAATCCACCAGCAGGCGCTGGTGATGTACACCGAGCTCAATAACGGCGACCAGCTGGAGTTCGAGCTTCGGCACAAGGCGATCATCGATCGTTTCGGCCGCTACCCGCATCGCAATGCGATATTGGGGCGCACCAGCACGCCGGAAGAAGAGGCTTTTTTACAGCAGCCCGGATCGGGTTTTTAATCTCGGATCATCTGCGCCCGGCCGGGGAAAAAACAGCAGGCCGGGCGCCGCAATAAGCGTTATTCAGCGCGAACGTTTATTTCCTTACGCCATGCCGCTATTTCCGCACGCGGAATTACCAATAATCTCGGCCGTACGATCGGCGGTTTACGGCTTTTTATAACCTGCTGTTTTTATTCCAATAAGCTATTTCAAGGTGCGAAACGGTCTAAGCGGACTACGCTAAAAGCGGGACGTGGACGTTATGCTGTACTTCCACTGTAGGACTAAATAGAGTCGAAAAAGACTGAATAATAATGATACCGCGCTCAGCTTATTCGCTGCGCAACGGCGGGATTAACACAGGGTGTCAGGCAAATGAGCAAACCAGTGATTGCCATTCATGGCGGCGCGGGCGCAATTACCCGGGCGGCGCTGAGTGCGGAAAAAGAACGGCAGTATATCCAGGCGCTGTCCGAGATCGTGACCGCCGGGCAGGCGATACTGGCCCAGGGCGGCAGCGCGCTGGACGCGGTGACCGAAGCGGTGCGGCTGCTCGAAGAGTGCCCGCTGTTCAACGCCGGCAAAGGCTCGGTGTTTACCCATCAGGGCACTCACGAACTGGACGCCTGCGTGATGGACGGCCGCACCTGCGATGCCGGCGCCGTCGCCGGCGTCAGCCGCATCCGCAACCCGGTGCTGGCGGCGCGCGCGGTGCTGGAAAACAGCGAACACGTGCTGTTTGCCGCCGAAGGCGCCGAGAAGTTTGCCGCCGCCCACGGCCTGGAAATGGTTACCCCTGACTTCTTCTTTACCCAAGAACGTTTCGATCAGCTGCACCGCGCCCAGGCGGAGCAGGGCCGGGTATTGCTCGATCACGACGGCGCGGCGCAGGCCGGCGATCCGCTCGATCCCGATCGCAAATTCGGCACCGTCGGCGCGGTGGCGCTGGATGCGCTGGGCAACCTCGCCGCCGCCACTTCGACCGGCGGTATGACCAACAAGCAGGCCGGGCGGGTAGGCGACACGCCGATTATCGGCGCCGGCTGCTATGCCAACAACGCCACCGTGGCGGTTTCCAGCACCGGCACCGGCGAAATCTTCATGCGCGGCGTGGCGGCCTATGACGTCTCCGCCCTGATCGAATACGGCGATCTGAGCCTGCAGGCGGCCAGCGATCGGGTGGTGATGGAGAAGCTGCCGGCCCTCGGTGGCAGCGGCGGCATGATCGCCGTCGATCGCCACGGCAATATCGCGCTGCCGTTCAACTGCGAGGGGATGTATCGCGGTTTTGGCTATGTCGGCGATGCGCCGTCCGTCGGGATTTACCGCTAAGCGTTCACCGGGAGGGTGCATGACCGACGTTTTACTTCGACCCGCCGCCAGCGGCGGGCCGTCATTGCCGCCGCAGCGGGTGCTGACGGTGCGCGATCTGAGCATCAGCTTTCCTCAACCGGACGGCGCCGTAGAAGCGGTGCGCAACCTGTCGTTCGATCTCGATCGCGGAGAGACGCTGGCGATCGTCGGTGAGTCCGGCTCCGGCAAATCGGTCACTTCGCTGGGGCTAATGCGGTTGGTGGAGCAGGGCGGCGGGCGCATCGTCAGCGGCGCCATGACGCTGCGCCGGCGCGACGGCGCGCTGCTCGATCTGGCGCAGGCCTCGCAGAGCACGCTGCGCACGGTGCGCGGCGCCGACATGGCGATGATCTTCCAGGAGCCGATGACCTCGCTCAACCCGGTATTTCCGGTCGGCGAGCAGATCGCCGAATCGCTGCGCCTGCATCAGGGCATGGATCGCCGCAGCGCGCGCCAGGAGGCGCTGCGCATGCTCGATCTGGTGCGTATTCCGGAGGCCAAAGAGGTGCTGGGGCGCTACCCGCACCAGCTTTCCGGCGGCATGCGCCAGCGGGTGATGATCGCCATGGCGCTCTCCTGCAAGCCGGCGCTGCTGATCGCCGATGAACCCACCACCGCCCTCGACGTCACCATTCAGGCGCAGATCCTGCAGCTGATCCGCGTGCTGCAACGGGAGATGCAGATGGGGGTGATCTTCATTACTCACGACATGGGCGTGGTGGCGGAGATAGCCGATCGGGTGCTGGTGATGCGCCGCGGCGAGCAGGTGGAACAAAATCGGGTGCGCGAGCTGTTTGCCGCGCCGCAGCAGGCCTATACCCGGGCGCTGTTGGCGGCGGTGCCGAAGCTGGGGGCGATGGCCGATCGGCCGTTGCCGGCGAAGTTTCCGTTGCCGGGCGGCGAGGGGGATACGGCGCCGCAGGATACCGTGCCGCCCGGTGCCGCGCCGATCCTGCAGGTGGAGCATCTGGTTACGCGCTTTGATCTGCGCGGCGGGTTGTTCAATCGGGTCACTCGCCGGGTGCACGCAGTGGAAAACGTCAGTTTCGATCTTTACCCCGGCGAGACACTGGGGCTGGTGGGCGAGTCCGGCTGCGGCAAGTCCACCACCGGGCGCTCTTTGCTGAAGCTGGTGGACAGCCAGAGCGGCACCATCACCTTCGCCGGGCGGCGGATAGATCAGTTGAAGGGGCCGGCCCTGCAGCACCTGCGGCGCGATATTCAGTTCATTTTTCAGGATCCATACGCTTCGCTTGATCCGCGTCTGACGGTCGGTTTTTCCATCATGGAGCCGCTGCTGGTGCACAACGTGATGCGCGGCCGCGAGGCGGAGCAACGGGTGGCCTGGCTGCTGGAGCGCGTCGGCCTGCTGCCGGAGCATGCGCGCCGCTACCCGCACGAATTTTCCGGCGGCCAGCGCCAGCGCATCTGCATCGCGCGCGCGCTGGCGCTGAACCCGAAAGTGGTGATCGCCGACGAGGCGGTGTCGGCGCTGGACGTGTCGATTCAGGCGCAGATCGTCAATCTGCTGCTCGACCTGCAGCGCGAGTTCGGCATCGCTTTTCTGTTTATTTCACACGACATGGCGGTGGTGGAGCGCATCAGCCACCGGGTGGCGGTGATGTACCTCGGGCAGATCGTCGAGATCGGCCCACGGCAGGCGGTGTTCGACAATCCGCAGCACCCTTACACCCGCAAATTGATGGCTGCGGTGCCGGTGGCCGATCCCGCCCACGCCCACAAACGGCAGCCGCTGCCGGCCGATGAGATCCCGAGCCCGGTGCGCGCGCTGGGCGATGAACCCGTTACCGCACCGCTGGTGCAGGTTGGCGCCGGGCACTTTGTCGCCCGCCACCCGATCGCCGGTGCTTTTTAAAGACCTCAGGAGAGACAAGCGACATGAAGCACACATTCAAACGCAATGCGCTGTTGGCCGCCGTACTGCTGGCGGCGGGAACCGGCCCGGTCTGGGCGGCGAAGGACGCGGTGATCGCCGTGGCCTCCAACTTCACCACCCTCGATCCTTACGACGCCAACGATACGCTGTCGCAGGCGGTGGCCAAGTCTTTCTATCAGGGGCTGTTCGGCTTCGACAAGGACATGAAGCTGGTGAACGTGCTGGCGGACAGCTATGAGGTCAGCAAAGACGGCCTGACCTACACCGTCAAACTGCACCAGGGGATTAAATTCCACGACGGTACCGCGTTCAACGCCGAGGCGGTGAAGGTAAACCTCGATCGCGCCAGCAACCCGGACAGCCACCTCAAGCGCTACAACCTGTTCAAGATGATCGACAAAACCGAAGCGGTGGACGCCAATACGGTGAAGATCGTGCTGAAAGCGCCGTTCTCGGCGTTCGTCAACAACCTGGCGCACCCGGCGGCGGCGATCATCTCGCCGGCGGCGCTGAAGCAATACGGCAAGGAGATCGGTTTCCACCCGGTCGGCACCGGGCCGTATCAATTCGTCACCTGGAACCAGACCGATTTCGTCAAGGTGAAGAAGTTCGACGGCTACTGGCAGCCGGGGCTGCCGAAGCTCGACAGCATCACCTGGCGCCCGGTGGTGGATAACAACACCCGCGCGGCGATGCTGCAAACCGGCGAGGCGACCTTCGCCTTCCCGATCCCTTACGAGCAGGCCAAGGTGCTGGAAGGCAACGCCAAGCTGGACGTGGTGGCCGCGCCGTCGATCCTGCAGCGTTACATCAGCATGAACGTCACTCAGAAGCCGTTCGACAACCCGAAGGTGCGCCAGGCGCTGAACTATGCCATCAACAAGGACGCGCTGATCAAAGTGGCGTTCGCCGGCTACGCGGTGCCGGCGGAAGGGCCGGTGCCGCCGGCCATTGACTTCGCCGCCCGCTATAAGCCGTGGCCGTACGATCCGGCCAAGGCGCGCGAGCTGCTGAAAGAGGCCGGCTACCCGAACGGCTTCACCACCACGCTGTGGTCTTCCCACAACCACAGCACCGCGCAGAAGGTGCTGCAGTTCACCCAGCAGCAGCTGGCGCAGGTGGGGGTGAAAGTGACGGTGACGGCGATGGATGCCGGGCAGCGTGCGGCGCAGGTGGAGAGCGTCGGGGTGAAGGACACCGGCGTGCGGCTGTTCTACACCGGCTGGTCGGCCTCGACCGGGGAAGCGGACTGGGCGCTGTCGCCGCTGTTCTCCACCCAGGCGGCGCCGCCGAAGCAGTTCAACACCGCGTTCTACAGCAACCCGCAGGTGGATAAGGATCTGACCGACGCGCTGGCGACCACCGATCGCGCCGAGAAGCAGAAGCTGTATCAGGACGCGCAGGATCGCATTTGGGCCGATGCGCCCTGGATCTTCCTGGCGACCGAACGTCTGTTGTCGGCCAACAGCAAACAGCTGAGCGGTTTCTACGTGATGCCGGATACCTCGTTCAACTTTGATAACGCCGATCTGAAATAAGGCGCCCATCCCCGCCTGCGGCCAAGCGTCGGCGGGCGGGGGAAGGAATGAGATGCTCAATTATTTTCTGAAACGACTGCTGGGTCTGATCCCGACGCTGCTGATCGTGGCGGTGCTGGTGTTCCTGTTCGTCCACCTGCTGCCGGGCGATCCGGCGCGGCTGGCGGCGGGGCCGGAGGCCGACGAGGCGGTGGTGCAGCTGGTGCGCAAGGATTTGGGGCTGGATAAGCCGCTGCCGCAGCAGTTCGCACACTTCTTCGTCAACGCGCTGCGGGGCGACTTCGGCATCTCGATGGTGTCCAAGCGCCCGGTGAGCGAAGAGATTGCCTCGCGCTTTATGCCGACCTTTTGGCTGACCGTCACCAGCATGCTGTGGGCGGTGGCGTTCGGCCTGGCGATCGGCGTGGTGTCGGCGGTGTGGCGCAACCGCTGGCCGGATCGCCTCGGCATGACGCTGGCGGTGTCGGGGATCTCGTTCCCGGCCTTTGCGCTCGGCATGCTGCTGATGCAGGTGTTCTCGGTCGAACTGGGGTGGCTGCCGACGGTGGGCGCCGACAGCTGGCGACACTACATTCTGCCTTCGATCACCCTGGGGGCGGCGGTGGCAGCGGTGATGGCGCGTTTCACCCGCGCTTCGTTCGTCGAGGTGCTGCAGGAAGACTACATGCGCACCGCGCGCGCCAAGGGCGTGCGGGAAAGCGTGGTGGTGATGAAACACGGCCTGCGCAACGCGATGATCCCGGTGGTGACCATGATGGGGCTGCAGTTCGGCTTCCTGCTCGGCGGTTCGATCGTGGTGGAGAAGGTGTTCAACTGGCCGGGATTGGGGCGGTTGCTGGTGGACTCGGTGGAGATGCGCGATTACCCGGTGATCCAGGCCGAGGTGCTGCTGTTCTCGCTGGAATTCATCCTGATCAACCTGCTGGTGGATATGCTGTACGCGGCGATCAACCCGGCGATTCGTTATCAATGAGGACGCGGCATGATTAAGCATTGGCGGCGCAACGCCGCACTGAAGGCGATGCCGCTTATCGATCCCAACGCGGTACGCACGCCGTGGAGCGAGTTTTGGCGGCGTTTTCGCCGCCAGCGGGCGGCGCTGGTCGCCGGTCTGTTGGTGCTGCTGCTGATTGCGGCGGCGCTGCTGGCGCCTTATCTGGCACCGTTCGATGCGGAAAACTATTTCGATTACGATCGGCTGAACGAGGGGCCTTCGCTGATGCACTGGCTGGGCGTGGATTCTCTCGGGCGCGATATCTTCAGCCGCATCCTGATGGGCACGCGCATTTCGCTGGCGGCCGGGGTGTTCTCGGTGCTGGCGGGCGGGGCGATCGGCACCCTGCTGGGGCTGCTGGCCGGCTACTATGAGGGCTGGTGGGATCGCCTCATCATGCGCGTCTGCGACGTGCTGTTCGCGTTTCCCGGTATTCTGCTGGCGATCGGCGTGGTGGCGATCATGGGCAGCGGCATGGCCAACGTGATCGTCGCGGTGGCGATCTTCAGCATTCCGGCCTTCGCCCGCCTGGTGCGCGGCAATACGCTGGTGCTGAAGCACCTGACCTATATCGAATCGGCGCGCAGCATCGGCGCCTCGGACTGGACCATCATCCTGCGGCACATTCTGCCGGGCACTCTGTCTTCGATCGTGGTCTATTTTACCCTGCGCATCGGCACCTCGATCATCACCGCCGCCAGCCTGTCGTTTCTGGGCCTGGGCGCCCAGCCGCCGACGCCGGAGTGGGGGGCGATGCTCAACGAGGCGCGCGCCGATATGGTGATCGCGCCGCACGTGGCGATCTTCCCCAGTCTGGCGATATTCATTACCGTGCTGGCGTTCAACCTGTTGGGCGACGGACTGCGCGACGCGCTCGATCCTAAGCTGAAGGGATGATGCTTTAACGTATGGCGCATATTTGAACGGGCTCAAATGACGTCTCAATGCTACTATCGTTCAATAAACCGTGTTGTTTGCACGAAAATGAGTGAGAGAGGTGCCGATGCCAGTAAAACAACGAACGACGCAAAGTGTGACCATGACGGTGGAACGCAGTTTGTTGAGCCGTGCGCGTGAGGCGGGGATTAATCTCAGCGCGACGCTAACTGCTGCTTTAGATGCTGAGTTACGTCAGCATGAGAGGATAAAATGGCAGGAAGAAAACCGAGAGGCGCTTGAAGCGCTTAACCGATTTAATGATGAGCATGGTTGCTTTAGCGACGAATACAGGACGTTTTAGCGATGCAATTTACGGTGTATGCGAATAGGGGGAACAGCGCGGTTTATCCCCTGCTGCTTGATGTGACGAGCGATATCATTGGGCAATTAAATCGTCGAGTTGTGATCCCTTTGTTGCCCGTTGAAAAATACCCTGGGAGTACGCGACCGGAACGCTTGATCCCGTTGATCAGATTGATTGATGACAACGAGTACGCCGTGATGACATATGAAATGGCCAGCATCCCGGTTCGGGCTTTGGGGGCCGAGTTTTGTGATGTTTCCCAGTATCGGACCAGGATAAAAGCCGCCATCGACTTTCTTCTTGACGGTATTTGAAGAAATCCGGGCGCTTTAATAACCGCCCGGATTTTTTTATCAGCGGAACAGGTGCTCGGCGTGGAAGCGCAGGTGATCTTCCACGAAGGTGGCGATGGTGAAGTAGCTGTGATCGTACCCCGGCTGAATGCGCAGCGTCAGCGGCCAGTCGCGCTGGCGCGCCAGCTCCGCCAACCGCGCCGGCTGCAGCTGGTCGGCCAGGAACTGGTCGTCGTCGCCCTGGTCGATAAGGACCGGCATTTTTTCCGCGCCGCTGGCCAGCAGATGGCAGCTGTCGTACTGCAGCCACTGGCTTTCGTCGCTGCCCAGATAGGCGGTGAACGCCTTGCGGCCCCACGGCACCTGGCACGGGTTAACGATCGGCGCGAACGCCGATACCGAGCGGAAGCGCTGCGGATTGCGAAACGCCATCATCAGCGCGCCGTGGCCGCCCATCGAGTGGCCGAAGATCGACTGACGACCGCTGACGCTGAAGTGCTGTTCGATCAGCGCCGGCAGTTCGGCGCTGATGTAGTCGTACATGCGGAAGTGGCGATCCCACGGCGCCTGGGTGGCGTTCAGGTAGAACCCGGCGCCCTGGCCCAGATCGTAGCCTTCGTCGTTCGGCACTTCGTCGCCACGCGGGCTGGTGTCCGGCATCACCAGCACCAGGCCCAGCTCGGCGGCGATGCGCTGCGCGCCGGCTTTCAACGTGAAGTTCTCGTCGTTGCAGGTCAGCCCCGACAGCCAGTACAGCACCGGCGGCGGGTTGTCATCGCGCGGCGGCGGCAGGTAGATGCTGAATGTCATGTTGCAATTCAGGCTCTGCGCCGCGTGGCGATAGCGCTGCTGCCAGCCGCCGAACATGCGGTGCTCTTCGAGAAGTTCCAATGACAACGTCATCTCTGCCTCCTGGCTTATTGGTCGAAGTGGATGACGGAACGGATCGATTTGCCTTCGTGCATCAAATCGAACGCTTCGTTGATCTGCTCCAGCCCCATGGTATGGGTGATAAAGTCGTTCAGCGCGAATTCACCGTCCAGATAGCGTTCGACGATGCCCGGCAGCTGCGAACGGCCCTTGACGCCGCCGAACGCCGAACCGCGCCAGACGCGGCCGGTGACCAGCTGGAACGGACGGGTCGAGATCTCTTCGCCAGCGCCCGCGACGCCGATGATCACCGATTCGCCCCAGCCCTTGTGGCAGCACTCCAGCGCGGAACGCATCACGTTGACGTTGCCGATGCACTCGAAGGAGAAGTCGACGCCGCCGTCGGTCAGCTCGACGATCACGTCCTGAATCGGCTTGTCATAGTCTTTCGGGTTGATCAGATCGGTAGCGCCCAGTTTGCGCGCCAGATCGAACTTGCTGGTGTTGATGTCGATGCCGATGATGCGGCCCGCGCCGGCCATCTGCGCGCCGATGATCGCCGACAGGCCGATGCCGCCCAGGCCGAAGATTGCCACGGTGTCGCCCGGCTGCACTTTGGCGGTGTTCATCACCGCGCCCATGCCGGTGGTCACGCCGCAGCCCAGCAGGCACACTTCTTCCAGCGGCGCTTCCTTGTTGATTTTCGCCAGTGAGATTTCCGGCACCACGGTGTACTCGGAGAAGGTGGACGTGCCCATGTAGTGGAAGATCGGCTTGCCATCTTTGAAGAAGCGGGTGGTGCCGTCCGGCATCAGCCCTTTGCCCTGGGTGGCGCGGATCGCCTGGCACAGGTTGGTTTTGCCGGATTTACAGAATTTGCACTCGCCGCACTCCGGGGTGTAGAGCGGGATCACGTGATCGCCGACCGCCACGCTGGTGACGCCTTCACCGACCGCTTCCACCACGCCGCCGCCCTCGTGGCCGAGGATCGCCGGGAACACGCCTTCCGGATCTTTGCCGGACAGGGTGTAGGCGTCGGTGTGACAAACGCCGGTGGCGACGATCCGCACCAGCACTTCGCCTTTTTGCGGTGGCATCAGCTCGACTTCTTCGATCTTCAGCGGCTGGTTCGGGCCCCAGGCAACGGCGGCGCGGGTTTTGATCATCTCCATCATAGTCTCCTCAGTGGTTTTCTTTTAAATCAGGCGATATCGACAACGTCTGATAAATCGTTGGGGGTGCTTTCATCAACAGCGGCGGTTTCCGTCTGTTCAATAATCAACTCTTTCAGCGCGCGCACGTTCGGGCCGAACGCGTCGCGGCGCCACAGCAGCCAGGTGGCGGTGTCGGCCACGTCCGGCGGCAGGGGGTGAACCCGGACCCGCTCATGGCCCGGCAGCAGGCTGAGCACCGAATGCGGGATCATCGCCAGCCCGGCGCCGCTGGCGACGCAGGCCAGCATGGCGTGATAGGACTGGATCTCCATAATCTGCCCCGGCCGCGCGCCTTCGCGCTTGAACCAGGCCTCCAGCCGCAGGCGGTAGGAGCAGCTGGCGCGAAAGGCGAACAGCGTTTCGCCGTTGGCGTCTTTGGCGCTGTGGATCGGCGCGTGATCGAGACAGGAGATCACCACCATATGTTCAGGATAGGCGATACAGCCGTTCAACTCGTCATAGGGCACCGGGCCGTCGACCAGCGCCGCGGCCAGCGTGCCGGCGCGCACCCGATCGGCGATTTCGCCGGAGGTGCCGGTGGTCAGCGACAGCGAAACCTGCGAGAAGCGCTGGTGGTAAGCCGCCAGCAGCGAGGGCAGGCGGGTGGCGGCGGTGCTCTCCATCGAGCCGAGGGCGAAGTTGCCCGCCGGTTCGCCGGCGTGGGTGATGCTCATCGCCTCGTCGCTCAGCGCCAGGATGCGGTTGGCGTAGCACAGAAAGTTATGGCCCATCGGCGACAGGCGCAGGCGCTGTTTTTCGCGGATAAACAGATCGGCGCCCAGCTCCTGCTCGAGCTGTCGCAGCCGGGTGGTCAAATTCGACGGCACGCGGTGCAGCTGCTCGGCGGCGCGGGCGACCGAGCCGGTTTCCGCTACGCAGCAGAACATGCGAAGCTGGGTCAGATCCATAATATTCTCGTTTCGTGATGAACTTGATTAGTATTATTCAGTTTTTGTGAGTTTAATACTGCGGCATGATACTGGCAACTTTCTTTTAACCTTTTGGATGCCGATATGGCTTTACGTATTGCCTTGAGCGGTTTTGCCGCGCTGATCGTTGCGATGGGCATTGGCCGCTTCGCTTTCACCCCCCAGGTGCCGCTGATGATCGCGGAACATCAGTTCACCCTGACCGGTGCCGGGCTGGTGGCGGCGATCAACTATTTGGGCTATCTGTGCGGCGCCTACGACGCGATGCGCGCCACGCGCCACGTCGAGCGGCGCCTGTGGCTTGGCGTGTGGGGCGCGGTGGCGCTGACGCTGCTGTCGGCGCTGGCGCAGGATGAATGGACGCACGGCGCGCTGCGCTTCGTCATCGGCTGGGCCAGCGGCTGGGCGATGGTGCTGGTGGCGGCCTGGACCAATGAGCGGTTGGCGCACTACGGCCGGCCGGCGCTGAGCGCGGCGGTGTTCGCCGGGCCGGGCGCCGGTATCTTCCTCAGCGGCATGCTGGCGGTGGGCATCAACACGCTGGGGCTGACGGCGGCGCAGGCCTGGCTGGTGTATGGCGTGCCGGCGCTGGCGTTGGTGGGGGCGATTAGCGCCTTTCTGCCGCGCAGCGGCGAGCTGCATCGCCCGGACGTGGCCCCGGAGCCGCTGCTGCTGACGCCGGCGCTCAAACGCCTGGTGTGGAGCTACAGCCTGGCCGGGTTCGGCTACATCCTGCCGGCGACGTTCTTGTCGCAGATGGCGGCGGCGCGTTTTCCCGGCAGCCTGTTCGCGCAGTTCGTCTGGCCGGTGTTCGGCGGCGCGGCGGTGCTGGGGATCGTTATCGGCATTTTGACCCGCCATCGGCTCACTACCCAGACCCGGTTGGCGATCACGCTGTGGATACAGGCGCTGGGCGTGCTGAGCGCCGAAGTGGTGCCGGGCGTGGCCGGCCTGGCGCTCGGGGCGTTGCTGACCGGCGGCGGCTTCCTCTGCGTGGTGCAGCTCGCCCTTCAGCACGGCCGTGAACTGGCGCCGCGCCATGCGCGTTACATGGCCGGATTGCTGACCACCGGTTATGCGATCGGCCAACTGGTCGGGCCGATGCTGTCGGCGCTGTCGACCGCCTTGACCCATCGGCTGGAGCCGGCGCTGTACGTGGCGGTGGCGGCGCTGTTGGTGGCCGGTGCGCTGGTGGTGAATACCCCGGCGCGGCGGTTGGCGCAAAAAACGGCGATGCGGTGATTGAAATCCATACAAAAAGCGTGGAATCCCGCAGCCGGCCTGATTGTGCTAAATGCGAATATTTCACCTGCGGATGAAGCACAATCACTGGATAATCGCCGCGCTCTCATCTACAGTGGGGGCAAAATCTTGACCGGGTTCACGTTATCCACCACGAAAACTCTGCCGTCACGAGAGCAAGCAATTCGCCGGCCGCACGCCCTACCAGGCCGCCGGCGGGTTCCGTCCGCAGGAGAACAAATACATGACATCATTAAGTAAAGAAGCCGCGCTGGTGCATGCGGCGCTGGAAGAGCGTGGTCTGGAGACGCCGCTGCGCGGGGAAGTGCTGGATCGCGAAACGCGCAAGCGCCGCATCAAAGAGCACATGACCGAAATCATGCAGCTGCTGAACCTCGATCTGTCCGATGACAGCCTGGCGGAGACGCCACATCGCATCGCCAAAATGTATGTCGACGAGATCTTCTCCGGGCTGGACTACGCCAACTTCCCGAAAATCACCGTTATCGAGAACAAGATGAAGGTGGATGAGATGGTGACGGTGCGCGATATCACGCTGACCAGCACCTGCGAACACCACTTCGTGACCATCGACGGCAAGGCCACCGTGGCCTATATCCCGAAAGACTCGGTGATCGGCCTGTCGAAGATCAACCGCATCGTGCAGTTCTTCTCCCAGCGTCCGCAGGTGCAAGAGCGCCTGACCCAGCAGATCCTGGTGGCGCTGCAGACCCTGCTCGGCACCAATAACGTGGCGGTATCGATCGATGCGGTCCATTATTGTGTCAAGGCGCGCGGCATCCGCGACGCGACCAGCGCCACCACCACCACTTCGTTGGGGGGGCTGTTCAAGTCCAGCCAGAATACCCGCCAGGAGTTCCTGCGCGCGGTGCGTCATCACCAGGGGTGATGGCGTTGCGGGGCGACCCGCACGACGACAACAGGCGCCTGCGGGCGCCTTTTTCATGAGCGGAAGACAGCGATAAAAAATGAACAGTCATCCTCTGCCGCGCATCGCCACGCTGGACTGCGTGCGCGGCATCGCCATCCTCGGCATTTTATTGCTGAACATCAGCGCCTTCGGCTTGCCGAAGGCCGCCTACCTCAACCCGGCCTATTTGGGCATGCCGTCATCGCGCGACGCCTGGACCTGGGCGCTGCTCGATCTGTTCGCCCAGGCCAAGTTCCTGGCGATGTTCGCGCTGCTGTTCGGCGCCGGGCTGCAAATGCTGCTGCGGCGCGGCAAAAGCTGGATCCGCGCGCGGCTGTCGTGGCTGCTGCTGTTCGGCCTTGCGCACGCCATCTTCCTGTGGGACGGCGACATTCTGCTGGCCTACGGGCTGATCGGCCTGGTGTGCTGGCGCATGATCCGCGAAGCCAAAGAAACCTTCCAACTGCTGAAAACCGGCGTGGTGCTGTATTTGATCGGCGTGGCGGTGCTGCTGTTGCTCGGTTTTATCTCGCACGGTGAGCCGGGCAGCTTCTGGCAGCCGGGCGCGGCGGAGCTGCAGTACGAGAAGTTCTGGAAGCTGCAGGGCGGTTTCGAAGCCTGGCGCAGCCGCGCCGATCTGCTCTCGTCCAGCCTGCTGGCCATCGGCGCGCAGTATGGCTGGGAGCTGGCGGGGCTGATGCTGTTCGGCGCCGGGTTGATGCGCAGCGGCTGGCTGCGCGGCAGTTATTCCTCCGGTTATTATTTGCGGCAGGCGGCGTGGCTGCTGCCGCTTTCGGTGCTGATCCAGCTGCCGGCGGTGGCGCTGCAATGGCAGGTGCATTGGGACTATCGCTGGAGCGGTTTCCTGCTGCAGGTGCCGCGCGAGCTGGGCGCCCCGCTGCAGGCGATGGGCTATCTGGCGCTGTGTTACGGTTTCTGGCCCGCGCTGTCGCGCATGCGCATCGCCCACTGGCTGACCCTGGTGGGGCGCATGGCGTTGAGCAACTACCTGCTGCAAACGCTGATCTGCACCACGCTGTTTTATCGCTTTGGCCTCTATGAGCAGTTCGACCGGCTGCAGCTGTTGGCGTTCGTGCCGCTGGTCTGGCTGGCCAACCTGGCGTTTTCCGCACTGTGGCTGCGTTATTTCGAACAGGGGCCGATGGAGTGGCTGTGGCGCAAGCTGACGCAGCTGGCCGCCGGCGAAGCGGAACCCAAAACGCTGAAGTGAGCGCCTGCCGGCAGGTTAAAAAAATGTATGTAAACGTTTTCTTTCCTGTGACGTAATTCACGCAGAGCAGCGGGCCAATCGGGGTAGGATAGCGCCACCGGCCACTACCCAGATTTCAGGATCCCGCATGCCTCCAGTTCATCCGATCACCATCCGCGACGTGGCGAAACGCGCCGGGGTCTCCGTGGCGACCGTCTCCCGCGTGCTGAACCACAGCGCGCTGACCAGCAAGGAGACGCGCGAGCAGGTGCTGCAGGCGGTGGCGGAGCTGGGCTATCGCCCCAACGCCAACGCGCAGGCGCTGGCGACCCAAAGCAGCGATACCCTGGGCGTGGTGGTGATGGACGTCTCCGATCCGTTCTTCGGCGCGCTGGTGAAAGCGGTAGACACGGTGGCGCAGAAACACCACAAATACCTGCTGATCGGCAACAGCTATCATCAGGCGGACAAAGAGCGCCACGCGATCGAAGTGCTGATTCGCCAGCGCTGTAACGCCCTGATTGTTCACGCCAAAGCCCTGAGCGACGCCGAGCTGATCGGCTTTCTGGAGCAGGTGCCGGGCATGGTGCTGATCAACCGGATTATTCCCGGCTATGAGCCGCGCTGCGTCGGGCTGGATAACGTCTGCGGCGCGGAAATGGCGATGCGTCTTTTGCTGTCGCAGGGCCATCGGCGCATCGGCTATCTGGGCTCCAATCACCCGATCGAAGACGGGCCGCTGCGCCAGCAGGGCTATGCGCAGGCGATGGCCGCCGCCGGGCTGGCCACGCCCGACAACTGGCGCGCCTACGGTTCGCCGGATCTGCAGGGCGGCGAGGCGGCGATGGTGGAGCTGCTGGGGCGTAACTTACAGCTGAGCGCGGTGTTCGCCTACAACGACGCCATGGCCGCCGGCGCCATGGCGGTGCTGAAAGAAAACGGTATCACGGTGCCGCAGCATTTCTCGCTGATCGGCTTCGACGACATCCCCATCGCACGTTACACCAGCCCCAAGCTTACCACGGTGCGCTACCCGATCGTCTCGATGGCCACGCTGGCCACCGAGTTGGCGTTGCAGGGCGCGGCAGGCCTGACGGAGCCGCAGGCCGCTCATCTGTTCATGCCGACGCTGGTGCGGCGCCATTCTGTCGCCCCCTGGCAAAGTGAGGCGACGGTCACTCTCTGACGATTTAATCTTGTGTAACCGTTTTCAATCTGTGAGAAAATTCACAGAATATTAACATCACGCCGTCTATGCTCTAGGCGTTTTCCGGCGCAAAGGCCCTTGCCGCTGCAACCTTTATCTCGCGCTGACACAGCATTTCTCGGAAATAACAAAATCCACGGACGGCAGGTGTTGAGTGGAAATCGCCTGGCCTGGGGTGTGCGCACTGCCGGTGACCATTGGCTCAAAGACGAGTAATACCCTACACAGAACCGGAGACTGACAATGAATAAGAAGGTTTTCACCCTGGCCGCCATGGCCGCAGCCATGATGTTTGGCGCCGCAGCCCATGCTGACACCCGTATTGGCGTCACGATTTACAAGTACGACGACAACTTCATGTCGGTGGTGCGCAAGGCGATAGAGAAGGACGCCAAGGCTTCACCGGACGTCACCCTGCTGATGAATGACTCGCAGAACGACCAGTCCAAGCAGAACGATCAGATCGACGTGCTGCTGGCCAAGGGCGTGAAAGCGCTGGCGATCAACCTGGTCGACCCGGCCGCGGCGCCGGTGGTTATCGATAAGGCGCGCGCAAACGATATCCCGGTGGTGTTCTACAACAAAGAACCTTCCCGCAAGGCGTTGGACAGCTATGACAAGGCGTATTACGTCGGCACCGACTCCAAAGAATCCGGCGTGATCCAGGGCGAGCTGATCGCCAAACACTGGCAAGCCAACCCGGCCTGGGATCTGAACAAAGACGGCCAGATCCAGTTCGTGCTGCTGAAAGGCGAGCCGGGCCACCCGGATGCCGAAGCGCGCACCACCTACGTGGTGAAAACGCTGAACGAGAAAGGCATCAAGACCCAGCAGCTACAGATGGATACCGCGATGTGGGATACCGCGCAGGCGAAAGACAAGATGGACGCCTGGCTCTCCGGCCCGAACGCCAACAAGATTGAAGTGGTGATCGCCAACAACGACGCCATGGCGATGGGCGCGGTGGAAGCGCTGAAGGCGCATAACAAGACCACTATCCCGGTATTTGGCGTCGATGCCTTGCCTGAGGCGCTGGCGCTGGTGAAATCCGGCGCGATGGCGGGCACGGTGCTGAACGACGCCGACAACCAGGCGAAAGCCACCTTCGAGCTGGCGAAGAACCTGGCGGCGGGCAAACCGGCCACCGAAGGCACCCAATATAAAATCGAAAATAAAGTCGTGCGTATTCCTTACGTCGGCGTAGATAAAGACAACCTGTCTCAGTTTGTTAAATAAGAATTGAGATCCCGCTAAGACCCCGCCTGCGGCGCCAACACCAGGAATACCGCCGGCGGGGATGTTTACGACTGCAAGACAGTTAAGCCAGGTGTATTTATGGCCGATAGCTCACGCGAATTTCTGCTGGAAATGACGGATATCTGTAAGTCATTTCCCGGCGTCAAAGCCTTGGACAATGTCAATTTACGCGTCCGCCCGCACTCGATTCACGCCCTGATGGGGGAGAACGGCGCGGGTAAATCGACGTTGCTGAAATGCCTGTTCGGCATTTACAAAAAAGACAGCGGCAGCATTGTGTTTCAGGGCCGGGAGATCGATTTCAAGAGTTCGAAGGAAGCGCTGGAGCACGGCGTTTCCATGGTGCACCAGGAGCTGAACCTGGTGCTGCAGCGCACCGTGATGGACAACATGTGGCTGGGGCGCTATCCGACCAAAGGCCTGTTCGTCGATCAGGAAAAAATGCTCAAAGACACCCAGGCGATCTTCGACGAGCTGGATATCGACATCAACCCGCGCGAAAAGGTGGGCAACCTGTCGGTGTCGCAGATGCAGATGATCGAGATCGCCAAGGCATTTTCCTACGACGCCAAAATCGTCATCATGGATGAACCGACCTCCTCGCTGACGGAGAAAGAGGTCAATCACCTGTTCACCATTATCCGCAAGCTGAAAGAGCGCGGCTGCGGCATCGTTTATATCTCGCACAAGATGGAAGAGATCTTCCAGCTGTGCGACGAGATAACGGTGCTGCGCGACGGGCAATGGATCGCCACCCAACCGCTGGAAGGGCTGGATATGGACAAGATCATCGCCATGATGGTCGGCCGTTCGCTCAGCCAGCGCTTCCCCGACAGGCAGAACACGCCGGGTGAGGTGATCCTCGAGGTGAAAAACCTGACGTCGCTGCGTCAACCCTCGATCCGCGATGTGTCCTTCGATCTGCATCAAGGCGAGATCCTCGGCATCGCCGGGCTGGTGGGCGCCAAACGCACCGATATCGTCGAGACGCTGTTCGGCATTCGCGAAAAGGTGGCGGGCACCATCAAGCTGCACGGCAAAGCGATCGATAACCATAGCGCCAACGAAGCGATCAACCACGGTTTTGCGCTGGTGACCGAAGAGCGCCGATCCACCGGGATTTACGCCTACCTCGACGTGGGCTTCAACTCGCTGATCTCCAATATCCGCAATTATAAAAACAAGCTCGGCCTGCTGGATAACGCGCGGATGAAGAGCGACACCCAGTGGGTGATCGACGCCATGCGGGTGAAAACGCCGGGGCATCACACCCATATCGGCTCGCTGTCCGGCGGCAATCAGCAGAAGGTGATCATCGGCCGCTGGCTGCTGACGCAGCCGGAGATCCTGATGCTGGATGAACCGACGCGCGGCATCGACGTGGGCGCCAAGTTCGAGATTTATCAGCTGATGACCGAACTGGCGAAGAAGGGCAAGGGGATCATTATCGTCTCGTCCGAAATGCCGGAGCTTTTGGGGATCACCGACCGTATTTTGGTGATGAGCAATGGTCAGGTTGCGGGCATCGTTAACACCAAACAGACCTCGCAAAATGAAATCTTACGTCTCGCCTCCCTGCACCTTTAAGGATCGGAATTATGAACGCGCTAAATAAAAAAACCTTATTTACCTATTTCAAGGAAGGCGGCATTTACGTGGTGTTGCTGGTGCTGTTGGCCATCATCATCATTCAGGATCCTACCTTCCTCAGCCTGATGAACCTGAGCAACATCCTGACGCAGTCTTCGGTGCGCATCATCATCGCGCTGGGCGTGGCGGGGCTGATCGTGACCCAGGGCACCGACCTGTCCGCCGGGCGGCAGGTGGGGCTGGCGGCGGTGGTGGCGGCCACGCTGCTGCAGTCGATGGATAACGTCAACAAGGTGTTCCCGCACATGGAAACCTGGTCGATTCCCCTGGTTATCCTGCTGGTGTGTGCGGTCGGCGCGGTGATCGGCCTGGTTAACGGCCTGATTATCGCCTATCTCAACGTGACGCCGTTCATCACCACCCTGGGCACCATGATCATCGTCTACGGCATCAACTCGCTGTATTACGACTCGGTCGGCGCTTCGCCGGTGGCGGGCTTCGATCCGAAGTTCTCCACCTTTGCCCAGGGCTTCTTGCGCTTCGGCGACTTTAAGCTGTCGTACATTACCTTCTATGCGCTGATCGCCATCATATTCGTCTGGATCCTGTGGACCAAGACCCGCTTCGGCAAGAACATTTTCGCCATCGGCGGCAACCCGGAAGCGGCCAAGGTGTCCGGGGTCAACGTGCCGCTGAACCTGATCATGATCTATGCGCTGTCCGGCGTGTTCTACGCCTTCGGCGGCCTGCTGGAAGCGGGGCGCATCGGCAGCGCCACCAATAACCTCGGCTTTATGTACGAGCTGGACGCCATCGCCGCCTGCGTGGTGGGGGGCGTCTCCTTCGCCGGCGGGGTGGGTACGGTGTGGGGCGTGGTGACCGGGGTGATCATCTTCACCGTCATCAACTACGGCCTGACCTATATCGGCATCAACCCGTACTGGCAGTACATCATCAAGGGCAGCATCATCATCTTCGCCGTGGCGCTGGACTCGTTGAAATACGCCAAGAAGAAGTAGATTTACCGCAGTACAGACGACAAGGCCGGCAAAATATGCCGGCCTTTCTGTTGGGCGTTTGCCGCGTCAGGGCTGTTTGGCTTTTTGCTTCTCTTCTTTCAGCTTGTGCTCCAGCTCCACCAACTGTTCCGGCGAAACGGCGGGATAGCCCTGGGCGTCTTCCGGCACGGTGTGCATGGCGGAGATCGGGATCAGCGGGCCGAGGAAGCGCGGTTCGCGCTTGAGGATATAGAGATCGGTCAGTGCGCCCAGGCGGGCGAAGATCTCGCGGGCGCGCACCGTCATCATGTCTTTCGGCGACGGCACCGCGTAGCACTGCGCCTGAATGCCCATGTGCAGGGCGATGAACAGCGCGCGCTCGCAGTGGAAGCGCTGGGTGATGATGATGAAATCGTTGGTGTCGAACACCTTGCGGGTGCGCACGATGGAGTCCAGGGTGCGGAAGCCGGCGTAGTCCAGCACGATATCGCTCGGCGCCACGCCGGCGGCGATCAGATCGCGGCGCATGGTCATCGGCTCATTATAGCTTTGCTGGGCGTTGTCGCCGCTCAGCAGCAGGTATTTCACCTTGCCGCTGTTATAGGCGTTGATCGCCCCCTGAATGCGGTAACGGTAGTACTGGTTGATCACCCCGGTGCGGTAATACTTGGCGGTGCCGAGCACCACGCCGACCTGGCGGTGCGGCAATGCCTGCAGTTCGTCGTAGACGTAAGGCGCGGTTTTCCAGCTGATCCAGCGATCGAGCGCAATAGCCGAACCCATCAACACCGCAATGATGATGAACAGGCTGATGATCAGGCGTTTCCACATGTTGTTGCCTTACGCGCGCCGGGCTGAAAAAGATGGATCAAGGCTACTTTACCTGACCGACCTACGCAAGACGCGAACCGCCTGAAGCACGCGCGCCGCCGCATTTTTCGGCGTTTTTGCCGCACAAAAAAGCCCGGCGGAGCCGGGCTGGGTCATTTCAGCGCGCCATTCAGAACGAGGTGCGCTTGTAGCTGCGGTACTGCGGCCGCCAGAAGTTGTGTTCGATGGCTTTCGACAGCGCATCTTCGGAGGTGACGATCGCCACGCCCTGCAGCTGCGCGGCTTTACCCACTTCCATGGCGATGCACTTCGACACGCCCTGAATATCGTCGATATTCGGCAGCAGTGCGCCGTGGCCGTCGGTGGCCAGCGGCGAGCAGTCCGCCAGCGCGCGGCTGGCGGCCATCAGCATGGCGTCGGTGACGCGGGTGGCGCCGGAGGCCAGCACGCCGAGGCCGATCCCGGGGAAGATATAGGAGTTGTTGCACTGGGCGATCGGGTACAGCTGATCTTTATAGCTCACCGGCGCGAACGGGCTGCCGGTCGCCACCAGGGCGGCGCCGTCGGTCCAGTTGATGATGTCTTCCGGACGGGCTTCCACGCGCGAGGTCGGGTTGGACAGCGGCATCACGATAGGGCGTTCACAGTGCTTGTGCATCTCGCGGATCAGCTCTTCGGTAAACAGCCCCGGCTGGCCGGACACGCCGATCAGAATGGTCGGCTTGGCGTTGCGCACCACGTCCAGCAGCGAGATGGCGTCGCTGGCGGTTTCCCAGCCGGCCAGGTTGTCGCTCTTCTGCACCAGCTTGCTCTGGAAGTCGAGCAGGTTCGGCAGTTTGTCGGTCAGCAGGCCGAAGCGGTCGACCATGAACACGCGGGCGCGCGCTTCGTCTTCGCTCAACCCTTCGGACTTCATCTGCGCGATGATCTGCTCGGCGATGCCGCAGCCGGCGGAACCGGCGCCGAGGAAGGTGACGGTCTGATCGCGCAGCTGGCTGCCGGCGGCGCGGCTGGCGGCGATCAGGCTGCCGAGGGTCACCGCGGCGGTGCCCTGGATGTCATCGTTGAAGCAGCAGATCTCATCGCGGTAGCGATTCAACAGCGGGGTGGCGTTGTTCTGCGCGAAGTCTTCGAACTGCAGCAGCACGTTCGGCCAGCGGCGTTTGACCGCCTGAATAAACTCTTCGACGAAGGCGTGGTACTCCTCGCCGGAGATGCGCGGATGGCGCCAGCCCATGTACAGCGGATCGTTGAGGCGCTGCGGGTTGTTGGTGCCGACGTCCAGCACTACCGGCAGGGTGTAGGCCGGGCTGATGCCGCCGCAGGCGGTGTACAGCGACAGCTTGCCGATAGGAATGCCCATGCCGCCGATGCCCTGATCGCCCAGGCCGAGAATGCGCTCGCCGTCGGTGACCACGATCACCTTGACGTTCTGCTTGGTGGCGTTTTGCAGCATGTCATCGATGCGATCGCGGTTTGGATAGGAGATGAACAGCCCGCGCGCGCGGCGATAGATATCGGAGAAGTGCTCGCAGGCCTCGCCGACGGTCGGGGTGTAGATGATCGGCATCATCTCGCTCAGGTGCGAGTCCAGCAGGCGGTAGAACAGGGTTTCGTTGGTGTCCTGGATGTTGCGCAGGTAGATGTGCTTGTCGTTATCGTTCTTGAAATCCTGATACTGACGGTAGGCGCGTTCCACCTGTTCTTCGATGGTTTCCACCGCTTCCGGCAGCAGGCCGTGCAGGTTGAAGTGGCTACGTTCTTCCTCGGTGAAAGCGCTGCCTTTGTTCAGCAGCGGAAATTCCAGCAGAATCGGGCCGGCGTAAGGGATGTAGAGCGGGCGTTTGCTTTCGTATTCTAGTTCCATCAGTTTTACTCTTCACGTATCAGATAACTTTATTGCCGACGATCCTAAGAGATAAAGAGCAGATGTACAGCATTTGTTGCCAGATGATGAACCAGGTTGGCGTAATTATCGACAATCAAATGATTTTTTAACTAAAGAAAGTGTCTCCGGCGGCGTCGGGGCATTGTATTTGGCGGGCGGGGCTGTTAGCGGCGGAACCGGATGGCTCCGCCGTTGAGCGCTTAGAACGCGGCGCGGCTGACGTTTTGGCAGCCCAGCGCCGCCAGGGTGACGCGGGTGGCGTCCCATTGGCTGATGATCGCCTCCTGCGGTTCGGCCAGCACGGCGCGGCGGATGTTCAGGCAGTCGCCGCCGGAGAGGTTCAGCAGGATCAGCGCGGCCTGCAGCGGCGGCAGGCTCGGGTTGAAGGCGGCGTTTTCCGCATAGCGGCCGGCGTAGATGATGCCGTCCGCCGTTTCCAGCGCCACGCCGCTGTGGGCGTTGCTGTACGGCGCGTGGCTTCGGTTGGCTGCCGCCAGCGCCGCTTGTGCCAGCGCATCGTTCAGCGCCAGCTGATGGCCATGATCGACCTCGTCCATCAGCAGCGAGGCGACATCCAGATCTTTCGGGCCGAAGGCGTCCGGCAGATAGTCCGCCAGCGTGGCCGGCGCGCGGCCCGGCAGACGGATCTGCAGCTCGCCGCCGCTGTTCAGTTCATTCATAAACTGGCGGCAATGGCCGCACGGCGTGTAGTTGACGGTGACCGAGGCCAGCGCTTTTTCGCCGCGCAGCCAGGCGTGCGTTACCGCACTCTGTTCCGCATGCACGGATTGCTGCAGCGGCGCGCCGCTGAATTCCATATTGGCGCCGAAATAGAGGTTGCCGCTTTGCCCGCGCGCGATGGCGCCGACGTGGAAGTGCGATATCGGGGTTAACGAGCAGGCCGCCGCCAGCGGCAGCAGCGCGAATGCCAGCGCATCATCGTCCAGCCCGCAGCCTGTGCGGATCGCCGCCGCTTGCTCGGCCGTGAACATCGCCGGAAAGTCAGGCGCGTCCAGATAGGGCTGCAGGGCGGATTGCAGTGTCGCGGGCAGTGCGCTGAACGCGGTGTGAAAACGCGGATGCATAGAAAGTCTCTCTACAGGTTAACGGGATAACATTCTAGGCAGGCCAGAGACATTAAAGTGTGATTAATATCTCTTAATTGATGAAATTAGTGCAATGAGATACATAAATGCGAGATGTATCGCAAGTTTCACCCTGTTCAACTAAACAGGTGCAGCAGCACCGGGAACAGGAACGGTGCCAGCAGCGAGGTGATGATGCCGCAGATCACCAGCGCCAGCGAGCCGAAAGCGCCTTCCTGGTAGTCCATCTCCGCGCAGCGTGCGGTGCCCAGCGCGTGGGACGCGGTGCCCATCGCCAGGCCGCGCGCCGAGTGGGTGGTGATTTTCAACAGGTTGAACAGCGTATGGCCGAACACGGCGCCGAGGATACCGACGAAAATGACGCAGACCGCGCTGATCGCCGGAATGCCGCCGAGCGAGTCCGCGACGGCCATGGCGATCGGCGTAGTGACCGATTTCGGCAGGATAGAGGCGGCGATTTCCGGCGTGGCGCCCAGCCACAGGGCGATGGCGCCGCCGCTGATCATGGCGGTCAGGCTGCCGATGAAGCACACCGCGATAATCGACTTCCAGCGCGCGCGGATCTGGTGCAACTGCTCATACAGCGGGAAGGCCAGTGCGACGACCGCCGGCTGCAGCAGATCGTTGAGGATTTTGCTGCCCAGGAAGTAACGCTCATAGGGGATGCCGGTGAGCAGCAGCAGCGGGATGATCACCGCCATGGAAACCAGCAGCGGGTTGAGCAGCGGCATATTCAGCTTGCGCGCCAGCCAGCGCGCGGCGAAATAGACCGCCAGCGTCAGCGGCAGCGACCACCAGATTTCATGGATCATGAGTTACCCTCCGTGTCGTCGGGTTTGCCGGCGATGCGGCGCTCGCGATGAAAATAATGTGAGGTATAGCCGACCACCACCAGCACCATCAGCGTACTGATCAGGCAAGAGATAACCAGCGGGCCCAGATGCGCGACGATCTGGTCGTAGTATTTCATCACCCCGACGCCGATCGGCACGAACAGCAGCACCATGTAGCGGATCAGCAGATGGCAGCCGGGTTTAACCCATTTGGCCGGCATAATCTGGGTAGAGAGCAGGGCGAACAGCAGCAGCATGCCGAGGATGCTGCCGGGAATGGCGAACGGCAGCAGCGCCGCCAGCGCGTTGCCGACGAACAGACAAAGGTAGATGAGGAGCAGAGCCCTTAGGTATTTCCAGCATAGTGTGAGCACGTTGGCCATTGTCTTTTCCCGTTTAACCGATGCATTCATCATACAATTAAACTGTGAGCCATGCCACAGATCGCGCCATGAATTCTCGCTATGGGCGCCATGCCCGATCGGCGGGTTGACAGCCCGGAATGGCCGCTACGCGCGGATTCAGCGCGCGTCTTCGGCGGTTGCCGCAGCCTGTTCTGCCAGCCGATGGCCAAGGAAGAAAAACAGCAGGCTAAGCAGCGCGCAAACGATCAACATCACGAACATCAACGGCGGCGCGGCATAGCTGAGCAGCATACCGCTCAGAACCGGGTTGATGGCGCCGCCCAGCGCGCTGAGGTTTTGCACGCCATAGTAGCTGCCTTTCAGATGCGGCGGCGCGATAAAGTCGATGAACATGTATTCCACCGGAATGACGATGATTTCGCCGAGGGTAAACACCGCCATCGCCACCATCCACAGCCAGACCGCCTGGCCGGCCATCATGAAACCGAGCAGCCCGACGATGAAAAACAGCGTGCCCAGCACCAGCCAGCGCAGCATGTTTTCCTGGCGCATGCCGCGGCTGAGCAAGTATTGCAGGGCGATAACGATGCCGGCGTTGACGATCATTACCAGCCCGATGATTTTGTAGGCGAACTCGGCGCTGGAGACGGTGATCAGGTACTGCGACAGATAGCCGGTGAACTGACCGAACACCACGGCGCCCAGGGTGCTGCCGAGAGTGAAGTAGATAAGCCGCCGATCGCTGCGCAGGATAGTCACCGTCTGGCGGAAGTTGGGGAGCGCCGCCGGTGCGGCGGCGGTTGGCGCCGGGCGCTGTTCCCGGCCGCGCAAGCGCAGGCTCAGCGCAGCCACCGTCGCCAGCGCCAACCCGCCTGACAGATAAAACGGCAGCAGCGGGCTAAGCCCGGCCACCAGCACGCCGAGCGCAGAGCCGATCGCCCAGCCGACGTTGACCAACGTATAGTTGATAGAGAAAGCCTTGATGCGCTGCTCGACCGGCAGCCAGTCGGCGAAGCAGGCCTTGATGGTGATACTCAGCACCGAATAGCAGGTATGCAGGATCGCCAGCACCACGATGACGCCGCCGGGGCGCGGGATCCAGGGAATGGCGAAGAAGCTCAGCGCAAACAAGACAATCGACAGCAGGATCAGGCGGTTTTTGCTGAATTTGTCCACCAGATAGCCGCCGTACAGGCTGGCAAGGATGCCGAGGGTCAGGCTGACGCCCAGGATCACGCCCACGCTCTTCGGCAGCAGATGGAAATGCTCGGTGAGGTAGATGGTGATGAACGGCAGCGTCACGCCGCGGCCGATGGTCAACACCAGCGAACTGGCCAGCAGTACGTTGATCAGCGAGGGGAATCCCTTCATTCGAAGCCTGTTTATGCATACAGTTATGGGCGATGCAGATAACATAGCGTATTTTGGCGAGGACGGAAGGGGAAAGCCGATAATTAGGTTAAAAACAGAGGCTGCGTCGCCAGCCTCGTCAAAAACAGCACTATTTACCGTGTTCGGCCTGCAGCGTGGCGAACCACGGCTGGACGAAATCGCTGCTGCTGCCCCAGCCGGGGATGATTTTCGCCAGCCCGGCGACGTTGACCGGCCCCGGCTGCGCCAGCAGCAGCGCTTGCGGAATGACCGTCGCTTTGAACTGATAGCTGTCCGGCGTGCTTTCCCCGGCGATCTTGTTGGCCACCAGGCGCAGGTTGATCGCGCCGATAAGTTTCGGATCCACCGCCACGCTGACCTGCCACGGGCTGCCGGCTTCGCGCATCAGCTGCAAGTCCTGGTTGGAGATATCGATGCTGTACAGCTTGATTTCGGTGCGGCCGTTCTCTTTCAGCGCCTTGTAAGCGCCTTGGGTAAAGGCATCCCAGGTGCCCCAGATGGCGTCAATCTTGCCTTTCGGGTATTTCGCCAGCACCGCGCCCACCTTGTTGGCGGTATCGCCCTGCACGTCGGAGGAGACCGCGCCGATCGATTCCAGCTCGTGAATGCCCGGATGCTGTTTCAGCAGCTGCTGATAGGCGGCCTGGCGGCGTTCCATCGGCGGGAAGCCGGCCACCCAGAGTTTGATGATGTTGGCCTGGCCGTTGAAATCCTTCACCAGCTGGCCGAAGGAGGCGTTGGCCAGCGAAGCGTCGTCCTGCTGCGAGACGGTGACGCCGGGAACGCTGCCGCTGACGTCGGTATCGAAAGCCGCGACGGCGATGCCGGCCGCCGCGATGCGTTTGACCAGCTCGGTGGAATAGGGGGCTCGCCCCTGCGAGAGAATGATGCCGTCATATTTCTGGCTGATAGCCTGGTTGACGAAGTCCTGGAAGCGCGCGTCGTCGCCGTTGCTGAGGAAAGTGTCTACCTTGAAGCCCAGCTTGCGCCCTTCCTGAATGGCGCCCGCCAAGAATTGCGTGGTGTTGTCGTCGGAGCCGAGATTGCGGATCACCGCGATGCGCACCGGCCCCTGATGCTGAGCGATGGCGGCCGGCACGGCGGCATTTTCCGCCGCCTGCAGCGGCAGGGCAGCCAGCAGGCTGAGGGCGAGCAGCGAAGTCTTGAGGTTTGTCATTATTATAGGCTCCAAAAAAGCGGGTAAAGGGTCCCGGTGAAGGTCTGTTATAGCAGTCTTTCTGTCTGGACGTCTATTTGTTGTTGCTGAGCATCATAGCGGGATACGGCGGGCGAGGGAATCAGAGCGGTTATGACGTTTTCTTACTGTTTATAACCTTGGGTTTGAGGCATTAAAAAAGGGCCGAGCAAGCTCGACCCTTGATGTAACGCGCCGGCGCGGTTACTTGACCTGCATGCCGGGCTGCGCGCCGCTGTCCGGGCTCAGCAGGAAGATCTCTTTCCCGCCGGGGCCTGCCGCCATCACCATGCCTTCCGAAACGCCGAAACGCATTTTGCGCGGCGCCAGGTTGGCGACCATGATGGTCAGGCGGCCTTCCAGCGCTTTCGGATCCGGGTAAGCGGAGCGAATGCCGGAGAAGATCTGGCGCGATTCGCCGCCCAGATCCAGCTGCAGTTTCAGCAGTTTGTCGGAGCCTTCGACAAAGTCGGCGCTCTTGATCAGGGCGATGCGCATGTCCACCTTGGCGAAGTCGTCGAAGGTGATGGTTTCCTGAATAGGATCATCGGCCAATGGACCGGTCACCGGTTTGGCGGCGGCCATGTCTTCCTTCGAGGCGTTGACCATCTCGCTGACCTTGTCCAGATCGATGCGGTTGAACAGCGCTTTGAAGGCGTTCACCTGATGACCCAGCAGCGGTTGCGGGATTGCGTCCCAGCTCAGCTCGGCGTTGAGGAACGCTTCGGCGCGCTCGGTCAGCGAAGGCAGCACCGGCTTCAGGTAAGTCATCAGCACGCGGAACAGGTTGATGCCCATCGAGCAGATGGCCTGCAGATCGGCGTCGCGGCCTTCTTCCTTCGCCACCACCCAAGGTGCCTGCTCATCCACGTAACGGTTGGCCAGATCGGCCAGCGCCATGATTTCGCGGATCGCGCGGCTGAACTCGCGGCCGGCGTAAGCTTCAGCGATGCTCTGCGCCGCGTCGACGAAGGTCTGGTACAGCGCCGGATCGGCCAGGCTGTCGGCCAGCTTGCCGCCGAAGCGCTTGTTGATAAAGCCGGCGTTGCGCGACGCCAGATTCACCACCTTGTTGACGATATCGGCGTTTACGCGCTGCACGAAGTCTTCCAGATTGAGATCGATGTCATCAATGCGTGAAGAGAGCTTGGCGGCGTAGTAATAGCGCAGGCAGTCGGCGTCCAGATGCTGCAGGTAGGTGCCGGCCTTGATGAAGGTGCCGCGCGATTTGGACATTTTGGCGCCGTTCACCGTCACGTAGCCGTGCACGAACAGGTTGGTCGGTTTGCGGAAGTTGCTGCCTTCCAGCATCGCCGGCCAGAACAGGCTGTGGAAGTAGACGATGTCCTTGCCGATAAAGTGATACAGCTCGGTGGTGGAGTCTTTGCGCCAGAACTCGTCGAAGTCCAGATCGCCGCGCTTGTCGCACAGGTTCTTGAAGGAGCCCATGTAGCCGATCGGCGCGTCCAGCCAGACGTAGAAGTATTTGCCCGGCGCATCCGGGATCTCGAAGCCGAAGTAAGGCGCATCGCGGGAGATGTCCCACTGCTGCAGGCCGGATTCGAACCACTCCTGCATTTTGTTCGCCACCTGCTCTTGCAGCGCGCCGGAGCGCGTCCACGCCTGCAGCATTTCGCTGAAGGCCGGCAGGTCGAAGAAGAAGTGCTCGGAGTCGCGCATCACCGGCGTCGCGCCGGAAACCACGGACTTCGGATCGATCAGCTCCGTCGGGCTGTAGGTGGCGCCGCACACTTCACAGTTGTCGCCGTACTGATCCGGCGATTTGCATTTCGGGCAGGTGCCTTTCACGAAACGGTCCGGCAGGAACATGCCTTTCTCCGGATCGTACAGCTGAGAAATGGTGCGGTTCTTGATAAAACCGTTTTCTTTCAGGCGGCTGTAAATCAGGGTGGACAGCTCGTGGTTTTCATCGCTATGGGTCGAATGGTAGTTGTCATAGCTGATGCCAAAGCCGGCGAAATCCTGTTGGTGCTCCTGGCTCATCTCCGCGATCATTTCTTCCGGTTTCACGCCCAGCTGCTGCGCTTTCAGCATGATCGGCGTGCCGTGCGCGTCGTCCGCGCAGATGAAATGCACTTCGTGGCCGCGCATTCGTTGGTAACGCACCCAGATATCCGCCTGGATGTGCTCGAGCATGTGGCCGAGATGGATGGAACCATTTGCGTACGGTAGCGCGCACGTCACCAATAATTTTTTCGCGACTTGAGCCATAGTGAGAACTTGCTTTCTGTAATGAATAAAAGGGCCTTCGATGTTAACCGATCGCGCCCTTCGCTGCTAGGGCGGTTTCTTGCAGGTTATATGCGTCAGCGGCAGCGCAGTTCTGATATGCTTAGCCGGAAGCTACCCATTCAAAATCAAGGAGCCGGGATGAACGCAAAATCCCCTGAGCAGACCAACCCCGAAGTTCTGCGCGCCCTGGTGACCGGTGTACTGGCCGCCTTTGAACACCCGACGTTGAAAAACAACCTGACCGCATTGAAGGCCATTCATCACTGCGCGTTGCTGGACGATGTGCTGCATATCGAACTGACGATGCCGTTTGCCTGGCAGAGCGGTTTTGAGGCGCTGCAGGCGAGCGTCGGCCCCGAATTGCTGCGCGTGACCGGCGCTTCCGCCATCGACTGGAAGCTGAAACACGACATCACGACGCTGAAACGCGCCAACGGCCAGGCCGGCATCAAAGGCGTGCGCAACATCGTCGCCGTCAGCTCCGGCAAAGGTGGGGTGGGCAAATCCAGCACCGCCGTCAACCTGGCGCTGGCGCTGGCCGCCGAGGGTGCCAAGGTTGGCATTCTGGACGCCGACATTTACGGCCCGTCGATCCCCAACATGCTGGGCACCGAACATGAGCGGCCGACTTCACCGGACGGTCAGCACATGGCGCCAATCATGGCGCACGGCCTGGCGACCAACTCCATCGGCTATCTGGTGACCGACGACAACGCCATGGTGTGGCGCGGCCCGATGGCCAGCAAGGCGCTGATGCAGCTGCTGCAGGATACGCTGTGGCCGGATCTGGATTATCTGGTGCTGGATATGCCGCCGGGCACCGGCGACATCCAGCTGACGCTGTCGCAGAATATTCCGGTAACCGGCGCGCTGGTGGTCACCACGCCGCAGGATATCGCCTTGCTGGATGCCGCTAAGGGCATCGTGATGTTCGAGAAAGTGCATGTGCCGGTGCTGGGCATCGTGGAGAACATGAGCGTGCATATCTGCAGCAACTGCGGCCACCATGAGCCGATCTTCGGCACCGGCGGCGCCGAGAAGCTGGTGCAGAAATACCACAGCCGCCTGCTGGGGCAGATGCCGCTCCATATCTCGCTGCGCGAAGACCTGGATCGCGGTACGCCGACGGTGATCAGCCGCCCGGACAGCGAATTCGCCGAGAGGTATCGTCAACTTGCCGGCCGCGTGGCCGCGCAGATGTATTGGCAGGGCGAGGCGATCCCGACGGAGATCGCGTTCCGCGCGCTGTAATCTGCCTATCGCACTGCAAGAACCCGGCTTAAACGCCGGGTTTTTTTATGGGATGCGGGCAGGGTTGTGCAAATCTGCCCGGGTATAAGGGCGTTCGATCTGCGCCAGCGTTTTGGCGATATGCTCCAGCAATCCCTGGGTGGGGGCCGGCTGCCGCTGCCCCATCAGCGCCAATGGCAAGGCCAGCGCGATGGCGAAGTGCGGCCAGGAAAGATGCGGGCGCGCTTTGTTCCGCTGCAACCGCAGGAACAGTGCGCTGGCCAGGTAGCCTAAAATCAGCCCGCTGATCACCTCTGATACCGAGTGCACGCGAATTTCCAGCCGCGACACGCCGATGGCGAAAGGCAATATCCACCCGGTCAGCAAAGCGATGCTGCGTATCGGGTGGGAAAAGCGGCCGGTCAACGTCCAGAGCAGTGGCGGCCAGATGCTGGCCGCGAGGGCTGAATGGCCGCTGAATCCGGTGAAATCATAGCGCTCGCTGCCGATGCCCCAGCCCATAAAGGCCAGTTTGGACAGGCAGACCACCCCGCCGGTGAATCCGAAGATCAGCGCCCACTGCCAACCCGCCGCGCGGGTGGCGGGAGACATGAGCAGCAATAAAAACAGAATCAGCGCGCAGGGCAGCAGCAGCATGCTGTCGCCGAAAAAAGTCAGAAAATACCAATCCAGCACATCAATCTCCGATGAAAGGGGGGCGGGGAGCAAAAGTCAGCGCCGAGGAGTGTAACCCGTTACGGCGCGTTGCCCTAGCCGCGAGATTCTTAAAATGCCGCGTGCCCGTGGCGTGGCAGCCCGAATTCGCCCGCCGCCGCGCAATATACAGTGGCGCAATCCCCGGCGACTCCCTATAATTGTCGCGTTTTAGTTCCCCCCTTCACATTACGAAATCAGGTCTTTAATTTTATGACTGACAATCCGCATCAGTGCGTCATTATTGGTATAGCTGGCGCATCTGCCTCCGGAAAAAGCCTTATCGCCAGCACGTTGTACCGCGAACTCCGCGAGCAGGTCGGCGATGAGCACATCGGCGTTATTCCAGAAGACAGTTACTATAAAGACCAGACTCACCTGACCATGGAAGAACGGGTCAAAACCAACTATGACCACCCGAGCGCCATGGATCACAACCTGCTGTTCCAGCATCTGCAAATGCTGAAAGCCGGCAAGGCGATCGAGCTGCCGCTGTACAGCTACACCGAGCACACGCGCAAGAAAGAAACCGTCCATCTCGAACCTAAAAAAGTGATCATTCTGGAAGGCATCTTGCTGCTGACGGATATCCGCCTGCGCCAGGAGATGAACTTCTCGATCTTTGTCGACACGCCGCTCGATATCTGCCTGATGCGCCGCATGAAGCGCGACGTCAATGAGCGCGGCCGCTCGATGGATTCGGTGATGGCGCAATACCAGAAAACCGTGCGCCCGATGTTCCTGCAGTTTATCGAACCTTCCAAACAATACGCCGATATCATCGTCCCGCGCGGCGGCAAAAACCGCATCGCGATCGATATTCTGAAAGCCAAAATCAGCCAATTCTTTGAATAATGCCGCTTACATGGCCGGAAATGCGCATTTCCGGCCGGCGGCCAACTATTTGCACCCCGGCGTAGACCTTTCGCCCGTTGTGTGGCAATTTTTGTTTAGTTACGCGTTTTGATGGAGAAGAAAGACATGAGACTGTGCGACCGCGATATAGAAGCCTGGCTGGATAGCGAGAAACTGGTGATTTCCCCGCGCCCGCCGCTCGAACGCATCAACGGGGCCACAGTAGATGTCCGTTTGGGCAATCAGTTCCGCGTGTTCCGCGGCCATACCGCGCCTTTTATCGATCTTAGCGGGCCGAAAGACGAAGTCAGCGCCGCGCTGGATCGCGTGATGAGCGACGAGATTGTCCTGCCGGAAGGCGAGGCGTTCTTCCTTCATCCCGGTGAACTGGCCCTGGCGGTGACCTTCGAATCCGTGACGCTGCCGAACGATCTCGTGGGCTGGCTCGACGGCCGCTCTTCTCTGGCGCGTCTGGGGCTGATGGTGCACGTGACCGCGCACCGTATCGATCCGGGCTGGCACGGGCGCATCGTGCTGGAGTTTTACAACTCCGGCAAGTTGCCGCTGGCGCTGCGGCCGGGGATGTTGATTGGCGCCTTGAGCTTTGAGCCGTTGTCCGGCCCGGCGGCCCGGCCATACAACAGCCGGCAGGACGCAAAATATCGCGATCAGCAGGGCGCAGTAGCCAGTCGAATCGACAAGGACTAACGGCGCGGGATGCACCGTCGGTGTGGCGCTGACAAGAGGGTGGCATGAGAAGATTACTGACGACATTGGCGATTTTACTGGTGGTCGTGGTGGCGGGGATGTCCGCGCTGGTACTGCTGGTCAATCCGAATGATTTTCGCGGTTACATGGTCAAAAAGGTCGAGCAGAAGAGCGGCTACCAGCTGACGCTCGAAGGCGACCTGCGTTGGCATATCTGGCCGCAGCTCAGCATTTTGGCCGGGCGCATGACGCTGACCGCGCCGGGCGCCAAGGCGCCGGTGGTGAGCGCGGAAAACATGCGCCTTGACGTCAAACTGTTGCCGCTGCTGTCGCATCAGCTGTTTGTGAAACAGGTGATGTTGAAAAACGCCGTCATTCGCCTCACCCCCGACAGTGAAGAGCACTCGCAAGTGGACGCCCCGATTGCGCCGGCCGGCAGCGGCGCTGATGCGGCAGACGCGGCCTGGAAATTCGATATCGATAACCTGCGCGTCGTGGACAGCCTGTTGATTTGGCAGCGCGCCGACAACGAGCAAATCAATGTCCGGGACATCAATCTTACCCTGCAGCAAACGGAGAAACGGCAGGCGCGGCTGGACATCTCCAGCCGGGTCAACCGCGATCAGCGCGACCTGGCCTTCAGCATGGCGGCCGATATCGATCTGCAGCAGTTCCCGCACCAGATCGGTGCCAAGGTGACCCAGTTCAATTACCAATTGGCGGGGGCAGATATTCCGAACGGCGGTATTCAAGGCGAGGGCAATGCTCAGGTGGTCTATCAGCAGACGCCGGCGCAAATTGCCGTCAGCCAGCTGAACGTCAGTGCCAATAACAGCCAGTTGACCGGCGATATCAGCGCCAGCCTGGGGGCGGTGCCCGGCTATGTGGTGAACCTGAATTCGGCTAATCTCGATCTCGACGCGCTTTCCGGTTGGCAATCCAGCACCAATACCGCCGAGCAGCCCGCCGTGACCGCCGCGCCGGTGATCGCCAGCCAGGTTGACGATCGGCAGCAGAACCTGGAAGCGCTGCGCGATTTCAATGCACAGCTGAATCTGCAGGCGGCGCAGTTGACCTACCGCGGTATGAACGTTACCCAGTTGGCCGTCGCGGCGGATAATCAACGCGGCCTGCTGACGCTGCATAAACTTGCCGGGCAATTGGCCGGCGGCGATTTTTCCTTGCCGGGAACGCTCGACGCTCGCGGCAATAAACCGGTGATAAACGTGCAGCCGACCCTGAACCAGGTTGAGCTCGGCACGGTGCTCAAAGCCTTCGACATGCCGCAGATGCTGACCGGCAAATTCAGCATGAAAGGAGATTTGACCGGCGATCGCCTTTCTTCACAGTCATTTGAGCACCGTTGGCGCGGTACGGCGCAGTTGGCAATGCAGGATGCGCAGTTGCACGGCCTGAACATTCAGCAATTGATCCAACAGGCGGTGGCGCGCAATGATAACAGCGTGCGCGGGCAAGACAGCTATCAGCGCTATACCGAAGTCAAAAGCGTCTCGGCGCGGGCCAGCCTGAGCCAGGGCACTGTCAAGCTCAGCAGCCTGACGGCGGATTCGCCTTTGCTGGCGCTGACCGGCGCCGGCAGTATCGATATGCCGGGAAAACAGTGCGATATGGCGCTTAACGTGCGCGTTACAGGCGGCTGGCAAGGGCGCGGCGAACTGATCGAGCAACTGCAAAAAACGCCGATCCCGCTGCGGGTTTACGGGCCGTGGCAACAGCTGAATTACCAACTGCAGGTCGATCAGGTGCTGCGTAAAACGCTGCAGGATCGGGCTAAAGATGCGCTGAACAAATGGGCTGAAAAGAACAAGGATTCGCGCGAAGGCCAGGATCTGAAGAAGCTGCTCGACAAGCTGTAATCCCTCCTGACGCGGGCCGTTTTACGGCTCGCGTCAATATCGGTGTTTCCCGCGATAATTTCCCTCCGTTACCTTGATGAAGGTCATGAAGACTCACGCTCGATTTGTGCAGAGTAAGAGCATATTTTGCTATGACTATGCGCCTGAGCGCGAAAACATAACGAGTTGAGGAAACATGATAGAGCTTCTTATTGGCGCGGCGGTGGCGGCGGGCGTGGGCCGTTACATCATCAAAGGATATTCCGCCACCGGTGTCTTGATGGTGGGCGGGTTACTGCTGCTTGGCATCAGCGCCCTGATGGGGAAAACGCTGTTGCCGTCCGGCGCCGCGTCTACCGGCTGGCGCGCGACCGATATTATCGAATACGTCAAGATCTTGCTGATGAGCCGCGGCGGCGATCTGGGCATGATGATCATGATGCTGTGCGGTTTCGCCGCCTACATGACGCATATCGGCGCCAACGACGTGGTCGTCAAGCTGGCCTCGCGCCCGTTGCAGATGATCAACTCGCCTTATCTGCTGATGGTGGCGGCCTATTTTGTCGCTTGCCTGATGTCATTGGCGGTCTCTTCCGCCACTGGTCTCGGCGTATTGCTGATGGCGACGCTGTTCCCATTGATGGTGAACGTTGGTATCAGCCGCGGGGCGGCGGCGGCCATTTGCGCTTCGCCGGCGGCGATTATCCTGGCGCCGACCTCCGGCGACGTGGTGCTGGCGGCCAAGGCGGCGGAGATGCCGCTCGTGGACTTCGCGTTCAAAACCACGCTGCCTATCTCGATTGCCGCCATCGTCTGCATGGCCGTGGCGCACTTTTTCTGGCAGCGTTATCTCGACAGGAAAAGTGATGAACAGCATCACATCGTGGACGTCAGCGAAATCAAAACGCATGCGCCGGGGTTTTACGCGATACTGCCGTTTACGCCGATCCTCGGCGTGCTGATCTTCGACGGCAAATGGGGGCCGGAGCTGCACATCATTACCGTGCTGGTAGGGTGCATACTGTTGGCGGCCGCGATCGAGTTCGTGCGCAGCTTCAGCGCCAAACAGGTATTCAGCGGCCTGGAAGTGGCGTATCGCGGCATGGCGGACGCATTCGCCAGCGTGGTGATGCTGTTGGTGGCCGCGGGCGTCTTCGCGCAGGGGTTGAGCACCGTCGGCTTTATCAGCGGATTGATCGGGTTGGCGCAGTCGTTCGGCACCGGCGGTTTGATCATGATGCTGGTGTTGGTGGTGATCACCATGCTGGCGGCCATGACCACCGGCTCCGGCAATGCGCCGTTCTATGCGTTTGTCGAACTGATCCCGAAACTGGCGGCGCAGATGGGCGTGAATCCGGCCTACCTGGTGATCCCGATGCTGCAGGCGTCTAATCTCGGCCGTACGCTGTCGCCGGTCTCCGGTGTGGTGGTGGCGGTCTCCGGCATGGCGAAAATCTCGCCGTTCGACGTGGTGAAGCGCACTTCGGTGCCGGTGATTGTCGGGCTGGTGGTGGTGATCGTGGCGACGGAGCTGCTGGTTCCCCAGTAACACAAAGGCCGGGCAATGCCCGGCCTCAATGTTACACCTCGTAGTCCTCCGCTGGAGGAGGCGGGGTGATCTTCACTTTCAGAATGCGGTGGCTGTTGACCTCCAACGGCTCGAACAGGTAGTCACCGATCCTGATTTGTTCGCCTTCTTGCGGCACGCGCTGGCTGTGTTCCATCAATAGCCCCGCCAGCGTGTGGTATTCGCGCTTTTCTTCCAGCGGCATCGGCAGGTACAACACCAGATCTTCCAGCGGCATATAGCCGTTGGCGATCCAGCTGCCGTCCTCGTTTTGCTGAATGTCGTGGCGTGCGTCCACCTCTTCGCCGGCCTCCGGCAGGTTGCCGGCGATGGTTTCCATCACGTCCGTCAGGGTGACGACGCCTTCGACGGAGCCGAACTCATCGACCACAAAGGCAAAGTGCGTCTGCGCCTGGCGGAATTGTTCCAGGGCGCTTAACAGCGTGAGCTGTTCCGGGAAGATCAACGGTTGGCGTATCAGCGCACGCAGATCCAGCGGCGCCTGCGCCAGCTGCTGTTTGAGGACGTCGATGGTGTGGATCACGCCCAACGGCTCATCGCTGGCGCTGCTTTCTACCACCACGATGCGCGTGTGCTGATTACGCTCCAGCAACTGCGTCAGCTTTTCCTGCGGATCGTTCAGCTCAAGGTATTCGACGTCGTGACGCGAGGTCATGATGCTGCTGACGGTGCGCTGCGCCATGCCCAACACGCGTTCGATCATGCGCCGCTCTTGCTGGTTGAAGATCTCGCCGTTTTCGCTGTCGCTGTCCGCCAGCAGGTTGGCGGAATGGCTGTCGACCTCCGCTTCTTCATGTTTACCACTCAGCATGCGCAGTACCGCCTCGGCGGTGCGCTCGCGCAGTGGCCGCACCTTCGACAGGAAGCGCCGGCGGTTGAACTGGGCCAGTTGGTTCAAAGCTTCGATCATCACCGAGAAGCCGATCGCCGCGTAGAGGTAACCTTTCGGAATGTGATAGCCGAAGCCCTCCGCCACCAGGCTGAAACCGATCATCAGCAGGAAGCTCAGGCATAGAATAACGATAGTCGGGTGAGCGTTGACGAAACGCGTCAGCGGTTTGCTGGCCAGCAGCATCAGGCCGATGGCGATACAGACCGCGATCATCATCACCGCCAGGTGATCGACCATCCCAACGGCGGTGATCACCGAGTCGAGCGAGAAAACGGCGTCCAGCACCACGATCTGCGCCACCACCAGCCAGAAACGTGCGCCTTTGCGCGCGCCGTGCTGCTCTTCATCCTTGCCTTCCAGCCGCTCGTTCAGCTCCATGGTGGCCTTGAACAGCAGAAATATCCCGCCGACCAGCATGATCAGATCGCGGCCGCTGAAGGGGTGCTCCGCGACGATGAACATCGGTTTGGTCAGCGTCGCCAGCCACGAGATGGAGGCGAGCAGCGCCAGACGCATGACCAGCGCCAGCAACAGACCGACGACACGGGCCTTATCTCTTTGTTGTTTTGGTAGTTTGTCCGCCAGAATGGCGATGAAGACAAGGTTGTCTATACCCAGCACGATTTCCAGCACGACCAACGTGGCCAGGCCGGCCCAAATTGTTGGATCAGCGATCCATTCCATACGCCCAATTTCACCTGTAAGTTCTACGGCTTATGCCGCTCGGGAATGATGGGCGTTGAGGCGGCAAAATTCAACTTTAATCGGGAGGACGTGGATCAGAACAGGAGGATTGCCGCAAACATCGATCGGCGCCGAGTGGCCAACGGAGCCAGGGGCCGGAGGGCGCAAATATCTTCCGGGATGTATGCGCTCAGAAAAGAAACGCCTTATTAAATTTATTTAAATCAAAACATTAAAACAATTTTCCTTGACTATGATTCTTATCGGTATCAGGCATGAGTAGTCTTATTCTGAAAACGGCTGGCTGGGGGGATCTAAGGCTTGTATCACTTAGACATTAGTATAAGAATCTTAGTCATATAACGGCAGTAACTAGCATTGTTTGGTTATAAAGGCACCGGTTTTTTTACTTTTTTGTGAACGGCATGGCAGTTCAAACGAAGAATGAGAGCCGTTTTGCATAAAAATTGTTTGGCTCATGCAATGACGTGGTGGATACGTCATAACAGTACTTTGGTAGCTGCAAGCCAAGGGCGGTAGCGTGCCCGATTGAATCCCTTTGTTCACGCTGCGCAGGTGAATGCAGCGCTACGATGAATTGGAATGAAAATGCAAACAAGACTCAAGGCAGTGATCCCCGTTGCGGGGTTGGGAACCCGTATGTTGCCGGCGACCAAGGCGATTCCTAAAGAAATGTTGCCCGTGGTCGATAAGCCCTTAATCCAGTACATTGTTGCTGAATGCGTGGCGGCGGGGATTAAAGATATCGTATTGGTTACGCACTCATCGAAAAACGCGATTGAAAACCATTTTGACACTTCGTTTGAGCTGGAGGCCATGCTCGAAGCGCGTGTGAAACGCCAGCTCCTGAGCGAAGTGCAAAGTATTTGCCCGCCGGACGTCACCGTGATGCAGGTGCGTCAGGGACAGGCGAAAGGGTTGGGGCATGCGGTGCTGTGCGCCAAGCCAATGGTGGGTGATTCTCCTTTCGTTGTGCTGTTGCCCGATGTTTTATTGGATGATTCTACGGCGGATTTGCGTAAGGAAAATCTGGCTAAAATGATCCAGCGTTTTGGTGATACGGGTTACAGCCAAATCATGGTTGAACCGGTGCCGGAACAAGATGTGTCCAAATACGGTGTGGTAGATTGCGCTGGCGCGACGATCGCGGCAGGAGAAAGCGCGCCGATGACGGCGGTGGTTGAGAAGCCGGCCCGCGAGGATGCGCCTTCCAATCTGGCCGTCGTCGGCCGATATGTGCTTGCCGCCGATATTTGGCCGTTACTTGAGAAAACCCCTCCCGGCGCGGGCGATGAGATTCAACTGACCGATGCGATTGCGATGTTGATGGATGAGCAAACGGTGGAAGCATTCCACATGAGCGGCAAGTCCCACGATTGCGGCGACAAGTTTGGCTATATGAAGGCGTTTGTGCAGTATGGTCTGCGTCACGGTACGGAAGGTGAGAATTTCAGCCGCTGGTTGAAGCAGACGTTAGGAAAGTAACAGGTTGTCGCCACCGCGGCTGAAAGCGATCACGAGATTGAATGAGGTCTACCATGACGAAGTTGAAAGCGGTTATTCCCGTTGCCGGATTGGGCATGCGTATGCTGCCGGCGACCAAAGCGATTCCGAAAGAGATGTTGCCAATCGTTGATAAGCCGTTGATTCAATACATTGTCAACGAATGCGTCGCGGCGGGGATTAAAGAGATCATCCTGGTGACGCATTCTTCCAAGAACGCCATTGAAAACCATTTCGATACCTCATTCGAGCTGGAGGCGATGTTGGAGGCGCGCGTGAAACGGCAATTGCTGGATGAGGTGCAGTCGATAACGCCAAAAGGCGTGACGCTGATGCACATTCGCCAAGGGCAGCCGAAAGGACTGGGGCATGCCGTTCTCTGCGCTAAGCCGTTGGTCGGTGATTCTCCGTTTGTCGTGCTGTTGCCGGACATCTTGCTGGATGACGCGAAAGCCGATTTGAAGAAAGACAACCTGCCACACATGATTGCGCGCTTTGAGCAGACCGGTCTGAGCCAGGTTTTGGTGCAAAAGGCAGACGAACACGTACTGCACGATTATTCCGTGGTGGAGTGTGAGGCCAGCAGCCTGGCTCCTGGCGAAAGTGCTCGTATCACATCAATTATCGAAAAACCGGCGCCGGAAACCAAGTTGGAATCCAACTACTCGGCGGTGGGGCGCTATGTCTTGTCTGCAGATATTTGGCCGCTGCTGGAGACCACGGAACCGGGAGCCTGGGGGCGCATTCAACTGACCGATGCGATAGCAGAATTGTTGAAACGCAAACCGGTAGAGGCGACAGAGCTGGTGGGGGAATCGTTCAACTGCGGCGAAAAACTGGGTTACCTGCGCGCTTTTGTCACTTATGGCTTGCGTCACCCGACCCAAGGCAAAGCGTTCCGCGAGTGGGCTGAACGGCTGTCGCTTTGAGTAAAACTTATCGCTTCTCTCGATGAGGGCCGTTGCCATCATGGCGGGAGAAGCTAGAATAGTTGTTGAATTTTGGGGAATTTCACTGTTCCAATTTTTATTTTAGTATACATTCTACTGCGAGTAGCCAAGTTGCTATGGCGAGAGAATTTTATGCGTATGGCCGTCTGATTCTGACAAGTCGCTGTTATTTTTAAAAAATTAAAGCTTTAAACTTGCCTCCGCACTGATTTTTACCGGTGCCGGGCATTTCAGTTTATTTACCTCGCTCATAATAGCTTTGCTCTTATCAACGGCAGATAAACGTTCTTGATAATTGCAAACAGAGCTTATGTTTTGAGACGGCACAGCAAGCGACAGACAGTTTGATAAGGTTACAGAGACGCTGCCACGGTTGGCGCGCATAGTAGCTTTGCAGATACATTTACCTGAAAGTGATGATAATTTGATGGCAAAACGACAATTGAAAGTGATATCGCTATTGATATCGATCAGCGTAATCAGTGGATGCACCGTGTTTCCTGGAACCCATTTATCGACCAGCGGAAAAGAAGTCGTAAAACAAGAAGATGCTGACTTCGATATCGATAAGATGGTTAACATTTACCCGATGACACCGAAGTTGTTGGACTCGATGCGTCCGACAAAGGTGGTTGCTCAGCCGAATGCGCAGTTGGACGCATCGCTGCGCACGTATGAATACCGGATCGGGGTAGGTGACGTCCTTAATGTCACCGTTTGGGACCATCCAGAATTGACCACGCCTGCGGGCCAATACCGCAGCGCCAGCGACACAGGCAACTGGGTACACTCCGACGGCACGATTTTCTATCCTTATATCGGTAAGGTTAACGTGGTGGGTAAAACCGTTACCCAAATTCGCGATCAGATCGCCTCCCGTTTGGCTCAGTACATCGAAAGCCCGCAGGTTGACGTTAATATCGCCGCTTTCCGCTCGCAAAAAGCTTACGTGACGGGCGAAGTTACCAAATCCGGGCAGCAGCCTATCACCAACGTACCTTTGACGGTGATGGATGCGATCAACGCCGCCGGCGGGCTGACGGAGAATGCCGACTGGCGCAACATCATCCTGACCCACAACGGCAAAGAACAGCGTCTTTCATTGCAGCAATTGATGCAGAATGGGGATTTGACTCAGAACCATCTGCTCTATCCTGGGGATATTCTGTATATTCCGCGCAACGACGATCTTAAAGTGTTCGTCATGGGTGAAGTTAAAACCCCATCGACGCTAAAAATGGATCGCAGCGGCATGACGCTGACGGAAGCGCTGGGCAATTCTCAGGGGATAAGCCAAGCTGCGGCAGATGCGACCGGTGTCTTCGTTATCCGCCCACTGCACGGAACACAGGGCGACAAACTGGCTAATATTTATCAGCTCAACATGTCCGATGCGACAGCATTGGTGATGGGGGCTGAATTCCATCTGCAACCGTATGACATTGTTTACGTGACGGCAGCGCCTATCGCGCGTTGGAACCGCCTGATCGTTCAGCTGGCACCAACCATCGATAGCTTCAACAATCTCACGGAAGGCTCACTGCGTATCCGTAATTGGCCGTAGTAGGGAGGCTAGCCATGTTTGATTCTATCTTGGTTGTCTGCGTAGGTAATATTTGCCGCTCCCCTACGGGGGAGCGTCTCTTGAAGCAGCATCTGCCGAACAAAGAGATCGCTTCCGCAGGCATCGGTGCCTTGGTTGGCAAAACCGCGGATAAGAGCGCTATTTCCATTGCGGAAAAACATCAGCTGTCGTTAGAAGGGCATGAAGCCAGGCAGTTGACGAAAGAAATGTGCCGGGAATATTCATTAATTCTGGTTATGGAGAAAGGGCATATTGATGCTGTTTGCCGCTTGGCGCCGGAGGTCAGAGGCAAAACCATGCTTTTCGCCCATTGGTTGGGGCAGAAAGAAATTCCCGATCCTTACAGAAAGAGCGCCGAAGCGTTTGAGTTTGTTTACCGCCTTCTTGATGATGCAGCCCAAAAATGGGCCCAGGCATTAAATCGTTAACCAGAGATTACAATGACTGATAATACGAAACCAGGCTTATCAACAGCCAATAATCATGATGAGATTGATCTAAGTCGCTTGCTGGGAACTTTAATTGATCACCGCTGGCTCATCATCGGGATTACAGCGTTATTCTCTGTTGCCGGTATCATTTATTCCCTGTTCGCCACGCCTATATATCAAGCTGACGCCATGGTTCAGGTTGAGCAAAACGTCGGGAACTCGTTGGTCAACGACCTATCTCAAATGCTGCCTAACAGTCAGCCGGGTTCTTCCACGGAGATTGAACTGATCAAGTCACGCATGGTGACGGGTAAGACTGTCGATGATCTGAATCTTGAAACGGTGGTGCAGCAGAAGTACTTCCCGATTTTTGGCCGCGGCTGGGCTCGTTTGACGGGTACCGAACCTGCCAAAATTGCGCTGTCCCGTCTCAATGTGCCTGCCAACTCTGACGATGTTGAGTTGGAATTGACCGTGATTGATGCCCAGCAATATGTGCTGAGCAACAACGGCACCGAGATTATCAAGGGGAAAGTTGGCGCGCTGGAGAGTGGCCATGGGATTTCTTTGCTGGTTAGCGAAATTTCGGCGGAGCCAGGCACTGTCTTTGAAATCGCCAAGTTGCCGCGTTTGGTGGCGACCAACAATCTGCTGGATGCTTTGACGGTTGAAGACAAAGGTAAAGACACCGGCGTGCTGGCGTTGAGTCTGGTCGGGGATGATCCTGTCTTGGTGCGAAACATTCTTGACAGCATCAGCAAAAATTACCTGTTGCAGAACGTCGAACGTAAATCGGAAGAGGCGGCTAAAAGTCTGGACTTCCTGAAAGATCAGTTGCCTGAAGTTCGTAGTTCTTTGGATAGTGCCGAAGATAAACTCAACCGTTTCCGTCAGGCGAATGATTCTGTCGATTTGTCCCTTGAAGCGAAGTCTGTTTTGGACACGATTGTGGGGGTTGAGGCTCAACTGAACGAGCTGACGTTCAAAGAGGCGGAAATTTCCAAGCTTTATACCAAAGAGCACCCGGCTTATCGTGCATTGATGGAAAAACGCGCCACGTTGCAACAAGAAAAAGATAAGCTGAACAAGCGCGTTAGCGTTATGCCGAAGACCCAGCAGGAAATCTTGCGTTTGACCCGTGATGTACAGGCTGGGCAAGAGATCTACATGCAGTTGCTGAATAAACAGCAAGAACTGGGCATCACCAAGGCAAGCACAGTCGGTAACGTACGTATTGTGGATCCTGCCGTTACGCAGCCTCGTCCGGTTAAACCGCAAAAAACCATTATCGTTCTGATAGTCACGTTGCTAGGCGGTCTATTCTCCACCGGTTTCGTTTTGCTTAAAACCATGCTGCATCGCGGCATCGAAAGTCCGGAACAGTTGGAACAGCAGGGGATCAACGTTTACGCGAGTATTCCGCTGTCCGAATGGCAGCAAAAGAGCGACCGCGAGACCATGCTGTCCGGCAAGCGCAGCAGTAACAGGAGTTACACCCTACTTGCCGTGGGCAACCCGGCGGACTTGGCGATTGAAGCCGTCAGAAGCTTGCGTACCAGTCTGCATTTTGCCTCGCTGGAAGCCAAAAATAACGTTCTGATGATTTCCGGTGCCAGCCCAAGCATCGGTAAAACGTTTGTCAGCATTAACCTGGCGGCGGTGATCGCCCAGGCGGGTCAGCGCATTTTGGTCGTTGACGCCGATATGCGCAAAGGTTATGCCCACTCGTTGTTGAACTGTGAATTGGGATTGGGGTTGTCTGACGTGTTGTCCGGCCAGGCGTCGGCGCAGCAAGCGATCAAGCAAACATCGATCGAGAATCTCAGCTTTATCTCGCGCGGCAAGATTCCTCCGAACCCATCGGAGTTGTTGATGCACAACCGCCTGACAGAGTTCCTGGAATGGGCGGGCAAAGAGTATGACATCGTGTTGGTCGATACCCCACCGATCCTGGCGGTAACGGATGCCGCTATTGTGGCGCGCAATGTCGGCACGACGCTGTTGGTTGCACGTTACGGCGTGAACTCGCTGAAAGAGATTGAGGTGAGTATTCGTCGCTTCGAACAAAATGGCATGGAAATTAAAGGTATTATCCTTAACGCCGTTGAAAATAAATCGGGTAGCGCCTACGGCTACTACGCTTACGAATATAAATAAACTCCCTTCTATGTAAAAGCTCCTCATTATGAGGAGCTTTCTGATTCATTCAAAAGTAATGCATAAAATCCAATTTCGGAGAGAATAAATGAGTAATCTTGCAATTATTCCGGCAAGGGGTGGGTCGAAAGGTATTCCCAAAAAAAATATTAAAGAAATTGCAGGTAAACCATTAATCGCTTGGAGCATAGAGCAGGCATTAAATTCTTCGAGTATTGATCGTGTTATTGTTTCTACAGATTGTGAAGATATCGCTGCCGTAGCCAGAGAATATGGCGCGGAAGTCCCGTTCATGCGTCCGGCCCATCTGGCGAACGATACCGCTGCGACTGAGCCCGCGCTTTTGCATACGCTGGAGTGGTTGGCTGAACATGAGAGTTACCACCCTGAGTATACCGTCCTGTTGCAGGCTACTTCTCCTGTTCGCAAAGATGATGCGATTGATTCTGCAATCAGAAAGATTATTGAAAAGAAAGCCGATTCACTGCTGAGCGTATGTGAGTTTTGGCATTTCTTGTGGGAAAATGAAGATAATCCGAAAGCCTATTACGACTACTTAAACCGTCCGCGTCGGCAAGATATTAAGCCTGAAAATATCAAACTTAAAGAAAATGGTTCAATTTACGTTACGAAAAGCGAAATTCTCCTCAGTACCGGTAATCGTCTTGGTGGCAAAGTTGTAGCGCATAAGATGTCGGAAGAGGAAAGCTTTGAAATTGACACCATGCTGGACTGGGCGGTTGTTGAAGTAATTTTGAAAAATTGGAGTGGGAGATAATTTATGTTAATTCAGAAAAAAATATCTGACTTTTTAGTGTTTGAAACCGAATCAATCATTAAAGCCTTAGAAAAAATCAACTCGAATAAAAAGCGCATTATTTTTGTTGTCACTGAAGACGGCAAGCTGTGCGGTTCTTTCTCAGACGGTGATTTCCGTCGTTGGATCACTAACGGCGACTTCGATCTGAGCCGCGAAATGTCGGAAGTGATGAATCAGAACGTCCGCTATAAAAAAGTGGATGCGCCACGCAATGAGATTGAATCGCTGTTTTCGAATGGCGTTGACGTTCTGCCGCTGGTTGATGATTATCGTCGTTTGGTCGCCGTTGCGCTGCAAAGCGAAAAAGGCCTGACGATTGGCAAACACACTATCACGGAAACCTCGCCGACTTACATTATTGCTGAAATTGGCAACAACCATAATGGCGATATTAAGCTGGCTAAGCATCTGGTTGACCTGGCGGTTGACGCTGGCGCCGATTGCGTCAAGTTCCAAATGCGCGATCTGAGCTCTTTGTATAAGGGCGGCAACGATAAAGACAAATCCGCCGATCTTGGCGCACAGTACACGCTGGATCTGCTGAGAAAATTCCAGCTCAGCAATGAAGAACTGATTGAAGTGTTCGATTATTGCAAGGAGAAGGGGCTGACCCCGCTGTGTACTCCTTGGGATCTGAAGAGCCTGGAAGTGTTGGAAAACTACGGCATGGAAGGTTATAAGGTCGCTTCCGCTGACTTCACTAACCACGAAATGTTGGCCGCGTTGGCCGCTACGGGCAAACCGCTGATTTGTTCTACCGGTATGTGCAGCGAAGCAGAAATCAAAAGCTCGGTAGACTTCTTGAAATCGAAAGGTGCCGAGTTTGTGATCCTGCATTGCAACTCTACGTATCCGACGCCGTTCAAAGACGTCAACCTGGCCTATATCAAACGTCTGCAGCAGGTGACGGGTTGCTTGGTCGGCTATTCTGGCCATGAGCGTGGCATTTCAGTGCCGATCGCCGTGACCGCGCTGGGCGCAAGAGTAATCGAAAAACACTTCACCATCGACAAATCCATGGAAGGCAACGACCACAAGGTGTCGTTGTTACCCCCTGAGTTCAAAGAGATGGTCGTACGTATCCGCGAAGTTGAAGAGTCCATGGGCAACGCCGGCGAACGTACTATCACCCAAGGGGAAATGATCAACCGCGAAACTCTGGCAAAAAGTTTGATTATCAATCGCGATCTGAAAAAAGGTGAAATCATCACTCGCGAGATGGTTGAAGTGAAGAGTCCGGGGCAGGGTCTGCAGCCTCTTTATCTGGAGCAATTGGTCGGTAAGAAAGCCAATCGTGACCACGAAAAAGGCGGGTATTTCTATGAGTCGGATCTAAATGATGTGGCGATAGAAGCCAAGGACTATGATTTCAATCGTCCGTTCGGCATTCCAGTGCGCTACCACGATTACGGCAAGTTGAAGAATAAATCCAATCTGGACTTCGTCGAGTTCCATCTGAGCTATCAGGATATGGAACTCGATTTGACAGAATTCTTCTCCGGCGCTGAAAATATCGGTTTTGCGGTACATAGCCCCGAGCTGTTCGCCAACGATCATATTTTGGATCTGGCGACGGATGATCCCGTTTATCTTGCTCATTCGATCAAACAGCTGCAGCGTGTCTGCGATGTGACTCGCGCGTTGAAGCAATATTTCCCGAAAACTGAGCGTCCGGTCATCGTGGTGAATGCAGGCGGTTTCAATACCACCGGTTTCTTGCCAAAAGAATCACGTCAGGCGATGTACGAACGCATTGGCGCCGCTCTGGGTGAAATCAATCAAGAAGGCGTTGAAATCATCATCCAGACGATGCCTCCGTTCCCATGGCACTTTGGTGGTCAAAGCTACCATAACCTGTTTGTCGATCCGGACGAGATTAAAGCGTTCTGTGAGAAATACGGCTACCGCATCTGCTATGACACGTCGCATTCCATGATGGCTTGTAATTACTACCAATGGGATCTTCATGAGTTTACCCAGAAGGTCGGCCCTTACACCGCACATATGCATATTGTTGATGCTTTGGGAGTGGATGGTGAAGGGGTACAGATCGGTAAAGGCGATGTGAACTTTGACGAGCTGGCTGATGATCTGCGGCGTCATGCGCCGGGAGCGCAGTTTATTCCTGAAGTGTGGCAGGGGCACAAAAACCAAGGGGAAGGGTTCTGGCATGCGCTTAACTTCCTGGAAAAGTATCTGTAAATGAGTAAAGCCATTATGGGGGCTGCGGCCTTGTCGGTAGGGGACATTCTCGGCAAGGTCATCGGCTTCATCATATTGCCTTATTTGACAGCACACCTAGGCGCGTCGGGGTACGGCGCGCTGACTCTTTATTTGTCCGTTATTCAGATCTTGATCATTTTCATTTCGTTCAGTGGTCAAGGTCTGTTGCCGGTCAAATACATGCAGGAGGGGGAAGGGAGCTCCCTGGTGTTCCGCAGAGATAACATCGCCTTGGCTTTCGCGTCGAGCGCGCTACTGGTGGCTATATTCTACATTGTCACACTGGTCGCCAAGATCTCTGTTTCTTTCAGCGACGGTTTTCTGGTTGTTTTGGCATCTCTGGCGCAGGCGCTGAACTTTATCAATTTATCGCATTTGCGCATTAGTCAGACCTATAAAGTTGCCGCTATCGGCCAATTTTTGCTTTCCGCATTCAACGTTTTATTCACTATCGCTCTTTTTGAAATGATAGCGTCGACGCCAGGACAACGTTTGATAGCGATCGCGGCATCATTTTTCAGCATTCAGCTGGCCTACGAGTTCTTTGTTTACAGAAAAATAGCGGTTGAACGCAGCGTGCTCCAACCGTTGCGTAAGCGTTATAAGGAAATCATTAGCTACGGGGTATCCCTATTGCCACATCATGGCAGTTATTGGATTAAATCCTCGGTGGATAGATTCTTCATAGCGCATTACATGAGTACGGCGGTAGTCGGGGTTTATGGCTTGGCGTTTCAGCTAACCTCTATCGTTATGCTCTTTTTCGGCGTAATCAACCAGGCGTTCCAACCTTTCATTTATCGCAAGCTTAAAGCGAACGATTTTAGAGGGGTCGAGCTCATTCAATATGGTTACACAGCTCTGGTTATCGTTTCGTGCATTATTTACTTCTTTATTTTGCCATTTGCTTTCCCGTATCTGTTTAATGCTGAGTTCAATCGCGCCATTTATTACTTCAACATTCTTTTGCCTGGAACTGCATTTTTATCGATTTATTATATTTTTACGCACTCACTGTTTTACTATCGTAAAAATAAATTAATCTCAATTATTACCATGGGTTCGATGATAACGCATTTGATTGGTATATTTGTCATCACCATGACAGAAATCAAAGTTGAGTATTTCTGCCTGGTTTATGCAATTTCTAGTTTTTATGCGTGTGCAGTGACTTTTTATTGTGGCAAGCGACAGATCAGTATTGAGAGGAAAAGATGATAGCAAGTCTTAAACGATGGTTGCGAAACTTACGTAAGCAGCGTTATCGTTCAAAAGTTATCAGAATGGCTGAAAGATGTGGTCAAGATCCGAAAATTAACTTTTTAACTATCGTTAATAATAAAACCCGACTTGGTGATAACTTTAACTCCAATGGTTTGACGGTGGTTGGAAAGGGCGGTGTTACTATCGGTGATAATTTCCACTGTGGTTTTGGTTGTGTATTGATCACAGAAAATCACAATCATCATGGGAATGCGATTCCCTACGATAACACTTATGTGATTAAGGATACGCATATCGGGGATAATGTTTGGCTTGGGATCAATGTGATTGTTCTGCCCGGGGTTTCCATTGGGGAAGGGGCCATTATCCAAGCCGGCAGCGTGGTGGTTAAAGATATAGAGCCCTACGCTATAGCCGGCGGCCATCCAGCGAAACCCTTTTCGCAACGCGATGTTGCTCACTATCTGCAGCTTAAGGCTGAAGGCAAATTTCATTGAACGGCAGTTATACATTCATGCCCGTAGCTTAATCGGATATTAGAAATATGAGTAAATACATTGCGTATATTGAGTCACCGCTTCAGGCTTTTAATCTCATTGAGTATCTTGATGCGAAGAACATTGTGCTCGATCTGCTGATTGTCAATAAGCGTTCGGCCAATTCTGCGTTGAATCACGGGCAGATTGTTTATCTGTTGAACATGATTAAGCATCGCTCCCTGGAAACCATTGATGTTGAAGGGAAACTGGGTAATGCTTTTGATATTAAACGGCAATTGAAGAGTGTAACATCGGTGGTGAGTGCGAAGGAAACTGTCACTTTGATTGCCGGTGAGTATCGCGCGAGGGTTTTTTGGATTTTAGCGCATAAATATTCGAGAAGAAATGTGGTCCTGCTGGATGATGGTACGGCAACGCTCAGAATTAAACGCTACAATAATCTCACTGCTCGGGGCGTCGTGAAGTCGGTTTTCCTCAAGTCACTTGGTATGACCAATAATGAGAGAGAAAAAATAACCTTTTTCTCTGTTTATGACATCGAAGGTAATGTTTCAAAAAGAGATGTGGTCGTTAAGCACAGTTACCAAAATTTTAAGGCTAAACTGGCCAGTCTTCCTGATGGAAAGAACAGGGTCTTCATTATAGGTACGCCGCTTTATGAGGCAGGGGTAACGTCTGTTGATGATATTGACTTGACGCTAAGAATGATAAATGACTTAAAGTCAAATCAGATGGGTGCCGAGCTTGTTTATATTCCCCACCGCCGCGAGCGTGAAGAGAAAATAGATGAAATCAGAAAGTCTGTAGAGGTCCGTCGGTTGGATTTTCCCTTTGAGGTTTATCCCATTGTGGCTGGTGAAAACGTCAGTTGTATAGCCGGATTTTATTCATCATTGTATGACAATCTCGTAAAAATATATGATGAAAAAATTAAAATAATCGCTTACGTTCTTGATGAGAAAGTTTTATCGCCAGAGTGGAGTGGATTTGTTAACGCGATTTATAAAAACTATGAGAGTTATGAAAACGCGGATATTACGCTGATTAAAAACAAATTTTAATTTTATAAATTTACCGTGGTGATGGAAAATGAAGATTGCTTTAATTAACACACTTTATGCTCCTTATAAAATCGGTGGTGCTGAAGTATCAGTTCAGTTGTTGGCTGAAAGCCTGCAACGAGCCGGGCATGAAGTTGGTGTGTTTTGTCTTCATGAATTTGATGAGATAAAATATGACACTCTTAATGGCGTTCATATTGCTTATTTACCTCTCAAAAATATGTACTGGCCATTTCAGGCTTCTTCGGCAAGCAAATTAAAGAAAGCGGTGTGGCATCTGCTTGATTCTTATAATCCATTTATGGCTCGTGCCATGCGTAAGGAGCTGCGCAAATTTTCTCCGGATGTGGTGCATACCAACAACCTCAGCGGTTTTTCCGTCGCAGCGTGGCGAGTGGCCAAGAAGCTGGGGGCGCGCGTGGTACACACGACTCGCGATTATTATCTATTCCATCCGAACGGCACGTTGTTTAAACATGGTCAAAATATGGACGTACAGTCGCCTGCAGTGCGCATCGCATCTTTTCTGAAGAAAAAAGCCAGTCAGCGCGTAGACGTTTTTGTTGGCATAAGTAAATATATTTCCGCCTTGCATCGGGAAAATGGATTTGCGCGCAACGCGGTACATACGCATATCTACAACCCTGTCGCCGCGATAGAGTATGTACCGACCGTCAACGAAAAGGTCAGGATCGGTTTTGTCGGTCGCCTCACCGAAGACAAAGGTTTTGATGAGTTTTGTGCTCTGGCAAAACAGGCCAGCGGCGATCCGCAGGTTGCATTCTACGCCGCCGGCAGATTCAATGGTGACGCCGCTGGCGAGAAGTTGAAGGTGTTAGCGTTGGAGGCAGGTATTCATTTGCTTGGCTTTATCAAGATTGAAGAGTTTATGACGCAGGTTGACGCCGTTGTTCTACCAACGCGATGGAATGAGCCCTTTGGGCGAACCGTTGCGGAATCGGCCATCTCTGGTAAGGTTGTGTATACGCCTTTCAATGGCGGAGTGGCAGAAATCGCAGCTTTTTATGATAATATTTTCGAGCTAAAAGATTTTTCTGTCGCCAGTGTGGTTAGCGTCGTGAGAGAAAATAACAACAAACCGCGTCGTTCGTTTTTTGAACTAGAAAAAATAACCGATGCTTATGAGAGCGTGTATAGAGGGTCATAATGAGGGTATCGACAAAGTCGTTGGTTGTTTTTCTTTTGCTGATGTACATGACATTGCTCTCATTGAATGGCGTTGTGACCGTCGCTGCGTATATGTCGACCAGGGCACTTTTATTATATAAAGACTTTTTTGCCATGGCAGTGCCGGTTTTCGTCCTAATCTTGCTTTTTGCGCGTAACCCTAACGTGTCAAAACAGTGTAGAAGCGTAATGATCTTTTTCCTGTCGATGGTGATCTTCTCGTTAGTTTATGTACTTTTAAGTATGATCACCGGCAGGTTTGATTTCTTCCGCTCTATCGTTCAGTTTCGCTTAGAGTTACTGACATTCGGTTCTTTTTTCTTTGCCGCCGTTTTACTTCTTTTTGAATATAATGAGCGTGTCGAGATTGTTAATAAAATCATTAAGTACTATATTTTCTTTGCCGTATTGAATGCGCTCTTTGCGGTTGCCGAATCCAGTTTGGCAGGCCTGCTTTATGCGCTAATCGGTTTTGACCCTGGCCCACAGTTGACACAGTTTGGTAAAGAATATGGTCTTCTGTTACGCACCATTCAGGGGCAATTACGTGCTTTTGGTCTGCTCACCGGGCCATTCAGCCTCAGTGAATATCTGTTTTTTGCACTGGTATTATCGCCTTATGTAAGCGAAAAAAATCGCAAGAAATATATTCTTCTCATTATGGTTGGGATCGCATTTTCAACATCGAAAACGGCGATTATCATGGCACTGCTTTATATCATGTTCCTGATGCTGAGACGCTTTTTCTCTCAACGTTTTAGTCTGAATTCAGTCACTATGGTAACGATGGTCTTGTCACTGTTCTTTTATATTACGACGACCAATTACAGTATTTATGAGATGATATTCCCGAAGGAGAATGCTTACGCGGAGAACAGCATTTTACTTCGTACGGTCAATATAGAAGCCGTGCGAGCTGACAGTGAGTATTCGCCATTTATCGGTGCTGGGTACGCTGTGAATGGCAACGCGGTGGTTGGTGATGACAATACGAACTCAATCCCGCTTGATAGTATGTATATCTACATGTTGTCGAATTACGGTAATGTTGGCATTATCCTTCTGGTTATTGTCGCTACGTTAATTCTTGGCATTCTTTATCAGCGTACTCGTCTTGGCCTTAATCCCAGTGTTTACCTATACTGGATGATCTCGCTTTCGATGAATTTCGTTTATAATAACCCGTTGACAAACTATCCAGGCTATATATTCGCAATCATAATATCGATTTTGTTATTATCGATTAGAACGCCGGAGACGGGTTCCGTGAGTCGCTCAAGAAAAAATGTAGGTTATGTTCAATCGCTACATTGACACGGTATTATTTAAAATTGCGAGGTAATTAATGATTTATGTCAATGCGCGATTCTTAACGCAGGATTTGACAGGGGTTCAGCGGTTCGCTCAGGAAATATGCCTTGCGCTGAGTAAGATTAGGCATGATGTCGTTTTTGTCTCGCCACCTAACATTATTCACCACGATATCGCGTCGCAATTGAATGTTCAGGTGGTGGGTAAGAAAAGCGGTCACTTTTGGGAGCAGGTAGAGCTTCCTGCTTTTTTAAAGAAAAATAAAAGCCCACTTCTAATAAATCTTTGCAATACGGCTCCGATCTTTTATCGTAATAAAATTGTTACTCATCACGATGTTATATATAAACGCTATCCGCAAAGTTACTCTGCAAAGTTTCGTTTCGTTTATAATAACTTTGTTCCCCTGATGTTGCGTCACAGTAAGGCGTTGATTACAGTTAGCGAATTTTCTAAAAAAGAAATTAGCCAGGCGTTTGACTACCCATTAAATAATATTTACGTAATCTATAATGCGGTGTCCGAGCAGTTTAAACCCATAGCGTCGGCATCCAATACAGAGCGCCCTTATTTATTGGCCGTTTCGTCTCCAAATTATCATAAGAACTTTCATGGTCTGATTGCCGCTTTCTCTCAAATGGCAAACGGCCAGGAAGTGACACTGAAAATCATTGGGGCCGCCAACAAGAACTTCGCGGATGTTGGGTTTTCGACGGAAGGAACTGCAACGAACGATAACATACAGTTTTTGGGGCGTGTGAGCGATCAACAGCTTGTAGAACTCTATTCTCATGCTCGCGCCTTTGTGTTCCCCTCTTTATATGAAGGGTTCGGCATTCCTCCGTTAGAAGCGCAGGCTTGTGGTTGTGCGGTAGTAGCGTCCAATCGGGCTTCTATGCCCGAGGTATTGTCGAAGAGTGCATTGTACTTTGATCCGGAAAACATCCTGGAAATGAAACAGGCACTGGAGCGGATTATGCAGGATGAAGCGTTGCGCCAAATTTTAATCGCTGAGGGATTTACGAATGTCAAACGTTTCGATTGGATGCGTTCGGCAGCAGCGTTGAGCGAGATAATGACGAGATCTATGCAATGAAAAAAAAAGTGCTGCATGTCGCCGAGACAGTGAAGGGTGGCGTCGCTACGGTAATTAGACAACTTGTACAGCAAAATGATGAATTTGATTTTTACTGTGTGTTGCCCGATAGTCAATACCGTGAGATTGGCGCTTTCCCCGCAGAAAAAATGAAGGTATTTACGCGGACAGGGAGAAATATTTCTTCGTTTATCTCTTTGGCTATTAACTATATCCAGATGGTGCGTAAAGAAAAACCGGATGTCATTCACGTCCACAGTACTTTTGCGGGGGTTGTTTGCCGGCTGTTAACGCCATTGGTAAGAATGACATGCAGGCCTAAAATTATTTATTGTCCGCATGCTTTTTCTTTCCTGATGGACACATCAGAAAAGAAAAAGAAGGTTTATGCCAAGATAGAAAAAATTCTGCAAAAGAATACCGATGTTATCATCTGTACCAGCGAATATGAGAAACGAACGGCACTGATGGCCGGATTGAGTCCTGATAATTTGACTGTGGTGTATAATGGCGTTGAACCCCCTGTAACGCTGTCGGATGATACCAATCCTTATCGCCAAGATAAAATAAATATATTGTTTGTCGGCCGTTTTGATTATCAAAAAGGATTTGATTTGGTTCAGCGGATTGCCGACGAATTGGATGACAGATTTCTAATCACGATCGTCGGTGGCAATGTGCACGCAAAAGAGCAACCGGCGCCACATGCCCGGATGGATTTTAAAGGTTGGTTGACTTCGGCAGAGATGGCGCCTTATTTCACCTACGCCGACGTGTTGTTGATGCCAAGCCGATGGGAGTCGTTCGGTCTGGTCGCCGTTGAAGCTGAAAGCTATGGGTTGCCCGTTGTCGCCAGCCGCTGCAGTTCATTGCCGGAGGTGGTGAGCGAAGGCGTTACGGGGTATCTGTTTACGACCAATCAGACCGATGAGGCCGTTGAGATATTGAAAGCTCGCGACCAACGCGATTGGAGTGCAATGAAAGTTGACTGTGTCGATTTCTACAATGCTAATTTTACTTCAGAAAAAATGATATCCAATACTTATCGTCATTACAGATAATCGATACATCCGTTTTTTGGAATGAAAATAATTTTTTTACTATTTATATTTAATCGGTGAGAGTAAAAATGAGTAACCTTTATCCTGTTATTATGGCTGGGGGAACAGGGAGTCGCCTGTGGCCGCTTTCTCGTGAATTATTCCCCAAACAGTTCTTAGCGCTGTGCAATGAATTTTCCATGTTGCAAACGACAGTCATGCGGCTTAAAGGGTTAGAGATTATTAATCCTCTTGTTATATGTAACGAAGAGCATCGTTTTATCGTGGCCGAACAACTGCGCCAAATCACGCGTTTATCGCATAATATTATTCTGGAGCCGGTAGGGCGTAATACGGCGCCGGCGATTGCGCTTGCCGCTTTGCAGGCGGTTTCCAGCGGTGACGATCCGCTTATGTTGGTATTGGCCGCGGATCACGTCATTCAGGACGAAGCGATTTTCCGCGATGCGGTCAATCAGGCAATTCCCTATGCTGAAGCGGGAAAACTGGCTACTTTCGGCATCGTTCCGACGGGCCCGGAAACGGGCTATGGGTATATTCAAAAAGGTACCAGCGTCGACGGTTCCAGTATCTGCGGCGTTTCGCGCTTTGTCGAAAAGCCTAATCTTGAAACGGCGCAGCAGTATCTGGCCAGCGGCGACTATCTCTGGAATAGCGGTATGTTTTTGTTCAAAGCCAGCCGTTACCTGGAAGAATTAGGCCGTTTCCGCCCAGATATTCTGGACGCGTGCAAGCAGTCGCTTGCGCATTTGACCCCCGATATGGACTTTATCCGCGTTGACCGAGATGCATTCATTGCCTGCCCGGATGAGTCTGTCGATTATGCCGTGATGGAACAGACTGCCGATGCTGTCGTCGTACCCCTGGATGCGGGATGGAATGACGTTGGATCATGGTCTGCGTTGTGGGAAATCAGTGAAAAAGACACAAAAGGGAACTCTACTTTCGGTGATGTTCTTGAGCATAACTGTTCAAATAACTATATTCGCGCGGAGCATAAATTGGTGGCCGCTGTCGGGGTGACCAATTTGGTTGTGGTTGAAACCAAAGATGCCGTGTTGATTGCCGATAAAGATAACGTCCAAGACGTAAAAGAAATCGTCAACCAACTGAAGCGACAAAAGCGTTCCGAAAGCAAACAGCACCGTGAAGTTTATCGTCCGTGGGGCAAACATGATGCGATTGCGCAGGGCGATCGCTTCCAGGTGCGCCGCATTACTGTAAAGCCAGGCGAGAAATTGTCCTTGCAGATGCACCATCATCGTTCGGAACACTGGGTGGTGGTGTCAGGCACTGCCAAAGTGCATACCAATGGTAAAATGCAACTGATCAGTGAAAACGAATCCGTTTATATCCCTCTTGGGGTCGAACATTCTCTCGAAAACCCGGGAAAAATCCCGCTGGATTTGATTGAGATTCAGTCGGGTGCCTATTTGGGAGAAGACGATATCGTGCGAATCGGCGACTCCGCTCAGCATAATTAATCATTTTGGTGCGGTGGATATTTGAGCCGCATCACTGTATTTACGTTTGGTAAGGATCTCAACATGTCTCAATCATTGACTTGTTTCAAAGCATACGACATTCGCGGGCAGCTGGGTGAAGAGCTGAACAACGATATTGCCTATCGTGTCGGCCGTGCATATGGGGAGTTTTTGCAACCTAAAAGCGTTGTCGTCGGGGGAGACATCCGTTTGACCAGCGAGGAACTGAAACTCGCGTTGGCGGAAGGGCTGCGCGATGCCGGGGTTAATGTTCTGGATATTGGCGTCAGTGGGACGGAAGAAATTTATTTTGCCACTTTCCACTTAGGTCTCGATGGCGGCATAGAAGTGACGGCCAGTCATAATCCTATGGATTACAACGGAATGAAGCTGGTGCGTAGCCAGGCTAAACCGATCAGCGGCGATACCGGTTTGCGTGATATTCAGCGTTTGGCAGAAGATAATAACTTCGCTGCGGTGGATCCGACCCGACGCGGCAGCTACGAAACAATATCGATTGAAAAAGAATATGTGGATCATCTGTTGAGCTATGTGAATACGGTTAACTTCAAACCGTTGAAGCTGGTCGTCAACTCCGGCAACGGCGCTGCAGGTCACGTTATCGATGCTGTCGAATCGCGTTTCAAGCAGCTTCAGGTGCCGGTTGAATTTATCAAGGTTCACCACCAGCCTGACGGCAATTTCCCCAACGGTATCCCTAACCCGCTGCTGCCGGAGTGTCGGGAAGATACGGCGCAAGCAGTGCGTGCGCACAAGGCGGATATGGGAATCGCGTTTGACGGTGATTTCGATCGCTGCTTCTTGTTCGATGAACACGGCGGATTCATTGAAGGTTACTATATCGTTGGCTTGTTGGCGGAGGCGTTCCTGGAGAAAGACGCTGGGGCGAAGATCATTCATGACCCGCGCTTGAGCTGGAACACCATCGACGTGGTCAAGCAGGCAGGCGGGGTGCCGGTGATGTCGAAAACGGGCCATGCATTCATTAAAGAGCGTATGCGCCTGGAAGATGCCGTTTACGGTGGTGAGATGAGCGCCCACCATTACTTCCGCGACTTTTCATATTGCGACAGCGGCATGATCCCATGGTTGTTGGTTGCTGAGTTGCTGTGCATTAAAAACAAGACGCTCGGGGAGTTGGTCGGGGATCGAATGATCGCTTATCCAGCATCGGGTGAAATTAACAGCAAACTGCAAGATCCAAAAGCTGCAATTGAAAGAGTACTCAATCGCTATCAGCCTTCGGCACTGGAATTTGACACGACCGATGGCATTAGTCTGGAATTTGCAGACTGGCGATTTAATTTACGTAGCTCAAATACTGAGCCGGTGGTGCGTTTGAATGTCGAATCACGAGCCAATCCTGCACTGATGCAGCAAAAAACAGAGGAAATACTGGCCTTGCTTCGACGCTGATCTCTGGTTTTAAAGCTATATTTTAATGCTGGGCGAGCGGTATATGCCCAGCGTTGTGAAGCGATATAGGTACCAGAGAAAACTAACAAAAGGCATCTATACTATGATAGTTAATAGGCAGTTATCTATGAACGGTTTCCGTCGGGGCGTGTTGCATACTAATGCGTCTCTTACTTCAATGCTTCAGCGCTTCTCTGATATTTTCGTTATCTTTAGCGGGCTGTACTTGTCTTGCCTAATCTCCGGTGCCGCATTTAGCGTGCAACACTGGATTATGGTATTAATATCGATCGTTATCTTCCAAATGATTGGTGGGATTACTGACTTTTATCGTTCGTGGCGTGGTGTGCGTGCGGGGCTGGAGATCCAGCTCATTTTGCAAAACTGGTCGCTGAGCCTGCTGTTGACCTCAGGAACGGTGGCGTTGATAAATGTCTTCAATAACGAGTATTCCGTCTATATCCAATGGTATCTGCTGGTCTGCTGCGGTTTGGTCATTACGCGCAGCGTGATCCGGCTGCTCTTGGGATACATGCGCAATATTGGCTTCAATACCCGTAATGTGGCCATCATGGGCGCGATGCCCGTCGGTATTCGTCTGGCAGAATCTTTACGTGACGCGCACTGGATGGGATTTAAAGTGTTGGGCATTTACGACAACGATAATTCTCCGTTGAACAGCAAAATCGAACGCTGCGGCGACTTGTCTCAGCTCGTGAGCGACGCGAAAAGTGGGCGTATCGATAGGGTCTATATCGCAATGTCGATGGAGCAGGAAAAATTGATCAAAGATACGATCGCGGATCTTTCTGATACGACCTGCTCAGTGATGCTGATCCCGGATATCTTTACGTTCAACATATTACAGTCGCGATCGGAAGAGATTAATGGCGTTCCCGTCGTTTCGTTATTCGATACGCCAATGAGCGGGATTAATCAGGTAATTAAGCGTATTGAAGACATCATTCTGTCAATATTTATTTTGCTGTTCATTTCTCCGGTTCTGTTGCTGATCGCCTGCATGGTCAAATTTACCTCTTCCGGGCCCATCATTTTCAAACAAAGGCGTTATGGCATGGATGGCAAGGCCATCGAGGTATGGAAATTCCGCTCGATGACCGTGATGGAAGATGGCGATAAAGTCGTTCAAGCGAAAAAAGGGGACGCGCGCCTGACGCCGGTCGGCTCCTTCTTGCGTCGTACCTCTCTGGATGAATTGCCGCAATTTGTCAATGTACTGAAAGGCGACATGTCGATTGTAGGCCCAAGGCCGCATGCCGTGGCACATAATGAACAGTATAGAAAGTTGATCAACGGCTATATGCTGCGCCATAAAATGAAGCCGGGTATCACGGGGTGGGCGCAGATCAACGGTTGGCGTGGCGAGACGGATACGTTGGAAAAAATGCAAAAGCGCGTTGAGTTCGATCTCGACTACATCCGTAACTGGAGCGTTTGGTTGGACATTAAAATCGTCTTCCTGACCATTTTCAAGGGATTCATTAATAAAGCGGCGTATTAGATTTTCTTTAAGGATGTCGCGCCTGGGAAATGTGGATTTCCTGATCTCTGGGGATGTTGAGACAGTTCATTTTTCTTTTAAAACTGGAGGTCGGTCAGATGTTGACTAAAACAAACCGTAAACTGAGGTGCTGGAAGGGGGCGGCTTCATCGCTGGCCCTCGCATTGCCGCTGATGTTTATCAGTGCGAACGCGTTGGCTTTCGAAGTCGGGGTTCATGCGCATTTTCGCTGGTACCCCAACGATCCGGATAAATATTTGGATCTGATTAAGCGTTACGGTTTCACGTCGTATCGAGCGGATTTTCCCTGGAGCGGATTGGAACAGCAAAAAGGGCAGTATGTCATAACCGGCAATATGCAAAAGGCCGACCAAGCGTTTAACGATGCCCAGGCAAAATTTGGTCTGAATGGGTTATTAGTATTGGCGTACGGTAACAAACTCTACGATCCATCGGGTTATCCAACGACGCCTGAAGCCATTCAGGCTTTTGCCAACTACGCGTATTGGACGGCCTCCAAATATAAAGGCAAGATCAAGTATTACGAGATCTGGAACGAATGGACGAATGCCACTGCGATTAAGCCGAAGCCGCGCACGCCACCGCCGCCGGAGATTTTCGTCGCGTTGGTGAAAGCTACGGCTGCTGCGGTTCGAAAGGCCGATCCCAACGCAATTGTCATTACGGGAACGGCCAACCCAACAGGAACCCGCGATCCTTCCTGGGTTGATAACATCGTTAAACTCGGCGTGTTGAATTACGTCGATGGTTTCTCCATCCACCCTTACTCCTATGGCAACGATAATTACGCTATACGGGCCCCTGAGGGGAACCTCGGCGTCGTGGATAAATTCGAGGCCCGGCTTGCAAAGGCAGCAGGTAAGACGGTGCCGATTTATATCACGGAAATCGGCGTGCCAACCTATGACGGTAAAGGCGGGTTATCAAAAGATGTGGCTGCGCAATATGTGGTGAAATATACTTTCCTGGCCAAATCGCGGCCCTTTATCAAAGGGATATGGTGGTACGATTTGCTCGATGATGGAGACAACCCGAAAATCAATGAACATCGATTTGGGCTGCTGACGAGAAACGGTCAACCGAAGCCGTCGATGCTGGCTTTAAGTAAGGTCGCAGATGTTGCGCGATCGTATTCCGTTGAGAAATACCAAGTGCTGCCGGGCGGTAAAATTTCCATCGCATTGAAAGGGAATAATCAACATGCGATGCTATTCTGGCAGGAAAAACCGGTGGCTAAGCCTGCCAGCGGTATTTCTTCAGGCTTGCGCAGTTTTATGGCGAGTGAGGCGCCGCAAAACCAAAGTGCTACGCCGCTCAAAGAGGTTCAGGGGAATACGGCTGCGCCCGATGGCGATGTACCGGTAATGATGCGCTCCAGTGCTCCGATTGCCTCGCCCTGGTAGGCAGGCTGTGAGTAAAAAACCGCAAGCTTATTAAGCTTGCGGTTTTTTTTTGTCCAGCGTCATAAGCGGCTTGCTGCTTCGTCATTCGCCTGCATTTGCCGCCTATAAAAAAGCCAGCCGGCATAGCCGGCTGGCATCAGTATATAACTGCCGTTCTCCATGCGGCCCTGAATAAATAATCAGGGCGCTTGGTGAAGGCGTTACGCTTACGCGTAGTGCAGCGTATCCACCAATTGCTGGTGGTTTTGCCCAGTCAGGTATACCACGGTATCGTTGAGGTCCAGCGAGTGGTTATCGTTGTTGTCGATAATCACGTAAGAGCTGGCAGTGTTACCGCCACCGCTGAATACAACGGATGCCACACCTACTTTTGACGTCAGCGAGTTGCTGCTATCCAGGCCAAGAATACCGCCCAGCAGGCCGATAACGCCATTGGTCAAACCGCCCACCAGTGTCCCCAACAATGCATCCAACGTGTCGGCAGAACGCGTACCGTAGTTCGCTACCGCGGTGCCGCTGGCGTCATCGGAGATAGTCAGGCCGCCATGGTTCACGTCGACAATCGAGTCCTTGAGGCTATTAAAGTCCTTGATGGTCACACCCGCCTGCGTGTTACTGGCCTTGATGTCGTAGGTGTTGGCACCTGCGCCGCCGGTCAGCGTGGTGTTGCCAATCACGCCCAGAGTATCGGCAGCACTGGAACCTTCTACGGTCATTTGGTAACCGTTCAGGCCCAACGCCGTCAACACCGGTGCCAACAGGTTGGTGGTGACAACGCTCAGCGGCAGAATGTTCAGCAACTGAATGATGATACCGTCACCGGTACCGCCATGGCTGGAGTCGAGATTCAGCCCCGCGGTATTGGTGGACGCATTGATATCACGCACGTTGCTGAAACCGCTGCCCACCGTCAGATCCAGCGCGTGATCACCGGTCACGTTGATGGTCTGAACCTGCGCATTGGTACCGGCCAATGACAGAATATTGTCAAAGCTGCCGGTACCGCCCGAGGCCACGTTCACCGTACTCAATGCAGTACCGCCAATCAGGCTGCTGCTGCTGTTGAGGGTGATGGCACCGGCGTTCACATTGGCGGAACTCACCGCATCGAAGTTGATGTCGAAGTGATTGGTGGCGTTCTGGACAAAGGTAAAGTTCAGCGTGCTGGCAGCGGTCGCGTCCCCTTTCACTGCCAACTGCGCGGCGTTGCCGCCGGCGGCGTTGATGACGTTGACGTTAGCCAGACCGGAGACCACAAACCCCTGAGTGCCGAGATTGGTGGCCGCTGCGTTCTGCGTAACCGTGCCGCCGGTGGTGCCTTCGACCGTGGACGTGCCGTTGGTCAGGCCAAAGTCAAAGGTGTTGTTTGGCGTGGTCACGCTGGTGGTAGTCGGTGAACCGATCAGCGGCGTCGTAATCAGCGTGCCGACGGACTTGCCGATATAGCCGGTCAGGTCGATCTGCTCGAAGTTCGAGAAGTTGTTGGCGTTGCTGGTCACGGTGCTGGTACGAACGCCCAGGGCGTTTTGGTTGGTCACCACGGTTTTGGTGATGAAGTTGGCGGAGATGGAGTCCGTACCCGCGCCGCCATTAGCGGAGATGCCGGCGCCGACGGTGTTGGCTGCGCCGGTTGCCGCATTCCCCGCCCATTTCAGCGAGTCGTTGCCGTTGCCAAGGTTAAAGTCGCCGGTGCCCGTGGCGATATTGGCCGTCGACGTTACGATGACATCATCATTCCCGGAACTGGCGTTCAGAATCACGTTGCCATTGTTAACGGTAATATCGACACCAGGGTTAACCCCGTTGTCAGACAGGTTGACCGTTGCTGCACTGGTGCCGTTGATGGTCAGATTCGCCAGGTGGTCGGCGAACTTCAGGTTCACGATGCTGGCGGCATTGGCGTTCAGTTGCACATCCGTCAACACTGCCGTTTCGGCATTGCTAATTTGGTGAGATGCGCCAGTGTTGACGGTGCCCGTCGCGTTGCCGCCGGCGGCCGTTGCCGTCAGAGACGCCGCGGTTTTGTACAGCAGGCTGGTACCGATATCGTATTCGAAGCCATGCTGCTGAGTGACGGTGGCACTGTCAGTGGCGACGGAGCTGCGCAGGTCGTTGATAATAGCCTGCGTGATGGCCGTTTTGCTCCCCAGCGCACCATAGCTGGCTAATTGCGCAGCGGTGGCGGCGGTGCCATGCACCAGGGTAAAGATATGCTGAACAAAATCATCGCCAGTCAATTGAGCGCCTTTCTTTTGCGACTCTGCTGAATTGATCAGGGTAGTGATGACCTGTGCATAAGTTTTACCGGCAAACAGTTCTTTGCTCCAGGTGTCCAGCCCGCGGGCATCGACGCCACGGCCAGGAATTGCCAGGAAGGCCGCTGCGACTTGTTCTTGATAGTTCAGAGCCGGCAGTTCACCCGGTTGCCACACGTGTGTCGCCGCCTGGAAGTGCTGTTGGGCCGTGGTATCGCCGGCGGCAACGGTGCCCTTCAGTGCTGCGATCACTTGAGCTACGACGTCGCCGCGAGTCGAGCCGCCACTCAGCAAGGCGAGATAGCTGCTGCTTTCGGCCGAAGTTGGTGCGCGTTCATAGCTGTTTTGGAAGATGGCGTTGATGAAATCGCTATCGCTTAACGTTTTCAGCGGGCTGTTGTTCACGAAGGTTTGTGCGACCGCCGCCAGCGTTTTGCTGCCCTGCGCCAATACGGTTCCCCAGTAGGTAATGCCGTCCTGAGTTTGCGTTAAGCCCACGACATGGAAAACACCCTGAACGTCAGCTGCGCCGGCCGACGATGCGGCTGTCGCGACAGGGAACAGGGTTTTTTCGACTTGAGCTTCGAAATTGCTCTGTGCTGTCAGCAGCGTTGAATCAAAACCGCTGTAGCTAAGTACGTCGTTAATCACCTTGGCAACAACGGATGCCGTGGTGGGGTTGCCCGCTAAAAGATCGGCAAGCACGCTGCTGCTGGGGGCACTGCCGTTCACTGCGGTGTAGACCTTGGTTACGATTTGAGAAGCCGTCAGACCGTTCAGGCTTGAGGTGCCGGTAATGAATTTTTGCGCAACTTGCTCCAGAGAAAGTGCAGAAGTTTCAATTTTCTGCGAGTAGTAATCTAACGCCGCGGTATCAATATTCTTTCCAGAGATTGCAAGGAAAAAAGCAGCCGCTTTTTGCTGTGCTACTAATGTGGCCATACGTTACCCCTTTGGATGTACCCATTTTCTACGGACATAAGAAAGATGTGACCGGCCCCCCATAGCCGTGCCAGGAAGAGGTTTGGTCAGATTTTTTAGTATTAAAGCTTGTGAAAACAACGGCATATAAAAATGACATACTAATGCCAATTGTTGCTTTCACGTTTTAATCAAAGGAGCTGATGAGATTTTTGTCAAGGCTATAGGATTTTTTTTATTTCTATTGTTTTGGTTTTTCTATAACTAATTGTGTTGTCAATTAATCCCGCGTTTTTGTCGCAGTTGATTAATATTTTTTATGAGTGCAATGATTTTGGTTGTTTTTTTAACGGTGGGGATTATTAGATTTCTAATTATTTCCAGTGGTGGCGGTGTGACTTTGCCGGGGCGTGGGAAAGGGGGGCGGTGTCCTGTCATTCAGGTTTAGATAACTTTTTGCTTTATATTGGTTTTTTTTTGAATTTTTGAGGAATGTTTTTTTCGTCTGCCGCCTTGCTGGAATTCCAAATGTGTATCTATAGTTAATGAAAAAGCAGCTGCAGTCTTGAGCATGTTTGGGGGCTTTTTTTGTGAGGTTAATCTCATAAAAATCAATGCGGATTTTGACTGACAGTGCACATGATGTAAGGGCAGAAAGTGAATCAATTTATACCGCGCAATGAAATTGCGGATGTTATACGGACTCGCAGCAAGGTTTTCTGGACCGTTGGCATATTTACCGCATTTATTAATTTATTAATGCTAGTTCCTTCTATCTATATGCTCCAGGTTTATGACCGGGTGCTTCCTTCTCGCAATGAAATCACGCTGTTGATGCTGACGCTGATCATGCTGGGCATGTTCGGCATGATGTCGCTGTTGGAATACGTGCGCAGCATGGTGGTGATCCGCATCGGCAGCCAGCTGGATATGCGGCTCAACACGCGAGTCTATACCGCGGCCTACGAGGCGAATCTGAAAAACGGCTCGTCTGATGCCGGCCAGATGCTGAGCGATTTGACCAATCTGCGCCAATTCCTCACCGGCAGCGCGCTGTTCGCCTTCTTTGATGCGCCGTGGTTTCCAATCTATCTGTTGGTGATATTCCTCTTTAACCCTTGGTTGGGGCTTTTCGCTCTGGTCGGTGCGCTGTTGCTGATCGCATTGGCGGTGATCAACGAAATGGTGTCGAAAAAGCCGCTGGCGGAAGCCAGCAAGCTGTCGATTATGTCCGGGACGCTGGCCAGCACCAATTTGCGCAATGCCGAAGTGATCGAAGCTTTGGGGATGTTGCCCAACCTGAAACGCCGGTGGTTCGGTCTGCACCAGCGGTTCTTGAACAGTCAGCGCATCGCCAGCGAACGCGCATCGCGGGTCACGTCGATCACCAAGTTTGTGCGCATGTCGCTGCAATCATTGGTGCTGGGGCTGGGGGGCTGGCTGGCGATCGATGGGCACATCACGCCCGGTATGATGATCGCCGGTTCCATTCTGATGGGGCGAACCCTGGCGCCGATTGAGCAGGTTATTAACGTCTGGAAGAGCTACAGCGCGGCGAAGCTTTCTTATGGCCGGTTGGTCAAGCTGCTGGAAACGCATCCGCAACGGGGTACCGGCATGTCCTTGCCGCGCCCGGAAGGGGTGCTGGCCGTAGAAGGCGTCACCGCCACGCCGCCGGGATCCCAAGGCGATGCGGTATTGCATAACGTGAGTTTTGCCATCCAGCCCGGTGACGTGCTGGGGATCATTGGCCCGAGCGCGTCGGGGAAATCGACGCTGGCGCGTTTGCTGGTCGGCATTTGGCCGGTCAGCGAAGGGATTGTTCGGTTGGATAATGCCGACATCTATCAGTGGAACAAGGATGAGTTGGGGCCGTATATCGGCTATCTGCCACAGGACATTGAGCTGTTTGCCGGGACTATCGCCGAGAATATCGCCCGCTTTAACGATATTGACTCAGAGAAAGTCATTGAAGCCGCCAAGCTGGCCGGCGTGCACGAACTGATCCTGCGTTTCCCTAACGGCTACGATTCGGTGCTCGGCAACGGTGGCGCTGGGCTTTCCGGTGGACAGAAACAGCGTATCGGCCTGGCGCGCGCATTGTATGGCGACCCTTCGCTGGTGGTATTGGATGAGCCTAACTCCAACCTGGATGATGCGGGCGAGAAAGCGTTGAACCAGGCCATTATGTTCCTCAAGCAACGTAATAAAACGGTGGTTCTGATTACCCATCGCACCAATTTGCTGTCGATGACCAGCAAGCTGTTGCTCCTGGTAAATGGCAACGTCAACGCATTCGGCCCGACTCAACAAGTGCTTCAGGCGTTAGCCAATGCGCAAAAAGCGCAGGCGCAACCGCCTCAGCAAGCGGTGAGGGCGGTAAATTCCGAGCCGGATGAAGGCAATATCCCGAAAACGCAAATTAATTAAGCCGTGAATTGCCTGACGGCTTTATTGCCGTCCGCAGTTTAAAGGAGTTGGTATGTCGACGCACATTGGCGAGCCGCAAGACTCGTATATTGAAGAGATCCCGCAGGATGAACGGCGGTTTACCCGGATGGGCTGGCTGGTCGTGGGAATTGGTCTGTTCGGATTTTTGGCCTGGGCAGCGTTCGCGCCTCTGGATAAAGGGGTGGCATCGCCGGGATCGGTAACCGTTTCCGGCAACCGCAAAACGGTGCAGGCCCCGGCCAGCGGCATCATCAAGAATATCGCGGTGAAAGACGGCGACAAGGTGAAAGCCGGAGAAGTCCTGGTGCAGTTGAGCCAGGTGCAGGCACAGGCGCAGGTCGATTCCCTGCGCGACCAGTACTACACCACGCTGGCCACCGAAGGGCGTTTACTCGCCGAGCGCGACGGTCTGAGCAACGTCACTTTTTCCCCTATTTTTGCCCAGATCAAAACTCAGCCGCGCGTGGCTGAAATCATCGCGTTGCAAACGCAGCTGTTCGCCTCCCGCCGGCAGGGGCTGCAAAGTGAAATTGATGGTTATAAGCAGTCGATGGACGGGATTCGTTTCCAATTGAAAGGCCTGCAGGATTCGCGCGCCAACAAGCAGATTCAACTTTCCAGCCTGCGTGAGCAGATGAACAGCATGAAGCAACTGGCGGCGGACGGCTACCTGCCGCGCAACCGCTACCTGGAAGTGCAGCGTCAGTTTGCCGAGGTGAACAGCAGCATCGATGAAACCGTCGGGCGGATTGGCCAGCTGCAAAAGCAGCTGCAGGAATCTCAGCAGCGTATCGACCAGCGTTTCGCCGACTATCAGCGCGAGGTCAGAACGCAACTGGCGCAAACCCAAATGGACGCCAGCGAGTTTCGCAATAAGCTGCAAATGGCCGATTTCGATCTGGGCAACACTGCCATCACCTCACCGGTGGACGGCACCGTGGTCGGATTGAATATCTTCACTCAGGGGGGCGTCGTGGGAGCGGGTGACCACCTGATGGACGTTGTACCCAGCCAGGCGACATTGGTGGTGGATTCTCGCCTCAAAGTCGACCTGATCGACAAGGTGTACAACGGGTTGCCGGTGGATCTGATGTTTACCGCCTTCAACCAAAACAAAACCCCGAAAATTCCGGGAACGGTCACGTTGGTTTCCGCCGATCGCCTGGTCGACAAAGCCAACGGCGAGCCTTACTACCAGATGCAGGTCACGGTCTCGCCGGAGGGCATGAAGATGCTCAGTGGCGAGGACATCAAGCCGGGGATGCCGGTGGAGGTGTTCGTGAAAACGGGGTCGCGCTCGCTGCTGAGCTATCTGTTTAAACCTATTTTGGATCGCGCTCATACTTCATTAACCGAGGAATAATTTTGATTCAATCAAAACGACAGGCTGCCGGTCTGGTTATCGGCACCCTTTTGTTTGCGATATCTGCGCCGGTTTATTCGATAGGGATTTTAGACGCATATTCGCTGGCATTAGAAAAGGACCCGACTTTCCGGGCGGCTATAAAAGAGAAAGAAGCGGGAGATGAGAACGAAAACATCGGCAGGGCGGGGCTGCTGCCGAAAGTGTCGCTGAACTATCAGAATTCGCCGCGCAACTGGCAGACGCAAAAATATCCGCAGAGCGACTTTTTCGGCAATGTTTCGGAGGTCACCCGGCGGCAGCAATATCGCAGTTATTCCAGTTCGATCACGCTGACGCAGCCGCTGTTCGATTATGAAGCGTACGCGCGCTACAAAGCCGGCGTCGCGCAGACGATGATGTCGGACGAGCGCTATCGCGGTAAGTTGCTGGATCTTGCGGTTAGGGTGATTAACGCCTATGTCGAAGTCGCCTATTCCAAGGATCAAATCGCGTTGGCCGAAGCGCAAAAGGCGGCTTACAAGGAACAGCTGACCTTGAACGATCGCCTGATGAGCGCCGGTGAAGGCACCATTACCGACGTATCGGAAACCCAGGCGCGCTACAGCCTGGCCGAAGCGCAGGTCATCGAAGCGCGCGATGCGCTGGATGCCGCGCAGCGCGAATTGGAAGTGATTATCGGCATGCCGCTGAACCAGCTGGATGAATTGCAGGTGTTGCGGCCGGGCAAGTTCAAGGTGGCGCCGCTGATCCCGTCCAAGTTTGAAGAGTGGCAAAAGATCGCGCTGGAGAATAACCCGGTGCTGGCCGCCTCGCGTCATGGCGTGGATGCCGCCAAGTATGACGTTGAAAGGAATCGGGCGGGCTTTATGCCGCAGGTTCAGCTGTATGCTTCGCATTCGGAAAACGACTCCAGCAGCGATAACACGGTTAACCAGAAATATCGCACCGACAGCATCGGCGTGCAGGTCAGCATGCCTATTTATTCCGGCGGCGGCGTTTCGGCGTCGACCCGGCAGGCGGCGGCGCGCTATGGCCAGGCGATGTATGAGATGGATGCGCAGACGGGCACCACGCTCAACGATCTGCGCAAGCAGTACAATCTGTGCATCAGCAGCCGCGCCAAGGTGGCGGCCTATGAGTTGGCGGTACAATCGGCCACCACACAGGTGACGGCGACCCGGCAAAGCGTGCTGGCCGGGCAACGTGTCAACGTTGACGTGCTCAACGCCGAACAGCAGCTCTATAGTGCCCAGCGCGATCTGGCCTCCGCCAAGTACGCCTACATCAAGTCGTGGATTACCTTGCTGAGCGACTCCGGTACGTTGGATGAAAAAGATGTTATGCGGGTAGCGCAGTATTTTGCCCGCAGTCGCTAGCAACATATTCACTATAAGCATTAATCTGAAAGAGCAGCGTTGAGCTGCTCTTTTTCGATGGATGTGCCCTTTCATCACGCGACGCTATTTGATTAGTGGAGCGGTTCTCCTTGCCTGAAGAGGCGTCTATGCCCCAAACGCCATTGATAGGGAACGGCTTGTCCCTTTGGGTGTCGAATCGTGTGCGATATAGCGTTAAAGCAAGAAAATGGCCGAGGGAGAGTGTTGCACCTGACCCCATCGGGCAAGGCTGTGGGCTGCCGTTTTCTCTTCATGCATGAACCATTGAGCTGTATTATGCGTATCGAAATCAATGGATGGCCTGCTTAAACGTCCTACGAAAAAACGGCCTTCTTATAGAACGAGTAACTAGGCTTTGATGCTGTCGAAGCGTAAGGGGGGGATATGGCAATTTTAGTTACCGGTGGCGCTGGTTATATTGGATCTCACACTGTGTTATCGCTGCTGGAGCGCGGTGAAGAGGTAGTGGTGTTGGACAATCTGTCGAACTCGTCAGCGGAATCTTTACACCGCGTAGAGAAACTGACGGGAAAAGCCGCCGTGTTTTACCAAGGCGATGTTCAGGATGCTGAATGCCTGCATCGCATCTTTGCAGCGCACACGATTACCGCTGTGATCCACTTCGCCGGCCTTAAGGCCGTTGGGGAATCTACGCGTAAACCGCTGGAATACTACCAGAATAATGTTACCGGAACGCTGGTGTTACTGGACGCCATGCGCCGTGCCGGCGTGCATGATTTCATCTTCAGTTCCTCCGCCACTGTCTATGGCGCCAATTCGCCGGTGCCCTATGTGGAGACGACACCGATCGGCGGGACAACCAGCCCTTATGGCACGTCCAAGCTGATGGTGGAGCAGATCCTGCAAGATTTCGCTAAGGCTGAACCGCAATTTTCGATTATTGCCTTGCGTTACTTCAATCCGGTGGGGGCTCACGAGTCCGGACTCATTGGCGAAGATCCTAACGGTATCCCCAACAACTTGCTGCCTTACATCTCACAGGTGGCTATCGGCAAGTTGGAAAAGCTGGGCATTTTCGGCGGAGATTATCCGACGAAGGACGGCACGGGAGAGCGCGATTACATCCATGTCATGGATTTGGCTGAAGGCCACCTGAAAGCCATGGATCATTTGCCGAAGATCAACGGATTCAAGGCTTATAACCTGGGGGCTGGCGTAGGACACTCGGTGCTGGCGATGGTTCAGGCGTTTGAAAAAGCGTCCGGCGTAACTATCCCTTACCAAATATTACCTCGCCGTGACGGCGATCTGCCTGCTTTCTGGGCGAACGCCGATCTGGCTTATCAGGAGTTGGGTTGGAAAGTCAGTCGGGGTATCGATGACATGATGCGTGATACCTGGAACTGGCAGAAGAAAAATCCTAAGGGTTACCGTGACTGATTGTCTCCGGTATCACGACCTGAATGATGCCGACCGGCATCATTCAGGTTTGGCTTGACATCACCGAGTTTGAGGAATCTCCAGCAACTCCAATAGACGATTATTGACTTTATTTGCGTCAAACCTTTCTTGGGCCAATTGATAACTGGCAAGCCCCATATCCGTTATCTTTTGTGGGTTTTCGATCAATTCGCACATCTTTTCCGCTAGCTCAGCATGTGACCAGCGTTTGACTAAATAACCGTTAACGCCTTGAACTACTGTTTCCCGACAACCCGGCACATCCGTGCTTAAAACGGCACGTCCCATGGCCATGGCTTCCTGAGTACTACGCGGGATCCCTTCGCGATAGTAGGAAGGTAAAACGAAAACGCTGGACTTCGCAATCCATTCTGCCACGTTTGATACATGGCCTGGGGCGATGATGATATCGTCTTCAATTAAATTATTCAGGCATTTTCCTGTTAGGCTACCTGGGTTTTGCGTATCTATCGCGCCTAACATATAGAAACGAGTTTCTGGGTATTTGGCTTTAACTATTTTTGCGGCGGCGACGTATTCGTGAACCCCTTTTTCGGCCAACAAACGGGCGATAAAGATGAAGGAAACGGGGGACGTCGGAGGAGGCGTGAAAGGATAGTCAGCCAGATTCAAACCGATACCGCCTAAGACATGTGCCTGCTTGACGTTGATTTTGCAGTTAACCAGCAGATCATGACGATCGTCAGGATTCAGAAGAATGAGCGCATCAAGGCTTGGGAAGATACAACGGTAGAGCATGACCTGAATCTTTTTCAAAAGCCTTACTTTCCTGCTCACACCTTGCGGCTGTTCTGTAAATAGGTAGCCCAAACCTTCCAGCATTGCGTAACGTTTTTTAACGCCCGCCATGACTGCTGCCAAAGTGCCAAATATGCTGGGTTTAGAAAAGTAGGAAAAAACCAGGTCGGGAGCTAAACGCTTTAACTGTTTGCTAAGCGTATAGGTATCCAGGAAATCTTTTAGCGGATTGAGGCCTGTCCGGCTGAATTTATAGTCAACCGGGATCGCTCCTAGATTTGTAACCTGCATGCGGGTGTTGTCATCATAATCCAGAGCCAGGGCGTAAACCGTATGCCCCTGCTGGTGCAATGACTTTATCAGATCGGCCCTAAAGCCAACCACACAATTTGCTGCTGTACCTATTAGTGCTATTTTCATAAAAACCTTATCAATATACCGCCAAAGCCATTAATTATTGTTTTTTAGCTCTGTATAAATACATTCCCACTGTGTAACTATTTCATCTAAAGCGTATTTTTCTTTGACACGACGTCGAGCATGCTGACCTAAATGTCGTCTATCTTGCAAGGACATCCTTTCTATCGAAGCCATGGCATTGGCGAGCGCTTCAGGGTCTTTGATCGGAACCAGCAAACCATTCTCGCCCGTATTGCCGATGATTTCTCCGGGGCCGCCGCTATTGGTGACCACGACAGGAAGTTCAGAAGCCATCGCTTCAGCGACGACCAAGCCATATCCTTCCCATTCCGATGACAAGACAAAACCATCCACCTGGCGATACAGTTGCTCAATATCATTACGAACGCCAAGAAATTCAATGCGTTTTTCCAATCCGGCCTGTTCAACCTGTCGTTGTAAAGCTTCAAGCAATGGGCCTTGGCCGGCGATCAGTAGTTGGCTGTCTGAGAGTTTGCCAAAGGCTGCAATCAGCGTTGGGTAATCTTTCTGTTCGACCAGACGCCCGACGGCCAGCCAGCGGAAAGGGTGCTCTAACGAGGAGCTGTGTGCTTTCCCTGGGCTGAATTTGGCAGTATCAATGCCATTGGGAATGGTACGAGTATTGCGAGCCTTGAAAACACGTTCGCCAATAAACCGGCGTGTGGCCGCTTCGCTGATCGTTGTGTTCAACTGGCTGAGTGGGTTGGTCAGCCGATATGCCCAATCGCGAATTTTTCCGCCTTCATGAGTGTTGTGCGCTGTGCAAACTAATTTCAAAGAAGGCGTGAACAACCGCACCAGGCGAGCCAATAGGTTCGCGTGCACCATATGGCTGTGTACGACATCCGGCCGAGTGCGCAAAAGTTCCTTGCGCAAGCGGAGCAGTGCGAGCGGCAAGTCTTTACCTGAACGCATGCCCAGATCATGGAGTGGAATGCCGGCGGTGGCCAGTCGATCGACAAATACTGCAGATGTCGGTGGTATCAATGAGATCAGGCGTACTTGATGGCCGCGCTCGGCCAATTTCTCGAGCAGCGTGACAACTTGATATTCGGCGCCGCCGATCTCAAGACCGGTGATCACGTAGTCTATACGCATCGCTGTTTACCCTTGGCGCTGACGATAAGAAATGAATAACTTCTTGATCAGAGAATGCGGTAACCAACTGATCGTCCATAAAGCTATTTTTAACTTGTCGCCGAGCGGAGCATTTTTTAACGATTGGCGTGCCGTCGCACGCTGTCGGTTAAGCAAGCTATAGGTAACATGCGCCAAACGTATCCGGCGAAACTCCTCGGGATGATCGCGCTGCAGCCGCTCGCCGAAATCGGCCAGCGCCATTTCAGCCAGTTGCTGGTGGTCGGCGGCTTTGCTGATTTGCGATGAAAAATGCGTCAAGCGCACTGTGGCATCGTTGGAAACCCGAACCAACGGCCGATCATACGAAGGAATACCGAATTTCTCCGCAACTTTCCACCACAGCAGGTGTTCGCCACCGGCGCGATTTTCAGGATAGCGTAAGCCGGTACCTAAAAATTGTTCACGATCAAAAACGGGCGTGAAATCGCCGGTAATGGTTTTGTTTACGTAGTCATCGAAAGTGATCAGACGAAATTCTTCTTTCTGATTTTGCTTGCTGACGGCAAATTGATACACCGGATACGCCGACGTTTCAGGTTCGGGTAGACGTGTGGCCAAATACTCAGCCGTACCGGGTTCGAGCGTATCGTCATCGTCAAGCATCAAGACCCAAGGGGAGCTAGCCAACGCTAAGCCTTGCATGCGAGCGGGGCCAGGGCCGCCGTTGACGGGCATTCGATGAAAGATCAGGTCGTCTATAGCAAGTTCCGGCTGCGCTGTCGTGGACGCGTCGTCAACCACTATGATTTGTATCTTGTTGTGCCTACTCCTTTCGGTCACAACGGAATCCACTGCGCGTGCGAGCAGATCTGGGCGGTTATAGGTAGTTATAACTACGCTTAGGGCAAAGTTACTCAAACTGGCTTCCTTCACAATCGAGAATAAAGCAATGACTCATGACTATCCTGTTACTGTCGGTGCCGCAATCGGGCAAGTGTAGGTGTTTGTGGCGCGACACCTGACGGTTTTCGACAGAATAAAAAAAGCAATAAGGAAAACATGGTTATCTCTGCAACCAAGAAGGCGATAGTCATGCCCAACCCGCCTAATGTAGGAACCAGGAGGAAGGCAAGCAGGCAGATAATCGCTATATTGATCATCATGACCCGGCTGGCAACTTGCTCTTTACCGCCAGGAATAAACCACAATATGGCCAACGCCATGCTGCAAATGCGTAAAGGGACAACCCATACCAAAATGCTTAATAGCTCAATAGCATCCTGATAGCCGGGGCCGAAGATGGTATTCACCAGCCAACCGGCTAGCCAGACGGTCAGCAGAGCGAAGGCGACCGTTACGGTGAACAACGCTCCCAGTGCGAGGGTAACAACCCGTTTTGCGGTATGCGTCGAGTCGGATTGCAGTCTGACCAGATGGGGAAACGCAGCATTCAGAACGGGGGCAGCTAAACCGCTCGCAGCTCGAACCAGTTTTTCGGCGGGTACAAAGGCGCCAACCGTACGAGCTCCACCCAATAATCCCAGTAGGGTAGAAGCGATCGACCCCATGATGCTTTGAGCCCCTTTGTATAAAAAGAGTTCCCAGCTTTCACGCAGAACGGTAACGGCGCCGCGAAAGCTGATGCGACCTAAACCAGTGGAGCGCATCATCAGCAAGGTTGGAAGTAGGGTGTTAATGATGCCCACAGTAGCTTGAATCATGAGTACACGTTGAGCATGTTGTGGTGAGGACACCAGCAAAATGGTAAATAAAAGCCCCGTGCTGCGTAAGCCTAAATCCAGCAATGCCGGCAAAACCAGTTTTTCGATCCCGACGTAGTACCATAATGGTGTAAAACCGAACGCCAGAATGAATAGCGATATCCACACGAACCAATGGTGAGGGATCGTCGTGGCACCGGATCCTGTCAGGATCAGGACGGCTACGGCGACACCAACGGCCATACTGAGCAGCAGTTTGGCAAACAACACATTGCTTACCAACTGTGCCAGTTGTTGCTTGTTTTCTCTGATCTTGACAACGGTACGCGCGGCGCTGAAGTTGAAGCCGAATTCAACAAACACCGAGGCTGTCAGAGAGATGCCTAGCGCATAAAGCACTTGCCCGTAGTTTTGTTGGCCTAGCGCGCGAGCCAGTACGGGCAATTCGATAAGCGGAATGAACAACCCGCCTATTTGTGCCAGCATTAACCAAAAGGTATTAGTCGCGACGCGGGACATGGCATATCACAATAGAAATTGCGGTTAAAACGATGGCCCATTCGGTTAACTCATTGCTGAGAGGGTGGAAACATCCCATGAACAAGAACAGAGCCAGCACCGATAAGGGACTCAACATAGACTCGAAACGTTCGACAAAAAGCTCCCGCTTTTCGAAGACGAATTTCAGACCGTAATAGAGAGGAGTCAAAATAAACAGCAGGTAGCCGATGAACGATAAAACGCCCTCATCAGCCAATAACTGAAGATAGGTCATGTGAATCACGCTGTCGGTGCCAAAATCATCGACCCGGGTGCTGCCAAAACCGCCTCCCCATGGGAATTTATCTACGGTTTGCTGCCACCCTGTGTGCAGCATTTGCAAACGTATACTGTTGTCGCCTTTGACCAAACGGTCTGCCGTCGTTTCTTTTGGCGCGGCCAAAGTTTCTTCGAGAGTATGACTAATACTGAGATTGGCCGTATCGGGATGATCGCTCGTTTGCTTCTCCATCAATTGAACAAGCAGTTTGTCATAATCTCCTGAAACCCAGCCCAGGAGTACGGGCTGAATAAGTGAGAACGACAGCAAGGTCACGACTATCAGGCTAAAATGACCGCGCACAGGCTGGGTTTGCACGCGAGCAAAGAAGGCAATCATTGCCAGGGCACCCCATACTAACGCCAGCCACAGCATAGAGGTGCGGCTACCGTCGAGCGCCATAACAAGCACTGCGCCGAATGCTAACAGCACATTGATAAAATTGGCTTTTTTTAAGCAACGCCAAACAGCAAAAGGCCATACAAAGGCGCCGATTTTCCAAATGACACCGGGCCAACTGGCGAGCCACCCCATGCGTCCGTCGCCTAAAATCACCAGCGTGTCAAGTTGGCGGAAGAGCGCCAAAAGTATCAGCGGCACCAATGAAATGACGAGTGTGATGCTAAGCGCCTTTTCAAGCAAAGCGGATGAGAGGGGGGAAATTAGCAACAGGCAGAGAAGTGCAAACATGAAAGCGACGTATTTCGCCAAAGTATATAGCCCTGTGCCGTGATTCATCACCGCCGCTATAGCTATGCCTGCCATAAACAGCACCCAGCCTATCATCATGGGCTTGTAGTTGCGTAGGTTGCTCAGCCGTGCGCGAACCGTTTGCGCCGGCGAAAGAGGTGAGGCCATCAATGAGCTGGCAACCGCAGCGGACAGCAACATCAACTGGATGAGCCAATTAAAATTGCCGCCAATATAAATCTTAATTGTTCCCAACATTGAGAACACGATGAAAATAATAGAGAAAATGCAGGAAATGACGCGCACTTTTGCCCCCAACTGTGATTTAACTGCGAGATTGTACAGGATCCGTGCTCGTCATCAATAAACCTTCACCTTCAACACGTAATCTTCCTGCATTTTTTAGTGACTTCAGTAGCTGTGCTTGACTGTTTTGGCAGCATTCTTTGCCAACCGTCTATCGCACCAATCACTACCCACACGAGGCAATCCTGAGTTAACATGTGTGCCACATCACAAAACCTGCTGGCCGACGTTGCCGGCGGGGTCATCCTCAGACAGGAGTTCCTAAATGTCCAAGCAACAAATCGGCGTTGTCGGCATGGCGGTAATGGGCCGCAACCTCGCGCTGAACATCGAGAGCCGTGGTTACACCGTTTCCATTTTCAACCGTTCTGGCGACAAAACTGACGAAGTGATCGCTGAGAACCCGGGCAAGAATCTGGCGCCGTATTATACCGTTGAAGAGTTTGTCGAATCGCTGGAAAAACCGCGCCGCATCCTGCTGATGGTGAAAGCGGGCGAAGCAACGGATAAAACCATTGCCTCGCTGACTCCGCACCTGGACAAGGGCGATATCCTGATCGACGGCGGCAACACCTACTATCAGGACACCATCCGTCGTAACCGCGAACTGTCCGACCAGGGCTTCAACTTCATCGGTACCGGCGTTTCCGGCGGTGAAGAGGGCGCGCTGAAAGGGCCTTCCATCATGCCTGGCGGCCAGAAAGAAGCTTACGAGCTGGTGGCGCCGATCCTGGAGAAAATCGCTGCGGTTGCCGAAGGCGAGCCTTGCGTGACCTACATCGGCGCAGACGGCGCCGGCCACTATGTGAAAATGGTGCACAACGGCATCGAATACGGCGACATGCAGCTGATTGCCGAAGCCTATTCCCTGCTGAAGCAGGCGCTGAACCTGAGCAACGAGCAACTGGCCGAAACCTTCGCCGAGTGGAACAAGGGCGAACTGAACAGCTACCTGATCGACATCACCAAAGACATCTTCACCAAGAAAGACGAAGAGGGTAAATACCTGGTCGATGTGATCCTGGACGAAGCCGCCAACAAAGGCACCGGCAAGTGGACCAGCCAGAGCTCTCTGGATCTGGGCGAACCTCTGTCGCTGATCACCGAGTCGGTGTTTGCGCGCTACCTGTCCTCGCTGAAAGACCAGCGCGTTGCCGCGTCTAAAGTGCTGACCGGCCCGAAAGTGGCGCCGTTCACCGGCGACAAAGCCGAATTCATCGAGAAAGTGCGTCGCGCGCTGTATCTGGGCAAGATCGTGTCCTACGCGCAGGGCTTCTCTCAGCTGAAAGCCGCGTCTAAAGAAAACAACTGGGATCTGCACTACGGCGAAATCGCCAAGATCTTCCGCGCCGGCTGCATCATCCGCGCCCAGTTCCTGCAGAAGATCACCGACGCTTACGCGGCGGATGCCGATATCGCCAACCTGCTGCTGGCGCCATACTTCAAGCAAATCGCCGACGAGTACCAGCAGGCGCTGCGTGACGTGGTGGCCTATGCCGTGCAGAACGGTATTCCTACGCCGACCTTCTCCGCTGCGATCGCCTACTACGACAGCTACCGCTCCGCGGTGCTGCCGGCGAACCTGATCCAGGCGCAGCGCGACTACTTCGGTGCGCACACCTATAAACGCATCGACAAGGAAGGCGTGTTCCATACCGAATGGATGGAATAAGCCCGCCCGTTGAGCGATAAAAAAAGCCGCCGAGGTTAACGCCCGGCGGCTTTTTTATTGGGCGCGAGTTAGCGTCACGCTTTTTTCTGATGCCGCTCGCGCAGCCGGCCGATCACCACGCTCAGGTCCAGATCCTGGTCCTGCAGCAGCACCAGCAGGTGATAGATCAGATCCGAGGCCTCGTTGGTCAGCTCTTCGCGATCGTTGACCGTGGCGGCCAGCGCGGTTTCCACGCCTTCTTCCCCGACCTTCTGCGCAATGCGCTTGGTGCCGCTGGCATACAGGCTGGCAGTGTACGAGCTGTCCGGGCTGGCGTGCTTGCGCTCCGCCAACAGCTGCTCCAGCTGATAGAGGAACGTCCAGTCGCTGGCGGCCGGGTGGAAGCAGCTGCTGTTGCCGAGGTGGCAGGTCGGGCCGATCGGGTTGGCCAATACCAGCAGCGTGTCGTTATCGCAGTCCGGCGTGATGCTGACCACCTTGAGGAAGTGGCCGGAGCTTTCACCCTTGGTCCACAGGCGCTGCTTGGTGCGCGAGAAGAAGGTGACGTTGCCGCTCTGCTCGGTGGCCGCCAGCGCTTCCGGCGTCATGTAACCCAGCATCAGCACTTCGCCGGAAACGGCGTGCTGCACGATGGCCGGCATCAGGCCGTCGGTTTTTTCCCAGTCCAGCTGGTTGTTCTGTTGTTCTGTCAGCACACGCGAATCTCCACGCCTTGTTCAACCAGGAACCTTTTCAGCTCGCCGATATTGATGATTTGTTTGTGGAACACCGACGCCGCCAGCGCGCCGTCGACGTCCGCATCGCGGAACGCTTCCAGGAAGTGCTCCATGGTGCCCGCGCCGCCCGAGGCGATCAGCGGCACCTTGCAGGCCTCGCGCACCCGGCGCAGCTGCTGCAGATCGTAACCGTTGCGCACGCCGTCCTGGTTCATCATGTTCAGCACGATCTCACCGGCGCCGCGGCGCTGCACTTCCTGTACCCAGTCGAGGGTTTCCCACTGGGTGATGCGGGTGCGGCTCTCGTCGCCGGTATATTGGTTGACGTGATACTTGCCGGTTTCACTGTCGAACCAGGTGTCGATGCCCACGACGATGCACTGCACGCCGAAGCGTTCCGCCAGGCGGCTAATCAGCTCGGGATCGGCCAGCGCCGGCGAGTTGATCGAAATCTTGTCGGCGCCGAAAGACAGGATCTGGCTGGCGTCCTCGGCGCTTTTAATGCCGCCGGCGACGCAGAACGGAATATCAATCACCTCCGCCACGCGCGATACCCAGCTTTTGTCCACCACCCGGCCGTCGCTCGAGGCGGTGATATCGTAAAACACCAGCTCGTCCGCACCTTCTTGCGCATAGCGCTGCGCCAGCGGCACGATGTCGCCGATGATTTCGTGGTTGCGGAACTGCACGCCTTTCACCACTTGCCCGTCTTTAACATCCAGGCACGGGATTATCCGTTTTGCCAGCATGCGATCGCCTCCTCAACGCTAAATTTACCTTCCAGCAGGGCGCGCCCCACGATCACGCCGGCAACGCCGCTGCCGCGCAGCTGGGCGATGTCGTCCAGATTGCCGATGCCGCCCGAGGCCTGGAAGGCCACCTGCGGATAGCGGCGGCTGATCGCCTGATACAGCGCCACGTTGGAACCGGCCAGCGTGCCGTCGCGCGAAATGTCGGTGCACAGCACGTGCTTCAGCCCGTAGGGCAGGAACTGCTCCACCACCTGTTCCAGCGTGGCGTCGGAATCCTCCTGCCAGCCGCTGATGGCCACGCGTTTCACGCCCTGCGCGTCGATGCGCACGTCCAGCGCCAGCACCAGCGCGTCGGCGCCGTAGCGCTCGAACCAGCTCTGCACCAATTGCGGCTGTTTCACCGCGGTGGAGCCGATCACCACGCGCGTGGCACCGGCCTCCAGCAGGGCGCTGACGTCTTGCTCGTTGCGGATGCCGCCGCCGACCTGCACCGGCACATTAACCCCCGCCAGCAGTTTGCGCAGCAGCGGGATCTGGCGCGCCGCCGGATCCTTGGCGCCGGTCAGATCGACCAGGTGCAGCGCCTGCGCGCCCTGTTGTTGATAGTCCTGCAGGCGTAACAGCGGATCGTTGCCGTAGTCGCGCTGTTGGCCGTAATCGCCCTGATGCAAACGCACCACGTTGCCGTCGATCAAATCCAAAGCCGGAATAATCATGCTGCCTACATCTCCAGAAAGTTTTTCAACAGTTGCGCGCCGGCCGCTCCAGAACGTTCTGGATGAAACTGCACGCCGAAGAAGTTGTCTTTTTGCACGGCGGCGGTGAAGGGCTCGCCGTAGTTCGCCTGGGCGATGGTGCTGGGGCATATCGGCATCGCATAGCTGTGAACGAAATAGAAGTAGGCGCCGTCATCGATGCCGCGGAACAGATGGTGGCCCGCCTGCGCGGACACCTGGTTCCAGCCCATGTGCGGCAGCGGCAGGCCAAAGTCGGTCATCTGCTTGACCGGCGTATCGATGAGGCCGAGCGTGGTCACGCCGCCGTTCTCTTCGCTGCTGGCCGCCAGCAGCTGCATGCCGAGGCAGATGCCCAGCACCGGCTGCGTGCAGGCCTTGATCAGCTCGATCAGATCGCGCTCGCGCAGTTGATCCATCGCCGCCTGCGCGGTGCCGACGCCTGGCAGGAACAACTTGTCGGCGCGCAGCACGATCTCCGGATCGCGGCTCACCTCCGGCTGGTAACCCAGGCGCCGCACCGCGTAGGTGACGGAGGCCAGGTTGGCGCAGCCGGTATCCAAAATCACCACGTTCATCACAGCACTCCTTTCGAGCTCGGCAGGGTATTGCCCTCGACGCGGATCGCCTGGCGCAGCGTGCGGCCAAACACTTTGAACAGGCTCTCGACCCGGTGGTGGTCGTTTTTGCCCTTGGTCTTCAGGTGCAGCGTGCAGCCCATGGTGTAAGAGAGCGAACGGAAGAAGTGCTCGACCATTTCGGTGCTGAGATCGCCGACGCGCTGATAGTTGAACTCGGCCTTGTATTCCAGGTGCGGGCGGCCGGAAATATCCAGCGCGCAGCGCGCTAGGCACTCGTCCATCGGCAGCACGAAGCCGAAGCGGGCGATGCCGCGCTTGTCGCCAAGCGCCTTGTTCAGCGCTTCACCCAGCGCCAGACCGGTGTCTTCCACCGTGTGGTGATCGTCGATATACAGATCGCCTTTGACGTCGATCTCCATGCGGAAGCCACCGTGGGTGGCGATCTGATCCAGCATGTGATCGAAGAAGCCGACGCCGGTTTTGATCTTGCTGCCGCCTTCGCGATCCAGCCAGACGTTGACGTCGATCTGCGTCTCTTTGGTCACGCGGTTAACCCGCGCGTGGCGGTCGCGCAGGGTCAGCTGGCGCACGATCTCTTTCCAGCCCAGCACGCCGCGCTGGTAGCGCAGCCCCTGGATGCCCATGTTTTCCGCCAGCTGCACGTCGGTCGGCCGATCGCCGATCACGTAGCTGTGGGCGGCATTCAGCACGCCGGGTTCGAGGTAGCCCTTCACCAGCGCGGTTTTCGGCTTGCGGCAGTCGCAGTTGTCCGCCGGCAGGTGCGGGCAGATCAGCACATCGGCGAACTGAATGCCCTGCGAGCTGAGGATCTGCATCATCAGGTTGTGCGGCGGATCGAAGGTTTCCTGCGGGAAACTGGCGGTGCCGAGCCCATCCTGATTGGTGATCATCACCAGCTGATACCCCGCCTGTTGCAGCGCCAGCAGGGAAGGGATCACGTCCGGCTCGAGCGCCAGCTTGTCCAGGCGGTCAACCTGGAAATCTTCCGGTGGCTCGGCGATCAGCGTGCCGTCACGATCGATAAAGAGGATTTTTTGGCTCACATTGGCTCCTGGCGAGTCTGGTTGGCGCCGGGCAGGGCGGACAAGGCGTCCACCACGCGTTGACATTCGTCGCGGGTGCCTATGGTGATGCGCAGGCAGCCGGACAACCCGGGCTGTTTGTTTTGGTCTCGTAAGATAATGCCCTGATCCCACAAGCTTTTAAACACATTACTTGAGGCGGTGAAGCGGGCCAGCAGGTAATTGCTGTCGCTGGCGAAAACCTGCTCGACGCAGGCGCATTTTTCCAGCTGTTGCTGCAGCCAGCTGCGGGTGGCGGCGATGTCGGTGACGCGCTGACGCATGGTGCGGATACCTTCTTCGCTCAGCGCCTGCGCGGCGATATCCGCCACCGGCGTCGAGAGCGGGTAAGGCGCGATCACCTTCAGCAGCAGGGCGATCAGATCTTCGTTGGCGAGCGTAAAGCCGCAGCGCAGGCCGGCCAGCGCAAAGGCCTTCGACAGCGTGCGCAGGATAGCCAGATGCGGATAGTCGCTCAGCCACCCGGCCACCGAGGCCTGCGGGCAAAACTCGATATAAGCTTCGTCCACCGCGACGATCGCCTTGCCTTTGGCCAGCTCCAGCAGGTTGCGCAGCGAGTCCGGGTCGATCAGGTTGCCGGTCGGGTTGTTCGGGCTGCAGACGTAGATCAGCTTCACGTTGTCCATGCTGTCTGCGATGGCCGGCAGATCCAGCTGCCAGTCCTCTTTGGCGGCCACGGTGCGGCGCTCCACGCCGAAAGTTTCGGCGCTGACGGCGTACATGCCGTAGGTCGGCGGGCAGAACAGAATGGCGTCTTTACCCGGCTCGCAGAAGGCGCGGATCAGCAGTTCGATGCCTTCATCGGCGCCGCGGCTGACCAGCACCTGCTCTTTCTTCACCCCGGCGTAGGCGGCGTAGCGTTCGATTACCTGCGCCGGCTGGCACTCCGGATAGCGGTTGAAGGTTTGCGCGGTCAGCTGGAACTCGGGCGCGATCGGGTATTCGTTGGCGTTCAGCCATACGTCGCCCTTACCGCCGAGGCGGCGCGCCGATTGATAAGGGGTCAGCTCGCGAACGTTGGCGCGCGCCAGTTTTTCGATGCTCATGCTTGCTCCTTCAGGGCGGCGACGCGCAGGGTCACGGCGTTCTTGTGGGCGATCAGCTGCTCGGCGGCGGCCAGCGTCTCGATGGTGGCGGCCAGGTTGCTGAAGCCCTGCGGCGTCAGCTCCTGCACCGTCATGCGTTTTTGAAAATCGGCCAACCCCAGGCTGGAGCAGGTGGCGGTGTAGCCGTAGGTCGGCAGCACGTGGTTGGTGCCGGAGGCGTAATCGCCGGCGGACTCCGGCGACCAGTCGCCGAGGAACACTGAGCCGGCGCTGGTGATGCCGTCCACCAGCTCGCGCGCATTGCGGGTCTGAATGATCAGGTGCTCCGGGCCGTAGCGGTTGCTGATGGTCACGCACTCTGGCAGATCGCGCGCCACGATCAGGCGGCTGCTCGCCAGCGCCTGGCGGGCGGTCTCGGCGCGCGGCAGCTCGGCCAGCTGGCTTTCCACCGCTTCGGCCACCGCCTGCGCCATCGCCGCGTCCGGCGTCAGCAGGATCACCTGCGAATCCGGGCCGTGTTCGGCCTGCGACAGCAGATCGGAAGCGACGAATGCCGGGGTGGCGCCGGCATCGGCGATCACCAGCACCTCCGAAGGGCCGGCCGGCATGTCGATAGCCGCGCCGTCGAGACGCTGGCTGACCTGCCGCTTGGCTTCGGTCACGAAGGCGTTGCCCGGCCCGAAGATCTTCGCCACGCGCGGCACGCTTTCGGTGCCGAACGCCAGGGCGGCGATCGCCTGCGCGCCCCCGACCTGAAACACTTCCTGCACGCCGCACAGCTGTGCCGCATACAGGATCTCATCGGCGATCGGCGGCGGCGAGCACAGCACCACCCGGCGGCAACCGGCGATGCGCGCCGGCGTCGCCAGCATCAGCACGGTGGAGAACAGCGGCGCCGACCCGCCGGGAATATACAGGCCCACCGAGTCGATTGGGCGGGTCACCTGCTGGCAGCGCACGCCCGGCTGCGTTTCGACGTCCACCGCCGGCAGTCGCTGCGCGTTGTGAAAGGTGTCCACGTTGGCGACGGCCACCGCCATCGCCTGTTTGATGTCATCGCCCAGCCGCGCGCTGGCGGCGGCGATCTGCTCGGCGCTGACGCGCAGCGCGGCGACTTCCGCCTTGTCGAAGCGGGCGCTATAGTCGCGCAGCGCCCGATCGCCGTTGGCCTTCACGTTGTCGAGGATCTCGCTCACCGTGCGGGTGATGCTGTCGGAAGCGGCGATTGCCGGGCGCATCAGCAGCTCGGCCTGGCGTTCGGCGCTGCACGTTGCCCAGTCGATCGGCGTGTTGAAGGTCGACATGGCGTTACTCCATCATCTTTTCAATCGGCAGCACCAGAATCGAGCTGGCGCCGAGCGCTTTCAGTTTTTCCATGGTTTCCCAGAACAGGGTTTCGCTGCTCACCATGTGCATCGCCACGCGGTTCTGCGCGCCGGCCAGCGGCAGGATGGTCGGGCGTTCGGCGCCCGGCAGCAGCGCGACGATCTCGTCCAGCTTCTCGCTCGGCGCGTGCAGCATGATGTATTTGGATTCACGCGCCTGGATCACGCCCTGAATGCGGGTCATCAGGCGGTCGATCAGCTGCTGTTTGGCTTCCGGCATTTCGCCGTCGCGCTGGATCAGGCAGGCCTTGGAGCGGTAGATCACCTCCACCTCGCGCAGGCCGTTGGCCTCCAGCGTGGCGCCGGTAGAGACCAGATCGCAGATGGCGTCGGCCAGGCCGGCGCGCGGCGCCACTTCCACCGAACCGTTCAGCAGGCAAGATTTGAAGCGCACGCCCTGCTTGTCGAGGTATTGCTTCAGCAGGTGCGGGTAAGAGGTAGCGATGCGGGCGTCCTGCAGGCTTTGCGGGCCGGCGTATTCGGCGTCGAGCGGGGTGGCCAGCGACAGGCGGCAGCCGCCGAAATCGAGGCGGCGCAGGGTGAAGTAACGCGGGTCTTCGCCCTGAGCGCGGCGGCTGAGCAACTCTTCTTCCAGCACGTTTTCGCCGATGATGCCCAGATCGACCACGCCGTCCATCACCAGGCCCGGAATGTCGTCGTCGCGCACGCGCAGGATATCGATCGGCATGTTTTCCGCGAAGGCGATCAGGCGCTGCTGCTGCAGGTTGATCTTGATGCCGCAGCGCGCCAGCAGTTCCTGGGATTCCTCGCTCAGGCGGCCCGACTTCTGCATTGCGATCCGTAAACGTGTCTTGTCCAGCATGGTAACCTCTGTTTAATCTGTAATTTTATGAATTTGTTGTAAAAATATTCTTTCTGTCTGTCCGAAGCCAAAAAAAAACCCTCGGAAGAAATCTTCCGAGGGCTCTCTCTTGCGTTCTGCGCGCCACTGGAAGATTAACAAACCGTCTTCCAGCACACATCGCCTGAAAGACTAGTCAGGGTGATGGTGATGATGGTGGTTGAACTGAACGCGTGTCATGGTGTTTTTCTCTAATCAAAAGCCGGTAAAAACCGTATGCCAATTAAGCTAAACTATCCGCTGTCCACCGCGCAACCCTTTTTTAACGTCATAAATTTAATTTATTGAAACAGGTTAGGTTATTAGCCACACACGGCTTTACCTAACCTTAAGCCGGGCAGATTGTATCGCCGTGCACAGTGGCGTAGCCTTAGGGGTAGGGCGCTGCGATCTTCAGGAGAGGAAGAGGATGAAAAAGGTAGCCATTATTGGTTTGGGTTGGCTGGGCATGCCGTTGGCGCTGTCGCTGATGGGGCGCGGGTATGACGTGGTCGGCAGCAAAACCACGCCGGACGGCGTCGAGGCCGCGCGCATGAGCGGCATCGAATGCTATCAACTGGAGCTGACGCCGGAGCTGGAGTGCGATCCGGACGATCTGGAATCGCTGCTGCGCGTGGATGCGCTGGTGGTGACGCTGCCCGCACGGCGCACCGTCGAAGGCAGCGAGAACTATTTCAATGCGGTGCGCATGCTGGTGGACAGCGCGATGGCCTTCGGCGTGCCGCGGGTGATCTTTACCAGTTCCACCTCGGTGTACGGCGAAACCGCCGGCACGCTGCGCGAAGAGTCGCCGCTGCGGCCGGTCTCGCCGTCGGGCCGGGTGCTGGCCGAGCTGGAGCGCTGGCTGCATGAATTGCCGAATACCTCAGTGGACATTCTGCGGCTGGCGGGGCTGGTGGGCGCCGACCGCCACCCCGGCCGCTTCCTGGCGGGCAAACTCGACGTGAAGGGCGGTTCGCAGGGGGTGAATCTGGTGCATCAGGACGACGTCATCGCCGCCATCCAACTGCTGCTGAAGCTGCCGAAGGGCGGCCATGTGTACAATCTGTGCGCGCCGCATCATCCGGCCAAACGCGAATTTTATCCGGCGCTGGCCGAGCAGCTGCACCTGGAGCCGCCGCAGTTCGCCGACGAAGCGGAGCAGGATGAGCGGCTGGTGGATGGCAACCGCATCTGCAACGAGCTGGGTTTTGAGTATCAGTATCCCGATCCGGCGCGCATGCCGGTCAGCTAACGTCCGTCAGGCCCCGCGCATGCGGGGCTTTTTTTTCGCCGGCGCGCGCCAAATCCTCCAGCAGCGCGTTCAACGCCTCGTCGGGCTGAACGGGGCGGCTGACCAGGCTGAGCGTGGCGCGGTATGAGAGCGCCGCGCCGCCCAGTTGCCGCAGCAGCCCCTGTTCCACCCAGCGTGCCGCGTAGTGGGTGGGCAGATAGCCGAGACAGGTGCCGCTCAGCACCAGATGGGCGACGCTTTCCATATGGTGGGCCACCGCCGCCAGGTGAGGCGGCGCGATCGGGCACAGCTGCTGCGCCAGCAGGTAGCCGCGCTTGACCCAGCGCGCGTTTTCAATCTGCTCGCGCTCCGGTTCTTCCACCGCGAACAGCGGGTGATCCGCGCTGCAGTAGATAGCCTGCGTCTCCTCCAGCCACGGCTGATAACGCAACGCCTCCAGCTGCTGGCCAAAGTAGCCGATGCCCAGATCGAGCTGCCGGTGCAGCAGCCCTTGCTCAATCTCGTTCGGCGAACAGATGCGGCACTGCAATTGCACGTCCTGGTGGCGGCGCTGGAAGTGTTTGATGGCCTGGCTGAACGGATTGCCTGGCAGCGAAACCAGATTATCCACCAGACCGATCTGCAGATCGCCGGTCAGCAGGCCGTTCAGCGACTGGCTGACTCGGGTGAAGTCGCGGGCGGCGTTGAACAGCGAGCGGCAGGCGATCAGCATGCGTTCGCCCTTGGGCGTCAGCCGGAAGCCGGAGCGGCCGCGCTGGCACAGGCGAAAACCCAGCCGGGTTTCCAGCGAGGCCAGGTGAGTGCTGATGGTGGACTGGTTCATCAGCAGCGCTTCCTGCGCGGCGCTGACACCCTGAGCTTCCGCCACCGCGACGAATACCCGCAGCAGTTTCAGATCGATATCGCTTAGGTTGGTGAGCATCGTCCCCTCCGCAGAACGTCGGCCGGTTAACCCATTTTTAACATCGAGAAAATAGGTGCGGCGCTGAAGATATGGCCTCCCTTATGGCATGAAGTTGAAATAAAAATCAATACTTCAATAGGTTAGTTGCATCGCGTTTTTCGATGTTTACATGCAAAAGCGGGAATGGTAGCCGGGGTGGCCAGCGGGGTAGTCTGCGAATGTTGCTCAAATGTTTCAATTCATCGCAGATCAAGACAAGGAAACGCCATGCTGAACCAACCCCAAAGCGGTAACGATATGCCGCGCTTTGCCGGTATCCCCACCATGATGCGCCTGCCCGCCGCCGAACAGGCGCGCGGTCTGGATGCCGCCTTTGTCGGCATTCCGCTGGATATCGGCACCTCCAACCGCAGCGGCACCCGCTATGGCCCGCGCCAGATCCGCCAGGAATCGGTGATGATCCGCCCCTACAACATGGGCACCGGCTCCGCCCCGTTCGAACGGCTGCAGGTGGCCGATCTGGGGGATGTCGCCATCAACCCTTACAGCCTGGCGGACAGCGTGCAGCGCATCGAGGCGGCTTACCACGAGATCCTGGCGCACGGCTGCATGCCGTTGACGCTCGGCGGCGACCACACGCTGACGCTGCCGGTGCTGCGCGCCGTCGCCCGTCGACATGGCCCGGTCGGGCTGATCCACGTCGATGCGCATTCCGACACCAACGAGGAGATGTTCGGTGAACAGCTGGCGCACGGCACCACCTTCCGCCGCGCGTTCGAGGAAGGGTTGCTGGCGCCGGAAAAAGTGGTGCAGATCGGCCTGCGCGGCAGCGGCTATGCGGCGGACGATTTCGACTGGTCGCGCCGTCAGGGCTTTCACGTGGTGCCGGCCGAGGCCTGCTGGCACCGATCGCTGACGCCGCTGATGGCGGAGATCCGCGAACAGATGGGCGATGCGCCGGTTTACCTCAGCTTCGATATCGACGGGCTGGATCCGGCCTTCGCGCCGGGCACCGGCACGCCGGAGGTCGGCGGGCTGTCGGTCTGGCAGGGGCTGGAGATCGTGCGCGGCTGCCACGGGCTGAACCTGGTGGGCGGCGATGTGGTGGAAGTGTCGCCGCCTTACGATCGCTCCGGCAACACGGCGCTGCTGGCGGCCAACCTGCTGTTTGAAATGTTGTGCGTGCTGCCGGCCCGCTGAGGCGGCGCACTGACCCTACCGGCGGAGCGGTTGCGTCGGGGCCCCTGATAACAATAACAACGGAGTGGAGGTACCCATGAATCTCGATCTGCTGGTCGTGGTGTTTTACTTTCTGGTGATAGGCGCGGTGGGGTGGATGGGCATTCGCCGCGCCAATTCCAAAGAGGCGTATCTGGTCGCCGGGCGCAACCTGGGGCCGGGGCTGTATCTGGGCACGCTGTCGGCGGTGGTGCTCGGCGGCGCGTCGACCATCGGCAGCGTCAAGCTCGGCTACACCTACGGCATCTCCGGCGTCTGGCTGTGCGGCGCGCTGGGGCTGGGCATCGTGGTGTTGAGCCTGGTGCTGGCCAAGCCGCTGCTCAAGCTGAAGCTGTATACCGTCAGCCAGGTGTTGTCGCGGCGCTATCATCCGGCGGCGCGGGTTACCAGCGGCGCGATCATGCTGGCGTATGATCTGATGGTGGCGGTGACTTCGATCATCGCCATCGGCAGCGTGATGCAGGTGATGTTCGGCCTGTCGTTCAGCGCGTCTATCCTGCTCGGCGGCGGGCTGGTGGTGCTGTATTCGACGCTGGGGGGCATGTGGTCGCTGACGCTGACCGACATCATTCAGTTCATCATCATGACCGTCGGCATGATGCTGGTGCTGATGCCGATGAGCATCGTCAAGGCCGGCGGTTGGGAGGCGTTCACCAGCCTGCTGCCCGCCGGTTATTACCAGCTGTCGTCGATCGGGCTGGACACCATTCTGGTATTTTTCCTGATCTACTTCTTCGGCATTCTGATCGGCCAGGACATCTGGCAGCGGGTGTTTACCGCCCGCAGCGCCAACGTGGCGCGCTTCGCCGGGCTGGGGGCGGGCGTCTACTGCGTGCTGTACGGCGTAACCGGCGCGCTGATCGGCATGGCCGGCAAGATCGTGCTGCCGGCGCTCAGCAACACCGACGGCGCCTTCGCCGCTATCGCGCAGGCGGTGTTGCCGGTCGGCGTCAGCGGGCTGGTGGCCGCCGCGGCGTTGGCGGCGCTGATGTCCACCGCCAGCGCCTGCCTGCTGGCCTCTTCCACCATCGCGCTGGAGGACGTATTGCCGGCCATCCGGCGCAAACCTTCCGGCGGGTTGGCCGCCGGGCGCTTCACCACGCTCCTCATGGGCGCGGTCATGCTGGGGCTGGCATTCGTGGTGCGCGACGTGCTGGCGGCGCTGACCCTGGCTTACAACCTGTTGGTGGGCGGCATGCTGATCCCGCTGGTGGGGGCGATCTTCTGGCCGCGCGCCACCAGCGCCGGCGCCATCGCCAGCATGCTGACCGGCAGCCTGTGCGTGGTGGGGCTGATGGTCTGGCACGGCATCGACGCCAACAGCCCAATCTACGGCGGCCTGCTGGGCGGCGGCGTCGCCTTCGTGCTGGGCAGCCTGTTGAGCCGCCCGGCAGCGCAGCTGCAGACCCAAACCGAGCGCTGAAACGTACTGAGCTTTTATCGCGGCGCCTTTGCTGCTTTACTGGAGGGCGGGGCGCACGGCTCCCGAATGGGTTTAACGGCGGTCGTAAGGAGATTGGGAGTGAAGGAAATAATCAGCGTCGCATGCTGCCAGTTAGCGTTGCGGGTCGGGGAAGCGGAACATAATCGGGCGCTGTCCGCCCAGGCTATCCGCCGGGCGGCGCAGCGCGGTGCCAACGTCATCGTGCTGCCGGAGTTGGTGAACAGCGGCTACGTGCTGCGCGATAAGGCGGAGGCGCGGGCGTTGGCCGAGGCTGAAGACGGGCCTAGCCTCAGCCTGTGGGGAGCACTGGCGCGCGAGTTGGATGTGGCGATCGTCGCCGGTTTCTGCGAGCGCCTGCCCGATGGCGAGGTGGCCAACAGCGCGGCATTGATCGATGCGCAGGGGGTGAGGGCGATTTATCGCAAAGCGCACCTGTGGCATGAAGAGAGCACCATCTTTACCGCCGGCGATCGGCCGCCGCCGGTCATCGAGACCCGCTTCGGCCGATTGGCGATGATGATCTGTTACGATCTCGAATTCCCTGAGTGGGTACGGCTGCCGGCGCTGGCCGGCGCTCAGCTGTTGTGCGCGCCGGTCAACTGGCCGCTGGCGCCGCGCCCGCAGGGCGAACGGCCGGCGGAGATGGTGAAGGCGCAAGCCAACGCCGCCGTCAATCGGCTGTTCATCGCAGTGTGCGATCGTTGCGAAACGGAGCGCGGCGTTGCGTGGATCGGCGGCTCGGTGATCGTCGACGCCGACGGCTATCCATTGACGCAGAGCCTGGCAGGCGAAGGCATGGTGCTGGCATCGATGGATATCGGCTCGGCCGATGACAAGCACATCGGCCGCCACAATCACGTGCATCGCGATCGGCGGCCGATGCTGTATTGAAGCGGCGGGGCGGGCTGCCCCGCAGAGGGTTTTTGCCGGCGGGAAAACCCGTTGTTTTGGCGCTTACAGCCAGCCCGATTTCTTCAGCTTCTGATACAGGAAAATGCAGCCGACGGCGGTCACCCCCAGCGTGGCGTGATAGGCCCACGGGAACTTCAGCTCCGGCATGTCGGCGAAGTTCATGCCGTACAGGCTGAAGATCACCGTCGGGATGGCCAAAATCGCCCCCCAGCCCGCCAGGCGTTTCACCACTTCGTTCTGTTTGACCGTCACCAGCGCCAGGTTGACGTGCATGGCGTTGGTCAGCATTTCGCGCATGTCGTCGATATTGCTGACCACCTGATGCGCGTGATCCTGCACATCACGCACATAGGCGCGCAGCTCTTTCGGGATCACCTCTTCGTGCAGGCGGATCAGCTGGTTGCAGATTTCATCCATCGGCAACGCGGCGTTGCGCAGCGCCAACAGGTGGCGGCGCAGGGTATAGACGTTCTCGATCGCCGCCTGATCGAACTCCGACTGAAACATGTTGGCTTCGATATTCTCGATGGTGCTCTCGAAGCGCGTCACCACGCTGCGGTAGTTGTCCACCACGAAGTCCAACACCGAATAGAGGGCGAAGCCCGGCCCGCGGCACATCTGCTTGCGGTTCTCCTCCGCCTTGGCGCGGATCGGCGCGTAGCTGGGCGAGGCGCCGTGGCGCACCGTCACCAGAAAATTTTTGCCGACGAAGAAATGGGTTTCGCCGTATTCGATTTCGTCGTTCTCGCCCCACTGCGCGGTTTTCACCACGATGAACAGCGAGTCGCCATAGGTTTCCAGCTTCGGCCGCTGGTGCGCGCACAGCGCGTCTTCGATCGCCAGATCGTGCAGGCCGAACTCTTCCTGCACCTTGCGCATAAACGCCGGCTCCGGCTGCCGCAGCCCCAGCCAGATGAAGGTATCCGGCTGTTTGACCACCTCGCTGATATCGTCGATAGTCACTTCGCCCAGCCGTTGGCCGGCTTTGTACGCCACACAGTTCACCACCATGCTTTTGCTGTCCATCCGTCCATCCATTAATCAGTCAGGGTTTTGGTAAGAAAATAACACTCATGTTCCACCGGATACTCTTTCAGCGTCATTTGCAGCTGATAGCCGAGCTTTTCGTAGAACGGCCGCGCCTGGAAGCTGAAGGTATCCAGGCGAGCGTAGCGGCAGCCGCGCGCCTGCGCCTCGCGTTCGGCGGCGCGCATCAACCGGCCGCCGAGGCCGCTGCCGCGCTGGGAATCCGCCACCCACAGCCATTCGACGCTCAGCCAGTTGCCCCAGGTTTCGGCGGTCAGCCCGCCGATCACCGTGCCGGCCTCGTCTCGCGCATAGACGCTGAGCGGCTTGCGGTGACGGGCATCGATATGCGGCAGGTTGTAAGCGCGCAGGCCTTGCCTGATCGCATCGAGGGTGTCTTCGTCAATCGCGTCGGTAACGGTAATGTCCATGATTCCTCCTGGGTGATGGGTTAACTTAAGCACACTGCGGCTAAAAGGCAACCTGTTGAAATGTAATGCAAACGACCGCGCCCGCTGAGTGGGCTACACTAAACGGGTCATTTCACCCCCAGGAGGATGCCATGCCCCGATTGACTTTGCTGGCCGGTTTGCTGCTGTGCAGCGGCCTGCTGCACGCCGCGCCGACGGTCAGCCAACTGCAGGACGGCCTGGAACACCCGTGGTCGCTGGCCTTTTTGCCGGCGGAACAAGGCTTGCTTATCACCGAGCGGCCCGGCCGGCTGCGGCTGTGGCAGCAGGGCAAAGGCCTGTCGCCGCCGATCGCCGGCGTGCCGCAGGTTTACGCCGAGGGGCAGGGCGGCCTGCTGGAGGTGTTGCCGGCCCCCGACTTCGCCGCCAGCCGCCGGGTGTACCTCAGCTTCGCCGAACCAGGCGAGGGCGGCAAAGCCGGCACGGCGGTCGGCTACGGCCGTTTGAGCGAAGACGGCGCGCGGCTGGAAAACTTCAAGGTGATCTTCCGCCAGCTGCCCAAGCTGTCGGTCGGCAATCACTTCGGCGGCAAGCTGGCGTTCGACAGGCAGGGCTACCTGTTTATCGCGCTGGGCGAAAACAACCAGCGGCCGACGGCGCAGGAGACCGACAAGCTGCAGGGCAAGCTGGTGCGACTGACCGCCGAAGGCGCGGTGCCGTCGGACAACCCCTGGGTCGGCCAGGCCGGCAAACGGCCGGAGGTTTGGTCCTACGGCCACCGCAATCCGCAAGGGCTGGCGCTGAACCCGTGGAGCGGCGCGATTTGGGAACACGAGCACGGCCCGCGCGGCGGCGATGAGCTCAACCTCCCGCTGCCGGGTAAAAACTACGGCTGGCCGCTGGCCACCTACGGCATCAACTATTCCGGCCAGCCGATCCCCGAGGCCAAAGGGGAACGGGTGCCTGGCACCGAACAGCCGCTGCACTATTGGCGGGTATCGCCCGGCCTCAGCGGCATGGCGTTTTATGACGGGCAGCGCTTCCCCGCCTGGCGGCACTCGCTGTTCATCGGCGCGCTGGCGCAAAAGGAACTGATTCGCCTGACGTTGGAAGGCGACAAGGTGGTGGCGGAAGAGCGGCTGCTGGGCGATCGCGGCGAGCGCATTCGCGAGGTGCGCAGCGGGCCGGATGGTTATCTGTATCTGCTGACGGACGAGCGGGACGGCAAGCTGCTGAAGGTCGGGGCGTCGTAACGCCCCGCAGCGATCAGGTGAGTTCGCTCATCACGCCGCGCTGATAGGCCGGGCGGGCGCGCAGCTGTTGATACCAGCGCTCCATGTTCGGCCGCGGGCGGCGGGCGATCGGCATTTCGAACCAGGCGTAGGCGAAGCTGCCGAGCGGGATATCGCCGAAGCCGAACGCGTCGCCGGAGAGGTAAGGCTGGCGCGCCAGCGTCTGTTCGATGACGTCGAAGTGCTTTTCCAGCGTGGCGATCGCCGCTTCGATTTTCGCCATGTCGCGCAATTCCGGCGCGGTGCGGATCAGGCCCCAAAAGACGATGGTGAAGGCCGGGACGATGGTTGAGGTGGTCCAGTCCATCCACTTCTCGGCGGCGGCGCGCGCCTGCAGATCTTGCGGATAGAACGTCGCGTCGCCGAATTTCGCCGCCAGATAGCGCACGATGGTGTTGGATTCCCACAGCACGAAGTCATCGTCCTGCAGCAGCGGCACCAGGCCGTTCGGGTTCAGCGCGCGGTAACTCTCTTCGTTCACCTTGCCGAACGCGCCGCCGGCGTTGATGTGGGTATAGCTCAGCCCCAGTTCGGCGGCGCACCACAGCACCTTCCTGACGTTGTTCGAATTCTCACGGCCCCAAATGGTCAGCATTGCGCAACTCCGTTAGTGGATTAAGGACCCTCTATACCTACGCCACAAAACGCTATTTGTCACACCGCAGGGCACTTTTTGCCTGCCGCTCAGCGTTCCCAGCGGCACACTTCCCAGCCGTGCTCCGCCGCCAGCGCGCTCAGTTCGCTGTCGGGGTTGATCACCGTGGCGCTGTCGACGAATTGCAGCATCGCTTTATCGTTGAGGGAGTCGCTGTAGCCGTGGCTGTGTTCGAATTTCAGGTGCGGATGCTGCGCCAGCCAGCGTTGCAGGCGGATCACCTTGCCCTGTTGATAGGTCATGGTGCCGTAGGTGTTGCCGGTGAAGCGGCCGTCGCTGATTTCCACGCCGATCGCCAGCGCATCGTCGGCGCCGAGCTGTTCGGCGATCGGCGCCACCAGATGCTCGCCGGTGGCGGAAATCACCAGAATGCAGTCGCCGCGCTCGCGGTGCCACTGCAGGCGTTCACGGGCGGCGGGATAGACGCGCGGCAGGATATCGCGCCGGATGTAACGCTGTACCCAGCCGGCCACGGTTTGCACGCTCAGGCCGGCCAGCGGCGCCAGCGTGGCCTGCATGTAGTCCTCCATCGACAGCTTGCCCTGATAATAAAGCTGCATCAGCTGCTGCTCCTGCAGCTCCAGCTCCGCCGGCGCGAAGCCCTGGCCGACCAGCCAGCGGATCCACAGGCTGGCGCTGTCATCGTCAATCAGGGTTTCATCCAGGTCGAATAAGGCTAAATCCATCAGTATTTCTCCGGCAGGCAGGGTATGAGGTCGTTTACAGGATAGCGGATAGCGCCCGTCGCCAGCCAGCGGCGTCGGCGAAATTGCGCAGAGCATAAGAAACATTGATGACGGTTTTGCGACAGTTTGTTGAACGTTTGCATAACTTAGAATGCAACAATATTGGCCACCCCGGCGAGCGCGGTGATAACTATGGAACAAATGCAGCTACCCGGTAGGGAGTGAAAATGTTGATTATTCGCCTGTATGGCAGCCCGATCGTGATTGGGGAAGAAGAGGAACCGCATGATGACGCATCTGACGACGCTGAAGACGCTGCCGTTGCTGGATCTTTCGCTGCTTGACGGCGATGCGCGCCAGCGGCGCGCCTTTCTTGACGATCTGCGCGCGGCGGCCCGCGACGTCGGCTTTTTCTATCTGCGCGGGCACGGCGTGGACAGTGCGCTGAATGCGCGGCTGCAGCAGGGCGCGCGGCAATTTTTCGCGCTGCCGGAAGCCGACAAGCTGGCGGTGCAGATGGTGCATTCGCCGCACTTTCGCGGTTACAACCGGGCGGCGGCAGAGCTCACGCGCGGCCAGCCGGACTGGCGCGAGCAGTTCGATATCGGTGCCGAACGCCCGGCGCTGACGCTATCTGACGACACCCCGCGCTGGGCGCGTCTGCAGGGGCCAAACCAGTGGCCGGCGGCGCTGCCGACGCTGAAACCGCTGCTGCTGCAGTGGCAACAGGCGATGACCGCCATGTCGCTGCGGCTGTTGCGCGCTTTCGCTTTGGCGCTGTCGTTGCCGGAGCAGGCTTTCGATCGCTTGTATGGCGATAAGCCCAACGAGCACATCAAACTGATTCGCTATCCGGGGCGGGACGCTACCGCCAGCGCACAGGGCGTCGGCGCGCACAAGGATTCCGGTTTTCTCAGCTTCCTGCTGCAGGACGAGCAAAAAGGGTTGCAGGTGGAGGTGAGCGAAGGGCGGTGGCTTGACGCCCAGCCGCGTGAAGACACCTTCGTGGTGAACATCGGCGAGCTGCTGGAACTGGCGACCAACGGCTATCTGCGCGCCACTGTGCACCGGGTGGAAACGCCGCCGGCGGGGCGCGACAGGCTGTCGATCGCTTTTTTCCTCGGCGCGCGCTTGGACGCGGTGGTGCCGCTGTATCAACTGCCGCCGCCGCTGGCGGCGCAGGCGCGCGGCCCGGCCAGCGATCCGCTCAACCCGCTGCTGCGCGACGTGGGGTATAACTACCTGAAAGGCCGCATCCGTTCCCACCCCGATGTGGCGCAGCGCTTTTATCGGGACGTCATCGGCGTCTGAATAGCGGGCACAAAAAAGCCCGGCGCGCCGGCCGGGCTGATGGCGCTTGATGCAGGCGATTATTCCGCCAGCGCCTGCTGCAGATCGGCGATCAGATCTTCCACATCCTCAATCCCCACCGACAGGCGCACCAGCTGCGGCGTGATGCCGGTTGCCAGGCGCTGTTCCAGCGGAATGGAGGCGTGCGTCATGCTGAACGGCTGGCTGATCAGGCTTTCCACGCCGCCCAGGCTTTCCGCCAGGGTGAACAGGCGCGAGCGCTTGATGACCCGGCGCGCATAGGCGTCGTCGCCTTTCAGCCGCACCGAGATCATGCCGCCGAAGCGCGTCATCTGGCGCGCCGCCAGCGCGTGCTGCGGATGGCTAGGCAGGCCGGGATAGTAGACGTTTTCCACCTGCGGCTGGCTCTCCAGCCACTGGGCGATGCGCAGCGCGCTGTCGCTGTGGCGCTGCATGCGCAGTGCCAGGGTGCGAATGCCGCGCAGCGTCAGGAAGCTGCTGAACGGATCGAGAATGCCGCCGACCGCGTTTTGCAGGAAACCGAGCTGTTCCGCCAGCGCCGGGTTATCCCCCACCGCCGCGACGCCGGCCACCACGTCGGAGTGGCCGTTGAGGTATTTGGTGGCGGAGTGCACCACCACGTCAAAGCCCAGATCCAGCGGGCGCTGCAGATACGGCGAGGCGAAGGTATTGTCCGCCACGCTGATGAGCCCATGCTTTTTGGCGATCGCGGCAATGGCGCTCAGATCCGCCAGCTTCAGCAGCGGGTTGGTCGGGGTCTCTACCCAGATCATTTTGGTGTCCGGCTCGATCGCCTGCTCCAGCCCGGCGAGATCCGCCGGCGACACGTAGGTGACGCGCAGGCCGGCGGTGCGGCTGCGCACTTTTTCCAGCAGGCGATAGGTGCCGCCGTACAGATCGTCTACTGCGATCAGGTGGCTGTCCTTATCGAGCAGCTCCAGCACCGTGGAGCAGGCCGCCAGGCCGGAGGCGAAGGCGTAGCCGCGGCTGCCGCCCTCCAGTTCGGCGATGGCGCTTTCCAGCGCGGTGCGCGTAGGGTTGGCGCTGCGGGAGTATTCGTAGCCGGTATGCTCGCCCGGCGCCGGTTGGGCGTAGGTGGAGGTGGCGTAAATTGCCGGCATCACGGCGCCGGTGGCGTCCGGGGTGTAACCGGCGTGAACGGTCAACGTATCAAACTTGGCCATAATGGATCCTTATTAACGTAATTTTTGGCGCCAGGCGTTAAGCACGTCTGTGCGGGTAATCAGGCCGAGGAAGCGCTCGCCGTCGAGCACCACCGCGACGTGGCCATGGTTGAAGGTGGCCTGCAATTCGTCGTAGCCGGCTTCCTTTTGCAGCGTATGGACCTGCTTGGTCATCGCGCTGCCGGCCGGCAGGCTGAAGTGGGCGGCGTCGGCCTGGACGGCGTTCAGCAGATCCCACTCATCGATCAGGCCGACCACCCGATCGCCTTCCAGCACCGGCAGCTGCGAGATGTCGTACAGCCGCATGCGGGCGTGCACGATCGCCAGCGTGTCGTCCGGCGCGGCGGAGACGGCGGCACCTTCGTCGTGGCGGTAGGCGATCAGATCGCGCAGATCGCCATGCTGCGGCTTGCTCAGCAGGCCCTGTTCCAGCATCCAGTGGTCGTTATACATTTTAGACAGGTATTTGTTGCCGCTGTCGCAGACGAAGGTCACCACCCGCTTGGCTTCGGTCTGTGCGCGGCAGTAACGCAGCGCGGCGGCCAGCAGGGTGCCGGTGGACGATCCCGCCAGCACGCCTTCCTTGCGCAGCAGATCGCGCGCGGTGGTGAAGGCTTCGGCGTCGCCGATGCGGTAAGCGTGGCGGACCTGGTCAAAGTCGCTGAGCGGCGGGACGAAGTCTTCGCCGATGCCTTCCACCAGCCAACTGCCCGCTTCGCCGATGTGGCCGCTGTCGAGGTAGTCCGCCAGGATCGAGCCAGCAGGGTCGGCCAGCACAAATTCCGTCTGCGGCGAAACCTCGGCGAAATAGCGGCTCAACCCGCCCAGCGTGCCGCCGGAGCCGACGCCAACCACGATAGCGTCCACGTCATGCTCCATCTGCCGCCACAGTTCGGGCGCGGTGGTGGTGGTATGGGCCGCCGGATTGGCCGGGTTGTTGAACTGATCGATATAAAAGGCGCCGGGGATCTCCCCGGCCAGGTGTTTGGCGTAATCCTGATAGTAAGCCGGATGCCCCTTGCCGACGTCCGAGCGGGTCAGCAGCACTTCCACGCCCAGCGCGCGCAGGTGGAAGATCTTCTCGCGGCTCATCTTGTCCGGCACCACCAGCAGCAGCTTATAGCCTTTCAGCGCCGCCACCAGCGCCAGCCCCAGGCCGGTATTGCCGGCGGTGGCTTCGATGATGGTGCCGCCCGGCTGCAGCTTGCCGTCGCGCTCGGCCTGTTCGATCATCGACAGCGCCACGCGGTCTTTGATCGAACCGCCGGGGTTTTGATTCTCCAGCTTGACGAACAGCCGGCACGGGCCGGTATCGAACCGGGTCAGTTCCAGCATCGGGGTATTGCCAATCATCTCGATGACGGAATGGGGGATCGCCATGACTCATCTCCAGGATTATTCGGTATAAAAGTCGTTATGTGGATGATAGCGCTGAGAATAAGCGCTTTAAAAAGAACAAATAACGGTTATATATGCCATTATGGAATATATTAATCTTTTTTAGACGTATGGATGCGCAGATGTTTAGCGGTGCAGATGCTTGGCCGTGTAGCCGTGGGTGGGTGCAAAAATGCGCGTCGCGATGCTTTTTTGAACGATAAGCGGGGGGCTGCGTACAGTTATGTAAAAATGCTGAAAATTCACGCTAAACCCTGCAAAAATAAGATAAATCACATAAACTCACAGCAAGGGCATTTTCGGTGCGCTGCGTTACCCGCTACGGGCGCCGCAGGGGGTTGCGGCCGGCACGCGCGCACCGGGCCACTCTCGCTGGTTGGCTTAAAACGTGAACATGTTTGAAAGTTAACGCTATTTCAATGATTTGAATGGACACTCTGGCGACGTCATGATGAAAAAAAACTTATCCACTTCCCTGAAAAAACTGACCTTCAGCGTAGGCATCCTGTTGCTGGCCGCCCCGGCCGTGCATGCGGCCGAGCCGCCGGCGCCGCCGCAGGTAGACGCCAAGGCCTTCATTCTGATGGATTACAACAGCGGCAAGGTGTTGACCGAAGGCAATGCCGACACCCGCCTCGATCCCGCCAGCCTGACCAAGATCATGTCCAGCTACGTGATTGGGCAGGCGATCAAGGCCGGCAAGATCAAGCCGGAAGACATGGTCACCGTCGGCAAAGATGCCTGGGCACCCGGCAACCCGGCGCTGCGCGGTTCTTCGCTGATGTTCATCAAGCCGGGCGATCAGGTGCCGGTGCTGGAGCTGAATAAAGGCATCGTGATCCAGTCGGGCAACGACGCCAGCATCGCGCTGGCGGATTACGTGGCGGGCAGCCAGGATTCGTTCGTCGGCCTGATGAACAATTACGCCAAATCTCTGGGGCTGCAGAACACCCACTTCCTGACGGTGCACGGCCTGGATGCGGAAGGGCAGTACAGCACCGCGCGCGACATGGCGCTGCTGAGCCAGGCGCTGATCCGCGACGTGCCGGACGAATACGCGCTGCATAAAGAGAAAGAATTCACCTTTAACAAGATCCGCCAGGTTAACCGCAACCGCCTGCTGTGGAGCAGCAACCTGAACGTCGACGGCATCAAGACCGGTTACACCAGCGGCGCCGGCCACAACCTGGTGGCATCGGCCACCGACGGCCCGATGCGCCTGATCTCGGTGGTGCTGGGCGCGCCGAGCGATCGCGTGCGCTTTAGCGAAAGCGAAAAGCTGCTGACCTGGGGCTTCCGCTTCTATGAAACCGCGACGCCGATCAAGGCCGATAAGCCGTTCGTCACCCAGAAAGTGTGGTTCGGCGACGTCAGCGAAGTGCCGCTCGGCGTGGCGAAAGACGCCTCGGTCACCATTCCGAAAGGGCAGATGAAAAATCTGAAGGCCAGCTACAAGCTGACCCAACCGACGCTGGAAGCGCCGTTGGCGAAAAACCAGGTGGTCGGCACCATCGATTTCCAGCTGGACGGCAAGACCATCGAACAGCACCCGCTGGTGGTGATGCAAGAGGTGAAAGAGGGCAACTTCTTCAGCCGCATCTGGGATATGGTGATGATGAAGCTGAGCCAGTGGTTCGGCGGGATCTTCGGCTGAATACCCTGATGTGAGGAGCGCGCCCCGGGCGCACGATCCTCGACCAGGCCGCAACTGCGAGGTTGCGGCTTTTTTTTCGCGATTTTTTGGGGCGGTGATTAAAAGTAGTCCACCAGCATGGTGGCGCCGCTGGTGAAATCGCCTTCCGCCAGGGTGACGGCGCTGTTTTTCACCGGCACCGCATCAAGCGTCGGCGGATTGGCGTAGTCGATGTTCAGCGGCGTATTGATGGCGAAGGCCTTACCGTTGGCCAACAGTTTGATGCCCAATCCATTGACGCTGCTGGTTAACACGCTGCCGTCGAAGGCCGCCGCGCTGCCCATGATCTTCATTTTCAGCTGGCGGCTGTTATCCAGAAACTCGCATTTGATGCTGTAATCGATGCGTTGCATATAGCGATTGCCATCGATGCGCTTGATGCCGACCTTGCCGAAGTCGATATCGATGGTGCGCCCGTCGTTGATCACGCAAGGCGGAGGCGCCACCACGGTGGCGGTGATGTTGACCTTGGTACCCTGGTCGGCGGCCTGAGCCGCGGCGCTAATCAGGCTCAGTGCCCACAGCAGAGCGCAGCGCGTTTTACTCGTCATGTTCATTCTGGCTCCCGTCTCAAGGTGCGCTGAAGATCAGCGTGGCCGAACCCGACAGCGGGCCGGTGGCGATGCTGGTGTAAGGGACATTGTTCTTTACCGGTACAAAGGTCACGGTATCGTTGCCCTGGCCGTTGACGATGCGCGTTCTGAAGGCATTGTTCGGCTTCACCACCGCGCCGTTGTACATCATCGCCACGCCGACGTTAGGATTGGTGGTCTTGATAAAATCGCTGGAGAAGTCGCTGGCATCGCTGACCATGCGGATCAGAATATCCTGCGTCGCGCTCTGGTCGTCGCATTGGTAGCTGAGCGCTTTGTCCTGTTTTATCTGGGCATCATTGGCGCTCTGGGTCAGAAAGTCCTGACGGATCTGGCCGAAGTCGACGTTAATCTGCTGGCCGTTGTTGATGGTGCAACTGGTGGTGACGAAGTAAGCGTCGTTGTCGGCGATCAGGCGCCAGCGATAAACGCCGCACTGTGGGCAACCCGGCTGATCGTTGGTCTGAATAAAGTTGATTTGGCCGATGACGTCGCCCTTGTTCACCTTGATGTCCGGCGTTGGGAAACGGTTCAACACGATATAGACCCGGATGGCGACCGACTGGGTTTGCAGGCCGGTAAGGCTGAGTACGCTGATGCCTGATGGCACCGGGGAGTTGTAATCGCTGCCGTTGATGGTGGTGCCGCTGCCGATGGCGCCAAAAATCGCACTGTTCATCGACAGCGCCGGGCTGTCGGTTTTGAGATAGTCATACCAGCTCGCGACGTCGTTTTTACAGGTGACCTGGCTGACGTTGACGATTTCGTTTTTGCCATAAGAAAGCTGTGGCCCGATGCGTACCCGGACGTCAACCGGCGTGGTCGAGCCCCCGGGTGGAATCAGTCCGCCATCGGACGTGCGGCAGGTAAACGCGTTGGCGTTGCCAAACAGCATGAAGAAAGATAATGCCAGGCAGCAACGTAAAAATAGCAGGGCTGTTTTTCTCACGATAATATCCCAATATATATAAATAGTGTGCGGCGTTACTCCGCAATGAAATATTGCCAATCAGGCCGGCTGGCCATATTTATTCCGTTAAAGGGGAGTGAGGGGCATCGCTGTTGGAGATGCCGTCGTTATCACCGTTCAGCAACGCGGTGGGATACCACCTCAATGAGTTGTTGATAGAGCCGTCCGTCACAATCACTTTTTTCCGGGAGACAAGATCTAGCAATAGCCGCCGCGCCCGGTAAACACCGACGTTGACGGCATTGGCCAGTTGCCGCGTCGATAGCCATTGCTGCTGTGGCGGCAACCCGCCGATAGGGCACTTACGGGGCGACTGCGCGAATAATGTTTGCAGCAGATCGTGCTGCAATTGCCGTATTTCCTTTTGTTTCGGAGATAACGCTTCCATAGCACTTCCTCTGTATTCCGATTGCCGTATTCCTAAGAAAAAACAAACTTTCGCTGCCTACCAACAACGAGGTAAAACGCGAACAAAGAAAATTCCTATCTATTTATCAGGATTGAAAAAAAAGGCGTTGCCCGCCCCGTTTTTACCTATGCTTAGGCAGGGGTGGCGTCACGCTGAAACCTAAAATTTTGGTTTATTATATTCACAAAGCGCCACTTTGCGATCTGATTACTTGGGAATCAAAGAAAAACAGGATATTGCTCTATAAAAGCATCTTTTACGATCTATGAGGCTAAAAATAACAGTAAATTAACTTCAATTAGGAAATAAATTGCGAATGTTCGCCTTGATCAAAAAAAGCCTTTTTTTGCTGAGAGGCATTTGCCAGAATATTCATCGCCGGACAAGAAGGACGGATTAGAAAGTATTGGCCTCTGCTTGTTGTGATTTCGTTTATTTTTATATGACGGATTCATTAATAGGTGGGCCGCTGCAGACTTGCCGTTATCGACGTATTTATTGTCGATGCCTTTGGGTTTTGGCAGTTAACCAACCAGCAAGATGCTAAAGAATCAGGGCTGCGCACATATAAGCGCGAGCAGGTTTCCTGTTGCTCTTTTTCTTGATTGGAATATGCATTTTTTCTTATAAGGAATATAGGTTCTATGAAACTTAACAAAATCATGATGGCTGCAGTGATTGCATTTGGCGCAAGTTCTTTTGCACAGGCAGCCGATCAGGGACACGGTAAGGTCACCTTCACGGGCTCTATTATTGATGCGCCATGCTCTATTGCGCCCGAGTCGATCGATCAGACCGTAGATCTGGGCCAGGTTTCCAACGTGGCGTTGAAAAACGGCGGCAAATCCAACCCGCGTCCGTTTGAAATCAAACTGGAGCAGTGCGACATCACCACGCTGAAAACCGTTAAAACCACCTTCAGCGGCGTCGCATCGTCCACCGACAAGGATCTGTTGGGTATCGCGGGCACCGCCAGCGGCGCCGGCGTAGCCATCTCTTACAATGGCCAGCCGATCAAACTGGGTGAAGCGACTACCGCGCAGACCCTGAATACCGGCAACAACACCCTGCATTTCGCCGCCTACCTGCAGGGCGAAGGCGCTTCCGCCGCCATCGTTCCGGGCGATTTCACTGCCGTAGCCGATTTCACCCTAGCTTATCAGTAAGTGAGCCCGAAGGCTTAATCAACCAGGCATGGGGTTCGCCGCATGCCTGGTGAATCTCCCTGTCAAAGGAATGTCGCGATGTTTTTACCAAGGAATCGAGCGGGTGCCGTTCTTTTGGCGTCGTTGGCGTTTGCGCCCGGCCATGCAACTTCCGCCGCGCAGGGGTGGGGCAAAGTCAACATGCACGGCGCCATTATCGACACCGCCTGCGCCATTGCCGCCGGCAGCCGCGATCAGACGATCGATATGGACACTATTCCTCTCGGGCAGATCATTCGTGACGGCCAGGGGATGACCAAACCTTTCAGTATCGAATTGGTCAATTGCATTTTGGAACGGCCGGAAAACAAGCCTGACTGGAAATTCTTTCAGGTCACGTTTGATGGTTATGCGGAAGGCGCTCTGTTTGGCGTACAGGGCGATGCGCGCGGCGTTGCATTGGAGATAAAAGACAGCAGCGGCACGGCGGTTATTCCAGGGAAACCTTTGCCGATGGAGGGAATAATACCGGGGAACCGAGTGCTGAATTATTCCATGACGTTGATGCCGAATCACCAGCCGTTGAAGGTGGGAGCGTATTTTTCCACAGTGCGTTTTAAGCTGGATTATTTTTGATTTTTTCTCGTACTGACGGTTAATTCGTTATTGAAAGGACTTTATTATGCTTTCACCGGCAGGGAAGTTATTTCGTCTTCAGGCCTTGGGGCTTTGCGTTGCCCTTTCTCTGGGAAATCCAATCGCGTTGGTCTATGCCGCCGACGTGATTCAATTCAATACCGACGTATTGGACATCAACGATCGCAAAAATATCGATCTGAGCCAATTCACGCGCAGCGGCTACATCATGCCGGGCGTTTATACCATGGTGGTGCATGTCAATAAGAACGATCTGCCGGAACAGCCGGTGACGTTTATGGCGCCCGAGAACGATCCTAAAGGCAGCGAAGCCTGTCTTTCGCCGGAGTTGGTCAACCAACTGGGGCTGAAAGAAAAACTGTTAAGCACGCTGAACTGGACGCACGGCGGCCGTTGCCTTGACGCCTCCAGCCTGGCGGGGATGGAAGCCCGCGGCGATCTTGCCAGCTCTTCGCTGTATCTCAACATTCCTCAGGCCTATCTGGAATACAGCTCGGAAAACTGGGACCCGCCTTCGCGCTGGGATGATGGTATTCCTGGGCTGCTGTTTGACTATAACGTCAACGCCCAAACGCAAAAACATCAGAAGGGCGGCAGCAGTTACAGCCTGAGCGGCAACGGCACCGGCGGCGCCAACCTGGGCGCCTGGCGTCTGCGCGCCGACTGGCAGGCCAACCTCAACCATCAGACCGGTTCTTCTCAGCCGACCGACAAACAGTTCGACTGGAGCCGCTATTACGCCTACCGGGCGATCCCGGCGCTGCGTTCGCGGCTGACAATGGGTGAGGATTACCTGAACTCCGACATTTTCGACAGCCTGCGCTTTACCGGCGTCAGTCTGCGATCCGACGACAGCATGTTGCCGCCCAACCTGCGCGGCTATGCGCCGGAAGTGACCGGCGTGGCGAAAACCAACGCCAAGGTGGTGGTCAGCCAGCAGGGGCGCGTGCTGTATGAAACGCAGGTGGCGGCGGGGCCGTTCCGCATTCAGGACATCAACGATGCGGTTTCCGGCGAGCTGGACGTGCGCGTCGAAGAGCAGGACGGCAGCGTGCAGGAGTTCAAGATGAACACCGCCAACATCCCTTATCTGACGCGGCCGGGTACGGTGCGTTACAAGCTGGCGACGGGCAAGCCGTCGGAGTGGGGGCACCATCTGCGCGGGCCGATGTTCGGCACCGGCGAGTTCTCCTGGGGGATCAGCAACGGCTGGTCGCTGTACGGCGGGGGCATCGCCGGCGGCGATTACAACGCGCTGTCGCTGGGGATCGGGCGCGATCTGATGGCGCTGGGGGCGTTGTCGTTCGATGCCACGCAGTCGCGTGCGCGTCTGCCGCAGGATGGCACGTTGACCGGCGGTTCGTACCGGCTGAGCTATTCGAAGAACTTCGATGAATACGACAGCCAGGTCACCTTCGCCGGTTACCGCTTCTCTCAGGAAGACTTCATGAGCATGGGGGACTACCTGGATGCGCGTTACGAAGGGGGGCGCAGCGGCAAGAGCAAGGAGATGTACACCATCACCTTCAACAAACAGTTCCGCGATCTGGGGCTGAGCACTTATCTCAACTACAGCCACCAAACCTACTGGGATCGGGCACCGAACGATCGTTACAACCTGATGGTGTCGCGCTACTTCGACATCGGCGATTTCAAGAACGTCAGCGTGTCGCTGTCGGCCTATCGCAACCGTTACAACGAGCGCAACGACGACGGGATGTATCTGTCGCTGTCGCTGCCCTGGGGCAGCGCGGGCACGCTCAGTTACAACATGACGCTCGATCGCGAAGAGAACGCCCACCGGGTCGGGTACTACAACCGGGTCGATGAACACAACAACTATCAGATCAGCGCCGGCGCCGCACGCAGCGGAGCGACGGCCAGCGGCTATTACAGCCATCAGGGCGACATGGCGCAGATCAACGCCAACGCCAGCTACCAGGCCGGCCGCTACAGCGCCGTCGGTATCGGCGCGCAGGGCGGCCTGACAATGGCGGCGGAAGGGGCGGTGCTGCACCGCGTCAATACGCCGGGTGGCACGCGTTTGCTGCTCGATACCGAAGACGTCGCCGGTGTGCCGGTGCGTGGCTACGGCAGTACGGTGCTGACCAACCGTTACGGCAAGGCGGTGGTGGCGGATGTAAACAGCTACTACCGCAACAAGGCCAGTATCGATCTCAACAGCCTGAGCGACAACGTCGAGGCGACGCGTTCGGTGGTGCAGGCCACGTTGACCGAGGGGGCCATCGGCTACCGCAAGTTTGAGGTGATTGCCGGCGAGAAGGCGATGGCGATCGTCAAGCTGGCGGACGGCAGCGAGCCGCCGTTCGGCGCCACGGTGCTGAATGCCCGCAAACAGGAGACCGGCATCATCAATGACGGCGGCAGCGTTTACCTGTCCGGCCTCAATCCCGGTGAGCGCATGAGCGTGCACTGGAACGGCGCGGCGCAGTGTGAAATCCAGCTGCCGGCGCCGCTGCCGGCCGAAATGTTGATGAACACGTTGCTGCTGCCTTGCCGTCCTCTTGCCGGCGACAAGCCGGCGGCCGACGCCAACTGACATACACCCGGCGGAGTGCGCTCCGCCGCTAAACCGCCGGGGCGGGCTCGTCCGCTTCCGGCCGACTGGAACCGTGAAGACATGATGAATCTGACTATGACCAGAAAGACCGTTTTCCTTGTGGGCCCGCTCGCCGCCGCGTTGACGATCGGCGCGGTCAGCCTGCCCGCCCATGCGGCCATCGCGCTGGATCGCACGCGCGTGATTTTCGACGGCGACCTGAAAACGGTCAGTCTTAACATCAGTAACCAGAACAAACAGTTGCCGTATCTGGCGCAGGGATGGATCGAAGACGATCGCGGCAACAAGATCCAAAGCCCTTTCACCGTGCTGCCGCCGGTGCAGCGGGTGGAACCGGGCAAACCGAGCCAGGTGAAGATCCAGTCGCTGCCGGCGGCGCGTCAGCTGCCGCAGGACAGGGAGACGCTGTATTACTTCAACCTGCGTGAGATCCCGCCGCGCAGCAATAAGCCGAACACGCTGCAGATAGCGCTGCAGACGCGCATCAAAATGTTTTATCGCCCGGCGGCGCTCGCCCCGAAAAAGAATGCCGCACCGTGGCAGGAGCAGCTGACGCTGACCCGGCAGGGCGACAAGTACGTGGTGAACAACCCGACCCCGTATTACGTGACGATCGTTGAGGCGAGCGCCGGCAAGGGCGAGAAAGGGGCGGCGGGCTTTGAACCGTTGATGGTGGCGCCGAAGGCCAGCGCCCCGCTGAACGTCTCCGCCGCGAGCCTCGGCAACGGGCCGTCGCTGGCGTACATCAACGATTACGGTGGGCGGCCGCAGTTGAACTTCCGCTGCGCCGGCAATGCCTGCCAGGTCGTGCCGGTCGCCAAATGACGATCCGCGCGCCAGCAGGGAAGACAGAGTGAACACAGCGGAGTGAACGAATCATGCAACGAAAGATCCCCATGCTGTTGGGAAAAGCCTATGAACGTCATCAGCGACGCACTATCGGCCTGACGGTGTTGGCCGCGCTGATGGTGCCGCTGACGGCGGGCACGATGCTGGTGCTGATGCCACCGGCCCGCGCGGTGGACAACTGGGAGGTGGAGGGCGCGAACGGCACGCTCCACGTCTACGGCGCGTTGACGGAAAGCGCCTGCAGTCTGGAAATGACCACCGCGCGTCAGGAAGTGTGGCTGGGGGAGACGGGAACGGCGCATTTTCAGCGCCCGGGCGATCGCGGCACGCCGGTGGCGTTCGAGCTGACGCTGAAAGACTGCCTGCGGGCGCCGGCGAGCAACCGCGACGCCTGGACCGGGGTGCTGGCCTGGAGCGGCAGCCAGCCTGCGGTGTCCGTGGCGTTTGCCGCGCCGACGGATGACGACGCGCCGAGCCTGGTCAGGGTCGCCGGCGTCACCGGCTTGGGGCTGCAGTTGGCGGATGCCAGCGGCCTGCCGGTGCGCCTCGGCGCGCGTAACAAACCGATCTTGCTGACGCCGGGACAAAACACCCTGACGTATACGGTGACGCCGGTGCGCACCCCGGCGACGCTGAGCGCCGGCGCCTACCGTGCGGCGATCGATTTCCGCCTTTATTACGACTAATACGCCGCTTGCGCCGAGCCGGCGCAAGCCTAACCAAAGGGAGTGGCGTCATGCGCGCGACAGAGACGAACCGGCGCCGGAGCGCGCTGTTGGGGGCAGGCATGGTCATGGTGGCCGGCATGATGGCGCAGCCGGCGGACGCGGCGGAAAACATGCGCTTTCACGGGACGCTGGTGGCCGAGCCGTGCGTCATTCAGCCGGGAGATGAGGATATCCAACTGGATTTCGGCACCATCGTCGACAAATACCTGTATCTGAACACCCGCACCCATAGCCAAACCTTCGCGTTGCACCTGACCGAGTGCGATCTCAGCCTGGGCAATACGGTGGCCATTACGTTTACCGGCACCGAGAACGCCAAACTGCCCGGCCTGCTGGCGCTGGATGCCGGCAGCCTGGCCTCGGGGATCGGCATCGGGTTGGAGGACAGCAGCGGCAAGGCGCTGCCGCTCAATCGCGCCAGCGATAAATTCCGCCTGAATGCCGGCAACACCACGCTCACGCTGCAGGCCTATGTGCAGGGGGAGCCGGAGGCTATCCAAACGAAGACCATTGGCCGCGGCACCTTCAGCGCGGTGGCCACTTTTACGCTGGAATACGAATAAGCGTCTACAAGGACAAAAAACGCAATGATGATAAAGCCCCTCAATCGCACCCTGCGCATGGGCCTGCTGTGCCTGTTGGCGTTGAGCGCCGCCGCCTGTCAAAACCAAAAATCGGGCAAACCCGCCGTGAACACCCAAAATCAGGCTGTGCAAGCGCCGTCAGAAGAGGCTTTGCGCAAGCAGCGTGAGGCCGAGCAGCTGCAGCAGTGCCAGCAGCAACTGGGCGCATTGCGCACCATCAACGAGAAGCAGTATCAGCGCTATAAACAGGCCTTCGACAGCCTGATGAGCGGCGCTTCGCAGTACGCCAATCTGCGCGCACGGGTAAACGGCGACACGCAGGAGACGGTGGATGCGCTGTATCGCTACAAGGTCAACTATCTGTGCGCCGGGGTGAATCAGGCGGTGTTGACCGGGCTGGCGGATCGCGGAGAGCAGGTTAAATGAGGATGCGTCTGCTCGGCTGTGTCGCTCTGCTGTTCACCGGCGTTGCGCAGGCGGACGACGGCGTGCCGGCGCTGCTGCAGTTTGCCGAACAGTATCAACGGCAGAGCACCGAGCCGAAGAGCGAAAACGCGGCGCCCGCCGACCGCGCGTCGGGGCAAAAAAAGCGTGAGCCGGCGAAGCGCCCGTTGGACACCCACCAGCCGGCTTCACCGGCCAAAGCTTTTACGCTGAGCCAGGCATTATTGGCGCGTGACCAACAGCTGGCGCGCCAGCGAATGGAACTGACGATGTTGCGCCAGGAACTTGCCGCGCTGCGGGCGGAGAAAGCGGCGCCACCCGTCGCGACGTTGCCTGATTCGTCAACGCTGCAGCAGTGGATCGCCGGGCTGGGCGCCGCCTGGCGCGGTTCGCCCGATGCCCAGCGCGCCGAGGCGCTGCTGCGTCAGGCGACGCAGGAAACCGCTAAAACCAAAGCGGCGGCGATGCAGGCCGAACGGCGCGCCAGCGAGCTGGAGTCCGCCGCACAGGCATCGGCACAGACGCTTGCACAACGCCAACGCGAGCACCAGGAGGCGCTGCACGCTCTGCGCGCCGCGTTGGAAGCGAGCGAGCAGAAGCGAGCTGCTGAGCAGAAGGCGACTCAGCAGGCGCGCGAGGCGCTGTTGGCGCTGCATCAGCGGCTGCAATGGGAGATAACGCCGGAACAGTTGAAGGATGAACGCAAGCGTTTGTCCTACGCGGCGGGCAGTGCGCTGGGGCGCGACATTCAGGGGGTAGTGGCGGAGCGTCAAAGCTGGGGCGTACTGGTGGATCGCGACAGCCTGTTGGCGGGCGTCATCGATAGCGTGTCGGGGCGTTTGCAGCTGCCGCCGGATGAACTGAATGCGCTGACGGCGCAGGCGGATGCCGCCGCCGTGGCCGCGCGTGAGAAACGCGTTAACCAACAGCGGCGGCGTGACGAAGATTACCTGGCGCAGTTCCGTCAACAAAAGGGCGTTAAGCCGTCGGCGATGGGCTTCTGGTATCGGGTGGATTACGCCGGGGAGGGGGCGTTGGCGCCAACGGCGGTGGTCGATGTGGTGGTGAAGGAGAAACTGACCGACGGCACGGTGATCCAGGATATGGAACTGAGCGGCAAGGTGCTGTCGCAACCGCTGTCCGAATATCCGCCGCTGTTTCGGGAGGCGATAAGCCATCTGCATAACCACGGTTCGCTGACGATGGTCGTGCCGCCGGCGCTGGCCTACGGCGAAACCGGCTATCCGCCGAAGGTGCCGCCCAACGCCACCATGGTTTATGAATTACGCATCGACAACAGCCAGGCACCGGCAAAGGGTGCCAAGGCGGTTAAACGGGAAGCCGACACGGCGGGAGGGCAGGGATGAACACCATGATAAAAATCGCGCTATTTGATGAAAACCGTTACTTCAGCGCCGGTTGGCAGGAGGCCCTGGCGCTGCACTTCAGCACTTACGGCAAGCGCACGCTGTTACTGGATGCGCAGCAGGTTCACGAAGCCGATCTGGTGTTCTGCTATTTTCCTCCCGGCGTGCAAAGCTGTTTTTGTCACTTCTTTGAGGCGCAGGCTGCGGGGCGCCAAACGCTGTATTTCTCGTTGCGAACGCCGGAGGGGCGGCATAAACGCACCGCCGGCACCCGCTGCGCGCTGGAGGCCGGCGTCATCTACCACGATACGCCGCTGGTATCGGCGCTGTATCAGGTGAACGCCGAGTTGGAGCGGCGCAGCAAATGGCCGGGCAGGCCGAGTTGTGGCATGAACTGCGTATGCCAGCACCGAGGCCTGACGCTGCGCGAACAGGAGATCATGCGCTGCATGACGCGGGAGATGGGAGTGACGCAAATCGCACGGATGCTGGACATCAGCGTGAAAACCGTCAGCAATCACAAGATGAGCGTTATGCGCAAGATGGGGTTCCGGCGTAATGCCGAACTTTACGGCTGGCTGCGGCACAGCGCCCGTCCCGGCGCCGTGGGGGCGCGAGCCGGCATTCAGCCTGGCATTGCGGCAGGGAAGGCGCAGCACTGAGACGGCGCCGGCCCAATCGGAGCGGCCGGCGCCTTAAGTGCCTCGCCGTGGCGGTCAGTTGCAGGCCACGACCTTGATCGCCAGCCCGCCCTGCGAGGTTTCGCGGTATTTGGCGTTCATGTCTTTGCCGGTTTCGTACATGGTTTCGATCACCTTATCCAGACAAACTCGCGGTTCGCTGGTGCGGCGCATCGCCATGCGTGCGGCGTTGACCGCCTTGACGGCGGAAATGGCGTTACGCTCGATGCAGGGCACCTGAACCTGGCCGGCGAGCGGATCGCAGGTCAGCCCCAAATGGTGCTCCATGGCGATCTCCGCCGCGATGCACACCTGCGCTGGGCTGCCGCCCAGCAGCTCGGTCAACCCGGCCGCCGCCATCGAACAGGCCACGCCCACTTCCCCCTGGCAGCCCACTTCGGCGCCGGAGATCGAGGCGTTCATCTTGTACAGCGCGCCAATCACGCCGGATGCCAGGAAGTAACGGGTGTAGGAGTTGGCGTTTACCGGACGGATGAACTTGTCGTAGTAAGCCAGCACCGCAGGAATGATGCCGCAGGCGCCGTTGGTCGGCGCGGTGACCACGCGGCCACCGGCGGCGTTCTCTTCGTTGACCGCCAGCGCGAACATGTTGATCCAATCGACCACGTTCATCGGGTCGATATTGTTCTTGTCTCCGGTCACCAGAATGCGGCGCAGCGCGGCGGCGCGGCGCGGCACCTTCATCGGGCCGGGCAGCAAGCCTTCGGTGTTGATGCCGCGTTCGATACCGGCGCTCATCACCTGCCAGACGTCGGCGAAGTGCGCGTCGATATCGGCCTTGCTGCGCAGCGCCAGCTCGTTCTGCATCACCAGGCCGGACAGCGACAGCCCGGTGTCTTTGCAATGCTGCTGCAGATCGTGCGCCGATTTGAACGGGTAGGGCACCGGCGTGGCGCCCTCGGCAGACTGGCCGAAGTGCTCTTCGTCGACGATGAAACCGCCGCCGATCGAGTAATAGGTTTTGCTGTGCAGCAGGCGCTCACCGGCGAAGGCGCGGATGCGCATGCCGTTTTCGTGCAGCGGCAGGTTATCGCTGTGGAAATTCATGCCGCCGTGCTGCGGGAAATCCACCTCGTGATGGCCGTTGGCCAGCGGCAGGCGGCCGCGCTGTTCGACGTCGCGGATAAAGCCGGGAATGCTGTCGATGTCCACGTCGTGCGGCAGGTTGCCGGCCAGGCCCATGATGATGGCGATATCGGTGTGGTGGCCTTTACCGGTCAACGACAGCGAACCGTACACGTCGACCACCACGCGGGTGGTGTCCTGCAACTGCTGGTGGGCGATCAGATCGTCGACGAACTGTTTGCCGGCTTTCATCGGGCCAACGGTGTGGGAACTGGATGGGCCGATGCCAATTTTGAAAATATCGAAAACGCTGACCATGGTCTCGCCTCCTTCTTCAGGTTTCAGGCGGTGAATACGGGAAATGGGGGAGTGCGGGAGGGCCGGCGCGCAGCGGCGCCGGCCGGACGTGATTAGCCGAGCAGGCTGAACACGATAGCAGAGATGGCGATCAGACCCATCACAACCACGAACACGTTGCTGATGTGGCCGCTGTACTTGCGCATGGCAGGCACTTTACGGATGGCATACATCGGCATCAGGAACAGCAGCATGGCGATGATTGGGCCGCCCAGGGTTTCGATCATGCCCAGGATGCTTGGGTTCAGGGTGGCGACGATCCAGGTGGTCACCAGCATGAAGATAGCGGTCATGCGGTTCAGCTTGGCGGTGCTGACGGTTTTGCCGCGGCTCTTCATCGACTTGGCAACCAGGCCGTTGAAGCCTTCACGCGCGCCCAGGTAGTGGCCCAGGAACGATTTGGTGATGGCGACGAAGGCGATAACCGGCGCGATGTACTCGATCATCGGGTTATTAAAGTGGTTAGCCAGGTAAGACAGAATCGAGATGTTCTGCGCCTTGGCTTCCGCCAGGTTTTCCGGCGTCAGGCTCAGCACGCAGCTGAACACGAAGAACATCACGGTCAGCACCATCATGATGTGTGCATAGGCCAGAATGCGGGAGCATTTCTTCTCGGCGTCTGCGCCGTACTCTTCGCGTTTGGCGACGGCGAAGGCGGAGATGATCGGCGAGTGGTTGAAGGAGAACACCATTACCGGGATCGCCAGCCACAGGGTCATGATCAGGCCGTGGCCCATGCCGGTACCGCTGCCGGACAGCGACACGTTTTCGAAGATGGCGCCGGTCCAGTTAGGGATCAGATACACCGCCAGCAGCATCAGCACCGCGACGAACGGGAAGACCAGGATGCTCATGGTTTTCACGATGGCCTGCTCACCGAAGCGCACGATGGTCATCAGGCCGACGATCAGGATCAGCGACAGGATGGCGCGCGGTGGCGACGTCATACCCAACTGGTGGGTGATGAAGCTGTCGACGGTGTTGGTGATCGCCACGCTGTAAACCAGCAGAATCGGGTAGATGGCGAAGAAGTACAGCAGGGTGATCAGTTTACCGGCGGTGATGCCGAAGTGCTCTTCTACCACGGCGGTGATGTCTTCACCGGGATTCTTGCCGGACAGAACGAAACGGCACAGGCCGCGGTGGGCAAAGAAGGTCATCGGAAAAGCGATGATGGCCATGATGATCAGAGGAATCAAACCGCCGATGCCGGCGTTGATTGGCAAGAACAGGACGCCTGCGCCGATGGCGGTGCCGTACAGGCCCAACATCCACATGGTATCCGTTTTACGCCAGGTACTGCTGGAGCCCGAGGCCGCAGAGGCAATTGTGCCGGTCTGTGTAGTGTCCATAAATATCTCCGAAGTGAACACGAATTTAAAATTAAAAGGCAAAACTTAAGGTTAAACCGTCAAACGTCCTATTCAGGCAACGCTTGCGGTAAGAATCAGGTGTTGCTTGCGGGGATGTTTTGGCGTCCCCCTGGTTGTTTATTGTGTTCATTACCAAGGCACAGCGCCGGGTAATTCACTAAAGACTTTTCACCGTCACGGGCGATAAAAGTCGTTACCGCTGCCGACAGGTCTTTGCCTGTCGATTTTTGTTGGCGGCAAGATAACGATTTACAGTAGAAACAACCGTGATCCTGCTCTCAAATGCGCAATATGTGCAGTTATCTGCTTTTTTATCGATTTTTCGCGCATTTGTTGCACATTTGTGTAAGATTTTGTGCTGAGAACGCTCTCATAATAATTTCTGCGATTATGCGGTTTGTACAATAATTAGCCGGATAAAGCGCTGTGCTCAGCAGCAAGCCGAGCAATATATTTTATGCGTGGTTTTGGATCTAGCGAAAAACCCGGATTAAGCAGTTTTAGTGATGTGGATCACATTGTATTTTTAAGTAAAATTTCATTCATCGATTTGTTTTTAAATGGTTTTTAATGAAAATCGCCGTTAATAACGAAGGGAAATTACTTACGTGGTTAGCGGATAGAAATGCGTAACCATTCATCATATAAATAACAGATGCCTAACAGGTATTGGCGATATTTGCTGCAACCGCTTAAACCGCCGTTTATTTAAACATCGCGGCCTTTGGCGCGATTTATCATATAAAAGCCATAAATAGTCGTTAATTCACCCAGCCGGCAGCGGGTTTAGCCTGCGAGAAAATAATCACCCGGGTGACCTGTTGCATTTTATTAACCTGATGTTGCGTGCGGATAAGCGAAAAACGCGAATCGATTGCGCATTATTTGTTCATTTTCGGGCGGGGAAAGAAGGGGATTGCAGCGGTGCGCCGTCGGTTTCGACGGCGCAGAAGGCGAATTAATAGCGGGTAGCGATGGCGTTGTCGTTGAAGAACGCCATGAAGTCGGCGTCCGGTTGGCGGTCACTGATCACCCGATCGAACTGTGTCAGCGGGCCGATGCAGGCCGGTTTGGTTTTGCCGAACTTGCTGTGATCCGCCACCAGGATCTTTTGCTGCGCCATCGCCATGGCGCGATGCTTCATCTCCAGCTCGTCGAAGTTGAAGCAGGTGGCGCCATGCTGCAGGCTGAGGCCGGCGGCGGAGATAAAGGCGATGTTCGGGCAGATGTGATCGAGCTCGTTGCGGCCGCCGACGCTGGAAAAGATGTAGTTGTTCGGCTTGAACTCACCGCCGCACAGGACCACTTTGCAGTTCGGTTTGTCCTGCAGCGCCAGGAAGGTGTTCAGCGAATGACACACGGCGGTGAAGATCAGCTCGTCGGCGATGGCGTCGATGATCGCCGGGGTGGTGGTGCCGCAGTCGAAAAACACCGTGTCGTTTTCATTGATCAAGGGGGCCGCCAGCAGGCCGATGCGCCGTTTCTCCGTCACCTGCTTGGCTTTTTGATCGGAAACGAAGTAGTTGGTGACGCCGTTGCTGCGCGGATCGGTCACCACGTAGCCGCCGAGCAGCACCACCGCCGCCGGTTCGGCGCTCAGATCGCGGCGAATGGTCATCTCCGAGACCCCCAGCAGCACGGCGGCTTCTTTCAGGTGGATCTTGTCAGCGCGTTTTAACGCCTGAACTAACCGGTTGATACGTTCTTCGCGCCGCGTTTCCATAGATCCGTCTTCCCACAGGTAGTAGAGGTAAAGGGCGTGCCGGCGTTTCCGGCGTTAAACACAACGATGCGGGGCAATATCGGGCCGCATTGGCCGCCCGTATTGTCCCGCATCGTTGTGTATTGGCTATGCCCGTTAGGGCATGCCGACGATCAGTAGCTGCCCGCCGCCGGCTGGGCGCCGGATACGATGGCGACGCCGGAGCTGGTGCCGATACGCGTGGCGCCGGCGTTGATCATCTTCTCGGCGGTGGCGCGATCGCGCACGGCGCCGGAAGCTTTCACGCCCATTTCGCTGCCCACGGTCTCGCGCATCAGTTTGACGTGCTCTTCCCGAGCGCCGCCGGTGCTGAAGCCGGTAGAGGTTTTCACGAAGGCGACATCGAGTTCGCGACACATTTCACAAACCTGGACGATCTGCGCATCGCTGAGCAGGCAGGTTTCCAATATTACCTTCAACGGGATCGCCGCGCAAACCTCGCGCACGGCGGCGATGTCGGCTTTCACTTCGTCCAGCAGGCCGCTTTTCAGCCAGCCGACGTTGATCACCATATCGATCTCTTGCGCGCCGGCGGCGATCGCCGCTTTGGCTTCAAAGGCTTTGGCGACGGTCAGGCCGGCGCCCAGCGGGAAGCCGATCACCGAGCAGACTTTCACGGTGCTTTCCTGCAGCAGCTGGGCCGCCAGCGGCACGTAGCCGGAGTTGACGCATACCGCATAGAAGTTGTGCTGCTGCGCTTCTTCGCACAGTTTGGCGATCTGCAGTTCGGTGGCGTCCATCGCCAGCAGGGTGTGGTCAACGTAGCTGGCGTAATCGATGTTTTCGGTGGTCATCGCGATTCCTTAGTGAAGTTAAGACAGTAAGCCGGATGGATAATGTGAAAATAATAACATTCAGATGCCGATAAACCTAGCGATGTTTAAAAAATGTCGACGAGATCGTCGCGAACAGGCCGTTATACGTATAACTTAAAGGCGTAGTTTTGTTATTTAAATAACATTTAACGGCTCGCGGCCTGCGCGGGCGCAACGTCGAGGGAAAAAAGATGAAGATCAACATCGAACTGGATCCTGAAGCTTTCGGGGCGCATCGGCAGGAACTGTTCCGCAATGCGGATTTCGCGGTGAGCGCGCATCGCTGCGCAGAACGCGGGCCGATGCTGACGCTGGCGAACTGCCGCGGCGCGCTGACGGTCTTGCCGTATGAGGGTCTGGCGATTTGGGACGCCGAGTTTGACGGTTATTCATTGAAATCGGGCCGCCGCAGCGCCCGCGGTCTCGGGAGAAAGCGCGCTGACGACGCGGCGTTCTGCCCCGCCTGGCCGAGCCACGACGGCGCGCCGCTGCAGATGCAGCGCGTGTGGCTGCAGCTGACAGGCGATGAGCTGACGTTGCATGGCGAAGGCGAGCGGTTGGGCGGGCGTTGGCGCATCGGCCCGGCGCTGCGTTTGGCAGCCCAGAGCGCGCAGTTCGTCATAGAGATGAAGGTCACTAACCTGGCCGAGCGGCCGCAGCCGCTGCGTTATGTGTGTCGCCTCAACTATGATTGCATTCCCGACGCGGTATTCCGCCAGAATCTGCCGACGCCGGCTTTGTTAGGGGATGCGATCGGGCAAGAACTGCTGTGCTCCGACGATCTGACGCGCTATGTGGATCAGGCCGAGTTCTTTATGCTGACGCCGCAAGGCCGGCGTTATGTCACGCGCTTCGCTACCGGGCAATTCAACTATGGCCTGCGGCGCATCGCCGTTCAGGGCAACCGGCGGCTGCTGGCCTTTGTTCAGCCGGCGAACTGTCGCCCGAATGCGCCAGAGGGTGAGGCGGGGGTGATGCTGGGAGCGGGAAAAACGCGTGCGTTCTGCGTGACCACCGGCGTGGTGTGAAATCACGGGGCGGTAATGCCCCGGTCATGTTGTACGGTTACTCTTTCACCCAGCCGCGGCGAATGGCGAAGGCGAACAGGAAACGATACAGGCGCGACAGCTTGTCGGCGAGGGCATCGCCGAACAGATTCCACACCAGCTGGGCGAACAGGCAGCCGACCAGACCGAGCAGGAAACCGCCGACCATATCCAGCGGCCAGTGTACGCCGAGGTAAACGCGTGACCAGGCGATGCCGACGGCGACAATCATCAGCAGCGCACCGGACCAGACCCGGTGCCAGAACAGGAACGCCAGCGCAAAGGTAAAGATGGCGGTGCCGTGATCGCTCGGGAACGAGCTGTCCGGCGCGTGCGCCAGGAAGGTATACCCCACGCCGGCGACGAATGGGCGCTCATGCGGCAGCAGCGCGCCGATAGCGGAGGCGGCAAGCATGGCGAACAGCAGCGCGATCGTGGTTTTCGCCACCACTTCGCGCTGCGAAACCAGCTGGCTTTGCGGCCCCCACAGCCACAGGCCGACGATCAGCAGCGGCACGATAATGATCAGATCGCGCGCCAAAAAGGTGGCGAAATCAATCATCCACTCGGGAGACGCCGGGGTCGCATTGATCCAGGCGAAAAGAACATGGTTTAACTGCTCCATAACCGTTACCTCATCTTGCGGCACCAATAGCCGCTAACCATCCAATAAATAACCAACTGGCTTAACCAAACCCACCAACCCGCCCACAGGTTATGGGTAAGAAAATGTGCGCCGCGCATGATCTGACCAAAGCCCATCAGCATGCCGAGCGCAATGCCGCCGCACCAGCACCACCAGGCCAGGCGCGGGCGCTGCGGATAAAACAGGAAAAACAACGCCATGATCGCGAAACCGCTCGAGGCGTGCCCGCCGGGGAAACAGCGGCCGGGGCCCGGCAGTGCCGGCACCGCACCGAACAACGGGAAGGACATCGCCTTGCCGCCGTACTCGATCAGATCCCACGGACAGGAGTGCGCGCTGGTGGCCTTGAGAATGCCCACTACCAACGGGCCGATCCCGATCAACAGCATGGTCACGATCAGGCGCGCGCTGCGGCGATAGATGCCCCAAAACAGCGCCAGTACCGCCCCGACGATCACTATTTGCTTCAGCAGGCGGTGGTTGATCAGATCCAGCCAATAATTGTTTTGCCACGGGAAATGCCCGCTGGCGGCATCGTACCAAAAGTTGCCGATCGCCCAGTCCAGCTGTTCGCTGCGGGAAAGCCACAGGAACAGCAGGCCGCTGATCAGCAGGCCAAAAACCTGCCAACGGTAAAAGGATGCCGGTAGGGAGTAAAGAGCGGTTGTCTTAATTTGCGGTGCCGTTGAGGATTGATTTAATGACGATTCTGGATTCACGCGCAGGCTCGGTGGCAGGATTGAATAACGCCACTGTAATCATTCCGTCTTAAGAAAACCTTAGTCCACCGGTAAGAAAACCCTATCCGAGGCCACCGCCTTCGGCTAAGGTAATCGTTTGCTTTTTTTCGGGATGAGAGTGTGGTGATGCAGAATAACGCGCGTGTCTTACTGTTGGCGGCTGCCGGTGCGGCCTTTTCTCCGCTGAGCTTTGGCCAACCTGCGGCCGCCGGGCCGATCGTGGTGCAGGGCGCCATGCCGGTGGAGGCGGAACGTTTTGCCCAGCGATTGGAAAACCCGCGCGAGGAGCAGATTGGCGGCTGGCGCTTTTGGCACGGCACCGTAGACGGCTACCCGGTGGTGGTGTCGGAGACGCTGAAGGGCATGTCCAACGCCGCGGCGGCCACGGCGATCGCCGCCACGCAGTTCCGCCCGGTGGCGATCATCAACCAGGGCACCGCCGGCGGCCATGATCCGGCACTGAAAGTATATGACATCGTGTTGGGCAAATATTCGGTCAATCTCGGCGCGTTCAAAACGCCGGCCAAGGCGTTGGGGGCAGGCAGCGACTCGCGGCAGTGGCAGCCGATGGATCTGTTGGCTTCCAAAGGCAGCGCCGGCGAGGACAAAAAGGCGCACAGCCTGCGTCAGTTTCCCGCCGACCCCAACCTGCTGGCGATTGCGCAAAGCGTTAAGGGCGATTACCGACAGGGCAAGGTCGTGGAAGGGGTGATCGGCTCGGCCGACGTGTGGAACAGCGAGCTGGATCGCATTCGCTATTTCCACGACAGCTATCAGACTTCGGTCGAAGAGATGGAGACCGCCTCCGCCGCGCAGATCGCCGCCGAATTCAAGGTGCCGTTCGTCGGCATTCGCGTGTTGTCCAACAACATCACCAATCAGGGCAAATACGATCCGCAAACCGGGCTGGCATGCCAGGATTATGTTTATCAGGTGGTGAAGGCCTATATCGCCAACCTGAAGAAACACTGAGCCATTGCTTCGGTTAATCGGCGATATCAGGCGATTGTCACTATTTATCGCCTATTGTAAAGAAGATTAAACCTGTGGCGGGCTTGGCGGTAGTGTATTAGTTTATAGGCGGATTATTTGACAAAAAGTGTAGGGATAAAACATGAACAAGGCATCCGTTGTATTTTCCGGCCTGCTGATGGCCGTTTCCGCCGGCGCTATGGCGGCTACCTCTGGCGATGACGCGGATATCAGCAAACAGCCGCTGGAAAAGGTCGCGCCTTACCCGAAAGCCGAAAAGGGCATGAACCGCCAGGTGATCTACCTGCCGAAGCAAGAGCACGAAGAGAACTACAAGGTGGAGCTGCTGATCGGCAAGACGCTGGAGGTGGACTGCAACCGCCACATGATCGGCGGCACGCTGGAAACCAAAACCCTGTCCGGCTGGGGCTACGATTATCTGGTGCTGGAGAAGCTCTCTGAACCGGCCTCGACCATGATGGGCTGCCCGGACAACACCAAGACCAAGCAATTCATCGCCGCCAACCTGGGCGACGCCGCGATGCAGCGCTACAACAGCCGCCTGCCGATCGTGGTGTATGCGCCGAAAGACGCGGAAGTGAAATACCGCATCTGGAAAGCCGAAGATACCGTAAGCCAGGCCGAGCAGAAGTAATCGCCGCCTGACGCCGCTCCGCTTGCCCTGCGCGGCAGGCGGAGACTTTTCCCCGTTACGTTTTCTTTCCGCCCGCCAATACCGCCCGTTCGGTTTCTTCCCCCATGGCGATCAGCCAATCCAACACCGTTGAGAATATCGCATCCTCCTGGCCGTCGGCCTGGGTCATCAGCACGTAATCCGTCCCGTCAGGCGCAAAGCCATATGGCGCCACCAGCGCGCCGTTGACGATGTCATCCGCCACCAGCGCCAAAGGGCCGATGCCGATACCGGCGCCGGCGACCGCCGCCTGCAGGCTGAGATAGAAATGTTCGAAACGCAGCTCGTTGCCCGGCCCGATCTCGAAGCCGCTGTGGGCGCACCAGTCGCGCCAGGCGTACGGTCGCGTCTCGGTGTGGAGCAGGGTGCCGCGCAGTTCACGCCCCGCCGCGGCATGCTCCCGGCGGCATACCGGGCCGACCCGTTCTTTGAGGAACGGGCGGGCGACCACGTCGTCGGCGATCGGGAAATCGTTGCGGCGAATCGCCAGATCGATGCCTTCGCGCGAGAAGGCGACGGCGCCGCCGGCGGAGACCAGCTGCAGATCGCGCTCTTTCCCCACCGCCTGCTGCAAACCGGCCAGGCGCGGGATCAGCCAGCGGATCAGAAAGGTCGGCTCGCAGGAGATCACCAACGGGCGATTCTGATGATGCCGACAGGCGCGGTCGATCGCCGACTGCAGGTTGTCCAGCCCCCGGCCGATCTCGCTCGCCAGCTCTTGCGCCTGCGGCGTCGGATGCACCATGCGGCTGGTGCGTTGAAACAGCGCGAATCCCAGGGTCTGCTCGAATTCGCGCACCGCACGGCTGACGGCGCCGTCGGTGACGTTGAGTGATTTGGCAGCTTTCGACACGCTGCCGTACCGCACCGTAGCTTCGAAAGCCCGTAATACCGCCAGGTTAGGCAATCTTCGTTGACGCACTGCGCCCCCTTTTGATTGAGTTTTTGTCAATCATCGATACTACGCAAATCGTTTTTTATTGCCAGCCAAATCCGCCAAAGTGTGCATCACTTTCCACTTACGGGTAACTGCGATGATTGCCATTCTCGCCGATGATCTTACCAGCGCGCTCGACGGCGCGGCCCCGTTCGCCGCGCGCGGACTGAGCGCCTGCGTCATGCTGCGCCTGCCCGATACTGCGTTACAGGGCGCGGAGATCGTCGCCTTCGATTTAGATTCCCGCTTCGTTTCGCCGGAGCAGGCGGAGCGGCGTTTTCGCCATGCCGCCGCCAGTGTGAAGCCGGCGCGCCTTATATACAAAACGATCGATTCCACCCTGCGCGGCAATCTGGGGCCGGAAACGCGCGGGGCGCTGACGGGCAGCGGGCGCCGTCTCGCCATCGTTGCGCCGGCCTTCCCGGATGCCGGCCGCACCACGGTGGGCGGCCGGCAATACGTCGACGGCGTCGCGCTGGAGCAGACCGCCTTTGCACGCGATCCGAAGAACCCGATCGTCACCGGCTACGTCATGGAGCGCATGGCGGGGCTGGAGCCGACGCGTTTTCAGGTATTCGACGCCGCAGACAACGGCGAGTTGGATGAGGTCGTGAGGCGGATCGGCATTGCTGAACCGGTGGTGTGGGTGGGATCGCCGGGCCTGGCGGCGGCGTTGTCGCGTGCGTTGTCTCTTGAGAAGAACGCGCCGCCCGCTCAACCGCCGCTGAGAGCCAGCAAAGTGCTGGTGGCGATTGGCAGCCTGCATCCGGCGAATGACGCCCAGCTGGCAAGCCTGCGGCAGGCGGGCGCGGTGCTGGTCACGGTGCCTGAAGCGGCCGATCCCGAGGCGGTAGCGCAAGAGGTGCGAGCGGCGTTTGCGCGTGCCGATGTGGTTTGCCTGATTTCGCCCCGGGCGCGAGCGGGTGCGGCGGACCATGCCGCTGTGCTGGGCGCGGTCGTCAGCCGTTGCACGCCAGCCTTCGACGGGCTGGTGGCGACCGGCGGCGATACCGCGCGGCGCATCGTCGACGCTATGGCGGCCGGCTCATTGACGCTGTTCGGTGAGGTGGAACCCGGCGTGCCTTTCGGTTTGTTGAATCTGCCGGGCCGCAGGCTGCCGTTCGCCACCAAGGCGGGCGGTTTTGGCCGGGCCGGTACGTTGTTGAACTGCGTAACCCGGTTGCGCGCTGACCGAGAAGGAGAAGAACAATGACCCTTTCCACCTTGCCGCTGGCGATAACCATGGGCGATCCCGCCGGCATCGGGCCGGAGATCATTGCCAAACTGGCGGCCACAGAGCGATTGAGCACGCCTTATGTGGTGATTGGCGATGCCGGCGCACTGGCGCGCGCGGCGGCCAGTCTGGGGCTGACGCTGCCTATCCGCGAACTGCCCGCCTTGCTGGCGGGATGGGACGAAGCCTGGCGGCGGGGGGAGACCGCCGTCTATTCCGCCGGCGTTGCGCTGCCGGCGGACTTGCCCCTCGGCAGGCTCGATAAGCGCGCGGGCGCGGCGTCTTATGCCTGGGTGGTTGCCGCCATCGATCTGGCGCTGACGGGGCGCATCGCCGGCATCGTCACTGCGCCGCTGAACAAGGAAGCGATGCGCCTGGCGGGGATCGATTATCCGGGGCACACCGAGATCCTGGCGGCGCGCTCGGGCACCCAGGACTTCGCCATGATGCTGGCCAACGACGAGCTGCGGGTGATCCTGGTTTCCATTCACGTTTCGCTGCGGGACGCCATCGACGCGGCGACCGTGGAAAACGAGCTGCGCGCGTTTCATCTGGCGCAAACGGCCTGCCGGGCGTTGGGTATAGCGAAACCGCGCATTGCGGTGGCCGGCCTGAATCCGCACGCCGGGGAGAACGGCCTGTTCGGCCGCGAAGATCTTGACGTCATCGTGCCCGCCATCACCCTGGCGCGGGAACAGGGGTTGGACGTCAGCGGCCCCTGGCCCGGCGATACCGTTTTTATGCGCGCCCGGCGCGGGGAGTTCGACATTGTGGTCGCCCAATATCACGACCAGGGCCTGATCCCGGTGAAATATCTCGGGGTGGATCACGGCGTTAACGTCACCGTCGGCCTGCCGTTTATCCGCACCTCGGTCGACCACGGTACGGCGTTCGATATCGCGGGCAGCGGACGGGCGGAACACGCCAGCCTGCTGTACGCCTTCCGGCAGGCGGAAAAAATGCTGCGCGCCCAATAACTCACATCACCTGAAGACAATAAGGAAACACCATGCACACACCCGAGTTTATTTTCATGCTGACGCGCAACGACAGCACGGTGCCCGATGCGCAAGCGCGGCTGCCAGAAGTGCTGGCTGCCGGCGTGAAGCATATCGGCTTTAAGGATATCGGCCTGCCGCTGGATCAACTCAAACAGTTGGCGCAGGCGATCCACGCCGGCGGCGCCACCGCGTACCTGGAAGTGGTCAGCCTGGATGAGGAAAGCGAGATGAATTCGGCGCGCGCGGCGCTGGAATTGGGCGTTGATGTATTGATGGGGGGAACGCGCCCGGAAAGCGTGCTGCCGATCATTCGTCAGTCTGGCCTGCGCTACTATCCGTTCGCCGGCCGCATCAGCGGCCACCCCAGCGTGCTGGAAGGTGACATTGACGATATTGTCGCCAGCGCCCGCCAGCGCGCCGCTTTACCGGGCGTGACAGGGCTGGATCTGCTGGCCTACCGCTTTGCCGGCGACGTGCCGACGTTGATTCGGCGGGTGTGCGATGCGGTCGACAAACCGATTTATATCGCCGGGTCTATCGACCGGGAAGATCGCATCGCCGCCGTGGTGACGGGCAATGCGGTTGGTTTCACCGTCGGTACCGCGGCGCTGGACGGCGTGTTTCCCGCCGATAAGCCGGGGCTGACGGCGCAAATCAACGCGGTGAAATGCCTGATTGGCAATGTGATCCGCAAACTGTAACGCGTCTCCATTCGGTTCTTTCCAGGGCGATGAGGCAGTTATCTCATTCGTAGAAACATTAATTTGCATGGCTCCTCTTTTTTAATGCTCTTGCGAGCAGGCACGCCCTTGGGCGCTCGCCGACGTTTACCCGGCAACACAGCGTAATTGCCGCCAGGTTCAATATATATAGAGGGAGTGAAAAATGATTAAAGGGTTAGGGAGTGCCGTTGTGGCGGTGAGCCTGTTGTTAACCGGCTGCGATACCTTCAGCCTGCTGCGCGATCAAAAGATCGCCGACGCTTTTCACGTCGGCGCCGACAAGCGCTCGGTCAGCCGGGATTTCGGCGCGCCGATCGCCACCCTGCCGACGCTGAACGGCCAGGGGGTGTGCCACGACTATAACCACCGCTTGCCGAACGGCACCGTGACGCCGTTCTACGTCGGCTTCAGAAACAGCGACGGCAAAGTGGTGGCCTTTGGCCCCACCACCTGCGGGGAAGCGCAGGCCAACGGCAATCTGAACAGTGATGAACCTATCAAACAGCGGTTCTAAACGGGCGTTGCTGCGCCGGCCTGTGGCCGGCCCAGCAAAAGCAGCCCAGCAACGTTGGGTGTGCCATTTTTTTTCTCTATATCCCTTCTGATTTTCCGCCAGACTTTTATCTGAGATTTATTTTCCTATGGCGTTTGCCAGACGCCGCTGCCGAAAAACACCATTACATGAATTCTCTCCACCGGGTCTTACGGTGTGAACAGCAAGACAACAAAGCAATCTTTGCTGAATTATGCTAGTTTTTCGAACATTCACGGGCATACAGTGACTTGCAAGATAAGGATATCCAATGCGTTATCGTTCGCTAAATCTCGGCGAGGTGACAAGGAAAGGGGCTGGAACGCCGCCCCAGGGAACCGACGTACGGGCTGGTGCCGTATGAAGCTGCTCTCTCTCTTTTCTGAACACACGGCGCCGGAAAGTTTCTCCCGGATACTCACCCCGACACAAGCGCACCATGAGCTGGAACGGCATTATCTGTTCGGCGGCGCAGCCGGCATATCGATAAGCAGCCGGTACTCCATAACCCGCAATACTCAATCCGGTATTGGCGTCACCGGTTATCGTGAGGACGCGATTGTGAAGCGCAGCGTGTTCGATGATCTCAATCGGGGCGGCTTGCTGGCGATTGATGAGGGAATGGGCGCCTGGACGCCGACGAAATACGCGTTTTACGTCGACGCGGAAGGCCGATTACAGCGCTATCCCGGCAGCTCTCTTCCTGCCTTTTATCCAACTGGGCGCGTGATCGCCCGCTATGAAGAAATGGTCAGCCGCTATGGCCGGCGGGCAAAACCGACGGTGCTGCCGGCGAGGCAGAATACGACCCGGAATCCCCCTCTGCAGCAAGCCATCGCTACCGCAGTGGCAACCGTTGCCGCCACGGTACAGGCCATCCGTCCGATGACCAAGGCAGAACGCTGGCAAGAACGCCAGTACCTGATAGGGCGAGGCAACCGCAGCATTTACCCGGATGCGCGCATGGCGGCACAGCGATTGGCGGAGAACAACGTCGCGGTCGAAAAGGCGAAGTTGGCTGAGAATGTTTACAAGACCACTAACCCGCTCAAGGACACGATAGACATCCCTGAAGGCTGGAAGGACATTAGTAACAATGATGGGGCGCTGGGCCGGCTTGGTTTGAGCAGTAACATGCTTTATGACAAACCAATGAATCCTGACTTTTTAGCCCGAGTTTATCAGCCAGACGAAAGTGTCTTTGGCAAGGCGATGAACCCGACGGTGGTATTCCGCGGATCGCGGGCACCAGAATTCCCGGAGGGAATAAGCCGCGCAACCCAAAAAGCCTTAATAAGGGGTGACTTATCAGGCATTAAAAATCTCAGTGACTGGAAAAACAACGGTGCTCAGGGAATAGGGATTAATTCTGAATACTACAAAAAAGCGGTTGGTATTGGCGATAAAATTTCAAAGGTATCCAATATCGACGTTGCAGGTCACTCATTAGGCGGTGGCATGGCGTCTGCTGCCTCCATGGCCAGCGGCAAGCCAGCTTGGACGTTTAATGCCGCTGGATTGCATGCGGGAACCGTAGAAAAATACGGCGGCTCTATAATAGGCAGTGTCGATAATATTCAGGCGTATCGCGTGAAAGGGGAGCTGTTGACCAAGCTGCAGGAGGTTGATTTGTGGGAGGATGCCAAAGACCTCAAATTTTATCCGCCGGCGGTGATGGCGAAAGAACGGTTGTCCATGTTGGCGCCTGACGCCGTGGGAGTAAAACACACGCTTTCCGGTGGAACAGGCTCACTGCTGGATAAGCACGGTATAGACCAGGCGATACAATGCATTGAAAATGAAAAAGACGATGACATTGCCACAATCAAGGGAAGAATATGAAAAAACTTATTCTCATTATCACGATGGTAGTGTCTACGCTCATCATGCAGGGGTGCGAAAAAGGTATGGATTTACAACCGCAGGATTATTTTGACGGTCAGCAATTGGACATTGCCAAAGCCATTTATGATGGTGATAGGCCGCAGTTGGATAAACAGTTATCATCAGTAAACAAAGAGATCTTAAATCGTCCAGCTAAGGAAGAAATGACCTTATTGTTCTGGGCAATAAACAATGCCATCTATGATAAAACCACACCTGAAAGGCTGAAAATTATCACTGATTTGGTAAAAGCCGGCGCAGATCCTTTACAGCCTCAACCCAACACGCCAGGTAGCCCAGCTGAATTTGTTATGAAAGCGGATAAAGGTATCTGGATACAGGCTATGTTAGAGGGCGGACTTTCTCCAAATGCTAGGGATAAGGTTCATAATCAACCCATTATATTTAATAGCATCTTTGCAAAAAACACAGAAACATTAGAGGTCATGTTGGATTATGGTGCGGATATAAATATAAGAAATTCACTGGGTGATACGCTGCTCATCGATGCTTTAGACTATCACTCCTATGACCACGTCATTCTTCTTTTAGAAAAAGGTGCCGATAGCGATATAAGAGGCAACTCGGGTTGGACGATGGGCAATCAGCTGCAACGGCTGATTAATAGAAGTCAGGACGGCAGTGAGGCGAAAGCGTCTCTTGAACGCATCAAAGACGAGCTAATTAAGCGTGGCGGGAAATGGCCGCCTGCCCCGGTCAGTCAATAAACCGTCTCGCTGTAATACCAGAAAATTGGCACATGTTGTAAGGGTATTCTTACCGCAGAGGCATTGTCCACAGACGGTCGAGTTGCGAAAGTTTGCTTGGGTTGCGCACGATAAATACCTGAGCCAGTCGGCCTTCGGCATTCAAGCTGAGACTGACAGACGCCGTAATACGGCCTTGTTCGGATAGCAAGGCGCCTGGCACGCCATTGATGAGCGCGTGTTGCCAGAGATAGGCTCGCCAAAATACGGGCAATTTACCGCCGATAAATTCGAGCACGTCACGTTTGCCGACGAGTTCAGCCAGGTTGGCGGGCACTTTGCCGCCGCCGTCCGCACTGAGCTTAACGTCTTCGGACAACAGGGTCGAAAGCGGTTCGATATCTGCCGTTTCCACCGCCGTTTTGAAAGCGATAAGCAAGGCTTCCTGCCGCTCTGTGGGCTGGGTTTTACGCTCCTCTGGGCGGCCAACTTTTTCGCGCGCGCGTGACACCAGTTTACGACACGCCGTTTCTTCTCCACCTAATGTCATGGCGAGATCCGCGTAGGGCAAGTCAAAGATGTCATGCAGCAAATAGGCTGCGCGCTCGCGGGGAGTGAGTCTTTCGAGCAACAGCATAAAGGCCGTCGACAGCGACGATGAGAGTTCCAACGTTTGCTCGGGCGTTTTGGCTACGGCGGTTTGAATGGGTTCTGGTAGCCAAATACCGACATAATCGACGCGAGCCTGCTGCGCGGCGCGCAGCAGGTCAAGACAACGACGAGTGCAGACGGTGGTCAGCCAGGCAGCAGGATTCAGAATGCTGTGGCGATCCGCATTTAACCATTTGATATAGGTATCTTGCACGGCATCTTCCGCGTCGGCCAGAGAACCTAAAATACGATAGGCGAGGCCGATCAGAAACGGTCTTCTCGATTCGAACAGTGCTGCATACTTGTCGTTTTTCATATTAGTGGCCGGAAATATGAATTCTATTCCACAGATTTATCATAGTGATATTTGCGGTTAGCGCGCTGATTTCTTCCTCGGAATAGTACGCGCGCAATGCCGCGCGCAGTGGGCCATACTCGGTATGGCGTTCAAGCCGCGTTAACGCTTCTGTCCAGGCAAATGCGGCGCGCTCGCGAGGCGTGAAATCATCAACGTGTTCCCATACCACCAGCCTGTCCAGACGTGCGTTGGTTTCACCGTCCTCACGCGCTTCTTTGGTATGCATCTCGACACAGTAACCGCAGCCATTGATTTGCGAAGCGCGCAGGAGGACGAGATGGTAGATCTTGCGCTCCAGATTGTGCGCGTCGATAGCGCCATGCACTTTCAGCAGCGCGGAAAAAACGTTGGCAATGGTTTGCGCATGATTGACAGGGTCGGTATTCACTGGCGTAGTCATAAGAACTCCTCATTTATCGGGTTAACACATATAGATGACGAATGAGAAGAGGGATGTGTGACCGAACCACAGCAAAAATGTGCATTTCGGGGTCGTGGGCCGTTGATGTAATACGTTTTTCAGGCAACAAAAAACCCGATTTCCTCACTACAATAATAAAATCAATAAGTTATTTGTTTTATAAAGAGTTTTTATACCGAAGAAGAGGGAGGAAATACGGGGATTGCCATCCTATGCCGCCACTTTGTCGCCACCTGGCATAGTCGCCAGCGGATTGAAGTGCAGGGCTGTTTCGAGGTGCTCCGGTGCAAGGTGAGCATAACGCATAGTCATTTTGATATCATGATGGCCGAGGATGCGTTGCAACACCAGAATGTTGCCGCCAGACATCATAAAGTGCGCCGCAAAGGTATGGCGTAGCACATGCGTTAGTTGACCTTTGGGCAATTGAATGCTGGTGTTCTCAAGCGCGGCCATAAAGCGAAAATAGCATTCGCTGAATAGACGATCATCGCCCCGCGTTACCAACTTCTTGTACAGTGCTTTACTGATCGGAACGCTGCGATTCTTTTTGCCTTTGGTTCGGATGAACGTGATTTTATGCGGTGTTATCTGTGACCGGGTGAGGTTTTCCGCTTCTCGCCAGCGAGCACCAGTACTGAGGCATACCTCGACCACGAGCGGCAAATCAGAATCGCCTTTGCTGCAGGCTGCAAACAACTCTGTGATTTGTGAGTGCGTCAGCCACGCCATTTCCTTTTCTGCAACGGCAAACTTGCGCATGTTTTCCAACGGATTGGGTTGGTTCCATTCGCCTAGCCGCGCCAGCTCGCTAAACATGCCGCTTAGGTAGCTTTGCTCAAGATTGACGGTCACAGGTTCTGCGCCGTTTTTCCACTTCTCTGAAAAGTAGATTTCACCGGACAGACGCTTATCACGATAATGCGCGAAGTCTTTTGCGGTGAAGGTGGTAGCAGGGGGATCGCCTAGGGCTTCGATGACAAGGCATAGTTTTTTGTAGGTACGTTCACCAGCGGTGAGGGATTGTCCGTGTAGGTTGTACCAAAGTTTGGCGATATCGCTCAGCTTGCGGCGGTCAATTGCCTCACCTAACCACGGCTTATTGTCCACCTGTTCCATAGTGAAGCGCTCAAACGCCAAGGCCTCGCCTTTGGTCGCGAACTGCTTACGTACTCTGCGGCCTTCTCGACCAGCAGGATAGCACTCACATAACCACTTGCCGGATGATTGTTTGCGTACAGCCATTGTAGCCTCCTTTGATGAGGCTGTATTTAACTGTATATAAAAACAGTAGTCAATGTATGGTAAGTTTGAATACATACATAATTAATTGGGTATTTACTCCTATTTATTTTCCTGTTCATTAATTTCAGACTGTGCCGATTTCTCATATTCCCATCGGATTGAAGTCATGACTATTGCATATATATTATAAATAAACGTTTTAATTGTAAGAAGAAGGTGAACTAAACTCGTGCCCACTAATACATATATCGCCATTACGCCATATTTCTTGATTAAATCACTATGTGGTAACAATCTCGTTATATTTCCTGCCATTCCATTAGTTTGCCCAAATAGCATAACAAATAAATATATGAAGGAACATGATATGAAAATTATAAACACTTTCATAAATGCCATGAAGTTATATTTAAGGGTGGGGATTTGGGCTTCCTTGTTTTTATGCAGCATCATAGCGATCATCATTTCTGGCTTGGATAATGTTGCAAAAATGGTGAAGCCTGCAATAAGAAAGCCTAAGGTTGTTATAGTGAAATTAAATCCGAAACTTGACCAGGTTCTTATGTCTGAAATTGCATGGTTGATATTTTTATCGACAAAAAAAATATTAATAAATAATAATGCGGCAGATAGGCTACATATAACCCTATGAAGAAAGCTGGTTGTTATTTTCTTAGCCAGCTTGAAAACTTGCCAAAGGTTCTTCTCTTTGGTTATTTCGGCTCCGTTAATATGGTGCCGTAAAGTCTTATCCTTCGCATTATTATTGTTTTCCATTATTTAAACCTTTCAAATATATTTATTATTTTTCTTAGTGTCCCTCTGTCTTTTGCTTGAGGTAGGGTTATTCTACCATCAGCAACCATCTCAGAGAAACTTGCATAGCTCTCTTGCGCAGCGACTGTTGTATCTTTAGATAAATTGTCTGCTTCAGTAGATAGGTTGAAATTATCATTACTACCTTTCATAATATCACCCATTTCGTCATAACCGCGCATCCTAAATTCGGAGTTTGCGAGATTTGTTGCTGCATTTAATTCTTCTAAAACAGCGTTGTGACTAAGTCCTTCCTCTGGGTTTGTGAATAGAACACTTGCTTGGTTACTATTAAGTTTTTCATTGCGCTGACCAAACTCTTGCCAGAAAAAATCATCATTATCAATTTCTTCCTGATTGGTTGGAAGTAATTTTATAGAAAGTCTGTCTATTTTTTCAAATAGCTCAATGAATTCTGCTAAGGTTTTTCTATCGGTGAGGGTCGTAATTCTTAATTTAGGGGCTGGGATCTCTGCACGGATAGATTTTTTAGTTATTCTAGGTAGTTCAGGGTTCTTCTCTCTGAATTCCTTCTCTTGCTCATAAACGGCATCAATATAATCATTCCAACTTTGTGTTAAGCAGTATTGACTCGTGCTTTTGAAGTTTTCTATCGTAGGTGCGCCGCTAACTTCTTTACATAGAATTAATCGATGAGAGTTTAATATTAACAAGAAGAATGAGCTGGGGGCCGTTTCCAGCTCATCATAGTCATCTACTAGTTTATTCCCATGAAATACTTGCTCTCTAGTTAAAACAGTATTTTTAACTATTTTACCTTTTATTCCAAGTACTGGGTTCTCTTTATTGTCATCTAAAACGATCATTTCCGTGTCAATGAAGAAATACTCCCCACGATCTTTTATCGCTCGAATATAGTTCATTTCAAAAAACGATGGCATGACTATTTCATCGATAAAATCCATTAGGACCAAGTTATCACCAAATTTTAGTGTGTAGTTTCCAAATTCTAACTTTTTAATAAAATCCATGCTTAGACTCCGAATGCTGAATTAAATATTATTAATTATAATGTTAAGATTTACGTGAAACTCAATATCATCTAATGAACAATCAAAATCTGTTTTTTCACTAATTACCCGGATTCTTTTTCCTGGTAACAGTGCAATATCTCTAATCATAAATTTTCCATCGATATCAATCAGCCATTTCCCATCTTCAATATCAATGAATTTTGTATCGCCAATATATGTCACTTTTTCGTCAATAATGACTACAGGCTCTTTAAAGTTAGTTGCTAAAAAAGCTTTGTCAAAAGTGTAATGATTTGAGTCGTATAATTTCCCGTCTAATAATTTCTTTCGTGGGATAATTATATGATCAGACTCCTCGTTTTCGAACATAACACCAGCACCTGTTGCAAGCCACCGCAGAGATACACCTGTTTCTAAAGCACATTGAATCACCCAATCAGAAGGAAATGAGTCCCTCATGTATCGGGTCGCGAGAGTGCTTTTTGAGACTCCCAGCTGTTCGCATAGCTGTTGACGTGTACTAAAACCGTAGGCTTCCATCATTCGCTCGATCGCTCCACGACCGCCTTTCTCTAAATTCATGTGATTTCACCATGTGAACTTTTATGTTGACGATTTCTTTTTGTGACCCTATAGTTCGCATGATTTCAAAATGTGAACCATCACTGTTCGTCACTAATAAACACTGCTAAACAAGGGATGTTGCATCATGCGACCTAACATTTCAATCACTCTGATCACACCTCACGTCACGATAGAGCGTTACAGCGAACTTACTGGTTTGGCTGAGGATACTATCAATGACATGTTGGCCGATGGGCGTTTGCCTCGTCATCGCCTGCGTAAAGATAAAAAACGCGAAAAAGTCATGATCAACATTGCGCAGTTGACCGTTGATGCTCTCTCAAATTGTGACATTGCTACTGCATAGTTCGATTTTGCGATAGGGGGAGGGAAACCGCTATGTTTGATTACCAAACGTCCAAACACTCACACTTAAGCAGCGCTTGCCGCCGATTCGCTCAGGCCCACAACTTGGCAGAGCTGGCCCCGGCGCTGAATGTCTCGCCGCAGGTGCTACGCAATAAGCTGAACCCTGAGCAGCCGCACGAACTGACGCTTTCCCAACTGGTGACGCTCACTGCGATCACTGACGATGCGGCAATCCTTGATGGCCTGTTGGCGCAACTGAATTGCTTGCCGGCGGTGCCAACCAACGAGGCAAAGCCCAACAGCTTGCCAACTCACACGTTAAGCGCCACTGCGGCGATCGGCGCTATCGCCGGCGAAACCGCATCCAATGCGCCTATGACGCAATCCCGTAAAAACGCCATTCTCGACCGTGCCAACCAGGCAATTCGTGATCTGTCGCTGATCGTCGTGTCGGTAGAAGCGCGTTTCCAATCTACGCCAGTGCTGGCCGCCGCTGTTGATGTGTTCAACACCTGCGCGCCGGCATTCGGCATGAGCTGAGGTAACTACATGAAAGCTTTTGCGCAATACCTGAAACGACAATCACCGGCCCCGCAGCTGGCCAGCTTTGGCCACGGTTGGATTGAGCTGCCGAACGGCCAGCGCTGGCAGCCATGCGCCAGCCGAGTGGTGTTTTCAGGGGATTCCGTTGCACCAAGTAAGCAGGCCAAGCGCCGCCCCTGGTGGTTCCGCTTGATGGGTATGAGGGGGTAACGATGGCGGATAACAACTATTGGTTGGCCAAAATCCGCGCCCAGGTTTGCCCCGAACATTCAGAGGCCGCCGACTTTTGGAATGGCCTATCACCAGAGTGGCGCGGCGTAGTGATCCACGCTGCGGCGCTGGAAGGGAGGGAGGAGTTAAAAGCCAGTTTGAGCAATTGCCTTTGGCGCGAGCTGTTCGAGCGGCTACCCCCTCAAGCAATCATGCAGATTCGTGCCGGCATCCAAAAGGCGCGGAATGTGTTTGGTGGGTTTGGATCTCTGCGTGAATCGGATTTTCAGCGGAAGGGAACGCGCCGAAATATGAAGGAGCATCACCCGGTGCGCAAGCAAGTGGAAATGGTGGCAGCGCCGCACATTATCAGGATTTTAGAGCAACAAGAAAGCCTGCAAGGCCAGGCAGAGGAAAGGTAAACATGAAAGTGATCGCAGTTGAAAAGCAGGGGCTTATGGACGATTTGGCCGCTTGGGGAGTAGCGCCGAACTATGCCCGCTTTTTCCTGGCCAAATGCCAAGAAGTTGATGGCCTTGTTGCCCTGGAACCGTTTGTTTTCAATGACTCCATGCATTTGACCAGCCCTTACCAGTGGTTTGCCTCCAATGCGGCGTTTTGGTGTCGCGCATACCGTGAAGCCGGCACCGCCGAAGAACAAGCGGAAACCCTGGCATCTATCCGCGCCCTGTTCTATGTGGCGGGGATGTTGGGCCAGGGCAGCATTACCGCGCTGATCATCCAATGGTGGTCGGCAACCTATGAGCTGCACCGCCTACCAGCGCCGAACGTTTCCCCAGCTGACTCGCTGATTTTTCGGGACGGCAGCGCGTCACGCTTTATCGATATAACTACCGGCCAGCGTCGACACTAAAACCCATTAATCACAAACGCCCCACGGCTTCCACCTGGTAGCCGGGGGATTCTTTTTGCCCAAATCGGAGAAAACACCATGCCAACTATCGGCCAAGACATTAGCAACCGCGCCGCGCGCGCCTCCCTTAAACATGCGCTCGACCTGGCGCGCCGCGAAGCCCAGGCGGATGCCGCCGTGAAGTTTTCCGGTCACTTAGACCGTATGGCCACCGCGATGGCCAACCAAGAGTTATCCGCCGTTGAGATCGTGGAGCTGCTGCGCCAGGACGCTGAGAAATGGAAAAACGAGGGGTTCTCATGTGCTGGGTACTGCTGATCGGCGGCTTTTGCGCCGTTTGGGTGTGGATGGGGCGCGCGGCTGACAAAAAGGCGGCGCAGCGTCCTGAAAATCAAAATTACGATTAGGGAAGAATGTGAGTCTGCATCTACAGCAGGAAAGAAACGGCGATTACCACGCTGCCACCCGTTGGCAGCGTGAGCAATTCGCGCCTGGTGCGCCGGATGATATAAGCATCACCGAGCGCCAATTGTGGCAGCTGGATAAAACCGATCACAAGTGGCGCAGTCAGTACCTGGGCGAAATGCCCGATTACCTGGCGGGCTACTTTGGCCGCCGGTATGAGCAGCTTTTCAAAAAGGGCGAGGACGGCCGACGCCGCGCCAATGCATTTTTGCGCACCACGGTGGGCGAAAATATATTGCCGCGTCTACAGCAAGTTACCCAGCGATACGAAACCCGCTTCCATACAGCGGGTTTTATGCCTTTCCCCTTCAATGACGATCTGGCCCGCTTGCCTACCCTGGGCCGCGATGACCTGCGCAACCTGGCGCACCGCGTGGCTGATTTTCTGGCGGCCAGCTTTTCCGACTATATCGACCGCAAATTTACCGGCCAGGCTACCACGGATAAAGAAATGCGCGCCCGCACCTGGGCCGCCTATCGCAACCTGGCGGGGCTATGCCAACAGGTGGGCACTGAGCCGCCTTACTGGCGGCAGGCAACCGGGCGCGGCATCAACCTGGCGCAAATGGAATCCGGCTTATTGCGGATGATGGCCCCGGAGTGGTGGCGCGCGCGGTTGAAGCGTCGCCGTGATCTGATGCGTGAACACCTGGCCATTGCAGTGGGCCAGGTGCAAAAAGCAGCGTCGGCCTATGTCAGCCGTTCAACCCTGGGCGAATGGATAGAGCAGAAGAAACGCAACCGCGAATTTTTCAATTCGTTTGAGCTGGAAAACGAGGACGGCGATCGGGTGTCGCTGGCCGACATGGTAAACGGCAGCAATGCCAACCCTGCAATTCGGAGGTGTGAACTTATGGTAAGAATGCGCGGCTTTGAAGATCTGGCCGCTGAAATGGGGTGTGTGGGCGAGTTCTACACCATAACGGCCCCGTCAAAGTATCACGCGGTGCATAGCGCCGGCGGTTTTGTGTCGCAGTGGAACGGCGCAAGCCCGCAGGAAACGCAAAAATATCTGTGCGGCGTTTGGGCCAAGGCCCGCGCGGCGATCGCACGCGCCGGCATTCACGTTTTCGGTTTCCGCGTGGTGGAGCCGCACCACGACGGCACCCCGCACTGGCACATGCTGTTATTCATGCTGCCGGGCGACGTTGACCAGGTGCGCGATATTCTTTGCTATCACGCCCGCCTGGCGGAGTCTGAGGAGTTGCAGACCGCCAAGGCGCTGAAAGCACGTTTCCACGTTGAGCCGATCGATCCGGCAAAGGGGAGCGCTACGGGCTACATCGCCAAATACATTTCCAAAAACATCGACGGTTACGCCCTGGACGGTGAGGCCGACGACGAAACCGGCGAGAACATGAAGGACATGGCCAAGGCGGTTAGCGCCTGGGCAAGCCGCTGGCGCATCCGCCAGTTTCAGCAGATAGGCGGCGCGCCGGTGACCGTTTGGCGCGAACTGCGCCGGATGCGTGGCCAGCAGTTGGAAAACCCGCAGATGGATGCCGTGTTGGCGGCGGCAGATATTGCCGGCGATTGGGCGGCTTACACCCAGGCCCAGGGCGGCCCGTTAGTGGCGCGCGATGATCTGGTCGTGCGCCTGGCGTATGAAATTATCGAACGGGGCAACGTGTACGCCGAGGACGTCCAGCGGATCACCGGCATCTATTCCCCGCGTTTGGGGGAGGCATCGGCAGTTTGCACGCGGCTGGTAACGTGGACAATTGTCCCGAAGTTGGCCGAAAGCGAAGCGGAGGCCGGTTTACCTGGCGGCAACGCCGCCCCTTGGAGTTCTGTCAATAACTGTACGCCAGAGGAGTGGCGGCGATTATCGAGGGAGTTACAGCGGCGTGGTTTTGCCGGTGATCAGTATGAGATAGACATACTCACTAGGGGCAGCGCCCTGCGGATATATGGCGACCGGGCGTTAAAAATGCGCAATGGACGACTGGAGGAAATGGCCAGCGATCCGGCGTGTGAGTTGTGGCCAGGCTGGAATGGGTGATGTCTTAATTATTCATTTTGCTAAATATTATGTATACTGTACGAATATACAGTATCAAATTGCTAAACCTAGAATAAGATGGAGGGAGCCGTGAGGGATTTTTTCTTTGAATCACTGGCTATACAGCGCATTGAACTTGTGGCGCGCTTAGTCGCTAACGGTCGTTGCAGCAGCGACGATCGGGAGTTGGCTTTATCATGGATTTCTGAAATGACGACTACACTGGCCGCAGACGTTGACCGGCAGTTACAAAAACGCCCCCAGGACGGAGGCGTTAATTCAGGCGGCGGAGGCGGCACCCTGCAATAAATCGAGCATCATTTGCCGTTGTTGCGGGTTCATACTGTCAACAACGGTTTTCAGCAGCTTATCCCCGGTCTTGGCGCTGGGGCTAAGCGTATGAGAAAAGGTTACATTCATCACAAAAGTGTGGCCACATTCCACGTCAGTGCAAGCGCAATACAGATCGGAAATCTGGCGGTGTTTACGGGCCGTTTTTCTGATAATCGCGTTAGCGCCGCATTCCGTGCATAAGACTTTCATCACGCGCATGTTTCTGGCTCCAAAAGTGGCAAACTTCTGGAATTTTAACGTTTTTCGCCTCATAGCGCACCCGATTGTGACGGTTCGACGCTGAAATTTAGGTGTAGGTGCGCTGGCACGTCCGGATCGCTATTGATGGCATCCGTAATCATGCGTTGCACGGGGATCACCTCGTCTTTTCGGTAGGTTTCGCGGGCTTTCTCCGGATCGCCCAGGCCCGCCGTGTTGCCTGGAATAATGCCGGCCAGGCCCGCCGGGAAACGATGCGCCGCCAGAACGTCCTGGGCGCTGATGTTTTTCACGTTGGCAAACTCATCCTTTGCGCTGATGTCGCCGATCGGGATGAATTTAATTCCGTCCGGGTCACCTTTCGGGATATTCACAAACAGCGTGCTGAAATTGCCGATCCCTTTGCTTTGCTCCAGGCTTTGCACGATTTCATCTTCAACCTCGGTGCTTAAATTGGGGTCGTTGGTGTAGATGATGCCGCCGGTGTGTGCGCCGTTGTGGTAGTAGCGACGGCGAAAGATAGTGGCTTCACTGTTTAGCAGCGCGGAATGGATGCCGCCGATGTAGTCCGGCAGGCCGTAAACCTGTTGCTGCGGATCGTACTGGCGTAAAAAAATCACATCCTCTTCCAGGAACGGCAGCGGCTCCCCCTTTTGCAGAACAACAAAAGAGCCGTCCTTGCGGCGGCGGGTATAGAGCGACGGCAGCGGGGCCAGGGCGCACACGTCGCCCCAGCCGTTGCGCACTTTCGCAATGGCCAGATCGCCGAAGGTGAAGTAATCAAAAATCCCTCCTTTCAGCGCCTGATGCGTCAGGCCGCCGCCCTGGTAATCCGCCGCCACCATGTTATGGCGCGCGTACAGCACGCCGCCATGCTGGCCGTTCAGGTTGACCAGCTGCGCCAGCGCCAGGCGGTCAATCGGCAGCGTGTAATGGTCAAAATCATTGTCATACCAGATCTCCCGATAATCGGTGCCAGTGGTGAGGACCGGCTCCGGCTTGCCCAGGGTGGTGATGCTCATCTTGCGCGCCGGTGTCGTCTCGGCGGCGCGTTGGTGGTTTGCCGCTGCACGGCGCTGGCGTTGCTTGTTCTTTTTCATGCGGCCTTTCTCGTTTTCCATGTTGATTTGCGTTGGTTCTCAAAGTTGAGCGGTTCGTTATCCACGGCATGAGCGATGGCAAAAAACACGTCCGCGTGTCCCGTTTCCTGGGTGCGATCCGCAACAAAGGTCATGCTGTTGCCTTTGGTCGTACTGGTGCGCCGGATGGCCAGGAAGCTGGCCGGGATCTCTTTCTGCTCGCTGTCCCATTCGATGCGCTGGCTTTCCACCACATCCACCATTTTCAGCACCAGGCGCGTTTTGCTCTCCAGCCCGTAATGGATGGCCACCGCCTGGCGCATGGCGAAGCCCTGCACCATTTCAAACACGCCGCTGCCGATGCCGGTAATGTCGATCCCGATGTGCGTCATGTTGTAGCGCTCAAACAGCGCCTTTATCTGGTTGGCCTGGTGCTTCCAGTTCATCCCCTGCCAATAGAACGTGGCAAGGACGCGGAAGCGCTCCCCCTCATAGAGCGGCGGCGCGATGATCACAAAGGTGGACGTGTCGCCGCTGCGCGCCGGGTCGAAGCCGGCCCACACTTCACGATTGCCGAACGGGCGCGCGGCGGTGGGGTCGTGGTCTTGCCAGAGCGACACCTCAACCCCGCAGCGCTCCAGCTCGTTGAAGCGGAAAACGCTGTCGCCGCTGTCCACGAACACGCACATGTAAAGCATGTTGAACGTGTCACGGTTGTACTTGTTGCGCAGCTTGTCGATGCTGGCCAGGTTAAACCCGCCGGCGATCGCATCTTCCATTGTGATGACGTAGCGCCATTGCTCATCGGGACAAAGCCGCCCGCCGTCGCGCAGCTCCTTGAACGTTGGAAACTCCACCTTTTTGCGCTTGGCGTCGCCGTGCTTCCAATCCTCACCCGTCCAAAACGGGTAAGCCTGGTGTGTCTTACTGCTGGGCGTGGAAAAGTAGGTTGTGCGCCACCGGTCATGCGTGGCCATTGCGCTGGCCACCTCGTTAAGGCGCGCAAAGTTCTGTATCCAAAAATACTCATCCACATACAGGTGGCCGCTGTAGGATTGCGCCGTGTTGGAGTTGGTGGAAAGAAAACGCAGCTCCGCGCCGTTGCTCAAGCGGATCGGGTTGCCGGTCAGCGTCACGCCGAAATACTGCTCCGCGATGTTGACGATGTACGAGCGGAACACCTCGGCCTGCGGCCGTGAAGCCGAGAGGAAAATTTGCGGATCGCCGGTCATTACCGCGTTTTCCAATGCCTCAAACGCGAAATACCAGGTTGCGCCGATCTGCCGGCTTTTCAGGATGTTGCGGATTTGCTGGGTGATATTCAGGCGCAGGTGTTTTTGGTAGCCGAAAAGGTGCTCATCGGCGAACGCGTCGAAATCCTCCTGAGTCAGCGCGGAAATATCATTTTTGCGGTATTTGCGCTTTTTCTTGCCCCCATCCTGGCCACTGTCGCCGGCAGCGGAATAGTCGCCATTTCCCTGGGAAGCGGCGGCGGCAAGTTTCTCTGCATGTTTGGCTTGCTGAATACGCAGTTTGCAATGATGCGCGATCAGGCTATCAAGTTCTTTATGCTCCAGTTCTGTTTTACCGTCGCGGTGGGTTAATACCTGAATGCGGCGGTTGATTGTCTCCTCAATGCTTTCATGGCTGAGCATATCCGCCCAGCTCCATTTTGTAGCCCAATAGTAAATAATTCGCGCATTCGGCAAATTAAGTTCGTTGGCGATCTCTTTAGGCGTCCAATGTCTTAAGTACAGCGAACGCGCAACGCCGATTAGTTCATCTGAATATTTAGCCATGTGCCAATTATGCAGGCTTTATTCTCGGTTAACTTCGGGTGTTAATCGGTATGGTTCGGTTAATAGCGCTTATCCGAATTCATAAGATATTTAGGCCGTGCGGGATGTGAATTAATTGGCGATACTGCACCTGTCGAAACAAACACGAAATTGAAAGTAGGGTTTATGTCAGATTCGCAATTAATGACGAACTGGATTTGTGTTTGCGCCGAAGGTGACACGGTTGATGGACGTTATATTAAAAGTCAATGGATAACGGATGCCGCCGAGCTATACGACCCTAATTTGTATACCGCGCTTTTATGGCCGGAACACTCCCGAAATTACGGTAATCGGGGGCGGGTGTTAGAGCTAATGAGCCAGGAAGGTGATGATGGGGTTATGCGGCTTTATGCGAGGCTGTGCCCGAATCTATCACTCATGCAGGCAAATGCAGACGGGCAGCTACTCTTTTGCTCCGCAGAATTTACGCCTGATGGCAATTTTCGTGGAACGGGTAAGAGCTACCTGGAAGGGCTGGGCGTTACCGATGAACCGGCTAGCGTTTACACGGAGCGAATGCGTTTTAGCAAACGCCACAAAAATAAACGGTATGGCGCATTAAAGCCGCTGGCTTTTGATGAGGTCAAAGAAATTAAAGAGGAAGTGAAGATGTCAGGAAATAAAAAGAAAGGCTGGCGCAGTATGTTTTCCATTGAGGAAGAACCGCAGCAGCCAGAAATCCCCGAAGATGGCGATAAATTGCAGGCGCTGGCGGAAGCCTTGGCCGAGATTGAAACGCGCCTTTCTGCGCTGGAAGGTAAAGCCGCAGAAACTGCAACCGCCGTTGAAGAAGTCCAGGAAGATGTGGACACCGTAAAAGAAGTTGTGGATACCCAGGAATTTAAAACCCTGCGCGATAATATCGGCGGTATCGTGAAAAACTTCAGCAAGCTGGACAAGCGCGTAACCCAATTGCCGAGCCGCAATCCGGGTAAAGGTCGCCAGCCGTTCAAATTCCTGTAATTCGCCAGGGCAATAGAAATTAAATCACTCTGAGGGTGAGGGGTAACTATGTTTTTAAATCAGCGTGCGCGTGAATTACTCCGCGCATATAGCATGGGGTTGGCGGCGGAATATGGGCAGGATTCTGCCGAGCGTTATTTCTCGCTGACTGACCCAAAAGAAACGGATTTGCGGGCGGCGCTGCTGGAGTCCGTGGATTTCCTGTCCATGATCACCGTTGCCGATGTTGACCAGCTTACCGGTCAGGTGGTGAACGTGGGCAATCCGGGCATCTTCACCGGGCGTAAAGAGGGCGGCCGCTTTATCCGTAATACCGGCGTCGATGGCCTGGAATACAAGCTCTCGGAAACCGACTCCGGCGCGGCGCTGACCTGGGCCATGTTGTCCGTTTGGGCGAACGCCGGTGACGAAAACGAATTTTTCCAGCGTATGCAGGAATTCACCAACCAATCCTTTGCCCTGGATATGTTGCGCATCGGTTTCAACGGTAAATCCGTGGCGAAAAGCACTGACCCGGAGAAATACCCGAACGGCGAAGACGTCAATATCGGCTGGCAACAGTTCGTTAAGAACTATGACGAAAACCAGATCATCACCGATGCGGTGAGCCTGGGGGCTGGCGGTGATTATGTGTCGCTCGATGCGATGGCGTCTGACCTTATCAACAGCAAGATCCCGGCGCAGTTCCGCAACGACCCGCGTTTAACCGTGCTGGTTGGTGCTGACCTGGTGGCAGCGGAGCAACACCGTTTGTACCAGGCCGCCGACCGCCCAACGGAAAAAATCGCGGCCCAAATGCTGGGAACGTCCATCGCTGGCCGTCCGGCGATCGTGCCGCCGTTTATGCCGGGCAAGCGCATGGTGGTGACGCCGCTGAGCAACCTTCACATCTACACCCAGCGCGGCACTCGCCAGCGCAAGGCGGAGTTTGTGGAAGATCGTAAGCAGTACGAGAACAAGTATCTGCGCAACGAAGGTTACGCCGTGGAATACCCGGAAATGTACGCCGCCTTTGATGAATCCGCCGTGACCATTGGCAAGGTGGAAGCGCCGAAAGGGGAGTAAGCGCAATGTCACTTTCCCCCGCGCAGCGTCACACGGCCAGGGTTCAGGCCGAGCGCAAACTTGAACGCCAGCAGGCGCTGGCAGGTTGGGACAGTCTGCACCTCCAGGTGCAGGCAATGGAGCGGGATATTCGCCGGCTGCGAGAGCTGCCGCGCACCGCTGACCGCATCGCCATGAAACGCGATGAGCTGTTGCCGCGCTGGTTGCCGACCGTGGAAACCTACCTGGCGGACGGCGAGGTTTACGCCAACCCCATTTTTGCCTGGTGCGTGATCTGGCTGTTTGACGTGGGGGATTTTGATAAGGCGTTGGATTGGGCCGACCTGGCGATCGCCCAGCGGCAGCAGACGCCGGACAGGCTAAAACGCAGCTTTGCCGCGTTTGTGGCGGATACGGTGTTGAGCTGGGCAGAGGAGGAGGCCAGCCGGGGCGAAAGCCTGGAGCCGTACTTCTCCCGCACCTTTGCCAACGTGCGGGATAACTGGCGACTGCATGAGGAAATCAGCGCCAAGTGGTTCAAGTTTGCCGGGCTGATGCTGTTGCGTGATGACAACGGCCAGCCGCTGGCTAGCGCCGTGGAGGATGTGGCGACGCTGAAACAGGCGGATGCATTGTTGGCCCAGGCACAGGCATTTAACCCCAGAGGTGCCGGCGTTAAGACGCAGCGGCAGCGAATTGCGGCCAGGCTGCGGGCGCTGGAAAAAGAATAAAAGACTACCGCAAGCCAAAGCGGGCGCGGTGGAGGCAAGGCACTTCGGTGCGATGTGCTATGGAAACCGGTCTGCCCGCTTTTTTTCCCAGGAGCAACGATGTTTAACGGCAAGACGACGGATTACCAGGATGAGACGCTTACCAACAACGGGTTTTGGCCAGATTTGAGCCTGGCGGCGTTCCAGAAGCGCCGCAACATTCCGCCGGATATTGATGCGGAAACCCTGGGGGCGGCCCTGGTGGCCAGCGTGGCCGAGATTAATTTAGACCTGGAAAAGTTGGCGGCCCAGCACCAGGCGAAGGGATACACCACGGCCAAGGATGTGCCAGGCGTGGCGATCGGTGAGAAAAGCGCGCTGATCGCGCAGTACGAAAAAGCCGTTTTTGCCAGGGCAAAGGCGGATTTGCTGGGTGAGTACTCGACGCAGTTTAGCCGGGCGCCGAACGCCGGCCAGGAAAACCCGGAAACCCGCAGCCGGCTGTTAGCGGAAGCCGCCACGGTGCTGCGCAACATGAAGGGGGCGCGGCGATCGTCGGCGCGGCTGGTATGAGCAAGTTAGAGACGCTAACCGCGTTCCTCCAGGCCAATTTGCCGGCGCGCGTGGCCAACCTGGAATTTAACAGCGACATGGAAGAAGTGAGCTTTATCAACGCGCAGAAGGATTTGGGGCTGAACCAATACCAAATGGCGGTGATGGAGTACGAGGCGGTGTTGTCCTGGGGGCGCTTCCCGTACCGCCAATTTGACCCGCGCAACCTGTGCGCGCTGTTGCTGGCCTGGCTGATTGAGAACGCCGACCAGGGGCTAATTGAACAGGGGTTCGAACCGGTGTTGCCGGAGCTGGCGATCGTGGTCACGGACGATAAAACCGCGTTGGTGGAAATCGCGCTCAAGATGGCCGAGCCGCTCACGCTGACCCAGGACGAAGAAGGGCTAATCCCTTTCGACGGGAAGCGATGGCGATTGGCCGATCCGGAAATTTGGTGGGCCTTGGAAGGGCGCGTGTATGGCGTGGGCAGCACCGGCGCGCCGATCGGTGAAACGCCGTGATTATCAACGGTGAGCTGAGCCGCCCGCAGCTGCGGGCGCTGCGCAAGGAGTTGGCCAAGCTGGAAATGCCCCAGGCCAAACGCCAGCGCCTGCTATGGCGCATGGCCAAATACGGGGTGATAGCCGCGGCTAAGCGCAACGTGCGCAACCAGCAGCAACCGGACGGCACGCCCTGGGAAGGGAGGAAGACCCGGCGACGCGGCAAGATGCTGCGCAACATGCCCAATTTGCTGCATATCCGCGACATGCCAGAGCGGGAGGCCGTAAGGCTTTACCTCCAGGGCGGTGGATACCGCAACGGCAATAAGGCCGTGCCGGCGGGCGTGGTGGGGTTTTCGCAATCGGCAGGTATGCGAGTTTCCATCAAGCGGGAACAGGTGGCCGGCAGGAAAGCCGACACCGAGCGGCAAGCCACGCTGCGCCAGGCTAAGAAGCTGCGCCAGCTGGGTTATCAGGTGAGGCGCGGGAAGCGCTGGCGAAAGCCGCCGCTCAAGGAAATTGTGGGAAATATGTCATTCGCGCAGGCCGGCTTGCTGATCCGCAAATTGAGCGGCAAGGCGGCCAAAACGGCCTGGACGGTCGATTTACCGTCCCGCCCGTTCCTGGGCATGAGTGACGCGGATTTTAACAAAGCGTTGGCGCGTCAACTTCAGGCAATAGGGTTTGGCTGGAATGTGAAAGCGCAAGACATTAAGGGGAAACAATGAGTTGGCCAACGATTCAGGTTAACCAGGTAAACCGGCACCAGGGCGAAACCAAAGAGATCGAGCGGGTATTGCTGTTTGTCGGGGCCGGTAAAACCAATATCGGCAAAACGCTGCCGGTGAACACGCAAACCGATCTGGATGTGCTGTTGGGCGTGGGGGATTCGGTGCTGAAAAGCAACCTCCAGGCCGCCAAGCTGAACGCCGGGCAAAACTGGTTCGCGTATGTGCATGTGCTGGCGGAAGCCGACGCCGCCAAAAACTGGCCGGCGGCGGTACTGACCGCGCAGCGTGTGGCGAGTGTAGAGGGCATCGTTAACCTGGTGCCGGCAACGCTCGATGTAGTGAAGCAGGCGCAGAGCCTGCGGGCGGAGATTATCGCCAAGTTTGGCCGCTGGCAGTGGTTCATTCTGTCGGTGGAATCGCTGCAAAAGGGAGAGGGTTGGGCCGAGTATGTGGGCCGCATCAACGACCTGCAAAAAGGCGTTGCCGAGCCGGCGATCCAGTTGGTGCCGCGTCTGTGGGGCAATGAGCCGGGCGTTTTGGCGGGCCGACTGTGTAATCGCGCTGTGACGATCGCCGATAGCCCGGCCCGTGTGGCTACCGGGGCGCTGGTCGAAATGGGCAGCACGTCCACACCGGTGGACGGTTCCGGGGAAGTGTTGGAGCTGGCGACGCTCCAGGCGCTGGAGGCAAACCGCTTTAGCGTGCCGATGTGGTATCCCGATTACGACGGCCTTTACTGGTCTGACGGGCGCACCCTGGATGTGGAGGGCGGCGATTTCCAGGCGATTGAAAGCCTGCGCGTGGTGGATAAGGCGGCGCGCCGTGTGCGACTGCTGGCAATTCCTAAGATTGCCGATCGGTCACTGAACAGCACGCCAACCAGCATTGCGGCGCACCAACAGTATTTTGCCAAGACGCTGCGAGAAATGGCGCGCAGTACGCAGATTAACGGCGTGACGTTCCCCGGCGAAGTCAAAGCGCCGCTGGAGGGGGATGTGCAAATTACCTGGCGCACCTCCACCAAGGTGGAAATTTACCTGGTGATCCGTACCTACGAATGCCCGAAAGGCATCACGGTTAGCCTGATGTTGGATAACTCGCTGGAGGGCGCGGCATGACAAAACGAATTTCTGGCCAGTCGGTTGATTTCAACATGGACGGTGATTTAGTCCATGCGGAAAAAGTGAGCCTGAGCATTACCGACAACACCGCCGCAGCCCAAACGGGCGGCGTGCCTGATGGCTGGGTTTCCGGCGACGTGGCCGCCGAGGGGGAAATGGAGCTAAGCACCAAATCCCTGGCGCAGGTGACCGCCAAGGCGCGGGCCGCCGGCAGCTGGCGCGGCATCCCGCCGATTGATCTGATGTGGTACGCCAAGGCCGGCGGGGAGGAGCTGAAAGTGGAGGCGTTCGGCTGCAAGCTGATTTTGAGTGACATTCTGGATGTTGATCCGAAGGGCGGCAGCATCATGACGCACAAGATTAAGTTTGTGGTGACGGACGCGGATTTTGTGCGTCTGGGCGGCATTCCTTACCTGGAAGCGGAAGTGACGCAGAACCTGATCGGGTAAGGGTGACAGATGCAAGAGCATGAAAAAACGTTCTGGAGCCTGCTGTTATTGGGCGCGCTGATTGCTATCGGCAAGGTGTTAAGTAGCGATGAGCCGATCACCCCGCGATTGTTTATCGGTCGGGTGATCCTGGGAACGGGCACGGCAATGGTGGCAGGCGCGGCGCTGATTTGGGTGCCAGGTCTGCCCACCCTCGGGGTGGTGGGGGTAGGGGCGGCCCTGGGCATCGCCGGCCACCAGGCCGTTGAGCTGTGGCTTAAACGTAAGGGCAGCAATCTGTTAGCGGGGAAGATGAAAGATGACGTTAAGTGAAAAGCAGCAGCTGTTTACCGCCTTGATCGGCCAGCTGATCACCTGGGCCGGCGATCATGGCTACCGGCTGACGTTCGGCGAAGCCTACCGCACGCCTGAGCAGGCCGCGCGCAATGCCAAGACCGGCGCAGGCATCGCCAATAGCCTGCACACGCAGCGCCTGGCGGTGGATTTCAACCTGTTTATTAACGGCGTGTACCAGACCCAAACCGAGGCATTTACACCGCTCGGCGAGTATTGGGAAAGCCTTGGCGGTGCCTGGGGGGGCCGCTTCAAAGACCGCCCGGACGGCAACCATTTTAGCCTGGCGCACGACGGGCGGCGCTGATGGCCAAGGGGGCATGGTTGGGCCTGCTGGCCCTGGTGGCCAGCTTTGCCGGCGGCTGGCAGGCCAATGGCTGGCATCGGGATAGCCTGGCGTTGGCCGTAGAACGGGCCGCGCAGCGGGCCGGGGAGGAATCCCGCCAGGCATCGGAGAACGTGGCCAGCCGTTCGGCCCGGCAGTTGGAAAGCAAGCTGGAGGCGTTGCGCGATGCTCAACCGAAAGAGATCCGCACCGAAGTGGTTAAGCCGGTATTTACCCGCGTTTGTGTGTCTGATGAGTTTGTCAGGATGTACAACGATGCCGCAGATAAAGCCGAACGTGCCATTTCAGGAAAGTTTGCTCGTTAAATGCCCGGAGCAATTACCCAGGATAAACGGGGTAACCGGTAAAGACGTTAGCGAGCCGTTATTAACCTATTTAGATATTTATCCGCTGTGCGCTGCGCGGCATAACCAATTAGTAGATGAAATAAACCAACGTAAGGAATTGCAGCAATGAGCAAAGCAGAAAATAAAATTACTTTGACTATCCAGGGCAAAGACGTGGCTTTTGAGCCAAACACCACGGCCTATAACAGCCTGATTAACGATATGGCGATGGATAATAAAGTCGCCCCGCATGTGACCTATTTGCGCCGTATCGTTGCGGCGGAAAGTAAAACCGATCTGGATGAGCTGCTTAAACTGCCTGGCGCTGCATTGCAAATCGCGGAAGCGGTAAACGCGAAATATGCGCCGAAACTGGAAATTGAAGTAAAAAACTAACCAACCGGCTGCGGGCTATTGATAACAATTTCATTGAACAAGCGCTAACGCTGCGGCGTTATTACTTGCCGGCTGAAAATGATAGCTCTGAGAACTTAGCCCGCGCCATTTGGCTGGATAACCGGCATTGGGAAAATATGCGCGTGGCCACCGCAAACGGCATTTCTTTGGCATTTAAAGGCGAATAATGAAACAGCTAGATTTTACCCTGAGCCTGATCGACAAACTGACGCGGCCCCTGAAACAGGCCCAGGCATCGGTTACCGGTTTCGCGGAAAAATCGCAAGCGGCCTTTGGCAAGATTGCCGTGGGTGGGGCCGGGTTGGTCGGCGTCGGGTTGTCGATTAAGGGGGCGTTAGGCCCAGCTATCGAGATCACTGACGCGCTGAACGCGGCGGCCACGAAAGGGATTGATGACAGCACCTTGCAGAAGGTGGCGGGCGATGCGCTGGCCTTTGCCGCCAAATATGGCAAGTCGTCGGTGGACTTTATCACGTCCACCGAAGCGATCCGCAGCCAGGTGGGATTGCTGACCAACCAGGAGTTGCCGGCGTTTGCCGTGGCGACCAATACCCTGGCAGCGGCCACGAAAGCCAGCGGCGCAGAGGCGGCGGAGTACATGGGCAGCATGTACAACAAATTCAGCAGCTACGCCGAGAAGATGGGCCGCGTGAATTTCGCCGAGCAACTCGCTGGCAAAACGGCCTACATGGTCAAAGCCTTTGGCACCAACATGGGGGCGATCTCTGACCTGATGGAGGGCGCCAGGGGCGTGGGGGCAAACTACGGCGTCGGCATTGATGAGCAGTTAGCCGTGATGGGGCAACTTGAGCGCACGTTAGGATCGGAAGCGAGCAGCGTTTACGAGTCGTTTTACCAAACGGCCCAGGACGGGGCCAAAAAGCTGGGGATGAGCTTTGTTAACGCGGCGGGCGGCATGGTCAGCTTGCCGGAAATGCTGGAGAAATTACAGGCGCGCTACGGCAAGAGCATCGAGGGGAACCTCAAGGCGCAAGCCGCGCTGGATGATGCTTTTGGCGATTCGTCGGTACTGATTAAACAGCTTTACGGCAATGTGGATCTGCTGAAACGGCACATTACCGAGCTGGGCAGCAATGACGGGATGAAGCGCGCGACGGAAATGGCGGAGCGCATGGCCAATCCGTGGGAACGGCTTACCGCGATCTGGTATTCCATCCGGGCGGCGATGGGGTTAACGCTGTTGCCGGTGCTCTATCCGATGATTAACAAAATGGCGGACGCGGGCCAAACCCTGGTGCGCTGGTTGAAGCTGTTCCCCAACCTGGCGCGGGCCATTGGCCTGGCGGTGCTGGCGTTCCTGAGCCTGGCGGCGGCGGGGGCGATAGCCAACCTGGCGATCGGCGTCCACATGTTCCTGATGCTGGGGTTACGCAACCTGCTGGGGCCGGTGGCCAAATTGCTGGGCCTCAATCGCCTGGCCATGCTGGCCGGCGGCGCGGCCACGGCGGTGTTTAACCGTGGCCTGGTGATGCTGCGCGCGGGCCTGCTGGCGGCGTCGATTGCCGCCCGCACCGGTGCGGTGTCGTTCCTGCTGATGAGCTGGCCGATCGCGCTGTTGGTGGCCGCTATCGGTGCCGTGGTGGCGGCGGTGTGGATGTTCTGGAAGCCGATTAAGGCGTTTGTGTCCGGGTTTATTGCCGGCTTTAAAGAGGCCGCCGGCGCGCTGTCACCCTTTGCCGGCGCGTTTGACCTGGTGAAGCGGGCGGCGGCTGGGGTATGGGATGCGATTAAAACGCTGTTTGGCTGGTTCGTTAACCTGCTAACCCCTGTCCAGAGCACGGCGGCGGAGCTGCAAGCCGTCACCACGGCCGGCCAGCTGTGTGGCCAGATCGTTGCCGGCGCGATCGGCTTGTTGCTGTCGCCGATTGAGCTGGTGATCAAGACTGTCGGCCACTTGTTCGATGCGTTCGGCATCGTTAAGCAAGGCTGGCTGGACGTGGTGGCCGCGTTTGATCCGTCCTCGCCGATTGAATCATTTATGACGATTGGCCGTGTGGTATCGGGCGTATTTACCAAGCTGTGGGGCGTGTTCCGGTCTGCGTTTGCCGACACCTACAACTGGATCATCGACAAAATCAACATGCTGCCGGGCGTCAGTATTGACCCCATGCATGTGGATGTGGTGCCGACGGTGACCGAACCCCAGGGAATGGTAAACGTGCCGCCGGTGACGGTGCCGGCGATTGATGCGGGCGCGTTGCCCACGGGCCTGGCCACGTTGGAGGGTAGCAGCGCATTGCCGGCAGCTGCCCAGGCTGCGGCAGTGGCCCCGGTGGCGGTGCCACAACCTGCGCCGGCGCTGATGCCGGCGGCGGGGGCGCGCAAAACGCTGATTGAGGATGTGCGCGATCCTATCGTGGTGCCCAGGGCGATGCAGGGAACGGCGGCGACGCCCGCACCAAAGGTGCCGGTGGTGAAGGTGCCGCAGCCCCCGGCGCAGCAGGTGCAGGTGCTGGCCCAGGTGCAGACCGAGAAAAGCGCGCCGCCACCGCCCGCGCCGGATAAGTTGCTGAGTGGCGGCAGGTTAAAAGGAATTGGCCCCGGTGGGATTAATAAGGAAATTAACAATAATTCCCGAACCATTACCGACAACCGCAAAAATATTGAGAATGTCCATATTAACGTTAAGCAGGGTATGACGCCCGAGCAGCTAATGGAATGGCAGGAACTAAGTTAATGAGCGAACCCCTTTATATAGACCTGCTAATTGAAAATGGCGATTTCTCGCTAAATACAGGCCGGGAGCCGGTGTTATGTCATAACCGGGTAAGCATTGGGCAAGATTGTGTCCATGCCATTTTAGAAAGTGGATTGGTCACGCAATTAGTGGCGGAAAGAAGCCCAACACTTCGCGCTGACGTCATTATGCAAATGGTGTTGTTGCTGGAAGACGATACGCGAATTATTCCGGGTACGGTCGTGATTAGCGAGGAAACGTTAAAGCGGCTTTGGGTGACCGCAGAAACTTATGATTTCGGCAAAGTGGAGGCCAGCGTTAATTATGACAACGAAACCGCAGGTTGATTACGAGAAAGCCTTAACAGAAAGCGGAATGCCCATTACCACGGAGCAAGTTAATTCCAAATTTAACGAGTTGGTGACCGCCGAAGGGTTAATTACCAATACGTCAAAAATGTCGCCGTTTTGGCGGCTTATCCAGGCGATTATTACCGCCCCGGTGATGTGGTTAAAGGATGTTCTGGTGTCGGTCGTCATGGCCAACATGTATTTGGCCACCGCCGGCGGCACCTGGCTGGAAATGTTCGCCTGGGGCGTCAACGTGAAGCGCAAGCCGGCGACGGCAGCCGAGGGTGTTTTTCGGTTCGACAAGGAAAACGCCAGTGTCATGGTCACGATCCCCGCCGGCACGGTGGTGCAAACCGAGCGGCTTAACGGCCATGTTTACAGTGTGGCGGTGGTGAAGGAAACCACGTTGGCCGCCGGCACCGCCGGCGGGCTGGTGCCGGTGAAAGCGACCGAGCCAGGCGGCGCGCATAACCTGGCCCCCGGTTACTACCGGATTTTACCCCAGGCGGTGCCGGGCATTGTGCGGGTGGAAAACGAGGAGGGTTGGTTACTGGCCCCCGGCGCTGACCAGGAATCCGACGACGATTTACGGGACAGGGCGCGCAACCAATACAACCTGGCGGGCAACTATCACACGGATGCGGTTTACCGCAGCATGATCGCCAGCGTCGCCGGGCTGAGTATCGACCGAATTTTTTTCCAGCACGACGCCCCGCGCGGGCCAGGAACGGCAAATGCTTATCTGCTGCTGGATTCCGGCGTGGCCTCGCAGCCGTTCATTAACGCGGTCAATGACTACATCACCAACAAGGGGAACCACGGCCACGGCGATGATATGCAGTGCTTCGCCATGCCGGAAACCCAACACAACCTGGCCGTGACGCTGTTTGTGGAGAACAAAGCCAACTTTACGGCGGATGCGCTGGCCGCGCTGACGCGAAACAGCGAAACCTTGATCCGCTGCGCGTTCCGGCAAAACGCCGAGTACGACGTAAAGAAAACCTGGCCTTATGCGCGCTTCTCGTTTTCGAACCTGGCCAGGGAGTTACACCGCGCTTTCCCCGAGCTGGAATCTATCGCGTTTTCCCTGAGCGATATTGTTAGCGAGCTGAACGTGCCGCGTTTGAAAACCTTGAAACTGGAGGTTGCCGATGCCTGATTTTAAAGAACGCCTGGCGGGGATGCTGTTGCCGTCTTGGATGAATCGCGGGGAGCCGGCCAAGCTGCTGCGCGCCTGCCGCCATTTCTGGTTGTGGGTGTATGGCTGGCTGACCTGGCCGCTGAAACAGCTGGATGCGGCCACCTGTGCGGTGCCGTTGCTCCAGGTGCTGGCGTACCAGCGAGACATTACCCGCTTCAACGGGGAACCGCTGGAGCTGTTCCGCAAGCGCGTGCAGTACGCCTTTATCAACGCCCGCGATGCGGGATCGGTGGCCGGCTTTATCGCCATTTTTGAGCGCCTAGGCGTGGGTTATGTGGAAATCCTGGAGCGCCAGCCGGGCATAGATTGGGACGTGATCAGCGTCCGCGTGACCGATGGCCAGGTGGCCAGTAATCCCGATCTGCTGATGCAGGTTATCCGGCAGTATGGCCGCACCTGTCGCCGCTATCGATTTGAAGTGATTAACAATTCTGTCCTGCAATTACGCGCTGGCTGGGCGGGATGTGAATACGTGACTTACAGCGCCGCCAGCGCGGTGGCCAGTATCAATAACCAACATTCCGCCACCGTGGCGAGCGCAACACTGAAAGGATAATCAACATGTCACAAACCGCGATCACCTTTGCCTTTGAGCAATGGAAAGCAAAAGAAGCCGTGAACGGTTCCCGCGTGGTGCTGGACGAGTTCGTTTTCGCCAACGTGCCGGGCCTCGATGCCGGCAAGCCGATCGACCGTAAAGAAGGGATGCCGCCGGCGGGCCAGATTGTGCACCGCCAGGCAGTGAACAAAACCGGCGTCGTGAACAACAACGCCGTGGTGTATTCGGTCACCCTGGGCACCGATGTACCCGAATCTGGCGATTTTGACTTCAACTGGATTGGCCTGGTGAACAAAGCCAGCAATACGGTGGCGATGATTGTTCATGCGCCGACGCAACGCAAGGTGGCCAACCATGCCGGCCAGCAGGGCAACGCGATCACCCGCTCCTTTGTGATGGAGTATGACGGCGCGGCCAGCGAGACGGCGATCACTACGCCGGCGGAAACCTGGCAGATCGACTTTACCGCGCGCCTGGGCGGTATTGATGAAATGCAGCGCCTGATTAACCGCGATCACTACGGTGCCGGCGCGTTCTTTGGTAATGGGTTCCTGGTGGCCAAGGCCGGCGCGCAGTATTTCGTGACGGCGGGCACCGGCTATGTGGGCGGGCTGCGCGCGGTGCTGGCGGCCAACCAAAACATTACCGTGACGGCCAAGCCTATCAAGGTGTGGGCTGATGTGAGTTTGCAGGGCAACGTGGTAAGCCAATGGGCGGCTGCGGTGAAATTTACCGTTGCGGCTAACGCAGCGGATTACAAGGATAACGCCGGCTTTAAGCACTATGTGTTTGCGGTGGCCAGTATCGACGCCGCCGGCAACATTACCGACCTGCGCCCTAAAGGTTCCCTGTCCGACCAGGCCGGCAATGATGCCTACTTGCGTAAGGATGATAACTTGGCCTCCCTCAAGGACAAGGCGAAAAGCCGGGGGAGTTTGGGCCTGGGCACTGCCGCCACGCGCAACGTGGGCGTGGAAGGTGGCAATGTGATGGAGGTCGGGGCGTTTGGCCTGGGCATGGGGGCGCGGCATCGTGATGATGCTTACTGTAACCAGGGCGAAATCTACCGGTTAAACAACACCTCGAAAAATGCCCCCGGCAATCAGGTTTATGGCGTCTTGAGTCTGCCGTGCGACGGTGGCCCGTCAGGCGGCTATCTGGCAGTGCAAAACAACGCTGATGCTTTTATCGGTCGGTCGAATATTCCCGATAACGGGGTGACCTGGTTCCAGGTCTACACCACGCGATTTAAGCCGAAAGCGCAGGATGTGGACGCGGTATCGGCCACGCAGGGCGGCGAGTTTAAGCGCGAAATTCAAGCCACGGGCGGCGTAACCGTTTCGAACGGTTGGAACAGCCGTCCCGGTGGGATTTTCCCCGGCAACGGGGATTATGCCAGCTATGACGTGTGCAACCTGGATATTAAAAGCTGGTTCGGGATCGGGTTTTATAATTCTTGCCCGAATGCTGGCATCCAAGGCCGAACAGCTTTCATGAATGTGCGTACCGGTGATTTTAGCGCCAAAGGCCGGATCACGGGGGCGCAAGTTTGGGATGGTGCTGCCCGCGTTTACTCGCCGGCGAACAAGCCCACGGCGGCGGATGTTGGCGCGCTGACCGATGCCCAGGCGACGAAGAAATATGCCCTGCGCTCTATTCGTGTGAACGGCAAGCCGCTAAGCGCGGATGTGAATTTGTTGGCGTCGGACGTGAACGCCTGGAACAAGACCGAGGCAGACGGGCGTTTTGTTAAACAGTCCGGCGATACCATGAGCGGCCCTCTCGCATTGCCCCGCGTGGTATTTCCTAGCGAGGGTATGCAGGCATTAAACGCCGATAGCGACCTGACGCGGCCTGATGGTTTTATGCTCGAACAGTTGGGTGATAAATCAACCGGTTACCCACTGAAAAAAGGCAACCTGGGCAATTTGATGACGTTCAAACTCAACAAATACCGGCATGTCCAGTTTGCGATCGGGTCAGGCAATACAGAATTTTGGTTGCGCTCTTTGCGGGAAGATAATCCGGATACTTCCAAAAAATGGGCGCAGGTCTATACCACGGACTCTAAGCCGACTATTAGCGATGTGGGGGCCGCAGACCAGAGCAATAATTTTGCCGCCAGAATGGGCACTTCCCGCGTATTGGCTGGCAATAATGCGCCGACGTCGCCAGGTGTATGGAGCGCCGAAAATAGTTCCTGGGCGGCGGTGCCGTGGGGATCGGTTTTGTGTACAACCAATGGGAGCGATCTGTCTACTGCGCCAGGCAATGGCAAGTTCCAGCACTACTTGCAGCTATCGCACGAAATGGGCGGCAAACCTGGCTTGCGTGCGGCGGTCAACGTCAACGGCACGTTTAGCGGCTGGGATCGGGTCATGATGGCCAGCGGAGGAAACTTTACCGGTCAACCTATCGCCCCTTCTTTTGCCAGTACACCCGAAGTTAGGCCAAACGGTGCCGGGGCGTATGCCGACCAGTTGAGTACTCAGGCTCCGTTCTTCCAACCTAACTGGCAGTGGGATGTGAACACTGGCGGGGTATTTGTGCCTATCGCAAAAGGGACATCAACCCTTAAGGGGCGGGGCTATCCGACGGCGGTCAGTTATGGATATTTGAGAACCGGTAACAATGAGTTTGCTCACCCCGTCATCCATGCGCGCGGGGATAACAACTTTGATTGCATCTGGGATTTCAACCCCCAGGATGGGGGGATTCGGAGCAAGGCGGGCGAATTCGCCACCAGAGAATGGGTAAATCAGCACTGCCCGTTTCCAGTGGGCTATGTGATGTTAATGGGCAATGGGAGCGATCCGAATGGCCTCTATCCTGGCACCAAGTGGCAGGATTTGAACGGTACAGGTTATGACGGTCGAGTTATCAGCCTTGGTTATGACGTCATGCAAACCGGTGGTAGCAACCAAGTAACGATCGGGGCGCATAACTTACCAGACCACTCCCACCGGGGTGGTATGCGTGGCCCAGGGGCGGAATACGGTAGCACTATCTCGGGAACGGATAACGATGGACGCCACTCGCTCAACATCACTACGGGAACATATACGAACGGCAATGGTAATGAGTTTGTCCGTAATGAGCCTATCAACGTCACCAACGCCTATGTGCATGTTCGTGGCTGGATGCGTGTTGCATGATGAAACAGGAACGAAATGAGGGGGCATGGCGTCGGGCGGTGCTGCGGATGCCTGGTGATATGCAGGCGCTGACGTGCTCGATGGTGCCGGCGCATCCGTGGGTTTATGGTGTAGGGCGGCAAGAGGCATCCGGCAGTTACCTTAGCCCGACCAACGCCGTGGATTACCTGGCGGGCAAGCTGGCCGGCCAGGGGGCCGAAATCACCGCCACCGTGTTTATGATCTGCGCCAACTCACACGCCGAGTTTATGCCGTTGGTTGCGTCGTTGTCGGGGGTGCTGCCGCTGCCGGCGTTAAACCAGGTGCAGCGCATGGCGCAGACGGCGGCCACGCAGGCCGTTACCCGAATGCAACTGCCTGGGAAGATGGGCGGCGGCTTACCGGCGGCGGCGGTGCTTTCGACCAGTGCGCACCGCCTGGCGCTGAATGCGCAGCGTATCGCAGAAGCCAAGGCGGGCGCGGCGCTTGGGGCGAGTATTGGCGGCTTGAAGTCGGCTTTGGCCGGCTTTGCCGAGGCTCGCCAATCCGCCCTGGCGATGGTGAGCGATGCCATGACGGCATTACAGGGAAAAAGCGCGCCGGCGTGGGTGTTTACGGCGAAGGGGGCCGCCGCCAGCGTAGGCGCGGCGATGAAAAAGGATGTTCCTCGCCAGGATGCAGTTTTTACCCTGGCGGTGTTGTTCGTAGGCAAGGATTTAGAGCAGTTGGAGGCGATGATCCATGACGATAGTCACGCTGGCGCTTAATGGTGAAGCTATCCCGCTTAAAGGGATCATGGTGACGCCGATGATGCAGTTTCAGGATAAAGACCAATCCGGGCAGACCTCGAGCACGGCGAACGCCGAGCAGGGCATAAAGCCCAAGGAACTGCGCATTTCCGGCATGATCCCGTTCAGTGAAGCCAAGGTGTTAACGCGCCTGTTTGCCCTGGCGGAGGCCACGGAGGGCGGCAAGTTGAAACGCTACCGTGTGGCCAACCATACCGCCCAGGCCATTAACTTTAGGCTGGCGACGTTCACCGGTTCGATTGACGCGCCGAAACAGGACGGCAAGCAAGCCTGGCTGGTGACGTTCACGATGCGCGAGCATTTGAGCGTGCCGGAAAGGAAAGACGCGCGGGAGGGCAGCAAAACCGCCGCCAAAAAACAGACGCCAGGCGCGAATGGGCAGGTAAACGGGAAGGGCGCAGCGGCAGAAGACGAGCAGAAATTGAGTTGGTTTGAGCGCCGCGTTTTGAAGCCGGCGGATGATGCGTTGGCCGGCGTGGTGGGGGGCGAATGAAACCGATTAAGCGTCTGATGTTGTCCGGGGATGCGGTGCCGCTGGTTGATCTTAACCTGGTGCTGGAGTTGAACGGCTGCGGGCGCGGGTTTATCACCGCGCAGACCGAAACGGACTACACCGGCAAGCTGGTGCGCCTGGACGCCGGCTATACGGATAGCATTTTGCGTTGGTTCACCGGATATGTGGAGCGCGCGCAGCCGGCAGAGAACGGTTTTCAGCGGTTGTTTGTGCGAGAGCTGGCGGGCGTGTTCGAAAGGCTGTGGCCGTGTTCGTTCCAGCACCCGACGCTGCGCCAGGTGGCCAGCTGGTTGGAAGAAAACAGCGGAATAACGATCGCGCTGCCGGCGCAGGCGGATTACCTGGACAAGCCGATCCCCCATTTCACCCATAGCGGGACGGGTTATCAGCTGTTGGCCAACCTGGGGGCCGCTTTTGGCGTGCCTGATTACGTTTGGCAACCGTTGCCGGATGGCGGCGTGTTCCTGGGGAGCTGGGCGCATTCCATGTTTGCCAGCAAGCCGGTGGATATTCCCGCCGAGTTTAGCCAGGCGCGCGCCGGCGGCAACAGCATGACATTACCAATGGTGCAGGCGCTGCGCCCTGGTGTGGTGGTCAATGGCCGCCGGCTGTCGAGTGTTCGCCTGGAAAACGACGACACCACGATCACATGGCTGGCGGTAAACCCGCTGACGGGCAAGGCCGTGGCCATGACGCCGGCGCAGCGCCAGATTGATGCGGCTTACCCAGAGTTATCGGCGGGGCTGCATCTGCCAAAATTCGCCAGGGTAGAGGCCCACGCGGAGGCGGTGACCAGTGGTGACCTGGCCGATCCGTTCCGGCCACGCTACGCCGTGGATTTGCAGCTGTTGGACGCAGACGGCCAGCCGGCAAAAAACACGCCGATTTATCCGGCGGTGCCGCTGCCGGTGCCGATGGCGGGCCAGGATTCGGGCATGTTCCAGTTTCCGCCGGTGGGAACGCTGGTTGAGGTGGCTTTTACTGATGGGCGGCCTGATAAGCCGTTTATCCGGCAGACGCTGGCCCAGGGCAACACGCTGCCGGATGTGAAGCCCGGCGAGCAGCTACAGCAGCAGCGGGAGGAAGTTTCCCAGCGGGTGACGCAGGCAGGGGATTGGGAGCGGAAAACCGACCAGGCGATCCGTGAAAATTCCATGACCAGGGAAATCCAGGCCGATGAGGAAACACGCACCGTGGTGGTCAGGGACACAACCGTGCAGGCTAACGATAAAACCACGGTGCTGGGCACATCCACCTTGTTGGCCGGTGCGGTGCAGCACATCGCAGAGGGCGATTACAGCGTAGCGACGCAGGCCAACGCAGTGGCCAGCGTGGGCGGCGATGCCACCACGGCGGTGGCCGGCAGCCTGATGGAGAAGATTGGCAAAATCCGCAGCAGCATAGCGGCAGCACGCCAGGAAGTGATCGCCCCGGTGGTGTGGGTGGGGAGCCAGCAAATCAACGTGATGGCCTTGATGCTGGAAACGTTGGAGGTGGTGCAGGAGCTGGCGCAGCAGACTGCGGCCCACACCCACAGCAACACCGGCGCACCGCAGAACGCGCAGGCAATCAGCGCCGCCGGCACGAAGTCCAGCCAGCTGAAAACCAAATACGCGCCCGTGATTGGGTAGGACAGAATATTGATCGCCCGCACCGATCAATAATGAGTAATTGATCTACACAACCAATTATCATTTGAGCGCGTAACCGTGTAAAAATTAAACAAACAAGAAAGCCAGCACCAGGAAACACCAGCCCGCCCGGTGTGCAATGCCGTTCACTTAAGGAGTCGAGGCCTGAAAATTCGGGCCTCGGAAGAATGAAACAGAGCTGTAGGCCTGATTTCTTCGTTATCCTTATGAGTATTGGTATGAATTTTTATTCAGAAAAATGCTTAATTGACTGACATTGCGCATCGCTGCGGGCTTTTTTCATGGTGCTAACGGCATTAGTTCGAAAGCACGGGCTTTCGAATGGCACTTTTCCTAAGATTTCTCACTTCAGCACTTTTTGCTTGTTCATCCTGCTAAACTACTATAGTGTCGCCAATAGACGACACATGCCTCTAATCGTCACATGCAGTAGTTCATGTAGCTATCATCACCAAATTTCGCCCCGCCGTGGGGCATTTTTTTAAGTATTTGTCCTAAATTCGTTCCTCACCGTTCGTAATCACTTGCCATGAATTAAGAACATTCCTAACCTGAAAGCGTTATTAAGGGTTCGCAATCCCTTATAACAACCTTTGTAACGCTTGCTACACCAGAGACAATCTTTGCCCGCTTCGGTGGGCTCTTTCAACCAAACTAGGGATGGGAATGCCTGCTCTAAAGACGACATCTGGATTAACGGCCAAATCCGAAAAATCATTGATTGGAGGGCTTATGAGTATTCATTACCTTACCGATAGTGAAACACAGAACTTAGAAAAGGTGAGCACGGTTCTGGGCAGATGTGTCATAGATCTTCTTGTTCGCAAAAAAATAGTCAACACCGATAATATTCTTTCTCAAATAGTCGCAGAAATGGAAAAAGCATCTGATAACGATGAATTCCAGTTATACCGCGACACATTGGAGTTTGTAGGTACGCTTTCAAAATAACAGGGGAAATGCCACTATGAAGAATGAACTCGCAACAGCAATTACCATAGGAAGCATACTACTGTTCGTTATCCTAATTGGTGCACCCAATGTTGTAACAACCATGGTGCCATGACCATTTTCCGTTAACTACTAAAATAAAAGTCCCGCGTTGCGCCCTGCGCGGGCTTTTCCATCCCGCAATCTGGCCGCCTGTGCGCCATTCTGAGCCGCTTTCCTGCCCGGCGACAATCCACGCGAATAAATCCGAACACCGCAGCAGCGTGCCGCCAGCGTGGCAGAAACCCCACGAAATAAACATCTTGCCCACGAAAACGGCACTACACCGCACCCGCCTGCGCAATTTGGATCAGGAAATTTTTTCAGTTCTGAATTTCTACAAAACACCCAGCCGGGCCGCGCCACGCCTGGGGCTTTGCGAGCAAACCCAAACTGAAAAGATTGAAAAGAATTTCAGTGTTTTTCATTTTTTGGATCGCGTAGTGTTATGGGTTTTCACCTAATTACTTGAAAAACATACAATAAATATAAATTACTCGGATCGCGATGCTAGGTGGGAGTGTAAGAGGTATAGCCAGCATCCTAGGCGTGATACTGGCTGTGATGTTCCAACTAATACCTTATGAACTGAAAAAATAGTTAGTCGTTCTTAAATGACATGTGGGAGTGATACCCGCATAAGCCATTATTCTCTTGATCATCTTGGCCAAGGCGTTCCTCACAGATTGTGCATTGTTCATAGTCAAGTGTGGCCTCACACCAGACGCAACATTGCTCAAATATTAGAAATGTATCACGCCCGCATTGGTAACAAGTTTCATGGGCTGGTTCGCCCCCATCGCGTGGGTCGAAATAGTTTTCTAAATGCAATGCCTCGTATAACTGTGGAACTATAAGGTCGCTGTAAGAACAAGATAAACAGCGATATCTGAATCCATCTTCATCGTCTACCACCGTCAGGTTTGAATCAATATCATCTTGATTAGCTGCAAGAAGCTTTGAACTGCACATATCGCAGACGCATTGAGTTAAGTAGGTTTTCATTCCCTCCGGCACACCTGCGGATTCCCAGGATTCTTCACACTGCGCAAGTTTTTGGTTGTAGAAGTCTTGGTGGGCTAACATTTTCTCCCAGGCGCTACCCAAAACATCGGATGGAGCTTGCTCTAATTGATTTGTTATAAAATCACTTAGGACAGGGAAAAGATCAGCGACAAACCCACCTACCTCACCAAGTGTGTGCTGCGGATGTAAATGCTCTAGATGATTTCGACAGTCTTGTAATTTCTTTATGGCTGCCCAATCAACATCTATACCGAAACCATCGAAACGTTGCTTAATGCCTTGTACATCTATAGTTGAATTCTTAAATTTTCCATCAGGAACCCATTTCACTCCACCACTACCGTCGGATTTAGGCAGGATAAAAGGAGGGTTAAAAATCAACATATACGCATCCGCGGGATCATTTACGGACACTGCTATTTTGTATTTGAACAAAAGTAATAAGCCAGCAAAAAGGTTTCTTACAGATGAGAGCGTCCTTGCTGGGTTCTCTGAATTGGATTGTTCGAAGTCTTCAATACCTAGTTGGATAGAAATTACTGCGTTATTGTATAATTTTTCAGCATCAAGTGTTGGTGCGGCGGGTGTGCTCATTATGGATATCCATGTCGTAGGGTAACAAGTCGATTTTAAATGAAAATCCCTTAGAAGCCAGGGGGAATCGAAGTAAGAGAAAGTGGTGCCGCCATTTTGTCGCCAGACTAAGAAGTTGGTGTCGCAATATAAATGATTTATAAGGATATTATTTCATGCCAACAAAAAACCCGATAATCTTGAACCTAAAAGGCGGGATTATCGGGCTCCACAAAATGGGGACATCAAAGAAAAGCAGTGGCACTAATTCAGACTGCTGCCCCCAACGAAAGTTCTGGCCGGCGACAAAAAAATCAAAATATTTTTATCGCCGAACCATCTCTCCCGCTAATCGATCAGCCGAGTATCCCTGGCCATAGCACCACGATGAGTGAACCCGCCAGCGTTAACAGCACGTTAGCGATGGCGTAGGTGCCGGCATAGCCCAGCGCCGGGATATTGCTGCGTGCGGTATCGCTGATGATCTCCATCGCCGGTGCGCAGGTACGGGCGCCCATGATGGCGCCGAACAGCAGGGCGCGGTTCATGCGCAGCACGTAGGCGCCGAACAGGAAGCAGATAATCACCGGCACCAGGCTGACGATCAGCCCGGCGATCAGCATCTGGCCGCCGACCGCGCCCAGGCTGTGGCCGATGCCGGCGCCGGCGCTCAGGCCCACGCCCGCCATAAACACCATCAGGCCGAATTCTTTCACCATGTTCAGCGCGCCCTGCGGAATGTAGCCGAAGGTCGGGTGGTTGGCGCGCAGGAAGCCGAGCATGATGCCGGACATCAGCAGGCCGGCGGCGTTGCCGATGCCGAACGAGAAGTTACTGAACTGAATGGTGATCTGGCCGATCAGCAGGCCGATGATGAAGAAGGCGCAGAATGCCAGCAGGTCGGTCACCTGGCTGTGGATCGAGATAAAGCCAATCTTCTCCGCCACGCTCTTCACCCGGCGCGCGTCGCCGCTCACCTGCAGCACGTCGCCCTTGTTAAGCACGATGCTGTCGTCGATCGGCATTTCGATCTGGCTGCGGATCACGCGGTTGAGGAAGCAGCCGTGGTCGGTCAGCTTCAGCTGGCTCAGGCGCTTGTTCACCGCGTTGCTGTTCTTCACCACGATCTCTTCGGTGACGATGCGCATGTCGAGCAGATCGCGATCGAACACTTCCTTGCCGTTGCGGAAGCTCGGATCCAGCCGCGCGTGGGCGTCCGGGTAGCCGACCAGCGAGATCTCGTCGCCCACCTGCAGCACCGCGTCACCGTCCGGGTTGGCCAGAATGCCGTTGCGGCGGATGCGTTCGATGTAACAGCCGGTCTGGCGGTAGATGCCCAGTTCGCGCAGGTTCTTGCCGTCGGCCCAGGCCACCAGTTCGGGGCCGACGCGGTAGGCGCGGATCACCGGCAGGTAGACCTTGCGCTGGCTGTCGGTGTCCAGGCCGCGTTCGCGGGCGATCTGCTGGGCAGAGGTGGACAGGTCCTGGTGCTGCAGCTTCGGCAGGTAGCGCGCGCCGAAGATCAGGCTGACCAGACCGATCAGGTAGGTGAGGGCGTAGCCAAGGCTCAGATGATCCTGCGCCGCCAGCAGCGCCGGGCCGTTGACGATGGTGTTGCGCAGCGTGTCGCCGGCGCCCACCAGCACCGGCGTCGAGGTCATCGAGCCGGCCAGCATGCCGGCGGTCAGGCCGATGTCCCAGTGGAACAGTTTGCCGAGACCGATGGCGATCACCATCGCCGAGCCGACCATCACCAGCGCCAGCATCAGGTAGTTTTTGCCGTCGCGGAAGAAAATCGAGAAAAAGTTGGGCCCGGCTTCCACGCCGACGCAGAAAATAAACAGCATAAAGCCGAGATTCAGCGCCTCGGTGTTAATGGCGAAGTGTTGCTGGCCGAGCAGCAGCGAAACCACCAAAACGCCAATGGAATTACCGAGTTGGACGGAGCCCAGACGGAGTTTACCGAGGCACAGCCCCAGTGCGAGTACCACGAACAGTAACAGAATGTAGTTACCGTTTAACAAACTAGCGACGTTTATGTTCACGGAGGATAACTTATTGTTTACCAGTAAGTGCTTGATATAGATAACTATAAGAGATAAATTCAGCCTTAAAACGACGTCATAAATCACCACCAGCGTAAGGCAAAGCGAACCATCGTTCGGCGGCGTTCATTCTAGACGCTATGATCGATGACAGCCAGCACAGAAAGCTGATTTCCTGCGCCGCCGTGCGCATTTAACTCTCTTTTGACCAAGGAAAAAATTCGGTTCAGCGTCACCGCGCGGGTGAGCGGGCCGATTTCTATTGATGCGGTAATTGGGCGGGGGAGAATTCGCATGACGAGTTATAGATATTGGCTGGGCATTCTCAGCTGTTTTCTGTTGTTCAGCCTGGTGTTTCTCGGCCAGCAAACCGGCCTGTTCGGCAGCACCGATCATGAGCACCATGGCGAAACCGGCCTGCTGCTGTTTGTGATCCCCGGTGCGATCGCCAGCTATCTGTCGAGCCGCAAGCGGCTGCTTTGCCCGCTGCTCGGCGCGCTGTATGCGCTGCCGCTGTGCCTGTTGATCCGCCATTTCTGGCTGACGCCGTCCTCTTCGTTCTGGCAGGAGCTGGCGTACGCCACCAGCGCGGTGTTCTGGTGCGTGTTCGGCGCGATGCTGATGCTGTTCGCCCTCGGCCTGTTGCAGACGCTGCAGCAGCTGCACCGGCGGCAGCGGCAATAAAAAAAGGCGCGTTAAGCGCCTTTTTTGTCTTTGTCGTTCAAAAACTTACTGGAACAGGTTCAGGTGTTCTTTGGCGTAAGCTTCGAAATCGGTGCAACCGCCGATGTGCTTCTCATCCAGGAAGATCTGCGGCACGGTTTCAACCGGTTTGCCGACGGTTTTTTCCAGATCGGCCTTGGTGATGCCTTCCGCGTGGATGTCAACGTAACGGAAGTTGAAATCGTCGCGTTCTTCAGTCAGTTTTTCCGCCAGTTCTTTAGCGCGGACACAATAAGGACAGCCAGGACGCCCGAAGATTACTGCAAACATGCAACGCTCCTTAATTGGATTTTCAATAAATTGTTCGCTACCGCAACGACATCCCGTCACCGAAAAAGACATTACCTGCGTCAGATGGCGCCTACTATGCCCGTTGAGCTGGCGAAAAAAAAGCAGGAATTACCTGTTAGTTTGATTCATGTAACCAATTAGTCGGCCGGGGCTGTCGCCGCCGACGGGAATTCACTACACTGGAGGCAGACCTTCTGGAGAAGAAAAATATGCGTTCATTCGGTGACTTACCGCGCCCGGTGCTGGTGTTGGAAGGGCTGGGCATCGTGATGCTGGTGCTGGCCTACCTCAGCATTCACGGCCACCTGCAGCTGCCGGGCTGGCTGGCTTCGCAGCAGGCGGCGGTCGGCATGATTTTCCTCGGCGTGGCGCTGATGGTGCCGGCGGCGGCGTTTCTGGTGTGGCGCGTGGTGCAGGGCTTCGGGCCGCTGATGCGCGGCGGGTTGCCGCCGGAAAACGATCGCCGCAAACCGCAATCGAAAGATAATCAGGACAGCGATCCGCGCGCCTGAGCGCCGCGGCCGCTAACCCGCCTGCCGGGCAGGCGTTGGCCTTTGGGGTGACGAGTGAAAATTGCCATTCTTTCTCGCGACGGAACGCTCTACTCATGCAAGCGGCTGCGTGAAGCGGCGGAAGATCGCGGGCACAGCATCGATATCATCGATCCGCTCTCCTGCTACATGAACATCAATCCGGCGGCGCCGACCATTCATTATCGCGGCCGCCAACTGGAGCGTTACGATGCGGTGATCCCGCGCATCGGCTCCGCCATCACCTTTTATGGCACGGCGGTGCTGCGCCAGTTCGAGCTGCTCGGCAGCTACCCGCTAAACGAATCCGTGGCTATTACCCGCGCCCGCGACAAGCTGCGTTCGCTGCAGCTGCTGGCGCGGCAGGGCATCGATCTGCCGATTACCGGCTTTGCCCATTCGCCGGACGATACCGGCGATCTGATCGAGCTGGTCGGCGGCGCGCCGTTGGTGGTCAAGCTGGTGGAAGGCACGCAGGGCATCGGCGTGGTGCTGGCGGAAACCCGCCAGGCGGCGGAAAGCGTGATCGACGCCTTTCGCGGGCTGAACGCCCATATCCTGGTGCAGGAGTACGTGCGTGAAGCGCAGGGGCGCGACGTGCGCTGTTTGGTGGTCGGCGGCCGGGTGGTGGCCGCCATCGAACGGCAGGCCAAGCCCGGCGAGTTTCGCTCCAACCTGCACCGCGGCGGCACAGCCCGCAAGGTGACCATCACCGCCAGGGAGCGGGCGATCGCGGTGAAAGCGGCCAGCACGCTGGGGCTGGACGTCGCCGGGGTGGATATCCTGCGCGCCGAGCGCGGCCCGCTGGTGATGGAGGTCAACGCGTCGCCGGGGCTGGAAGGGGTGGAAACCACCACCGGGCTGGACATCGCCGGCATGATGATCGAATACATTGAGCAGCGCGGCCGGCCGGGCTTTCGCCTGAAATCCGGCGGTTGACGGGGCGGGGGCGCGCTTTTCCCGCCGTGCAATATCTGAATTAGTGAATTAAGCCGCATTGATCGTGGCGTATCGGGTGAATATTCCGTAAGCTATGCGCCTTTTCGCGTATTGAATATTGTGAGGCTGGTTATTATGGATTCACTCATTGTCCCCGATTTGGCGCTGTTGCGGCGCTGGCTGGATCAGTCGGGCATCTCTTTCTTTGAGTGCGATTCCTGCCAGGCGCTGCACCTGCCGCACATGCAGAACTTCGACGGCGTGTTCGACGCCAAGATAGATCTGGTGGACAACGTCATTCTGTTTTCCGCGCTGGCCGAGGTGAAGCCGACCGCGCTGATCCCGTTGGTGGCGGACCTGAGCCAGATCAACGCCAGTTCGCTGACCATCAAGGCGTTCGTCGACATTCAGGACGACAACCTGCCGAAGCTGATCGTCTGCCAGTCGTTGAGCGTGGCGGTCGGCATCACCTACGAGCAGTTTACCCACTTCATGCAGCAGGGCGAAGAGCAGGTCTCGATGGTGATCCTCGAGGCGCGGGCGAACGATCTGCTGTTTATGGGTGATGAAGAAGAGATCCCCGCTGGCGCCGTGCGTCAGCCGATGCTGCACTGATCCTCGTCGTACCTTAAGCATGCCGTCGCTCCGGCGGCATGCTGCCGTTATTCCCCTCCGCAATAAAATATTCTGCACTTTGGCCTTTGCCGCCCGATCTTTCTCGCCTTTTGTGCCGTTAATGGCGTATCACATAGAGAAAAACTGCATAAAAAATCGATAAAAGGCGTTTTTTACCCTGGGGGCTGGCGGGTTGCGATGGCAGCGGCTATGCTGCTGATTCTGCAAAGGGCTTGCGATTTCCCTTGTGGCCACGCGAGCAGGGCAGTGAAAAAAGGCGCATGCAATCATATGCATAGCCATTCAGTTCGCGGTTGCAACGATTGCGCTCGATCAGGAAAGGTTTTGTATCGCTGCAGATACAAGTTCAATTCTATGATTCACCCTGTTTTGGAGGAAGTTACGGATGGTCACCCAACGTAAAAAGTGGTTATCGGGTGTGGTTGCCGGCCTGTTGATGGCCGCGTCCGTCACGGCGTCAGCCGAAGAGAAAACGCTGCACGTGTATAACTGGTCCGACTATATCGCGCCGGATACCCTGGCCAAATTCCAGAAAGAAACCGGCATCAAGGTGGTGTACGACGTCTTTGACTCCAACGAAGTGTTGGAAGGCAAACTGATGGCGGGCAGCACCGGTTATGATCTGGTGGTTCCTTCATCCAACTTCCTCGAGCGCCAGTCGCAGGCCGGCATCTTCGAGCCGCTCGACAAGAGCAAGATGCCCAACTACAAGAATCTCGATCCCGAGATGCTGAAGCTGGTGGCGCACAATGACAAGGACAACAAATACGGCATCCCTTACCTGATGGTGACCACCGGCATCGGCTACAATGTCGACAAGGTGAAGGCGGCATTGGGTAAAGACGCGCCGGTCGACAGCTGGGATCTGATCCTCAAGCCGGAAAACCTCGAGAAGCTGAAAAGCTGCGGCGTCTCCTTCCTCGATGCGCCGAGCGAGGTCTACGCCACCGTGCTGCACTACCTGGGCAAAGATCCCAACAGCACCAACGCGGCGGACTATACCGGCGCGGCTAACGATCTGCTGCTGAAGCTGCGGCCGAACATCCGTTACTTCCACTCGTCTCAATACATCAACGATCTGGCGAACGGTGATATCTGCGTGGCGATCGGCTGGTCCGGCGACGTGATGCAGGCGGCCAATCGCGCCAAAGAGGCGAAGAACGGCGTGAACGTGGCCTACGCGATCCCGAAAGAAGGGGCGCTGACCTACTTTGACATGTTCGCCATGCCGGCGGACGCCAAGAACAAAGACGCCGCCTACCAGTTCCTGAACTTCCTGATGAAACCTGACGTGATGGCCGGCATCAGCAACTATGTCTATTACGCCAATGCGGTGAAGGACTCCACGCCGCTGGTGAACGCTGAGGTGCGCAATAACCCGAACGTCTATCCCCCGGCCGATCTGCGCGCCAAGCTGTTCACGCTTAACGTACAATCGCCGAAGCTGGACCGTGTCATTACCCGCGCATGGACTAAAGTTAAAAGCGGGAAGTGATGATGGGGGATATCCCCCGATCGTCGGTAAACCGGCAGGCGGGCGCTCCCCGCCTGCATTGCCGTTTTGGGCCACGGCGCTCGCCGTGGTTTTGTGCCGCTTTACGCCGGAGAGCACCCCGATTGAACGACGCCATCCCTCGTCCTCAAGCCAAGTCGCAGAAGGTTTTCACCCCTCTGCTGGAAATCCGTAACCTCACCAAAACCTTCGACGGGCAGAACGCGGTCGAAGACGTTAGCCTTACCATCTACAAGGGCGAGATCTTTGCGCTGCTCGGCCCGTCCGGCTGCGGTAAGTCCACCTTGCTGCGCATGCTGGCCGGTTTCGAGCAGCCCTCGGAAGGGCAGATCGTGCTCGATGGGCAGGATATGTCGCACGTGCCGCCGTACCAGCGGCCGATCAACATGATGTTTCAGTCCTACGCGCTGTTCCCGCACATGACGGTGGAGCAGAACATCGCCTTCGGCCTGAAACAGGACAAAATGCCACGGGCGGCGATCGCCGAGCGGGTGGCGGAAATGCTGGCGCTGGTGCACATGCAAGAGTACGCCAAACGCAAGCCGCACCAGCTTTCCGGCGGCCAGCGGCAGCGGGTGGCGCTGGCGCGCAGCCTGGCCAAGCGGCCCAAGCTGCTGCTGCTGGATGAGCCGATGGGCGCGCTGGACAAGAAACTGCGCGATCGCATGCAGTTGGAAGTGACCGACATTCTCGAGCGCGTCGGCGTCACCTGCGTGATGGTGACGCACGATCAGGAAGAGGCGATGACCATGGCGGGGCGCATCGCCATCATGAACCGCGGCAAGTTCGTGCAGATCGGCGAGCCGGAAGAGATCTACGAGCATCCGAACAGCCGCTTCAGCGCCGAATTTATCGGCTCGGTCAACGTCTTCGACTGCGTATTGCAAGAGCGCCACGACGATGCGCTGATCCTGCAAAGCCCCGGGTTGCGCCATGCGATCAAAGTCGATCCGGACGCCTCGGTGGTGGACGGCGTGCCGATCCAGGTGGCGCTGCGGCCGGAAAAGATCCTGCTGTGCGAACAGGTGCCGGAAGACGGCTGCAACTTCGCGGTGGGAGAAGTGGCGCATATTTCCTACCTGGGCGATCTGTCCATTTATCACGTGAAGCTGCACAGCGGGCAGATTATCAGCGCCCAGCTGCAAAACGGCCACCGTTTCCGCAAGGGGATGCCGACCTGGGGCGATGAAGTGCGTCTGTGCTGGGAAACCGACAGCTGCGTAGTGTTGACGGTGTAGTGGAGCCGGTGAGGAGTAACCCGTATGACCCTGCTTTCTGAACGCACGCCGGAACCGCCGGCCAAAACGCCCGGCACCCTCAAGGCGCTGTTCCACCGCCTGCTGATGGCTCACGGCCGCAAGCTGGTGATCGCGCTGCCGTATTTATGGCTGACGCTGCTGTTCATGCTGCCGTTCCTGATCGTGTTCAAGATCAGCCTGGCGGAGCTGGCGCTGGCGGTGCCGCCTTACACCGAGCTGATGAGCTGGGTGGACGGCAAGCTGAACATCGCGCTCAACTTCGCCAACTACCTGCAGCTGACCGACGATCCGCTGTATATCGACGCCTACCTGCAGTCGCTGCGCGTGGCGGCGGTCTCGACGCTGTGCTGCCTGATCATCGGTTATCCGCTGGCCTGGGCGGTGGCTCACAGCAAGGCGTCAACCCGCAACATTCTGCTGCTGCTGGTGATCCTGCCTTCCTGGACCTCGTTCCTGATCCGCGTCTATGCCTGGATGGGCATTCTGAAAAACAATGGCATTCTTAATAACTTCCTGATGTGGCTGGGTGTCATCGATCAGCCGCTGGTGATCCTGCACACCAACCTGGCGGTGTATATCGGCATCGTTTATTCCTATCTGCCGTTTATGGTGCTGCCGATCTACACGGCGCTGATCCGGCTGGATTACTCGCTGGTGGAGGCGTCGCTGGATCTGGGTGCCCGGCCGCTGAAAACCTTCTTCAGCGTGATCGTGCCGCTGACGCGCGGCGGCATCATCGCCGGTTCGATGCTGGTGTTCATCCCGGCGGTGGGGGAGTTCGTGATCCCGGAACTGCTCGGTGGGCCGGACAGCATCATGATCGGCCGCGTGCTGTGGCAGGAGTTCTTCAATAACCGCGACTGGCCGGTGGCCTCGGCGGTCGCCACCATCATGCTGCTGCTGTTGATCGTGCCAATTTTGTGGTTCCACAAACACCAGAACAAGGAAATGGGGGGGCAGGCATGAACAACTTGCCGGTAGTGCGTTCACCGTGGCGCATCGCCATCCTGACGATTGGCTTTACCTTCCTGTATGCGCCGATGCTGATGCTGGTGATCTACTCCTTCAACAGCTCCAAGCTGGTGACGGTGTGGGCCGGCTGGTCCACGCGCTGGTATACCGAACTGTTCCACGACTCGGCGATGATCAGCGCGGTGGGGCTCAGCCTGACCATCGCCGCCGCCTCCGCCACCGCCGCGGTGGTACTGGGGGCCATCGCCGCCGTGGTGATGGTGCGCTTCGGCCGCTTTCGCGGTTCGACCGGCTTCGCGTTTATGCTGACTGCGCCGCTGGTGATGCCGGACGTGATCACCGGCCTGTCGCTGCTGCTGCTGTTCGTGGCGATGGGGCACGCCTTCGGCTGGCCGTCGGAGCGCGGCATGTTCACCATCTGGCTGGCGCATGTCACCTTCTGTACCGCTTACGTGGCGGTGGTGATCAGCTCGCGCCTGCGCGAGGTGGATCGCTCAATTGAAGAGGCGGCGATGGATCTGGGGGCGCCGCCGCTGAAGGTGTTCTTCGTCATCACCTTGCCGATGATCGCGCCGGCGCTGATCTCCGGCTGGATGCTGGCGTTCACCCTGTCGCTGGACGACCTGGTGATCGCCAGCTTCGTCTCCGGCCCGGGCGCCACCACGCTGCCGATGCTGGTGTTCTCCAGCGTGCGCATGGGGGTGAATCCGGAAATTAACGCGTTGGCCAGCCTGATCCTGCTGGTGGTGGGCATTCTCGGCCTGATCGCCTGGTGGTTTATGGCGCGCTCGGAAAAACAACGATCGCGCGAATTGCAGCGGGCGGCCCGTAGCTGAATCGTAACAAACCTGCTATTTTTGCAATCAATAAGTATTGCAACTAACTACCTGACTTTACATGCGCCACCTGTATAGGTGGCGCGTCGTAGCGGAATACGGATATGTCAGACATGCTGAAAAGCGGGCAGGGAATGGGATCGACTTCGGATGCGCCGGTGCCGGTGATGGTGGCGGGTACCGCCATGGTCGCGATCAAGTGTATCAGCGTGGTGCTGCTGCTGGGCGAGCTGGGCGTCGACGGCGCGCAGGAGTTCGTCAACACCAGCGCGCAGGCGTGGGATTCTACCTTTATCTTTCTGGCCGGCCTGCTGCTGCTGTGCCTGCAAATCAGCTGCGGTTTTGCCGTGATGCGCGGCCGCAACTGGGGGCGCTGGGGGTATGTAGCCTGCCAGTGCATCGTGGTGCTTTACCTGCTGTTGGCCACCATCGGCAGCGTCTTTCCCGAGGTGTTCACCGTGGAAGGGGAAACCAGCGGCCAAATCCTGCACGTTCTGATCCTGCAAAAGATCCCCGACGCGGTGATCCTGGCGTTGCTGTTTGTTCCCACCGCCAGCCGCCGCTTCTTCGCCGCGCGCAAGTGAGATTTTAGGCGCGCGGAGTGGTAAACTCTGCGCCCTTGATTCGTCATCCTGAACTTCACGGTAATCTTCATGCATTGCGCTTTGTATACGGCGGGCACCTGCCGTTCCTGTCAGTGGCTGGAAAAGCCCTATCCGCAGCAACTGGCCGACAAACAGCATCACCTGCAATCGCTGCTGGCTGGGCGCGACGTCGCGCAGTGGCTGCAGCCGGTGGCGGGGGAACTGAGCGCATTTCGCAATAAAGCCAAGATGGTGGTCAGCGGCAGCGTGGAGCGCCCGCTGCTCGGCATGCTGCACCGCGACGGCACACCGGCCGATCTGAGCGACTGCCCGCTGTACCCTGCCGGTTTTGCGCCGATGTTCGCGGTGCTGAAAAGCTTTATCGCCCGCGCGGGCCTGACGCCGTACAACGTGGCGCGCAAACGCGGCGAGCTAAAGTACCTGCTGCTGACCGAAAGCACGCTCGACGGCGGCGTGATGCTGCGCTTCGTGCTGCGCTCGGAAACCAAGCTGGCGCAGCTGCGCGCCGCGCTGCCGTGGCTGCAGCAGCAGTTGCCGCAGCTCATGGTGATCTCCGCCAATATTCAGCCGGTGCACATGGCGATCATGGAAGGGGAGCGCGAGATTGCGCTGACCGAACAGCAGGCGCTCGAGGAACAGTTCAATCAGGTGCCGCTGTTCATCCGCCCGCAAAGCTTCTTCCAGACCAACCCGCAGGTGGCCGCCGATCTGTATGCCACCGCCCGCGACTGGGTGCGCGCGCTGGGTATCGACAGCATGTGGGATCTGTTCTGCGGCGTCGGCGGTTTCGGCCTGCACTGCGCGCAGCCGCAAACGCGGCTGACCGGCATCGAAATCAGCGCGGAAGCGATCGCCTGCGCGCGCCAGTCGGCGCAGCGGTTAGGGTTGTTGCACGTAGATTTTCAGGCGCTCGATTCCACCCGTTTCGCCACCGCCGAAGGCCAGGTGCCGCAGCTGGTGCTGGTCAATCCGCCGCGGCGCGGCATCGGCCAGGCGCTGTGCGACTACCTGAGCCGGATGGCGCCGGGCTATATTCTCTATTCCAGCTGCAACGCCGAGAGCATGGCGAAAGATATCGAGATGTTGCCGGGGTACCGCATCGAACGGGTGCAGCTGTTCGACATGTTCCCGCATACCGCGCACTACGAAGTGCTGACGCTGTTGGTGCGGCGTTAAAGGCGCTTTTTGGCAGCCGTATAAGCCGCTGAACGTTCGCGTTTGCCCACAGACAGGACCAGAACCACGATCTCCGTTTCCATGACGCGATACACCAAACGAAAGCCTGATGCTCTGAGTTTGATTTTGTAGCAATCGGGCAAACCGGCGAGTTTGTTGGCGGGGACGTGGGGATTAACCAATACCGATACCAGCTTTTTTTTGAACTGTTCCCGGATCACCGGGGACAGTTTTTTAAATTCCTTCAGCGCATGTTCTTCGAATTCAAGCTTATAAGTCATCCAAATTGACCTTAATGCGTTTGCCGTTCATCCGTGAACGAACGATTTCAGCGAGTTCGATATCTTCCAGGTACTCCGCGATAGCCTCCCAGGTTTCCGGTGAGACGTAATATCCCGAAATCTTACCGTTGGTCAGGACGGCGACCGGCTGCCCTTGTGCCTCTTTAAGGGCGGCGTTGGGCGATTTCTTAAAATCGCTGATGCTGACTGCGGAATCGGCAAGAATGGGTTGAACCGTCATGATGTTATCCTTGATGCTAAATTCAGTATCAAATTTAGCACTAACCGGATGGAGTGGCAATCGGATGGAGCCGCCAAAGGATGGCGGCTCCACATGCGGACTTACTGTGGGAACCATTTGTCGTTGATGGCCTTGTAGGTGCCGTCGGCCTTGATGGCGTCCAGCGCGGCGTTCAGCTTGGCCAGCAGCGCCTGGTTGTCCGGGCGCACCGCGATGCCGAGACCGGTGCCGAAGTATTGCGCATCGGTGATGTGCTCGCCGACCGGCGCCAGCTGCGGGTTGGTTTTCAGCCACTCGTTCACCACGGCGGTGTCGCCGAACACGCCGTCGATACGGCCGTTTTTCAGCTCCAGAATGGCGTTTTGGTAGCTGTCGTAAGAGACGGTGTTAATCTCCGGGTGCTTGTCCTGCATGTATTTCTGGTGGGTGGTGCCGTTTTCCATGCCGAGTTTTTTGCCTTTCAGATCCGCCAGCGAGCTGAACTTGCCTTTTTGCGCGATCACGATCGCCGAGTTGGCGTAGTAAGGCTGGGTGAAGGCGACCTGTTTGCTGCGCTCCGGCGTGATATCCATACCGGAAATCACCGCATCGTATTTCTTGAATTTCAGCGCGGCGATCAGGCTGTCGAACGCCTGGTTGGTGAAGGTGCACTGCGCCTGCATCTGCTTGCACAGCGCGTTGGCCAGATCGATATCGAAGCCGACGATCTGGTTATTGGCGTCGAGCGATTCGAACGGCGGGTAGGTGGCGGAGGCGGCGAAGCGGATGGTCTCGGCCGCGGTGGCGTTAAAGGTGATTCCGGCCAACATCGTCGCGGCAAGCAGCAGTTTTTTCATGCGTAGAGCTCCTGTCTGGATCCTGAAAGTGATTTTTCGCTATCGTTTGTTTTTACTGGTAATCGCCAGAGGTTTTTGCGAGGACACCTGCTGATAACCCTGCCATCGAGTGAATTAAAATGCAATGAAAATGATTAAATATTGCCTCAGGGATAAAAAAAGCCCCGCACGGCGGCGGGGCTCATGAGGGGAGGCGGCCTCAGTTGCGGCGCTCAAACGCCAGCGCGCGGCGCTCCACCAGCCGCATCAGCAGCGTCAGCAGGCCGTTGACGCACAGGTACACCAGGCCCGCGGCGCCGAATACCATGACGTCGTAGGTGCGGCCGTACATCAGCTGGCTGTAGCCCATCACTTCCATCAGCGTGATGGTGTAAGCCAGCGAGGTGCTTTTGAACACCAGCACCACTTCGTTGGAGTAAGACGACAGCGCGCGCTTGAAGGCGAACGGCAGCAGAATGCGCAGCGTCTGCCGGCGCGACATGCCCAGCGCTTCGCACGACTGCCATTGCCCGGCGGGAATGGCGCGCACCGCGCCGTAGAACAGTTGCGTGGTGTAGGCCGCGCTGTTCAGCGCCAGCGCTATCATCGCGCACAACCAAGGCTGCGACAGCAGATTCCACAGCCACGGGTAGTCGCGGATCGCCGGGAATTGGCCGGGGCCGTAGTAGATCAGGAAGATCTGCACCAGCAACGGCGTGCCGGTGAACAGCGTCACGTAGATCTTGACCAGCGGCGTCAGGATTGGCGTTTTCAGCGTCAGGATCACCGTCAGCAGCAGCGACAGCACCAGCGCGACGATCAGCGCGGCGACGGTCAGCGTCAGGCTGGTGTGCAACCCTTTGAGGATTTCCGGCAAATACTCAATCATCAGACCGGCCCCCGCTCAAAGCGCGTGGCGCGCAGCTCAATGCGTTTGATGACGTATTGGCTGAACAGCGTCACCAGCAGGTAGATGGCCGCCGCGATCACATACCAGGTAAAAGGCTCCTGGGTGCGGGTGGCGATGCTCTTGGTTTGCAGCATCAGATCGTTCACGCTGATCAGCGACACCAGCGCGGTGTCTTTCAGCAGCACCAGCCACTGGTTGCCGAGGCCGGGCAGAGCGTGGCGCCACATCTGCGGCATGATCAGGCGAAAGAAGATCGCCGCCTTGCCGAGCCCCAGCGCCTGGCCGGACTCCCACTGCCCCTGCGGCACCGCTTTGAGCGCGCCGCGCAGCGTCTGCGAGGCGTAGGCGGAATAGAGCAGGGCCAGAGCGATCACCCCGCACAGGAACGGGCTGACTTCGAAATTGTCGATCGCCAGCTGAATCGGCAGCTGGAACAGACCGAGGTTGAGGGTAAAGCCGTCGGAGAGCATCAGCAGCAGCTGCGACGAACCGAAATAGATAAACAGCACCACCAGGATTTCCGGCAGGCCGCGCAGCACGGTCACCCAGGCGGTGCCGAGCCAGCTGACCGCTTTCCAGCGGGACGATTCCCATACGGCGAACAGCATCGCCAGAATCAGCCCGAGGATCAGGGCGCAAACGGCAAGGCCGACGGTCATGCCGGCGGCGCTTGCTAAAGGTTGAAATTCATTCATCGGAGCGTATTACTGCTGGAACCATTTTTTGTAGATGGTTTCATAGGTCCCATCCTGCTTGATCTTGTCCAGAGCGGCGTTGAACTTGCCCTGCAGCTCGGTGTTCTTCTGGCGTACCGCGATGCCGAGGCCGGTGCCGAAGTAGTCTTTATCCGTGACTTTGGCGCCCACTGCCGCCAGCGCGTCATTCTGCTTCAGCCACTCGTTAACCACCGCGGTATCGCCGAACACCGCATCAACGCGGCCGTTCTTCAGATCCAAAATGGCGTTCTGGTAGCTGTCGTAAGGCACGGTGGTGATTTCCGGGTGCTTGTCGGTCAGGTATTTCTGGTGGGTGGTGCCGTTTTGCACGCCCACTTTCTTGCCTTTCAGCGCCGCCACGTCGGCGATTTTGCCTTTCTGCGCGATGAACAGCGCCGAATTATCGTAGTACGGCTTGGTGAACAGCACCTGCTTTTCACGTTCCGGCGTAATGTCCATGCCGGCCATCACCGCATCGAAACGCTTGAATTTAAGGCTTGGGATCAGGCTGTCGAACGCCTGGTTGGTGAAGGTGCACTCGGCCTGCATCTCTTTGCACAGCGCGTTGGCCAGATCGACATCAAAACCCTGAATCTTGTTGCCGGCGTCAATAAATTCAAATGGAGGATAGGAGGCTTCGGTAGCGAAACGGATGGTTTCGGCTGCGGAGGCGGAAACGCTGATGCCGGCCAGAACGGCGGCGATTATTAGTTTTTTCATCGCAAACTCCCCAAATTACAGCAAGTTAATTGTTAGTGTGATAAGTAGTTGGCAAACTCGGTGGTCCGCGGTTGCGCGAAGTGGCTGCTGTCGCCTTGCTCCACCACGTGGCCGTTTTCCATGTACACCACGCGGCTGGCGGTCTTGCGCGCCACTTCCACTTCGTGGGTGACGATCACCTGTGTGATGCCGGTGCCGGCCAGTTCGCGAATGATGCTGACGATCTGAGCGGTGATTTCCGGATCCAGCGCCGCGGTCGGTTCATCGAACAGCAGCACCTGCGGTTCCATCATCAGGGCGCGGGCGATCGCCACGCGCTGCTGCTGGCCGCCGGAAAGGTGCAGCGGGAAGCGATCGGCGAAGTCGGTCAGGCGCAGACGCTTGAGCAGCTTGTCGGCGCGCTCCATCGCCTGAGCCTTGGTCAGACCCAGCACGCGGCAAGGCGCTTCGATCAGGTTCTGAACCACGGTGAGGTGAGGCCACAGGTTGTATTGCTGGAACACCATGCCGACATTTTGACGCAGTTCGCGAATGGCTTTCTCGCCAGGCGCCTGCTTGAAGTCGAATTGGTTGCCGGCGATCTGCAGTTGGCCCGAACGCGGCATTTCCAGCAGGTTCAGCACCCGCAGCAATGAACTTTTTCCGGCGCCGCTTGGGCCAAGCAGCACCAGGGTTTCCCCGGCTGGACAATCCAGCGTGATGTCAAACAGCGCCTGGTGAGCGCCGTAATAGCAATTGATACCGTTAAGTTGAATACTCATGCGCCAGAATTGAATAGACATTGATGCCGCAAATGTTAACTTCCACAGAATACTTATGCAATCTTTGTGCGTTAAAATTTATGAGTGTGCGGCGGGACAGTAAAAGATTAGCACAAGATACCGCGACTCAAGCCGAGGGAGGGGATTTGTGGCGCAGGCTGTGAGATCGGTAGCGAAATTTTTTCTATTGGACGAAATCTGAGCGGCAGGCGGGAGGCGGGGATGGCCGACGCGGCAAACCCGCGTCGGCCGGGGGATCGCGGGTTACTGGTTTTCCAACACCTGGCGCACGCTGCCGTTGGTGGCATGCGCTGGAACATTCAGGTAGCGAATATCATCAACCACCCAGCAGGTGCCTTCGCGCACCATCAGCACTTCGTCCTGCCAGTTCACGGTGCTGTTGGCGTCTTTTTGGTAGCTCAAGTCGACGCGCAGCGGGATGTTTTTCGCATCGGTGTTAGGAATGGTCGAGGCGCTGGCGACGGACGCGCTGCCTGGCCCCTGCGCATTGCCGGAGAACAAGTCGCCGGTGATCCGATGCTTGCCCGGGTTCTGGGCGGCGCTGACCAGATCCTGATACAGCACTTTGCTCAGGTAAGGCTGCAGCTGCGCCAGGCGGTTGCTGTCCGGCAGGCCGGCGCCCTGCTGGATGCGCAGGTCATAGAACTTTTGCGCGACCGTATCCGGGCCGCCTTCCACACAGCTGCCGCTGCGGGTGCCGATATCCTTGTATGCCGGTTCCACCGTGGTACAGGCACTCAGCAACAGCGCTAAGGGTAAAACAGCCGCAATCGTTTTTGTTTTCATCTTATTACCTTATGTGAAAGTCTCTACCATGAAGACCGATAGCTTACAGTATAAATGCGTTTTTTGGCCTTGCATTCGTACTGCGTGCCATTGATTAAGCGAACATAACGCTAATCTTCTGGTCATAGATACGTTGAATTAATCAAACAAGGAATTCTGATGCAGCTTTCAACTACCCCGACCCTGGAAGGGTTCACCATCACCGAATACTGCGGCGTGGTCACCGGCGAAGCGATCCTCGGCGCCAACATCTTTCGTGATTTCTTCGCCGGCGTGCGCGATATCGTCGGCGGCCGCTCGGGCGCTTATGAGAAAGAGCTGCGCAAGGCGCGCTTGATCGCGTTCGAAGAGCTGGAAGATCAGGCGAAAGAGCTGGGCGCCAACGCGGTGGTCGGCATCGATATCGACTATGAAACCGTTGGCAAAGACGGCAGCATGCTGATGGTGACCGTCAGCGGCACCGCGGTGAAAGTCAGCCGCTAATCCCACTCCCCAACGCCCTGGCGCGTCCGGGGCGTTTTACTTTGTCCGACGGTGGCTTCCGTGGCGATTATTGATTAACGTTAACGCTATATCAGGTCATCACATCACAGGGAGGATAAGTGAAAATTTGGCCAGGGATCATCGCCGCCGCGCTGCTGGCGGGATGCCAAAATCCGCAGCAGGACACGCTCGTCGATCGCGGCGCTTACCAGCTCGAAACCCTGCATCAGGCGCAGGGCGCGGATCAACGCATCCGCTTTCTGGTGATGCACTACACGGCGGAAGACTTCCACTCATCGCTGAAAACGCTGACCGACGAACACGTCAGCGCGCATTATCTGCTGCCGGCGCATCCGCAGCGCGAACACGGTAAACCGACGGTGTTCCGCCTGGTGCCGGAAGCGATGCGCGCCTGGCATGCCGGCGCCAGCGCCTGGCGCGGCCGCAGCAACCTCAATGACACCTCGATCGGCATCGAAATCGTCAACAAGGGCTTCACCCGCAGCATGCTGTTCACCCACTGGCAGCCCTATACGGCGGAGCAGATCGCCGTGCTGGTCCCGCTGAGCCGCGACATCATCCAACGCTATGGCATCCAGCCGCAGGACGTGGTGGGGCACAGCGACATCGCGCCGCAGCGTAAACAGGATCCCGGCCCGCTGTTCCCCTGGCGGCAGCTGGCCCAGGCCGGCATCGGCGCCTGGCCGGACGAACGCGACGTGCAGCGTTTGCTGGCGGGGCGCGATCGCCATGCGCCGGTAGCGATGGCGCCGCTGCTCGAAAAGCTGGCGCGTTACGGCTACGCGATCGACCCGTCGTGGAATGCGCGGCAGCAGCGCAATGTGCTGGCGGCGTTTCAGATGCACTTCCGGCCCGACGATGTGCGCGGCGAACCGGATGCGGAGAGTGAAGCGATTGTCGATGCGCTGCTGGTGAAGTACGGCGCGGCGCGTTGATTACAGGCCGTGCAGCTTGCCGTGATCTTTCAGCCAGCGGGCGGTGCGCGCGATGCCTTCTTCCAGCGAGACGATCGGCTGATAGCCCAGCTCTTGCTGTGCGCGGGTGGTATCGAGCGTGAGGTCGAAATTGAGTTTGGCGACGCCGTAGTGGGTCAGCACCGGCTCCTTTTCGCTTTTGCTGCCGAGGCGCTCCATGCCGCGGGCCATCATGTCGAGCATCGGATAGGGGACGGAGCGGATATGGCACTTCATGCCCAAATCGTCGATCAGCTGCTGCACCACGGTGCGAAGCGGGCGCGGCTGCTGGTTGGTGATGTTGTAGGCGCGGCCGGACGGCGTATCTTCTTTTAGCGTCGCCAGCCACATGGCGTGCACCGCATTCTCCAGGTAGGTCATGTCCACCATCGCCGCGCCGCCGCGCGGCAGCAGCAGGTTGCCGTAGCGTTTGATCATCTGCAGCAGCCGCGGCAGCATCACCTTGTCGTGCGGCCCGAACAATCCCTGCGGGCGCAGAATGGTGAAATGGGTCTGCGGATTGGACAGCGCCAGCTGCTGGATCACCTGCTCGCCGGCGGCCTTGCTGCGCGCGAACTCGTTGGCGTAGCGCTGCGGGCGAAAGTCTTCGGTCACGTTGCGGTGATGGTGGTAATCGAAATAGATCGCCGGGGAAGAGATGTGAATGAACTGCGCCACGCCGTAGGCCGCCGCCCATTCGCCGAGGCGGCGGGTGGCGCGGACGTTGGCCAGTTCGAAGGCCTCTTCGGTGCCCCAGGGCGAGGTGAAGCTGGAGCAGTGCCACAGCACGTCGACGTCCGTCAGCATCGCCTTGGCCTGCGAAGAGATCAGATTGGTGAGATCGGCATGAATGAACTCCGCGCCCATTTTTTCCAGCAGGCCGCCCATCGCCTGGTTGCGGCCGGTGGCGCGCACTTTGATGCCCTGACGGCGCAGATATTCGACGGCGTTACGGCCTAACCCACTGGTGGCACCGGTGACCAATACCTTCATAACGGACTCTATTCTCACCCAAAATCGGAATACCGGCGGGCGCTTGCGGCGCTCCCAGCAAATAAGATGCCATTCTTCCGTGATTTCGTGCGCTATGCAATCGGAAAGCCCCGAAGCACAGCGGCAAACTGTGCGGTTGATCGACAAATGAACGGCGTTCAGCGCCGTTGGCGGTCGAGGCCCTCGGCAAGTTCGGCGATGCGCTTCGCCATGCCGCGGAAAATGAACAGATGCGCGGGCATCATGGCGAACCAATACAGCAGCCCGCTAAAGCCGGCCGGATGCCACCAGGCGCGCACGTCCAGCGTGCGGCGATCGCCGTGATCGGTAATGGTGAAGCTCAGCCGCCCCAGCCCTGGCGCCTTCATGCCGAACAGCAGCGCCAGTTGCCGCAGCGGTTTCAGCGTGATGACTTTCCAGCCGTCGATCTCGTCGCCCAGCGCCAGGCTCGCGCGCGCCGGGCGGCCATAGGCCACGCCGTTGCCGATCATGTCGTCCATGCGGGCGCGGATCCGCCACAGAATATTGGCGTAGAAATAGCCTTCTTCGCCCCCCAGCCGCTGCACCGTTTGCCATAGGGCCTCGCGGGTGGCGGTGGTGTCCAGCGAACAACCGGCCTGTTTCGGATAGTAACCGTAGCCGGGGCGCCAGCGGGCCCGCGCCGCCGGATCGTAGCCCCAGTCGGCGGAATCGACCACCTCCTGTTCGCGCTGCAGCGTGGTGGCGACCGCCTGATCGAAGGTGTGCAGCCGCTGCGGGATCAGCGCCTGCAGCGGCCGGCCGTCGGCGGGCAGATCGTGCTTCAGCCCCTGGATCAGCGCGCGGGCGATCGGCGTCGGCACCGAGGTGATCAGGCTGATGAACCACACCGAAATCAGCCGCGTCGGCAAGGGGATCGGGATCAGCCAGCGCCGTTTGCCGCTGATGGCGATAAAGCGTTGGAACATATCCTGATAGCTGAGGTACTCCGGCCCGGCAACGTCGAAGATGCGGTGCTCCTGCGCCGGGTGCGCCAGCAGATCGGCCAGATAAACCAGCAGGTTCTCCAGCGCCACCGGCGACGACTTCGAGCGCACCCAGCGCGGCGGCGTCAGCACCGGCAGGTTATAGACCATGTCGCGCATCACTTCGAACGCCGCCGAGCCGGGGCCGACGATGATGCCGGCGCGCAGTTCGGTCACCGGCACGCCGCTCTGGCGCAAAATCTCGCCGGTCAGGCGGCGGGCCGCCAGGTGCGGCGAACTGTCGTCGTTCGGCTGCAGCGCGCCGAGGAAGATCACCTGTTTGACGCCGGCATTGCGCAGCGCGTCGCGCAGGTTTTCCGCCGCCTGGCGCTCCTTCTCGATAAAATCGTCGCCGTCGCCCATCGCGTGCACCAGATAGTAAAGCGTATCTGTCTCCCACAGCGCCGCGCTCAGGGTCTCCGGGCGGTACAGATCGGCATACAGGCAGTTGACCTGCGGCCAGTTCCGCTCCTGCAGCCACTCGATGCGCCGCGCGGCGGCGGTAATCTGGTGCCCCTGTTCGATCAGGTGCGGGATCAGGTTCTGGCCTATATAGCCGCTGGCTCCAAGAACCAGTACGCGTTGGGGTGTCATCGGGCCGCCTTGTGCGGTAGAGGATTGGCAGAACGACAGGATGCCAAATTCAGGGTTTAAATGCACTTTTTGTATGGGTATAAGCCGGTTGCATCCATCGTGGCGCAGGTTCACACTACGCGCCCTTTATCGAACGAAAAACCGGATGCCATGAAGCTCAATGTGATTTGTTACGCCCTGCTGGGCCTGGCGCTGGTCGCCAGCCTGTTCTCGCTGCATCCGGTGTGGATGTGGTTGCTGCTGGCTAACCTGCTGACGTTTCTGATCTACGGCGGCGATAAGCTGGCGGCGCGCAAGGGGTGGCGGCGGGTGCCGGAGGCGACGCTGTTGCTGTTCGGCGCGCTGGGCGGGTGGTTGGGCGCACTGGCGGCACAGCAGCTGTTTCGCCACAAAACCCAGAAGCAGCCGTTTAAAACCTGGTTCATCCTCAGCGTGGCGCTCAACCTGGTGGCGGTGCTGGGGCTGTGGTACTGGGTTTATGGCCGCTGGATCTTCTGATTACAGCAGCAGCGGCAGGGTGGCGCTGGCGGTGGCCTGCATCGCCTGAGCGTAGGCGGGATCGCGCCGAGCCAGTTCGGCGATCATCAACTCCACCAGCAGCATGGCGCCGACCTTGGCCGGCAGGGCGCCGGCGGTCAGCGGCCCTTCCGGTTTGGCCGCCACCAGCAGCGTATCCGCCAGCTTGGCCAGCGGGCTGCGTTGGGTGTTGCTGACGGCGATCACGCGTGCGCCGCGCCCTTTGGCCAATGCCACCGCATGCAGCACGTCCTTGGTGGAGCCGGAGCTCGAGATGACGATCAGCAGATCCCGCTCACTCAGCGAGGTGGCGTTCATCGCCGCCCGGTGCATGTCGCTGAACAGCTGCGCCGGTTTGCCGAGGCGCAACAGTTTGTAGTGCAGGAAATCGCCGATGATGGCGCTGGCGGCGACGCCGTAAATCTGCACCGAAGCGCAACGCTGCAGGCTGTCCGCCGCCTGTTGCAGCGCCTGCGGATCCAACAGCGCGCCGGTATCCCGCAGCGCCTGAACGCTCTCTTCCAGCAAATTTTCCGTCGCGCTTTGCCGCGTCGTCGCCTCCGGCTGGCTTTGTTGCAGGCTGAGGGCCAGCGCCATTTTAAATTCGGTATAGCCTTTGCAGCCCAGATGGCGGCACAGCCGCGTGACGCTGGCTTCGCTGGTGGCGCTTTCACGCGCCAGTTCGGTGATGGTCAGGTAAACGGCGCGGGAGGGCTGCGCAAGAAGATAGTTGCCGAGCTTTTGCAGCGTGGGGCTGTACCCCGCCAAATCCTGCCGCAGCCGCAATAACAAGTTGCCTGTATTCATCACGTTACCTTTCTGAGTATTCCCGTTTCTATTGTGGCGGAAAGACGCCGCCGCTCGCCAGCGAAATCGACGGATTGTGAAGCCGATCATCGTTATGAATAAAATTTTCATTAAATTAATTTTAATGTGGTAAAAATTTTCATCATAAAAATGATAGCGGGGAAAAATTTATGTCAACACCAGAATTGTCGCGCTCCGGCGGCTGGTTCGAAAAAGCCCAGCTGTTCGGCAAATCGTTCATGCTGCCGATCGCCGTGCTGCCGGCGGCCGGCCTGCTGCTGGGGATCGGCGGTGCGCTGTCCAATCCCAATACCGTCGAGGCTTATCCCTTCCTCGATGTTGGCTGGCTGCAAAGCGTATTTACGGTGATGGCCAGCGCCGGCGCCATCGTGTTCGCCAACCTGGCGGTCCTGTTCGCGGTCGGCGTGGCGGTGGGGTTGGCCAAAAGCGACAAGGGCACGGCGGGGCTGGCCTCGCTGATCGCCTACCTGGTGATGAACGCCACCATCAATGCGCTGTTGAAAATCAACGGCACGCTGGCCGCGCAGAACGCCGGCGCGGTGGGGCAGGGAACGATTCTCGGGATCCAGACGCTGGAGACCGGGGTGTTCGGCGGGGTGGTCATCGGTCTGGTGACCTGGTATCTGCACGGTCGCTACAACAAGATAGCGCTGCCGCCGTTCCTGGGCTTTTTCGGCGGATCGCGCTTTGTGCCGATCGTCAGCTCGCTGGCGGCGATGGCGGTCGGCGCCCTGATGACCGTGGTGTGGCCGCCTTTCCAACGGCTGATCTTCGGCATGGGCGGGCTGGTGGACGCCAGCGGCTATCTCGGCACCTTTATCTACGGCTTCGTATTGCGCATGCTCGGGCCGTTCGGCCTGCATCACATCTTCTACCTGCCGTTTTGGACCACCGCGCTCGGCGGCAGCGAAGTGATCAACGGACAGCTGGTGGAAGGCACGCAGCGCATTTTCTTCGCCCAGTTGGCCGACCCGAATACGCAGCAGTTCTACATCGGCACGGCGCGCTTCATGTCCGGCCGCTTTATCACCATGATGTTCGGCCTGGTCGGCGCCTGCCTGGCGATGTACCAAAGCGCGCGCCCGGAGAACCGCAAACGCGTCGGCGGGCTGCTGCTGTCGGCGGCGCTGACCTCTTTCCTGACCGGCATCACCGAACCTATCGAATTCTCGTTCCTGTTCATCGCGCCGGCGCTGTACGTGGTGCACGCGCTGTTCGACGGCCTGGCGTTCGCGATCGCGCACATTCTGCATATCACCATCGGCCAGACGTTCTCCGGCGGTTTTATCGATTTCATGCTGTTCGGCGTGTTGCAGGGCGAAGCGAAAACCCACTGGATGTATGTGCCGCTGGTCGGGGTGCCCTGGTTCTTCCTGTACTACTTCACGTTCCGTTTCCTGATCCTGCGCTTCAATTTCAAAACGCCGGGGCGCGAGGTGGAAACCGCGCCGGAAGCGGTGACGACCGGCACCGAACGCTCGCAGCAGGTGCTGGCGGCGCTGGGCGGCAAAGAGAATATCGTCGAACTGGATTGTTGCGCCACGCGGCTGCGCGTGACGGTAGAACAGAGTCGGTTGCTGGACGAAAGCGGGCTGAAGGCCAGCGGCGCGCGGGCGGTGATCGTTCGCGGCAACGGCGTTCAGGTGATCTATGGACCGCACGTGACCATTATTAAAAACGAAGTCGAGGAGTTGTTGGATTTATGACGCTTTCCATTTTGCAGCAGATTAAGGGCCGGCTGGTGGTGTCTTGCCAGGCGCTGGACGACGAGCCGCTGCACAGCGATTTTATCATGGCGCGCATGGCGCTGGCGGCCGAGCAAGGCGGTGCGGCGGCGATCCGCGCCAACGGCGTCGAAGACGTTAAAGCCATCCTGCGCACGGTGGCGCTGCCGGTGATCGGCATTATCAAGCGCGATTATGCCGGCAGCGATGTCTATATCACGCCGACCCTGCGTGAAATCGATGAGCTGATGACTGCGGCGCCGCAGATGATTGCGCTGGACGCTACCGGCCACCGGCGGCCAGGGGAGCTGCAGCTGGCGGCGCTGGTTGCCGCGATCCGCGCCAGGTATCCCCGGCTGCTGTTGATGGCGGACATCGCCACCGTGGAAGAAGCGCAAGAGGCTGCCAGGTTGGGGTTCGACTGCGTGGGCACCACGCTGCACGGCTATACCGCCGAAAGCCGGGGCGCCCGACTGGCGGAGGACGATTTCGGCTTTCTGCGTGCGGTGCTGGCGGCGGTGCCGGTGCCGGTCATCGCCGAGGGCAATGTCGAAACGCCGGCGATGGCCGCGCGCTGCCTGGCGCTGGGGGCGCATGCGGTGGTGGTGGGCGGCGCCATTACGCGCCCGCAGCAGATCACCCGCCGCTTTGTCGAGGCCATCGGCGGGCGGTGAAGGGCTCCCCGGCGCGCCGGGGAGGGGAAATCAGGCGTGCTGCTGGAGGAACTCCCGCCACAGCTCGACCACCCGCTGCAGATCCTGACGGCTGACGTCGAGGTGGGTCAGAATGCGCGTCAGCGGGCCGCTGCTGATCAGCACGCCGCGTTCGCGCATCCACGGGCCGAATTTGGCCGCCAGCGCCGGCGATTGGCGCAGGTACAGCACGTTGGTCTGTGCGCCGGGTTCGGCAACCTCCACGCCGATCTGCCGCAGCTGTTGCTCCAGCCAGACCGCGTTGTCATGGTCTTCGCGCAGCCGCGCGACGTTATGCTCCAGCGCGTAGAGGCCGGCCGCCGCCAGGATGCCGGCCTGACGCAGCCCGCCGCCGGTCATCTTGCGCCAGCGCAGCGCGCGCTGAATGAAGGCCTCGCTGCCGCACAGCAGCGACCCGACCGGCGCGCCCAGCCCTTTCGACAGGCAAATGGTGAAGGTGTCGCAGTATTGCACGATCTCTTTCAGCGGCAGGTTCAGCGCCACGGCGGCGTTGAAGATGCGCGCGCCGTCGATATGCAGCGCCAGCTGCCGCTCGCGGGTAAACTGCCACGCCTGCTGCAGGTAAGCCTGCGGCAGGACTCGGCCGCCGATGGTGTTTTCCAGGCTCAGCAGCCGGGTGCGGGCGAAGTGGATATCGTCGGGTTTGATGGCGGCGGCGAGCTTGTCCAGCGGCAGCGTGCCGTCCGCGTCGGCCTCGATCGGCTGCGGCTGGATGCTGCCCAGCACCGCTGCGCCGCCGGCCTCGTATTTATAGTTGTGCGCCTGTTGGCCGACCAGATACTCGTCGCCGCGCTGGCAGTGGCTTAGCAGCGCCACCAGGTTGGCCTGGGTGCCGCTGGGCAAAAACAGCGCCGCCTCTTTGCCCGACAGGCGCACCGCCTCGGCCTCCAGCGCGTTGACCGTCGGGTCATCGCCGTAGACGTCGTCGCCGACCTCTGCCTGAGCCATCGCCTGGCGCATGGCGGCGCTGGGGCGGGTGACGGTGTCGCTGCGTAGATCGATAAGCATAGGGTTCCTGGAATGTAAGGGAGAGGAAAAGGGTACATGGCATCATATACCCTTATTTCACCGGGGGGCAGCTTGCTTAGCGCAGCCAGTTGGTTTTCGCCAGCTCGACCACTTCGTCGCCGCGGCCGTTGATGATGGCGCGCAGCATGTACAGGCTGAAGCCTTTCGCCTGTTCGAACTTGATCTGCGGCGGCATCGCCAGCTCTTGCTTGGCGGTGACCACGTCCAGCAGCGCCGGGCCGGGGTGCGCCAACATCTCCTGCAGCGCGCCGTCCAGATCCGAGGCTTTTTCCACGCGGATGCCCTTGATGCCGGCGGCGTTGGCGATCGCCGCGAAGTCCGGGTTATGCAGATCGGTGCCGTCGGTCAGGTAGCCGCCGGCCTTCATCTCCATCGCCACGAACCCCAGCACGCTGTTGTTGAACACCACGATTTTCACCGGCAGCTTGAGCTGCGCCAGCGACAGGAAATCCCCCATCAGCATGGTGAAGCCGCCGTCGCCGCACATGGCGATCACCTGTTTATCCGGCGCGGTGGCCTGGGCGCCGATCGCCTGCGGCATGGCGTTGGCCATCGAACCGTGGTTGAACGAACCGAGCAGGCGGCGCTTGCCGTTCATTTTCACGTAGCGGGCGGCCCACACCGTCGGCGTGCCGACGTCGCAGGTGAAGATGGCGTCGTCGCTGGCGTACCGGCTGAGCTGCTGCGCCAGATACTGCGGGTGGATCGGCTGGTCGTCGTTGGCGGTCGCCAGCCCGTCGAGATCCTTGCGCGCGTTGCGGTAATGCTCCAGCGCCTTGTCGAGGAACGCCCGGTCGCGCTTGGGCTCCAGCTGCGGCAGCAGGGCGGTGAGGGTGGTGTGGATATCGCCCACCAGCGCCATATTGACCGGGCAGTGTGCGCCGATGCTGCCGGGGTTGATGTCGATCTGAATGATGTTGGCGTTGGTGGGGTAGAACGCGCGGTAGGGGAACTGGGTGCCGAGCAGCACCAGCGTGTCGGCGTTCATCATCGCGTGGTAGCCGGAGGAGAAGCCGATCAGCCCGGTCATGCCGACGCTGTAAGGGTTATCCCATTCGATATGCTCTTTGCCGCGCAGCGCATGCACCACCGGCGCCTGCAGCAGCTCGGCCAGCTTGACCACCTCATCGTGCGCGCCGGCGCAGCCGCTGCCGCACATCAGGGTGATGTTCTTCGCCTTGTTCAGCGTCTCCGCCAGCTTGTTCAGCTCGCTCATCGGCGGCTGCACCAGCGGCAGCGCCGGGGTATGCCAGGTCAGGGTCGCGTCTTCCGGTGCCATGCGCAGCGCCACATCGCCCGGCAGGACCACCACCGAGACGCCGCAGTTGAGGATCGCCTTGCGCATGGCGATCTCCAGCACGCGCGGGAGCTGTTCCGGATTGGAAACCAGCTCGCAATAGTGGCTGCATTCGCGGAACAGCTCCTGCGGATGCGTTTCCTGGAAGTAGCCGCTGCCGATTTCGCTGGAAGGAATGTGTGCGGCGATCGCCAGCACCGGCACATGGTTGCGGTGGCAGTCGAACAGCCCGTTGATGAGGTGCAGGTTGCCGGGGCCGCAGGAACCGGCGCACACCGCCAGCTGGCCGGTGAGCTGGGCTTCGGCGCCGGCGGCGAAGGCGGCCACCTCTTCATGGCGGGTGCCCAGCCATTCGATGGTGCCCATGCGGTGCAGGCTGTCGCTCAGGCCGTTGAGCGAATCGCCGGTCACGCCCCAAATGCGTTTTACGCCGGCTTGATCCAGCGTTTTGGCGATCAGTGTGGCTACGGTTTGCTTCATGGTTCCCCCAAACATGGTTTAAAAAACGATGTGTACTCGATCCGGTGAGCGGCAGCAGAACAACTGCAAGCATAGCTTACCGGCGGTGGACGAGATGCGGTCAGGAAGGGTAAAGAGCGTAGGACGGGGGAAAGTGTAACCGGGCGGGGAGGGGGGAACTTGCCGATAAATGCCCCATCGCGGAGATGGGGCCAGGGGATCACGCCAGCGTGACGTCGCCCCGCAGCTGGCAACTGCAGGCCAGCACGTAGCCTTGCGCTATTTCTTCCGCGCTCAGCGTCATGGTGCTGGTGGTGATGTAGTCGCCCTCGAGGATGCGGGTTTTGCACGAGCCGCACACCCCGGCGCGGCAAGCGGCGTTGACCGGCAGGGCATTGGTCTCCATCGCCGCCAGCAGCGTGCTGCCGACCGGCACGCGGAATTCGCGCAGCGGGCGGGCGGCGCGCAGCGTCAGCCCTTCAGTGGCATCGACCTGCGTTGTCGGCGTGTGGAACTGCTCTTTATGGAAACGCTCGGCGGGCACGCCGAGCCGACGGCACAGCTGCTCCACCTGTTCCATGTAGGGCGCAGGGCCGCAGGTCATCACCGTGCGTTCGGCGATATCCGGCGCCGCCTGCCGCAGCGTCTGCTCATCGATGCGGCCGCTGAGGTAGCCGGGTTGCAGATCCCGCTCGGCCATCAGCGTCAGGCGCAGCTGCGGATGGGCAGCGCACAGCGCACGCCACTGATCGGCGAAAATCGTGTCGGCGGGGGTGCGCACGTTAAAGATCACGGCGATATCGCAGGCCGGACGGTTGGCGGTCAGCCAGCGGCACATCGAGACGATCGGCGTCACGCCGCAGCCGGCGGCCAGCATCAGATAACGATCGGCCGGGTGGCGCTCGCAGCTGAACTCGCCCTGCGCGTCGGACAGCCACAGCGTGTTGCCGGGCTTGACCTCTTGCGTCAGCCAGCGCGATCCGACGCCGTCCGGCAGGCAGCGCACGCTGATGCTGAGAAAGCGGCTCTGGCCGGGCGAGGAGGAGAGCGTATAGGCGCGCAGCGTCTCCTCGCTGTTGCGGATGCTGACCAGCGCAAACTGGCCCGCCTGATAAGGGTAGAAAACGTCGCAGATCAGGTTCAGCGTCCAGACGTCGGCGGTTTCGCGCCGGATGGAATGTACCTGCATGCGGTTCGGGCAAAGCGGAGTGGGTTGAGTCATCGGGGCACCTCAAAAAGCAAAGGGGCCGGCGCAGGCGGCCCCATAACGTAATGGCATCAGGCGAGCAGCGCGTTGATATCCTGCTCGACGGTGGTGATCGGACGCAGGCCGAATTTCTCGTTGAGGATCGCCATCAGGTTGTCGGTCAGGAAGCCCGGCGCGGTCGGGCCGGTGACGATGTTTTTCACCCCCAGCGACAGCAGCGTCAACAAAATGACGATAGCCTTCTGTTCAAACCACGACAGCACCAGGCTGAGCGGCAGCTCGTTGACGCTGCAGCCGAGCGTGTCCGCCAGCTTGACCGCCAGCATAATGGCGGAATAGGCGTCGTTGCACTGGCCGACGTCCAGCAGGCGCGGCAGCCCTTCCAGCGTGCCGAAGTCCAGCTTGTTGAAACGGTACTTGCCGCAGGCCAGCGTCATGATCAGGCAGTCTTGCGGCACGCTGCGGGCGAAGTCGGTGAAGTAGCTGCGCTCGTCGCGGCTGCCGTCGCAGCCGCCGACCAGGAAGACGTGGCGCAGTTTTTTCTGCGACACCAGATCGATCACCGTGTCGGCGGCGTTCAGCAGCGTCTGGCGGCCGAAGCCGACGGTGATCAGATGCTCGATCTCGGTATAAGGGAAGCCGTTCATCCCCTGCGCCTGGCGGATCACGGCGCCGAAGTCGTCGCCTTCCAGATGGTTGACGCCCGGCCAGCCGACGATGCTGCGGGTCCAGATGCGATCGCCGTAGTGGCCGACGTTAGGATCGATGATGCAGTTGGAGGTCATCACGATCGGGCCGGGGAATTTGGCGAATTCCGTCTGCTGGTTCTGCCAGCCGCTGCCGTAGTTGCCCACCAGGTGCTTGAATTTTTTCAGTTCCGGATAGCCGTGCGCCGGCAGCATTTCGCCGTGGGTGTAGACGTTGACGTTTTGCCCTTCGGTTTGTTCGAGCAGCATGCGCAGATCTTTCAGATCGTGGCCGGAGATCAGAATGGCTTTCCCGGCCACCGGGCGCACGTTGACCGCGCTGGGCTGTGGATCGCCGTAGGCCTGGGTTTCGCCGCGATCGAGGATCGCCATCACGTTGAAGTTCATCTTGCCGATGCCCATGGCGTTGTTCAGCAGGGTGTCGACGTCGCGCGGCCGGGTGCCGAGCCAGGCCATGAAGGCGTGGTAGTCGGCATAGAGCTGCTCGTCGAACTGGCCGAGCACGTGCGCGTGTTCCATATAGGCCGCCGCGCCTTTCAGGCCGTACAGGCACAGCATGCGCAAACCGTGGACGTCGTCGCCGACCTCGGCCTTGTCGCCGTTGAGGGCAAACTGCGCCGCCTGTTGCAGCAGCGCAGGCATATCGTCACCGGCCAGCTGCAGCGCCGCCATCGGGTGATCGACGCGCACGCCGGCATCCAGCAGCCGGCAACGGGCAGCCAGCGAATCGCGCAGCAGCAGGGTTTCGCGCGCGTAGCCGATGATGCGCTGGGAGTCGAAGTTGACGTTGGTCAGGGTGGAGAAGAAGGCGCGCGGGGCGAAGCTGTCGATCTCGTGATCGACGATGCCCAGCGAACGCGCCTGCAGTGCCCAGGCGGAGAGGCCCTGTAGCGCCGCCACCAGCAGATCCTGCAGATCGGAGGTTTCCGCCGTCTTGCCGCACATGCCCTGAGCATACGCGCAGCCGTTGCCTGCCGGGGTACGGATGGTTTGTTCACATTGCACACAGAACATAGTCGCTTCCTTTTATTTTTAAAGTTGCATTTGTAATGCTTGTTTAAAAGCATAGATCGGCGATCGGGGTTGCAAAAGGCTTTTGTGCGACTACTGCGGGCAAGTTTGATTTAGCGCAATTTTGCCGTGCGGATGGGAATTATTACGCTTTGGGGACCGGGCGGCCCCCAGGGGAGAGGATCAGGAGAACAGGGCGATCAGCACCGGCGCCAGCAGGCTCAGCAGGAAGCCGTGCACGATGGCGGGGGGCACCATGTCCAGCCCGCCGCTGCGCTGCAGCACCGGCAGGGTGAAGTCCATCGAGGTGGCGCCGCACAGGCCGAGGGCGGTGGAGCGGCTGCGGCGCACCAGCGTCGGGATCAGCATGATCGCCACCAGCTCGCGCGCCAGATCGTTGAAGAACGCGGCGCTGCCCATCACCGGGCCGTAGGCGTCGGTGATCAGAATACCCGACAGCGAATACCAGCCGAAGCCGGAGGCCATCGCCAGCCCGGCCTTGACCGGCAGCCCCAGCAGCTGCGCCGCCAGCGCGCCGCCGGCCAGCGACGCGACGGTCACCACCAACGCCACCAGCGTGCCGCGGCGGTTGAGCACGATCTGGCGCAGCGTCATGCCGCTGTTGCGCAGCTGAATGCCGACCAACAGCAGCAGGAAGATCAGCGCATATTCACTGCCTTTATGGGCGAACTGCAGCCATTGCCACTGTGTCAGGCCGAGCAGGAAGCCGCCGAGCACCACGCCGCACAGCTTGAGCGACTCCAGCGCCATGTGCACGCGCGAAGGCAGCTTTTCCTGTTTATGGCTGCTGCGCCACGGCATGCGCCGCTCCAGCAGCGCCAGCAACAGCAGATTGGCGCAGAGAATGCAGAAGAAGAACACCGCGCTGTATTGGAAGATCAGCACCAGGTTGCTGCTGAGATCTTCCATGAACGCCAGGCTGATACCCATGAAAAACAGGATCACGTACACCATCCAGCTCAGCAGCCGGTTGATCAGCACCAGCAGCGGGCGATGGCGTAAGGGAATGAGGTAACCGACAATCAGCGGTAACAGAATAATCAACAGTCCTGAGTACATGGTGCAGCTTGTGTCCTTGAGTTTTGACGCGCGCCGAACGGCGGCGAGGAGCACACGCTAACCAAAAGCCCGGCCGGAGTAAAGCGGCAGATTTGACGTTGGCCGCTTGACCTGCAAGGGGTTTTTTGACCATGCTCTGTGAAGGTTGCCTCATTGACGAGGCGACGGCGCGCACGGGAGGCGGCGGATGTTCTTGGAGCGTATCGAAATTGTAGGTTTTCGCGGCATTAACCGGCTGTCCCTGATGCTGGACGACAACACACTGTTGCTCGGCGAAAACGCCTGGGGTAAATCCAGCCTGCTGGATGCGCTGACGCTGCTGCTGGCGCCGGAGCAGAAGCTGTATCGGTTTGAGGCGCACGACTTTCATTTCCCCCCCGGAGAAGAGGCGGCCAAAGAGCGCCACCTGCAGGTGGTGTTCACCTTCTGCGAAAAAGACATCGGCCATGCGCACCTGCCGCGCTATCGCCACCTGACGCCGCTGTGGGTCAAGGGCGAAGATGGTCTGAGCCGCATTCATTACCGCTGCGAAGGCGAGCTGGCCGACGACGGCACGGTGTGCACCTGGCGCGGTTTTCTCGACGCCGACGGCAACGCCTTTCAACTGCACCATATCGAACAGCTGGCCCACGCCATCATCCGCATTCATCCGGTATTGCGCCTGCGCGACGCGCGCTTTATTCGTCGCCTGCGCCCCAGCAGCCTCGGCGATGAACGCAAACCCGATACCCAGGCGCTGGCGCAGCAGTTGGATCAGCTGACGCGCGAGCTGGTGCGCAATCCGCAGAAGCTGACCAACGGCGAACTGCGTCAGGGGCTGGCGGCCATGCAGCAACTGCTGGAGCACTACTTCGCCGAGCAAAGTTCGCAGGTGACGCGGCCGCGCCGCCGCGGCGGCGAACCGGAGCAGGATGCCTGGCGTGCGCTGGACGGCATCAACCGTATGGTGGCCGAGCCGAACAGCCGCAGCATGCGCCTGATCCTGCTGGGGATGTTTTCCACCCTGCTGCAGGCCAAGGGCGACGTTAAGCTGGATGCGCATGCACGGCCGCTGCTGCTGGTGGAAGACCCGGAAACTCGCCTGCACCCGATTATGCTGTCGGTGGCCTGGGGGCTGCTCAATCAGCTGCCGCTGCAGCGCATCACCACCACCAACTCCAGCGAACTGGTGTCGCTGGTGCCGGTGGAGCACGTCTGCCGGCTGGTGCGCGAGTCGGGGCGGGTCGCGACCTACCGTCTCGGGCCGCGCGGGCTGAGCGCCGAAGACGGGCGGCGCATCGCGTTTCACATCCGTTTCAACCGGCCGTCGTCGCTGTTCGCCCGCTGCTGGCTGCTGGTGGAGGGCGAGACCGAAGTGTGGCTGCTGAACGAGCTGGCGCGGCAGTGCGGCTACCATTTCGAGGCGGAAGGGGTGCGGGTCATCGAGTTCGCCCAGTGCGGCCTGAAGCCGCTGCTGCGCTTCGCTCGCCGCATGGGCATCGAGTGGCATGCGCTGGTGGACGGCGATGAGGCGGGCAAAAAGTACGCCAATACCGTGCGCAGCCTGCTGGACAATCATGAAGACAACGAACGCGATCGGCTGACCGCGCTGCCGGCGCCGGATATGGAACACTTCATGTTCCGCGAAGGGTTCGGCCCGGTCTATCACCGGATGGCGTCGGTGCCGATCAACGCGCAAATGCCGGTGCGCAAGGTGATCCTGAAAGCGGTCCACCACTCGTCGAAGCCGGATCTGGCGATCGAGGTCGCGATGCAGGCCGGCGAATGGGGCACGGACTCGGTGCCGCCGCTGCTGAAGAAAATGTTCTCACGGGTGATCTGGCTGGCGCGCGGCCGGGCGGACTGACGACGGCCCACCGGGCGTTATCGGGCGCAGAAATGCGCCGCCAATCCCTGTTCCAGCTCGTCCAGCAGCTGATAGCGGCGGCGATACTCAGCGCGCTTCTTGCTGGCAACCTCTTCGAGAGGTTTGCGGGCGATGCGCGCGGGCAGCAGGAAATAGCCGCTGTCGAGCGGTTTGGCGCCCATCGACAGCCAGAACTGATCGTAATCGGCGTGCAGTTGATCCTTCTTCTTACTCTGGTAACGCCAGTTTTGATAGATATGGGTGGCGTTGCCGACCGCTACGATCTGGCGGATGCCGAGGTGCCGCGCCAGCGTGCAGATGCCTTCCAGCACCAGCCGTTTGGGGAACAGGCCGTGACACTCTTTGGTGGTGTGCTGGATCTCGGCGTGCGGCACCTCATGGTTTGCGCCCTGCAGGCCGCCGATAAACAGCGTCGGCTGCTGCTGATAATGCATCAGCGCAAAAGTGATCTCCGCCAGCATCACGCCGTTGGCGTTGCGCAGCAGCAGCGTGGCTTCCCCTTCCTTATTCAGCTTGTCGATCGCCGCCAGTTCCAGCGCGATCGGCGCTTCGTTTTTGCCCATCGCGCGGGCCAGCACGAAAGGCTGCGGGCCGAGGTGGCCGAGGCGCATCTTCAGCGGCATGCGCTGCGCGATGAGATCGTAATGATCGCGCAGGGCGAACAGGCATTCTATCTTGCTCATGTTGGCCGCCAGGTACGGGCGATGCAGTTTGCACGGCAGGTTCGGCTGCGCGCTCAGGATCTCCTCCCGCAGCGGGTTGCTGGCCAGGGTGCTGAGCAGGCCGCTGGTGGTGCGCCAGTTGAGCAGCGAACGGCCGAGAAACTTCAGGCGAAACGCGGGCTTTTTCCAGGCGTTGCTTGGCGCCTTTTCGCCATTGATCAGCGCCGTCATCAGTTGCCAGCCGTTAAGCGGCCGGGCGGAGGCGAGTGGGTAGCTGAGCTGTGACATGATGAAATCCTTGGCTGTATTGAATGGCGCTATTTCATCAAGGCTTCACTAAACGGGAGTTCAATGCTGAACTGTAACCAGGCGTGTCTCCACATTGTGTTGAGCTAAGGTTTAGTTATTCCCTACGGTGCGTGCTAATTTAGCTCCGCCGCCGCAATGGGCGGTTGATATTCACAAGCACAGGCAGGTCAATTTTGACAGGGTTTACAGGACATAAACGCCGCTGGATACTCGTTCTGGCGGTCATTGCGGCGCTTGCCGCGGCGGCCGTTTGGCACTTTCGCCATCCGGCGCCAACCGATTTCAAAACGGTGAAAGCCAGCAAACGCGATCTGCAGCAGAACGTGTTGGCGACCGGCCAGCTGGACGCGGTGCGCAAGGTTGACGTCGGCGCGCAGGTCAGCGGGCAGTTGGAAAAGCTGTATGTCGAGATCGGCGACAAGGTGAAGAAAGGCCAGTTGCTGGGCGTTATCGATCCGCAACAGGCGCAGAACAGCATCCGCGAAGGCGAGGCGACGCTGCGTGAACTGCATGCGCAACTGCTGCAGGCGCAGGCCGAACAGCAGCTGGCGGCGGTCACGCTGCAGCGCAACCAGGCGCTGGCCAAGCTGCAGGCGGTGTCGCGCCAGGATCTGGATCAGGCGGCGACGCAGCTGGCGGTGAAGAAGGCGCAGGTGGGCACCATCAATGCGCAGATCGCGCGGAACCAGGCCAGCCTGGATACCGCCAAGATCAACCTGGCCTATACCCGCATCGAGGCGCCGATGGATGGCGACGTGGTGCAGATCACCACGCTGCAGGGCCAGACGGTGATCGCGGCGCAGCAGGCGCCGAACATTCTGACGCTGGCGGATCTCGGCACCATGCTGGTGAAGGCGCAGGTGTCGGAGGCCGACGTCATCAACCTCAAGCCGGGTCAGAAGGCCTGGTTCACGGTGCTGGGCGATCCGACCCGGCGCTTCGACGGCGTGCTGAAAGACATTCAGCCGACGCCGGAAAAGGTCAACAACGCCATCTTCTATTATGCGCGTTTCGAAGTGCCCAACCCGGAAAGGCTGCTGCGCTTGCAAATGACGGCGCAGGTGCATATTCAGTTGGCCGGCGTCGAGCAGGCGCTGGTGATCCCGCTGGCGGCGCTGGGCGATCAGATCGCCGACAATCGCTACCACGTCTCGGTGCTGAAGCAGGGCAAGGAAGAGAAGCGCGAGGTGGCTATCGGCCTGCGCAACAATATCGACGTGCAGATCCTCAGCGGCCTCGAGGCGGGCGATGAGGTGATCGTCAGCCGCGGCGGCGTGGAGGCCGGCTGATGGCGGCGCTGTTGCAGCTGAGCGGCATTCGCCGCAGCTACCGTTCCGGCGAGCAGACGGTGGAGGTGCTGAAGGGGATCAGCCTGAGCATCGATGCCGGTGAAATGGTGGCGATCATGGGGGCCTCCGGCTCCGGCAAATCGACGCTGATGAACATTCTCGGCTGTCTGGACAAGCCGAGCGCCGGCGTGTATCGGGTGGCCGGGCAGGATGTGGCGACGCTGAGCGACGATGCGCTGGCGCAGCTGCGGCGCGAGCATTTCGGCTTTATCTTTCAGCGCTATCATCTGCTGCCGCACCTGAGCGCGGCGCACAACGTCGAAGTGCCGGCGGTGTACGCGGGGCTGGGCAAAGCGGCGCGGCGCGAGCGGGCGGAGGCGCTGTTGCGGCGTCTGGGGCTGGGGGAGCGCGTCAACTACCGGCCGAGCCAGCTTTCCGGCGGCCAGCAGCAGCGCGTCAGCATTGCCCGCGCGCTGATGAACGGCGGGCAGGTGATCCTGGCGGATGAACCGACCGGCGCGCTCGACAGCCACTCCGGCGAAGAGGTGATGGCGATCCTCAAACAGCTGTGCGCCCAGGGCCACACGGTGATCCTGGTGACCCACGATCCGGCGGTGGCGCGCCAGGCGGAGCGGATCATCGAGATCCGCGACGGCGAGATTATCGCCGATTCGCGCCCGGCACCGCAGGAGAATGCGCAGGCCAAGCCGCTGGCGCTGGCCACCGCGGCACCTTCCTGGCGGCAGATAGGCGGCCGTTTCCGCGAGGCGCTGGTGATGGCCTGGCGCGCGATGGCGGCCAACAAGATGCGCACCGCGCTGACCATGCTCGGCATCATTATCGGCATCGCTTCGGTGGTGTCGATCCTGGTGATCGGCGACGCCGCCAAGCAGATGGTGCTGGCGGACATTAAATCTATCGGCACCAACACCGTCGATATCTATCCCGGCAAGGACTTCGGCGATGACGATCCGACCTACCGGCAATCGTTGAAATACGGCGATCTCGATGCGCTGCGCGAACAGCCGTACATCAGCGCGCTGTCGCCGAGCATCAGCAGCAGCATGCGGCTGCGCTTGGGCAACGTCGACGCGGCGGCCAACGTCAACGGCGTCAGCGAGCAGTTCTTCCGCGTGTACGGCATGAGCTTTACCCAGGGCGTCGGCATCGACTCGATGCAGGTGCAGTCGCAGGCGCAGACGGTGGTGATCGACGCCAATACCCAGCGGCGGCTGTTCCCGCACCAGAAGAACGTGGTGGGCGAGGTGATCCTGGTAGGCAACATGCCGGCGACGGTGGTCGGCGTGGCCAGGGAGAAGCAGTCGATGTTCGGCAGCAGCAAGACGCTGAACGTGTGGGTGCCTTACAGCACCATGGCCAACCGATTGATGGGCAACAATTATTTTGACTCGATCACCGTGCGCATCCGCGACGGCTACGACAGCAAGGAAGCGGAACAGCAGCTGTCACGCCTGTTGACGCTGCGCCACGGCAAGAAGGACTTCTTCACCTATAACATGGACAGCCTGGTGCAAACCGCCGAGAAAACCACCCGCACGCTGCAGCTGTTCCTGACGCTGGTGGCGGTGATTTCGCTGGTGGTCGGCGGCATCGGCGTGATGAATATCATGCTGGTGTCGGTGACCGAACGCACGCGCGAGATCGGCATTCGCATGGCGGTGGGTGCCCGTTCCGGCGACGTGTTGCAGCAGTTCCTGATCGAAGCGGTTCTGGTCTGCCTGGTGGGGGGCGCGCTGGGGATTACGCTGTCGTTCGCCATCGGCCTGGCGGTGCAGCTGGTATTGCCGGGCTGGCAGATCAGCTTCCCGCCGGCGGCGTTGCTGAGCGCGTTCCTCTGTTCTACCGGCATCGGCGTGGTGTTCGGCTATCTGCCGGCGCGCAATGCCGCGCGGCTGAATCCGATCGATGCGCTGGCGCGCGAGTAGGTAACAGGCATAAAAAATGCCAGTCACACGGCGGCTGGCATTTTTATCGCAGTCACGCTCAGTGCAGCGCGACTTTGCCGGAAGCGTTTAGGACAGCGCCTCGCTTTCCACCGGCACAATAAGACTGGCATGGTTCCCTTTCGGCCCTTGATGCACGTCGAAGCTGACCTGCTGGCCCGCCTTCAACGTTCTGTAACCATCCATCTTGATGGTGGAATAATGCGCGAAAATATCTTCGCCGCCGCCGGCTGGGCAGATGAAGCCAAAACCTTTGGCGTTGTTAAACCATTTAACAGTACCCGTCTCCATGCTTTTACATCCCTCGCAACGCTATTTTAAGTGAGATGAATAACTGATTTCGCACCCGCCGTGGGCGGGTAGCAGGGTGGACAAGGGGTGGTTAAAAGACCACCAGCCACGAATTTACACTCTAGAGCAAATGATCGGGGCGTCAAGGGATCGGCTTTTGTCGGCGGGGAGCAGTTCACCAAAGTTTGAAGCAGGTAACGCTATTGCCACGATTCAGTCACAATTGGCCCGTTTTTTTGCGCACGTTACAGTGCGGCGGGACGAAGCCGAAGATGATAAAATAGTAACTATCCCCACTTTGAATAACCGAAACCTGCCCCCATATCTGAGGGCAGAGCAGAGAAGATGAGCAGCGATGGGCAATAACAACGACTGGCTAAACTTTGAACACTTGGCCGAAGAAAAACAAATCGATGCGGTAAAACCGCCGTCTATGTATAAAGTTATACTTAACAACGACGATTACACACCGATGGAATTTGTGATTGACGTTCTGCAAAAGTTCTTTTCTTATGATATTGAACGCGCAACGCAACTGATGCTCACGGTCCACTATCAAGGCAAGGCGATCTGTGGTGTTTTTACCGCCGAGGTGGCGGAAACCAAAGTCGTCCATGTGAACCGGTACGCAAGGGAGAACGAGCATCCGTTGCTTTGTACGCTGGAAAAAGCCTGAATAAGGCAATCTATTGGGGAGGTGCTTATGCTCAATCAAGAACTGGAACTCAGTCTCAACATGGCTTTCGCCAGGGCGCGTGAGCACAGACACGAGTTTATGACCGTGGAGCACCTGTTGCTGGCGTTGCTGAGCAACCCTGCCGCGCGAGAAGCGCTTGAGGCATGTACGGTGGATCTGGCCGCGTTGCGCCAGGAGCTGGAAGCCTTCATCGAACAAACCACACCGACGCTGCCCGCCGGCGAAGAAGAGCGCGACACTCAGCCGACGCTCAGCTTCCAGCGCGTGCTGCAGCGCGCGGTCTTCCATGTGCAATCTTCCGGCCGCAGCGAAGTGTCCGGCGCCAACGTGTTGGTGGCCATCTTCAGCGAGCAGGAGTCGCAGGCGGCCTATCTGCTGCGCAAACACGACGTCAGCCGTCTCGACGTGGTGAACTTCATTTCACATGGCACGCGTAAAGACGAGCCGGGCCAAGCGCCGAATGCGGAAAACCCGGTGAACGAAGAGCAGTCCGGAGGGGAAGACCGTATGGAAAACTTCACCACCAACCTCAATCAGTTGGCCCGTGTGGGCGGCATCGATCCGTTGATCGGCCGCGATCGTGAGCTGGAGCGCGCGATTCAGGTGCTGTGCCGCCGTCGTAAAAACAACCCGCTGCTGGTCGGCGAATCCGGCGTCGGCAAGACCGCCATCGCCGAGGGCCTGGCCTGGCGTATCGTGCAGGGCGACGTGCCGGAAGTGATGGCGGACTGCACGCTGTATTCGCTGGACATCGGTTCACTGCTGGCCGGCACCAAATACCGCGGCGACTTCGAGAAGCGCTTCAAGGCGCTGCTCAAGCAGCTGGAGCAGGATCAGAACAGCATTCTGTTCATCGATGAAATTCACACCATCATCGGCGCCGGCGCGGCTTCCGGTGGGCAGGTGGATGCCGCCAACCTGATCAAACCGCTGCTGTCGAGCGGCAAGATCCGGGTGATCGGCTCGACCACCTACCAGGAGTTCAGCAACATCTTCGAAAAGGATCGTGCCCTGGCGCGCCGTTTCCAGAAGATTGACATCACCGAACCGACGGCGGAAGAGACCGTTCAGATCATCAACGGTCTGAAGACCAAGTATGAAGCGCACCACGACGTGCGTTATACCGCCAAGGCGATCCGCGCTGCGGTGGAGCTGTCGGTGAAATACATCAACGATCGTCATCTGCCGGACAAGGCGATCGACGTGATCGACGAGGCGGGCGCCCGCAGTCGGTTGATGCCGGCCAGCAAGCGCAAGAAAACCGTCAACGTGGCCGATATCGAATCCGTGGTGGCGCGCATCGCTCGCATCCCGGAGAAAACCGTGTCGGCCAGCGATCGCGACGTGCTGAGAAACCTGGGCGATCGCCTGAAGATGCTGGTGTTCGGCCAGGATCAGGCGATTGAAGCGCTGACCGAAGCGATCAAGATGAGCCGCGCCGGCCTGGGCCACGAGCGCAAGCCGGTCGGTTCCTTCCTGTTCGCCGGGCCGACCGGGGTCGGGAAAACCGAGGTCACCGTACAGTTGGCCAAGGCGATGGATATCGAGCTGCTGCGTTTCGACATGTCCGAGTACATGGAGCGGCATACCGTCAGCCGTCTGATTGGTGCGCCTCCGGGCTATGTCGGTTACGATCAGGGCGGGCTGTTGACCGATGCGGTGATCAAGCATCCGCATGCGGTGGTGCTGCTCGATGAGATCGAGAAGGCGCACCCGGACGTGTTCAACCTGCTGCTGCAGGTGATGGACAACGGCACGCTGACCGACAACAACGGCCGCAAGGCGGACTTCCGCAACGTGATCCTGGTGATGACCACCAACGCCGGGGTGCGGGAAACCGAACGCAAATCGATCGGCCTGGTGCAGCAGGACAACAGCACCGACGCGATGGAAGAGATCAAGAAGGTGTTTACGCCGGAGTTCCGCAACCGTCTGGACAACATCATCTGGTTCAACCATCTGTCTACCGAGGTGATCCAGCAGGTGGTCGACAAGTTTATCGTCGAACTGCAGGCGCAGCTGGATGCGAAGGGCGTCTCGCTGGAAGTGAGCGACGAAGCGCGCGACTGGCTGTCGGTGAAGGGCTACGACCGCGCGATGGGCGCTCGTCCGATGGCGCGCGTCATGCAGGAAAATCTGAAGAAACCGTTGGCCAACGAACTGCTGTTCGGCTCGCTGGTGGACGGCGGCTCCGTGAAGGTCGAGCTGGACAAGGACAAGAAACAGCTGACCTACCACTTCCTCAGCGCCGCCAAGCGCAAGGCGGACGAGGGCGCGGTGCACTAAGGCCGCCTTCAGGCAAAGAAAAAGCGATGCTTCGGCATCGCTTTTTTTATGGGTGAGATTCACCGTACAACAGAAACGAGTGAGCCCTCTCAGTTTACCTGCGCACCTGCAACCCGTTGTGTAACGTCGCTGCGGGGGTAAACGGAAAGGGCTCCCGAGGGATTACATCCTCGATGCCGCCAACGTGTGGCGCGCGGTGAGCCGATTAACGGCTACGGAAGACAATGCGGCCTTTGCTCAGGTCGTACGGGGTCAGCTCTACAGTGACTTTGTCGCCCGTCAGGATGCGGATATAGTTTTTACGCATTTTACCGGAGATGTGTGCGGTTACCACGTGCCCGTTTTCCAATTCAACGCGGAACATGGTGTTCGGCAGCGTATCAAGAACGGTGCCCTGCATTTCAATATTGTCTTCTTTGGCCATCGAATCCTCTAGGTCTAACTACCTTAGTTTTTAACCGGCAAGATAATGCCGAAAAACCCCCATTATGTAAAGATGTGTCGGTGAACATTGCACCGTTTCCACCAATTAGTTTACTGGAGAGGGCGGTTCAGCCGGCTGTGGGGATATGACTTGCGGCTCCCAGCACGCCGGCGCCAAAGGCCGCCGTTGAAGGGTGCTGAGCTGCTGCAAAAATTGACGGCGCGGAATTTCACGCGCGCCAAGGCGGGCAGTGTGAGCGTTCAGCACCTGGCAGTCAATCAATTCCCCGCCATAAGCGGCAAAATGGCGGCAAAAGGCCACCAATGCGCATTTTGAGGCGTTGGTGACGCGGCTGAACATCGATTCGCCGCAGAACAACGCGCCCTGCGCCACGCCATACATGCCGCCGACCAGTTGATTATCCTGCCATACCTCCACCGAGTGCGCGTAGCCGAGGCGGTGCAGATGCTGATAGGCGCGCTGTACCTCCGGGCCGATCCAGGTGCCTTCATCCGGCCGGTGGGCGCAGGCGGCGATCACCGCGGCGAAGTCGTGATTGAGCGTGATGCGAAACGGATCGTGGCGCAAAAAGCGTTTCAGGCTGCGGTTGAGATGAAACTCTGTCGGGAACAGCACCGCACGCGGATCGGGCGACCACCACAGGATGGCTTCCCCCGGCGAATACCAGGGGAAGATGCCGCGCTCGTAGGCCGCCAGCAGCCGCGGCGCCGTCAGGTCGCCGCCGATAGCCAGCAGGCCGTTAGGGTCGCGCAGGGCGCTTTCAGGCGAGGGGAACGCCAGCGACTGTGGGGAAAGCTTCACGATGCGCATACGGGGTCTCTGCGTCCTCTACGGGCCGATTACGGCGCCAGGTTGCTGATACGGTTGCGAAAGCGGGCATAGCGGCCCTGCCGGCGCATCAGGGTGGCGTGATCGCCCTGTTCGACAATCCGGCCGTCGTCCATTACGCAAATGCGGTCGAGATGCTCCAGGCCGTACAGACGGTGCGTCACCAGGATCAGCGTTTTACCCTGACAATGCCGGCGCAGCAGCGCCAGGATCTGCTGCTCGGTTTCGGCGTCCAGCCCTTCAGTCGGTTCGTCGAGCAGCAGCAGCGGGGCCGGGTGCAGCAGCGCGCGGGCGATGCCCAGGCGGCGCTGTTCGCCGCCGGACAGCTGTCGGCCGCCTTCGCCCAGCCAGGCGTTCAGCCCGCCGTCGCTGTCCCGCAATTTATCCAGCCCCACCTGCCGCAGCACTTCGCTCAGGCGAGCGTCGTCGGCATCCGGCGCGGCCAGCCGCAGGTTTTCCCGCAGCGTATCGCTGAAGATATGCACCCGCTGGCTGACGACCGTGGTCATCCGACGCAGCGTGGCTTCATCATAATCCTCCAGCGGTTCGCCGTTGAGCAGAATTTTTCCGCCGTCGGTGCGCCAGGCGCGGGTCAGCAGCTGCAGCAGGGTGGACTTGCCGCAGCCGGTGCGGCCGAGCAAAGCGATGTGTTCGCCGGCCGCGACCTCGAGCGTGACGTCGCGCAGCACCGGCTGCGGTTGGTCGGGGTAGGTGAAGCTCAGCTGCTGCAGGCTAAGCTGAGCCCGATCGGCGGCGGCCGGGCCGGCGGCCGGGAAGGTGACCTCCGGCTGACGATCGATGATCTGCTTGACCCGCGTGGCGGAGGCAATGACCTGGCCGAGGTGCTGGAAGGCGCCGGCGACCGGCATCAGCGCTTCGAACGACGCCAGCGCGGCGAAGACAAACAGCGCGATCAGCGCGCCGGGCTGGGTATCGCCGCCGATGCCGGCGGCGGTCAGCCACAGCAGCAGCGTCACCGTCAGCCCGCTGGCGAGGATCATCAGCGCCTGCGCCTTGCCGCTCAGCGAGGCCTGCTGCCACTGGCGGCGTTGCCACCGCTGTTCGGTGGCGTTCAGCGTCTGGCGGAAGTCGTTGACGGCGCCGAACACCACCAATTCCGCCTGCCCCTGCAGCCAGGCGGTCAGGTCGGTGCGGTATTGGCCGCGCAGCGCGGTAAGCTGGCCGCCGATCGGCTTGCCGGCGCGATAAAACACCGGCGGCACCAGCAGCAACAACAGCAACAGGATGCCGCCCAGCGTCAGGGCGAGTGCAGGATCCAGCCAGCTCAGGCCGTAGGTGACCACCAGGATCACCACCGCTGCGCTGATCAGCGGCGAGATCACCCGCAGATAAAGATGATCCAGCGTGTCCACGTCCGCCACCAGGCGGTTGAGCAGCTCGGCCTGGCGGAAACGGGCGATGCCGCCCGGCGTCAGCGGCAGGATCTTGCTGAAGGTGAACACCCGCAGATGCGACAGCACGCGGAAGGTGGCGTCGTGGCTGACCACGCGCTCGGCATAGCGCCCGGCGGTGCGGAAGATTGCCGCGCCGCGCACGCCGGCGGCCGGCAGCATGTAGTTAAAGGTCAGCAGGCCCGCCAGTCCGGCCAGCGACGAGGCGGCCAGGAACCAGCCGGAGAGCGCCAGCAGGCCGATGCTGGCCAGCAGAGTGACGATCGCCAAGAGGATGCCGAGGCTAATCAGCAGGCTATGGCGGCGGTACAACGCCAAAAAAGGCAGCAAAACGCGCATGATTAAAGCTCCCCGCGGCGATGGGCGATCAGAGTGGCGAACAGGCCCGGCTGGGCGCTGAGGGTGGCGTAATCGCCCTGTTGCACGATGCGCCCGTTATCCATCACCCAAATCTGATCGTAGTCTTCGGTGTCTTCCAACTGGTGCGTCACCAGCAGGGTGGTTTGCTGATGCGAAGCGGCGTTCAACGCCTGCATCACCCGCTGCTCGCTGTGGGCATCGAGGCTGGCGGCCGGTTCATCCAGCAGCAGCAGGCGGCGCGGGCCGATCAGCGCCCGGGCGACCGCCACGCGCTGCGCCTGGCCGACCGACAGGCGGGCGGCGTTGTCGCCCACTTCGGTGTCGAGCCCCTGCGGCAGATAAGGGAGCAATTCGCTGACGTAGGCGTGTTCCACCGCCTGCTGCAGCTGCGCTTCGTCGGCCAGCGGGCAGCCCAGCAGGATATTGGCGCGCAGGGTTTGCGCCGGCAGGTGCGGGTTCTGACCGACCCAGCTCAGCTGCTGGCGCCAGTTTTCTGCGGACAGGTCACGCAGCTCTACGCCGTTGACGGTCAGCGATCCGCGATAGGGCAGGAAGCCGAGCAGCAGATTCAGCAGCGAGCTTTTACCGGCGCCGCTCAGCCCGACCAGCGCCACGCGCTGCTGCGGTTGCAGGGTGAAGCTCAGCGGCCCGGCCAGCAGTACGCCGTTCGGCGACAGGATTTCCAACGCGTTCGCCTGCAGCGTCAGCGGTTGATCGGCGGGCAGTTGCCGCGTGCCGTTGCCCATCTGCTCGCCTTCTGCGCTGAGGAAGGTTTCCAGCGCTTCCGCCGCGCCGACCGCCTGCGCCTTGGCATGGTAGAAGGTGCCGAGATCGCGCAGCGGTTGGAAAAACTCCGGCGCCAGAATCAGCACCAGAAAACCGGAAAACAGCGTTACCCCGAGGCCGTAGCTGCCGAAGTTGAGTTCGCCGAGGTAGGAAAAGCCGAAGTACACCGCCACCACGGCGATGGAGATCGAAGCGAAGAACTCCAGCACGCCGGAAGAGAGGAAGGCCATGCGCAGCACTTCCATGGTGCGGCTGCGGAAGTCTTCGGAAGATTTGGCGATCTGCGCGGTTTCGGCCTGCGCGCGGTCGAACAGCCGCAGGGTGTCCAGGCCGCGCAGGCGGTCGAGGAAGTTGCCGCTCAATCGCGCCAGCGCCACGAAGTTGCGGCGGTTGGCGTCGGCGGCCCCCATGCCGACCAGCACCATGAACAGCGGGATCAGCGGCGCGGTCGCCAGCAGAATGATGCCTGCGGCCCAATTGATCGGGAAGACGGCGATCAGGATCAGCAGCGGGATGAAGACCGCCAGATACATCTGCGGCAGATAGCGCGAGTAATAGTCCTGCATATCCTCGATCTGCTCGACGATGATGCTGGCCCAACTGCCCGCCGGTTTGCCCTGGATCCAGGCTGGCCCGAGCTGCTGCAGCTTATCCAGCACCTGTTGGCGCATGCGCTGGCGGATCACCTGGCCACACCGGAAACCGACCCGTTCCCGCAGCCAGCTCAACAGCGCCCGCAGCGCGAACGCGGCTGCCAGCCAGATAAACGAAGGGATCAGCTGTTCGCGCGGGGTATGCTCGATGATCAGGGCGTGCAGCAGGCTGGCCAACAGCCACGCCTGCGCCACGATCAGCAGGCCGCTGAACAGCCCTAACAGCATGGAAAGGCGCAACCAACGCTGCGCTAACGAACTCTGGGTTTTAAGCCAACGGGTTAACTGTTGCTGTCTGGTTTTTTTCATCAGATATGCGTCTGCGTCGCCGGCGCCCGTTTGTTACGGGCTGGGTTAACGTACTGTTAAATAATAGTGTTTGGCGCAATCGGCGACAAACAAGCGAGGCCCCATGTTACCTCGTCACCCGGCAGACTGAAAATAATAAAGCGGCCAAATGTGGCTATAACAGACGCGAGAAGGGGAGTACGGAGGGGGGAAACAAAAAAAGCGGCTCGAGAGCCGCTTTTTGCTGATGAAGAGAACGTTTTAGCAGACTTCTGCGCCGGCGATGCCGTCCAGGTAACGCTCCGCGTCCAGCGCCGCCATACAGCCGGTGCCGGCGGAGGTGATCGCCTGGCGGTAGATGTGATCCATCACGTCGCCCGCGGCGAACACGCCGGGGATGGTGGTTTGGGTCGCATTGCCGTGAATGCCGGACTGCACTTTGATGTAGCCGTTTTCCAGCTCCAGCTGGCCGCCGAAGATGCCGGTGTTCGGGCTGTGGCCGATGGCGATGAACACGCCGGCCAGTTCCAGTTCACGGGTTTCGTTTTCCGCTTTGGTGCTGCGGATACGCACGCCGGTCACGCCCATTTCATCGCCCAGCACTTCGTCCAGCGTATGGTCGGTGTGCAGCACGATGTTGCCGCTTTTCACTTTTTCCATCAGCCGGTCGATCAGGATCTTCTCCGAGCGGAAGCTGTCGCGGCGGTGGATCAGGTGAACCTCGGCGGCGATGTTGGACAGGTACAGCGCTTCTTCAACGGCGGTGTTGCCGCCGCCGATCACTGCGACTTTCTGGTTGCGGTAGAAGAAGCCGTCGCAGGTCGCACAGGCGGAAACGCCTTTGCCCTTGAAGGCCTCTTCGGAAGGCAGGCCAAGATAGCGGGCGGAGGCGCCGGTCGCGATGATCAGCGCGTCGCAGCTGTATTCGCCGCTGTCGCCGAACAGGCGGAACGGACGCTGCTGCAGATCGACGCTGTTGATGTGATCGAAGACGATTTCGGTCTGGAACTTCTCCGCATGCTCGCGCATGCGCTCCATCAGCGCCGGACCGGTCAGGCCTTCGGCGTCGCCCGGCCAGTTTTCCACTTCAGTAGTGGTGGTCAGCTGGCCGCCTTGTTCCATACCGGTGATCAGCACCGGGCTCAGGTTGGCGCGCGCCGCGTAAACGGCGGCGGTGTAACCGGCCGGGCCGGAGCCCAGAATCAGTAATTTGCTATGTTTAGCCGTGCCCATGAATAACCTCTTTATTCCACAATGGCGGACAATGAAGCCGATTGTAGGGAAAATGACGCAGTAAAAAAAGCGCCGGGCGACGTTGTTAACGATTTGTATGATAGTTGTCGCCTATTAATGCACCCGCTGTCGGCAAATCGTACGCCGAACGCAGAAATTTACCTTATCAAAGTCGCATTAGGCCGCTGAATCGCCAAGCGCGCAAAAACGGCGCATTCTGCGACTTAGGCCGCTCCCTGCCGGGGTTTATCTGCCAGCGATTCATAACCAAAAATGGGATGCAGACTTTTCGTGACGGTACGTTGTTCTGATTTTGCTTCTTTTACTTTGACAATCCGCTGCGCATTTGCGAAAACATCATAGGAAGAAGAAATTATCCCCGTAACACCAGCAAATCGTACGTATTTGCGCCGCGAGGCGGCAATGCGCGGTGGATGTGCGGAGCAGGGCGCGCAAGCGTTTGCTGATTTTTTCTCGACCTTAACGTCGTTACCGGCGCCGCGCGGGGTTGGACAGACAGGCTGCGCGGCGTGGAATGATGGTAGTGAAGAAGCATATGACAGGCATCGGGTCTTCGCTTGGAACGAACCCTTACACATTGACGTTGGCTAGGGTGTGGCAAGTGCACGGAAGAAAATAAGAGAGACAATAATAATGGCAGACAACAAGAAACGCCCGGGTAAAGATCTTGACCGTATCGACCGCAACATCCTGAATGAGCTGCAGAAGGATGGGCGTATTTCGAACGTCGAGCTTTCGAAGCGCGTGGGGTTATCCCCGACACCATGTTTGGAACGCGTGCGCCGTCTCGAGCGCCAGGGTTTCATTCATGGCTATACCGCATTGCTTAACCCGCATTATCTGGATGCGTCCCTGCTGGTTTTCGTGGAGATCACGCTGAACCGCGGCGCGCCGGATGTGTTTGAGCAATTCAACTCGGCAGTGCAGAAGCTTGAAGAGATTCAGGAGTGTCATCTGGTTTCCGGTGATTTCGACTACCTGTTGAAAACCCGCGTACCGGACATGTCGGCTTACCGTAAACTGCTGGGCGAAACCTTGCTGCGTTTGCCGGGGGTCAACGACACCCGTACCTACGTAGTGATGGAAGAAGTGAAACAGAGTAACCGTCTGGTTATCAAAACACGGTAAGGTGCAGGTGCAAAACCTGATTAAATTGGTTACACTCCTGTTTATTCATACAGTTTCGGCGCCGGGGAAGCTTCTCGGCGCTGTTGCTATGTCAGCTAACAGGAACCTGGAGAGCCTTTCTTGAGCCAGGAATATACAGAAGATAAAGAAGTTACCCTGAAAAGACTCAGCAGTGGCCGGCGTTTGCTGGAGGCTGTGCTTATCGTGGTAGCGATTTTTGCCGTTTACCTCATGGCTGCGCTGGTCAGTTTCAACCCGTCTGACCCAAGCTGGTCGCAGACCGCGTGGCATGAGCCGATTCACAACTTGGGCGGCGGTGTTGGGGCCTGGTTGGCCGACACGCTGTTCTTCACCTTCGGGGTGCTCGCCTACGCGATACCACCGATCATGCTGGTTCTGTGCTGGGCGGCCTATCGCCAACGGGCCAACAGAGACTACGTCGACTATTTCGCGCTCTCCCTGCGCCTGATCGGCACCCTGGCGTTAGTGCTCACCTCCTGTGGGCTGGCGGCGCTGAACGTTGACGATCTCTATTACTTCGCTTCCGGCGGCGTGATCGGCAGCCTGCTGAGCAACGCCATGTTGCCATGGTTCAACGGCATCGGCGCCACGCTGGCGCTGCTGTGCGTGTGGGCGGCGGGGCTGACGCTGTTTACCGGCTGGTCCTGGCTGGTGATCGCCGAGAAGATCGGCGGGGCGGTGTTGGGCGTCGCGACCTTCATGACCAACCGTTCGCGTCGCGAAGCGCGTTATTTCGAGGATGAAGAGCGTTACGTTGACGACGAGCCTGAGCAGGCAGGGAAGGGCGCCGCCGCAGCGGTTGCCGCGACCGCCGCCGGAGCCGCGGCCGCCGATGACGACGTGTTGTTCTCCGCGCCTTCGGTCACCGAAAGCGCCAAAGAGGCGGTGGAAGACGCCGCCGATCCGTTGCTCAGCGGCCTGCGAGCCGACGATGGTGAGGTTGAAGCCGACGCCGCGCCAATCGCGCCGGTGGTTTCGCCTGCACCGGCGGTGAAGGCAGCGATCCACGAGCCCGTTGCAGCGCCGATCGCCGCTCAGGCGCCGTCGGTAACGGTGGCGCCGGCCGCGCCAGCTTCGGTCAATCAGCACCCGGTGAGCGCCCCGGCGCAAGACGCCACGCCGCCGCTATACTCCTTCGAAATTCCGGAAGAAACGCCTGCACCGAAGGCGACGCGCCCTGTCGATCCTTATCAGGATGACGATGAGCCGCGTCTCGGCAATTGGCAAGAGCCGGCTGCGCCGCAGCCGCCGGCGCGCTCTCCCTTTGATTTTACCGCCGCGCAGCGCGACAGCGCCGACGTCAGCGGAGCGGGTGGTTTCAGCGCTACCGGTGCCAAGCCACAGCTGGATACGGCAGCCGCTGCCGCTGCCGCTGCGGGCGCCGCAGCGGCGACCTTTATGCCGGCCTTCACGGCCACCAGCGACGGCAATCCGCAGGTTAAGCAGGGCATCGGCCCTGAGCTGCCGCGGCCGAACCCGGTGCGCATCCCGACCCGTCGCGAGCTGGCTTCTTACGGCATCAAGCTGCCTTCGCAGCGTGCGGCCGAGCAGGAACAGCGCCAGGCGGATCCTCAGCAGCCGACGGCGGTGAGCCCGCAGGAAGAAGAGGCGCTGCAGGAAGCCGCGCTGCGTCAGGCGTTTGCCGAGCAGCAAAGCCAACGCTACGGCGAAAGCTACGCGCCGGAGCAACAAGATGACGAGAGCGCCCTGCAGGAAACCGAGCTGAGCAAGGCGTTTGCCGAGCAGCAGAACCAACGCTACGGCGAAGGCTATCAACAGGACGACGAAGAGGCGCTGCAAGAGGCCGCGCTGCGACAGGCGTTCGCCGAGCAGCAGCAGGCGCGCTACGGCCAGCAAGCGGCTGCTCCGCAACCGCCGGCTGCCAGCCCGGTTGATACCCGCAATGCTTTCAGCTTCTCGCCGATGGCGGATCTGGTGGATGATGGCCCGAGCGAGCCGATGTTCACGCTGTCTCCGCAGCTTGAAGAGCGCATTGAACAGCAAAGCGAGCAACAGGACGACGTGCCGTTCGGCCAGTTTGAGCCTGCGGCGCCGGTTGCCCAACCTCAGCAACCGCACTCGCAGCCTCAGCAATACCAGCAGCCGCAGCAACAGCAGTATCAACAGCCGTCGCAGCCATATCAGCAGCCACAGCAACCGGTGCAGCAGCAGCTTCAGCAAACTCAGGCCGAGCAGCATCCGGCGATGGACAGCTTGATTCACCCGTTCCTGATGCGCAACGATCAGCCGCTGCAGAAGCCGACCACGCCGCTGCCGACGCTGGATCTGCTGACCGAGGCCCCGAAAGAGGTAGAACCGGTCGACTCCTTCGCGCTGGAACAGAAGGCGCGTCTGGTGGAGGCCAGCCTGGCCGATTACCGCGTGAAAGCCGACGTGGTGGACATCCTGCCGGGGCCGGTCATCACCCGCTTCGAGCTGGATCTGGCGCCGGGCGTTAAAGCGGCGCGCATTTCCAACCTGTCGCGCGATCTGGCGCGCTCGCTGTCGACGTCGGCGGTGCGCGTGGTAGAAGTGATCCCCGGCAAGCCTTACGTCGGTCTGGAGCTGCCGAACGCCAAGCGGCAAACGGTGTATCTGCGCGAAGTGCTGGATTGCCCGGCCTTCCGTGACAACCCGTCGCCGCTGTCCATCGTATTGGGTAAGGACATCTCCGGCGAACCGGTGGTGGCCGATCTGGGCAAAATGCCGCACTTGCTGGTCGCCGGTACCACCGGTTCCGGTAAGTCGGTCGGGGTCAACGCCATGATCCTGAGCATCCTGTATAAAGCCACGCCGAAAGAAGTGCGCTTTATCATGATCGACCCGAAAATGCTGGAGCTGTCGGTTTACGAAGGTATTCCTCACCTGTTGACCGATGTGGTCACCGATATGAAAGATGCCGCCAACGCGCTGCGCTGGTGCGTGGGGGAAATGGAACGCCGCTACAAGCTGATGTCTGCCCTGGGCGTGCGTAACCTGGCCGGCTACAACGAGCGCGTCGATCAGGCCGAAGCGATGGGGCGTCCGATCCCGGATCCGTTCTGGAAGCCGACCGACAGCATGGACATCACGCCGCCGGTGTTGGAGAAAGAGCCGTACATCGTGGTGATGGTCGACGAATTCGCCGATCTGATCATGACGGTCGGCAAGAAGGTCGAAGAGTTGATCGCTCGCCTGGCGCAGAAAGCGCGTGCGGCGGGTATCCATCTGGTGCTGGCGACCCAGCGTCCGTCGGTGGATGTGATCACGGGTCTTATCAAGGCCAACATCCCGACGCGTATCGCCTTTACCGTGTCGAGCAAGATCGACTCCCGCACCATCCTCGATCAGGGGGGCGCCGAGTCCTTGCTGGGTATGGGCGACATGCTCTATCTGGCGCCGAACTCCTCGATTCCGGTGCGCGTGCATGGCGCATTCGTGCGCGATCAGGAAGTGCACGCGGTGGTCAAGGATTGGAAAGCGCGCGAGCGGCCCCAATATAAAGAGGGCATTCTCAGCGGCGGCGAAGACGGCGAGGGCGGTGCCGGCGGTGGTATGGACGGCGACGAAGAGCTGGACCCTTTGTTTGACCAGGCGGTGGATTTCGTGGTGGATAAACGCCGCGCCTCCATCTCCGGCGTACAGCGCCAGTTCCGTATCGGCTATAACCGCGCGGCGCGCATCATCGAACAGATGGAAGCGCAGGGCATCGTCAGCGAGCAGGGGCACAACGGCAACCGCGAGGTGCTGGCGCCGCCGCGGCACGATTGATGGTCGTTTAGCCATTGCAATTCAATAAGAAAGGGCCGCTTAAGCGGCCCTTGTGCAAAGAAGCGTAAACCCGTTTCTTCTCGGAACATTGGCCTACCGGCCGATCGCCGGCTTCGGGTAAAGTAACGGGGTAAAGGGTTGATTTGACCCGCACGGCGTCGCCCTGCGGTTAACGCATTTCATAAGGTATCTGGAATAATGAAAAAACTGTTAGTTGCCTGCTGTCTGCTTTCGGGATTCGCTTCTACTTCCGTGCTGGCCGATGCCGCACAGGATCTGCAAAGTCGCCTGGCGAAGGTGAACAGTTTCCACGCCAGCTTCTCACAAACCGTGACCAGCGCCGACGGCGCCGCGGTGCAACAGGGGGAAGGCGAGCTGTGGGTGAAGCGGCCAAACCTGTTCAACTGGCATATGACCTCGCCCGATGAGAGCGTGCTGGTCTCCGATGGCCAGACCCTGTGGTTCTATAACCCATTCGTCGAGCAGGTGACGGCAACCTGGCTGAAGAACGCCACCGGCAATACGCCGTTTATGCTGATCACCCGCAATAATGCCAGCGACTGGAAACAGTACAACGTGAAGCAAAAGGGCGATGATTTCGAGCTGACGCCGAAGTCCGCCAGCGGCAACCTGAAGCAGTTCGCCATCAGCGTAACCAACAGCGGCACCATCCGCAGCTTCGCCGCGGTGGAGCAGGACGGCCAGCGCAGTTCCTACACGCTGAAAAGCCAGCAGAACGTCGCCGCCGATCCGGCCAAATTCAAATTTACCCCGCCGAAGGGGGTGACGCTGGACGACCAGCGCCAGTGAGGTGCAAGTGAGTAATAATCTGTCGCTCGATTTTTCCCAGAACGAGTTCCAGCCGTTGGCCGCGCGTATGCGGCCGACCACGCTGGCGCAGTATATCGGCCAGCAGCACCTGCTGGCCGCCGGCAAGCCGCTGCCGCGTGCCATTGAGGCCGGGCAACTGCACTCGATGATTTTATGGGGGCCGCCGGGCACCGGGAAGACGACGTTGGCAGAGCTGATCGGCCGTTATGGCCAGGCGGATGTCGAACGGATCTCTGCCGTGACCTCCGGCATCAAGGAGATCCGCGAGGCGATTGAGCGGGCGCGGCAAAACCGCGACGCCGGCCGCCGCACCATCCTGTTCGTCGACGAAGTGCACCGCTTTAACAAAAGCCAGCAGGACGCTTTCCTGCCGCATATCGAAGACGGCACCATCACCTTTATCGGCGCCACCACCGAAAACCCGTCGTTCGAACTGAACTCGGCGCTGTTGTCCCGCGCCCGCGTTTACCTGCTGAAGGCGCTGACCGCCGAAGATATCGGCCAGGTGCTGGATCAGGCGATGAGCGACAAGGCGCGCGGCTTTGGCAATCAGAACGTCGAGCTGCCGGCGGAAACGCGGCGCCTGCTGTCGGAGCTGGTGGGCGGCGACGCACGCCGGGCGCTGAACAGCCTGGAAATGATGGCCGACATGGCGGAGTTGGACGCCAAAGGCGTGCGGGTGCTGACGCCGGAGCTGCTGAAAGAGGTGTCGGGCGAGCGCAGCGCGCGCTTCGACAATAAGGGCGACCGTTATTACGATCTGATTTCCGCGCTGCATAAATCGGTGCGCGGCTCGGCGCCGGACGCCGCGCTGTATTGGTATGCGCGCATCATTACCGCCGGCGGCGATCCGCTTTACGTGGCGCGCCGTCTGTTGGCGATTGCCTCTGAAGACGTGGGCAACGCCGATCCGCGCGGCATGCAGGTGGCGATCGCCGCCTGGGATTGCTTCACCCGCGTGGGGCCAGCGGAGGGCGAACGCGCCATCGCGCAGGCGATCGTCTACCTGGCCTGCGCGCCGAAGAGCAATGCGGTTTACACCGCGTTCAAGGCCGCCATGCGCGACGCCAAAGAGCAGGCCGATTATGACGTGCCGGAGCACCTGCGCAACGCGCCGACCAAGCTGATGAAGGAAATGGGGCTGGGGGCGGAGTACCGCTACGCCCACGACGAGCCCAACGCCTACGCCGCCGGCGAGAACTATTTCCCGCCCGAAATGGCCCATACGCGCTACTATCAACCGACCTCGCGCGGGCTGGAAGGGAAAATCGGCGAAAAGTTGGCATGGCTGGCTGAGCAGGATCAAAATAGCCCGACAAAACGCTACCGCTAGCGAGGCCGTTGCGGTAAGGTTAGCGGGTATCACTCTTCTTTTATGCGGCTATAAATCAGCCGCATAGAACAACAACACTTCTTTCAATAACAACAAGCACAGGATTAGCATGCTCGATCCCAATCTGCTGCGTAATGAGCTAGACGCAGTCGCCGTCAAACTGGCTCGCCGAGGCTTTAAACTCGATCTGGATCTGCTGCGTTCGCAGGAAGAACGCCGCAAAGTTCTGCAGGTAGAAACTGAAACGCTGCAAGCGGAACGCAACTCCCGATCGAAATCCATCGGCGCGGCCAAAGCGCGTGGGGAAGACATCGAGCCGCTGCGTCGCGAAGTGAACGAGCTGGGTGACAAGCTGGATGCCGCCAAGGCGGCGCTGGATGCGTTGCAGAGCGAGATCCGCGATTACGCCCTGACGCTGCCTAACCTGCCGGACGACGCCGTGCCGGATGGTAAAGACGACAGCGAAAACCTGGAAGTTGCCCGCTGGGGCGAACCGCGCCAGTACGACTTCGCGGTGCGCGATCACGTCGATCTGGGCGAAATGGCCGGCGGGCTGGATTTTGCCGCCGCGGTTAAGCTGACCGGTTCGCGCTTCGTGGTGATGAAAGGGCAAATCGCCCGCATGCACCGCGCGCTGTCCCAGTTCATGCTGGATCTGCACACCGAGCAGCACGGCTACCTGGAGGCCTACGTGCCTTACCTGGTTAACCACGCCACGCTGTACGGTACCGGCCAGCTGCCGAAGTTCGGCGAAGACCTGTTCCATACCCGTCCGCTGGAAGAAGAAGCCGACAGCAGCAACTACGCGCTGATCCCAACGGCGGAAGTGCCGCTGACCAACCTGGTGCGCGACGAGATCGTGGAAGAGGAAACTCTGCCGCTGAAGATGACCGCACACACGCCATGCTTCCGCGCGGAAGCCGGTTCTTACGGCCGCGACACCCGCGGTTTGATCCGCATGCACCAGTTCGACAAGGTCGAGATGGTGCAGATCGTTCGTCCGGAAGATTCGATGGATGCCCTGGAAGAGCTGACCGGCCACGCGGAAAAAGTGCTGCAGCTGCTGAACCTGCCTTACCGCAAGGTGCTGTTGTGCACCGGCGACATGGGCTTCGGCGCGTGCAAAACTTACGATCTGGAAGTGTGGCTGCCGGCGCAGGATACCTACCGCGAGATCTCGTCCTGCTCCAACATGTGGGACTTCCAGGCGCGTCGCATGCAGGCGCGCTGCCGCAGTAAAGCAGACAAGAAACCGCGCCTGGTTCACACCTTGAACGGCTCCGGCCTGGCGGTTGGCCGTACGCTGGTGGCGGTGCTGGAAAACTACCAGCAGGCCGACGGCCGCATTCAGGTGCCTGAAGTGCTGCGTCCTTATATGGGCGGCCTGGAATATATCGGCTAAACGGCAAACCACGAAAAAAGCGCCTGCGGGCGCTTTTTTTATGTCGAGAATTCAGTCTGGCGCCAGCGTATAAGCCTGTTGAAGGTAGTCCGCCAGATGCTTGCTTTTCACCTCGGCGGGCGAGTGGAGCTTGATGTGTCGCCGATACTGGCCGCTGCCTTCGAGCTGGTGATAACGATCTTCCAATCGGTAGCCGTGGCCGAACTCCACCGTGACGTGGTGGCGATAGGCGAAAACGCCGCAGAAAAATTGGCTATGCGAGAACATGATGCCGCCGTATTTGACCGACTCGGTGACGCCGTTGCCGCTCGCCGCAGCGATTCGCCGCACCTGCTGCACAATGGCCAGCAGGTCACCTTGCGTGCTGCCGATGTCCGCCAGCAGGGCCTCTACCGCCGCATCATTTGCCTGACTCATCTTGCTTCTCCATCGTCAAATTCGCCCTGCGCTGAGCATAGCGCTTTTTCAGCCGGTTAGCCGGAAACAAATCGTGCGGTGCAATGATAAGAGGCGATTGACTTTTTTATCGCCAGTGGCATGATGCGCGCACTCTCATTGCGCGTTCGGTCACAATTTCACTATGTCCGCATACTCCCGCCCAGTGCTCTTATTGCTCTGCGGCCTTTTGTTGCTCACGGTATCCATTGCCGTTTTGAATACGTTAGTGCCTCTTTGGTTAACCCATGCTCAGCTGTCGACCTGGCAGGTGGGAATGGTCAGTTCCTCTTATTTCAGCGGCAACCTGTTGGGCACGCTGGTGGCGGGCAAACTGATCCAGCGCGTCGGTTTTACCCGCAGCTATCATCTTTCTTGTCTGGTGTTCGCCGCCGCGACTGCCGGCATGGTGCTGTCGATCGATTTTTGGAGCTGGCTGGGCTGGCGCTTCTTCGCCGGCGTCGGCTGCGCCTGGATCTGGGTGATCGTGGAGAGCGCGCTGTTGCGCAGCGGCAACCTGAGCAACCGCGGCCAGCTGCTGGCGGCCTATATGATCGTTTATTACCTTGGTACGGTGACCGGCCAATTGCTGTTGAGCATGACCTCGACCGAGTTGCTGCACGTGGTGCCGTGGGTGACCGCCATTGTGATCAGCGCCATGCTGCCGATGCTGTTCGCGCGGGTCAACCGCCATGAAGACGAGCCGCAGCAGGCGGCGGTATGGACCATGCTGAGACGCCGCAGCGCGCGCCTCGGCATCAACGGTTGCATCATTTCCGGCATCGTGCTCGGTTCGCTGTACGGCCTGATGCCGTTGTACCTCTCCCATCAGGGCATGAGCGACGCCAACGTCGGTTACTGGATGGCGCTGCTGGTCAGCTCCGGCATCGTCGGCCAATGGCCGGTCGGGCGCCTGGCCGATCGTTACGGGCGCCTGTTGGTGCTGCGCATTCAGGTGTTCGTGGTGATCCTCGCCAGCGTGGCGATGCTCGGCAACTACGCCATGGCGCCTTCGCTGTTCATCCTCGGCTGCGCCGGCTTTACCCTGTATCCGGTGGCGATGTCCTGGGCCTGCGAGAAGGCGCTGCCGCACGAGTTGGTGGCGATGAACCAGGCGCTGTTGATGAGTTACACCATCGGCAGCCTGCTGGGGCCGTCGATGACGGCGTTACTGATGCAAAACTATTCCGACCGCGTGCTGTTCGTGATGATCGCCGCCGTGGCGCTGGTTTACCTGCTGATGCTGCTGAAGAAACAGAAGCCGGATCACCATCACACGCCGTTCGCCGCCGCCTGAGCATGAAAAAACCGGCCATGAGCCGGTTTTTCTTTTGGCGTGCGCCAATCAGTAAATCACTTTGTGGCCGTAGCTTTCCAGGATGCCTTTGACGCGATCCATGGTCTCGGCTTTCGGCGGGTGCACGCCGTCCAGCTTGTACTCTTCCCCCATCGCTATCCATTTGTGCTTGCCCAGTTCGTGGTAGGGCAGCAGCTCGATTTTCTCGATGTTGGTCATGTCTTTGGTGAACTCGCCCAGCAGGTGCGCCGACTTATCGTCGTCTGACCAGCCCGGCACCACCACGTAGCGGATCCAGGTGCGCTGGTTGCGTTTCGCCAGGTAGCGGGCGAATTCCAGCGTGCGGTGATTGGAGACGCCGACCAGGTTCTGGTGGATCTCGTCGTTCATCTGTTTCAGATCCAGCATCACCAGATCGGTGGTGTCCAGCAGCTCGTCGATCACCGGATCGTAGCGGCGCACAAAGCCATTGGTGTCCAGGCAGGTATTGATGCCTTCGGCGTGGCAGGCGCGGAACCAGTCGCGCACGAATTCAGCCTGCAGGATCGCCTCGCCGCCGGACGCGGTCACGCCGCCGCCGGAGGCGTTCATGAAGTGGCGGTAGGCCACCGCGTCTTTCATCAGCTCTTCGACGGTCACTTCCTTGCCGCCGTGGGTGTCCCAGGTGTCGCGGTTATGGCAATAGAGGCAGCGCATCAGGCAGCCCTGGAAGAAGACGATAAAGCGGATCCCTGGCCCATCGACGGTGCCGCAGGATTCGAAGGAGTGGATGCGACCAATTGCTGACATTGCGGGGTTTTCTCCAATATTGACTGTCAAACGCAGTCTAAAAATAGGCGCGTGGCCGCCGGCCAGGTATCTGCGATGCAGCAGCGGGTGGAACCGCCACCGGGGTAATGATGCCTGTCGGCCGGTCAGTTGCCGGATAACTGTTTTGCCGGCTATCCATTCAGTATAGATGTCCGGCAAAACAGACTCGTACAGAGTCAGGGGAGAGCGGTGGGAGAAAAGGGCCGGCAAAACCGGCCCCTGCGTTGGTGCCGAGCGGTTTCCCGCCCGGCCGGCGTATTACATCGTTTGAGTGAAGGTACGAGTAATCACGTCCTGCTGTTGCTCTTTGGTCAGCGAGTTGAAGCGCACGGCGTAACCGGAAACGCGGATGGTCAGCTGAGGGTATTTCTCAGGGTTTTCCATCGCGTCCAGCAGCATTTCGCGGTTCATCACGTTGACGTTCAGGTGCTGGCCGCCTTCGATGGAGGCTTCATGGTGGAAGTAACCATCCATCAGGCCCGCCAGGTTGGCTTTACGCACGTCGTCGTCTTTACCCAGCGCGTTAGGCACGATGGAGAAGGTGTAGGAGATCCCGTCTTTCGCGTAGGCAAACGGCAGTTTGGCTACCGAGGTCAGGGAGGCGACTGCGCCTTTCTGGTCGCGGCCATGCATTGGGTTGGCGCCAGGGCCGAACGGTGCGCCTGCGCGGCGGCCATCCGGGGTGTTACCGGTTTTCTTACCGTACACCACGTTGGAGGTGATGGTCAGTACGGACTGGGTCGGTACCGCATTGCGGTAGGTGCGCAGTTTCTGAATTTTCTTCATGAAACGTTCCACCAGGTCGCAGGCGATGTCATCGACGCGGGCGTCGTTGTTACCGAACTGCGGATACTCGCCTTCCACTTTGAAGTCGATGGCCAGGCCGTCTTCGTCGCGAATGGTGGTGACTTTCGCGTACTTGATGGCAGACAGGGAGTCGGCTGCAACGGACAGGCCGGCGATGCCGCAAGCCATGGTGCGATAAACGTCACGGTCATGCAGCGCCATCAGCGCAGCTTCGTAGCTGTACTTGTCGTGCATGTAGTGAATGATGTTCAGCGCGGTCACGTACTGCTTGGCCAGCCAATCCATAAAGTGGTCCATGCGCGCCATGACTTTGTCATAGTCCAGCACTTCGTCCATCATCGGCGCTTCTTTAGGGCCGACCTGCATTTTCAGTTTTTCGTCAACGCCGCCGTTGATGGCGTACAGCATGGTTTTCGCCAGGTTGGCGCGGGCGCCGAAGAACTGCATTTGTTTGCCGACGATCATCGGGCTGACGCAGCAAGCGATGGCGTAGTCATCGTTGTTGAAGTCAGGGCGCATCAGGTCGTCGTTTTCGTACTGAACGGAAGAGGTGTCGATGGACACTTTCGCCGCGAATTTCTTGAAGTTCAGCGGCAGCTTCTCAGACCACAGGATGGTCATGTTCGGCTCCGGAGACGGCCCCATGGTGTACAGGGTGTTCAGGAAGCGGAAGCTGTTTTTGGTGACCAGGGTGCGGCCGTCGACGCCCATACCGGCCAGGGATTCCGTTGCCCAGATTGGGTCGCCGGAGAACAGCTCATCGTACTCAGGGGTACGCAGGAAGCGCACCATACGCAGTTTCATCACCAGGTGGTCGATCAGTTCCTGCGCTTGTTCTTCGGTCAGTTTGCCCGCCTTGATGTCGCGCTCGATGAACACGTCGAGGAAGGTGGACACGCGGCCGAAGGACATGGCGGCGCCGTTCTGGGATTTCACCGCGGCCAGGTAGCCGAAGTAGGTCCACTGCACCGCTTCTTGCGCGCTGGTGGCCGGGCCGGAGATGTCGTAGCCGTATTTGGCGGCCATCTCTTTGATCTGAGCCAGAGCGCGGTGCTGTTCAGCGATCTCTTCGCGCAGCTGGATGGTCATTTCCAGATCTTCGCCGTTTTCCAGTTTTTCCTGCAGCGATTTGAACTGGTTCAGCTTGTCGGCCATCAGGAAGTCGATGCCGTACAGCGCCACGCGGCGGTAGTCGCCGATGATGCGGCCGCGGCCGTAGGCGTCCGGCAGACCGGTCAGCACGCCGGATTTACGGCAGTTCAGGATGTCTTTGGTGTAAACGTCGAATACGCCCTGGTTGTGGGTTTTACGGTATTCGGTGAACACTTTTTTCAGCTGCGGATCCAGCTCGCGGCCGTACACTTTGCACGAACCTTCGACCATTTTGATGCCGCCGAACGGGATCAGCGCGCGTTTCAGAGGGGCGTCGGTCTGCAGACCCACGATGGTTTCCAGCTCTTTGGCGATGTAACCCGCGTCGTGAGAAACGATGGTTGAAGCAACGTTGGTGTCGAAATCAACCGGCGCGTGAGTGCGGTTTTCCAGTTTGATCCCTTCCATAACCTTGTCCCACAAGGTGGTGGTGGCCTGAGTTGCCCCAGCCAGGAAGGACTCGTCACCTTCATAAGGCGTGTAGTTTTTCTGGATGAAGTCACGAACGTTGACTTCATTCTGCCAGTCACCCTTGCTGAAACCTTCCCAAGCGTTGGCTAATTTCTCGTTAAGTTCGGTCATTGTACACCTACCTTTGATTGTGGATTTCTAACTCTGCGCGCGGTAACTCACAGCTTAGTGCTGTTCGCGACCCCCGCGCAGATAAATTACCCAGTAAGTCAACCCAACCAGCAGACCGCCACCGATGATGTTACCGATGGTGACCGGAATCAGGTTGTCGATGATGAAGTTGCTTACTGTCAGATGAGCGAATTGCTCAGGTACCGCCCCTACGGCTTGCCAGAATTCCGGCGTGGCGAAGTGTTTGACCACGATGCCCATAGGGATCATAAACATGTTGGCGATGCTGTGCTCGAAGCCGCTGGCGACAAACATCCCGACCGGCAGCACCATGGCGAGCATCTTGTCGGTCAGGGTGCGGCCGGAGTAGCTCATCCAGACCGCCAGGCAGACCATCAGGTTAGCCAGAATGCCGAGGCACACGGCTTCGATAAAGGTGTGATGCAGCTTGTGGTCTGCGGTTTGCAGGACATTCAACCCCCACTGGCCATTGGCGACCATATACTCGCCGGAGAACCAGATCAGCGCCACGAAGAACAGCGCGCCGACCAGATTGCCGAGATAAACGTTCAGCCAGTTGGCGCCCAGCTGGCCCCAGCTGATGCGGCCGCTGGCCTTGGCGATGACGATGAGCACGGTAGAGGTGAACAGGTCGGCGCCCGACACCACCACCAGCATTAACCCGAGAGAGAAGCAGATGCCGCCGACCAGTTTCGCCAGCCCGAAAGGCACGCCGGCGGTGCCGGTGGTCGCCGTGATGTAGAAGACGAAGGCGATGGAAATGAAGACACCGGCGGTGATCGCCAAATAAAACGTTTTCAGCGGATGTTTGGTGGCTTTATACACGCCGGCATCTTCAGCGATTTTCGCCGTTGCCGCAGGTAAAATCAGATCGAAGGGGCTGTCAGTTTTCAAACTAACTCTCGCTCTTAAGGGTTAAAACAACGCAATGAGATACTAGCAAAGCAGTATAGGGGAAAATTTGATTTGGATCATAAGGCGGGGAGGTAGAGCGGCAAAATGACGTGTTTTTTGTGTGGTTTTTGTGGTTAATCTATTGATTTTCAAGATAAAACAATTTTTTAATGTTTGCAAATTTTTTTGAATGAGCAGAGTGGGCCGCAGGCGCTAAAGTTAAATTTTTAGGCGTTTTGTCGCCGCGCAGCGCTGAAAGTTTAATTATCGGTTAATTATTATTTCACCGTCCGGCAACAATTGACGGTTTATTTATTTTTATGGTCGTTTAACCGCCTATTTTCCGGCGAAAAAATAAAACCGCATGCGTTGAAATAAACCGCAAAAATGAAAACGCCGCAACGGCGTGCGGCGTTTGGCAGCAGGGGTACTCCCAAAGTGGCAGTGCCCCTGATGACGCTTAGGCTTTGACCCAGTGGCGGCGTTTGGCCGCCTGCAGCTTCTCGTAGGCCGCCAGCAGCGCCTGATGGGCCGGCAGCGCCTTCAGATCGGCATCGACGGCGAACAGCCCGTTGAAGCGTTCTTCACCGCTGATGGCGGCGGAGGCGGCGTCGACCGCTTCCTGGCCATACATCTTCACGAACGCGGTATAGTATTGCGCCGCTTCGCGTTCAGGCTCCTGCGCCAGCAGCAGCAGCGTTTGCAGGCAGCGGTAGTAGTTGCTGCGCGCCGGGCTCAGCACCGAGGCGTTGAAGTCCTGCGTCCATTCGGTCCAGATCAGTGCCTGATCCAGATCGCCGCCCGCCAGCGCCAGCATCGCCTTCAGCTCGCCCACGCGCAGGGTATGCCAGGCGTTGTCTTTGCCGCTGGCAATGCCCAGCAGTTCGCGTACGCGGGTGAAATCGTCCAGCCCTTCGTCGTCCAACTGCTCGACCAGCGCCAGGTACTCTTCCGGTTCCCACTCGCTGCCCGGCAGCGCCAGCAGCGTGTCGCGCAGGTGCGCGCCCATGCTGTTGTTGGCCAGCAGCAGGTCTTCCGCCGGATAAATGTCGGACATGCCCGGCACGATGATGCGGCAAGCGTAGACGCCCAGGTGCTCGTAGTCGGCGATGTACACTTCCGCGTCTTCCTTGTCGAAGATGCTCATCAGGGTGGCGAACTCTTCCTGCGTGCTGCCGCTGAAGTTCCAGTCAACGAACGGGTAATCCGCGTCCTGTTTGAACAGATCCCAGGAGATCAGGCCGCTGGAGTCGATGAAGTGCGTTTCCAGGTTGGTGTGTTCCGCCACTTCTTCGTCATCGAAGGTCGGCGCGGTGAACACGTCGAGATCTTTCAGGCTGCGGCCCTGCAGCAGTTCGGTCACCGTGCGTTCCAGCGCCACGCCGAAGTCCGGGTGCGCGCCGAACGAGGCGAAGCAGGTGCCGTTGGTCGGGTTGAACAGCACCACGCAGATCACCGGGTAGTTGCCGCCCAGCGAGGCGTCATAGGAGAGGATCGGGAAACCTTCCTCTTCCAGTTTGGCGATGGCTTCCACCACGCCCGGGTAGCGGTTCAGCACTTCGTCCGGGATCGCCGGCAGGCTGATGGATTCGGCGATGATGCGGTTTTTCACATAGCGCTCGAACACTTCCGACAGGCCCTGCACGCGCGCTTCGTTGGCGGTGTTGCCGGCAGACATGCCGTTGGAAACATACAGGTTGCCGATGATGTTCATCGGGATGTACACGGTTTGCTGATCGGACTGGCGGGTAAACGGCAGCGCGCACACGCCGCGATCGGCGTTGCCGGACTGCAGATCGACAAGATCGCTGGCGCTCAGCTCTTGCTGCGGATCGTAGAAGGCGTGCAGGCGTTCGTCGAGGATGCCGGCCGGCAGCGCGTCGTCTTCAGGGATCGGGAACCATTTCTCATTCGGGTAGTGCACGAAGTCGCCTTCGGCGATCTGCCGGCCCAGATAGAAATCGGCGAAGAAGTAGTTGGTGGACAGGCGCTCGAAATATTCACCCAGCGCGGAGGCCAGCGCGGCTTTTTTGCTGGCGCCTTTGCCGTTGGTGAAGCACAGCGGGCAATCGCGATCGCGAATGTGCACCGACCACACGTGCGGCACCGGGTTCAGCCAGGAGGCTTCTTCGATGTTGAAACCGAGATCGCTCAGTTTCTGCTGGAAACGGGCGATGGAGTCTTCCAGGGCGGCGTCTTTACCGGGGATAAAAGTTTGCGTCATTGTCTTCACTTTTTGCGCGTACTAAAAACGCGCAATGATACGGGGTTTTACGCTGGAGCTCCACGTATTCCTAAAGCGGCGGCAAAGTCACAGTTTTTTTAAGGATAGGGGCCATAATTCAGCGAGTTATCTGTCACGGAGAAATCTAATGAAATCAGTGAAACTCAGCGCGTTAACCCTCTTGTTGACCGGCTTCAGCGCCTCGGCGCTGGCGCTGCCCAACATCACCCTGCTGGCGACCGGCGGCACTATCGCCGGCGGCGGCGATTCGGCGACGAAATCCAACTATACCGCGGGCAAGCTGGGCGTCGAGGCGCTGGTCGATGCGGTGCCGGAGCTGAAGAACGTCGCCAACGTGCAGGGGGAGCAGGTGGTGAACATCGGCTCGCAGGACATGAACGATCAGGTCTGGCTGACGCTGGCGAAGAAAATTGATGCCGACTGCGGCAAGACCGACGGCTTCGTCATCACCCACGGCACCGATACGCTGGAGGAGACGGCCTATTTCCTCGATTTGACGGTGAAATGCGACAAGCCGGTGGTGCTGGTGGGGGCGATGCGGCCGGCGACGGCGATGAGCGCCGACGGCCCGTTCAATCTGTACAACGCGGTGGTGACGGCGGCGGATCAGCAATCGGCCAACCGCGGGGTGCTGGTGGCGATGAACGACACCGTGCTGGATGCGCGCGACGTCACCAAGACCAACACCACCGCCGTGCAGACCTTCCAGTCGCCGAACTACGGCCCGCTGGGGTATATCCACAACGGCAAGATCGATTACCAGCGCTCGCCGCAGCGTAAGCATACCCGGGATACGCCGTTCGACGTCAGCAAGCTGAACGAATTGCCGAAGGTCGGCATCATCTACAACTATGCCAACGCCTCCGATGCGCCGGCCAAGGCGCTGATCGCCGAAGGCTACCAGGGCATCGTCAGCGCCGGGGTCGGCAACGGCAACCTGTATAAAACCGTGTTCGACACCCTGGCGACGGCGGCGCACAATGGTGTGGCGGTGGTGCGCTCATCGCGCGTGCCGACCGGCGCCACCACCGAAGATGCGGAAGTGGACGACGCCAAGTACGGCTTTGTGGCCGCCGGCACGCTGAATCCGCAAAAAGCGCGCATACTGCTGCAGCTGGCGCTGACGCAAACCAAAGACGCGAAGCAGATCCAGCAGATGTTCAATCAGTACTGATCGTTTTCTCTCCTGCGGGGGCCGGCCGGGCTCTCGCAGCCATCTTGGCTGAATACAGCATAAAACACCGCGTTAACCCGCTGAATTTCCCCATATCACAGGGTTTTATCGTCCAAACAATCGCGACGGCCGCAGAGCCTGTCATCACCCGGCGCGGCCGTTTGCCGCCGACGGGCGAATAAGCGTTGCAGCCATGGGGCGTGAGTGATAAAACCGATGGGTTGGTTAACGCGAGCGTTAACTTCGGGCGTCTTTTCGACAGGTCGCTTTTCTGCGGCGAACAGTGAATGTGGTGAGGGGAAATGACTCAGGTTTATAATTTTAGCTCTGGCCCGGCGATGCTGCCGGTGGAAGTGTTGCGTCGTGCGGAACAGGAACTGTGCAACTGGCACGGGCTGGGCACGTCAGTGATGGAGATCAGTCACCGCAGCAAAGAATTCATCGCCGTTGCCGAGCAGGCGGAACAGGATCTGCGCGATCTGCTGAAAGTCCCCTCCAACTATAAAGTGCTGTTTTGCCACGGCGGCGCCCGCGCGCAGTTCGCGGCGCTGCCGCTGAACCTGCTGGGCGACAAGGCCACCGCCGACTATATCGACGGCGGCTATTGGGCGCACAGCGCCATCAAGGAAGCGGAAAAGTATTGCGCCCCGAACGTCATCGACGTGAAAACCCGCATCGACGGCCTGAGCGGCATCAAGCCGATGAAAGAGTGGCAGCTCAGCGACGACGCGGCTTACGTGCACTATTGCCCGAATGAGACCATCGACGGCGTGGCCATCGATGAAACGCCGGACTTCGGCGACAAGGTGGTGATCGGCGATTACTCCTCGACCATCCTGTCCCGCCCGCTTGACGTCAGCCGCTTCGGCGTGATTTACGCCGGCGCGCAGAAAAACATCGGCCCGGCCGGCCTGACGCTGGTGATCGTGCGCGACGATCTTTTGGGCAAGGCGCGCAAAGAAGTGCCGTCGATCCTCGATTACACCGTGCTGGCCGAGAACGACTCGATGTTCAACACCCCGCCGACCTTCGCCTGGTACCTGTCCGGGCTGGTGTTCAAATGGCTGAAAGAGCAGGGCGGCCTGGTGGAGATGCAAAAACGCAATCAGGCCAAGGCCGAGCTGCTGTACGCGACCATCGATAAATCCGACTTCTACCGCAGCCAGGTGGCGATCGCCAACCGTTCGTGGATGAACGTGCCGTTCCAACTGGCCGATGCGGCGCTGGACAAGGTGTTCCTCAGCGAAGCCGAGGCCATCGGCCTGCAGGCGCTGAAAGGCCACCGGGTAGTTGGCGGCATGCGCGCTTCTATTTACAATGCCATGCCGCTGGCCGGCGTGCAGGCGCTGACCGATTTCATGGCCGACTTCGAACGTCGTCACGGTTGATTCCGTCAGCCCGCCAGGCGCGGGCTGCCTCAGGCTGTTGTCCTTTTGCATTAAAGCGGCTCCGGCATTATTCCGGAGCCGTTTCGTTTATCAGAATTGGAGAGTTTTGTTCACATGGTGGATTCCCTGACGTTACAACCGGTCGCCCTGGTCAATGGCACCGTCAACTTACCCGGCTCGAAGAGCGTTTCTAACCGCGCTCTGCTGCTGGCGGCGCTGGCGAAAGGCACGACCCGGCTGACCAACCTGCTGGACAGCGACGACGTGCGTCATATGCTGAACGCGCTGCAGGCGTTGGGCGTGAACTACCAGCTTTCCGCCGATCGCACCCTGTGCGAAGTGACCGGCGTGGCCGGGCCGCTGGTGGCCGAACGGCCGCTGGAACTGTTCCTCGGCAATGCAGGGACGGCGATGCGCCCATTGGCGGCGGCGCTGTGCCTCGGCGAAGGCGACGTGGTGCTGACCGGCGAACCGCGCATGAAAGAGCGCCCGATCGGCCATCTGGTGGACGCGCTGCGCCAGGGCGGGGCGCAGATTGATTACCTCGAGCAAACCGATTACCCGCCGATCCGCCTGCGTGGCGGCTTCCAGGGCGGCGACGTCACCGTTGACGGCAGCGTCTCCAGCCAGTTCCTGACCGCGTTGCTGATGACTGCGCCGCTGGCGCCGCAGGATACGCAGATCCACATCAAGGGCGAGCTGGTTTCCAAGCCGTACATCGACATCACGCTGCATCTGATGCGCACTTTCGGCGTATCGGTGAGCCACGACAACTATCGGGTGTTCCATATCCAGGGGCGCCAGACGTATATCGCGCCGGGCGATTACCTGGTTGAGGGCGACGCGTCTTCCGCTTCTTACTTCCTGGCGGCGGCGGCTATCAAGGGCGGGACCGTGCGCGTGACCGGCATCGGCCGCAAAAGCGTGCAGGGCGACACCAGGTTTGCCGACGTGCTGGAGAAAATGGGCGCGCGTATTACCTGGGGCGACGATTTCATCGAGTGCAGCCGCGGTGAACTGCGCGGCATCGACATGGACATGAACCACATTCCGGACGCGGCGATGACCATCGCCACCGCGGCGCTGTTCGCCGAGGGGCCGACCACCATCCGCAATATCTACAACTGGCGGGTGAAGGAGACCGACCGTTTGGCGGCGATGGCCACCGAGCTGCGTAAAGTGGGGGCGGAAGTGGACGAAGGGGAAGACTACATTCACGTCGTGCCGCCGGCCAAACTGCAGTTTGCCGAGATTGGCACCTACAACGATCACCGCATGGCGATGTGTTTCTCGCTGGTGGCGCTGTCGGATACGCCGGTTACCATTCTCGATCCGAAATGCACCGCGAAAACCTTCCCGGACTATTTCGAACAGCTGGCCCGCATCAGCCAGCCGGCGTAACCCGTCAAATCGTTTATTTTAAGGCCCCTTTGTGGGCCTTTATCGTTTTTAACCTTTGGCGGCCGGCATTTCTTCTATACTTTTTCGCGGTTGTGCGCTTATTTTCAACAACCGGACAGTTCCAGGGTAACAGATCGCCGTAGGGCAGCGTATAATACGCCACCGTATTTGCCCCTGATTGGGCAGGTGACAGAGAGTACGGCGCGCGGGCCTTGAGCCGAAGCGCACCGTGTCTCTGTGAGGTTTTCTACCTGAAGGAGAGAGAAATGACGGCTACAGCCCCGGTGATAACCGTTGATGGACCAAGTGGCGCAGGCAAAGGCACGCTGTGTAAAGCGTTGGCCGAGTCTCTGGGTTGGCGTTTGCTGGACTCCGGCGCGATCTATCGCGTGCTGGCGCTGGCAGCGTTGCATCATCAGGTGGATATCACTTCTGAGGAAGCGCTGGTTCCGCTGGCCGCACATCTCGATGTTCGCTTCGTTGCCCAGGACGGCAAGCTGCAGGTGATTTTGGAAGGTGAGGACGTCAGCAATGAGATCCGCACCGAAACCGTCGGCAACACCGCGTCGCAAGCGGCGGCGTTTCCGCGCGTGCGCGAGGCGCTGCTGCGCCGCCAGCGCGCATTCCGCGAGGCGCCCGGCCTGATTGCCGATGGCCGCGACATGGGCACGGTGGTGTTCCCGGACGCGCCGGTCAAGATTTTCCTCGACGCCAGCTCGGAGGAGCGCGCGCACCGCCGCATGCTGCAGTTGCAGGAGAAGGGCTTTAATGTTAACTTTGAACGTCTTTTAGCCGAGATAAAGGAACGGGACGACCGTGACCGTAATCGGCCTATCGCGCCTCTGGTGCCCGCTTCTGACGCCCTCGTGCTGGACTCTACCAGCATGTCGATCGAAGAAGTGATCCGGCAGGCGTTGACGTATGCACAGAAAGTGTTGGCGTTGCCGCAGCAATAAGCGCGGCGGCGCTATTGGCTTTTTGTCATATTTGTCATAGCGGTATCGCAATATATCGGGTAAAATTTTACCCCTGTAACCTTAAACCCTGTCGGCATGGAGCCAATGGCGGGGTATGTGAAACAACCCCATTCGGCGGGACGCTAAATGGACGTTAAACTAAAGAACCCTGAAGATTAACAACATGACTGAATCTTTCGCTCAACTCTTTGAAGAATCCTTAAAAGAAATCGAAACCCGCCCGGGTTCCATCGTTCGTGGCGTCGTTGTTGCTATCGACAAAGATATCGTGCTGGTTGACGCCGGTCTGAAATCTGAGTCTGCCATCCCGGCTGAGCAATTCAAAAACGCCCAGGGCGAGCTGGAAATCCAGGTTGGTGACGAAGTTGACGTTGCTCTGGATGCTGTTGAAGACGGCTTCGGTGAAACCCTGCTGTCCCGTGAGAAAGCTAAGCGTCACGAAGCTTGGATCACGCTGGAAAAAGCTTACGAAGAAGCTGAGACTGTAACCGGTGTTATCAACGGCAAAGTGAAGGGTGGCTTCACCGTCGAGCTGAACGGCATCCGCGCGTTCCTGCCAGGTTCCCTGGTTGACGTGCGTCCGGTACGTGACACTCTGCACCTGGAAGGCAAAGAGCTTGAGTTCAAAGTCATCAAGCTGGATCAGAAGCGCAACAACGTTGTCGTTTCTCGCCGTGCGGTTATCGAATCCGAGAACAGCGCTGAGCGCGATCAACTGCTGGAAAACCTGCAGGAAGGCATGGAAGTTAAAGGTATCGTTAAGAACCTCACTGACTACGGTGCATTCGTTGATCTGGGCGGCGTAGACGGCCTGCTGCACATCACTGACATGGCTTGGAAACGCGTTAAGCACCCAAGCGAAATCGTCAACGTTGGCGATGAAATCACTGTTAAAGTGCTGAAGTTCGACCGCGAGCGTACTCGTGTATCCCTGGGCCTGAAACAGCTGGGCGAAGATCCATGGGTTGCTATCGCGAAACGTTACCCAGAAGGCACCAAGCTGACTGGTCGTGTAACCAACCTGACTGATTACGGCTGCTTCGTAGAAATCGAAGAAGGCGTTGAAGGTCTGGTACACGTTTCTGAAATGGATTGGACCAACAAAAACATCCATCCGTCCAAAGTTGTTAACGTGGGCGACGTAGTGGAAGTGATGGTTCTGGACATCGATGAAGAACGTCGTCGTATCTCCCTGGGCCTGAAGCAGTGCAAATCCAACCCATGGCAGCAGTTCGCAGAAACCCACAACAAGGGCGACCGCGTTGAAGGTAAAATCAAGTCTATCACTGACTTCGGTATCTTCATCGGCCTGGACGGCGGCATCGACGGCCTGGTTCACCTGTCTGACATCTCCTGGAACGTTGCAGGCGAAGAAGCAGTTCGTGAATACAAGAAAGGCGACGAAATCGCAGCGGTTGTTCTGCAAGTTGACGCAGAGCGCGAGCGTATCTCCCTGGGCGTGAAGCAGCTGGCTGAAGACCCGTTCAATAACTACCTGTCTATGAACAAGAAAGGTGCTATTGTTACTGGTAAAGTCACTGCAGTTGACGCCAAAGGTGCTACAGTTGAATTGGCAGGCGGCGTAGAAGGTTACCTGCGTGCATCTGAAGCCTCTCGCGACCGCATTGAAGATGCAACTCTGGTTCTGAACGTAGGTGACGAAGTTGAAGCCAAATTCACCGGCGTTGACCGTAAGAACCGCGTTGTAAGCCTGTCCGTACGTGCTAAGGACGAAGCTGACGAGAAAGACGCCATCGCAACTGTTAACAACAAACAGGAAGAAGGCAACTTCTCTAACGCAATGGCTGAAGCTTTCAAAGCGGCTAAAGGCGAGTAATGACGGGGGGCGGTCTCTGACCGCCCCGATACGGTAGTTTAGCTGCAAAGCTTGGAGGTACTATGACCAAGTCTGAACTTATTGAAAGACTTGCTGGCCAGCAATCTCATATTCCGGCGAAGGCCGTTGAGGATGCAGTGAAAGAGATGCTTGAGCACATGGCCGCAACGCTGGCTGAGGGCGAACGCATTGAGATCCGCGGATTCGGCAGTTTTTCTCTTCACTACCGTGCCCCGCGTGTAGGCCGCAACCCGAAAACCGGCGACAAAGTCGAGCTGGACGGCAAGTACGTTCCTCACTTCAAACCAGGCAAAGAGTTGCGTGACCGCGCCAATATCTATGGCTAGTCGCTGACTGCCCATAGCGTTGTTGCTTGTAAAGAATATAAAACGGTGCCTTTAAGGCGCCGTTTTTTTTCGCCTGCAATTCCCCGAGCTCTGCTTGTGAATTGCGTACCGCGCCGCATTTGCGGTGTGGCTGCTGCATATGCCTCTCTTATCCTGCCGTGCTCGCCGCATCCTCACTAAAGCCCGCTGGCGGCGACATGTCGCTTGAATAATCCTGCTTGCTCTTCGTGACGCGTTTTTGCTCATGGTGAAGCCGATGGGAGAAGAGCGATCAAAATTTCGCTGGATCTGGCGATATTCGCCGTTATCTGCGGCATCCTGCCGCTGCTGCTTTTACCGCAGTTGCCAGAGCAATGGTTGCTGTGGCCGATGCTGCTGGTCGCCGGTTTACTGCTGCGCACCCGTTGGCCGTTCTGCCGGTATTTGGCCTGCCTGGGATTGGGATTCATATGGGCAGTTTTCAACGCCGGAAGCCTGCTCGGGCAAATGGATCGCTTAAGCCGCGTGCCGGAAGTGACGGCGGTGGTGCAGATAAGCAGCGTCGCACTGGAGCCTGCCGTCAGTAAGCAGACCCTGATGCGCATCGAGCGGGTCGACGGCCATTGGCTGGCGCCTGCGCTGGCGTTTACCACGACATGGGCTCCGAAAGAGCAACGGCTGTGTGCCGGGCAGCGTTGGCAATTGAAACTGCGCATGCGGCCGGTGCATGGCAAGCTCAATGAAGGAGGCTTCGACAGCCAACGTTGGGCGATCGCACAGCGCCAGCCGTTGACCGCTCAGGTCAGGCAGGCGCGCTTGCTGGAGGGGAATTGCGGCCTGCGCCAGCGCATTATCAGCCATGCTGAAGCCAACATTGGTGAATTGCGTTACAAGGCGGTGTTGCTGGCGTTGGCGTTTGGGGAAAGAACCGCGCTCGAACAGGCTTTGCGCACGCTGATGTTGAAAACCGGTATCGCTCATCTGATGGCCATATCGGGGTTACATGTTGCGATGGTCGCCATTTTGTTCTGGGCAGTGCTGCGCGCGCTGCAGTTTTTCCTCCCCGCCCATCTGATTGGTTATCGCTTTCCGTTGATCGCGGGCTGGGTGGCGACGCTGATCTATGTTTGGTTGGTGGGCGCCCAGCCGCCGGCGGTGCGTACCGCGTTGGCGATGACGCTGTGGATGCTGCTGCGTTTGCGCGGCGTGCATTGCTCTTCATGGCAAGTGTGGCTGTGGTGCATCGGGCTTATTTTGCTGTGCGATCCGTTGGCGGTCTTGTCAGACAGTTTCTGGTTGTCGGTACTGGCGGTGGGGTGCCTGATTTTTTGGTTCGAGTGGGCACCGCTCGGCGAGCGATTTCGTTCGGCGTGGTATTGGGCTCCGGTGCGCTGGCTGCATATTCAGCTAGGCATGACGTTGCTGCTGGTGCCGATGCAGGCCGCGCTGTTTCTGGGCCTGACGTTGACCTCGCTGCCGGCCAATCTCTGGGCGGTGCCCATCGTCTCATTGGTGACGGTGCCGTTGATTTTGCTGGCGTTGATTTGCGGCATCTTCCCCTCGCTAAGTTACGGGCTTTGGTGGTTGGCGGATTTCACGTTGGGATGGGTGTTTGTGCCGTTAAATTATCTGCAGCGCGGTTGGGTGGATTTGGGGGCTGCCTCGTTGCTTGCCAGCGCGTCGGGATGGCTTCTCGTTATCTGTTGGCGCTTTCATTGGTGGTGGCGCTATGCGCCTGGACTGGCAGCGATAGCCATATGCTGCGTGTTATGGCGAGGTAAAGCACCGGATTACCATTGGCGCGTCGACATGCTCGATGTCGGGCACGGCCTGGCAGTGGTGATCGAGCAAAACGGCAAGGGGATACTGTACGACACCGGCGATCGTTGGGCGACAGGCAGTGCCGCAGAACGGCATATATTGCCGATGCTGAACTGGCGGGGCATTGAGCTGGAGCAGATCATTATCAGCCATATTCATCTCGATCATATCGGCGGGCTCCCGACGATGCGGCGAGCGTTCCCGCAAGCTACCGTGCGCAGCCCGATACGCGGGGAAGGGCATTTACCCTGCATCGCCGGCGAGCGTTGGCGCTGGCAGTCGTTGCAATTCGAGGTGCTGTGGCCGCCGAAAATGCTCAAAAGGCCGGTTAATGACGACTCTTGCGTGATCCGTATCGACGACGGGAAATACAGTCTGCTGCTCACCGGCGATGCGGAAAAGAGGGCGGAGGCGCAGCTGCTCCGATTGCGGCGCGACCGCTTAACGGCCACGGTATTGCAGGTGGGGCACCATGGCAGCAAAACTTCCTCAACACCGCCTTTTTTGCGCGCGGTTAATCCCGAAGCTGCGCTGGCGTCCGCATCTCGTTACGGTAAATGGCGTTTGCCGGCGCGTAAAGTGGTCGCCCGATATCGGGCAAATGGCATTACATGGCATGATACGACGCGCTCCGGCCAGTTGTCGGTGCTTTTTTTCGACAACGATTGGCAAATTAAAGGCTTTCGCGAACAATTAATGCCCCGTTGGTACCATCAGCGGTTTGGCGTAGAGGGCGATAATGAGTAAAATAGGCCGCTATTTCTTCCGATGCTGGTATTTGCATGATGAATGATAAAGATCTCTCGACCTGGCAGACGTTCCGTCGACTCTGGCCGATGATCACTCCTTTTAAGACCGGGCTGATTGTGGCCGCCATTGCGTTGATTATGAACGCAGCGGGGGACACGCTGATGCTGTCTCTGCTTAAACCGTTATTGGACGATGGGTTTGGAAAAGCCGACAGCAGCGTGCTGGTGTGGATGCCGCTGGCGGTGATTGCGCTGATGCTGATGCGCGGCGTGACCAGCTTTGTTTCAAGCTACTGCATTTCCTGGGTTTCCGGCATGGTGGTGATGCAGATGCGCCGCCGCCTGTTTGGCCACATGATGAGAATGCCGGTGGCCTTCTTCGATCAGCAATCCACCGGGACGTTGCTGTCGCGCATTACCTATGATTCCGAGCAGGTGGCGTCTTCTTCTTCCAGCGCGCTGGTGACCGTGGTGCGCGAAGGGGCCTCGATCATTGGCCTGTTCATCATGATGTTCTACTACAGCTGGCAGCTGTCGGTGATCCTGATCGTGCTGGCGCCGATCGTTTCCATCGCCATTCGCCTGGTGTCCAAGCGTTTTCGCAACATCAGCAAGAACATGCAGAACACCATGGGGCAGGTGACCACCAGCGCCGAACAGATGCTGAAAGGCCATAAAGAAGTGCTGATCTTCGGTGGCCAGCAGGTGGAAACCGAGCGCTTTAACTCGGTGAGCAACCGCATGCGTCAACAGGGCATGAAACTGGTCTCTGCGTCTTCCATTTCCGATCCGATCATTCAGCTGATCGCTTCGCTGGCCCTGGCGTTCGTGCTGTTTGCCGCCAGCTTCCCAAGCGTGATGGAAACCCTGACCGCCGGCACCATTACCGTGGTGTTCTCGTCAATGATCGCGCTGATGCGCCCGCTGAAGTCGCTGACCAACGTCAATGCCCAGTTCCAGCGTGGGATGGCGGCCTGCCAGACGCTGTTCTCCATCTTGGATATGGAACAGGAAAAAGACACCGGCACCCGCGAAGTGAAGCGCGCGAAAGGCGACATCGAATTCCGCAACGTCACCTTCTACTATCCGGCTAAAGAAACGCCGGCGCTGCGTGATATCAACCTGAAAATCGCCGAAGGCAAGACTGTGGCGTTGGTGGGCCGCTCGGGTTCGGGTAAATCCACCATCGCCAACCTGCTGACGCGCTTCTACGATATTCAGGAAGGCGAAATCCTGATGGATGGCCACGATCTGCGTGAATATACCCTGGCCTCACTGCGTAATCAGGTGGCGCTGGTCTCGCAAAACGTGCATCTGTTCAACGACACCATCGCCAACAACATCGCCTATGCGCGCGAGAGCGAATACAGCCGCGAGCAGATTGAGAAAGCGGCCGAAATGGCGTACGCGATGGACTTCATCAACAAGATGGAAAACGGCCTGGATACGGTGATCGGTGAAAACGGCGTGATGCTGTCCGGCGGCCAACGTCAGCGCATCGCCATCGCGCGTGCTTTGCTGCGCGATTGCCCGATCCTGATCCTGGATGAGGCGACTTCTGCGCTGGATACCGAATCCGAGCGTGCCATTCAGGCCGCCCTGGACGAGCTGCAGAAAGACCGTACTTCGCTGGTGATCGCACACCGTCTGTCGACGATTGAGAAGGCGGACGAGATCCTGGTGGTGGAGGACGGTCGCATCGTCGAACGTGGCGAGCACGCCGAGTTGCTTGAACGGCAGGGCGCCTATGCGCAACTGCACCGCATGCAGTTTGGTCAATAATGATTGAGCGCATTTGGTCCGGCGGTTCGCTGCTTTATCTGGCGCTGCTGCCGCTCTCCTGGCTGTATGGCCTGTTCAGCTGGCTGATCCGCCTCAGCTACCGCTGTGGCCTGCGCAAAAGCTGGCGCGCGCCGGTGCCGGTGGTGGTGGTGGGCAACCTCACCGCCGGCGGCAACGGCAAAACGCCGATGGTGATCTGGCTGGTGGAACACCTGCAGCAGCGGGGCTATCGCGTTGGCGTGGTTTCGCGCGGTTACGGCGGTAAGTCGGCGGTCTATCCCCTGGTGCTCAATCAGAATACCTCGACCCGCGAGGCGGGCGATGAGCCGGTGCTGATTTATCAGCGGACCGGTGCGCCCGTGGCGATCGCGCCCAAGCGAGCAGAGGCGGTGCAGGCCTTGCTGCAACAACAGCCGCTGGATGCGATCGTCACCGACGATGGCTTGCAGCACTATGCTTTACAGCGTGACTTCGAGCTGGTGGTCATCGACGGCGTGCGTCGCTTCGGCAACGGCTGGTGGTTGCCGGCCGGGCCGATGCGCGAGCGTGCTGCGCGGCTTGGCAGCGTCAATGCGCGCGTCGCCAATGGCGGCGTGGCGCAGGCCGGGGAAATTGCCATGCGCCTGCAGGCGCGTGATGCGGTGAACCTGCTGAGCGGTGAACGTCGCCCGGCGGCCGAGCTGCCGTGCGTGGTAGCGATGGCGGGCATCGGCCATCCGCCGCGTTTCTTCGCGACGTTGGAAAAATTGAACGTCGAGGTGGTGCAGGAAGTGGCGTTTGCCGATCATCAGGAATATCAGCAGGCGCAGCTGGCGGCGCTGGCTGCTGCCGATCAAACGCTGTTGATGACGGAGAAGGACGCGGTGAAATGTCGCGCCTTTGCCCAGCCCAATTGGTGGTATTTGCCGGTTGATGCGGTGCTACCGTCCGCTCAGGCTGAGCAACTGCTGCAGGATATCGAATCTCTGCTGACCAAGTAACCTCAGGATGTCAGCGTGGCAAGCCCCAGGGCTTGCGCGCAGGCTTCCAGCGAACGCTGCTGGGTTTGCTGATACAGCGCCAGCTCGTCGATCACCTCACTGCCCAACGCTTGTTCAAACGCTGCCCGGCTGGAAGCGGCGTTGTACTGCGCGTGGCGGCTGTCCCCCAGATTCGACTGGAAAATCCCCGCGGCGCTGACCGGCAGAAAATCTTCATACACCAGCGGCTGGAAGCGAACGTGTTCTTTCTCGATCAGTTGCTCCAGAGTGCTGTGCTTATCCAGCGACTCTTTGGCCGCCAGGCCGCATTCGGTCGGGAAATAGCGGAACCAGGCCAGCTGTTGCTCGCGCAGCGTGGCGTAATCATCCGGAAACGCCCGGAAGTTTTCCTCCAGCAGTTGATAGTAGCGCTCGGCATTCTTCTCGCTCGGCGGCCCCTGCAGCGCATCGTTGGTGGCCTGCAGCAGACGGTCGTAGAGTTCTCGTCCTTTCGTCGTCAGCGCCACACCGCGCTGTTCGATCTCGCCGAAGCGCGCGGTATGGTGGCCGGCGACGGCACGGCCGTCATGCTCAACGAAATCGACGCGTTCTTCCAACGCCTTGAAGCTGGTTTGGCGCAGCAGGATCGCGCGACGACGGCGCGGCGGGCCCTCGATGACCGCCTTGGGCGTAATGCCGTGGCCGGGCATCGCCTGCTGAACGCGATCGATATCCAGCGTGCGCGGTGTCAGATGGTTGATATGCGGCCCTTTAAACGCCACCACGTCGGCGATCAGGCGATGCTGATCGTGCAGCTGCCGGTATTCTTCGGCGCTGACCGTCGCCTGGTTGTGCCAGCGGAAGGTTTCCAGCGCTTGTTCGACAAATTCTTGCGCCTGCACTTCATTCAGCCCGCCTTGCGCTTCCTGCAGCGCGATCAGCTCCAGCGCGCGATCGGTAAAGATGCGGCGGCGCGCCAGCAAGCGCTCGGCCAGCGCACGCAGCGCGGGATCTTCTATCAGTTCCAGGCGCAGCAGGGAGGTGAACACGCGGAAAGGGCTGATCTGCAGCGCGTCTTCGTGTACGGCGCGAAAAGCGGTGGAGTGCACCGGAACGCCCGCCACCGACAGGTCATAGTAACCGACCGGTGCCATGCCCATCACCCGGAACAGGCGGCGCAGGGTGGCCAGCTCGTCCGCGGTGCCGACCCGGATGGCGCCGTGGCGCTCCATCGCCAGGCGTTCTATCTCGCCGGTAATTTGCAGTTGATGAGCCAGTGCGGCATCTTCGCGCAGAACCTGTCGGTTGGTTTCCGCCACCAGCTCCAGCAGATCGCCGTACAGCGGCACCTCCTTTTGATACATGTCCGACATCGCGTGAGAGAATCTGGCGCGGATTTCATTAGGTGAAACGAACTGCTGGGCGGTCATGCGCATAGCTCCTTGATTCAGCATAATCTGAAAAATCGTGTTTTTAGCGGCAAAAGTGCTGGCGAAAAAGCCGTCTGCCTTGTTTTCCCCTCAAGTTTAGCTATCTGGTTTGGGATTTGTTATAGACGTGGCAAGCATATTAGAGTTTTATGCGTCAGCTCTCATTTGCAGCGCACAGACGGGCAAAAGATGCCCTGGCGAGCGGAGAGACGCGGTGGTTCGGCTGCGGCGACCATTAAATTAAGTCATGCATATTCAGGGAGATAAAAATAAATTCGGCTTATTTATGAATTTAAGGCAATAAACCTCTTGTGCATTCACCAGTTTTATGAGTAAATGCAAGTCGGCCTGTAATCCAGACCTATTTATGTTCGAGTTTAGAGTTAAGCAGTTCCTCCAAAAACGTTATCATCCGATTCCGCTTCAAAGACGAACCTTCTAAGTACCTCCCATAAGTAATGTTTCTGAAACGGCCCCAATTGCCTCTTATGGCAGGTTTTGTAAATATATTTAAAGGTAAATGTAATGTCTAAGAAGACTGGTCAGGTTAAGTGGTTCAACGAAAGCAAAGGTTTTGGTTTCATTGAGCAGAACGACGGCGGCAAAGATGTATTCGTACACTTCTCCGCAATCATGACCGACGGTTTCAAGACCCTGGCTGAAGGCCAGCGCGTCGAGTACACCATCCAGGACAGCCCGCGCGGGCCGGCTGCCGCCAACGTAGTTGCTCTGTAAGAATACAGGGAGCGCGTATAAGAGATCTTAATACAACCATGGTGATGCGTCAGCGCTGAGTCATGCGGAAGATATTAAGTTCAACAAGCCCGCCTTAGTGCGGGTTTTTTATTTTTTGCTCACGAGAGGTTTGTTACGAAAAACTTTAGGATGGGCTGGTAGCGTCCAGACAATATAAAAAATGACGTTGTCAAGGATGCTCAAGTAAAAGGATATAAGTTATGTTTAAAAATACTGTGTTAAAAATGGGCCGCGTGAAATGGTTTAATCAGGCCGAAGGCTATGGTTTTATTTCACCGGTAGATGGCAGCGACGAAATCTATGTCAATCGCAACGCTATCGCCAACACCAAAAATAAGTCGTTGAACGAAGGTCAGAACGTCGAGTTCTCGATCTATCGCAGCTCACATGGGCTGTCCGCGGCAGACGTTATCGCGTTCTGATCGCATCCACCTTCCTCGCCAGTGCCGGTGTCGCCACCCGCATGCACTGGCGAAGATAAATCCCTCGATATCCACTATTATCAGGCCATTGCCTACTTGCCACGGATATCAGGATGACCACCCCGATAATTTCCCTTACAGCCGCTCGCGCGTTGCACCTTGCCGCCCAGGGGCTGCTTTCTCCGCTTAAACGCCAGGCTCGGCCCGACGACGTCGTGAACGCGATCCAGCGCATGGGGTTGTTACAAATCGATACCATTAGCGTCGTCGCCCGCAGCCCGTATCTGGTGCTGTTCAGCCGTTTGGGGGCCTATCAACCGGAATGGCTGGAGCAGGCGCTCGCCGGCCGCAAGCTGTTCGAGTATTGGGCGCACGAAGCCTGTTTCCTGCCGATCGAGGATTTTGGTCTGCTGCGGCATCGCATGCTGGCGCCGCATGATATGGGCTGGAAATATTCCGCCGACTGGGTGCAGCAGCACCAGGCGGCGATGGACAACCTGCTGCGGCACATCGAACAACAGGGGCCGGTGCGCTCCGCCGATTTCAGCGCCGAGAAGAAAGGCAACAGCGGATGGTGGGACTGGAAACCGGAGAAACGGCATCTGGAGATCCTGTTTACCGCCGGCAAGCTGATGGTGGCCGAACGTCGCAACTTCCACCGGGTTTACGATCTGACCGAAAGGCTGCTGCCGGCCTGGGACGATGCGCGTCATGCGCTGCCTGCGGAGCGGGCGCGCCGGCAAATGTTGCATCGTACCTGCCGCTATCTGGGCATTTTCCGCGCCGAATGGTTGGCGGATTACTATCGGCTGAAACGCGTGGCGCCAAAAACTTTGCTGGCAGAGCTGCAGGATCAGGGGGAGATTTCGCCGGTGCGGGTAGAGGGGCTGGAAGGGCAGTTCTATGTGCACGGCTCACTGACGGAACTGCTGCCGCTGGCGGAACAGGGCAAGCTGAAATCGACGGTCACCAGCCTGCTGTCGCCGTTTGATCCGGTGGTTTGGGATCGCCGCCGGGCACTCGAGCTGTTCAACTTTGACTATCGGCTGGAGTGCTATACGCCGAAAGAAAAACGCCGCTATGGCTACTTCACCTTGCCGGTGCTGCATCGGGGTGAACTGGTGGGGCGCATTGACGCCAAGGCGCACCGCCGCCAGGGGGTGTTCGAGATCATCAGCTTTCATGCGGAGCCGCGGGTGCGCTTCGGCAAACGGCGGGCCCAGGATATTCGGCAGGCCATCGCGCGTATGGCCAAATGGCACGGCGCGCAACGCGTCGCGCTGGGCGACATTCCGGCGGCGTTGGCCGCTGAATGGGGAGCCGGCTGGGAAGTGGGATAACGAGCGACGCCGTCGGTGGGGTAAAACGAAGTTCAGCGCCGCTCGTTACAAAGGGGCTCAGTGGCTGAAGTTAGCGAACAGAGCGATGATTTTATGCAGACGTTTAATCACGTATCACGGCCTTTTTGTGATTTATATCACAAAATTCTACGCCGGGATGCGCCGCAGTTCAAGCTGTTGCGCCGGCGCGCTGAGGAAATATCGCTGGGTTGGCGCCGCCGGTGATTAACCTGAGGCCGGGCGTTATGCTATCCTCACTGCCTTTCCCAGATGACCAATCCCCTAGCGGAGGATGCATGGACCACCGTTTACTCGAAATCGTTGCCTGCCCGGTATGCAACGGCAAACTCTATTTCAATAAAGAAAACCAGGAACTGGTGTGCAAAGCGGACGGGTTGGCTTACCCGCTGCGCGACGGCATTCCGGTGCTGTTGGAAAATGAAGCGCGTGCGCTGTCGCTGGATGAGAAGCACGCATGAGTTTTATCGCTATTATTCCCGCCCGCTACGCCTCAACCCGTTTGCCGGGCAAACCGCTGGCCGATATTCACGGCAAGCCGATGGTGGTGCACGTGATGGAGCGCGCCCGCGAGTCCGGCGCCAGCCGCGTCATCGTGGCGACCGATCACCCTGAAGTCGCCAAAGCGGTGGAAGCCGCCGGCGGCGAAGTGTGCATGACCAGCCCGGATCACCATTCCGGCACCGAGCGTCTGGCGGAAGTGATCGCGCACTACGGCTTTGCCGACGATCAGATCATCGTTAACGTGCAGGGCGACGAACCGCTGATCCCGCCGGTGATCGTGCGTCAGGTGGCGGAGAACCTGGCGGGCAGCCAGGCCGGCATGGCGACGCTGGCAGTGCCGATCGAGAGCGCCGAAGAGGCTTTCAACCCCAACGCGGTGAAGGTCGTGATGGACGCGCAGGGCTACGCGCTCTATTTCTCACGCGCCACCATTCCGTGGGATCGCGAGCGTTTCGCCGTGTCGAAAGAGAGCATCGGCGACAGCCTGCTGCGTCATATCGGCATCTACGCCTATCGCGCCGGCTTCGTGCGCCGCTACGTCAGCTGGGCGCCGAGCCAACTGGAGCAGATCGAGCTGTTGGAACAGCTGCGGGTGCTGTGGTACGGTGAAAAAATCCACGTGGCGGTCGCGAAAGCGATCCCGAGCGTGGGGGTCGATACGCCGGAAGATCTCCAGCGCGTGCGCGACAGCATTCAACCCTGAGCCTGAGTTCGTCGGCGCGGCGCGCAACGCGCCGACGATGTAATACCCTCCATTATTGATCCCCGTTTTGTTGATCTGCGTTGAAGAATTTTTCCGCTCACCGTTCGATGATGTTACGCATCCCCCCTATTAGCCTGAGGTGAATGCCTTATGGAGCAGTTACGCGCCGAACTGAGCATTGTGCTGGGTGAGTCCATCAGCCGGCTGGAGCGGGTGAGCGAGCAGCCTTATGCGCATATGTATTCGCTGTATGATCGGCAGGGCAACGCGATCCCGCTGATGGCGAAAAGCTTTATCTGTCAGGGTGTCGCCCAGCAGGAGGCGTATAAGCTGTCAATGCTGGCGCGCGACGGGGATATTCGCCTGCCTACGGTGTACGGCGTGGTGTGTACCCACCAGGCGCCGTACAAGGAAATCCTGCTGATCGAGCGCCTGCGCGGCGTGTCGGCTGAAGCGCCGACGCGTTCGCCGGATCGCTGGAATATGCTGATGGAGCAGATCGTTGACGGGATATTGGCCTGGCACCGCATCGACAGCCACGGCAGCGTCGGCAGCGTTGACAGCACGCAGGAGAACGACTGGTTTTGCTGGTATCAACAGCGGGTCGAAGTGCTGTGGGCGACGGTGGTCAATCTCACCACCCCGCAGCTGACCATGGCGGATCGCCGTTTGCTGTACCGCACGCGCGAAGCGCTGACCCATTTTTTCGTCGGCTTCGACGATCCTTGCGTTCTGGTGCACGGCAACCTGTCGCTGCGCAGCATGCTGAAAGATCCCAAAAGCGATCAATTGCTGGCGATGCTCAATCCCGGCGTGGTGCTGTGGGCGCCACGCGAATACGATCTTTTCCGCCTGTGCGAGGCGGGTATGCCCAGCCAACTGCTGTTCAGCTATCTGCGGCGCGCGCCGGTCGCCGACGCTTTTCTGGCGCGGCGCTGGCTGTACGTGGTGTGGGAAGCGGTGGGGCGTTTGATCCATACCGGCAAGCTGGAGCGGCGGCCGTTCGATTATGCGTCGCAACAGCTGCTGCCCTGGCTGGCCGGTTGAACGGGCCTTACTCGGCGCCGGCGCGGTCCGCGCCTTTCAGCCATTGCCACAGGCTGCCCAGCGTTTCATACCAGGCGCGCTCGGTATGGCCGAGGAACATTGACGACGGCGTGGCGCGATCCCAGATATTCAGCGGCGAGTCGATCGCCAACTGGTTGGCCGGCGCCGGGATCGGGTGCAGGCCCTTGGCCTTGAAGAAACGCATGGCGCGCGGCAGATGGTTGGCGGAGGTGACCAGAATGAAGGGTTGCTCGCCGACCAACTTGGCGACCTGAGCGGCCTCTTGCTCGGTATCGCGCGGTTCCCCCAGGATCACCATATCACTGCGCGGCACGCCCAGGCTTTCGGCCACCAGCGCCGCAGTGGCGGCGTTGCTTTGCATGCGTCCGGCGGACGCGCCGGTAAACACCATCCTGGCACCGGGATGCGCAAGATAAAGCCGCACGCCTTCCGTCACGCGCGGCAGACTGTTGCCGAGCAGGTTCGAGCTGGGCGCCCAATCGGGATTGTAGGTATAGCCCCCGCCCAATACCACGATGTAGCTGACCGGATCGTTGCCGCGATAAGTCTGGTATTCGGCTTCGATCGGCCGCAGCAGCCGGTCGGCCACCGGTTGCAGGCTGAAAAGCAGTAAAAACAGCCAGCTCAGCGTGAAAATCGTCTTACCGCTTTTTTGCCAGCGGGTGAACCACAGCAGCAGCAGCGCCAGCCCCATCAGCAGCATCAACAGCGGCAGCGGCATCAGCAGGGCGCCAAAGAACTTTTTCAGGTTGAACAGCATCGAAAATCAGATCCTTTTGGGTGAAAAAGCGGCATCCAGGCATAAACGGGCCGCAAGAAGATACATTCTAAGCCAGTCTGTGCCAAAATAGCAGGTTTGAATGGGCGTGCGCTTTGCCGCCGACAAGAATGAGATCAGCGGAGCCGTTGTCCATGCAGGATCGCAATTTTGACGATATTGCTGAAAAATTTGCGCGTAATATTTACGGCACCACGAAAGGAAAAATCCGCCAGGCGGTGGTTTGGCAGGATCTGACCGGGCTGCTGGCGCAGTTGCCGCAGCGGCCGCTGCGCATCCTCGACGCCGGGGGCGGTGAAGGCCATATGGCCTGCCAGTTGGCAGAATTAGGACATCAGGTGTTGTTGTGCGATCTTTCTGGTGAGATGATCCAGCGCGCCGCGCAGCTGGCGGAGCAGAAAGGTGTGAGCCAGAACATGCAATTCGTACAAAGTTCTGCGCAGGATATCGCTCAACATTTGGAACAGCCGGTTGATCTGATATTGTTTCATGCAGTGCTTGAATGGATCGCCGAGCCCGAAGCGGCGCTGCGGGCGTTGTATGACTGCCTGACGCCGGGCGGCGCGCTGTCGCTGATGTTCTTCAACGCCAACGGCCTCTTGATGCGCAACGTGGTGTTGGGTAATTTCCAACTGGTGGATCCCGAGGTCAGGCGGCGCCGCAAGCGTTCGCTGTCGCCGCAATATCCGCACGATCCGCTATTGGTCTACGGTTGGCTGGAACAGCTGGGCATGCGCATCAGCGGCAAAACCGGGGTGCGGGTGTTCCACGACTATCTGCAGAGCAGACAGCTGCAAACACAAAAATTTGAAGAGTTACTGGCGCTTGAACAGCACTATTGCCGGCAGGAGCCGTACGTGAGTTTGGGGCGCTATATTCACGTCATGGCGCATAAACCAAACCTGAAGGACGAACTATGAGTGAATTTTCCCAGACAGTACCCGAACTGGTCGCCTGGGCACGGAAAAATGATTTCTCTATTTCGCTCCCTACTGAGCGTCTCGCATTTTTGCTCGCCATCGCCACCCTGAACGGCGAACGGCTGGACGGCGAGATGAGCGAAGGTGAGCTGGTTGATGCATTTCGCCATGTCAGCAAGGGTTTTGAACAGACGCATGAAACGGTGGCGATGCGCGCCAACAATGCGATCAACGACATGGTGCGCCAGCGCCTGTTGAACCGCTTTACCAGCGAACTGGCGGACGGTAACGCGATTTACCGCCTCACGCCGCTGGGCATCGGCATTACCGATTACTATATTCGCCAACGCGAATTCTCCACGCTGCGTCTGTCGATGCAGCTGTCGATCGTGGCGCAGGAGCTCAAGCGCGCCGCCGACGCCGCCGACGAGGGCGGCGACGATTTCCATTGGCACCGCAACGTGTTCGCGCCGTTGAAATATTCGGTGGCGGAAATCTTCGACAGTATCGACATGACCCAACGCGTGATGGACGAGCAGCAGCAGAGCGTGAAAAACGACATCGCGGCGCTGCTGAGCAAAGACTGGCGGGCGGCGATCTCCAGCTGTGAAATGCTGCTGTCGGAAACCTCGGGCACCCTGCGCGAGCTGCAGGATACGCTGGATGCGGCGGGCGACAAGCTGCAGGCCAACCTGCTGCGCATCCAGGACGCCACCCTCGGCAACGTGGAGCTGGGCTTCGTCGACAAGCTGGTGTTCGATCTGCAAAGCAAGCTGGATCGCATCATCAGCTGGGGCCAGCAGGCGATTGACCTGTGGATCGGCTACGATCGCCACGTGCATAAATTTATCCGTACCGCTATCGATATGGATAAAAACCGCGTGTTCGCCCAACGCCTGCGCCAGTCGGTGCAAACCTATTTCGACCACCCGTGGGCGCTGACCCATGCCAATGCCGATCGTCTGCTGGACATGCGCGACGAAGAACTGGCGCTGCGCAGCGAGGAAGTGACCGGGGAACTGCCGCCGGATCTGGAGTTCGAAGAGTTCAGCGAAATTCGCGAACAGCTGGCGGCGATGATCGAAGAGGCGCTGAAGGTGTATCAGGAACAGCAGATGCCGCTCAACCTTGCAGCGGTGATGCGCGATTATCTGGCGCAATATCCGCGTGCGCGTCATTTCGACGTGGCACGTTTAGTGGTCGACCAGGCTGTGCGCCTCGGTGTGGCTGAAGCAGATTTCTCAGGGTTGCCGGCGGAATGGCAGGCAATCAATGATTACGGAGCCAAGGTCCAGGCCCATGTCATCGACAAATATTGAACAAGTAATGCCAGTCAAGCTGGCCAAGGCACTGTCCAACTCGCTGTTCCCGGCGCTGGACAGCCAACTGCGCGCGGGTCGTCACATCGGTATCGATGAGCTGGACAACCATGCCTTTTTAATGGATTTCCAGGATGAGCTGGAAGAATTTTACACCCGTTACAGCGTCGAGCTGATTCGGGCGCCGGAAGGTTTCTTCTATTTGCGCCCGCGCTCTACCACGCTGATCCCGCGCTCGGTGCTGTCCGAGCTGGATATGATGGTGGGTAAGATCTTGTGCTACCTGTACCTCAGCCCCGAGCGCCTGGCGCACGAAGGCATTTTCAGCCATCAGGAGCTGTACGACGAGCTGCTGAGCCTGGCCGATGAGAACAAGCTGCTGAAGTTCGTCAATCAGCGCTCCACCGGTTCGGATCTCGATCGGCAGAAGCTGCACGAAAAGGTGCGCACCTCGCTGAACCGCCTGCGCCGCCTTGGCATGGTTTACTTCATGGGCAATGACAGCAGCAAGTTCCGCATTACCGAGGCGGTGTTCCGCTTCGGCGCCGACGTGCGCAGCGGCGACGATCCGCGTGAAGCGCAGCTGCGCATGATTCGCGACGGCGAGGCGATGCCGGTTGAAACCAGCCTGTCGCTGAACGATGAGAATGAGGCTGAGGATCAGCAGGTTGATAACGCTCCTGACGGTGCAGAGGATGAACAGGAATGATTGAACGCGGTAAATTTCGCTCGCTGACGCTGGTTAACTGGAACGGCTTCTTCGCCCGCACCTTTGATCTGGATGAGCTGGTGACCACGCTGTCCGGCGGTAACGGGGCAGGGAAATCCACCACCATGGCGGCTTTCGTCACCGCACTGATCCCCGATCTGACGCTGCTGCACTTCCGTAACACCACCGAAGCGGGCGCCACCAGCGGTTCGCGCGATAAAGGCCTGCACGGTAAGCTGCGCGCCGGCGTGTGTTACTCCACCCTCGACGTCGTCAACTCGCGCCATCAGCGCGTGGTGGTCGGCGTGCGTCTGCAGCAGGTGGCGGGGCGCGATCGCAAGGTCGACATCAAACCGTTCACCATTCAGGGCCTGCCGACCGCGGTGCAGCCGACCGAGCTGCTGACCCAGACCGTGGGTGAGCGCCAGGCGCGCGTGCTGTCGCTGCAGGAACTGAAGGATCGCGTGGAAGAGATGGAGGGCGTGCAGTTCAAGCAGTTCAACTCCATCACCGATTACCACTCGCTGATGTTCGATCTGGGCGTGATCCCGAAACGCCTGCGTTCATCCGCCGATCGCAGCAAATTCTACCGTCTGATTGAAGCGTCGCTGTACGGCGGTATTTCCAGCGCCATCACCCGCTCGCTGCGCGATTACCTGCTGCCGGAAAACAGCGGCGTGCGCAAGGCGTTCCAGGATATGGAAGCGGCGCTGCGCGAAAACCGCATGACGCTGGAAGCGATCCGCGTCACCCAGTCGGATCGCGATCTGTTCAAGCATCTGATCTCCGAGGCCACTTCCTATGTGGCGGCAGACTATATGCGCCACGCCAACGAACGCCGCATCCATCTGGACGGCGCGCTGGCGCTGCGCAGCGATCTGTTGGGCAGCCGCAAGCAGCTGGCCGCCGAACAGTATCGCCATGTGGAAATGGCGCGCGAGCTGAGCGAACAGAGCGGTGCCGAATCCGATCTGGAAACCGATTACCAGGCCGCCAGCGACCACCTGAATCTGGTGCAGACGGCGATGCGTCAGCAGGAGAAGATCGAGCGCTATGAAGCCGATCTGGAAGAGCTGACCTACCGTCTGGAAGAGCAGAACGAAGTGGTGGCCGAGGCGAGCGAGCAACAGGCCGAAAATGAAGCGCGCGCCGAAGCGGCCGAGCTGGAAGTGGATGAGCTGAAGAGCCAGCTGGCCGACTACCAGCAGGCGCTCGACGTGCAGCAGACCCGCGCCATTCAGTACCAGCAGGCGCTGCAGGCGCTGGAGCGCGCACGCGCGCTGTGCCAACTGCCGGATCTGACCGCAGACAACGCCGAACAGTGGCTGGATACCTTCCAGGCCCGCGAGCAGGAGGCGACCGAAACGCTGCTGATGCTGGAACAGAAGCTGAGCGTGGCCGACGCCGCGCACGGCCAGTTCGAACAGGCCTATCAGCTGGTGGGTAAAATCGCTGGCCAGGTCAGCCGCAGCGAAGCCTGGCAGTGCGCGCGCGAATTGCTGCGCGACTGGCCTTCGCAGCAGCACCTCGCCGAGCGCGTTCAGCCGCTGCGCCTGCGCCTGAGCGAACTGGAACAGCGCCTGCGCTCGCAGCAGGACGCCGAGCGCCTGCTGCAAGAGTTTTGCAAACGCCATGGCCAAGAGTACCAGCCGGACGATCTCGACATGCTGCAGCAGGAGCTGGAAGAGCGCCTGGAAGCGCTGTCGCAGAACGTCAGCGAAGCCGGCGAACGCCGCATGGAGATGCGCCAGGAGCTGGAGCAGATCCAGCAGCGCATCCGTGAGCTGACGGCGCGCGCGCCGGTGTGGCTGGCGGCGCAGGACGCTCTGAGCCAGCTCAGCGATCAGAGCGGAGAGCCGCTGGAAAACAGCCAGCAGGTGACCGAATACATGCAGCAGCTGCTGGAGCGCGAGCGTGAAACCACCGTCGAGCGCGACGAAGTGGCGACCCGCAAACGTGAAGTGGAAGCGCAGATCGAACGTCTCAGCCAGCCGGGCGGCGCGGAAGATCAACGCCTGGTCACGCTGGCCGAACGTTTCGGCGGCGTGTTGCTGTCGGAAATCTACGATGACGTCACCATCGACGACGCGCCTTACTTCTCGGCGCTGTACGGCCCTTCGCGCCACGCCATCGTGGTGCCGGATCTGTCGCTGGTGCGCGAGATGCTGGAAGGGCTGGAAGATTGCCCGGAAGATCTTTACCTGATCGAAGGGGATCCGCAGTCGTTCGATGACAGCGTATTCGCCGTCGAAGAGCAGGAAAAAGCGGTGGTGGTGAAAATCGCCGATCGCCAGTGGCGTTACTCCCGCTACCCGGAAGTGCCGTTGTTCGGCCGCGCGGCGCGCGAAAACCGCCTGGAAGTGCTGCATGCCGAGCGTGAAACGCTGGCGGAGCGCTATGCCACGCTGTCGTTCGACGTGCAGAAAACCCAGCGCTCGCACCAGGCTTTCAGCCGCTTTATCGGCACCCATCTGGCGGTGGCGTTCGACGCCGACCCGGAAGCGGAGATCCGCGGCCTGAACGCCCGCCGTGGCGAAATCGAACGCGCGCTGAACAATCACGAAGCGCAGAACCAGCAGCAGCGTCAGCAGTACGATCAGGCCAAAGAGGGCATTTCCGCGCTCAACCGCCTGATGCCGCTGGTGTCGTTGCTGAACGATGAAACGTTGCAGGACCGCGTCGACGAGATGCGCGAAGAGCTGGAAGAAGCGCAGGACGCCGCGCGTCATATTCAGCAGCACGGCGTGTCGCTGGCCAAGCTGGAGCCGCTGCTGTCGGTGCTGCAGAGCGATCCGCAGCAGCATGAACAGCTGCAGCAGGATTACGCGCAGGCGCAAAGCGTGCAGCGTCAGGCTAAACAGCAGGCGTTCGCGCTCACTGAAGTGGTGCAGCGTCGTGCGCACTTCAGCTACACCGACTCTGCCGGCATGCAGAATGCCAACAACGATCTGAACGATAAGCTGCGCCAGCGTCTGGAGCAGGCGGAAGCCGAACGCGCCCGCGCCCGTGAGCAACTGCGTCAGTATCAAACCCAGTTCACCCAGTACAGCCAGGTGCTGGCCTCGCTGAAAAGCTCGTACGACGCCAAGCGCGACATGCTGAAAGAGCTGAGCCAAGAGCTGGTGGACATCGGCGTGCAGGCCGACGCCAATGCCGAAGCGCGCGCCCGCGCGCGTCGCGACGAACTGCATGCGGCGCTGAGCAACAACCGCGCTCGCCGCAATCAGCTGGAGAAACAGCTGACCTTCTGCGAAGCCGAAATGGACGGCCTGCAGAAGAAACTGCGCAAGCTGGAACGCGATTATCATCAGCTGCGTGAGCAGGTGGTGACCGCCAAGGCGGGCTGGTGCGCGGTGATGCGCCTGGTGAAAGACAACGGCGTGGAACGCCGCCTGCACCGCCGCGAGCTGGCGTATATGGATGGCGACGAGCTGCGCTCGATGTCGGATAAGGCGCTCGGTGCGCTGCGTCTGGCCGTGGCGGATAACGAACACCTGCGCGATGTGCTGCGCCTGTCGGAAGATCCGAAGCGGCCGGAGCGTAAGATTCAGTTCTATATCGCGGTGTACCAGCACCTGCGCGAGCGCATCCGTCAGGACATCATCCGCACCGACGATCCGGTCGAGGCCATCGAACAGATGGAAATCGAGTTGGGCCGTCTGACCGAAGAGCTGACCGCGCGCGAGCAGAAGCTGGCGATCAGTTCGAAAAGCGTGGCCAACATCATTCGCAAAACCATTCAGCGCGAGCAGAACCGCATTCGCATGCTGAACCAGGGGCTGCAGGCCGTTTCCTTCGGCCAGGTGAAGAGCGTGCGCCTGAACGTCAATGTGCGCGAAGCGCATGCTACCCTGCTGGATGTGCTCTCCGAGCAGCAGGAACAGCATCAGGATCTGTTCAACAGCAACCGTCTGACCTTCTCCGAAGCGTTGGCCAAGCTGTATCAGCGCCTGAATCCGCAGATCGACATGGGGCAGCGCACACCACAGACCATCGGCGAGGAGTTGCTGGACTACCGCAACTACCTGGAGATGGAAGTGGAGGTATACCGTGGCTCCGACGGCTGGCTGCGTGCGGAAAGCGGCGCGTTGTCTACCGGTGAAGCCATCGGTACCGGGATGTCAATCCTGGTGATGGTGGTGCAGAGCTGGGAAGAAGAATCCCGCCGCCTGCGCGGTAAAGACATCTCGCCGTGTCGCCTGCTGTTCCTCGATGAAGCGGCGCGTCTGGATGCCAAGTCGATCGCTACGCTGTTCGAACTGTGCGACCGTCTGGAAATGCAGCTGATCATCGCGGCGCCGGAAAACATCAGTCCGGAGAAGGGCACCACCTATAAACTGGTGCGTAAAGTGTTCCAGAACCACGAGCATGTGCACGTGGTGGGGCTGCGCGGTTTCGCCGGTGAGCCGCCGGCGCTGGGTACTGCGCCGGTTGAAACGCCGTAACGCAGAAAAACGCCCTAAAAATCCGAAAATAGCCGCCGCAGGGTGGCTATTTTTTTGTGCGCGTGGATGATAGTCCTGCTTTTTTATCCGTTGAAAAGCGGTTAGTTTAATCACATAAACAGTTATTCGGCGCCCGCAGGGCGAAACGGCCTTTCTGTTTGTATACTGAAACTATATGCAGTTTTTGACGTTTTTTTTGTGAGCATACAGGGGGCAAGGGATGTTGCTTAAAAAGGGAAACTCTCTACGACGTTTGGCGCTGAGTGGCGCTATCGCCTGTAGTCTTGTGTCGTCGTTTTCCGCATCGGCCACCGTCCCGGCGTTGCCGGTGGCATCAGCAGGCATGTCCGTTGCGCAGAGCCGTTCTGAACTGCTGGCCGCGTTGCCGCGCGGCATGGATTTGCACTACCTGTCCACGCTGGCGCCGCTGTATGCGGCGAATCACATGCAGCCGATGTGGCAGGATCGCGAAGCCGTTCAGCAATTTCAGCAGCAGCTGGCCGAGCTGGCGATGTCCGGCGTGCAGCCGCAGTTCACCCAATGGGTGAAGATGTTGACCGATCCGGCGCTCAGTGAAGCGGGCCGCGATGCGGTGCTGTCCGATGCGATGCTGGGCTATTTGCAGTTCGTCTCCGCCATCGGTGCCAACGGCAACAACTGGCTGTACAGCAATATTCCCTACAAGCTTGGCTTGCCGCCCACCGCGGTGATCAACCAATGGCAGCTGGCGGTGCGCCAGGCGCGTACTCTGAGCTACGTGAATTCGCTCGCGCCGCAGCATCCGCAATACGCCAAGATGCATCAGGCGCTGCGCGACATGCTGGCGGATAATCGTCCCTGGCCGCAGGTGGGCAGCGGCCCGAGCCTGCGTCCAGGCCAAATGAGCAATGATATTCCGGCGCTGCGTGAGATCCTGACGCGCACCGGTATGCTCGCCGCCTCGGCGCCGGAAGCGGATCCGGAACCGGCGGTGGTCTCGGCGAAGATCAATGAGCCCGACGACGGCGGGCTGACGGTAGACGAAGAGAAAAGCCGCGTGACGGTCAGTCCATCGGCAGCGCCGGTGACGGAGCTGACCGCGGAACAGACGCCGCCGCAGATTGGCAGCGTGGTGAGCGATAACCTCTATACCGACGAACTGGTGTAGGGCGTCAAGCGCTTCCAGAAATGGCAAGGGCTGACGGCGGATGGTGTGATCGGCGTGCGCACCCGCGAGTGGCTCAACGTGTCACCGAAAACCCGCGCCGCGCTGCTGGCGCTGAATATCCAGCGCCTGCGGATCCTGCCGGGGCATGTCGGCACCGGCATCATGGTGAACATTCCCAACTATTCGCTGACCTACTACCAGAACGGCAATGAGGTGCTGTCTTCCCGCGTTATCGTCGGGCGGCCGAGCCGCAAGACGCCGCTGATGAGCAGCGCGTTGAATAACGTGGTGGTCAACCCGCCGTGGAACGTGCCGACTACCCTGGTGCGTGAGGACATCGTGCCGAAGGCGATGCGTGACGGTAACTACTTCCAGAAACACGGCTATACCGTGCTGTCGGGCTGGAGTAACGATGCGGAAGTGATCAACCCGGCGATGATCGACTGGAGCATGGTCTCTGCGCGCAACTTCCCGTATCGCGTGCGTCAGGCGCCGGGCGCCACCAACTCGCTGGGGCGCTTCAAGTTCAATATGCCGAGCTCGGACGCCATCTACCTGCACGATACCCCGAACCACAGCCTGTTCCAGAAAGACATCCGCGCGCTCAGCTCCGGCTGCGTGCGGGTGAACAAGGCTTCCGATTTGGCGAATATGCTGCTGCAGGACGCCGGCTGGAACAACAGCCGCGTGTCTTCCACGCTGAAAGAAGGGAATACCACTTATGTGAATATTCGCCAGCGTATTCCCGTAAAACTGTATTATCTGACCGCCTGGGTTTCGGATGACGGCCAACCGCAATTCCGTACAGATATTTACAATTATGATAATACGGTGCGATCGGGCGCACAAATTTTGGCTCAGGCCAAAAAATTAATGCAGTAAATGCAGTAATTATAAATAAATAACGGTCAGAATGTTTGGCTATACCGCAGGCCCTCGTAGCCGGGGGCCTGTAAACCTAGGCGTATCGCGGGTTGACTCAGCATACGCAGGCGGTTATGGTTCGGACAGTGCGCTGCTTTGTGCATTTATTTTGACATTCTTGCCGGGTTTAACAGAGTCATGGACAAAATTGATCATCACCGCCGTAAATGGCTGGCGCTAGGTGGCGCCGCTATGGGCATAGCGCTGCTTCCAGGGCAAGCGTTTGCCAGTATTTCCACCGCTCGACCGCGTATTTTAGTGTTGAATAACCTGAATACCGGTGAATCTATTAAAGCCGAGTTCTTTGACGGCAAAGGTTACAATAAAGAAGAGTTGGTGCGGCTAAATCATCTGTTCCGCGATTATCGCGCCAACAAGGTTAAATCGATCGATCCCCGCTTGTTTGATCACCTCTATCGTCTGCAGGGGCTGCTGGGCACCAGCAAGCCGGTGCAGCTGATCTCCGGATACCGTTCCGTAGACACCAACAACGAACTGCGTGCGCATAGCCGCGGCGTGGCTAAGCACAGCTACCACACCAAAGGCCAGGCGATGGATTTCCACATCGAAGGTATCCAATTGAGCAATATCCGCAAAGCGGCGTTAAAAATGCGCGCCGGTGGTGTAGGATATTACCCACGTAGCAACTTCGTACACATCGATACCGGCCCGGTTCGGACCTGGTAATCGCTGTGCCGTCAGTGAATAACGCCGCCCCTTGCGGAAGCGGCGTTATTGTCATTGGAGCCTTATGAAATACCATCTTATTCCCGTTACCGCCTTTAGCCAGAACTGCAGTCTGATTTGGTGTGAAAACACGCAGCAGGCGGCGTTGGTCGATCCCGGCGGTGAAGCGGAAAAAATCAAAGCGGAAGTCGCGCGTCAGGGGGTGACGGTCACCCAGATTTTGCTGACGCACGGCCATTTGGATCATGTCGGCGCGGCGGCGGAGCTGGCGGACCATTATCAGGTGCCAATCTATGGCCCGGATAAAGAAGACGCGTTTTGGCTGGACGGTTTGCCGGCGCAGAGCCGGATGTTTGGGCTGGAAGAGTGCGCGCCGCTGACGCCGACCCGCTGGCTGTCGGAAGGCGATGAGATGCAGGTGGGCGAGATGACGCTCAAGGTGTTGCATTGCCCTGGGCACACGCCGGGCCACATCGTCTTTATTAATGAGCAGGCGCGTTTGGCGCTGGTGGGCGACGTGCTGTTTAACGGTGGCGTGGGGCGCAGCGACTTCCCGCGCGGTGACCATCAGGCGCTGATCGCCTCTATTCGCACCAAACTGCTGCCGTTGGGCGACGACATGCGCTTTATTCCCGGCCACGGCCCGATGTCGACCTTCGGCCACGAGCGCCAGACCAACCCGTTCCTGCGCGAAGAGCCGGCGGTGTGGTAACGATTATTTCCCGGCAGAAATAATCAAGGGCGCATAGAGCGCCCTTTTTTACGATTTATGACCCGCGTCGATGCCTTTAGAGCACGGCGACGATGGCTTCACACAGCGGCGCCATGTTGTCCGGCGTCATGCCGGCCACGTTTACCCGGCCCGAGTTCACGGCGTAGACGCCGAACTCTTCGCGCAGACGCAGCACCTGTTCTTTGGTCAGGCCGCTGAACGAGAACATGCCGTTCTGTTGGATGATGAAGCTGAAGTCCTGCTGCGCGCCTTTCTCCTGCAGGGTGTTCACGAACAGCTGACGCATGCGGTGAATACGCTGGCGCATGTCGGTCAGTTCCTGCTCCCACATCGCGCGCAGCGCATCGTTGCCCAGAATGGTGGCGACAACCGCCGCGCCGTGTGACGGCGGGTTGGAGTAGTTGGCGCGAATGGCCGCTTTCACCTGGCTGAAGGCGCGATCGGCGGTTTCGGCATCGGCAGCCACAAGGGTGCAAGCGCCGACGCGCTCATTGTACAGGCCGAAGTTTTTCGAGTAGGAGCTGGCAACGATCAGCTCTTGATGTTTGGCGGCGAAAATACGCAGGCCCTGCGCATCTTCTTCCAGACCGTTGGCGAAGCCCTGGTAGGCGAAATCGAACAGCGGCAGCCAGCCATTGGCGACGGAAAGCTCAGCCAGCTGTGCCCACTGTTCCGCCGTTGGATCGATACCTGTCGGGTTATGGCAGCAGCCGTGGAACAGCACCACATCACCGGCCTGCGCCTGTTTCAGGCTGTTCAGCAGGCCGTCAAAGTCCAACGCGTGGTTGGCGGCGTCGTAGTAGGCGTACTCCAGCACTTCCAGGCCTACGGCGCTAAAGACGTTCTTGTGGTTTGGCCAGCTTGGGTTGCTGATCCAGATGCGCTTGGCGCTGGTCTGGTTGGCGATAAAGTCTGCCGCCACGCGCAGGCCGCCGGTGCCGCCGGGCGTCTGTGCGGTACGCGCGCGCCGCGCGGTAACGATCGGGCTCTCTTTGCCGAACAGCAGCTCTTGCGTGCAGCTGGCGAACGCCGGGATGCCTTCAATGCCGAGATAGTTTTTGGTGGTCTCGTTTTCCAGCAGATACTGTTCAGCTTTTTTTACGCTGGTCAGCACCGGCGTTTTGCCGGTTTCGTCTTTATAAACGCCAATCCCTAAATTGATTTTATTCGGGCGGGCGTCGGCGCGGAAAATGTCGGTCAGGCCCAGGATCGGGTCGGCGGGTGCGGCGGTGATTTTTTCAAACATGTCAGGTGCTTCCAAATCTCGGAGTTAAGCAGACAGAAGCATCAGGGTAGCGCCAGTTATCGGCTTTGCCAACCGTTTGCGATAAAAACACCGCGATCTTGTGAACGGGAAGGATTCGACAGAAAAAATGATGGGGAAGGGGAAATCTGCAGGATAAAACGTTACCGGGAGAAACAAATAAAAACAGGGCCGAAGCCCTGTTTTTTAACTTAGCCGACGGTAAACCGCCGTTAAGCGAGACAACTTAGAACTGGTACACCAGACCAACGGCTACGATATCGTCGGTAGCGGTGCCGGTTGCTTTGGTGAACTCGTTGTCATCCAGCAGGTTGATTTTGTAATCAACGTAGGTGGACATGTTTTTGTTGAAGTAGTAAGTGGTACCAACAGAAACATATTTAACCAGATCCTGGTCAGAGCTTACGCCTGGGACGTTCAGGTTCTTGCCTTTAGACTGCAGGTAAGACACTTCTGGACGCAGACCGAAGTCGAACTGGTACTGAGCAGTGACTTCGAAGTTCTGAGTTTTGCTCGCGAAGCCACCGCACTTGTCATCGGTAGCTGCACAGCCTGCACCGAAGTTACCGCCGCCGAACGGAGTCATGTTGCGGGTTTCTGCGTACATCGCCGCCAGGTAAACGTTGTTGGCGTCGTATTTCGCACCCACGGTCCATGCGTCAGCCTTGTCGCCACGTTCGTTGGAACGCAGTTTCTGGTCGTCGGTACGGTTGGAAGAAGCGTATGCAGCGCCGAAGCTTACGCCTTCGCCGATGTCATAAGTAGAGGAGATGCCCCAGCCGTCGCCGTTTTGTTTCTTGATGTCGCGATCGTCGTTCTGGTTCTTGCCCTGGTATTGCAGAGCGAAGTTCAGACCGTCAACCAGACCGAAGAAGTTGTTGTTACGATAGGTCGCAACGCCGTTGGTACGGCCGGTCATGAAGTTGTCGGAGTAGGTGTAGGTATCGCCACCGAACTCTGGCAGCATATCGGTCCAGCCTTCCACGTCGTACAGTACGCCGTAGTTACGGCCGTAGTCGAAGGAGCCGTAGTCAGCGAATTTCAGACCGGCAAAGCCCAGACGGGTTTTGGTGCCTTCGGTGCCCTGAGATTCGGCGTGGTTGGACTGAACGTTGTATTCCCACTGGCCGTAACCGGTCAGTTGGTCAGTAATCTGGGTTTCACCTTTGAAGCCGAAACGAACATAGGTCTGATCGCCGTCATTGCCTTTGTCGTCGGAGAAGTAGTGCAGACCGTCAACTTTGCCGTACAGATCCAGCTTGTTGCCGTCTTTGTTGTAGATTTCAGCTGCGTTTGCTGCACCAGCAGCCAACAGAGCCGGGATAACCACTGCAAGAATGTTGCGCTTCATCATTATTACCCTCATTGGTGTTATTCGGACACCTTTGCCACTGCCGCCAATAATTCTTTGGGAACTATTGTTGATAGATTGGTGTCGTCCTGTGTCTGAACGCAGTGTTCCATTCACAGGCGGGTTAATCTAGGACGAAAATGATACCAATGTCCCAATCAGGTTGCAAAAGGAAAGTATGTGTAACTAAATGTAATTTTTCGGGAACTTTGTGATGTGCGTCAATATTAAAAAATGCGAAAGGCCAGCGAGGCTGGCCTTTGTTTTGTAACGAAATCGTTTAAAAAACGTTTGATCGTATGAATTAGAAGCTTGCGTTACGTGGTGTGCGTGGGAACGGAATCACATCGCGCACGTTTTGCACGCCGGTGACATAGGCGATTAAACGTTCAAAACCCAGGCCGAAACCGGAATGCGGCACGGTGCCGTAGCGGCGCAGATCGCGATACCACCAGTAGTCTTCTTTATTCAGGCCCATCTCTTCCAGACGTTGATCGAGCATGTCGAGGCGTTCTTCACGCTGCGAACCGCCGATGATTTCACCGATGCCCGGTGCCAGCACGTCCATGGCCGCAACGGTTTTACCGTCTTCGTTCATGCGCATATAGAACGCTTTGATGTCTTTCGGGTAGTTCTTCACCACCACCGGCGCCTGGAAGTGTTTCTCCGCCAGATAACGTTCATGTTCGGAAGAGAGATCGATGCCCCAGGAAACCGGGTTTTCGAAGGTTTGGCCAGAGGCCAGCAGGATCTCAATGGCGTCGGTGTAGTCCACCTGGGCGAAATCGGAAGAGACGAAGCGCTCCAGACGAGAGATTGCGTCTTTATCCACGCGTTCGGCGAAGAATTTCAGATCGTCTGCACGTTCATCCAGCACCGCCTGGAACACATACTTCAGCATGCTTTCGGCCAGGCCGGCGACATCGTCCAGCGTCGCGAAGGCCACTTCCGGCTCGATCATCCAGAACTCCGCCAGGTGGCGGCTGGTGTTGGAGTTTTCGGCACGGAAGGTTGGGCCGAAGGTGTATACCTTGGACAGCGCACAGGCGTAAGTTTCGCCGTTCAGCTGGCCGGAAACGGTGAGGAAGGCTTCCTTACCGAAGAAGTCCTGGCTGAAATCGACGGCGCCCTTGTCGGTGCGCGGCAGGTTTTCCAGATCCAGCGTGGACACGCGGAACATTTCGCCGGCGCCTTCGGTGTCGGAGGCGGTGATCAGCGGGGTGGACACCCAGAAATAACCATTTTCATGGAAGAAGCGGTGGATCGCCTGCGCCAGGGTATGACGCACGCGCGCCACGGCGCCGATCAGATTGGTGCGCGGGCGCAGGTGGGCCACTTCGCGCAGGTATTCGATGCTGTGGCGTTTGGCCGCCATTGGGTAAGTATCCGGATCGTCGACCCAGCCGACCACGTTGATCGCGGTGGCCTGCAGCTCAAAGCTCTGGCCTTCGCCCGGTGAGGCGACGACCTTGCCGGTAACTTCAACTGAGCAACCGGTGGTCAGGTGCAGCACTTCATCCTGATAATTCGGCAGAGAATTATTAACGACGGCCTGTAACGGATCAAAGCAGGAACCGTCATAGACGGCCAGGAAGGAGATACCAGCTTTTGAATCTCTCCGGGTACGTACCCAGCCGCGTACGGTGACTTCACTGTCAACCGCAGCACGACCTTGCAGTACGTCGACTACAGGCACTACGCTCATAGATTTCTCTCTTTAATAATTTGGTTTAGAAATAGCTTACAACCCAAGAATATGGGGGTAATGGCTATGTTACTTGCCGCGGTGCAGAGCACAAGCAGAAATCATCGGATTGGCGCAACATTTATCGTGGCTGGCTGAAAAGAGGGCGGTCGGGATAAAAACAAAAAAGCCGGCGCCTGAACCGGGCCGGCTTTCTCTCTATATATAGAAGGCTCAGCTGGCTTTCTTCACCAGCGGCAGATCGAAGGCCTTGCGCAGGGCCCTGACGAACGCCTGATCCTGGCAAATGGTTTTGCCGGGGCTGTCGGAGAGCTTGGCCACCGGCTTGCCTTTGCACTCGACCAGCTTGATCACGATATTCAGCGGTTTGACGCCGGGAATATCGCAGGTCAGGCGCGTGCCGATGCCGAAGCCGAGATTGATGCGCTGGTAGAAATGGCGATAGAGCGCCAGCGCTTTTTCCAGATCCAGGTTGTCCGAGAACACCAGCGTTTTGCTCATCGGATCGATGCCCAGCTTTTGATAATGGGCAATGGCCTTTTCACCCCACTCGACGGGATCGCCAGAATCGTGGCGCAGCCCCTGATAACGTTCGGCGAACTGCGGGCCGAAGTCGCGCAGGAAGGCATCCATGGTGATACAGTCGGTGAGCGCGATGCCAAGCTGATCCGGGTATTCATCCAACCAGGCTTGCAAGGCGGCGCGCTGGCTGTTGGCCAGCACCGGGCTTATTTGCTGATGCGCCTGGAACCACTCATGCGCCTGAGTGCCGACCGGCGCCAGGCTGAGCTGATGCGCCAGATCGTAATTGCTGGTGCCCGACAGGTACGGGAATTCGGCCTGCAAGGTGCTGACGATGGCCTGTTGCACGCCCTGAGAGAAACGGCGACGGGTGCCGAAGTCCATCAGCTTGAAGCGCGAAAGATCCAGATCGCCCGCCAGCGTCTTGAACTGAGCCAGCTTGGTTTGCAGATGCGCCACCGCCTGTTCCGGCGTCGCCAGCGGAGAGCGCCGACGGTGCACCACTTCGCTGATCACCGCCAGCAACGGCACTTCCCACATGATCACTTCACGCCAGGGGCCGGCGATGCGGATTTGCAGCTTGCCGTCGCGGTTGTCTATGGTGACCTGCTGCGGATCGTAGCGGAACGTTCGCAGCCAGCTCAGGTAATCCTGACGGAAGAAGGGCAGGCCCGAAAGATAAGCGAATTCGGCATCGGTCAGCGCCAGCCGGCTCATCAACGCCACCTGCGCGCGGATCTCGTCGGCATATTCGCCCAGCAGTTCGTCGCCGCGGCAGCGGAATTCCGCCGCCACGCTGATCGCGGGATAGCGATGGAACACTGCTTGCTGCATATGAAGCTTATAAGCATCGGTATCAAGCAGTGATGTCAAAATCGGGGAAGCGTATTGAGTCATAGCGCGTTACAGCATCCTCGTCAGGCGCGTGTCCAAATCCGGATAATCATAAAAGTGGGGGTGGAGTATACCCGGATTATCCTGTTATTGAAGCTGCATCACACCATAAATCACCAAAGCGGGTCGAGGATTAAACGTGCCTTTATGGCGGCCTGATAGCGGCGGGGAGGAAAAAAAGCCAGATATGCCTGTAAGGTGAATGACTTAGCCTAATTAGTCATAAAAATTATAATGTTAATTATTTTAAACAGCGAATCAGATATAGCCGGTCTGGGTATGCACGCTGACCCGATCCTTGCCGTTCTTTTTGCAAAAATAGAGCGCTTCGTCCGCCTGTTTGATCGCCGCCTGCAGCGCGGTGAATGCGTTGACCGGCGCAATGCCGCAGCTGGTGGTGAAACGCACTTGCCGTCCATCGGCCAGATTTAGCGTCAGGCGAAGAGTGCGGGCACGCAATTGCTCCATGATGTCCCGCGCGTTGTCCAACGAACAGTTGCCCAGCAGCACCGCGAACTCTTCGCCGCCGTAGCGGCAGAAGATGTCGCTGGCGCGGAACGCGCGTTGCAGCAGGTGGCCGAATGCCACCAGCGCCCGGTCGCCCACGTCGTGGCCGTAGCTGTCGTTGAGCTGTTTGAAGTTGTCGATGTCGATCAGGCAAAAGGCCTGCGGGTAGCTGCCGTCGCCCAGCAGCTGACATTCAAGGAAGAATTTACGGCGGTTGTAAATATTGGTAAGCGGATCGAGGAAAGAAGAGGCCTCGAGCTCTTTAATCAGCAGTTGTTTCTCGCTTTCCAGCGAGACCTTGTCCAACTGGTATTGCCTGAGCTGCTGAATGGCGTCGCTGATGGCGATCAATTCCTGGCTGTAGAAGGCGTCGTTGCGATCGATATTTATCTCGCCGCGCGACAGCCGCACGATATTGTTGTGGGTCTTGGTCAGCCAGCGGTTGATGCTGGTGCAGAACACCAGCGCCGGCAAAATGAACAGCAACACCACCAGGCCGGCGAGTGCGATCATGCCGTAAATGGTCGTCTGGCTGTCGTAAATCTTGTGGCGCGACGCGAGGGTTTCCAGTTCGAAGCTGCGTTGATACAGCGCCTGCGACAGCCCGCTCACATCGTCGACATAGCGCGAAATAAGCGCGGTGGGGTAGGGCTGATGGGTATCGATAGCGGTGTACAGCCCATGGGTAATCTGTTGGAGGCGCTCAGCGGAAACCTGGGCGAGCAATGCATTGACGATGTTGGTGATTTGTCCATCGTCGTAGTTGATCTTCATGAAGATCAATCGGGTGCTCAGCGCGTTCAGTACGCCGGTCAGCTGAATGGACTTCAGGTAGGCGTCTTTGCGAACGAGCGGTCTGACGTTGACGTCGATAATCTGATCGCTCAATTCCGTCAGTGACATATTCAGCCGGTTATTAAGGCGGATGGCCTCGAGAAACATAAAAGAGTCGGTATCCACCATCCGGGTATCGTAGGTGTAGCGGTAATAGCTCTTACTGGTTTGCGAGATGTAATAGGCGCTGTTGATGTTGAACAGATTGGCGTTGGTGTTATTGACCTGCGAAAGCTGCAGGTTGTCATTATCCAGCAGCTGTTCCATCAGGCTGATCATCGACAGCGCGGCGATTTTTTGCCGAACCCCGAGCTGTCTGGCGACCTCATCGTCCAGATGTTCGCGGATGCGGGTAATTCTTTCGCGCGCCGCCCGATCGGCGGCCAAACATTGCGCTCGGGTGATTTGCGGATCGATCAGGCTCAAGCGTTTGAGGCGGTGCGCCTGCAAGGCAGCCTGAAAGGCTTCGGAGATTTCTTTGGCGCGATCAATTTTGTACAGATTGAGTTGGTTATCGCGGTAGTCGGTATGGGCTTCGAGCAGCTCATCGACGATGAACAGAGAGAAGGAAGTCATCAGGCACAGGGTAAAAAAATAGATTGCGTATTTAATTTTCATAGTGCGAGTCATCCTGAGCCTGATGCCGCAATTATACCACCATGCCGCCTGCGTCGCCTCAACTATGCCGGCGCCCTCCGGTGGCGGTTTTTTAGCATTAAATGCTGATTTTTATTTAGCCATTGGTCACCTGCGCTATCGCCTGGCGGGCGATTTATGATTTGCCTCTGATTTCTCTCTCGTGGTCGCCCGGCGGCTCTGGGCTTTTCGGCCAGCTGTGATACAGTTTATTCACAATTCAGGCCCACCGCGCGCCGCAGGGGAACACTCCGGCTGCGGTACGAAGCAGAAGAGCGGCCTGGCACCTATAACTCACCGAGACGTTTAAGGGTTTTTATGACACAACAGCCACAGGCAAAATACCGCCACGATTATCGCGCGCCCGATTACACCACGACCGATATCGATTTGGACTTCAGTCTGGACGCGGAAACCACGCGCGTGACCGCCGTCAGTAAAATCAAACGTCAGGGCGCGGCCGGCGCACCGCTGGTGCTGGATGGCGAAGATCTGACGCTGGTGAGCATTCAGGTGGACGGCCAACCGTGGAGCGCCTACCGCCAGCAGGATAACCAACTGATCATCGAAGCGTTGCCGGCACAATTCACTCTTACCATCGTCAACGACATTCACCCGGCGAAAAACACTGCGCTGGAAGGGCTGTACCTGTCCGGCGATGCGCTGTGCACGCAATGCGAAGCCGAAGGTTTCCACCACATTACCTATTATCAGGATCGCCCGGACGTGCTGGCGCGCTTTACCACTCGCATCGAGGCCGACAAGGCGCGCTATCCGTTCCTGCTGTCGAACGGCAACCGCATCGGCCAGGGCGAATTGGCCGATGGCCGCCACTGGGTGCAATGGCAGGATCCGTTCCCGAAACCTTGCTACCTGTTCGCGCTGGTGGCGGGAGACTTCGACGTGCTGCGCGACAGCTTCACCACCCGTTCCGGCCGTAAGGTCGCGCTGGAGCTGTTCGTCGATCGCGGCAACCTGGATCGCGCCGACTGGGCGATGACGTCGTTGAAGAACTCGATGAAGTGGGACGAGACCCGCTTCGGCCTGGAATACGATCTCGACATTTATATGATTGTGGCGGTCGATTTCTTCAATATGGGCGCGATGGAGAACAAAGGGTTAAACATCTTTAACTCCAAATACGTGCTGGCGAAGGCGGAAACCGCCACCGACAAGGATTACCTGAACATTGAAGCGGTGATCGGCCACGAATACTTCCACAATTGGACCGGTAACCGCGTAACCTGCCGCGACTGGTTCCAGCTCAGCCTGAAAGAGGGGCTGACGGTATTCCGCGACCAGGAGTTCAGTTCCGATCTGGGATCGCGTTCGGTCAACCGCATCGACAACGTGCGCGTGATGCGCGGCGCGCAGTTCGCCGAAGACGCCAGCCCGATGGCGCACGCCATCCGCCCGGACAAAGTGATCGAGATGAACAACTTCTACACCCTGACGGTGTATGAAAAGGGTTCCGAAGTGATCCGCATGATGCACACCTTGCTGGGGGAGGAGAACTTCCAGAAAGGGATGCAGCTCTATTTCGAACGCCACGACGGCAGCGCCGCCACCTGCGACGATTTCGTGCAGGCGATGGAGGACGCGTCCAACGTCGATCTGTCGCGCTTCCGCCGTTGGTATAGCCAGTCCGGCACGCCGCTGTTGACGGTGCGCGACGATTACGACGCGGAAACCCAGCAGTATCGTCTGCACGTCAGCCAGCAAACCGCGCCGACCGCCGAGCAGCCGGAGAAATTGCCTCTGCATATCCCGCTGGATATCGAACTGTACGACAGCGAAGGCAACGTCATTCCACTGCAAAAGGGCGGCCTGCCGGTCAATAACGTGCTGAACGTCACCGAAGCGGAGCAAACCTTCGTGTTCGACGGCGTGGCGCATAAGCCGGTGCCGTCGCTGCTGCGCGAATTCTCCGCGCCGGTGAAGCTGGACTATCCGTACAGCGATCAGCAGCTGACCTTCCTGATGCAGCACGCGCGCAATGAATTTGCGCGTTGGGATGCGGCGCAGAGCCTGCTGGCGACCTATATCAAGCTGAACGTGGCGCGGCACCAGCAGAAGCAGCCGCTGTCGCTGCCGCTGCACGTGGCCGATGCGTTCCGCGCAGTGCTGCTGGACGAAAAACTGGATCCGGCGCTGGCGGCGCAGATCCTGACGTTGCCGTCGGAGAACGAAATCGCCGAGCTGTTCGCCACCATCGATCCGGAAGCGATCGCCGCGGTGCATGAAGCGATCGTTCGCTGCCTGGCGCGGGAGCTGGCCGATGAGTGGCTGGCGGTATATCACGCCAACAAGACCGACGGCTACCGCGTGGAGCACGCCGAGATCGCCAAGCGCGCCTTGCGTAATGTGTGCCTGGGCTATCTGGCGTTCGGCGAAGATGTGGCGCTGGCGGATCAGCTGGTGAGCGAACAGTATCGCCAGGCGGACAACATGACCGACTCGCTGGCGGCGCTGTCTGCTGCGGTCGCGGCCCAGCTGCCGTGCCGCGATGCGCTGCTGGCGGCGTTCGACGAGCGCTGGCATCAGGATGGCCTGGTGATGGATAAATGGTTCGTGCTGCAGGGCAGCAGCCCGGCGGCAGACGTGCTGAGCAAGGTGCGCGCGCTGCTGCAACACCGTTCGTTCAGCCTGAGCAACCCGAACCGCACCCGTTCGCTGATCGGCGGCTTCGCTTCCGGCAACCCGGCGGCGTTCCATGCCGCGGACGGCAGCGGCTATCAGTTCCTGGCGGAGATCCTCAGCGATCTCAACCAGCGCAACCCGCAGATCGCCGCGCGCCTGATTGAACCGCTGATTCGCCTGAAGCGTTACGACGCGGGCCGCCAGGCGCTGATGCGCAAGGCGCTGGAACAGCTGAAAGGATTGGAAAACCTGTCCGGCGATCTGTACGAGAAGATCAGCAAGGCGCTCGACGCCTGATCTTTTCGCGCTGAATAGATCAAGGGACGGCCTGCGCCGTCCCTTTTTTCATCCCTTCAATTCGCCGCCCGACGGCCGCTGGCCGCTGTGGCCGGCGGTGATAACACCCGCTCCAGCACTTCGGCCTCCAGTTCCGCCAGCCGGGCCGAGCCTTTGCGGCGCGGCCGCGGCAGATCGAGAGTCAGATCCAGCCCGATGCGCCCCTCTTCGATCAGGATCACCCGATCCGCCAGCGCGATGGCTTCGCTGACGTCGTGCGTGACCAGCAGTACGGTAAAACCGTGCTGTTGCCACAGCGTTTCTATCAGCCCCTGCATCTCGATGCGCGTCAGGGCATCCAACGCCCCGAGCGGTTCGTCCAGCAGCAGCAGGCGAGGGCGGTGGATCAGCGCGCGCGCCAGGGCGACCCGCTGCTTTTGCCCGCCGGACAGCGCCGCCGGCCAGTCGCGGGCGCGATCCGCCAAGCCGACCGCGTCCAGCGCCTGCAGCGCCGCATCGCGCCACTGGCCGCGCAGCCCCAGGCCCACGTTGTCGATCACCGTTTTCCACGGCAGCAGGCGCGCATCCTGAAACATCAGCCGGGTATCCTCTTTAGCGGCGGCAAGCGGCGCGTTGCCGCTGAGCAGCGCGCCGCTGCTGGGCTGTTCCAGGCCGGCCAACAGGCGCAGCAGGGTACTCTTGCCGCAGCCGCTGCGGCCGACCACCGCCACGAACTGCCCGGCGGAAATGCGCAGCTGAATATTGTCCAGCACGGTGCGGTTGCCGTAACCTTTGCCGATGGACTCCAGCGTCACCGGCGTGCCTTGCGCAAGGCGAGCGGGAAGGGTCATAGCGCTTCTCCCTGTTTCAGTTGATAGGCCGGATGCCAGCGCAACCAGACGCGCTCCAGCAGTTGCGCGCCCACGTCCGCCAGCTTGCCGAGCAGGGCGTACAGCACGATCGCCACCACCACCACGTCGGTTTGCAGGAATTCACGCGCGTTCATCGCCAGGTAGCCGATGCCCGAATTGGCCGAAATGGTTTCGGCGACGATCAGCGTCAGCCACATGAAGCCGAGAGCGAAACGCACGCCGACCATAATCGACGGCAGCGCGCCCGGCAGCACCACCTGCGTAAACAGGCGGAAACCGCTCAGGCCGTAGCTGCGGGCCATCTCCAACAGGCCGCGATCGATGTTCTTGATGCCGTGATAGGTATTGAGATAAATCGGGAACAGCGTACCGAGCGCCACCAGAAAGATCTTGGCGGATTCATCGATGCCGAACCACAGGATCACCAGCGGGATCAGCGCCAGGTGCGGCACGTTGCGAATCATTTGCACCGAGCTGTCCAGCAGGCGTTCGCCCCAGCGCGACAGCCCGGTAATAAAGCCGAGGATCAGCCCGATGCTGCCGCCGATGGCAAAGCCGATCAGCGCGCGCTGGCTGCTGATGCTCAGGTGCTGCCACAGTTCGCCGCTTTGGCTCAGGCTCCAGAAGGCGGCCAGCACCGCGCTCGGCGCCGGCAAAATGCGGTTGGACAGCCAGCCGGTTTCTACGGCGATCTGCCAGAGGATCACCAGCGCCAGCGGCAGCGCCCAGGGGGCCAGCCGATACAGGATGCGTTGCGCGTTCTTTGCCATCGGGGCGCTCCTCAGCTCTGCGACACTTTTTGCGGAACATAAATGTTGGCCACCACTTCGCCCTGCGGGCGCACCGGCTGAAGGCGCGCGGGCGTTTCCTCCTGCGCCAGATCGAGGTGCGGGAACAGCAGTTCGCCGACGCGGTAGGCCTCTTCCAGATGCGGATAGCCGGAGAGAATAAAGGTGTCGATGCCCAGATCGGCATATTCCTGCATGCGCGCCGCGACCGTCGGGCCATCGCCCACCAGCGCGGTGCCGGCGCCGCCGCGCACCAGGCCGATGCCGGCCCACAGGTTCGGGCTGATCTCCAGGTTGTCCTTCTTGCCGCCGTGCAGCGCCGCCATGCGCCGTTGGCCGACGGAGTCGAAGCGCGCAAAGGCCTGCTGCGCGTCGGCGATGGTTTCCTCATCGAGGTGGGCGATCAGCCGATCGGCGGCGCGCCAGGCCTCTTCGGTGGTTTCCCGCACGATGACATGCAGGCGGATACCGAAGCGTACCTGGCGGCCTTTCGCCGCCGCTTTGGCGCGCACCTCTTCGATTTTCTCTTTAACCTGCGCCGGCGGCTCTCCCCAGGTGAGATACATTTCTACCTGTTCGGCGGCCAGATCCTGCGCGGCGGCGGAGGATCCGCCGAAATAGAGCGGCGGGCGCGGCTGCTGCACCGGCGGGAACAGCAGTTTGGCGCCTTTCACCTGAATGTGCTTGCCGTCGAAATCGACGGTTTCGCCTTCCAGCACCCGGCGCCAGATGTGGGTGAACTCGGTTGAGGCTTCGTAGCGCTCTTCATGATTGAGATGCAACCCCTCCGCCGCCAGCTCTTCCGGATCGCCGCCGGTGACCAGATTGAACAGCGCGCGCCCGTTGGACAGGCGATCCAGCGTCGCCGCCTGGCGCGCCGCCAGCGTAGGGGAGATGATGCCCGGCCGCAGCGCGACCAAAAACTTCAGCCGCCGGGTGACCGGGATCAGCGAGGCGGCCACCAGCCAGGAGTCTTCGCACGAGCGGCCGGTGGGGATCAATACGCCGCCGAATCCCAGCCGATCCGCCGCCTGGGCGATCTGCTGCAAGTAACCGTGATCGACGCTGCGCGCCCCCTGTGCGCTGCCGAGATAGTGGCCATCGCCGTGGGTGGGTAAAAACCAGAAAACGTTCAGGCTCATCGTCAATGTTCTCCCATTGTTTATTGCGCGCTTGGGCGCCAGATGCGTTGCGAGATGTCGACCTTCACCGGCACCAGCCGGTTGGCGTAAAACAGGTCAGCGGTTTGCTGCTGCGCGGCGATCGTCTGCGCATCGAGCGGTGTGATGGCGGTCGGCGGGCGGTGATCCAGATAGCTGGCGATCACCGGTTCGGGCAGCCCCATGGCGTTGGCCAGCAGGGTCACGCTTTGCGCCCGGTCGCTGCGGGTGAGCGCATCGGCCTGGGTCAGCACGGTCAGAACCTGGCTGATAAAGCTGCCGTTGGCTTCGGCGTAGGGGCGCGCCGCCAGATAGAAGGAACCGGTCTGGTTCAGATCGGTGCCGTCGCCGAGCACCCGTACGCCGCCCTGCAGCAGCGCGGCGGAATAATAAGGATCCCAGATGGCCCAGGCATCGACGTTGCCCTGCTGGAAGGCGGCGCGCGCATCGGCGGGGGTCAGATAGGCAGGCTGGATATCCGTAAATTTCAAGCCGGCCTTTTGCAGCGATCGCAGCAGCAGGTTGTGCGAGCTGGATCCTTTCTGGAAAGCGACCTTATGGCCTTTCAGATCGGCGACGGTTTTGATCGGGCTGTTTTCCGGCACCAGGATCACCTCCGCCTTCGGTTTGGGCGGCTCAACGCCGACATACAGCAGGTCCGCGCCAGCGGCCTGCGCGAAGATCGGCGGAATATCGCCGGTGCTGCCCAGATCGATGCTGCCGACGTTCAAGGCCTCGAGCATTTGCGGGCCGGCGGGAAACTCGATCCAGCTGATGCGGGTAGCGGGGAAACGTTCCTCCAGCAGCCGGTGGCTCTTCGCCAGCACCAGGCTGACCGATCCTTTTTGGTAGCCGATGCGGAACTGCGCCGGATCCTGCGCGGCGGCGGCAGTGGCCCAAACCAACGACAGTAGGCCGGTGAGGGTAGCGGCGCTCAGCCAGCGCCGTAAAACGATGCGTTTTTTCATTCAGGCTCTCCTTTTCCAGGCGTTTCAGGCGGTCTGACGCGCCGCCAGCGGCGAGGCGACGCGCAGCGCGGGTGGTTTGCGGCGGCCAAGCGCCAGATAGAAACTGGCGAGCGCCTCTTCCAGCCGGGCGGCGACGGCGTCGGTGAGCGTGGCGCCTTCACCGGCCAGTTGGATCTGGCTGTCGTCGGCGAACACGCCATGCAGCACCTCTTGCGCTTTCAGCGCCGCCAGCACCGGTTTCAGCGCGTAGTCCACCGCCAGCATGTGGCCGATCGAACCGCCGGTCGCCAGCGGCAGCACCACCTTATGATCCAGCGCGCGTTCCGGCAGCAGATCCAGCAGGGTTTTCAGCGCGCCGGAGAACGACGCTTTATAAACCGGCGTGGAAATCAGCAGGCCGTCGGCCTGCGCCAGCTGCTCGGCAAACGCCTTGATCGCCGGGCTGTTGAAGTTGGCGTACAGCAGGTCTTCGGCATCGAAGTCGTGCAGGGTATAAGCCGTCACTTCCACCCCTTGCTGCCGCAGCCAGTTCTGACTCAGCGCGAGCAGCGCGGCGGAACGTGATGGGATGCGTGGGCTGCCGGCCAGTGATATAACGCGCATTGCCACTCCTTATAACTAAAAGTTAGGTTTAATTAGAAAATCAAAAAGAAGTGTTTTAAACCTACCAGTAACCGGGCGCGTTTTTTAAATCTCATTTTTTGATTTCGATATGCGCAAAAGCGGATTGGCGCCGATTTGGCGGTGAAGAGAGAAAACGATTGCGTAAAAACGGCTTTTTTTGCCTTTAATCAATTCCAATTGGGCGGGGGATACCGGATAATACGCCCCCGGTTTGCAACCGGGAAATCAGGAGAGTCCATGTACTACCCCCTCATCAGGAAAGCGTTGTTCCAGCTCGATCCCGAGCGCGCGCACGAAGTGACCTTTCGTCAGCTCAGCCGTATTGCCGGCACCCCATTAGCGTTTCTTGTCCGTCAGTCCGTGCCGACCAAACCGGTCAGTTGCATGGGGCTGTCGTTTAAAAACCCGTTGGGATTGGCCGCCGGTCTGGATAAAAACGGCGAATGCATCGATGCGTTCGGCGCGATGGGCTTCGGCCATGTGGAAGTCGGCACCGTGACGCCACGCCCGCAACCGGGCAACGACAAGCCGCGCTTGTTCCGCGTGGTTGAGGCGGAAGGCCTGATCAACCGCATGGGGTTCAATAACCATGGCGTGGACAATCTGGTTGAAAACGTTAAGAAATCCCATTTCGGCGGCATTCTTGGGATCAATATCGGCAAGAATAAAGACACCCCGGTCGAACAGGGTAAAGACGATTATTTGATCTGCATGGATAAAGTTTATCCGTATGCCGGTTATATCGCGATTAACATCTCTTCACCGAATACCCCGGGGTTACGATCCTTACAGTATGGCGAAGCGCTGGATGATCTTTTGGCCGCGATTAAAAATAAGCAGCAGGAATTACATGCGCGCCATCACAAATATGTGCCGGTGGCGGTAAAGATCGCGCCGGATCTTTCAGAAGAAGAATTGATCCAAATTGCCGACAGCCTGGTGCGGCATAATATCGATGGCGTGATCGCCACCAATACCACCTTGGATCGAAAATTGATCCAGGGGTTAAATTACTGCGAACAAGCGGGCGGGTTAAGTGGGCGTCCGTTGCAATCACGCAGCACGGAAGTGATCCGTCGTCTTTCCACCGAACTGCAAGGGCGCCTGCCGATTATCGGCGTGGGCGGCATCGATTCGCTGACGGCGGCGCGCGAAAAAATGGAGGCCGGCGCGAGCCTGCTGCAAATTTATTCCGGATTTATCTATCACGGCCCGCGTTTGATTAAAGATATCGTTACCCATATCTAATATTTTTCCTCTCATTTTATTCCGGGGGTTTATTTCTGCCCCCGGCTCGTCTATATTTTGTTCGTTAGCATAAATATCGTTCGCGGAATTATCCGATGTTTAAGCTATTTTATCGGTGATAAAATCGCCTTTTAGGGTGAGTGCGGCGTTGGCATAGGCAGCGAGAAGGATACGAAATGAAGATAAAACCTGACGATAATTGGCGTTGGTATTTTGATGCCGAACACGATCGGCTAATGCTGGATTTAGCTAATGGTATGATCTTCCGTTCACGTTTCCCGGCCAAAATGTTAACGCCGGACGCCTTCGATGAATGCGCTTTTTGCGTGGATGACGCCGCCCTTTATTTCACCTATGAAGAACAGTGCAAGCAGATCAAACTCAGCCATGAGCAGCGCGCCGAGCTGGTGTTGAATGCGCTGGTCGCCTACCGCTTCCTGAAACCGCTGATGCCGAAGAGCTGGCATTTCTCGCAGCAGCATTACCCGCTGCAGCCGAAAAACGGCGAGCTGGCGGCGGTGAAGGTGATGGAAAGCGGCGTGGAAGCGCGCTTGCTGGTGGTAGAGGCCGGGGATAACGCCAGCCTGTGCCTGCTGGCGCAAAATCAACTGACTGTCGCCGGCCGCACCATGGTATTGGGCGACGCCATCAAGGTGATGCACGATCGGCTGAAACCCTGCGCGCAGGATGAAAGCGCCGCCCCGGCTTACGACAGGGCGGTATAGGGCGGATTACGCCAGGGTCAAATCACTTTTCGGGATACAGCTGCAGCACAGGATGGTGCCGTTGTCGCCCAGCGCGCTTTTCTTCAGGGGCGCGACTTCACCGCTCAACAACGTAATGCGGCAGCTGCCGCAAATCCCGGCGCGGCAGGAGTAAGGCACGCGAATGCCTTGCTGTTCCAGCTGTTCGAGCAGGATCTGCTGGTTGTTGCCGGTAAACACCTTTCCTTCGTATTCGATAGTGACGCTGTGCTCGCTGTCTTGCGGCGCTTGCACGCTCTCCACCACTTTGCCGGCGCCATAAGGGCGCGGCGGCTTGGTCGACAGCACTTCCACCGTATCGCCCACGCGGATGATGCCGCTGCTGCGCGCGATCATGTTCTGGCCGAAATCGATATCGCCGTTGTCGGCGGAGCGGAATTTTTGCAGCGTACTCAGCGGTTCGCCGCTCGGGTGCTTGCGGCCGCGCTCGGTGCTGACGGTGGTGAGCACGCAGCGGCTGCAGGGTTTCACCAGATCGAACATCACATCGCCGACGCGGATAACCTGCCAACCGTCCTCGGCCCAGGCGGCTGCGCCGCTCACCACCAGATTGGGGCGGAACTGCTCCAGCTTGATGCTGCCGGGGCAACGCCGCTGCAGATCGTTGAACGAAGCCTGGTTAATCAGCAGATAAGGATAGCCATCGGCAAAGGTCAGCGGGATTTCGGGGTGCTTCTTCACCCGGCGGGTCAACTCCGGCCCCAGCCAGCGCAGCTGAACGTCGCGCTGGAAATAGCCGCTCAGCCAGCGGTTGATCTCATCCGGCGCGATCAGTGCGGTGAAATGGTTGCCCCACACCTCGGTCGGCTGCGGCGCGGCGGTGAAGTCGCTGAAGCGAATGGCGGCGCTTTCGCCGTCCGGCGCGCTCAGGAACAGCCCGTCCGGCAGCAGCGCCGGCGTGAACAGCACCATCTGCGGGTATTGGCGCGCGGTAATAAAGGTGCCATCCGGCTCGGTGATCATAAAGTTGCGGTCGAAGGCCAGACCGCTGCTGCCGACCTGGGCGTAAGAAAGCTGCAGACCGCGCAGTGATTTAACCGGATGGACGTAGAGTCTGGAAAGCGTGATCACCCTCATCTCCGTGCGATTATTAAATAGAAGGGAGCAACTTTATGACAAGCGGTGCGGATTAGCTATAATGCGCAACAATTTTCTTTTTGGTGATAAGCACGATATGAACTCTCTGTTTGCCAGCACGGCGCGTGGATTGGAAGAACTGTTAAAAAGCGAGCTGGAAGCGCTTGGCGCTCACGACTGCAAAGTGGTGCAGGGTGGGGTACATTTTCAGGGTGACGATCGTCTTCTGTACCAAAGCCTGCTGTGGAGCCGCCTGGCTTCGCGCATTCTGTTGCCGCTGAACGAATTCCGCGTGCACAGCGATCTGGATCTGTACCTCGGGGTACAAGCGATCGACTGGCCGAGCATTTTTGGCGTGGATAAAACCTTTGCCGTGCATTTCAGCGGCGTGAACGAAGAGATCCGCAACAGCCAGTATGGCGCGCTGAAGGTGAAAGACGCCATCGTCGACAGCTTCACCCGCAAACTCGACCAACGCCCGACGGTTGCCAAGCAGCAGCCGGATATTCGCGTTAACGTCTTCCTGCAACGCGATATGGCCAGCGTGGCCCTCGATCTGAGCGGTGAAGGCCTGCATCAGCGCGGCTACCGCGATCTCACCGGCCAGGCGCCGCTGAAGGAAAACCTGGCGGCCGCCATCGTGCTGCGTTCCGGCTGGCAGCCGGGCACGCCGATGCTCGATCCGATGTGCGGCTCCGGCACGCTGTTGATCGAAGCGGCGATGATCGCCGCCGATCGCGCGCCTGGCCTGCACCGCCAGCACTGGGGCTTCAGCGCCTGGAATGGCCACAACGCCGAACTGTGGCGTGAAGTCACCGCCGAAGCGCAGGTGCGCGCGCGCCGGGGCCTGCAGGAAACCTCCTCTCGCTTCTTCGGTTCCGATATCGATCGCCGGGTGATTGAGATGGCGCGCGGCAACGCCCGCCGCGCCGGCGTCGCCGAGCTGATCACCTTCAACGTCGGTGACGTGGCGCGGTTGACCAATCCGCTGCCGGAAGGCCCGCACGGCACCGTGATCAGCAATCCGCCGTACGGTGAGCGTCTGGAAAGCGAACCGGCGCTGATCGCGCTGCACAACATGCTGGGCCGCGTGATGAAAAGCGCCTTCGGCGGCTGGCAACTGTCGCTGTTCAGCGCCTCGCCGGAGCTGTTGAGCTGCCTGCAGCTGCGCGCCGAGCGACAGTTCAAGGCGAAGAACGGCCCGCTGGAGTGCGTGCAGAAAAACTATCAGCTGGCGGCGAACCCGGCCGGCGCCACTACCGGCGGCGTGCAGGTGGCGGAAGATTTCGCCAACCGTCTGCGCAAAAACTTGAAGAAGCTCGACAAGTGGGCGAAACAGCAGGGCATTGAATGCTACCGCCTGTACGATGCCGATCTGCCAGAATACAACGTCGCGGTGGATCGTTACGGCAGCAAGGTGGTGGTGCAGGAGTATGCGCCGCCGAAAACCGTCGATGCGCAGAAAGCGCGTCAACGCCTGTTCGATGTGATCAACGCGACGCTGGCGGTGCTGGAATTGCCATCGAATCAGCTGATCCTGAAAACTCGCGAGCGGCAGAAGGGCAAGAATCAGTACGAGAAGCTGGCGCAGAAGGGCGAGTTCCTGCTGGTGGAAGAGTATAACGCCAAGCTGTGGGTTAACCTGACCGACTATCTCGATACCGGCCTGTTCCTCGATCACCGTATTGCGCGCCGCATGCTGGGCGAGATGAGCGGCGGCAAGGACTTCCTCAACCTGTTTGCCTATACCGGCACCGCCAGCGTGCACGCCGGGCTGGGCGGCGCGCGCAGCACCACCACGGTGGACATGTCGCGCACCTACCTGGAATGGGCGGAGAAGAACCTGCGCGCCAACGGCCTGACCGGCCGTCAGCATCGGCTGATCCAGGCCGACTGCCTGTCGTGGCTGAGCAACGCCAACGAACAGTTCGACGTGATCTTCATCGATCCGCCGACGTTCTCCAACTCCAAGCGGATGGAGAACACTTTTGACGTGCAGCGCGATCATCTGGCGCTGATGAAAGATTTGAAACGGTTGCTGCGCCGCAACGGAATCATCATGTTCTCGAACAACAAGCGCGGTTTCCAAATGGATATGGCAGGGCTGAGCGCGCTGGGCCTGGAGGCGAAAGAGATCACCGCCAAGACGCTGTCGCAGGACTTTGCTCGTAACCGTCAGATCCACAACTGCTGGCTGGTGACTCACGCCGGCGAAGGAAAATAATTACTATGTCGTTAATCAGCATGTCCGGCGCCTGGCTCTCTTTCAGCGATGCGCCGCTTTTAGACAACACCGAAATTCATATCGAAGACAACGAGCGCGTGTGTCTGGTCGGGCGCAACGGCGCCGGCAAATCCACGCTGCTGAAGATCCTCGGCAAAGAGATCCCGCTGGACGACGGCCGGGTGATCTACGAGCAGGATCTGATCGTGGCGCGCCTGCAACAGGATCCGCCGCGCAATATCGGCGGCAGCGTGTTCGACTTCGTGGCCGAAGGCGTCGCGGAGCAGGCGGAACACCTGAAGGCGTACCATGCGATTTCCCATCTGGTGGAGAGCGACCCGAGCGAGAAAAATCTGGCGCGCATGGCGCAAATCATGGAGATCCTCGATCACCAGGGGCTGTGGCAGCTCGACAGCCGCATCAGCGAAGTGCTGTTGCAGCTGGGGCTGAACGGCGACGCCGAGCTTTCCTCGCTGTCGGGCGGCTGGCTGCGTAAAGCGGCGCTGGGCCGCGCGCTGGTGAGCTCGCCGCGCGTGCTGTTGCTCGACGAACCGACCAACCACCTGGATATCGAAACCATCGACTGGCTGGAAGGCTTCCTGAAAGAGTTCGACGGCAGCATCGTCTTCATCTCGCACGACCGTTCGTTTATCCGCAACATGGCGACGCGTATCGTCGATCTGGATCGCGGCAAGCTGGTTTCCTGGCCGGGCAATTACGATCTGTATCTGCAGAGCAAAGAAGAAGCGCTGCGGGTGGAAGAGCTGCAAAACGCCGAGTTCGATCGCAAGCTGGCGCAGGAAGAGGTCTGGATCCGTCAGGGCATCAAGGCGCGCCGTACCCGTAACGAGGGCCGCGTGCGTGCGCTGAAGGCGCTGCGCGTCGAGCGTTCGCAGCGCCGCGAAGTGATGGGCACCGCCAAGATGCAGGTGGAAGAGGCGACCCGCTCCGGCAAAATCGTGTTCGAGCTGGAAAACGTCAATTATCAGGTGGGCGAAAAAGTGCTGGTGCGCGATTTTTCCGCCCAGGTACAGCGCGGCGACAAGATTGCGCTGGTGGGGCCGAACGGCTGCGGCAAAACCACGCTGCTGAAACTGATGCTCGGTCAGCTGAAAGCCGACAGCGGCCGCGTGCACTGCGGCACCAAGCTGGAAGTGGCCTATTTCGATCAGCACCGCGCGGATCTCGATCCGGAGCGCACGGTGATGGACAACCTGGCGGAAGGCAAACAGGAAGTGATGGTCAACGGTCGTCCTCGTCACGTATTGGGCTACCTGCAGGACTTCCTGTTCCACCCGAAACGCGCGATGACACCGGTGAAGGCACTTTCGGGCGGTGAGCGTAACCGCCTGCTGTTGGCTAAGCTGTTTCTGAAACCGAGCAATCTGCTGATCCTCGATGAACCAACCAACGATCTCGACGTCGAAACGCTGGAGCTGCTGGAAGAGCTGATCGACGGCTATCAGGGCACCGTGCTGCTGGTCAGCCACGATCGTCAGTTCGTCGACAACTCGGTGACCGAGTGTTGGATCTTCGAAGGCAACGGCGTGATCAACGCCTTCGTCGGCGGTTACTACGATGCGCATCATCAGCGCGCCACGGCGAAACCGATTCGTCAGGCGGCGCCGAGCGCGAGCAAACCGGCGGCGGAGAAAAAGGCCGAGCAGCCGAAGAAAGCGGCGGCCAAGCTGAGTTACAACCTGCTGCGCGAACTGGAACAGTTGCCGCAGCGGCTCGAACAGCTGGAGGCGGAAATCGAAGCGCTGCAGGCGCAGATGAGCGATGCCGACTTCTTCACGCGGCCGCACAGCGAAACGCAACAAGTGCTGACGGCGCTGGCTAACGCCGAGCAGGCGCTCGAGCAGGCCTTCGCCCGCTGGGAAGAGCTGGAAGCGATGAAAAACGGCTGACCGTTGCGATACCGCCCGCGCGCTGCTGCGGGCGGTATCGACGTGCCGGTGAGCAACGTTATTTAGGAGGAATATGGTGTGTTCCCACAACAATCATCAGCAGCATAGTCATTCCGCACCTTCGGCGGAGCACCAGGATAACCTGATGCTGTGCCCGCAGTGCGACATGCTGGTGGCGCTGCCGCCGCTGGCCTATGGCAGCAAAGCGGTCTGCCCGCGCTGCAAAACCACGCTCAGCGCCCGCTGGGACGAGCCGCGCAAGCGGCCGATCGGTTACGCCCTCAGCGCCCTGTTCATGCTGGTGCTGGCCAACATTTTCCCGTTTATCAACATGCGCGTCGCCGGCATCGGCAATGAAATCCGGCTGATTCAAATTCCGGAAGTCATGGTGGCGGAAGACTACGCCAGCATGGCCACGCTGTTTATGGTGTTCGTGCAGCTGATCCCGGCGTTTTGCATGGTGGCGATCATTCTGCTGTGTGCCAAAGTGCGTTTGCCGCTGGGGCTGAAAGAGTGGATGGCCCGGGTGCTGTTCCAGTTCAAGACCTGGTGCATGGTGGAAATTTTCCTCGCCGGGGTGCTGGTCAGCTTCGTCAAGCTGATGGCCTACGGCGATATCGGCATCGGCAGCAGCTTCGTGCCTTATTGCCTGTTCTGCCTGCTGCAGGTGCGCGCCTTCCAGTGCGTGGATCGGCGCTGGCTGTGGCAGGACATCGAACCGGCGCCGCGTCTCGATCGCCCGCTGACGGTGGGGCGCACCGGCATGCGGCAGGGCGTGCGCTCTTGCGCCTGCTGCACGGCGATCCTGCCGGCCAATCAGGTGCGCTGCCCGCGCTGCCACACCAACGGCTACGTGCGTCGCCGCCACAGCCTGCAGTGGACGCTGGCGCTGCTGGTGACCTCCGTCATGCTGTACATTCCGGCCAACCTGATGCCGATCATGGTGACCGAGGCGCTGGGCAACAAAATGAACTCCACCATCATGGCGGGGGTGATCCTGCTGTGGGGCGACGGCTCTTATCCGGTGGCGCTGGTGATTTTCATCGCCAGTATCATGGTGCCGTCGCTGAAAATGCTGGCGATCGGCTGGCTGTGCTGGGATGCCAACGGCAGGAAGAAACCGCGCGCCGACAGCGAGCGCATGCATCTGATTTATGAAGTGGTCGAATTCGTTGGCCGCTGGTCAATGATCGACGTGTTTGTGATCGCCGTATTGTCGGCGCTGGTGCGAATGGGGCAGTTGATGAGCATTTACCCCGCGACGGGCGCCGTGCTGTTCGCGCTGGTGGTGATCCTCACCATGTTCGCCGCCATGACATTTGATCCCCGGCTGACCTGGGATCGCGCAAGTGAAACAATCAACAAGGAGCCGCAAGGTGACGGAAAATAATCATAGCGTCGCGGACGTCGAGAAGATCAAGCGCTGGTCGCCGGTGTGGATCATTCCCATCGTGACCGCGCTGATCGGCGCCTGGATCCTGTTTTACCACTTCAGCCATCAGGGGCCGGTAGTGACGCTGGTCACCACGACGGCGGAAGGGCTGGAAGCGGGTAAAACCAAAATCAAAAGCCGCAGCGTGGACGTCGGCGTGGTGGAAACCGTCACGCTGAGCGAGGATCTGAGCAAGGTGATGGTGCAGGCGCGCCTTAATTCCGGCATGGAGAAATTGCTGCGCCAGGACTCCGCCTTCTGGGTGGTGAAGCCGCAGATCGGCCGTGAAGGCGTCTCCGGGCTGGGCACGCTGCTCTCCGGCGCCTATATCGAACTGCAGCCGGGCAACAAGGGCAAAGACGGCAAAGACAACTATCAGCTGCTCGACGCGCCGCCGCTGGCCTCTCCGGATGCCAAAGGGCTGCGCATCGTGCTGGACAGCGAAAAATCGGGCCAGCTCAACGCCGGCGATCCGGTGCTGTTCCGCGGCTACCGCGTCGGCTCGGTGGAAACCAGCTATTTCGATCCTAAAACGCGCGCCATGCGCTATCAGCTGTTCATTACCGCGCCTTACGATCAGTTGGTCACCACCAACGTGCACTTCTGGAAAGACAGCGGCGTGGCGTTCGACATGTCGGCGCAGGGCATGCGGGTGGAGATGGGGTCGCTGACCACCCTGTTCAGCGGCGGCGTCAGTTTTGACGTGCCGGAGGGCTGGGATCGCGGCGAACAGGCGAAAGAGAAGGCGGAGTACCAGCTGTTCGACAACCAGCGCAGCACGCAGGATTCGCTGTATACCGTGCATAAGGACTACTTGCTGTTCTTCTCCGATTCGGTGCGCGGCCTGCAGCCGGGCGCCCCGGTCGAGTTCCGCGGCATTCGTCTGGGCACGGTGGCGCAGGTGCCGTTCTACAAAGAGGGCATGGCGCAGCGCCTGGACAACGATTACCGCATTCCGGTGTTGATCCGCATCGAGCCGGATCGCTTCCAGAAAGAGCTGGGCGGCAATTTCGATATCGAAGGGCATTTGAAAGACGCCGAGTCCCGCGGCATGCGTGCCTCGATGAAGTCCGCCAACCTGCTGACCGGTTCGCTGTACATCGATCTCGACTTCTATCCGCAGGAGAAACCGTGGAAAGGGCCGCGCGAGCTGTTCGGTTATCCGCTGATGCCGACCACCAGCGGCGGTCTGGCGCAGATCCAGCAGAAACTGATGCAGACGTTGGATAAGATTAATTCGATGCCGATCAATCCGATGATCAACGAAGCGACCAAGACGCTGGCGGAAAGTCAGAAAACCATGAAATCGACGCAGCAGACCATGAAGTCGCTGAACGACATCATCGCCAGCAAAGAGATGCAGGCGCTGCCGCAGGACATGCAGAAAACCCTGCTGGAGCTGAACCGCAGCATGAAAGGGTTCCAGCCTGGTTCGCCGGCTTACAACAAGATGGTGGGCGATATGCAGCGCCTCGACCAGGTGTTGCGTGAGCTGCAACCGGTGCTGCGCACCCTGAATGAGAAGAGCAACGCGCTGGTGTTTGAAGCCGCCGGCAGCACTGACCCTCAGCCGAAGAAGGCCACGAAATGATGAAATGGATCCCGGTAGCCCTGGCGCTGTTGCTCAGCGCCTGCAGCAGTTCGCCACAGAAGACCTACTATCAGTTGCCGGCGCTGGGTGCGCCGGCCGCGGCCGGCAGCAGCGGTGCCTCCACGCGCCAGCTGTGGCTGGAGCACGTGAGCGTGGCGGATTATCTGGCGCAGAGCGGCGTGGTGTATCAGACCAACGACGTGCAGTATGTGATAGCGCAGAACAATCTGTGGGCCAGCCCGCTCGACCAGCAGCTGCAGCAAACGCTGGTCACCAACCTGAGCAGTGCGCTGCCGGGCTGGGTGGTCTCTTCGCAGCCGATGAGTAGCGATCAGGATGTGCTCAACGTCACCGTCAGCGGCTTCCACGGCCGTTTTGACGGCAAGGCGATCGTTCGCGGCGAGTGGGTGCTGAACCGCCAGGGGCGCTTGATCAAACGGCCTTTCAGCCTGGAATTGAAACAGGGCGAGGACGGCTATGATGCCCTGGTGCGCACCCTGGCGCAGGGCTGGCAGCAGGAAGCTCAGGCTATCGCAGCACAGATGGGCGGCATTTAGTCATAATTTGGTCTAAAATCGTCTAATCCCTGTCAGCGTGAAAATTCGTTTTTTTTCGCTGGCAGGGATTTCTATTTAATTTCAAAAAGTTAAACCCTTCCCCGGCAGATCAGCCACTTAGCACTTTCCTCGGGCGTAGCTCACAAATATGACATTGGCGTGAATTTTGCGCATTGATCTTCTCTTCTTTTAGCGCTATTGATTACTCGTGGCTGCGCAAAAAGCAGCCATTGTTTTCTTTCCACCAGACCAAAATGAGGGAAACGAGGCATGAAGAGACAGAAACGCGATCGTCTGGAAAGGGCGCATTCGAGAGGGTATCAGGCAGGTATTTTAGGGCGTTCCAGGGAACATTGTCCCTACCAATCATCGGTGGACGCCCGGTCTCAATGGCTGGGAGGTTGGCGAGAAGCCATGGAAGACAGGGCTGTGACCGCTTAAGCGGCTCCCTGTCAAATAAAAGGAATAACCTCCGCCTTTGGCGGAGGTTTTTGTTTGTGCCGTTTATTTGTCCTGCCAGCGTTTCAGTAAAATACTCGCATTCACGCCGCCAAAGCCGAAGCCGTTTGATAAGGCGTAGGTCATGTCCATCGATTCAGCCCGTTTCGCGACCAGATGCAAGCCTGCCGCCGCCGGATCGGGATTGTCCAGATTCAGCGTTGCAGGAGCTATCTGATCGCGCAGAGCCAGGGCGGTAAAGATGGTTTCCAGCCCGCCGGCGGCGCCGAGCAGGTGCCCGGTCGCTGATTTCGTCGAGGTCACGGCGACAGTCCCGGCAGTGCCAAACAGGTGCTTGATGGCATTGATTTCGCCTAAATCGCCTACGGGTGTCGAAGTCGCGTGCGCGTTTAAATGCTGAACCTCTTCTGGGGCGACATTCGCCTGCTTCAACGCGATTTTCATCGCCCGATAGGCGCCGTTGCCGTCTTCAGCGCCGGAGGTCATGTGGTAGGCGTCGGCGCTGGTGCCATAGCCGACGATTTCCGCGAGCGGCGTAGCGCCGCGCGCCCGCGCATGCTCCAGCGTTTCAATCACCAGCATGCCGGCGCCTTCCCCCATGACAAAACCGTCCCGGGCGCTGTCGAAAGGCCGGGAGGCCTGTCGCGCCAACTCGGCCGGTGCGGTGGACATGGCGCGCGCGGCGGCGAATCCGCCCAGGCTTACGGTGTCGATAGCGGCTTCGGTACCGCCGCACAGGGCGATATCGGCCTCATCATTGCGGATCATACGCACCGCGTCGCCAATGGCCTGCACGCCGGCCGCACAGGCGGTGACCGGTGCGCCAATCGGGCCTTTGAAGTGATGCTTGATGGAAACGTGACCGGCCGCCAGATTGACCAGGAAAGAGGGGATGGTGAATGGCGACAGGCGCTTGGCGCCGCGGCTGTCCGTAGTGCGCACCGCCTGGGCAATGGCCGGGAAGCCGCCAATGCCCGAGGCGATGACGGTGGCGGTTCGCTCTTGTTTTTCCTCCGTATCGGCTATCCAGCCGGCCTGACGAACGGCTTCATCCGCCGCCGCCATGGCAAACAGTATAAAGCGATCCATTTTCTTTTGGTCCTTGGGGGCGACGGACGCGTCTAGGTTGAATCCCGCCTCGGCATCTTGCGCCAGTTCGGGGACTTGCCCCCCGACCTTGACCGGCAAATCTGCAACGATCTCGTCAGGCAAAGCCCGAATGCCGGACTCTCCTTTTAATAAACGTTGCCAGATGGTCTCCACGCCGCACCCTAACGGTGAAACGGCGCCCATGCCGGTAATAACGATACGACGATTGCTCATGACTGCTCCTTGGTGAGTTCGGATAAATCGGCGAGGCGCCGCTGCCGCATCAGTTCGGCGCGTTGACGTATGCCGTCATTTGCCGCAGGCCCCGGTGCCAACGTAATAAACTGCGGCGGCACCTGCTGTTGGGTCTCGACGTTGATCAACTGGACCTGGATCGGCCGATCGGTGCGGCCGTCGACTAACAAGGCGCTAATGTCACCGTCGATCAAATGGCGATTGCCCCATTGTGAGAGAGCGGCCAGTACGGGAAGAAAATCGTTGCCGCGTTCGGTGAGCAGATATTGATAGCGAACCGGCCGCGTTTGATAACGTTGCTTATGCAGAATGCCGTGGGCCACCAAATCCTTCAGGCGTCGGGCCAGGAGAGTGGGTGAGATCCCCAGACTTTGTTGGAATTCGTCGAACTTGGACAACCCCTGAAAGGCATCACGCAGGATCAGGATGCTCCACCATTCTCCGACGCGATCTAACGAACGTGCGACGGGGCAAGGTGTATCGCTAAAGCGGGTTTTTTGCATATCGCCTCTTTGTGGATACATTTATTGTAGTTACATGATGACTATACTAGGCGATTTTGAGGGGCAAGAAAATGACCGGATGCAAAAAACCGCTATCGCGTCGGTGCGGGCTGCAGGGAGGGGCCTCGCTCAACTGGCCTGCGTTCGGGTAGGAATAGGGTGGAGACAGGGGGGGAGAAAAACGTTTCGGCAGCGGGCAATTAAAGGAGGTGAGTAGTCTTTAAACGAGAAGAGAAAGAAATGCCATCACGCTGGGCGTGATGGCATGCGAAGAGGATTAGAAAACAAGACGATGACCGCCTTCTCCTCAGCGTGATCAGAACGCCGTGGTGTCCTTGAACAGGCCCACTTTCAGATCGGTGGCGGTATAGATCACTTCGCCGTCAACCAGCACTTCGCCATCGGCGACGCCCATGATCAGCTTGCGGGTGATGACGCGTTTGAAGTTAATGCGGTAGGTCACTTTCTTCGCGGTTGGCAGCACTTGGCCGGTAAACTTGACTTCACCGACGCCCAGCGCGCGGCCTTTGCCTTCGCCACCCAGCCAACCGAGGTAGAAACCGACCAGCTGCCACATCGCATCCAGGCCCAGGCAGCCTGGCATGACCGGATCGCCGATAAAGTGGCAACCGAAGAACCATAGGTCCGGATTAATATCCAGCTCCGCTTCCACATAACCTTTGTTGTGAGTTCCGCCGTCTTCGGTCATCTTGACCACGCGGTCCATCATCAACATGTTACCTGCCGGCAACGGTGGGCCACCGGCGCCGAACAGCTCGCCACGGCCGGATGCTTCGAGGTCTTCTTTCGTATAGGAATCGCGTTTATCTACCATGTTCTCAGTAAGCCTTATTTTAATGAAGGACGCAGGTTAGCTAACACGTGTACGCTGAACAAGTCCGATCAGCCGTGGTTGAACCAGTTGAGCCAGCGCAGCGGCCACGGACGACGGCGTTCCTGCAGGCTCACCTGCGCAATCCGTTCCTGAATGGCCGCCAACAAGTTCGGCTGTTGTTCGTCAGAGTAGAGGCAACCTGTGAGCAAAGGCAAGGCTTCCGCCGCGCTCTCTACCGCCCACAGATGGAATTGCCCTTCGCGTACCGCGTCGACGACATCCTGGCGCAGGCACAGGTGGCGCACGTTGGTCGCGGGCAATACGACGCCCTGTTTACCCGTCAGGCCGCGGCGCAAACAAACCTCGAAGAAACCTTCGATCTTTTCGTTAACGCCACCTATCGGCTGTACGTTGCCGAATTGGTCGACGGAGCCGGTGACGGCGATCTGCTGGGTGATCGGTTGCTGTGACAGGGCGCTGATCAACGCGCACAGTTCAGCCAGTGAGGCGCTGTCGCCGTCTACTTCACCGTAAGATTGCTCAAAGACGATGGAAGCGGAGAAGGGTAACTGCTGATCCAGATCCAGCTCGGCGATCAAAAACGCCTGCATGATCATCATGCCTTTAGCGTGCAGGTTGCCACCCAGTTCGGCTTTGCGCTCGACGTCGGTGAACTCGCCATCGCCGAGGTGCACAACGCAACTGATGCGCGACGGTTCGCCAAAACTGCGTGGATGGCCGGGATAATCCAGGACTGACAGGCCGTTGATTTGCCCGATCACTTCACCCTCGGTCTCAATCAGAATCTGGCCCAGCTCGATTTCATCCTGCATACGTTCGGCCAGATAGCTTTCACGCCATTCGCGGGCATTTAACGCCGCTTCGAACGCTTTGGCCGTAATGCGATCTTCTTCGGCATACAGTGCGGCTTCGGACAGCTGCTGGCCAAGCCAAACCGGCGAGAGTGGCAGGATGCCCTGGTCGCCACTGTAACGCACGGCCTGAACGATCAGCGGCGCCCAGGCGTCGCTCGCCAGCATCGGCAACTGCTGGTCGGCAATCACGCCGTTGACGTAGCCGCACCACTGCGCCATATCATCAACTTCAGTCAGCTGCAGATCGTCTTCGAATTCACCGTAGACCGCTTGTTCACTCAGTTCCGGCTCGATATCGTGAAAATCGGCCAGGCCGTGGCGATCGCCGACCACAATCAGCCGCAGCTCCAGCGGCATTGGCGGAATGGCTACCGGCAGCGGGCGGGTTTCGTCTGGCGAAACCCAATGGAACTGACGTTGGCCGATCATTTGCTTCAGCCGCAGCCATAGCAACGGCTGAGCCAACAGGGCGCGGGCCGACAGAATCAAAATGCCGCCGTTGGCCTGGTGCACCAGACCCGGCTGCAGGGTGATGTCGCCATTGTGGATCCGTACGCAGCCAAACAGTTGCTCCGGCTCAACCCACTCCTGGAACAGGCAAGCGCCGCCGGCGGCAAAAGGTTCATCGCCACGGCTGGCCGGCTCTACGCTGACTTTGCCATCCTGAATGACATAGTGGCTGCCGCGGCATGCCGTGTTTTTCGGCAGCAGTGGCGTGACGGCGTGAGCGATCAGTTCCAGATACTCTCGTGTTTCTTGCGCCTTCAACAGCATGAAACGCGGCGGCGATTGGGGGTGGCAAAATAGCGTCAGGGCATTTTCCAGCCGAGGCTGAATGGCGGAAAAGGGCACGGGTGCCAACTGAGCGGCGGTATCAAATATCGCCTGATAAGGCGTTACGTCCGGCAATAAAGATTGCCATTCAAGTCGGTTATTGGTCAAAGTGTTAGATGCAATCGTTAAAAAGGGAAAGGGCGATTATACAAGAATAACGGCGGCTTGATACATGCGGAGTGCCAGTTGGCATCAGGGAGTTTGACATCGCGCGGTGACTGTGCAAAAAACAGTCTAAAAGACGGCTTAATTGCCGGGGAAATTTGGCGCAAAGCTGTTATGCTTATTTGAAGTTACGCGGTCACTGAAGAGCTCAAGATGAAATATCAGCAACTGGAAAATCTGGAGAGCGGTTGGAAATGGAAGTACCTGGTGAAGAAACATCGGGAAGGGGAACTCATTACCCGCTACATTGAAAACAGCGCTGCTCAGGAGGCGGTTAACGAGCTGCTGAAGCTGGAAAATGAGCCGGTAAAGGTACTTGCATGGATTGCCGCTCACATGAATCCGGAACTGGATAACCGGATGAAACAAACGATCCGCGCCCGCCGTAAACGTCATTTTAACGCAGAACATCAGCATACGCGTAAAAAATCTATCGATCTGGAGTTTTTGGTTTGGCAACGATTGGCTGCCCTAGCGCGCCGACGTGGCGTTACGCTGTCGGAAACCGTCGTGCAGCTTATCGAAGACGCTGAACGCAAAGAAAAGTATGCGAACCAGATGTCGTCGTTGAAAGAAGACTTGAAGGCGATTCTTGGCAAAGATCCCAAGTAAGTGCGTGAGCGCGCCTTTGTTGCGCTTGGTTTCAACAATAGGACGAAAAAAAACCCCGCTATGCGGGGTTTTTATTAGGCGAGTAAACTTAGCCCTGAGGCTGAGTTACAACGTCTTTGATACCTTTAACTTCGATCTCTACGCGACGATCTGGTGCCAGGCAAGCGATCTGAGCTTTGGTAGCGCGGCCAGATTTGTAGCCACAGGTGTTGCCAGTAACTGCATCTGCTTCACCCATACCACGTGCAGAGATTTTGTCTGACGGGATGCCTTTGGAGACCAGGTAGTCAACAACGCTCTGTGCACGTTGTTCGGACAGTTTCTGGTTGTACTGGTCAGAACCAACGGCGTCGGTGTAACCCAGAACAACTACGGAACCGTCTTTAGGATCCATGGAGCTCAGCTGGCTGTACAGCTGATCCAGAGCCTGTTGGCCTTCTGCTTTCAGAGTAGACTTGTTGAAGTTGAACAGCACGTCAGACTTCAGAGTGAAACGCTTGGTTTCAACAACTGGAGCTGGAGCCGGAGCTGGTGCTGGAGCAACTACGTCATCCTGACCGAAGCGGTAAGAAACGCCCAGGCTCAGCATGGTGTTGTCTGGACGTGCGCCAACGGTACCTGCGTCACCGATGTTGCTTACGAACTGGTAATCCAGGCGAGTAGCCCAGTTTTTGGTCAGTGCGTATTCAACACCAACAGCAGCCAGCGGAGAAACGCCGGTGTCGTGGTCGCTCAGACGCTGACCAGTACGGCCGTAGTTAGCTTTGGAATCTGCACGCCATACCATACCACCCAGACGAGTGTAGATGTCCAGATCGTCAGCAATTGGGTAGCTCAGTTTAGCGGCCAGTTGAACGCCCTGCGCTTTGAAAGCACCGTTGTTCACGCTGCCTTTGTAAGGCATGCGGCCGAGCCAGTCATAGCCCAGTTCGAAGCCCAGGTATTGGTTTGCCTGGTAGCCCAGGAACGCGCCGGCACCCAGCTGATCTTTGTGGGTAGGACCGTTGCCGATACCGTTCTGGTAACCGTTGCCGTAGAAGCCAACGTCATGGTACTGGGACCAGCCCAGTTTAGCACCGGTGTACCAAGTGTTATCTTTTGGAGCGGCTTGCGCTACGGTAGCGAAACCTGCCAGTGCCACTGCTAATGCGATAGCTGTCTTTTTCATTTTGCGCCTCGTTATCATCCAAATAGGCAATGAGCTTTAAAGCTGTTTTAAGCCCTTGGTTAAATTCCTTCGCCAAGGTTTAAGCCCTCGTTTGTTACTCGCCAGTTTTTCTGACGTTATAGAGCAACCTTGGCGATGTAAAGTCTACAACGTGGCGCGAAAGTTACAAGTGTGATGTGATAAGGCTCTAAAAAAAAACGCGGAATCGTACATATTTGCTAACATTCTTAGCCTAAAAAAACGGCGATTCCTTGGGCGTTTTTACTTGCCAAACCGCAGCCGGACTAGCTTTGTGCCTTCCACCGCAAAGGTTCCGCTTATGGGGTGCGAAAATGATGGGAAAAATCCTAAATTTACTTAATGATACAAAGAAGAGTGAATTTTTAGGGTGGAACAGTGTCCGTGAGTCGGGTTAATGTCACGTTGAGGGCGCATGATAAACCCATAGGCATTACCCAATTCTGCCGCACGTCTTAATTTTAGACGATCCTCCTCCGTTAGCTCGGGCAACCAGCCAAGAACCACGCTGTAATTTCCCGTTTGCAGCGCTTTTTCCATAGCCTCGACCGTATTCACCGGGCTGATTTGGCTCAATTGCACCATCTTATCTACAGGCAGGCCGGATTGCTGCAGCCATTGCTTGCTTAATTTTTGCTGCGGTGTCAGCCACAGAAGCCAGCGAGACTGCTTGCCCAGTTGCAGCAGCAGGGGCAACAGCAATTGAGCCACTGCGGGCTGGCGCTCGTTGTAAACAAGTTCACTGATCAAGCCATTCTCTTTGCCGACATCCGTGTTCTTCTCAACATTGCGCGCTGTAAAAGAGCCTTGGCTGAAATGAGGTTGGTAGAGTGATTGAGTACGCATAAAGTTCCCGCCCGTCGTGTTACTGTATGTTTATACAGTATCCCTGATTTGGGATAAGATCAACCCAAATTTTCGTAGCGGCTCGCATAATTGCGATCATTTTTTGTACCGGTGTTTTTTGTGATTGGCATGCGGGTGGATAGTGCGTATTTTCCTAATTAGTTGTTCACGTTACTCTTTTCATTGATAAGAGAAATAATACGACCGGAACCTAAAAAGGAGAAACGCTATGAAAAGGATGTCGATACGAAGGATCGCACAGGCTAAAAATTGCTTCGCGGCGCTGGGCGCCATCACCACGCGGTCACAGTTTGGCGGCTACGGCCTGCTGGCCGAGGGGGTAATGTTTGCAGTGATAGCGGAAGGAGAGTTGTACCTGCGGGCTACGGCGAGCATGGAACCGGCTTTTCGCGCCAGAGGGATGGTCAATATGGTCTATTCCAAGCGTGGAGTGCCCATCACTTTGCGTTATTACTGGGTTGACGAGTCGCTGTGGCGGGAACGCAACGAGCTGGTGGGGCTGGCCTGGCAGGCCGTCAGGGAAGCGCGTCGAGAGCAGCGGCTTAAGGCCGGCGATCACGGTCGATTGAAGGCGTTGCCGAATATCGATGTCAACATGGAGCGCTTGCTATGGCGAGCGGGTATCCGCAACGCCTATGACCTGCGGCTGCAAGGCGCTAAACGCAGCTATCTCCGCCTGCTGCAACAGCAGACCAATCTGGGGCTGCGCGTGCTGCTGTCGCTGGGCGGCGCGATAGCCGGTTATCATCAGGCGGCGTTGCCGGCCGAATTGCGCAACGAACTGGTGCGCTGGTTCGATCATACGATGGCGATGCGCCGCCATGGGCATGAGCCAGTGGTTCAGGGCCCATCGAGCGAGCCCTGAATAATTAGATTGCCTTATTGATTTGGGCGTGGAGTGCGGTGAGCTCCGGCAGCAGTTCGAGCATCAACCCCACCTGTTGCAACACCAACTGCTCTTTGCTTTCAGGTTCCGGAACGGCTCTGCGAATGCGCTCCGCCAGCTGTTCCAGCGCTTGCGCAATGCGCTGGCTGTTCCGTTCTTCCTGATGCAAGGCGCCGTCCACGTAACACACGGCATCATTGAGCAGATCGAGGGTGACAGGGGTATTCAGCCGCTCGCGGTGCGCCCCCAACGCCGAGATATAACTCAGGAGAGTGTGGTTGAGGCAAAGCAGGCGGAAGGCGGCTTCCTGCAATTCCTTGTCGGCCTTGGGATCGGCGGACATGTTGGAGATGACCGAAGCCAGTTCGGCATCGCTGTTGTGGGCATCTCGCCGCGCAATGCGGTAGGCGAGGCCGTTATCCTTACCCTGGTGGTATTGCACCAGAATGGCGTCCAGATAACGGCAGTTGGCATTCAGGGTTTTATCCACCACCGCCGGCAGTTGGCGGAATTTCCAGTCCGGCCAGATAAAGCTGACCGCCGCCCAGGCGATGGCGCAGCCCAACAAGGTGTCGTAAACGCGCGGGGCGGCTACTTCGAATCCTTCACCCAACAGGTTAAAGCATAACAAGACCAGTAGCGTGATGAACATGGTGGCGTGGGCATACTGGACGGTGCGGAAAGCGAAAAATAGAACGCCGGTGATGACGATCAACACCAGCTGTCCTTCCAGTGAAGGCACGAAATAGAGGATCGGCAGGCCGATCAGGATACCGGCCAGGGTGCCGATGATGCGCAGCGCCAGGCGTCGGCGGGTAGCGTTGTAGTTCGGTTGACAGACGAACAGGCTGGTCAACAGGATCCAGTAACCGTGTTGCATGCCGGTGAACTGGATGAAAGCGTAACCCACGCACAGCACCACCGACATGCGGATCGCGTGGCGGAACAGGGCCGATTGCGGCGTCAAATGGCGGCTGATGCGCAGGCGGATATCGCTCCAGCCGGTTAAGCGATCGTCGGCCAGGCTGTTCTCTTCCGCTTGCCCGCTTGCCAGCGTCTGCTCTGACTCAATATTGGCCAGCTGCGCATCGATCGCATGCAGGTTTTTCAGCAGGTGCGCCAGCGCCTTGGTTTGTTCTGAATTGCCCTGGGTTTCGGCGATGCGCGCCAAGGCCTCCTGAATGCGGCTGAAGGCCGGCTCAAAACGCGGGTTGTGCTGGTATTTTTGCCGCAGCAGGATCGATTGTGCCAGTTGGCGGCAGGCGCGCGCCTGCATGCTCAGCAAACGCTGGAAGCGGAATAAAATATCGCTGTGGCGGAATTGCCGGCTGAGCGCGTGATACTGAACGTGGGAAGAGCTGGCACGTTCGTGGATATCCTGCGCGACAAAGTAGTAGTGCAGGGTGCGGCGGGTGCCGCGCTGGCCGCGATCGCCTTTCAGGCGCGTCAGCAGCGAGGCTTTGGTCTGGTTAAGCAACGCGACCAACGCGCTGTTGGCCATCGCAACATCCATCCATGGCAGGTCGGCGTCGCGTTCGGCGTCGGGATCGAACAGGTTGGCTTTGGCATCCAGATAGTTGGCCAGTTGATCGTAGCAGCGCGCCAGGTTCTCTTGCAGTGGCCGGATAGGGAACAGCAAGTGGCCCGCCAGCGTCAGCAGGTTGTACCACAGCGCACCGATCACCAGCAGCAGCGGTTGCTGATACCAGGCATCGTACATGGCGGTGCCGAGCATGGTGTAAACCGCGATCAGCAGTGCGCCGAAGGCGATGGTGGCGTAACGTTGCCCCAAGGCGCCCAGAAGGATAAAACCGCAGGTCGACGTGGTTAAGCCAAGGGCGAACAACCAGGGATAGGGGAACAGCAGCTCGATTGAAGCTGAGGCGACAAAGAAGCACACCAGCGTGATCAGCAGGTTGCGTAACCTGCCGGCCAGGCGGTCATCCAAGTCGGTCAGGGCCGCTGCCACCACGCCCAGCGTCAGCGGGATGGTCAGCTTGGGAATGCCCAGCCACCAGGGAACGGCGGTGGTGCCGATCAGCGCAATAAGGATGCGCAGGTGATACAGCAGATTGCTGTTATAGGTGTAACGACGTACTGCGGGTGCAAAAGAGCGCACGAAAAACTCCTCAAACGGAGAAAAAATTAACGCTGATGATAGTGGCGGCGAGCATTCTCAATACGCGCTTGCTGAGCCATTTCTACCGAGACGACGCGGCGCCCCACCGGCCACAGCGCGATGGCGGCAATTTTGAAATTGGCGATGCCGACCGGAATGCCGATGATCGAAACGCACTGCACGATACCGGCGGCGATGTGTGACAGGCACAGCCACCAGCCGAACAGCACCAGCCAGATAACGTTGAGCAGTGAGCCGCCGGCGGAGAGCAGCGCATTGCTTTTTTCCGGGTAGAGCTCATCGACGTGGATTGCCTCATTGCCGAACGGCACCAGCGACAGCTTGGTGATTTCCCAGCAGGAGCGGGTGAGCGGCAGCGTGATGACCAGCAGCACGCTGAACACCGTGGCGATGAGCCAACCCAGCGTGGTGAAGAAACCGCCCAACACAAAATTAAGAATATTCAGTACAGTACGCATAGACGTCATTCTGCTCTAATGTTGGCCAAACCGCGATGCGGGCGTATTCACGATAAAAACGCAAAATCTATTCTACCCTTTTTTTAGCGCTAGAGTGCCACTGCTTATCGCAGGTAAACTGGCAGATATCCGTTATTTAATCTCAACATAGTCATGGCGCGACGATATGGAACTTAAAGCGACATCGCTGGGGAAACACCTGGCTCAGCACCCTTATAACCGCGTGCGGTTGCTGCACGCCGGCGTTGAGGTGAGCGGGGAAAAACATGAGTACCTGATCCCCTTCAATCAACTGATTCAGGTCAGGTGCAAGCGCGGCATCGTCTGGGGCGAGCTGGAATTTGAATTGCCGGACGAAAAAGTGGTGCGACTGCACGGTACCGAGTGGCAGGAAACGCAGCGTTTTTATCACTATCTGCAGCAGGCGTGGCAGCAGTGGAGCGCCGAAATGAGCGAGGTCAGTGCCGGCGTGTTGCAACAGCAGGTGGCACAGATTCAGCGCATTGAGCAGCAAGATAAATGGTTCAAAAAGTCTGAGCTGGGCAAGCTGCAGCAGCAAATCCGTGAAGCCTTCTCCGCGCTGCCAATGCCGGTGGCGCGCCTGGAGGAATTCGATAACTGCCGGGCCGATTACCATCTGTGTCTGCAATGGCTGCAGCAGGGGCAACGCAGTGTCGACCAACGCAACCGGCAGTGGACCGATCGCATGCTGGAGCAACATCACGACTTCTTCCAGACCGTCGAGAGCTCACCGCTCAATGACTCTCAGAGCCGTGCGGTGGTCAACGGCGAGGATTCCGTCCTGGTATTGGCGGGGGCCGGCAGCGGCAAGACGTCGGTGCTGGTGGCGCGCGCCGGCTGGCTGCTGCGCCGTCAGGAGGCGGAGCCGGGCCAAATCTTGCTGTTGGCGTTCGGCCGTCAGGCTGCGAGTGAGATGAATGATCGCATCAAAGAACGTTTGGGCGATGTCGGTATTCAGGCCAAAACATTCCATGCATTGGCGCTGCAGATCATTCAACAAGGCAGCCGCAAAGCCCCGGCCATCAGCCGGTTGGAAACCGATGCCAGCGCGCGCAAAGCGTTGCTGATTGCCCATTGGCGCGAGCAATGTGCAGAGAAAAAAGCCCAGGCGAAGGGGTGGCGTCAATGGTTGACCGAGGAGCTGGAATGGGACGTGCCGGAAGGCGACTTCTGGCAGGATAAACGCCTGGCGGACCGGCTGGCGGGCCGGTTGGAACGCTGGCTGGGGCTGATGCGCATGCACGGCGGCAGCCAGGCGGAAATGATTGAGCAGGCGGATGAAGAAATCCGCGATCTGTTTTCGAAACGCATTCGGCTGATGGCGCCACTGTTGAAAGCCTGGAAAAGCGCCTTGAAAGAGGAAGGAGCGGTGGACTTCTCCGGCCTTATTCATCAGGCGGTCAACATTCTCGACAAGGGGCGCTTCGTCAGCCCGTGGAAACATATTCTGGTCGATGAGTTTCAGGATATCTCGCCGCAGCGTGCGCTGTTGCTGGCGGCGCTGCGTCGGCAGAACAAGCAGACCTGCCTGTTTGCGGTGGGGGATGACTGGCAGGCGATTTATCGCTTCAGCGGCGCTGAGTTGACGTTAACCACGGCTTTTGCCACCCACTTCGGCGAAGGGGCGCAGTGCGCGCTGGACACCACTTATCGCTTCAACGAACGTATCGGCGAGGTGGCCAACCGGTTCGTGCAGCAGAACCCGCACCAGCTGAAAAAACCGCTCAACAGCCTGAGCAAGGGCAATAAAAAATCGGTGGCGATCCTGCCGCACGAGCAGCTGGAGCCCTTGCTGGATAAATTGAGCGGTTACGCCAAGCCGGATGAGCGCATCCTGGTGCTGGCGCGCTACCATCATCTGAAACCGGAAGCGCTGGCGAAGGCGGCCACCCGCTGGCCCAAGCTGGATCTGGAATTTATGACCATCCACGCCAGCAAGGGGCAGCAGGCGGAATACGTCATCATCGCCGGTTTGCATGATGGGCGTGACGGCTTCCCCGCCGTGGCGCGCGAGTCAGTGTTGGAAGAGGTGCTGCTGCCGCAGCCGGAGGATTTCCCGGATGCCGAAGAGCGCCGTCTGCTGTATGTCGCGTTGACGCGCGCTAAACATCAGGTGTGGCTGTTGCAGGATCGTGAACGTCCTTCGGTGTTCGTTGAACACCTGCAAGATCTTGGCGTACCGGTGCAGAAAAAACCGTAAGCCTGGGCCTGGCGGCTGCCAGGCCGCGAGGACTATTTCAGGCGGTCTTGCAGGTAGCGCTGATAGTCGGGGATGGCGATCTCCACCTCGCTTTTGAACAGCGGAGAGTCGATCAGAAAGTCGGCGGTCGAGCGGTTGGTGGCCACCGGAATATTCCATACGGTCGCCAGCCGCAGCAGCGCCTTCACGTCCGGATCGTGCGGCACCGCGTTCAGCGGATCCCAGAAGAAGATCAGCATGTCTATCTTGCCTTCCGCAATCAGTGCGCCAACCTGCTGATCGCCGCCCATCGGGCCACTCAGCATGCTGGTGACGGGAATGCCGCTGGCGCGCTGGATCAGATTACCGGTAGTGCCGGTGGCGTACAGCTGGTGCTGCGCCAGAATGGTCTTGTGGCTTTCTACCCACTCCAGCAGGGCCTGTTTGCGGTGATCGTGCGCCACCAGCGCAATGTGTTTGCGCGCGGCGATAGTGCGGGTGGTCAATTCCATCTCGGTGTCCTTCGCTAATCGGGGAATGTGCGACAGATTACTGAAACTGTTTTTCACTGCCTAGCGTTTGCGCTTGAAAATGCGAAGAAAAGACGCCTTTACGGGGAAAGGCGCCGGGAGGGATCAGCGAATCGGTTGTTTATTGGCCCAGCGCAGAAAACGCTTCTGTGTTTCCTTGTCGGCCTGTTGAAACCAGTATTGCAGCATTTGTTCCGACACGTTTTCACCTTTCAACGTCACCGTCGGGGCGTTTATCGGCGCGCCGGCCAACGCGAGAGCTGAGGCATTGCCCGCGTTCGCCTGAACAAAGCTCGGAACGGAGGCCGGGCGGTTCTGGCGGTTGTAATCGGTCATCACCTTTTCCAAATCGGTATTGAAGGTGACGCTGTCGGGATGCAGCACATCATGCCGGAACGGCAGGGCGTTGCCGTCTTTATCGACCACCAGATAATTCAACGTTCTGTCAAAGCGTTGCGCATCACGATCGTTCTCGATGCGTGGCAGTTCGATCGCCACCTGGCTGATCTTTTGCGTATTGAAGGTGGCAACCAGCGGCAAGGAAGCATAGGCCTGCGTATGCTGGCCGGAACGTACGGTTTTGGTCACTTTAAACAGCAACTGGTGCTGCCCGCCATCCAGTTCAAGGCTGTCGGCGCCTTTTAACAACGAACCTGTCATTTTCTTGCCGTCGACCACCAGCAGGTCGATGTCCGGGGAGAGTTTCAGGGTCGTAGCCGCGGCAGGTATGCTGATGCTGAGCAACGCCGCAACCACCAGACCAAATTTCATCATTATCTCCTTATAAAGTGGCGTAACGCTAAGTGTTGAACACGGCATAGGTTGTGTCAAAATTTTTCAATCGGGTATTTTGTTTACATTTTTACATATTTTATCGCGATTAGACATGACCATGCGCAGCTGAACCGCGACAGCCTCTGACCATAAGATTGCGGTGAAGTTTCCCTTGCGTTGCGTTTAACCGAACGAATGCCGATCGGTTACACTCGAAATGGAAAGTGACGCAGTGATAAACGGGAGTTGAAGATGCAAGATCAAGAGATTGTTGAGCTGTTGCAACAGGTGAAAACTATCGCGCTGGTCGGTGCCAGCGATAACCCATCACGGCCCAGCTATGGGGTGATGGCGTATCTGTTGGCGCAAGGGTATCAGGTGATCCCGGTCAGCCCAAAACTGGCGGGGCAGACGCTGCTGGGGCAGCAGGTTTACCCTACGCTGGCCGCTATCCCGCAGCCGGTGGATATGGTTGACGTGTTTCGCAATTCAGAAGCGGCTTACGGCGTGGCGCAAGAGGCGATAGCGATCGGCGCCAGGGCGCTCTGGCTGCAGATAGGGGTGATTAACGAGCAGGCGGCAGCGCTGGCGCAACAGGCCGGGTTGCGTGTGGTGATGGATCGCTGTCCGAAAATCGAAATCCCGCGCTTAGGGTTGGAGCGCTAAATAAAAAGGGCCAGGCGCGATGCCAGGCCCTCTCGGGTTTCTCAGGTCTTGGCGCGGTCAATTGCGCAAGCGTGGCGCCTGTAGCTGGTGACGGATGGATTCCGCCAGTTCATCCAGCGATGGTTGCTCGGGGTGTGCCTCCTGGGCTTCGCTATCCAGCTGCGCTTCCGCCAGATAGGTGTGTACCGGTTGGCCTTCCTCGTCTTCCATCACCACGTGGTACCAAGGGGCTGAACGCAGTTCATCGTTCGCCGCTATTTCGTCAGCTTTGGGTTGTTCCAAAGAGTATTCCGGGTCGATATCGATCACGACGCCCAAATACCCCAGCAGTTTATGCCTAACCTGTTGTCCGATACCGAATTTGCTGGCAATCATGATGACCTCCTGAGAAACAATGCCTTGCTCATATATGGGGGCAGGGCAGCGCATTTCAAGTTACATCACCCGACAAGCGAATCCTTTCAGATACAGTCCCTCAGGGTATGTGGCGATCACCGGGTGATCGGCAGCCTGTCGGAACTGCTCTATAAATTGTACATCACGTCCGGCATCTACAGCGGCGTCGGCCAAAATTTTCTGGAACAGGTCGGTCGGCATCAGGCCGGAGCAGGAGAAGCTGAGCAGAATGCCGCCCGGATTCAGCAGCTGCAGCGCCAGCATGTTGATGTCTTTGTAGCCGCGGCAGGCGCTGGCCAACTGATTCTTGTTCTCGACGAATTTCGGCGGATCCATGATGATCAGATCGAATTTTTCGCCTTGAGTGCGGTAGTTGCGCAGCAGCTGGAACACGTCATCGCGAACGAACTCCGCTTTGTTCAGATCCAGCTTGTTGAGCTCGACGTTCTGTTTGGCGATATCCAGCGCCGCCTGCGAGGTATCCACGCTGATCACCTGCGCGCAACCGCCCATCAAAGCGGAAACGGCGAAGGCGCCGGTGTAGGAGAAGCAGTTCAGCACCCGACGGCCGGCGGAGTAATTGCGCGCCGCCAGGCGGCTGTCGCGCTGGTCGAGGTAGAAACCGGTCTTGTGCCCCTGCTGAATGTCCACCAGCAGCTTCATGCCGTGTTCGGTGATCGGCAGCAGTTCCGGCGGCAGATCGCCCAGCACCGGGCCCTGCGCCAGCGGCAGGCCTTCTTTTTTACGTACCGCAACGTCGGAGCGATCGTAGATCGAACATTCCGGGTAGCAATGCTGCAGGGCGGAAAGCAGGGCCGGGCGCTGGTATTCGGCACCGGCGGACAGCAGCTGCAGCACCAGGAAATTCTGGAAGCGATCGATAGTGATGCCCGGCAGGCCGTCGGACTCGCCGGCGATCAGGCGGTATCCGTCCAGACCGTCGCGCTGTGCGACCCAATCGCGCCAGCTTTGCGCTTGCTGCAGGCGGCGAATGAAGAAATCGATGTTAATCTCTTCATCTTGCTGGAAGGTCCAGACGCGTGCGCGGATCTGCGACTCGGGCGAATAGGCGCCGCGTGCCAGCCACTTACCCTGGCTGTCGAGGATATCAATGGTTTCACCGGAGTGGGCTTTGCCCTCAACGCGTTGAACGGCGCCGGAGAACACCCAAGGGTGGCGACGGAGTAAGGACTTTTCACGTCCTTTGGCGAGATGTAAGCGCATGGTTAAACTACTTTTTATTCAATGGGTTAATTGGCTGGATTAAGCGTTTGCCAAAATAAGTTCGTCATCATAGCTGAATCTGACAGCGTTCACTACCGCGTTGGCTCGGATTGTATCGCGTTATCTCTGCGGGCGTCGCACCGAAGAGAGAGAAAGTGCAGCCTTCAAACTGAAGAAATGGCAGCTTAAAAAGGTGTATTATAGCAAGCCAGAGATGAAAGCATGTTGATCAGTGCGTGAAGGCGCTTTGTTACCTGCAGGATTAGATGTTTGACAGGGGATTATGCTTTATAGGGCATAAGGCTACAGAGTGATATATTTATTCTTGTTAAGAGTATTTTTGGCTGTTTTTGTAATATAAAGTGAAGGGAGTGCACCAGTGAGATTCTTTTTGTTTTTCATTTTTTTTATGACGACTCACACAGTATTGGCTAACGAGTGGGTTTTTAGTGATGATGAAAACGCTATAAGTGATGGGGTATTAAAGATTTCGGTTCAGGCTGGGCATTATAAAATTTCATTTCCACCTACTGCGAACCCAAACTCAGGTGCTGTGTCGATTAACGGCGAGCAGTTTTACGGTAACCGTTCTTTTGGATTCGACGGCGAGCAAGCGGACATAATGATTGATAGGTTATTAAAGGTAAAGAGTGCTCAGGTTGAATATGATGATCGTTTTAAAACGAAAGTCGTTCGCAAGTTGGTTGATTTTTCTGACATTACATCATCCCTCGATAGCTTGAAAAATAAAAGTCATTGACACCTCTCACATCATCGACGATAGAGCAGATGGCTTTACTCGAAATAGGAATAGCGCTGTCGCTTGGTTGCCCGGCGGTATGTTTAGCCACGACGGCTGGCCGGCGGTACGCTTTCTTGTGAGCAAGCAGAGCCCATCATTCAAGAGTGTGGATTGAAGATTACCGTTTTGTTTTTAACTAATTGATTATTATTATCTTTTGTGAAGTTTCATAGTGATTGACTTCAGGCTGAGGTTCGCCTCACGGAAGAAAGCCTATCTCCGGGCAGATGGGGATGTAAGCTTTTTGTAAGTTTTTTGTGAGTTTTAGGTTTTTTCGCATTGACAAAAATCTTAACTTAATCTGTTATTGAGCACCTGATGTTTATTATGCAGATATTAGGATTTTTCTTAAATGTCTAAAGAAAGAAGCTTGTCGTTTGATTTTTTGAAAGGGTTGCTTATCTTGCTCGTCATCGTGGGACATTTATTGCCAGGCAGCGCTGATGTCGGTTTGCGTGGGGCAATATATTATTTCCATATGCCGCTTTTTCTAGGGGTGACGGGCTACTTTGTTCGGCGTTATTTTCTTGATGGCGGTGTGATTAGCGTGCTGAAAAAGTATCAGTGGCGCATGATAATTCCTTATATGTTGGCGTTCGTTGTTTACAGCGTTTATTCTCTTTACTCCTCAGAAGAAGTCGGTTTAAAGCAGTTCATCGGTCTATTTCTTTACCCCTACTATCATCTTTGGTATATCCCAGCAGTGATCATATTCGTGCTATATACTATGGTCATTTACAAGAGTAATTTCTTAATTGGTTTCTTTCTGTTCACTTCCGCGGTGTTATCTATTGTCTGGTACTGTTACGCCGACACGCTGGAAAACCAATATGCCTGGCTGAAATTCATTGGTGATAAGCGTTTCTATTATTACTACTCCTTCTTTTTATTAGGTTTCCTGATCGGGGATAAGAATTTTCACGGTAACCCGCTGGCGTTGTTCGCTATCGCGTCGGTCGTAGGCATATTAGGGTACTATGAACCGAACGGGGCACTGCTGGATGCCGCCTCATGGTTTGCCTTTAATGCTGCGCTGTTGCTGTTGATGGTGAGTTTGTGTAAACGCCTGAAGCTGAGAATTGAGGGCTTTGTGGTCAAAATGGGGCAGGTATCTCTACCTATTTATCTTTGGCATGTGTTACCCATTTTGCTTGTCGGAGCAATGGTCGATAAGGATACGCTAGGTTTTTATCTCAGCGTAACGGCCATTATTTTCGCTCTGGTCATCATATTTATCCGCTTGCGTGGCAAAAGCAGATTTATCGACTCTTTCTTTTACGGGGAAAGGGCCAACTGGCTACCTGCCGAAAAATAGCAAGTCTGTCCCGGCCGAGGGAGCTCGGCCGTCTACTTTTTACGTAAGCCTCTATTATACAAATTGTTGTCCTCTGGCTCCCTGCCTCTTTATCTTTTGATTGAGTTTCTATACTCAATACATACTTATTCTTTAGACAAGATAACAGGGGGCGATTATGACACAAGTTTGCATTGCTGCGTATGTGTATGGCGTGGTGCAGGGGGTTGGGTTTCGCTATTCCACCCAGCGGCAGGCCGAGGCGTTGGGGGTGACAGGCTATGCGCGCAATCTCGATGACGGCAGTGTTCAGGTGGTGGCCTGCGGCACACAGGCGCAGGTGGACAAGCTGTTGGAGTGGTTGAAACAGGGCGGCCCGCGCAGCGCGCGCGTCGAACGTGTGCTGGTGGAGCCGCAGGGCCTGGCTGATTACAGCGGGTTTGGCATTCGTTATTAAACGCTCGCCTGCAGCGGCGCTGCGGGCAGAGCGGTCAAATGCATTTTACCGGTTTCGGCAATCCGGCGATTTTGGTGGCTTGTTTGGCCGGCCCTTTCGGGAACAGGCGATACAGATAGCGGCTGTTGCCTTTTTCTTCGCCGTATTTCTGCGCCATCGCTTTGACCAGCATGCGGATAGCCGGTGAGGTATTAAATTCCTGATAGAAGTCGCGCACGAAGCGCACCACTTCCCAGTGTGCTTCGGTGAGCACGATCTCTTCCTGCGCGGCCAGCAGCGGCGCCAGCCCTTCATGCCAGTCGGCGCTGTTTTTCAGATACCCCTGCGCGTCAGTGTCGATAACCTGACCTTCAAACTCCAACATACTGCCTCGATAACGGATAATTCGGAACGGCCGCCAGTTTAGCAAATTTTTTCAGCCGCAAAAAACAAAGCCCCGCCGGAGCGGGGCCTGGAAAGCTGGTGTAACGTGCAATCAGTTGCTGCGGGCGAAGCCCAGAATGCTCAACAGGCTGATGAACATGTTGTAGAGCGACACGTACAGGCTAACGGTGGCGCGAATGTAGTTGGTCTCGCCGCCGTGAATGATGTTGCTGGTTTCCCACAGGATCGCGCCGGCGGAGAACAGGATGAACAGCGCGCTGATGGCCAGGTGCAGGGCAGGGATCTGCAGGAACAGGTTGGCGATCACCGCCACCAGCAGTACCACAAAACCTGCCATCATCATGCCGGACAGGAATGACATGTCTTTACGTGTGGTCAGCACATACGCCGAGCAACAGAAGAACACCGCTGCGGTGCCGCCCAGCGCCAGCATGATCAGATCGCCCGCGCCGGCGTTCAGGAACGAGCTGAGAATGGGGCCGAGGGCATACCCCATGAAACCGGTCAGCGCAAACGCCGCCAGAATGCCTGCCGGGCTGTTGGCCAGTTTATGGGTCAGGAACATCAGGCCGTAGAAACCAACCAGCATCAGCAGCAAGCCCGGCGCCGGCAGCCCCAGCATCGTGCTGGCGGTCGCGGTCAGCGCCGAGAAAGCCAACGTCAGGGATAACAGGAAATAGGTGTTGCGCAGGACTTTATGCGTGCTGAGCAGCGAGTCGCGCGAAGAAGATGAGACGACAATGCGGTCCATAATGCTCTCTCTTATCAAGCCATCACAAAATAATCCCGATGATAGGCAGCGCAAGCGCTTGATTAAAGTTTGTTTACCAATCTTTACCCTTAGTTATCATTGTTGCAACAGCAGGGAGGAGCGGACGCGCGTTTGTTCGCCGTTTGCTGCGTCTTCGCCGATTTTTCGCGCGGTTGAACGCGCCCGGGCTTTACAAGCGAATGAGGTCTGTTTATAGTGCGCGTCGTTGCGGAGGGGTGGCCGAGTGGCTGAAGGCAACGGTCTTGAAAACCGTCGACGGGAAACCGTTCCAGAGTTCGAATCTCTGCTCCTCCGCCATACATTCTGACCCCGTGCTCTCTGAGCACGGGGTTTTTGCTTTTGCGTGCGCAGAAACCGAGGCGCTTTTGCAGGAAACGCGATCGGCTATTGATAAGGGCCACGCATCGGTGAGATTATGCGGTCATCAAGGTTGGCTGCTCGGATGCCTGCTGCTGTCAGGCACCGCCGGGGTGATAAACAACGCCGCCTTATCGATTTCGCTTAATGCTCTTATGGAGACAGAGATGAACTGGTATCAAGTCGCCCTATGGACCATGATCTTTCTGAAGTCCGGCGCTTTCCTGGTATTCGTGTGGTGGTGGATGTTCAAACGCGCAACCAAACCTTATGTGCGCCCGCAAGACGTCGTGGTGGACGATACGCCGTATGATGAGAACCTCACCATGGAAGAGGTGATGAAAAACCATGGCATCGTCCGTACGGATATGTCGGTAAAATAGCCCTTCCTCCCCAATCGGTATCTGGGGCGTGTTTGCCATAAGCGCGCCCCGTTGCGATCCTTCGCTGTCTCTCTATGGCATTCTGTTCTCAGGTTAACGGCATAGCGTTACCGGGAAAAGCACGCCATGAACGATGTACGCATCTTGCCGAGCTTTACGCATCGAAAAAACGCCGTTCTTAATGCCGAGAGAGATCATGGGGATTTCCTGGGTCAGCTCATCCGGCGCGTTGTCGTCGGGCGTTTTGCTGATTTCTCGGTGGGTGGTCATGTAAAACCCGTGATCTAACCTCTTTATATCAAAGTTTATTTTCCTATCCAGGCTGTAGGTTTTGCCTCTCACGGTGATGTCCCCACGCTGCACAATCATGGCATGATGTTCGTCATAGATGAATAAACTGCCCGTCACTTTTAATTCCAGGTCATCGCCTGAAGCTAATCGTTTTTTAGTGATCGTATCGGCCTGGCAATTCATATGCACAGGCGCGTCGGGGGTTAAAACGCGAAACAGGACAATGAAGAGAATCACTGCCAAAAATCCGATAGTCAGCATTTTGGGGTTGAGCAATGCGGCCATTTATTTTCCGTTGAGAATTTTGTAGGTAACACACTGGGTATATCGATCTTGTGAGCCGAGATAACACACACCGAGGAAGGTGTTATAAGTCAACGTGTGTTTTACGGAGGAAAAATAGATGTCCGCTTTACTGGCTATACAATCCACACCGCTCTCTTCTAGCGCCTGGTTGACCATGCGCTTTTCCAGTTCGTCATCAATATGCTTGTCTGCATCCAGAGAATACAAGGTGCAGCGGTCTTTTTTCCCTAACGAGATTAAATTTTCTCTGGGTTGATCAGGCGGTTCAACAGGATAGAACGCCGCGACGAACAACAGCGGAATAAATGCGCCGCAGATAGCGGCAATAGCGCGAATATTTACCTGTTTCTGCGGCGGCGTGTTATGTGATTCGGCAACCGACGGGAAAGAAGAAAGCGGCACTGAGGCGGAAGAAGGGGGAGTTTCGTTAACGGTTGCCTGCGGTGATGGGTAAATATCAATCATGGCGGTAAAGCAAAAACCGACTTTCGCCAGGGTCTTTATCGGCGAGGTTTCTCTCCCCAGCAGTTTGAACGCTTTCCTTATTTCACTGACGGCCACATTGAGGCTGATCGATGAGCCTGAAAAACCATACTCTTCCCATACCTTTTTTATCAATACCTCACGTTTCAATGGGATATTCGGATGAGTCAGCATTTCAATTAACAGGCGCGAGGCCGGATTGGATATCCGTATCGATGACTCATCGTTATCAATGAGTTGGAGACGACACGCATTTGCGTCATAGATTACGCAGAGGTCGATAATATATTTCATGTATTCAGGTTTTTATAATGGTATAGGCTTCCAGGTCGCGGCTAGTATTTAGTGAAACGTCGGTCAGGTCAAGGTTCTGGGAGGGAAACATAAATAATTCAGGGTGTTTTTTATTTCTTCGACGAACAGAATGCATGGTGCATTGCTCTTTTTATTATGCTTAACAGAGTTAAATTCTGAAAAAATCTAATTTATTAGATTATAATAATTAAAATTTGCGTTAATAAAAATAATGTTCCTGTTGTTAATGATTTGATGCAGAATTATCTTAGTGTTTTACGGCGCCTGCTTATGTGCCGGGCGCTTATTGATGGCTCCCAAACGGCAATGCGATTTTTCCAAGAAAACGGCAGGTATTTAGTGCAAGGCATCGCCGTTTTCTTTAGCCATGGATGGAGGAAGTATGCTCAGTATCGGTATCGTATCTGAAAACATCTTTTTCAGAGAGGCGATGAAAAAGATATTGGCGCCAAGGATTTTTCATAAGGATCACGTTATTGCTTACTACGACGATCTGCCTTTGGCCATGGGGCGAAATTGCCAGGATATTCTGATCGTCGATGATGCGATAAAAAGCCTGTTGCGTTTCAGCATGGCGGCAGCGTTATTGTCTGCTATTCATGGCGTGAAAATTTTTTTGACGACAGAAGAGAAGCGTCGTCTGTTATTTCGTTCTGTCACGCGTGATGTGGTGGTGCTCGATAAAAGAGTGCGAGTTCCCGACATGAATAAGGAATTGTCTTTGCTGCTGGCTAATATTGCGCAGCATTCTGCATTAAATGGAAACGTTGAGGGTGGGGCGGCCCGCAATACGAAAAGTTGCTTGACTGAAAGTGAAGTGAAAACGCTTCATTTGCTTTCTTTCGGCTATACGGTGACCCAGATATCCCGAATGCTTGATAAAAGCGTAAAAACGGTCAGCACGCAGAAATGCAGTGCATTACGCAAAATGGGATTGAAGAATCGGGTGCACAATTTATTGGGAATTTCATCCGGTTTCTCAGCGGTTATCTAGGATTTCGTTATTTTGTCGCTTTTATTATCGGCTGATGAATAACGCTATGGCTTGATTTTATAAAAACAGGAATGTGTTCACCCTTTTGCCTCTGTATTACGGGGAGGGATTGTTTCATCCCGCCAGCAGCGGCTGCTTTTTATTTATTCTCTCAAACCAAACTGTTATGGAGTTTTATCTCATGATGAAGAAGATGCTTTCTGTTGCAATCATGGCGGCCGCGGTCGCTGCGCCGGTGGCTTTTGCTGAAGACAATTCCGCCGGTGGCGTGATTAACTTTACCGACGCCATTACCGACACCACCTGTACGATTAACGGCGGCAAGAGCGCGGATTTCACCGTAGCGCTGAGCCCGATCTCGGTGACCGATGCGGGTAACACCGTCGGGCCAATCACCAAGAACAAGAAGTCCTTCTCGTTGACCTTCTCCGGCTGTTCGCCGGCGGCCGGTACCGCGGGCACCCCGCTGAAAATCTACTTCTCCTCCGCGGATAACATCTCCACCGACGGCAAATATTTGCTGAACAACTCGGTCAACGAGAACGACGCTTCCGTCGCGAAGAACGTAGGCTTCTCTCTGGCGGAAACCGGTTCTTCCACCCCGATCCAGCTGAACGTGCCTTATGTCACCGACATCATGGGCGACAAAGAGGCGCCGGATTCAGAAACCCTGACGCTGGACGCGTACTACTACAAAACCAACGCCGAAGCGGCAAAAGTGGGCGCTCTGAGCTCCAACGTGACTTACACCATTTCTTACCTGTAATCGCGCTGACAGCCAGGCCCTTGATAGGGCCTGGCCACCCGGGGGAACGATGAAAAAATACATGATGATAGCGGCGCTGTTGCTGGGTTCCGTTGGCGCGCAGGCCAATGTGGTGGTTAACGGCACGCGGGTGATCTACCCGGCAAACAACAAGGACGTGATTGTCCAATTGCTGAATAACGGTACCGACCCCTCGCTGGTTCAGGCCTGGATCGACGACGGCGATATCAATTCCACCCCGGAAACCGCCAATGTGCCGTTTTTGCTGTCGCCGCCGGTGGTGAAAGTGAACGGCAACAGCGGGCAGCAGCTGCGTATTCAGAAAGTTGGCGCCGCGTTGGCGGCGGATCGTGAATCGGTGTTCTACCTCAACGTGCTGGATATCCCGCCGACGCCGGAAAACCTGCAGGGCACCAATACGCTGCAGCTGGCGATCAAGTCGCGCATCAAACTGTTCTACCGCCCGCAGGCGTTAACCCGCGGCGTGGAAAATGCGTTGGAAGAACTGACGCTGCAAGCCAATGGCAAAGGCTTCAACGTCATCAATAAAAGCCCGTATTTCATTACGGTAGCGAATATAGGCCAGGGTGCGGACAAGCATCTGCTGGTTGATTCGCTGATGGTCGCGCCGTTTTCCACCCAGTTTGCCGCCAGCAAACGAGCGGTCAGCAAAAACGCCCGTTATGACCTGATGTATATCGACGATCTGGGGGCTTACAAGTCTAAAGCCATCACCGCACACTAACCTGAAAGAACAACAATGAAGCTGAATAAAAAAGTCCTCTCGCTGCTGACCGCCTCTTCATTCTTGTTGCCGGATACGGCCTGGGCGGTGACGTTCGATACGTCGCTGTTGGCCGGCGAATCGCGCGATTCCGATCTCTCGCGTTTTTACCTCAATAATGACATGCCTGCCGGCCGGCAGGAGATCGATGTGTATGTCAACCATGACTGGAAAGGGCGCTATGCGCTGCTGTTTGGCACCCAACGCGACGATGTCCAAATCGACTACCAGGATGCGCAGCGGCTGGGCATCGATCTGAGTCAATTGCCGACGTCTCAGGCGCCCCAGACGACGCTGTCGATCGCTACGCTGGTGCAGGGCGGCCGGTTCGATATGGACGTCGGCGCGCTGAGCCTGCGGCTGACGGTGCCGCAGGCGCGGGTCAACCGATCGGAGGCGGGATACGTGGATCCGGCCTTCTGGAATCGCGGCATCTCCGCATTGACGCTGGCCTACAACGCGACGTACTACCACGCCGAGGCGCGCGGCGACGGCAATCGCAGCAACAACGACGATTTTTATACCGGGCTGGAATCCGGGATCAATCTGGCCGGTTGGCAATTTCGCGACAGCAGCAGCTTTCGCCACGGCAGCGGGCGGGGGAGCCACTGGCAGAACAACACGCGCTATCTGCAGCGCGGCTTCGCCGACATCAAATCCAACCTGACCGCCGGCGATTTTTATTCGCCGGGGGATCTGTTCGACTCGGTGCGCATCCGCGGGGTGGCGCTGGCGTCGGACATCAGCATGCGCCCCAACTCGCAGCAGGGCTTTTCACCGATCGTGCGGGGCGTGGCGCAAACCAACGCCCTGGTGAAAGTGGTGCAGAACGGCAACGTGATCTACCAGGAAAACGTGCCGCCGGGCGCCTTTACCCTCGACAGCATTCAGCCGACCGGCTCGGCGGGCGATCTGTGGGTAACGGTCAAAGAGGCGGATGGGCGTGAACAGTCGTTCAGCGTGCCGTTTTCCGCCGTACCCAACATGTTGAAACAGGGCGTCAGCCAATACAGCGTGCTGGCCGGCAAGGTGAACGAAAGCAATACCGATTACGATCCCGGCTTTGTGCAGGGCACCCTGCAGTACGGTTTCAACAACCTGGTAACCGGCTATGCCGGCAGCATTTTGAGCGACGACTATCAGGCCTGGCTGCTCGGCAGCGGCTGGAACCTGCCGATAGGGGCGGTGTCCATCGACCTGACGCATGCCGATACCCGCCTGAAAAACCGCCGTGAAAGCGGGCAGAGCTTCCGTATCGCCTACAGTAAATTTCTCGATGCCACCGCGACCAACTTCACGCTGGCGGCCTACCGTTACTCCACCCGCGGTTACTACAGCTTTACCGACGCCATTTACTCTAATGACGGTTACCGCCAGCTGGAACGGCAGTTTGACCGCTGGCGCGACGAGGAGGGTTTGTCCGAACTGGATATGAACACCTGGGATGCGCTGCGGTCCGCCCGGCCGAAAAATACCTTTACGCTTAACCTGAACCAGCGTCTTAACGAAGGGTGGGGCACGCTGTTCTTCTCCGGCTCCCAGCGCGATTACTGGACGGCCAACGCGAAAAGCCGCGAATACCAGTTGGGGTACTCCAACAATCTGGGGCGCGTCAGCTACTCCGTTTCCGCCAGTCGGGTGCGCAACAGCCAGCGTGAGGAAGAGACGCGTTATTACCTGTCGTTCAGCCTGCCGCTGTCGGTGTTCGACAACAACGCCTACCTCAGCACCGGCCTGTCGGCGACGGACTCTCACTATCAGCAGAGCACGGTCAGCCTGAGCGGCAACGCGCTGGAGTCCAACCGTCTGAGCTACTCGCTGAACGGCAGCAATCGCAGCGGCGGCGACAACATGGCCGCTGTCAATGCGGCCTACCGCACCCGTGTCTCGACGCTTGGCGTCTCCTACAGCGAAGGCAACGATTATCGCCAGAGTGGCCTCAGCGCGCGCGGCAGCCTGGTGGCGATCCCCTGGCATGTGCTGGCGTCGAACGAAATCGGCAACACCATGACGGTGGTCGAGGCGCCGCAGGCCGAAGGGCTGATGGTCAACGGCGACGAAAGCATCGTGACCAACGCCCAGGGCCTGGCGCTGGTGCCCTATGCCACGCCATACCGGCAAAACTCGGTCACGCTGTCGGATACCGGCCACAGCAGCGGGGCGGAAATCAGCGGCAACGTCGCCAACCACGTGCCTTACTACGGCGCGGTCAGCTACCTGAAATTCGAAACCGATCAACGTCAGCCATTCCAGCTGCGGGCGCAGCGCGCCGATGGTGCACCGCTGCCGTTCGGCGCCGAAGTGCTGGATGAAAACGGCCGGTCGATAGGCTTTGTCGGCCAGGCCAGCGTGCTGTACCTGCGCGTCGAACAGCCGCCAACGGCGTTGACGGTGCAACTGCGCGACGGCCGTTGCCGCATCGCCAAACCGACTCTGGCGCTCGACGCGTCGCCCGGCGTTTGCCGCTAATACAGGATAACCGAACCTATGATCAGGCTGATTTTTTTGCTGCTGCTGTCCGGGTTGTTCAGCGGCTATAGTTATGCCACCTGTTTTGGCAAAGGGATCTCATTTGCACCGGCTTTGAATGTCGATCTCTCCGATAAGCTGAATGCCAACACCCCGGTGTGGGAGGAGCAATACAGCACCCAATATGTCGGCACTTTTGACTGCAGTTCTTCAAAGAGCAAATTTACCTATACGCTCAAGCTGTCGCCCGATAATAAGAATGCGGCTATTTTTGGTTTTAACAACGGCACGCAGTGGATACGCGCGCAAATCGTCAATAAGATTGGCGATCGTGAACTGTCAAAGCGCGGCGAACATTCCGCCGCCGAGTTAAATACGCCGATGACCGTGCGCTACTCATTAGAATCGAAGCCCAAAAATGGCCGTGTGGTGCCGGGGGATACGCTGATGCTGGATGACGCGCTGATGGTCTCGGACATTACCGGCATAAAGATATGGGAATTGCCGATTTGGCTGTTGCAGCAAGTCGGGAAAATACTCAGTTGGCTCCTGACCGGCAACTGGCCATATGACGAACGCGATATGTACGGCCAGCCGATGAACATCAAATACGCGCCCAAAACCACCACCTGCCGTTTCGACAACGCCGGCCTGACGGTCAGATTGCCGAAAATGGGCGTGGCGCAGGTGCTGAATAACAACCAACCCGGCTACACGCCGTTCTCGCTGAACATCAGCTGCCAGAACATGCAGCAGGAAGGCATCGCCGATCGCACCGTCGAGATGTTCCTGTCCAGCAATAACCTGCTGGCCTCCGACGCCAGCGTGCTGACCAATGCCAACGCGGGCGGCGCGCAAGGGGTGGGGCTGCGCCTGGTCAAACGCGATATGCCGAGCTCGCCGGTGGTACTGTCGCCCTCCAATGTCGATCGCGGCAGCGCCACCTCATTGTTTCACGTCGCCGCCGGCGGCAGCCTGAACAGTCACTTTATCATCGGCATGGGCGCTTATTATTACCCTTATCAGCGCGATGGCGTGACGCAGGGTGAAATCAACACCTCGGCCACGCTGAACATTATTTATCCCTGATGAATGGGTTGGTGCAAAAAAACCGGCAGCCGCCGCTGCCGGGGTTGGTTATTGATAAGTCATCGCGCTGGCGTGCAGCTTGTTATTGCCTACGATCGCGATGATTTTGTAGTAACGGGCGCCAGCCTTGGCGGTTTTGTCCGCCAACATCTTTTCCGCATCGCTCAGATTCGCGGCACCGCTAACGGTAATCACCTGGCGCGGCGTCAGGGCGTCCGCCTGTTGACTATTGATTTGCGTTGCCGCGACTGTTGCGCCTGAAAAGACAAAAGCCCCTAGCAGCATCGTTTTCAACATGACGTTCTTCATGATGTTCTCCCCAAGCGCAATACGCTTGTTCTTTGCTATGGTTGAATCTTTTTGTTTCGTTATGCTAAAGGATAAGCAGCGAGGTGCCGGCGCGGTAGTGCCTGAAAGCGTAATGCATCGTTTCCAAACTGGAAACGATAAGGAGGGGGCATGCAGGATTTGAACGATCTTCAACTGTTTGCTTTGGTGGTGCGACATGGTGGTTTCGCCGCAGCCGAGCGGGCGAGCGGCGAAGCCAAATCCAAACTCAGCAAACGCGTGGCTCGTCTGGAGGCGAGTTACGGTGCGCGGTTAATCGAACGTTCGACGCGCAGTTTCCGCGTCACGGATATTGGCCGCGATGTGTATCGGCAGTGTGAGGCGATTATCGAGCGGTTGGAGGCGGCCGATGCCATTGTCGCCCGTGCGCGCGACGAAGTGAGCGGCTGCCTGCGCATCAGTTCGCCGCCCGGTTTGATGCAGTATTATAATTCCCATCTGCTGTTGGGGTTTATGGCGCGTTACCCGGACGTGCGCGTACAACTGTTGATCCATGAGCGCCATGTGGATCTGATCAACGAAAAGATCGATGTGGCGTTTCGCATTACGAGTCATTTCGACCAGGATCAATCATTGATAAAGCGCGATCTTGGCGTACGGCAACGCATTTTGGTCGCCGGCGCGCAGCTGGTGGAGAAAGCCGGCGGCTTACCGCAGTCGTTCGAACAGCTGGCCAGCTTGCCGACGTTGTCGATGGGGGAGTGGCTGGATCGCGATCGATGGGAATTCGAGGATATTGCAGGCAATCAACGTACTTTCGTACACGTCCCCCGGCTGTGTTGCGGGGATTACAGCACGTTGCATAGTGCGGCGATTGCCGGGATGGGCGTCGCGTTTTTGCCGATCCATTTGTGTGCCAACGAATTGCGAACGGGTCAACTGCTGCGTCTGCTGCCACAGTGGCGTGCGCCGAGCAGCATTGTTCATCTGGTGTTCACCAGCGGCAAAGGCCTGTTGCCGCCGGTGCGGGCGTTTATCGATCACAGCGTCGCGGTATTCGCCGAAGCCAATCGCCGCCTCTCGATGATGCCGGTTGCCTAGCCGCCTGTCACTGCCCATCCGGGTGTTCGAAAATATGCGCGCCGGCTCCTTGCCGGCCCAATATATCGTTCGGGTTGCGCAGCGGGCAGTCGGCGAGCGACAGGCAGCCGCAGCCGATGCAGCTATCGAGATGGTCGCGTAGTACCGTCAGCCGTTGAATACGCTCATCCAGCGTTTTGCGCCAGGCGGAGGACAGCACTCCCCATTGTTCTGAGGTCAGCTTGCTGCCGATGGGGAAACGGCTCAGCGCGGCGCGGATCTCTTCCAGCGGAATGCCCGCGCGCTGTGCGATCTTGATCACCGCGATATAGCGCAATACCACCGACGGATAACGCCGCTGATTGCCGGCGTTGCGCGTCGCCTGAATCAGCCCTTTACTCTCGTAGAAGTGCAGCGCGGATATCGCCACGCCGCTGCGTTTCGCCACTTCCCCGACGGTCAATAGCCGATTGGCGTCAATCGGTTCATTTCTTGCCATTTTATCTTCCTCAACTTGACCTCAAGTTAACCTGAGGTTTTATAGTTCAGCCTGCCGGGCTTGGCAACCGGCATCTCTCGAGACCTGCCCCCGTCTTATTGGGGAGAAGGATGTCTTTGGCTGTAAAATCAGGAAGAAACCGTTATGCAACGCTTTATCAACACCGCTCTGGACAGTTATTGGCTTTGGCTGCTCGCACGTCTGTGCTTGATGGTGATTTTCATCTCGTCGGGGCTCGCCAAGCTGTTCGACATCGAAGGGAGCCTGGCGGAGATGCGCGCCGCCGGTTTGCATCCGGCCTGGCTGTTCAACCTGGCGTCGGCGGCGGTGCTGCTGACAGGTTCGGTATTGATCCTGCTGAACCGGTGGGTGTGGCTGGGCGCCGGCATGCTGTCGGTGTTTCTGATCCTGACTATCGCGATCGTCCACACCTTCTGGAATATGTCCGCTCCCAATATGCAGATTTCTCTCTACTTCGCGCTGGAACACATCACGGTGATCGGCGGGCTGTGGGTGACGGCCATCGCCAGCCGTTTGCGTCAACGTCTGGCCAACACGCGTGAGGCTGCATGATGAAACGATATCTCATTATCGCGGCGCTGCTGGCGGTACTCGTCGTCGCTGCGGTAGCGATGCGTTCCACCGCGCGGCAAAGCGAAGGCGCGCCGGCCTATCCGCCGGTGAAAGTGGCGCTGGCGCCCGCACTGCGTGAACAGGCGGCGCGCAGCTACGCCGGCGTGGGCGAGCTGGAGGCGGCCAGCCAGGTGGAGGTGGCGGCGGAAACCAGCGGCCGCATCACGCGTATCCTGTTCGAATCCGGCCAAACGGTGCGGCAGGGGCAGTTGCTGGTGCAGCTCAACGATGCGGTCGAACAGGCTGAGCTGGTGCGTCTGCAGGCGCAATTGCGCAACGCCGATCTGCTGCTGGGGCGCATGCGAAAACTGATGAACCTCAACGCCACTGCGCGGCAACAGTTGGACGATGCGCTGGCCGAGCGGGATATGGCGCTTGGCGCGGTGCGGGAAACGCAGGCCAAAATTGCGCAGAAGGCGATCCGCGCGCCGTTTTCCGGCGTCATCGGCATTCGCCGCGTGCATGAAGGGCAATATCTTAACGCCGCCGAGGCGGTGGCGAACCTGGTGGACGCCGATACGCTGCGCGTCAACTTTTCGCTGGACGAACAAAGCAGCGCCGGGTTGGCGCCAGGCCAGGCGGTGTCGGTGCAGGTTGGGGCGTATCCCGATCGCGCTTTCCCCGCCGTCATTACCGCTATCGACCCGATGATCGGCAAATCCCGCACCGTGCAGGTGCAGGCGACGTTGACCAACCGTGAGGGATTGCTGAAGGCCGGCATGTACGCCGGCATTCGCGTCACGCAGCAGCAGCGCGTGGCGGTGCTGACGGTGCCGGAAACGGCGCTGACCTACACGGCCTACGGCGATACCGTGTTTCTGGCCCAGCAGGGTGAAAAGGGCATGACGGTCAAGCGCGTTTCGGTCACCGTGGGTGAGCGCAACGACGGGCGCGTCGAGATCGTCAATGGCCTGCAGGAAGGCGATCGGGTGGTGACTTCGGGCCAGCTCAAGCTGAGCGACGGCATGGCGGCCGAGCCGGTGGCGCAGGATACCCTGAACGCCGCCCAGGCCGGTTCCTGAGGAGAGACCGATGACATTTACCGATCTGTTCGTGCGCCGGCCGGTGCTGGCGCTGGTGGTCAGCACCCTGATCCTGCTGTTCGGCGCGCTGGCGCTCAGCAAGTTGCCGATCCGCCAATACCCGCTGCTGGAAAACTCGACCATCACCATCAGCACCGACTATCCCGGCGCGTCGTCCGAGCTGATGCAGGGCTTTGTCACGCAGCCGATCGCCCAGGCGGTGTCCTCCGTCGAGGGCGTTGACTACCTTTCTTCCTCTTCGGTGCAGGGGCGCAGCGTGGTGACGGTGCGCATGGTGCTGAACCGCGACTCCACCCAGGCGCTGACCGAAGTGATGGCCAAGGTCAATCAGGTGCGCTACAAGCTGCCGGAGCAGGCTTACGATCCGGTGATTGAGCGCTCTGCCGGTGAGGCCACCGCCGTGGCCTATGTCGGCTTTTCCAGTAAAACGCTGTCCACGCCGGCGCTGAGCGAATACCTGACGCGGGTGGTGGAGCCGATGTTCACCACCATCGACGGCGTCGCCAAGGTGGAAGTGTTCGGCGGGCAAAAAATGGCGATGCGCCTGTGGCTGGACAGCGATCGGCTGGCCGGCCGCGGCCTGACTGCCGCCGACGTGGCCGACGCGGTGCGGCGCAACAACTACCAGGCGGCGCCGGGCAAGGTGAAAGGGCAGTATGTGGTTGCCAACGTGCGGGTGAATACCGATCTCACCAGCGTTGAGGAATTTCGCAATCTGGTGGTGCGCAACGACGGCAATGGCCTGGTGCGTTTAAAAGACGTCGGCACCGTGGAGCTGGGCGCCGCGGCCACGGAAACCAGCGCCCTGATGGATGGCGAACCGGCGGTGTTCCTCGGCGTCTTCCCTACGCCGACCGGCAACCCGCTGGTGATCGTCGACGGCATTCGTCACCTGATGCCGGCGATCGACAAGATGCAGCCGCCGGGCGTGAAGATGGCGCTGGCGTTCGAAACCGCGCGCTTTATTCAGGCCTCGATCGATGAAGTGGTGCATACCCTGCTTGAAGCGCTGGTGATCGTGGTGGCGGTGATCTACCTGTGTCTGGGGTCGCTGCGCACCGTGTTGATCCCGGTGGTGACCATTCCGCTGTCGATCCTTGGCGCTGCCGGGCTGATGTTGGCCTTCGGCTTCAGCGTCAATTTGCTGACGCTGCTGGCGATGGTTCTGGCGATCGGCCTGGTGGTGGACGACGCCATCGTGGTGGTGGAGAACGTGCATCGTCATATCGAAGAGGGGAAAACGCCGCTGGCGGCGGCGATGATCGGCGCGCGCGAGGTGGCGGGGCCGGTGATCGCCATGACCCTGACGTTGGCGGCGGTCTATGCGCCGATCGGCCTGATGGGCGGGCTGACCGGCGCGCTGTTTCGCGAGTTTGCATTGACGCTGGCCGGGGCGGTAGTGGTGTCCGGCGTGGTGGCGCTGACGCTGTCGCCGGTGATGAGCTCGCTCCTGCTGCCGGCCAAACAGAGCGAAGGGCGCGTGGCGCACGCCGCCGAGTGGTTCTTCGGCGGTCTGACGCGGCGCTATGCGCGCGCGCTGGATTTTTCGCTGCGCCACCGTTGGTTGACCGGCGCGCTGGCGTTGCTGGTGATGATCAGCCTGCCGCTATTGTACCTGATGCCGCAGCGCGAGCTGGCGCCGACCGAGGATCAGGCCATCGTACTGACCGCCATCAAGGCACCGCAGCACGCCAACCTGAACTATGTCGAACGCTTTGCCTACAAGCTGGACGAGGTTTACAACCGCATGCCGGAAACCGAAAGCCGCTGGATCATCAACGGCAGCGACGGCACGGCGTCCGGCATCGGCGGCATCAACCTGACGCTGTGGCAGGCGCGCCAGCGCTCGGCGTCGGCGGTGCAGGCCGATCTGCAGCAGGCGGTGAATGACGTCGAAGGCACCAGCATTTTCGCCTTCCAACTGCCCGCCTTGCCGGGCTCCACCGGCGGGCTGCCGGTGCAGATGGTGCTGCGCACGCCGCAGGACTACCCGCAGCTGTATCGCACCCTGGAAGAGGTGAAGCAGAACGCCAGAAACAGCGGCCTGTTTATGGTGGTGGACAGCGATCTGGACTACAACAACCCGCTGGCGGAGGTGCATATCGATCGCGCCAAGGCCAACAGTCTGGGGATCCGCATGAGCGACATCGGCGAATCGCTGGCGGTGCTGGTGGGGGAAAACTACCTCAACCGCTTCGGCATGGACGGCCGCGCCTATGACGTGATCCCGCAGAGCCTGCGCGAACAGCGGCTGACGCCGCAGGCGCTGGCGCGACAGTACGTCCGCACGCAGGACAATACGCTGGTGCCGCTCTCCACCGTGGTGTCGGTGGCCGTTAAGGTCGAGCCAAACAAGCTGACCCAGTTCAACCAGCAGAACGCCGCCACCCTGCAGGCCATTCCCGCGCCCGGCGTTTCGATGGGCGAAGCGGTGGCCTTCCTCGAACGGCAGGCCAATGCGCTGCCGGCCGAGTTTAGCCACGACTGGCAGGGGGATTCGCGCCAATATACCCAGGAAGGCAGCGCGCTGGCATTCGCGTTCCTGGCGGCGTTGGTGATCATCTATCTGGTGCTGGCGGCGCAGTACGAGAGCCTGAAAGATCCGCTGATCATCCTCATCACCGTGCCGCTGTCGATCTGCGGCGCCTTGCTGCCGCTGGCGCTGGGCTACGCCACGATGAACATCTATACCCAGGTCGGGCTGGTGACCCTGATCGGGCTGATCAGCAAGCACGGCATTTTGATGGTGGAGTTCGCCAACGAGTTGCAGATGCATCAGGGGCTGACGCGGCGCGCCGCGATTTTGCAGGCGGCGCAAATTCGCCTGCGGCCGGTGTTGATGACCACCGGGGCGATGGTGTTCGGCTTGATTCCGCTGCTGTTCGCCAGCGGCGCCGGCGCCGCCAGCCGCTTCGGCCTGGGGCTGGTGATCGTATCCGGCATGCTGGTGGGCACGCTGTTCACCCTGTTTGTGTTGCCGACAGTGTATACGCTGCTGGCGCGCGATCACGCGGTGGCGTCGCCCCGGCAGCGTGAACTGGCCGCGGCGCAAAAGGCGCTGACGGAATAAACCGCCGGCGCCCGTATGAAAAATAAACCCGCCGCGGCGGGTTTTTTCGTCAGTTTTTGCAGCCCATCAATTCCGGCAGGACGCCGGGCTTGCTCTTCAGCGAGGCCTGCACGTCGTCCGGCAGACCGGCCCAGATGATCAGACCGGTGCGTTTCTCGATCTCGTCCACCGTCACGCGGAATTGGCAAAAATCGGCGCCCTTCGGCGTGTTCTGATCGAACAGGAAAGCGGCATAGTGGTTCACCGCCGGGCTGTTGTTGATGAAAATCACTTTCCAGTAGGCGCTGGGGATGGTGTGCGCTTTCTGGGTGCCCGGCAGTTTGCCCATATCGCGCTCATACAGCGGGCCGGTCACGGTATAGACCGAGGAGATATCGGCGCGATCGATCAGCTTGCGTTCCTGATCTTCCAGCCGCGCCCAGGCGCCCTGGTTCAGATCGGACTTTTGCGGCGTGATGTTGGACAGGTAGTTCAGCGACTCCCAGTCGGAAACGCCCGCCAGCGAGGCCAGCGGCGCCTGATGACCGCGATCGACCTTCAACGCCGCATTGGCGCCGGTGTAATCGGCGGGGGCCAAAGTGTCCGCCGGGTTGAGCGCCGGATCGGTTTTCCAGTTGCGCGTCTTGCCGCTGGCCGGCGTGTCTTTGGTGATGTGATAGGCCACCCAGTTGGCGAACTTGGTGGTGCTGTTGTTGTTCAACGTATAAGCGTGACGCACGATCGATACGTTGCTGCTGCCGCCGGTCGGGCAGCCGACCGCGCAGTTGTCGATGGATTCGAGCGTGTCGGCCGACGCCTGCGCGGCGAACAGCAGGGCGGCCAGGGCCAACATCTTGTTGTTAAAACGCATATTCATATCCTCAATAAGTTAAAAAACACTGTATATATTTACAGTGAATTAAACTTATCGCAGTGAAACGAATACAACAATGCAACACATTCATGTTGTGAATGTGTCGGCGTTGACAGAGCGGAACGGCGCCCTGTACGCCGCTCGGACTATCAAAAACGCCAAAACGCGCGTGAACAGAGGATCAACATCGGATAGATCTCGAGGCGGCCGAGCAGCATGGCGGCGCACATCAGCCATTTCGCCGCGTCGTTCAGCGTGCCGAAACCGGCGGCGGTTTCTCCGTACCCCAGCCCCATATTGTTGATGCAGGCGGCGACGGTGGCGAAAGCGGTGACCAGATCATAGCCCATCAAGTTCAGCAGCCAGATAAACAGACAGGTGAACAGCACGTAAAGGAAGAAGAAGCTCCAGACGGAGCGCAGCGTCCGATCCTGGATCGGCGCATTGCCGACCTTGATGGTGTACATGGCGTTGGGATGCACCAGCTGGTTGATCTCGAGCCGGCTTTGTTTGTACATGATCAGAAAGCGCAGCGCTTTAATGCCGCCGCAGGTGGAGCCGACGCAGCCGCCGAAGAAACTCGCCGCCAGCAGCAGCATGATGGTGTGGGACGGGATCCGGGTGTAATCGGCGATGGCCAGACCGTTGTCGGTCATCATCGAACTGGTGAGGAAAAAGCCGTGCACGAAGGCGTCTTTGACGCCGTACATGCCCGAGCGGTACAGCTCGATACACACGATCGCCACGACGATGGCCAGAATCAACAGGAAAAAGCGCAGCTCGGGGCTGCGGTACAGCGGTTTCAGGCTGCGACGGCCGACGGCAATGAAATAGAGCGTGAAGTTCACCGCCGCCAGAATAGAGAAAATGCCGCCGACCATTTCCACCGCCGAACTGTCGTAGTACCCCAGGCTTTCGTTACGGGTGGAAAATCCGCCGAGCGACACGGTGGAAATGCCGTGGCACAGCGCATCGAACCACGGCATGCCCGCCAGACGAAAGGCGACGGTACAGGCCAACCCCAGCCCAAGGTAGATCAACCACAGGTTTTTCGAGGTATCGGCCAGGCGTGGCGTCAGGCGTTCCTCCTTGAACGGGCCGGGCATTTCCGACTGGTAAAGTTTGGCGCCGCCGATGCCCAGCAGCGGCAGCACGGCTACGGCCAACACGATAACCCCGAGGCCGCCGATAAAATTGAGCTGGGAACGGTAATAGAGGAACGATTTGGGCACGTTCGAGACGTCATTCAGCACCGAGGCGCCGGTGGTGGTGATGCCGGAGACTCCCTCAAACATCGCGTCGACCAGCCGGACGTTCAGCGTGTCATCCAGCCACAGCGGCAGGGCGCTGATCGCGGAAAACAGCAGCCAAAACATCACGATGATCAGAAAACCGTCCTGGGTGCGCAGCTGCACTTTCGACTGCCGGGTGCTGAACCAGCCCAATCCGCCGAGCGTGGCGGCCACCACCAGGGTATAGAAAAATGAGAAGGCGCTTTTTTCTTTATACAACAGCCCCATCAGCAGGGGCGGGATCATTGAAAGGCTGTAAAGAAGGACCAAAAAGCTGCAAAGATGAATAACGACCAGGATCTGTTTGGTTCTGACCATACTGTTGCTCGGAATGCCTGCCGACAATGCGTCAATTTATTGAAGTGTATCAAGCATAAAGCAGGCGATATAAAAATAACGTAAAAATTCATATCGCCTAATAAGTATGGCGGGGCGTTATTCCAGCAGGTTGTTGACCGTACGGCGCACATAGTGCGTCATCTGCGCCAGATCGTCCGGCGACACCGGGCCGCCGCCGGCGCGCACCACCTGCTGTTCGATCTGGGTAATCTCCTGCTCGACCTTGTTGGCGATCTGCACTTTGACTATTTTGTCCACCGAAGACAGCAGCACCTTCAAGACCACTTTCAGCGCGATGTTCTCGCAGAACGAGTCGTAGTGATGAACCGGCGGCGGCGGGGCCGGAGCCGGCTCGGGCGCGCGCGGAGCCAGAGCCTTGAAGCTGTCTACATTTTCAATAATAAGATCCATGTCTCTTATTAGTTCATCAAAATCTTTAGACACTGACTTATTCCCTTCGCTGTGCGCAAAAAACAGAACGCCCGTCCTCGGGCTGAAAGCGGATGAGCGACGGGCAGAACGAATTCGGGCCTGGCCTTCAGACGCTGAATGGCCGGGGGAGGGGCATTCTAACCTTGCGGCGGGTCGGCAACAAGATGGGGCCGTGCGAATGCGCGGCCCTTTGAATCACAGGCGCAGGAGGGGGCTTAACTTTTCAGCTTGGCGGTGATTTTTGCCACGTGCTCGCCCTGATAGCGGGCAATGGTCAGCTCTTCGTTGCTCGGCTGGCGCGAGCCGTCGGCGCCGGCGATGGTGGTGGCGCCATACGGGGTGCCGCCGCGCACCTGCGAAACGTCAAACAGCTCTGGCGTCGCATAGCCGATCGGCACGATGATGAAACCGTGGTGCGCCAGCGTGGTCCAGGTGGAACTGATGGTGTGTTCCTGGCCGCCGCCGGTGCCGGTGGAGGAGAAGACGCTGCCTACCTTGCCGTACAGCGTGCCGGAAGCCCACAGACCGCCGGTCTGATCGAGGAAGGTGCGCATCTGCCCGGCCATATTGCCGAAGCGGGTCGGCGTGCCGAAGATAATGCCGTCATAGTCCGCCAGCTCTTGCGGGGTGGCGACCGGCGCCTGTTGATGTTGTTTGCCCCCGGCTTTGGCGAAGGCCTCCGGCGTCATGGTTTCCGGCACGCGTTTAATCGTCACGTCCACGCCGTTAACCCGATTCGCGCCTTCGGCCACCGCCTGCGCCAGGCTTTCGATATGGCCGTACATTGAGTAATAAAGCACCAACACTTTCGTCATGTTCCGTACTCCCGCTCAGATGATTAACAAAAACCCTTGATAAGCATAGAAGCGAATGACGAACTTGGTTTTGTTGGATGGCGGATTCAGGGCAAGCGCCGCAGCTTGTGCGCCAGCCGCTGTTCGCCGCCAGTGTGCCGGCGCGGGGCGGCGGGCAGTCAGAAGGCGACGTTGCGGATAAAGCGCAGGGGCAGGTCGCCGTGGTTGGCGTAAGCGTAGCGTTGATCGCTGTTGAAGGTTTGTGCGGCGCCGGCGCTGAGCGTCAGCGTGCCTTGTTCCAGCTCCAGCGTCAGGGTACCGGCAATCACGTAGATCATTTCGCTCCAGCCTTCGGCGTCCGGCGCAGAGTCATAGCGCTCGCCCGGCATCAGCGTCCATTCCCACAGCTCGGCCCGCTGCCGTGCCGGCACACTGGCGGCGAACAGCGCCTGGCTGCCCGGCTGCGCGCCTTGCCAGGCCAATTCCCCGACCATGTGGCTGCCGCGCGCCTCCGGCGCCTGGATCAGATCGGTAAAGGAAATCGCCAGGGCGGCGGCGATCTTGTCGAGCACCGCCAGGCTGACGTTGCGATCGCCGGCCTCGATGCCCGCCAGCATGCGGCGGCTGACGCCGGAAAGCTCGGCCAGCGCCATCTGGCTCAGGCCCGCCCGTTGGCGGTAGCCGCGCAGATTGCTGCTCAGGTATTGCAGCACCTTGGGGGGATCGGTTTTTGCGTTATGCGCCGTATTGCTCATCGCCGGACTTTATCTCATACTGGCAGGATCTGTGCATTATATTGCACTCAGCAGGAAGGGCAAGCCGGTGTCAGCAGCAAAAAAATCCTTTATTTCCGCCGTGGTTCCGCAAATCAGGTTGCCGGAAGCGGTGTTGATTTTCATCACCATGATCTGGGGCGGCACCTTTTTGGCGGTGCATCACGCGATGCAGGTCAGCGGGCCGTTCTTTTTCGTCGGCCTGCGTTTCGCCACCGCCACGCTGGCGCTGACGCTGTTTTCGCTGCGCGTGCTGCGCGGCCTGACCCGGTATGAACTGAAGGCGGGCGTGCTGATCGGGCTGGCGATCATGTTCGGTTACAGCATGCAAACCGTCGGCCTACAGACCATCACCAGCAGCCAATCGGCGTTTATCACCGCCATGTACGTGCCGATCGTGCCTCTGTTGCAATGGCTGGTGCTGGGGCGCTTCCCCGGCATCATGTCGTGGATCGGCATTCTGCTGGCCTTCACCGGCCTGATGCTGCTGGCGGCGCCGAGCAGCACCGACATGACGCTGAGCCTCGGTGAAATTCTGACGCTGGCCGGCACCCTGGGCATGGCGGCAGAGATCATTCTGATCGGCGCCTTCGCCGGCAAGGTCAATATCCGCCGAGTGACCATTGTGCAGCTGGCGACCGCCTCGCTGGCCTCCTTTTTGATGATGGCGCCGACCGGCGAGTCGCCGCCGCCGTATTCGGATTACCTGCTGTACAGCGCCATAGGGCTGGGGCTGGCCAGCGCCTTGATTCAGCTGACCATGAACTGGGCGCAGCGCAGCGTTTCGCCGACGCGCGCCACGGTGATTTACGCCGGCGAACCGGTCTGGGCGGGCATCGTCGGGCGGTTGGCCGGCGAGCGTTTACCGGGCGTGGCGTTATTGGGGGGCGCGTTGATTGTAATCGGGGTGGTGGTCAGCGAGCTGCGCGTGCGGCGCAGGGATAAAGCGGCGGTGGCGACGGAAGCGGATTAGCGCAGAGACATAGAAAGCAGGAAGGGGCGGAGATATCCGCCCCTTTTGCATCACGCGGTTTTCTTCTTGCGCAGGAACACGTAAGACAGGCCGAGCACGATGAACCACAGCGGGGTGACGATCAGCGCCTGGCGGGTGTCTTCGCGCAGCGACAGCAGCACCAGCACGAACACGAAGAACGCCATGCACACCCAGCACATCAGTTTGCCGGCCGGCATCTTGTAGATCGATTTCTGGTGCAGCGCCGGGCGCTGTTTACGGTAGACCAGGTACGAGCACAGGATGATGGTCCAGACGAACATGAACAGAATCGCCGATACGGTGGTCACCAGGGTGAAGACCGTCATCACGTTCGGGATCAGGTAAATCAGCACCACGCCGCCCAGCAGGCAGATGCAGGAGAAGGTAAGGCCGTTGGCCGGCACCGCGCGCTTGGACAGGTTGGCGAACGATTTCGGCGCGTCGCCTTCCTGCGCCAACCCGAACAGCATGCGGCTGGTGGAGAATACGCCGCTGTTGGCGGAAGAGGCGGCTGAGGTCAGCACCACAAAGTTGATCACGCTGGCCGCGGCCGGCAGGCCGATCAGCACGAACAGCTCAACGAACGGGCTCTTGTCCGGCACCACGGAGCTCCACGGCGTCACCGACATGATGACGATCAGGGCGAACACGTAGAACATGATGATGCGGATCGGAATCGAGTTGATGGCGCGCGGCAGCGATTTCTCCGGATCCTTGGTTTCCGCGGCGGTGGTGCCCACCAGCTCAATGCCGACGAAGGCGAATACCGCAATCTGGAAGCCGGCGAAGAAGCCGCTGATGCCTTTCGGGAACATGCCGCCGTCATTCCACAAATGGGTGAATGAGGCCACGGTGCCGGTCGGCGATTGGAACTGCATGGCGATCATCACCAGCCCGGCGACGATCAGCCCGACGATGGCGACGATTTTGATCATCGCAAACCAGAACTCCATTTCACCGAACATTTTCACCGTCGCCAGGTTAAGGCCGAGCAGCAACAGCACGCACAGCAGCGAAGCGATCCACTGCGACAGTTCGGGGAACCAGAACTGGGCGTAGGCGGTGATCGCCACGACGTCGGCGATGCCGGTGACCACCCAGCAGAACCAGTAGGTCCAGCCGGTGAAGAAACCGGCCCACGGGCCGAGCAGGTCCGCGGCGAAATCGCTGAACGATTTGTATTCCAGGTTGGACAGCAGCAGCTCGCCCATGGCGCGCATCACGAAGAACAGCATAAAGCCGATGATCATGTACACGAAGATGATCGAAGGGCCGGCCAGACTGATGGTTTTACCGGAGCCCATAAACAGACCGGTGCCGATGGCGCCGCCGATGGCGATCAGTTGAATATGTCGGTTAGTGAGGTTTCGCCGTAGATGATCTTCTGAAGCGGGCGTCGCGTCAGTCGCTATTTTAGAGTGATCTACCATCTGATGATGTCCTGTTTTACCTGTCATTAGTGAAGTCGCGAGCTCTGAAGTGGCTCTTTTTTATACATTTATCCGGTTGGTCCGGCTTTAGTAAGGTAGTGCAATAACGCCACCTTTGTGCAACATGTTTACAACATTTATACGCAGGATAAAAGTCGATCAATCTTTACACGGAGGAGGCAAATCGGACGTTCAGGGAGCGGAAGATTACTCTTCAAAACGTGGGATTAACAGACCTTATGCGGCTTATCTCGTTGATTAAACAAAGGGTTGTAAAATTCGCATGAGAAAAAGTAATGGGTGTAAGCGTTCGACAGCGGCGCCGGCGAGGAAGACAGTTTAGCGCGTTGAGTTGTTCGATCAGTCGCTAGAGCCGTTGACTTTTAATCAATGGGGCGCAGGTTCGAACTCTGTACGACCCGCCAACCAAATCAGCGTGTTACGCTCGGACTTTTCTCTGTTTGTTTCCTCATTGCGCCGTTTTAAGTGCGCATTCTGCAAAAAAATTCGCATTTTTCGACTGATGTTCAGAAAGGTGATCTGGCGCAAACTGCGATGTTGCACCGCAGTTTATACGGCAAGAGAGGCTGTGCGCTGGCGCAACGTCGGCGCATGGGCCGAACATTTGCCCAAGAATCTTTCAGGTCAAGGTACGGGGAATACATGCGCAGCCGACATCAAGATCAGCGCCCAGGCGGCAGCCGAGAGCGCGGCGGTGGCATAGACGCGCCCCAGCGGCAGTTTCAGCATGCCGGCCATCAGCGGTACGGTATAGCGCATCACCGCCAGAAAACGCGAGGCGAACAGCAGCGGCAGCCCTCTCTTTTGCAAGGCGCGCTGGGCTTTGCGCAGCGGCGCGTGAAAGCGTGCCGGCAGCCGGCGGCGTAGATCGCGGCGGCATAGCAGCGCGCCGCAGTGGAACGACAAGATCGATCCCAGCGCGGCGCCGAGGGCGATGGCCGCCCAAACGGCGCCGAGGGGCAGCGCGTGCTTGCCCGCAACGATGCCCATCAGCAGCGTGATCGAAGCGGGCGGCAGGATGGAGGAAACGAAGATCACGGATTTACCCAGCGCAAACAGGAAAATCAGCAGCAGCAACATCTCCGGCTCCGGACTGTATTTGGCGATAATGTGCGTCAATTCATCCATTTAACACCTGCGGGCGAGGGGGCTGAGTGCCAGTGTCCCATCCGCAGGTTCAATAAGGGTTAAATAACGCGCCGCTATCCGGCAATCTCTGCGTCTTGCTTGCTCACCTCGGCGCGCCGGTTTCTGAGCGCCCACAACAGTGCGGCGCACAGCAGCGAGAAAGCGGCCAGCACCAGCGGCCCGGCATGCGGGCTGTGAAAACGCTGTTCCGCCTCGGTGCGGATCAGCGGGGCTAAAAAGCTGAACGCGGCGCCGAGCGTAGTGCAAAAGCCGATGCCGGCCGCCAGCGCCGGGCCGGTGAGCACCTGAGCGGGAAACGTCCAGAAAATCGGCTGTACCGCCAGGAAACTGACTGCGCAACAGCTCAGGGCGACGATAGCGAGCAAAGGGCCGGCATAGGAAGAGACCACCAATCCCAGCGCCGCCGCGATCATGCAGCCGACGGCGATCGGTAATCTTCTGGCGGTGTTTCTGTCGGCAAAGCGCGGCAGGAAATAGACGCCCAGCGCGGAGAACGCCCAGGGAATGGCGGCCACCAGCGAGGCTTTGAAGCCGAGATGGGTGCCCATCAGCGAGGCGACCTGCGACGGCAGGAAAAACATCAGGCCGTACACGCCGATTTGCAGGGTGCCGTAGATCAACGCCAGATGCCAAACTTTGCCGCTTCTCATCGCCGCTTTGACGCTGCTGGTTTCGGTCTGCTGCTGTTCGGCGGCCAACTGTGCCACCAGCGCCGCACGCTCTTCCTCGGTCAGAAAGCGGGCCTGCTGAGGGCTATCGTCGAGATAGAAAAAGGCGAAGACGCCGAGGGCGACGGCCGGCAGCCCCTCCAGCACGAACATCCAGAACCAGCCGGGTTTGCCCAGCACGCCGTGCATCTCCAGCAAGGCTCCCGACAGCGGCGAGCCGAGCGTCAGGGCCGCCGGCACGCCGAGCACGAAAATGCCAATGACCGAGGCGCGCACCTTATTGGGAAAATAGATCGACGCGAGCAGCAGGATGCCGGGGTAAAAGCCGGCTTCGGCGATCCCCAGCAGAAAGCGCAAGACGATAAACTGCTGTTCGTTGGTCACCAGCCCGGTACAGGCCGACAGCGCCCCCCACAGCGCGGTGGTGGCGCTGAGCCAGCGTTTGGCGCCCCAGCGGTTCATCAGCAGGTTGGCCGGGATGCCGAACAGCGCATAGGCGGCAAAAAATATCCCGGCGCCCAGGGCAAAGGCGGATTGCGACAGCGCGATATCGATGGCCATCGCGTCCTTGGCAAAGCCGACGTTAACCCTGTCGATAAAGGCGATGAAGTACATGGCGAACATCAAGGGCACCAGTCTGCGCCAGGTTTTGCGGATGGCGGCGTTGAGCGCTGGAGCGGCATAGGTGGCGTGATTCACTGGCGATAACCTCTCTTCTGAGAATGACAAACGTCGGTCACAGGACCGTCCTGATGCCGTTGCCCGCAACACGGCGGTAACCACGGATTTTTTCGTGAGCCTTAAAGGTCTAAAGGACTAATGGTCAGGCCTTTAGGGGCGAAAAAAAACGCCGCGTATCGAGCCGGCAGGTTGATGCAGACATCACCACGGTGAATGGTGTGTTGCTTTCTTGTTAATTAAAAGTTCACACAGGGCTATGGCGCGTTCAAGCGCTTTGATCGCGATCTGTGTGCGCTATCACCGAATTGGCAACCCGGTGGTAGACCCGGAGAAAGGCGCTTTCATCTCGTGAGGGGGGGATATAAGGTGAAACGCGGCAAAACAAAATACAGGAGCGCTACATGCTGAAGGTTATCGCTGAAGATTTTATCCACCCGGAACACATTGCAACCGTTATGCCATGGTATCGCGAGCTGGTGGAGAAAACCCGGCAGGAACCTTTGTGCATCAGTTATGAGCTGTGTATCGACCAGCAGGATCCCGGGCATTTTATTTTTATCGAAAGCTGGCCGGATCGCGCCGCCCTGGATGCGCATTGCCAGACCGAGCATTTCACCCGGCTGGTGCCGCAGATCAACCAGCATCAGCGCAAGCCTTGCACCTTCCTGTTTATGCAGGTATTTCCTGAAACAGGTGATAAATAGGCGAAAAAATCCCCGCAGGGGGCGGGGTCAATGGCTTCTCACTACTATCTTGTTGTGATTAAAAAATAGGCTGATAATGATTTTCATTCTCTAAGAATGCTCTTAAATAAATCAGCCTGGTGAATGATTCACCGCCGGCTTTTCGCTGACTGTTTTAATGGCGCGCAACATACGGCGGCGTATCAGCCCGCTGACCAGGCGAATCGCATACCAATAGGGAGTAAACCGCCGCCGGCTGGCGTCGTCGGGGCAGAAGATGCGCGTTTCCGTCACCAGGCGGCAGCGGCCGTCCGGCAGAGGGCTCACGACATAACCCAGCGCCAGTTTGGCGACGCCGGGCTTAACGAAGGCCAGAAAGCCCGCCCCGTCAGCGACCTGCTCCAGACCGTATTCAGCCTGCCAAAAGCGGCCGATCAGGCCATAGACCAACGCGCTGTCATCCTGCTCAAGCAGGCAAAAGTTATGCAGGCCAAACGGCGGCGGGCTGGGTTTATTGCGTGGCATCAGCCGCGCGGGCAATTCGCGCAGCGCTATCATGCTGCGGAAAAAACGGTCGTGCTTGGGATCGTAAGCGGCCACGGCCGCCAGGATCCGCGCCTGTGGCGCGGCGATGGCGATCGCATGCCGCTCCGAGAACTGGTATTGCCCAAGGTATTTATTCAGCAGCGTCATGCTTTGCATTCTCCCGCCATTCGCTTTGCAGCAGAGCGAAACCGAATTCGTCGCCCCACGCGCCTTTGAAAAACACGTTTTGCCGCCAATAGGCCTCGCGCCGAAAACCCAGTTTGCCGAACAGCGTGGCGGCGGCAAGATTACGCGCGTCCACCACCGCAGTAATACGGTGCTTCGCCAGCGGCCCGAACAGCAGGGCGATGACGGCGTTCAGCGCCTCGCGCGCCAGCCCTTGACGCTGGTAGCTGGGCGCGAAGGTCACGCCCAGTTCAGCCTGGCGCCCCTCATCGAAGAAATGCACCGCGATATCGCCGAGCAACGCGCCGTCCTCGCGGCGTTCGACCGCCAGTTGAAACCAGCTGTCGTCACGGTTGAATTCGAGCCGCCGTTGCTGTGCGAAAAAGGCCTGCGCATCGGCGGCGCTGTAGTCGCTCCAGCTTTGATAGCGCGCCACGTCCGGGTGGCTGCGGTAGGCGGTAAAGTGGGGCAGATCGTCGGCGGTGAACGGGCGCAGGCGAAGTCTGGGGGTCAGCAGAGGCAAATGGCGCATTGTTTTTCCTTATCAGCGCATTAGGGCTAACGGCAGTGTAGCCCAGCGCCAAGAGGCGGGCTGCGTAAAATGAGCGGTGGCGGAAAAGCGGGAAATGCCGGTTCAGGCGAACCGGCGGGAGAATTATCGGCGGGCGGCAGCCTGGCGCAGGCGCTCGACCGGGCCTTGTTGAAAAGCGAATGAGGGGGCTTCTTGCCGTGCCAGCCCCTGGCGCACGATGGCCTTCACCGTTTGGCTGGCGGCAAGATCTTTTGCGGCGATCTGTTCGGCGATGCGCAGCGCCTCTTCCCGGGCCGCCCCCTCGCTGATACGGGAAATGGCGCCGTGTGACAGCGCCTCCCGTGCGCCGACGGTTCTGCCGGTCAGCAGCCAGTCGAGTACGACATAGGGGGAAATGCGCGTCGGCAAGCGCGCGCATCCACCTTGTGCGGCGACTAACCCGAGCCCGGTTTCGGGGAAACTGAAGCGCGCGTTCTGGCCGGCGACGATCAGATCGCACGCCAGCGCCAGCTCAAAGCCGCCTCCGTACGCGATGCCGTCAACGGCGGCGATGATCACCTTGGCGATCTGCGCATGGATCAGCCCGCCAAACCCCTCCGGCGTGACGATGGGCAGTTCGCCCTGACGGAAGGCGTCGACATCCATGCCGGCGGAAAATACCGCCGGTTGACCGGCCAGAACGATCGCGCGCACCGAGTCATCGTTATCCGCCTGCCGCAGGTAAGTGCGGATCAGCTCGGCCATCTGCAGGTTGATGGCGTTCTTTTTTTCCGGCCGATTGAGGGTGATGACCGCAACCTGCTCGCCATGGCGCTCATAAAGCACCGGGAGGGCTTTACTCATTGCCGGTCTCTCCCCGGAAAAACAGCAGTGTCAGCAGCAGGGCGATGGCGCCGAGCGGCAGCGAAAACAGCGGCAGGTAATGGGCCGGCAGCGCGTAGAGCGTCAGGCCGCCCAGCATGCCGCCCGCCGCGATGCCGGCGTACAGCACCGAGCTGTTGAGCGACACGGTCAGCGCGCCAAAGCGTTTCGACAGCGACAACAGGTGATGCTGGATCGGCACCAGGTACATCCAGCCGGTGATGCCCCAGACCAGGAAGATGGCCAGCACCCACCAGGGGGAAGTGACATAAAAGGCCAGCAGAAACAGGGACAGCGTCTGGATCGCCACGGAAAACAGCAGCACGAACTTGCTGCCGAGGGCATCGGTTAACGCGCCGGAGACAAAGTTGCCGATCACCGCGCCAATGCCGAACACCAGCAGCGCGAGGGGCAGGATCGCCTGCGGGCCGAACTGGGTGTTTTTCAGCAATACGCTGACGTAGCTATAGACGATGTGTTCCGAGCAAACGGCGAAAAAGGTGATCAGCAGCGTGGTCAGCACCGCCTTTTGCCGCAGCGGGGCGAGCCGCTCTTTCAGCGAATGCTTGCCCGGCGGCGCGATGGCGCGCAGCGCCAACGACAGGCCCAGCAGCGCAATCGCCCCCAGCAGGGCGATGAACAGGAAGATTTCACGCCAGCCGATCAGTTTGGCGAGAAAGGTACCGAACGGAATGCCGAGCGCAATAGCCAACGTCATGCCGCCATAGACGATGGAAATGGCCAGGCCGCGGCGTTTTTCCGCCACCAGCCCCACCGCGGCGGCGGCGGCCTGCGGCGTGTAACAGGCTGCTCCCAATGCGGCCAGCACTCTGCCGAGCGAGATCTGCAGGTAGCTGGTGGCCCAGGCGCAGGCCAGGTTGCCGGCGATGAACAGCACCAGCGCCAGCTGCAGGATATGCTTGCGGTTGACGTTGCCCAGCAGCCAGGCGGTCAGCGGCGCGAACAGCATATAAGCCAGTGCGAATACCGATATCAACTGCCCCGCTTGCGCGGGGCTGACGGCAAAGGTGTCGGAAATGTCGCTGAGCACGCCGGCGACGATAAAGGCGTCGGTGCCGATGGCGAACGTGCCGGTCGCCATCAGACAGAGCGTGACCAGATGGCCGTTATAATCCGCTAACGTCATCCCGCCCTCCGCAGATCGTTCGCCGCCCAGACCCGCCCCAGCGCGGCCAGGAACGTCTCCACGTCGGCATGGGAGTGCGCCGAGGTCGGCGTCACCCGCAGCCGCTCGCTGCCTGCGGGCACCGTCGGCGCATTGACCGGTTGCACGTAAATATCATGCTCATCGAGCAGCACTTTGCTGATGTGTTTGTTGCGGTGCGGATCGCCGACCCGCAGCGGCAGGATATGGCTGTCGGCCGACACCAGCGGGATGCCGGCGGCGCGCAGGCCGGTTTTCAGGTGATCGACGATCGCCAGCAGGTGCTTGCGCTGGGTGTCATGCTCGAGGTTGTATTTAAAACTGGCCAGCGCGGCGGCCACCACCGGCGCCGGCGACGAGGTGCTGAAGACGAATGCCGGGGCCCAGCTGCGCACCGCCTCCACCACCGAGCGGGGCGCGGCGATATAACCGCCCGCCGCACCGTAAGATTTGCCGAACCCACCCTGAATAATGGTGATTTTATCCAGCAGGCCCAGCTGTTCGGCGTAGCCCAGCCCCCGTTCGCCATAGACGCCGGCGGAGTGGATCTCGTCGAGATAGGTCAGCGCCTGATATTGCTCCGCCAGCGCCACGATCTGCGCCAGCGGGGCGAAGTCACCGTCCATGGAATACAGCGACTCGAAGGCGATCAGCTTTGGCCGCGCCGGATCGGCGGCCTGCAGCAGTTCGGCAAGGTGTGCCACGTCGTTGTGGCGGAAGATCTTTTTCTCCGCTTTGCTGTAGCGGATACCGTAAATCATCGAGGCGTGATTCAGCTCGTCGGAGAACACGATCAGATCGGGAATGGCGTCGCACAGGGTGGACAAGGTGGCGTCGTTGGCGCCGAAACCGGTGGTGAACAGCAGCGCCGACTCTTTGCCGTAGGCGCTGGCCAACAGCGTTTCCAGCTCACTGTGGTAGACCGAGGTGCCGGAAATGCTGCGGGCGCCGCAGGTGCCCAGCCCGACCCGGTTAACCGCTTCGGTGGTGGCTAGCAGCACTTTGGGGTGGTGGCTCATCGCCAGATAATCGTTCGAGCACCAGACGTTGAGGCGGCGCTCACCGTGGTGCCCGTGGCTGGTGGCCCAGGGTTTGTCCTGCACGCCGCGTTCAAGGTTGAGGAACTCGCGAAAACGCCCCTGTTTTTTGGTTTCCGCCAGCTTTTCTTCAAGAATGTTCAGTACGCTCATCGTATGTTCCTTGTGTTAAACGGCTTTAAGGTTTAATGACAGACCCTGACCGACGCCGACGCACATCGTCACCAATGCGTTGCCGGCCTGCCGATCGCGTAGTTCCAGCGCCGCCGACAGCACCAGGCGCGCGCCGGACATCCCCAGCGGGTGACCGAGCGCGATGGCGCCGCCATTCGGGTTGACCCGCGCGTCGTTGGCGTCGATGCGCCAGTGTTTCAGCGCCGCCAGAACCTGTGAGGCGAAGGCTTCGTTAATCTCGATGATGTCGAAGTCGTTCAAGGTGAACCCGCCGCGCTGCAGCAAGCGCTCGGTGGAGGCGATCGGCCCCAGCCCCATCAGCGCCGGTTCAACGCCGGCGGCCGCGCTGTCGCCGATCTCCGCCAGCGGTTGCCACCCCTGGCGTTTCACGTAGCGCCCGGAAGCCAGCAGCAGCGCGGCGGCGCCGTCGTTGATGCCGGAAGCGTTGCCCGCGGTGACCGAACCGCCGGCGGAGAACGCCGGTTTCAGCGCCTGCAGCTGCTGCAGCGTGCTGAGGCGCGGGAACTCATCCTGCGCGAATGTACGCGTGGTCTTGCGATCCGCCGGCACGTCCACGGGCGTGATTTCCCGCGCCAGCCGGCCGCTGTCGATCGCCCGGCGGGCCTTTTGCTGCGAGGCCAGCGCGAACAGATCCTGTTCCTCGCGCGAGATGTGCTGCCGTTGGGCCACGTTTTCCGCCGTGATGCCGAGCGGATCGCTGCCGTAGCGCTCCGCCAGCCGCGGGTTAACAAAGCGCCATCCCAGCGTGGTGTCATACAGCTTCACCCCCTTGTCGAACGGCGTGTCGCCCTTGCTCAGCACATAGGGCGCGCGGCTCATGCTTTCCACGCCGCCGGCCAGAATCAGTTCGCTAAGGCCGCTGCGGATTTTCGCCGCGGCGTAGATCACCGCATCCAACCCAGAGGCGCAAAGGCGGTTGAGGGTGATGGCCGGCACCGACGGATCCAGCCCGGAAAGCAGCGCCGCCATGCGGGCGACGTTGCGGTTGTCCTCGCCGGCCTGGTTGGCGCAGCCCAGCACCACTTCGTCCAGCTTCGCTTCCGCCGCCGGATGGCGCTGCAGCAGACTGCGAATGATCGTTGCCGCCATGTCGTCGGGGCGGGTATGCGCCAGGCTGCCGCCATAGGCGCCAATCGCCGTGCGCGTGCCGTCGATCAGATAAACGCCGTCATCGTTAATGCTCATCATGGATCCTTAAGGCGTGGTCGTCAGCGCCGGTTGCGCGGCGTGCAGAAGGGTGTAATGCGGCGCATAACGTGCCGCGTGCAGCAGCTGCGCCAGGTTGCTCAGCGTCGTCCTGACGTTTTTCTCCCCCAGGCTATCGAGCCAGCCGAAAATGCCGTCGGCGTAGTTAACGCCGGCGACGGCGGCGACATCAATGTCTTCCCGGCTGCAGACGCCGCTTTCCACCATGATCACCGACTCGTTGATCAGGCTGCTGAGGACGCGGGCGACGATCAGCGCCGGGGAGTCCTTGATAAATTCAACCTGCGGGATTGCCGTGTGCAGCAGGCGTAAAAACAGCGCCTTATTGGCCGCAGAGGCGTGGCGGTTGTGCGCTGCCACTAGATACGCCGTGTCGGCGTAGTTCAGGGCGACATCGACCACAAAGGCATCCGCCGCCGTCTGCTCCGCCAACTGGCTCGCCGTGCGGCCATCGGTGACGCTGACGGTGAAAGCCTCATTGATCTGGACGGCCGGCCCCAGGCCCGGTAAGGCCGGCCGTTGCTCCACGCGCAGCCGTGGCCACTGAAGCGCGGCCCGCTGTTGCAACAGGGTAAAAAAAGGGTGTTCGCCGTAAATGCGCAGCGTCTCGACGTCTGCATCGGTGGCGGCCGTTACCGGTAAGGCGTTTTCTTCGGCGGCAAAATAGGAGCGGCCGTTCTTTTTCCCCAACAGACCGGCATCGACCAGCGAACGCTGCAGATGGCCGGGGGTATAGCGCGGATCGTATTGCATGTCCTGCCAGATTTGCCGGCTGACCTGATAGTTGATGTCCTGGCCGATAAAATCGGTCAGCTCGAGCGGCCCCATGCGAAAGTGCCCGCCGGCCTTGAGGGCGCGGTCGATCTGCGGCGCGCGCGCCACGTGTTCTTCCAACAGGCGGAACCCTTCCAGGTAGTAGGGGCGGGCCATGCGGTTGACGATAAACCCCGGCGTGGCCTGGCAGACGACATCGCGTTTCCCCAACGCGGCCACCAGCTGACGGCAACGTTCGGTGGTGGCGCGTGCGGTAAAGTAGGCCGGGATGATTTCAATCAGTTTCATCAGCGGCGCGGGATTGAAAAAGTGCAAACCGATAAACCGCTCGCTGTGCGTCACCGCGGTTGCCAGCTTGTTAAGCGACAGTGAGGAGGTATTGGTGGCGATCAGCGTGTCGGGCTTGACCGCCGCGGCGATGGCCGCCAGCACCTCAAGTTTGGTTTGCTCTTGCTCGGCGATGGTTTCTATCACCAGATCGCTGTCGGCGATAGTCTCAAACACCGAGGTGAACACCAGATTGGCCAGCACTGCGCCTTTATCCTGCAGCGCGATCTTGCCCTGTTCGACTTTCTTGTTCAGGTCTTGCGCGATATATTCGCGAGCCTGATTGAGGGTATTGCCGTTGCGATTATAAAGCACCGTGCGAATGCCTTTTTGCGCGAAAAGATAAGCGATGCCTCTGCCCATCGTTCCCGCGCCGATAATCGCAGCCGATTGAATTGCCGCATTACTTTCTGCCATAGAAAATCCCCGTCACTGTATGCCATGCGAAATTCGCAAATGCTTATTATCTCTTTGGATTTACGGCGGCACCGGGTGCCTGTCTGGAAAGTAATTGGTGGTGCCTTGGCTGTCTAACGGTAGAAATGACAGGTTTACGCGCCGAGGATATTATGCTATTCGCGTAGTTTTCCTGTGCGGCGCAATAAAAAGGCTTATTTTAAGGGGAATAGCTGTTTTCGTTATAGCGTTGGTATTTTTTATTATATGAAACGGCTACTGACGTCGGACGGCGATATTCTATAGTGAGTCTGACCTATCGATAAATCGGCATCGCTATCTGGAGAACCTGCGTTATGGATACCCGCACTCAACGGCTCATGGCGGAGGTGATTGGCAGCCTGGCCGATCGCGAACGTTTTCTGACGCAGCTGGGGCCCTGCGCTGAGGCGTTGGGGTTTGATTATTTCTCCTACATCGTGTTTTCCTGTTATCCGGCCAGCCGCCCCAAGATGCTGATCGAAGGGAATTTTTCAGCGAACTATCTCGAAGATTATCGGCGGCAGCGGGTGTATTTGCAGGATCCGGTTATTGAGCGCGCTCACCATTCCACGCTGCAGTTTCAGTGGGACGAAAGCTTTTATCACGAGCGGCCGCTGCTTTGGCGGCATATGGCGCAGTTCGGCCTGTGCGCCGGTTGGTCGCAGTCGGTCAAGGATTGCTATGGCCGGCTGGGGATCCTGACGTTTGCCGGCAAAGCGCTACCCGAGCAAACGCCGCAAGCGCGGGCGGCAAATGAAACCTTCTTCCTTTGGCTGGCGCAAACCGCCCATAAAACGCTGCGTGAAGCCTTGATCTCGGTGAACGACGACGCGATAAAAGATGTGCTGACGCTGCGCGAAAAAGACATCCTACGCTGGTGCAGCGAAGGGAAAACGGCGGAAGAGATCGCGCTGTTGATGGGGGTGAGCGAGCGCACGATCAATTTCCATATCGGCAACTCGATTAAAAAACTTTCTGTCGCTAATAAGACCGCCGCCACCGCCAAAGCGGTTTATTTGCAGCTGATTTAATCTTGAGTAATAAATAATTAAGTCCCTATCCGTTATCGGCGTGATGTTTATATTTTGTTAAATTAAGAACTGTCCTTATTCAGTATTTACCCCCCGATCACAAAAGCGTGATAAAGCGATTCACCGCCGCCGTGCGCGGCAGTATTCTGTAGGCACCCGGTTTACATAGAAAGGACGTGATATGTACAAGACTATTTTAGTGCCGATCGATATTGAAGAGGATCTGTTGACTGAGCATGCGCTGAAGCATGTGGAATATTTGGCGAAGCTGTCCGGCGCTAAAGTGCATTTCTTCCATGCGCTACCGGATGCCTCGGCGTTTGTTACTGCCTATTCGTTCGGTCTCAAGGAGTTTGAGAATCAGGCGGAAGTGAAGGCGGTGGACAAACTGAAGAAAATCATGTCTGAAATCGATCTGCCGTTGGATCGCCTCAATTACACCGTCAGCTTCGGCTCTGCACGCGATCAGGTGTTGGAACTGGCGGAAGAGATCGACGCCGATCTTATCATCATCGGTTCGCGTCGCCCGAGCGTGAAAACCTATCTGCTGGGATCTAACGCCGCCGCTATCGTTCGCCATGCCAATATTTCGGTAATGGTGGTCAGATAATCCGTCTTAAGCCCACCGTTTTCGGGCGCGTTCTGCGGTTGCCGGCCGGCAGCAGAGCGTGCCTTGCGCTTTATTGCCATCTCAGCCTGAGCTGCTACGATTTTAGCTGACGTTTTTATGCCAACCGGGCCACCGGCCTTGCGCATATTCTTCATCTCAGCCAGAAGAGGGGCAGCTATGCCATTAGAAGTCGATGGGATTATCAGAGGCGATCGGGGCAGTGAACCGAGCCGTTGGCAACATGCGTCAACCAAACCGCTTATTACGCTGACCTGGCATCACACCATTCCCTGGAACTGTTTGCGTAATGTCTGGAATGGTCTGGTGGCGGGGCAGCATTGGGACGCGCTGGACGAGTTTATGAACCTGATCGGTGTGCCAAACCGCGCCGAAGTGCTCAAACAGATCAAGAATAAAAACCTGCAGGATCGTGATGGATTACACACTCTGGTGACCTGGCAAGGATGGAATATCGTCGAGGGGCCAGGTAATGAGTATCGCGCGCAGGGGGACGATCCCGGCGAAAACTTCGACGGTTGGTCGGGTAAGGGGATGAGCACTAATCAGCAGGCGACGCTGCAGCAGGTCAACGTGTTGTATCAGGTGATGGCACCGTTGGGAAGCCGGGCGCTGGATGCCGCCAGACAGGCGCCGCCCATTACCGCTGAGGAAGCGGGCGTCTTGCAACGGACGATTAAACAGACCCGCCCAACGTTGCGAGGAAAGGAACCGATCCGGTGGCAAGAAGATATGTGGCATCAGGTGCAGCCGGGTAAAGAGGCGAAACACTTTGCCCGCTGGGACACCAAACCGGTGTGGCGCAAGCGCCTGCACAGCGATCTGGCTCAGGCAGGATAAGCCTTTCCCCGCGCCGGGTTGCCGGCGCGGGGCATTAACCCGGCGCTAATCGCACAGCGCCACGATTTCGTCGTACAACGTCCTGGGGATTTCCACGCCGTATTGCTCGCTCTGGCGCCGCTGCCGATAACGGCGTTCGCCGGGGATGCGTGCGCCTTGCGCCTGCATATCGGCAAACATCGCCTCTGCTCCGGCGAAATATTTCGCCTTATCCGCACCGAGAAAACGCTCGGGATCCAACGCGATGATCAGCTCACCGCCGTAAGGCGACGAACCGGTGCCGTCGTCATAGGCCAGCGATTCCTTGCTGGTCATATCGCCGATCAGCGGCCCGGCCAACAATTCAACCATCGCCGCCAGCGCCGAGCCCTTATGCCCGCCGAAGGTCAGCATTGCACCCTCCAGCACGCTGGCGGCATCGGTGGACGGATTGCCCGCCTTATCAATGCCCCAGCCTTCAGGCAGCGGGGTGCCGGCGCGGCGATGCAGTTCGATTTCGCCGCGCGCCGCCGCGCTGGTGGCCATGTCGAACAAAAACGGCGGCCGATCCGCACGCGGCCAGCCAAAGGCGATGGGGTTGGTGCCGAACAGCGGTCGCGAACCGCCGGCCGGCGTCACCCACGCGTGGCTGGGTGTGCAGGCCAAGGCCACCAACCCCTGTTCGGTCAGCGGTTCGATGTCGGCCCACAGCGCGGAGAAATGCACGCAGCGGTTGATCGCCAGCGCGGCGATGCCATTGGCGCGCACCTTCTCGATAAAGACCGGCAGAGCGGTGCGGTAGGCCAGCAGGGAAAACGCGCCGCCGGCGTCGGCGCGCAAGATGGCCGGCGCCTGGTCGAACAACCTGGGCATCGCATCGGCAGAGACCTTGCCTGCCCGCAGCGATCGCACGCAGCCCAACAGCCGGTATAGCCCGTGAGAAGCGCAGCCGTCGCGTTCGCCCTGGGTGACATTTTGCGCCACCGCCTCGGCATGCGCCGGATTGAAACCGTTGCTGCGCAGCGTACGCAACGCCAGTTGATAAGCCTGTTCCAGCGACAGCACGTGCATGGATGTCATTTCGATGTCCTCCCCGAGTTCATTCTTCTTCATCGCCGATAAAATTGGCCTGGGGTAAACAGGTATAGGCGCCCCAGTAGTAAATCGCCAGCGCAATCACCGCCATGGTGAGGGTATCCCACGGGTGGGCAATAGCGCCGATGCCGCCGAAGCTGCTGAGATAGGAAAGCCCGATCACCAGCGCATAGAAGACGATCAGCCACAGCGAGGACCAAATTTGCTGCCGGAGGCTAACGGCATGGGTCGGCACCTGATTCTTGAACAGGATGTAGATGAAGAACATCAGGATCTGCAAGCCGAGCAGCCAGGAGACGGTGTCCCAGCCGGACCAGAAGACGATCAGCGCCGAAATGATAAACGACAGCGGGCCGAGCACGCAGAAACCGCGCACCCGGAACGGACGCGGCATATCGGGCGCATTGCGCCGCAGCCCGGCGGCGGTGACCGGGGCGATGGCGTAGCTCAGCACCAGGGCGGCGGACACCACGCCGATCAGCTTTTCCCACGACGGGAACGGTAGCGTCCAGAATACCGAGAGAGCGAAGGTCAACCACAGCGCCGGGCGGGGGATGCCGGAGTCGCCATCCACCCGGGTGAACAGTTTGAAGAAGGTGCCGGCGCGTGCCCAACCGTAGATCACGCGAGGCGTGGCGTTCATATAGATGTTGCCGGTGCCGCTCGGCGAAACGATCGCGTCGCTGACCACCAGAAACGCCAGCCATCCCATGCCGAGCGTGATGGCGATGTCGCGGAACGGCAGGGAGAACTGTTGGCTGATGCCGGCCCAACCGCCGCTCAGCATCTCGCTGGGGATGCTGCCGAGAAACGCTATCTGCAGCAGTACATAGATGATGGTGGACAGCACCACCGACAGGATCAGCGCGATGGGAATGGTGCGCTGCGGCCGTTGCACCTCGCTGGCGACCGAAATGATCGGCGTCAGGCCGAGGTAGGCAAAGATGATGCCGCCGGCGGAAATGGCGGCCTCAACGCCGGCGGAACCGAAGGGGGCAAAGCCCTGGCTGTGCAGGTTTTCCGGTTTGAAAAAGCTGAACAACACCACGATCACCAGCAGCGGCACCAGAAACTTCAGCACGCTAATCAGGTTATTGGATTTGGCGAAGGTTTTGACGCTGTAATAGTTGAGCGCGAAGAAAAAGCACAGCAGCGCCAACTGCACCAGCCAGCCGACCGGGGTCGGGTCGCCGGAACCCGGCTGGCTGAGGAACGGGAACCAGGCGGCGGCGTACTGCCGGGCGGCGACGACTTCGATGGCGATCAGGCTGGAGAAGGCGATCAGCGTGATAAATCCCAGCAGATAACCCATCAGTTCGCCGTGTGAGAATACCGGATAGCGAATGATGCCGCCGGCGCGCGGCAGGGCGGCGCCCAGCTCGCAGTAGACGATGCCGAGCAGCAGCACCGCCAGGCCGCCGATCAGCCAGGAATAGATGCCGGCCGGGCCGGCGATGGAGGAGACATGGCTGGCGGCGAACAGCCAACCGGAGCCGAAGATGGCGCCCAGACCGATGAACGTCAGATCGGTGAGCGTAAGCTGCTTCTTGAATTTGCCTTGGGTTGTCATGGTATTACCCTTTTGTTATTGAGTGGCAGGCAGATGCGGCCGGGCTAATTTTGGGCAGGTGAAACCAGGGGATCTCGGGTGTAAACGCCGTTCACCAGCCGTAGCAGGTTGAGCGGGTTGGCGTCCTGCAGCGCCGGCGGCAACAGCGCTGCGGGGGTGTTTTGCAAACAGACCGGCCGCAGGAAACGCTCGATGGCCAGCGTGCCTACCGAGGTGCCGCGCGCGTCGCTGGTGGCCGGATAAGGGCCGCCGTGCACCATGGCGTCGCACACCTCCACCCCGGTCGGATACCCGTTGAACAGCACCCGACCGGCTTTGCGCGCCAACAGGGACGTCAGCCCGGCGGCCATCGCGAGATCGTCGTCGTCCGCCAGCAGCGTGGCGGTCAACTGGCCTTGCAATGCCGCCAGCGCCGCATGCAGCTGCGCTTCGTCATCCATCGCCACCAGGATGCTGACCGGGCCGAAGACCTCTTGTTGCAGCAGCGGGTCGGCCTGCAGCAGCAGCGCCCCCTCCGCCTGATAAAGCTGCGCTGCCGCGCGAAGAGCGGGCGTTTCGCTGCGGCCTGCCAGACGCCGCATACCCGGGTGGGCATCGAGGGCCGCCAGCCCGTGACGGTAGTGCTCCAGCGTGCCGGCATTCAGCATCGGCTGCGGCTCGGCGGCGTTGACCAGGGTGCTCATCGTTTCGGCCAGCCGATCGAAGGCGGCGCCGCGCAGCGCGACGATCACGCCGGGCTTGGTGCAGAACTGACCGCAGCCGAGCGTGAAGGAAGAGACCAGTTCCTGCGCGATGCGCTGCTCGCGCCGCGCCAACGCCTTGGGCAGGATCACTACCGGGTTGATGCTCGACATTTCGGCGAAGACCGGGATAGGTTGAGGGCGTTGCGTCGCCAGATCGAAGAGCGCCCGGCCACCTTGCAGCGAGCCGGTGAATCCCACCGCCTGAATCGCCGGATGTTGTACCAAATCGGCCCCCACGCGGTTGCCGAAGATCATGTTGAAGACGCCGGCGGGCATCCCGGTGCGTTCCCGTGCGCGCTCGATCGCCTGAGCGGCCAGCTCCGCGGTGATCATATGGCCGCTGTGCGCCTTGAACACGATCGGGCAGCCGGCGGCGAGCGCGGCGGCGGTGTCGCCGCCCGCGGTGGAAAACGCCAGCGGGAAGTTGCTGGCGCCGAAGACCGCCACCGGGCCGAGCGCCGTGCGGTATTGACGCAGATCGGGGCGCGGCAGGGGGGAACGCTGCGGCAGCGCGCAGTCGATGCGCACGCCCTCGACGTCGCCGCGCCGCAGCAGCGTGGCGAACAGCCGCATCTGGCCGCTGGTTCTGGCGCGTTCGCCGCTCAACCGCGCCAGGGGCAAGGCCGTTTCCTGCATGGCGAAGGCGAAGAAAACATCATCCAACGCGTCTATCTCCTCGGCGATGGCGTCGAGAAAGTTAGCGCGTTGTTCCGCGCTGAGCTGCGAATAGGGCGCAAAAGCCGCGGCGGCGGCTTCGGCGGCGGCGGCGGTTTCTGCCGCCGTGGCCTGGTGGAAGCGGTAACCGGTCGGCTGACCGTCGTCGGCGCGCAGGCTGAGCAGCGCCGCTTCCCCTTCGGCGCGGCGCTGGCCGCCGATAAATTGTTGGCCGCTGATGGCGGCATAGCGAGCGTTGGGCATCGGTTCCCCCGGTAGAGAAAGCATGACGCCCGGCATGGCCGGGCGGTGAAGGCGTTACAGGCCGACGTTCGGCAGCGCCGGGCGAGTGGCCAGCGCTTTATCGATCATGGCGTTGATCTCGCTGAGCGTTTCCCCCTGCAGCGCCAGGCGCGGCGGACGAGTGACGGCGCTGCCGCGGCCGACTCGCTGTTCGCAAAGCTTGATGCACTGCACCAGGTCAGGGCGGGCATCGAGGTGCAGCAGCGGCATGAACCAGCGGTACAGCGCCAATGCTTCCTCATAGCGTTTTTCCTTCGCCAGCCGGAACAGGGTTTCCCCTTCGCGCGGGAAGGCATTGGACATGCCGGAGATCCAGCCTTGCGCGCCGACGGCGATGCTTTCCAGCACCACATCGTCCAACCCGGCGAACAGCACGAAGCGATCACCGACTTCGTTGCGCAGATCGATAAAGCGGCGGGTGTCGCCCGACGAGTCTTTGAAGCACACGATGTTCTCGCAGTCGACCAGCGAGGTCAGGATGTCGGGCGTGACGTCATTTTTGTAAATGGGAGGGTTGTTGTAGACCATGATCGGCAGATCGGTCGCGCCGGCGACGCTGCGGAAATGCGCGGCGGTTTCGTGCGGCTTGGCGGAGTAGACCAGCGCCGGCATCACCATAATCCCGTCGACGCCGGCCTTTTGCGCTTCACGCGCCATATTCTGCGCGAAGGCGGTGGTGAACTCGGCGATGCCGGCGATCACCGGCACTTTACCGTCGGCGGCGTCTCGCGCCACTTCGATCACCGCCAGCTTTTCCTGCACCGTCATTGAGGTATTTTCACCGACGGTGCCGCACACCACCAGGCCGGAGACGCCGTCGCGCACCAGGTTTTTGATCACCGTATGAGTGGCGTCGAGATCCAGAGAGAAATCGTTGCGGAACTGGGTCGTCACCGCCGGGAATACGCCGCTCCAGCTTATGGCTTTATGGCTCATCGTCTTTGTCCTGTCGTCCGTAAGTGTTAATGAAAAGTGAATCTTTGGTAAGGCTCACCGACAGATTGACCGGTATTGCGCAGGGAGGCTTGACGCTTTTCGCCGATTGCCGCGACGAAATTGGCACAATGCCGGCGGAACGCGGGCGTGAAAAATCCGGGCGCCGGCGCACCTTGAAAAGAGGGGGGTAACCAGATAAATCAGCGCGTTAAGCGGAAAGCGTCAGGCGGAAATCGCGCGGCGTGGAGCCGGTCATCGCTTTGAACTGACGGCTGAAGGCGCTGTGATCGGTGTAGCCGCACTGCAGCGCGATGTCGGTGATCGGCAGATCGCCGGCCAGCAGTTCCGTGGCCTTTTCCAGCCGCACTTTATGGATCATCTGGCGCGGGGTGAGGTGGAAGATACGTTTGCAGTAGCGTTCGATCTGCGCCACCGACAACCCGGTCAGCGCCGTCAGCTCCTCAAGCGCGATCGGCCGGGCATAGTGGCGGCGGATGTGTACGTCGATCGCCGCCAGCCGTTGGTAGGCCGGGTGATTGGCCCTGGCCTCCTGCAGATCGTGAGAAATACCCGCCATACCGATGATTTTTCCCTGCGCATCATACAGCGCCAGCTTTTGCGTCAGGCACCAGCCGGTTTCTCGGCCGTTGTACAGGTGCATTTCCAGCTGATCCTGGATCAGCACGCCGTGGCGCAATACCCGCAGATCCTGCTCGGTATAGCCGGATCCGAGCTGAGCGGGAAAAACGTCGGCGGAGGTTTTGCCCAGCAGCGGCGTGACGGTTTTGAAACCGCAGCGCCTGGCCAGCGTCAGGTTGGCCAGCAGGTAGCGGGCCTGGGCGTCTTTGATAAAGAACACCACGTTGGGGATCGCGTTCAGCAACGGCGCGATCAGCGCCAGCGTATTCAGCAAATCGCGCAGGTTGTTCGGGCGCTGCTGCGCCAGCCCGTCGCACAGGCGTGACAGATGTTCGACGGCAAAAACGTCCTCCTGCTCCGGCAGCCCCACGAGTGAAGGCGGCGAGAGAGAAACCGGAGGCTGATAGTCTGAAGTGGATCTCATAGCAGTCCCTTTTCGGTCGTTAGCCGGGAAAACAGGCGGGTCAGGTTGATGTCTTCGCATCAATATTAACTTTTCTGTAACGAATCAAGCGCTATTTCCGGCCACCTGCCAAATATGCGGATTGCCGCATACTTTTGCCGGACGGCGCGTGGCGGTTGCTTGAAAACTGCGGCGTTTCTCGTCATGCGGAGATTTAGCATGAAAGTAACGCCATGATAAATAAGTTATTGTTATGGCATTCGTTAATATCATGCCCGCAACGCGTCAGGCCTGACTTTTGTCACTATGCTGATTTCTTCATTCGCCGTGCCGAAACGCATCAAGCCGTTAAGCCCACATTCGTTCAGGCTAACGCTATTGGTAACATCTCATTAACTCAGGAGACGCCGATGGCACTTTCTGCGCATATCACCGCTTTGCGGGCGATCGATTCTCATACCGGCGGAGAGCCGACCCGCCTGATCGTGGAAGGTTTTCCCGATCTCGGCGCGGGCAGCATGGCGGAACGGCGGGCGCGCTTCGCGCAACATTATGATGATTGGCGCTGCGCGGTGATGCTCGAACCGCGCGGCAATGACGTGCTGGTGGGGGCGTTGCTGTGCCGACCCTGCTCGCCACAGGCCACCGCCGGGGTGATCTTCTTTAACAACAGCGGCTATCTGGGCATGTGCGGGCACGGCACTATCGGGCTGATCGCTTCGCTGGCGCACCTGGGGCGCATCCACGCCGGGCGCCATCTGATAGAAACCCCGGTCGGCCCGGTAAACGCCACGCTGCACGAGGACGGCAGCGTCACGGTAGAGAACGTGGCGGCTTATCGTTACCGCCGCCAGGTGCGGCTTGAGGTGGCGGGTTACGGGCCGGTGACCGGTGACATCGCCTGGGGCGGCAACTGGTTCTTCCTGATCGGCGAGTCGCCGTTGTCCATCGATAAACAAAATCTGGAGGCGTTGACCGCGTTCACCTGGGCGGTGCGGCAGACGTTGGAACAGGCGGGCATTCACGGTGAAGACGGCGGAGCGATAGACCATATCGAACTGTTCGGTGACGATCCGCAGGCCGACAGCCGCAGCTTCGTGCTGTGCCCCGGTAAAGCCTATGATCGTTCCCCGTGCGGCACCGGCACCAGCGCCAAACTGGCGTGTCTGGCGGCGGACGGCAAACTGCCGCCGGACACGCAGTGGCGGCAGGCCAGCGTGATCGGCAGCGAATTCCAGGCCTATTATCGTTGGAACGGCGATCGCATTGCCCCCTTTATTCGCGGGCAGGCCTACGTGTGCGCCGATAGCCAGCTGCTGCTCGACGAACGCGATCCCTTCGTCTGGGGAATACGCTGATGGGTGCCGAGCGGGGAGCCGATGTCATCGTGGTCGGCGCCGGCATCATCGGCGCCGCCTGCGCCTGGCGGTTGGCGCGGGAAGGCTATCGCGTCTCGGTGGTGGACGATCGCCGCGCCGGCGCCACCGCCGCCGGCATGGGGCATCTGGTGTGCATGGACGATAATCCGGCCGAGCTGGCGTTGAGCGCTTATTCGCTGCGGTTATGGCGTGAAGTGACGGGGCGCATGCCGCAAGCGTGTGCCTGGCGCGGCTGCGGAACGCTATGGCTGGCGGATAAAGCGGATGAAATGGCCATCGCCGAGCAAAAGCGGGTGCGGCTGGCGGAGCAGGGCGTGGCCGCGGAATTGCTGACGGCGGAACAGATCGCCGCCATGGAGCCGATGCTGCGGCACGGCCTGGCCGGTGGGCTGCGGGTGCCGGGCGACGGCATTCTGTATGCGCCGCTCGCGGCTCGCTGGCTGTTGGCCGACGGTGGTGCGGCAATCGACGTGGTGCACGGCGAAGCGGCAGCGCTGGAAGAGGGAGCCGTGCGGCTGGCGGACGGCAGACGCCTGGCCGCGCCGGTGGTGCTCCTGGCGTGCGGCCTTGGGGCCAATGGCCTATTGCCGCAGACTTTGCTGTACGCCAAAAAGGGCCATCTGGCGATCACCGATCGCTACCCGCTGCGGGTGCGGCATCAACTGGTGGAGTTGGGGTATGGGGCCAGCGCGCATGCCAGCGACGGCACGTCGGTGGCATTCAATGTGCAGGCACGGCCCACCGGGCAATGGCTGATCGGTTCTTCTCGCCAGTTCGGCGCCGTCGATTCGGCGTTGGACATGCCGCTGTTGGCGGCGATGCTTGCGCGTGCGCAGCATTTCTTGCCCGCACTGGCGCAGATGAACATCATTCGCTGCTGGACCGGGCTGCGCGCCGCCTCCGCCGACGGGCTGCCGCTGTTGGGCGCGCATCCACGGTATTCCTGGCTGTGGCTGGCACTGGGGCACGAGGGATTGGGCGTCACGACCGCCCTCGGCAGCGCTGCGCTGATCGCTGCGCAGATCGGCCGGCAAACGCCGGAGATTGACGATTCCCCGTATTTGGCGGCGCGGGCGTTTGCCGCCGAGGAGCTGCCTGTATGAATGAAAGACAAAACACGATCACGTTGAGCATCGATGGCGAGCACCGGCGGGTGCCGGTTGGTCTCAGCGTTGCTGCGGCGCTCAGCCTGTGCGGCGACGATCGTTGTCGGTTGTCTGTTTCACATCAACCGCGCGCTCCCTTTTGCGGCATGGGCGTTTGTCAGGAGTGCCGCGTGACCATTAACGGTCTGCGTCGCCTGGCGTGCCAAACGCTGTGCCAAGCCGGCATGCGCATTGAGAGGAGCGATGATGAGTAACTTAGACTGTGAGGTGCTGATCGTCGGTGCCGGGCCGGCCGGCATGGCGGCGGCGCTGGCCGCGGCGGAAAGCGGTGGCCAGGTGCGAATGATTGATGATAATCCGCATCCCGGCGGGCAAATTTGGCGCGATGGGCCACAGGTGGTTTTGCCTGAAACGGCGAACCGCTATCGGCAGGCGGTGGCGACGAAGGAAAATATTGCGCTGCAGCCCGGTTGCAAGCTGGTGGCGCAGTGTGGCGCTAACCGATTGGCATATGAAGACGCCGAAGGCTGCGGCGTGATTCGCTATCAAAAGCTGATTCTATGCAATGGCGCGCGTGAACTTCTGCTGCCGTTCCCCGGCTGGACGCTGCCGGGGGTGACCGGCGCCGGTGGTCTACAGGCGCAAATCAAGCAAGGGCTGGCTATCCGCGGCGAGCGAGTGGCGATAGCCGGCAGCGGGCCGCTGCTGTTGGCGGTGGCGAACAGCGTGAAACAGGCCGGAGGCGAGGTGGTGCTGGTGGCTGAGCAGGCGCCGCTTTGGCGGTTGGCGGCGTTCGCCGGCGGCCTGTGGCGTTGGCCAGGCAAGCTGCGTCAGGCGCTTTCTCTGATGCCGCATCGTTACCGTGCCGGTAGCCGGGTGCAGGCGGCGTTGGGGCAAGAACGTTTAACCGCGGTGCGCGTCAATAACGGCGGGCGGGAAAGAACGATCGCCTGCGACAGGTTGGCCTGCGGTTTTGGTCTGGTGGCGAACATTGAGTTGGCGATGCTGCTGGGGTGTCGGATAGAACACGACGCCGTAGCGGTGGATCATTGGCAGCAAACCAGCCAGGTGCAAATTTTTGCTGCTGGGGAATGTACCGGCATCGGCGGCAGTGAATTGGCGCTCACCGAGGGCGCCATCGCCGGTTATGCTGCCACCGGGCAGCAGGAAAAGGCGGATCGCCTGGCGGCGCAGCGGCGGCGATGGCGGCGTTTCGCCACGGCGGCGGCCAGTGCCTTCGCTCTCGATGAGCGCTTGGATTCGCTGGCCAAACCACAAACGCTGCTGTGCCGCTGTGAAGACGTCATGCTGGAACAGGTGCGTCATCAGCCGGATTGGCACACGGCTAAGCTGGGCAGCCGCTGTGGCATGGGGGCATGTCAGGGTAAAGTCTGTGCGACGGCGGCGAGGCAGCTTTTTGGCTGGCCTTTGCCGCCGCCGCGTGTGCCTTTAACGCCGGTCAGAGCGGAAACGTTGGTTGCGCTGGGGCTGCTTGGCGATGACGACGACGGCTGAATGGGTTAGCGGGCATTCCGCACCCGGCAAACGCCGCTATATCACCATTGCGGCCAATAGTAGGTTTTCTCTCGCCAGCCTTTGCCGTACATGCAGGCTTCGATGGTGGCGTCTCGTGCGGACTGATTGCGATCGGTTTGCACTGTTTTAATCGACGGTTCCTTGTCATAGCGGTATCCCGATGGACAGTCTTTCTTATTTTTCTCGCAAGGAATGTATTTGTTTTCGTAGCTGAACTCCACGTCCCGCACTACGTCCGGCGGAAAACGTTCGTAGCCGCGACTGCGGCATTCGGCATATTCGGCATTTCGGGTACTCTCAACCGCGCCGGGCCTTTCCCATTGGGTGCAGGCGGTCAACATCAATAACGGCAAGGCAATCAAACAACGGCAATTCTTCATGGTGTCCCTAACTCTTTCTCTATCCTGAGGCTCGCTGACTAGGAATGTTCCTAACCGGTGAGGTAGGGCAGTGTAATAAACTGGCGCAATAATTGGAAATGATAATGGTTATTGTTTAGGTATGATTGAGGAAGTGCCGCGTTGAGAGAGGATGTGGCGCATTGAGTGAAGTCTGTAGGAAGCGGCGACCTCATGGCGAGGGTAGGCCGATGTGGCGCTGGTTTTATTCATTCTCTTTTTGCCGCAAGGATCCGAGCATCATTGCATCGTTATGAGTAGAGAAATAATATGCAGGCTAAGTATGTTCTTAGCTGGTTTGAATATTATCTTTATTTAGGATATTTACCTATGCCAAGAATTTAATTCTCGGTATTAATACCCTATTTTTTTATTTCTGTTTTTTTAATGGGGTTTTATTTTCGGATTTTATCCAGAAGAGAATTTTTAGTTACAGGGAATTCATTTGCATTTTAATTTTGGATTTTTTAAATTCAGTTCAGAGGCAGGATAACCGTTCGCGACAGCTACAAAAAAGGAGTTTATTTTGTCAGGGATAAAGAAAACGCCTGAAAGTCATGACGGTTTACCTGCACCATCAGAGGATTATGATACTTTTAAGCACCTCTCCGATGTTGGCTCCGTGTTGGGATATGGGCGAACTCGCTTCTATCAGTGGTGCCGTAGCCGCGGATTTCTAACTCCGATGAACGTTCCGTCTCATGAAATGATCGCCCTGGGATATATGGTGGCGGTGTTATCAGAGACCGGCCATACTCGGGTTTACGTCACGCAGGATGGTTTCAGTTACGTCAGTGGCGCTTTTGCTGCAGATATCCAACGTGGCATGATCAAGTTTTAAATCTGCAAGAATCGCCTTTATTTCAATGGCTTTAATGCAGAATCTTCTTATCCCTGCAGGTTCGTGGGAGGAGTGGGAAGTTATCCGATTTTTTCGTCTCTGCGGTATGAATGCTACTGGAGACAGCTATTCTCTTGTTACGATAAGCATTATTTTCTTCAGGAGCCAAGGATGAAGCATTACGCCGCGTTGTTATTTGCCTCTGCACTGTTGACGGGATGTGCGACCCAAGCCGTGCCGCCGCAACAGGCTGAGTTGCCCCCCCCAAGCCGTCTGATGCTCTATCAGAATATCCCGGATACGCCTTACGCCACGGTGGTGGTGGTGCGCGACAGCGGAATGCTGGCGGGCAGCTGCCGCACCGGCGTCTATGTGAATGGGGAGTTTGCCGCTTCGCTGGAGGCGAAAGAAAAAGCAGAGTTTCGCGTGCCGCCAGGCAATGTTTCGGTCAGTATCGGGCAAGATATGATCGAGAATCACCTGTGTATTTGGCGTGAGACCGGCGGCAGTATACCGATGACGCTGCGCGCCGGTGAAAGCCGCTATCTGCGTATCGCCGGCGATCGGCAGCGTGGCTTCATTTTGCAGGCGGGGCGACCGTAATCTGCCCTGGCAAGGGCGTTAACGCCCTTGCCACCATCCCCACAGCGTAATGAGTAGCCACGCTGCCGCAATCCAGCACAGTACCGCCGCCCCCAGAGCCAACGACAGCCGCAGACTGTTGATCAGGAAATACAGCGAGATCAAATACACCAGGTAGGGTAGCACCGCCCACATGCCAAAAATCAGCGTGGTTTTCAGCGCCGCAATGGAACGCTCGTTGCCGACAATGTAATGCGCAATCAGGGCGAAAGTGGGAAAGAGCGGGACTAAACCGGCGATATAATAGTTGCGCGTTTTGGCCAACAGGCCGATCAGAACCACGACCAGCGCGCCGATCAGCGCTTTGACAAGGATGGCCATAACGGTCTCGGATGTGGGGGAAAGTCAACACACTGCCCGAAAGCACGTGCAAGATCAATGGGGTGTGGCGTAGCGCGGTGAAAAGCAGACCCACAAGAAGTGCGGGTCTGGGATGCAACGCTTACTGACGGTAAGCGTGCTTGATTTGCTGAATGCTGTTCTTGAAGATTTCCGCCTGGGTAGGATCTTCAATCTGGGCGATGAAACGTTCCATGTTGATGATGACTTTCCCGGCGTCGGCCTGGCCGATCGACTTCAAGATCAGCGTCAGCGTAGCTTTGAGGCAGGCAACCTCGGTCGCCAAGATTTCCGGGTTTGCAGACGTAGTGAAATCAACGTTGCTCATTTTCTCTCCTGATTTTTTGAGGCCGTAGCCTGATACAAGCTGCTTTGGCGCACCGCGCGCGGGCTAAACGTTGCCCCGCGCGCAGCGGCGAATTTAACTGGGCGCGGAGTATAGCATAGCATGCGTCCGTCATCTGCACCGGGCTTGCTCCGGTCATGCGGGTGGGCAACGTTCGCTCATTGCCATGCTGAATCATCCGCTGTCGGCCAGTTATTTCGAGGTGGTTAACAAGTATTTGTCCGGCACGTTATTGTTGAACAATGGGGGGGATTATAATTATTTGGGCGGGGAACACCGATTTTACCGGCGTTTGCCGGGAATAATAGTTTCGAACGCGGGTTGCCAAACCCACGTTGGCGGCGGATTTCGTTACGCCTTTAAATATCAAATGATTACAAACAGCCAATGGCCGTGTTAATATTATGCATGTCGCGATTGCTTACACAGATTTCTCACGCGCAACATGATTGTCGCGCTATCCTGTGTTTGGTGCAGCGCCGCGCAATTATTTTCGTCGTCCGATCTTTTCCAACGTGACGATTTATCGGCGGCATAGACGGCTAAAATTGAAAAATCAGCTCTGCTCCGCAAAGTTATTCGAAAGTATGTATTAATCTGTGTTCATTCTTGTCTGAAAAACAAGTAATATCTCTGGCGAAAACAGAGGCCGATTGCGTTACTCCCTTTTTTTGGAGATTTTTCCTTGATTAGCGTTCTTCTTGTTGATGACCACGAACTGGTGCGCGCAGGGATACGACGCATTCTTGAAGATATCAAAGGTATAAAAGTTGTCGGTGAGGCTCAGTGCGGTGAAGACGCCGTAAAATGGTGCCGTGGCAACGCTGTCGATATCGTGCTGATGGACATGAATATGCCGGGCATTGGCGGGCTGGAAGCCACGCGCAAGATTGTGCGTTATGCACCCGACGTCAAAGTCATCATGTTGACCATCCATACTGAAAATCCTTTGCCCGCGAAGGTGATGCAGGCGGGTGCCGCCGGTTACCTGAGCAAGGGCGCCGCGCCGCAGGAAGTGATTAACGCCTTGCGTTCCGTGCATGCGGGGCAGCGCTATATCGCGTCTGATATCGCCCAGCAGATGGCCCTGAGTCAGCTGGAGCCGCAGGCTGAAACGCCGTTCAGTTGCCTGTCTGAACGCGAGTTACAGATCATGTTGATGATCACCAAAGGCAAAAAGGTGAATGAGATCTCGGAGCAACTGAGTCTCAGCCCGAAAACGGTGAACAGCTACCGTTACCGCATGTTCAGCAAACTGAATATCAGCGGCGACGTCGAATTGACTCACCTGGCCATCCGACATGGATTGTTCAATGCGGAGACGTTGTTAAGCAGTGAATGACCGTTTTGATGCCAAAGCCTTCCTGAGTACCGTCACTAGCCAGCCCGGCGTCTACCGTATGTACGACGCCACGGGTACGGTGATCTACGTCGGTAAAGCCAAAGACCTGAAAAAGCGTCTCGCCAGCTATTTTCGGCAGCAGGTCAGTAGCCGTAAAACCGAGACGCTGGTTAAAAATATCGCGCAAATAGACGTAACGGTTACCCACACCGAAACGGAAGCGCTGCTGTTGGAACATAACTACATTAAATTGTACCAACCGCGATATAATGTTCTTTTGCGAGACGATAAATCTTACCCGCTGATTTTTCTCAGTGCGGATACCCATCCCCGTTTGGCGGTGCATCGCGGCGCCAAACACGCCAAGGGCGAATATTTCGGGCCTTTTCCCAACTCTTACGCCGTACGCGAAACGCTGGCGCTACTGCAGAAGCTGTTCCCGATCCGCCAGTGCGAAAACAGCGTATATCGCAACCGGTCGCGCCCGTGCCTGCAGTATCAGATCGGCCGCTGTCTGGGGCCTTGTGTTGCCGGCCTGGTGAGCGAAGAAGAATACCGGCAGCAGGTGGACTACGTACGGCTGTTTCTTTCGGGCAAAGATCAGCAGGTATTGCACCAGCTGATTGCGCGTATGGAAGAAGCCAGCAAACTGCTTAATTTCGAAGAGGCGGCGCGCATTCGCGATCAAATTCAGGCCGTGCGCCGCGTCACTGAGCGGCAGTTCGTGTCGGGCGACAGCGACGATCTGGACGTGATCGGCGTGGCGTTCGATGCCGGTATGGCGTGCCTGCACGTGCTGTTCATCCGTCAGGGCAAGGTGCTGGGCAGCCGCAGTTATTTCCCTAAAGTGCCGGGCGGCACGGATATGGGCGAAGTGGTGCAGACCTTTGTCGGTCAGTTCTATCTGCAGGGCAGCCAAGCGCGCACGCTGCCCGGTGAGATCCTGCTGGATTTCAGCCTGCCGGAAAAAGACCTGCTCGCGGAGTCGCTCTCCGAGTTGGCGGGGCGCAAGATCCAAATTCAAAGCAAACCGCGCGGCGACCGCGCCCGTTATCTGAAGCTGGCGCGTACCAACGCGGCAACGGCGTTGACCACCAAGCTTTCGCAACAGTCGACTATTCATCAGCGGCTGGCGGAATTGGCCAAGGTGCTGAACCTGACTGAAATCAACCGCATGGAGTGCTTCGATATCAGCCACACTATGGGCGAACAGACCGTGGCTTCGTGCGTGGTGTTCGACGGTAACGGCCCGGTGCGAGCGGAGTATCGGCGCTACAATATCAGCGGCATCACTCCCGGCGATGACTACGCGGCGATGACGCAGGTGCTGAAGCGCCGTTACGGCAAGGCGCTGGAAGAGAAAAAGATCCCGGATGTCATCTTTATCGACGGCGGTAAAGGGCAGCTCGGCATGGCGATCGACGTCTTCAAATCGCTGAACGTTACCTGGGACAAGAATAAGCCGCTGCTGATTGGCATCGCCAAAGGCGCCGATCGCAAGGCCGGATTGGAAACGTTGTTCTTCGTGCCGGAAGGCGAGGGGATTTCGCTGCCGCCGGATTCGCCGGCGCTGCATGTGATCCAACACATCCGCGACGATTCGCACAATCATGCGATTACCGGCCACCGGCAGAGAAGGGCGAAAGTCAGAAATACCAGCGCATTGGAGCTGATTGAAGGCGTAGGGCCGAAACGGCGCCAGGTGCTGTTGAAGTATATGGGCGGACTGCAACCTTTGTTGAACGCCAGCGTGGAGGAAATTGCAAAAGTGCCGGGTATTTCACAAGCATTGGCAGAAAAGATCTACAATGCATTGAAACACTGAGGGCAATGTAGCAACATACTCTTAATTTCCACTCTAGCCAGATAGTTACCGTAGCATTATGCAATTGAATATACCGACTTGGCTTACCCTGTTTCGCGTAGTTCTGATCCCATTCTTTGTGCTGGCGTTTTATCTGCCGTTCAACTGGGCTCCGATGGTTTGCGCCGTTATCTTTGTGTTCGCCGCCGTCACCGACTGGTTTGACGGCTTTCTGGCACGCCGCTGGAAACAAACGACGCGCTTCGGGGCGTTTTTGGATCCGGTCGCGGACAAAGTGATGGTGGCGGTGGCGCTGGTGCTGGTGGCGGAGCACTACCACAGCTGGTGGATCACGCTGCCGGCGGCCACCATGATCGCCCGTGAAATCATCATTTCGTCGCTGCGCGAGTGGATGGCGGAAATTGGCAAGCGCAGCAGCGTGGCGGTATCCTGGATCGGCAAAGTGAAAACCATGGCGCAGATGATGTCGCTGGTGGGTTTGCTGTGGCGGCCGGATCGCTCCGTAGAGTATGTGGCGATTGGCTTGCTGTATATCGCGGCGGTGCTGACTTTCTGGTCGATGTTCCAATATTTGAAAGCGGCGCGCAACGATCTGCTGGAACCGTGATCGATACGCTGCAAAAATCGGCAAACGATCGTGATGAGCCAACAATTTTATTGACTCATCACGTCAGGCAAGTAGAATGCATCGCATCAGACGACAACGATGAATTGCCGAAAGATAGCAAATAAATCAGTCAGTTCTGGTAATGCGGGAATAGCTCAGTTGGTAGAGCGCAACCTTGCCAAGGTTGAGGTCGCGAGTTCGAGCCTCGTTTCCCGCTCCAAACATTAGCCTGTTGAATCCCCGTGATTCGGCAGGTAAGCGAAAAGGGGCTTTGGGCCCTTTTTCGTTTTCTATTCCTTTGCCGTCCGGTGAAACCCTTCTTCATCCTGCTACCTCGATTATTGCCACTATATCTGCTGTCGTTTTCATACCCCAGGATGCATCCGTTGCATGGTGCAATCAGGCACATTTGATTGGGCGCCGTACGGTGCACAATCTGACGTCAGTCTCCAGCCTTGCAGTTGCGTTGGCCGTTCGGGGCAGCGGCACCGGAGATTCATGATAATGTTATGCCTGATATCCCATCACCATAAGCAAGTGAAAAGCCGCAGAGGGCGCGGGTAAGCGATTCCTGCTGAGAAAAAAGATCCGATTTGCCCGTGAATCCCTGAACCGATGCATATAAAATCAACATTTCGCTTGCCTTTCCGTTGGCATTGTGAACAGTGCGCCCACAAAATAAGCAGTTGAAAGCGTTAGAGAACTTTTTGCTATTTCGGGGGGTTGCCAAGGTGGGGGGTTTAGTCCATAATGCAGTCCATCGATTCGGCGGTAACGAAATAAATTACTTAAGAATCAGATGATTAAGATAAGCGATTTCAACATCGCCGATCAAAAGAACAAAACGAAGTGGGTGAATCACCGGCTTTGGCCTGAAAAGGCAAACAGAATAAAGGCGCGTTAACAAAGCGGTTATGTAGCGGATTGCAAATCCGTCCAGTCCGGTTCGACTCCGGAACGCGCCTCCAACTTTCCCGAGCCCGGGTGGTGAAATCGGTAGACACAAGGGATTTAAAATCCCTCGGCTTATGGCTGTGCGGGTTCAAGTCCCGCCCCGGGTACCAGGGAACGAAAATACCGAATAATCAAAGCAATAAGTAGTAATGTCGTAGACCGCCGAGAGGCGGTTTTTTTGTGCCTGAAATTCGCGTTACACCTGTATTCTTCCCTTTTTTGTCATACCCCATGCCCATGGATTGTCATCCTGCTTGCAGGGAGCCCCGCAGGGCTCCGCAGTACCAATTATAAGAAACCGAACGCCGCAGCGAGGATCCAGCCGAAGACGCAGGAGACGCTAACACCGATCAGGCCGGGCAGAATAAAGCTGTGGTTGATCACGAAGCGGCCGATGCGGGTGGTGCCGGAGCGGTCGAACTGGATTGCCGCCAGATCGCTGGGATAGGTTGGCAGAATGTAATAGCCGTAGCAGGCCGGCGCCGAAGCGACGATATAGGCCGGGTTGACGCCGATCGCCAGCGCCACCGGCACCAGTGCCGCCAGCGCGGCGGCCTGCGAGTTGACGAATTTCGACACCAGCAGCAGGATCAGCGCATAGGCCCAGGGGTACTCTTTCACCAGCACGCCCAGCGTGGCTTCGATCTGCGCCAGGTGCGCGCCGAACATGGTTTCCGCCATCCAGGCGACGCCATACACCGCCACAATGGCGATCATGCCGGAGCGGAACACTTCGTTTTTAGAGATAGACGCCGGGTTGGTGCGGGTGATGATGACGATCAGCGCCCCGGCCATCAACATGCACATCTGGATCACCAGGACCATGGAGAGCGGCTTGCCGCCAAAGCTGGGCCGCAGCTCGGAAAATGCCCCCAGCACCGCCACCAGGGCGATGGTAGCGAGGAAAATCCACATGGCGATCCAGTTGCTGCGCGGCAGCACCCGGTCCAGCAAGGTGGCAGCATCGCCATAGACGTAGCGATGGTTCTCCGGCACCGAGATGAATTTCTGGAACTCCGGATCTTTGTCCAGGTCTTTGCCGCGGAACCAGCTGAAGATGCCGATCGCCAGAATGCCGCACAGGGTGGAAGGAATGGTGATCGACAGCAGATCGAGGAATTCCAGATGGCGGCCATTGAAGGTATAGCTGCTGAGCATCGCCACCAGTGAAACGACCGCTACCGAAACCGGGCTGGCGATAATGCCCATCTGCGCGCCGATCGAACTGGCCGCCATCGGCCGTTCCGGGCGGATGTTATTTTTGATCGCCACGTCATAAATGATCGGCAAGATGGTGTACACCACGTGCCCGGTGCCGCACAGAATAGTGAGAATGCAGGTCACGAACGGTGCGATGATCGAGACGTAACGTGGGTTGCGCCGCAGCATCCGTTCGGCGATTTGCAGCATCACGTCCAGCCCGCCAGAGGCCTGCAGGGTGGCGGAGGCCGCCACCACCGCGATGATCACCAGCATTACGTCTACCGGTGGTTTGCCGGGCTGCAGGTGAAAGCCGAACACCAGGATCATCAACCCGATACCGCCCAGTAACCCCAGCGCAATGCCGCCCTTGCGCGCCCCATACAGCAGGCATGCCAATATAACCGCTAATTGCAGAAAGAAATCCATGATAGATACGCCTTAATAATGTTGAACTTAACTGCGTTCAGTTTCCGGCGGCGGTTACAACAGAAAGTTGTTTTAAATCTAAAGGCGCTAAAAAACTGTGGTTATTAACGCTAAAGAGTGATGGTGCTCACACTCAGTGAATCAAGGGGGAAGAAGCCACCAGCACGAAAAAGCAAGCCAACAGGTCAGACCTCTACTATATGAGAGGTTTACTGATCCGAGGAGAAAACCATGGACCCGACAAAAATGACCGGGCTGGCGCTGTTACAGGCTGCAATGGCCGGCAAGATCCCAGCGGCCTCGATCGCTGAAACCGTGCCCATGAAGCCGGTTGCGGTGGAAGAAGGGTATATCCGCATCGTGGCGCGGGCAGACGGGCGCCATCTGAATCCGCTGGGTGGCGTACATGGCGGCTTTGCCGCCACGGTATTGGACTCGGTGACCGGTTGCGCGGTGCACAGTACGCTGGGCGCAGGCGTAGGTTACGGCACCGTCGATCTGCAGGTAAAAATGCTGCGCCCTGTGCCGAAGGAGAGTGACCTGATCGCCGAGGGGCGTCTGGTCTATGCGGCGAAGCACGTCGCTTTCGCTGAAGGCACGCTCAAAACGGCGGAAGGGAAGCTGCTGGCTTCGGCAACCGCCACTTGTTTTATCATTCGCCCCACCGAACAAGCACCGCAATAACCTGCTCGTTATCGGGCTTCGGGCTATCAACCCGAGGCCCGATGCATTTCTCTTCGGCTACATAGATTGCTACGCTACGATGACAGGCGCGATACGCCATTGTGGTCTAGTATTCTTGGGTAAAAATTTATCGGAGTGATTATGCAGCCGTATAAAGAGGTTGAGTTTGATCATGAGCTTTGTCTGGCGATCGGCAAAGCCGTATTAGACGTGGTGGCGCAGGGGGAGGAAACCAGCGCTCCGGCGGTGATGAACGCGATTGAGCGGTCGGTGGAACAGGGGTTGAATGACGACGAAACGGCCATCGCCGACGACGCCCTGGATTTGATGGCTCGTCTCGTCCACGGCTTCAGCTTCATAAATCTAGCGGATGAAGAGGATACTTCCCATGCATTGGTTGAATTTCAAACGCTACAAGAGTGACGTTGCCAAACAGGCCGTGCCGCCGCATTTGAATGCGGCTGAATTTGCGCGGCATTACGCCGACAAGCCGCAAGCCGATACGGAAGAGTATCTTTCGCTGAGCGGGGAGATGTGCTGGGATGCGGTGGTGCTGTGCGCCCACCGTTCAGGCGCGCTCAGCAAGGCGAAATACAAGCAGCTGTGGCAGACGGTGTTCGATAAGCAATACAAACATTTCGTCAGCCCGGACGATACCGAGATCCGCACCATGGCCGATATGTTGCGCGCGCCGCAGGGATGTTTTATCGGCATATTTTCCCTGCGTGACGCGACGGCGCCCCGTTTGCTGCATGCCATGATCGGCACCGGTGCAGGCTTTGCCGCCGGCAATAAAAATCTTTGCATCGGCGTGGGGGGCGCGGTCGGCTGGGAAAATCTCAATCTGGCGCGCGATCTGCGCTGGCAGCCGGAAGGCGGTTTTTTACGCCAGGGTGACAACGAAGTGCTGCGCATTTTTTACCGGCCTTTCCCCGCCTGAGCCGGTTCGCCCGCTTTTAGAGTAAAAAAACCGCCGTCTGGCGGTTTTTTGTTGGCGGGTATCCCCCTTATTTGAACCCGCCGTTGCGAATGAACTCGAGACCGGCGGCGGTGATCCGCGTTTGATGCGGGTCGATATCATAGTTGTTCTCGTCGATGTCGCTCATCACATAGGCCTGTATCAGGCCCTTGGTTTTGAGATAGGCGAAGGGATCGGCGAAGGCGTGCGGGCTGGTGGCGTCTTGTTTCCACAGTTCATAGGTTTTTTCATCCAGCGTGCCGGGGTGATTGGCGGCCAGCCGGGTCAGGATCTGATTGTAGAACGCATAGTCGGTCATGATGCGGTCCTCTTTATCGCGAGCGACAGTCTCGGAAAATGGCGGTAAGGTCTTTCAATCATAGCCGATGTTTTCCGCCGTCGGCATGGGGTTAGCCGCGTTGGCTTTCAATCCAGTGGAACAGACGTGAAATGCTCAAGGTGATATCACCGATGTTGAAGAGTGCGCCAAGCCACAGGGCGAGCATAACCAGGATGCCGATGATGATGGAAAGGTCCATCGTGCTCATGATTATGTTCTTCATTAATAAAGGTGTGCGGCAAAGCGTGCCATCAATCCCGCTTGCCATAAAATGCGCTGCGCATTATTCCGTTTGAAATCAAAGTAAAAAAGCCACCCAAACGGGTGGCCTTTGTGTTTTCGCGCCGATCAATCCAGCTTGGGATGCTGGTCGATCAGGATCTGCTTTTTCTTTTCCAATTCGGCGATCTGCGCGTTGATGTCCTCGACTTTCTGTTCGATGTTGTCGTAGGTCTCCTGCAGCAGCTCTTTCGCTTCTGAGCGATCCGAAGCGGCCGGCGTCGCGCCGCGCAGCGGCTTGTTGGCGGTTTCTTTCATGTACAGACCGGTGATAAGACCGATCACCGCCACAACCATCAGGTAGTAGGCCGGCATGTACAGGTTGCCGGTCGCTTCGACCAGCCAAGCGGCGGCGGTCGGCGTCGCACCGGCGATCAGCACTGAAATGTTGAACGAAATCGCCAGCGCGCTGTAACGGATGTGCGTCGGGAACATCGCCGGCAGAATCGAGGCCATCACCCCGGTGAAGGAGTTGAGCAGCACCGCCAGCACCAGCAGACCGACGAAGATCAGGCCAATCACGTTGCTGTTGATCAGAATGAAGCACGGGATCGCCAGCGCCAACAGGCCGATGCTGCCGCCGATAATGAACGGCTTACGGCCGATGCGGTCGCTGGTCAGGCCGATTACCGGCTGTACGAACAGCATGCCGATCATGATGGCGATGATGATCAGAACGCCGTGATCTTCCGAGTAGTGCAGGTTATGCGACAGGTAGCTCGGCATGTAGGTCAGCAGCATGTAATAGGTCACGTTGGTGGAGATGACGATACCGACGCACACCAGCAAACTTTTCCAGTGTTTGGCCGCGATCTCTTTGAACGAGGTTTTCGGCGGATTTTCGATGGCGTTGCGGTCATCTTTTTCCATCTTGTCCACGTGCTGCTGGAACGCCGGGGTTTCTTCCAGCGCATGGCGCAGATAGAGACCGATCAGGCCCAGCGGTGCGGCGATGAAGAACGGGATACGCCAGCCCCAGTCGAGGAAGTTGGCTTCGCCGACGATGCTGGAGATCAGCACCACCACGCCTGCACCCATCACAAAGCCGGCGATGGAGCCGAAGTCTAACCAGCTACCCATAAAACCGCGTTTGCGATCCGGCGAGTATTCGGCGACGAAGATTGCCGCACCGGAATATTCACCGCCGACGGAGAAGCCCTGCGCCAGTTTGGCCAGCAGCAGCAGGATCGGCGCCCAGATGCCGATCGACGCATAGGACGGGATCAGGCCGATACAGAAGGTGCTGACCGCCATAATGATAATGGTGATCGAGAGCACTTTCTGGCGACCGAACTTGTCGCCCATGGCGCCGAAGAACAGGCCGCCGAGCGGACGCACCAGGAAGGGCACGGAGAAGGTCGCCAGCGCGGCGATCATTTGCACGCCGGGAGAGGCGCCTGGGAAGAAGACCTGGCCAAGCGCATAGGCGACAAAGCCGTATACGCCGAAGTCGAACCACTCCATCGCGTTGCCCAGGGCCGCCGCGGTGATCGCCTTCTTGAGTTTGCTGTCATCGATGATGGTGATGTCGTTAATGTGCATCGGTTTATGTCGTTTTTTTCTTAACTTCATATAATCATCCCTTAATGAATTATTCGTTGTTCGTGAAAGCGTAATCTCCGTTCACTGTTGTTTTCGAGTTATCAAATCGGCTAATCGAATCGCGGTTCAAGACGATTCATTATCCACATTTAAGTTGGGATGTGGATCACAAAATATCGTCGTTTATACCAAGGTTATGTCATTTAGGTGACTAATTATTTTGCATCTATAGCTTAACGTTATATCTTGCGCCGATCAAATCCAGCAGTTTAACTTAAGTGTTTGCACCGATTTGGTGCGAGAATGGTCTAATAATTGTGCGATTTGACGGTTTTTCGTCTGATTAGGAATGTTTGAAGTATAGAGAGTACGGGAGATAAAACAGGAAAAATTGATGTGTTCACCGCTAAAAAATCACCTGGCCGGAGGATGGCCAGGCTGTTTGGTTTAGGGTGCCGACGAACCGCCGAATTCCAGATAAATTTTCGCCAGGTTCTGGTACTGCGCGAAGCGGTTCTCGTCCACCGCCAGTTCCGCCTGACGGCGCTGCTCCTGAGCATTTAGCCAGTCGGTAATGGTGACGGCGCCCTGCCGGTAACGCACCTCGTTCAGCCGCTCCGATTTGCGCGCCAATGCCAGCGAGGCCTGCAGCTGCTTCTCTTGCGCCCGCAGCTGTGCGCGCAGCGACAGGGCGTTATTCACATCGCCCATCGCCTTGTACAGCGCCTGCCTGAACTCCAGCACCTGCTGTTCGTAGTCGTTACGGGCGATCTTGATATCCACCCCCATTTGCCGCCATTGCAGGAACGGCAGCGTCAGGCTGGCACCGAGGCTGCCCGTCGGGTTGCGCAGGAACTCCAGCAGCGCGCTGCTGCTGGCGCCCAGCGAACCGGTCAGGCTGAACGCGGGATAGTACTGCAGACGTTTCTCGTCGACGTTGGCCAGGGCGGCGCGCAACCGCAGCTCTTTGGCGCTGAGATCCGGGCGCCGGCTCAAGACGCTGGCGGGAATGCCGGTGTTGATCTGCGGCATCGCCGTCGTCGGCAGGCGTGCGGGCGCTATGGTGGCCTGGCCTGAAGGCGCGCCCAGCAGCACCGCCTGTTCGTTCAACGCCTGTTGACGCTCGTGTTGCAGCGTCAGCAGCCGGCTTTCCTGCGTCAGCACGTTCTGTTCCGCGTTCACCACGTCCAGCGCCGAGATGCTGCCGGCCCGGTAGCGGGCGTTGGCCAGCCGCAGCGTCTGTTTGGCGTAGGCGATGCTCGCCTGGCTGACGCCGATCTGCTGATTGAGGAAGCCGATGCGCCAGTAATTCGTGGCGGCGTTGGCCAGCAGCGTCAGGCGCGCCGTCTGCAGATCCTGCGCGGAAGCCTGGCTGGCCCACTCGGCGGCATCGCGCTGGCGCGCCAGTTTGCCCCAAAGGTCGACTTCATAGCTCGTAGAGAGCGTCGCGCCGCTGGTTTTATTCCAGGCGGAGGACTCCGACAGCGGGCGATTGATGCCGCTGTTCAACGAGGCGTTGACGTCGGGGGCGGTGCTGATGCCGACGCGTTCCGCCTCGAGCCGCGCACGGTAGACGCGCAGCACGGCGACGGCCAGATCGTTGTTGCTGGCCATCACCTGTTGCAGCCAGCGATCGAGCTCGGGATCGTGGAAATCGCGCCAGTCGAACGGCGTCGGCGCGGCATTGTCGGCGGCGTGCTGCCAGCTCGTCGGATAGTTGACCTGCGGCGCCCGGTAGTCGCTTTTCAGGGCATTGCCGCAGCCGGCGGTGAGCAGGGCGGCGAGGCTTAACGCCAGGGGAGATAAAATTTTCATGGGTTACTCGCTGGCCAATGAAACGACCGGATCCATCCTTGCCGCTTTGCGGGCGGGGAGATAACCGAAGATCATGCCGATTAAGGTTGAACAGAAAAACGCCGTCGCGGCGGCTTGCCAGGAATAGATGGCGGTGAACATGCCGCCCGCCAGCGAGGTGAACAGCGACCCGGCGGCGAACGACAGTGCGATGCCCAATGCGCCGCCGATCAAACAGACCAGCACCGCCTCGATCATGAACTGTTGCATGATGTCGCCGCGCCTTGCGCCGACCGCCATGCGCACGCCGATCTCATGGGTGCGCTCGGTCACCGAGACCAGCATGATGTTCATCACGCCTAGGCTGCCGATCACCAGCGAGATCGAGGCCACCATCAGGATCAGCAAACTGAGCGTCATCGAGGTGCGCTCGATCGATTTACGGAACTGATCGCGGTTGAACGTCATGAAATCTTTTACGCCATGGCGCTGAGTCAGCAACTGCGTGATGGCGCTGACGGCGGCTTCGCTGGCGACATCATCCTTCAAGCGCACGGTGATGCCGCTGAGCGTGGTTTTGCCGACCATACGGTACATCACCGTGCTGTAGGGCATCCAGACGCTGATGCGGTTGGGCGCGTAGCTGTGTTCGCTTTTGGCGACGCCGACCACCCGCGCCGGCACCGAGCCGAGAAACACGATCTGGCCGAGCGGCTCGACGCCGAAATCGCCGAACAGCGCCTGGCGCGCATTGTCGTCGATGATCACTTCCTGCAGCGCGTTGCGATCGTCGCGGAAGGTGGCGCCTTGCACCAGCGTGATGCCGTTGACGCGGAAATAGTCGCGGCCGACGCCGGTGATTGACGCGGTGGCGGATTTGCTGCGAAAACGGATGCTGTCGGACGCGCTGACTTCCGGGCTGACGCTATCGACGAAGCTTTGCTGCGCCAGCGCGTCGGCATCGGCCGGCACCAGGGTGCGGATGCTGTCGATGGCGTCGTCGAAGAAGTCGCGCCCCGGATAGATGCTCACCACGTTGGTGCCGAGCCCCTTGATATTCTCCAGCGTGCGCTGTTTGGCGCCTTCGCCCAGCGCGACTACCGTAACCACGGCGGCGATGCCGAAGATAATGCCGGTCATGGTCAACGCGGTGCGCAGGCGGTGGGCGTTCATCGCCTTCAGCGCCATGTGCAGCGACTCGCGGGTGCGGTCGATAAGACTTTGCCAGCCGCTTTGCCGGCTGCGGTTCGGCGGCGGTAACGCGACGGCGGGTGCCGATTGGCGGCCGCTGTCAGCGATGATTTTGCCGTCTTGCAGTTCGATGACGCGCTGCGCATGTTGCGCCACTTTCATATCGTGGGTGACGATCACCACGGTGTGGCCGCGTTGGTTCAGCTCGCTGAGGATCGCCAGCACTTCCTGGCCGGATTGGGTGTCCAGCGCGCCGGTCGGTTCGTCCGCCAGGATAATTTCGCCGCCGTTGATCAGCGAGCGCGCGATGCTGACGCGCTGCTGCTGGCCGCCGGAAAGCTGGCCGGGCTTGTGGTCTTCGCGCCCCTCCAGGCCCAACCGCGCCAGCAGTTGCGCCGCTCGCTGCCGCCGCTGATCGCGCCGGGCGTTGGCGTAGATGGCCGGAATTTCAACGTTGCCCAGCGCGCTGAGATCGGGCATCAGGTGGTAACGCTGGAAGATAAAGCCGATATGCTCGCGGCGCAGGCGGGCCAGTTCGTCCGGCGACAGGTGGGCGGCGTTCTGGCCGCTGATGTAATAGTCGCCGCGATCCGGCACGTCGAGGCAGCCCATGATGTTCATCAGCGTCGATTTGCCGGAACCGGAGGCGCCGATGATCGCCACCAGTTCGCCGGCGGCGATGGTCAAATCGATGTCTTTCAACACCGTCAGCGCCTGGCCGCCGTTGGTGTAGGTTCGGCTGATGCCTTTTAGCTCGATGATCGCGTTCACAGGAAGATGCCATCCTCAGCCGGCTTGGCGGCGGGCTGCGACAGCACCACGGTTTCACCGGCTTTCAAGCCGCTGAGGATCTGAATGTCGACGTTGTTGGTGATGCCGGTGGTCACTTTGCGCGTTTCCAACCGCTGGTCTTGGGTCAGCACCTGCACCTGCTGCTCTTTGCCATCGATTTTATGCACTGCCTGGATCGGCACCAGCAGGGTGTTCTTCGCTTCGCCGAGCAGCAAGGACACCTGCGCGGTCATGGCGATGCGCAGGCGGTTTTCCGGGTTGGGCACGTCCAGCAGCGCGTTGTAATAGACCGACGCGTTCGAGGTGCCGGAACCGGAGGCGGAGCTGGTGCCGGCGAGCGAGTCGTCTTTCATTACCGATTCCGGTGCCAGTTCGATGGTGCGCAGCGTGGCGTCGTAGCGTTTATCCGGATCGGAAAAAATAGTGAAGTACGCCTTTTGCCCCGGTGAAATGCGGGTGATGTCGGCTTCGGAGATCTGCGCCTTGATGGTCATCATATCCAGCCGCGCCAGCTTGACGATGGTCGGCGCACTTTGGCTGGAGTTGACCGTTTGCCCCTGCTGCGTAACCACGGCGATGACGATGCCGTCCATCGGCGCGACCACGCGGGTATAGCCCAGATCGATTTTTTTCTTGTCGACTTCAATCTGCGCCTGCACCAGGCGGGCATTGAGCGAAAGCTGCTCGGCGCGGGTGGTGGCGAGCGTGGCTTCGGCGGTTTCGAAGTCCTCCCGCGAGCTGGCTTCGTCGTTCAGCATGCGGCGCTGGCGTTTGAAACGCGACTCGGCCTGTTTCAGCTGCGCCTGTTTGGCCTGCAGTTCGGCCTTGATGACGTTCAGCGCCGCCTCGGCGTTGCGCAGATCGTTGCGCTGTTGCAGATCGTCGATGTCGGCGATCGGTTGCCCTTTGGTGACGCGATCGCCCAGTTTGACCTTCAGCGATTTCACTTCACCGGAGACCCGCGCCCCGACGTTAACGCGTTCGACGGCATCCAGTCGCCCGGTGGCCAGCACGGCGTTCTCGATATCGCCCAGGCGGGCCGTTGCGGTAACGTAATCCTGCTGCGGCGGGCGTTGCCAATAGAGGGCCAGCGCGATGGCGGCGCAGATGAAAATGATGACGGCGATCAGCGTCAGACGACGGGGTGTGAGTTTCAGTGAAGTCATGCCCAGGTTTTCCATAACGATAAAAGCGGCGGTTCCAGTCTGCCATCATGGCAGCGCCAGCTTGAACTGGCGCTAAACGTGAGGCGCTTTCCCGCTGGAAAGGGGATAGTAAAGGCTTTCCCGCTAAAGATCACGGCGAGTTATTATCCTTCGGGGTGCAACCGGCTGTGTGGCGCGTTATACTGGCTAAAAAACCAGTATTCATTCATCAGCAGGATAACGCCGCCGCCATGATGCCAAACCGCCTCGAGCCGGAACTCGACATTTACCAATACCCGGAGCACCTGCGCGCCTGTCTGGCGCCGTTGCCCAAGGGGCCGGGCGTCTATCTGTTCCACGGCGAGAGCGAAAGCCTGCCGCTTTACATCGGTAAAAGCGTCAACGTACGCAGCCGCGTAATGGCGCATTTTCGCGCGCAGGACGAGGCGAAAATGCTGCGCCAAACCCGGCGCATTAGCTTTATCGAGACCGCCGGCGAGTTGGGCGCATTGCTGCTGGAGGCGCAGTTGATCAAGCAGCAACAACCGTTGTTCAACAAACGCCTGCGGCGCTCGAAACAGCTGTGTGCGCTGCGTCTGCAGGCGGACACGGTGACGATTGCCCACGCCAAAGAGATCGATTTCGCCGTCACTCCCCACCTCTACGGGCTGTTTGCCAATCGCCATGCCGCGCTGGAAAAACTGCGCGCCATCGCCGACGAGCACCGTTTATGTTATGGCAAGCTGGGGATCGACAAGCTGCCCGCGGGGCGAGCCTGCTTCCGCTACAGCCTGCGCAAGTGCGCCGGCGCCTGCTGCGGCGTGGAGTCGGCGCAGGAACATGCGCAGCGGCTCAGCGCGGCGCTTGAACAGCTGCGCATCGCCTGTTGGCCATTCGCCGGGCGCGTAGCGTTGGAAGAACAGGGCGAGACGCTGCGTCAGTACCATGTGATTCACAATTGGTTTTATCTGGGCTCGGTCAGCAGCCTGGCGCAGGCGCAGCGGCTGCAGAGTGCGGCCAGCCATTTTGACAGCGATGGCTACAAGATTTTGTGCAAGCCGCTCATGGCCGGCGATTATCGGATTATTGAGCTGCCGTAATGCCATAACGCTGTCGATAGCCTAAGACTTATCTGTAAATTCAGCGCATTATGCTAAAAAAGCTTGAGTCCATAATGTTGTTATGGATAATGGCGCCCCGAAGCGAAGGAACGCGCTATTAACTCAGTTGGCAGAGTGATTGGTTTTATAATGGCTTGTTTTGGCTTGAAAATTGATAGACGCGGGTTCGAGTCCTGCATAGCGCGCCAGCTTTCTTCCCTTCATCTTACCGCGCTTACCGTAAAGCGCACCCGGGTTGATTTGCACTATCGGCTCCTCGTTGGGATTTTCGGGTGTGCTTTACCGTAACCGCTGGCTTTCCTTCCTCTTTCTCTTTCGATCCTTTGCTAAACTGTAATCAGGCAGGCTTGCTGCCCGGCAACAGGAGGTCGATATGTCTCACTCCGAGCAACTGCAGGAACTCTTGCAACGCGTCGCCGCCCTCGAGGCGAGAGAGAAAGCGCTGAGCGCCGCGTCCAACGCTTATCAGGCGATTATCACCACCATGTTGGGCAATATGGAAAAGACCGAACGCGATCGGATCATCGCGATGATCGATCAGGCCCATGAAATCGCCTACGCCCGCGCCATTCAACGCAGCAACGAACCGCAAAAGCAGAAAATCAAACAGGCCGACGATGTGGCCCAGCGCATGTTCATGTTTGCGCAAGGCAAGGCCGCCCAACCGCGCTGAAGCCGAACTATAACAGTTGCAGCCATTAAGTTGGCTAACTGATCTACCTGGCGAAACTGTACTTGTGTTACTTTTAGCGGTGAGATTTGATGGCAATGCTGTTTCCAGCATAAGGTTGTAACGATGGACGCGATTAAAAGCATCTTGGTTAAAGAGATTGAACAGATCAATCGGCGCGAAGGGCGTGACGGCAAGCCGCGCTTCAACAGCGAATTCGCTCGCACTCACCGCTATCTGTGCCTTGCCATGTTCGCCGGTTATTTCGCGGTGATCGCCGTGATGTACCAGGTGCCGTACATGGGGATATATGCTTTCCTGGGCTTCACCGCTTTTGTGCTGTTCATGTTCGCCATGCTGCTGATCGAGATCCGGCCGGTATACCGCTTCGAGGACATCGGGGTGCTCGATCTGCGGGTTTGCTACAACGGCGAGTGGTACTTTACCCGCGCGCTGTCGCCCTATGCGGTGCAGCAACTGCTGGAGGAGCCGTCCATCGGCGCCGCGCTGAAACAGAAGATGCGCGTGATCATCGGCAACAAGGGCGAAATCGACTTCTACGACGTGTACGACATGGCGTACGGAAAAAAGCCGCAGGATGAGCAGCCGCAGCTGGCGGCGGCAAACTGAAAGGTTTCCGGCCGGCGGCTTGTCGATTATACTCAGCGTTTGAACGCGAAGCAGAATGAGGACCAAGCGATGAGTGATGATATTTTCGATTTTGATATCGATGCCGAACTGGCGAAAGCCGAAGAAAAAGCGGCGCAAAAGGTAAAAGAGGTCCCTGAGTTCCTTGAAGACGAAGCGGACTGCGAAGGTTGCAAGATCTGATCGCCTGCCCCATAAAAAAAACCGCCGCGGCGGTTTTTTTTATGTCTGAGCGTCGTGGGGTGTCAATCCAGCACGAATCCCCAGATCAGCAACGTCGCCACCAGAATCAGGCAAAGCGCGGACACCGTCACCAGTATTTTCCCCAGAATGTCTTTTTCTTGTTCCTGCTGCGTCACGTTGAAATTATCCAATTAAAAGTCTATGGACCAAACCGGCGATGCTGAGATCGAGCGCCGCTACGCCCAGCGCCATAAGCATCATTACCGAAAGAAATCGAGTCTTGCCGTTCACGTCCTTAATCCCTGTGGACGCCGCTGTTAAGTTTTTATATCAAAGGGATATAATTCAGCGACGCCCTATTTCATGCATCATGATAGTGATTAAGAACGTTCTTAAGGCCAGAAGTTCCCTCGTCTGATAGCGCAGCCGGTGCGGCAGCGTCAGTCGGTTACGATCCGCACGCCTATCTTGCTGACTTGATTGCCGTCCATTTCGGCGATGGTCCAGGTCAGGCCGTCCCATTCCACCTGGTCGCCGATCACCGGTTCGCCGCCGATCAGCTGAATGACGAACTGGCCCAGCGTCTGCTGCTCGTCCACGTCGTCTTGCAGATTGAGGCCATAAAGCTGCGAGATGTCGCTTAAACGGGCATCGGACTGCAGGATAAAGTCGCCGAAGAAGCGCTCGTCGAGCGTCACGGCCGGCGCCTGGCTGAACAGTTTGCCGAGGATGGGCAGGTCGTGCTCATGGCCGATAACGCACAGAATATCGTTCTCCCGCAGGCGGGTACTGCCGCTTGGGTGCAGCAGTTCTTTGCCGCGGAACAGGGCGGCGATGCGGGTATTGGGTGGCATCTTCAGCTCTCGCAGCGCCGCGCCGACGCACCAGTTTTCCGCCGAAAGCTGATACACGAACTGTTCCCACTGGTTTTCCGGGTGCACGTCCAGCCCAACGCGGGAGATCGGCGTCAGCGCCGGCGGCACGATCACCTTGGCTTTTTTGGCGGCAAACGACAGCGTGGTGCCTTGCAGCAGCAGGGAGACCAGCACCACGAAGAACGCCACATTGAAAAACAGCTGGGCGTTGGGCAGCCCGGCCATCATCGGGAACACCGCCAGGATCACCGGCACCGCGCCGCGCAGGCCGACCCAGGAAATAAAGCCGCGCTCGCGCAGGGTAAAGCTGCGGAACGGCAGCAGGCCGATAAACACCGACAGCGGACGGGCGAACAGGATCATCCACAGCGACAGCAGCAGGGCAGGGATGGCGATCGGCAGCAGCTCGTGCGGGTTGAGCAGCAGGCCAAGCACCAGGAACATGCCGATCTGGCTGAGCCACGCCAGGCCGTCGAAGGTTTGTACGATGCCGTGCCGGTTGCGGATCGGCCGGTTGCCCAGCAGCAGGCCGCACAGATACACCGCCAGAATGCCGCTGCCGTCCAGCGCGGTGGTCAGCGCAAAAATAAGAATGCCGCCGCTCACCGCCAGCAGCGGATAGAGGCCGTCCGCCAGTTTGATGTGGTTGATCAGCGTCAGCAGCAGCCAGCCGCCGCCCAGACCGAAGACGATGCCCATACCGAACTGCTGCATCAGATGCAGCGGGAAGGCCCAGCTCAGCGCGGTTTCCCCGGCGGCGATCATCGCAATCAGCGTGATGGTGAGAAACACCGCCATCGGATCGTTGCTGCCGGATTCGATCTCCAGCGTGGCGCTGACGCGTTCGTTCAAACCTTTGCCCCCCAAGAGGGAGAATACCGCGGCGGCGTCGGTGGAACCGATAATGGCGCCGATCAGCAGCCCCTGCAGCAGATCGAGATTGAACAGCCAGGCGGCGGCCATGCCGGTCAGACCGGCGGTGATCACCACGCCGATGGTGGCGAGAGACAGCGCCGGCCACAGGGCGACGCGGAAAGAGCTGACCCGGGTACGCATGCCGCCGTCGAGCAGGATCACCGCCAACGCGAGGTTGCTGACCAGATAAGCGACGGGGTAATTACTGAAGACGATGCCGCCGGGGCCATCGACGCCGGCCAACATGCCGATCGCCAGGAAGATCACCAGGATCGGAATGCCGAGCCGGGAAGAAAATGAGCTGAGCAGAATGCTTGCCCCCACCAGCACGGCACCGATGACGAACAAACTGTTAATGGTGCTGGCATCCAAAATATCGCTCTCCTGAGGCTGGGGGATAGGGGGCACTGCGAGTGTGTCGATGATAACGTGTTTAGTGGGTAAAACGCCAAGGCTGATTGCGAAAACAACCAATCAATTATTGCCCTTTGGTGTGATTAAACGAAGAAAGTGAGGAGAAGAGGGAGATTCCTGCCTTTTATCCAACATTATCAGGCTGCTGTATTTCTGATTCGGCAATAATGTTCGATCGTGGCTGAGGGAAAAACCATTAAGCCCGCGCAGGCAGGCTTAATGGTTTGCAGGCGCGGTAGGATTAATGATCGAGCGATTCCAGCGCCCGTTTGATCAGCTCGGAGGCCAGCTTGCTTTCCGCTTCGGAAATGCCGTCGAGATTGAAGTTGGAGAGCTCAGCGACCAGAATGCTGCGTTCTTTGCCGCTGATCGAAGCGTCCAGCGCGGACAGCAACCTGCCGAGGATCTTCAGCAGGGTGGCGTTTTCCGCTATGGCTTCCTGAGCCGGAGTGTTCTTGTCGGTCATTCAAAATCCTCTCTGTCGTGACGGAAGGGAGATGCAGCTAACGCCATCGAATGAATTAAACGATCGCGCAGCCCTTCGGGGGTGTTGAGCCCAATCACTACCGTAAGCAGGGATCCGGATTTCTACTTATGCATTGCAGTTATAACGGCTAGGTTATCTATGCAGCCGTATCACTTTGCCCTAACGGGCGACGTCAGGCTGAGCAATGTGTGCTCTGCATGGCAAGAGAGATGGCGCAACCGCGAGGTTGCGCCATCAAGTATAGCGTCGGGAGGAAAATGTGAAGGCGGCGGAACCGCCCTCAGGAGATTTTTTCTTTTCGCAGACGGTTATTGAAGCGAGGACGATCCAAGAGAAAAGTAAGGTGCAGACGCTGTATCAGCGCATAGGCGATAACAGGGGCGATCAGCCCGAATAGCGTGCCGGCGATCGCTTGTGTTGGCCAATGGCTGATATGCATAAATTTGGTCAGTATGATGCGTAAGCCGCTGGCCGCGAGGATATGCATCAAATAGATGACCATGCTCAATTCGCCGAGTCGTCTCAGCCAGGAAAGATTCGTCTTGGCCAGCAGAACCGACAGGCTGACGATCAAGAAGATGGCTTCAACCGCCAGTAACAGGGAGAAACTTCCGGTATCGGTATACAGCAAGCCAGAATAGCCGTGGAATCCCCACTGCAGCGCGATGAACGCGATCAAGGAGGCCAGCAGCGAACCGAAACCCAGATTGGCGATGAGGGAAGCGTAGCGAATGGCAAAAGCGCCAAGCAGGAAGAAGATCAAGAATCGGGTAATGTAATCAAAATGGAAGGCTTTGGTTAGGCTGTCTTGGTAGAGATACAGCCCCGCGCTGATAACGATCAATACCGGCAGGAGATAACGGTATTTTTCTTTGCTGTACAACAAGGTGGCCAAAACAAAGACCATGAACAAGGCGTACAGGAACCAAAACTGCGCGCGCGGATGCGTAAACAGCGACAGGACATCGCCCAGGCTGGAAGGGTTATTGGTATAGCGCGACAACAGTACTTCCACCATGCCTTGCAGTAGCGACCAGACGACATAGGGATAAACGATGGTGTCTATCTTGCTGATCACAAAGCTGGTTTTTCCCTTTTTATCCAAGGATTGCGTAAAAAACAGACCGGAAAGGAAGAAAAACAGCGGCATATGAAAACTGTAGATAATGCTGTCCGTCAGTAGATAGGATGAACCGGAAAGCTGAATGCCCGCGCTGTATAGACCCCGATTGACGTGGCCAAAAACCACGAGAATGATGCCGATTCCCTTGGCATAATCGACCCATGCTTCTCTCATATGTGTACCTAGCCCAGAAGTAACGCAACTGATTTATAAGTATGAATATGAGCGTAACAGGCAGTTGCCGTTTTGCAATGTATCCCGGGGATTAGGAATAATATTAGGAAAATGCTCAGGGCAGCTACCGCCGTGCCGAGGTAGTGAGGCGTATTATCATTGATGAGGTTAATTTCTGGATGAAAAATCATCACCCAGAAATGGGGTGGGAAGCCTAACGCGGCTTGCCGGAGAACAGGAAGCGCAGCAGCGGAACGCGTTTGTGCAGTTCATATAACGCGAAGGCCAGCGAGAACACAAACAGCAGGCCCAGCAAGAATCCCAACAGGTTGTTGCCGATATAAGGCGTCACGAAAGCGCCATATATCAGGGTCAACGGATGGTGCACCAGATATATAAACAGCGAGGCGTTGACCAGATAGGTGATGCGCGGCGAGTGATAATTCAGCAGGTTATGCCCGAAAGAGAACGCCACGTTGGTCATCAGGATCCCCATTAGGGTTTTGATCACCACTTCCAGCTCGAACATATAGCTGCTGTGCGCCAGCAGCTTTTGGTTCAGCATATATGCGATAAACAGCAGCAGCGAACCGAGCAGCGCCAGCGGTGAGCGGCGCAGAAAAATCTCCTTAAGCCACACATACTTAAACGCATAAGCGCCGAGGATGAAGAACGGCAGGTAGAACATCGTCTCCATCACCACGAAATTGAACAGGCCGTTGGATAATAGCTGCGGTGCAAAAATTAAAATAATGCGGTGCGCGGCCGAATAGCATATCGCATAAATAAAGAAATACAGTGAGATGTTTCCTAATCCACGCATTCTGTTTATTAATGCAGGAATATGTTCACGGGGTTGACGCTTGATGTTGCGGAACACATAAAAGCAGGCGCAGGTTAACAATGACAGGGTCAATAAGAACCAAAGATGAGACACCAATTCCCAAACTGTTACATTTATTTTCTGATAGAGAGAAAACTCATCCCAGCCGTTTAATTTATCGGTGAAATATTTCAGCATGAAAAACTGCGGCACCGTGATTAGCGGGATGGAACTCAACAGCGGGATCGCCACCCGCTCCAGCCTGACCTTCAGCCACTGGTGGCGCTCGTAGCGCTCGTAAAGCATGTAGGAGAAGTAGCCGGAGATCACGAAGAACACCTGCATGCGGAAGGCGTGGATGAAGTCGTTCAGCACCGTGAGCGAGAAAGAGGGCGACGGGCTGTTCACCGCCCAGGCGTGGCTGGAATAGATCAGGGAGAGGTGAAACGGGATGCCGAGCAACATCAAATAGGCTCTGATGGAGTCGAGAAAAAACTCGCGCTGTTTGCTGCCTTTAGTCATAGATTACCGCTGGTGATTTAATCGAGTGTTCATTAACACGCTTAATAAGTCGTCAAACGTTAAATTGTTATCCGGAACCCTACTATAGCCCCCCGCATTTTTCCATAGCGTCTTGTTGCGCGGCTTGCTACGCTGGTGTTCCATCAGCTGCTTAAACAATGAGCCGTAAACATGAACCATCCATTTATCATGTTGTCGGAAAGCTGAGTAATCCATTAATATGGATTTAAATGATTTGAGCACACGAATAGGGGGGGATGTGCTAGTTAATATATTATCCGGACAACCACGCGCCGCGAGCGTTCGTTGGTTAGGTGCTACCGTATTGTTCACGCTGTTCAGTTCGCCGGCATGGGCCTTTTCTATTGATGATGTGGCCAAGCAGGCGCAGGATCTGGCGGCGAAAGGTTTCGAAGCCCCGAAGAGCAACCTTCCTTCTCAGTTCCGCGAGATGAAGTTCGCAGACTATCAGCAGATTCAGTTCAATCACGATAAAGCCTATTGGAGCAAGCTGAAAACCCCTTTCAAGCTTGAGTTTTATCACCAGGGGATGTATTTCGACACGCCGGTGAAAATCAACGAAGTCACCTCCACCAGCGTAAAACAGATCAAGTACAGCCCGGATTACTTCAACTTCGGTTCGGTCAAACACGACCCTGAATCGGTGAAAAATCTCGGTTTTGCCGGCTTTAAGGTGCTCTACCCGGTCAACAGCGCCGACAAAAACGATGAGATCATGAGCCTGCTTGGCGCGAGCTATTTCCGCGTGGTGGGTAAAGGGCAGGTTTACGGGCTTTCCGCTCGCGGCCTGGCCATCGATACCGCTTTGCCGTCCGGCGAAGAGTTCCCGCGTTTCCGCGAATTCTGGGTTGAGCGTCCGAAGCAGGGCGACAAGCACCTGGTGATCTATGCGCTGCTGGATTCCCCGCGCGCCACCGGCGCTTACCGTTTCACGGTGATCCCGGGCCGCGACACCACCGTGGACGTCGAGTCCAAAGTGTTCCTGCGCGACAAGGTGGGCAAACTGGGCCTGGCGCCGCTGACCAGCATGTTCCTGTTCGGGCCGAACCAGCCGTCGCCGACGTTGAACTATCGTCCGGCGTTGCACGACTCCAACGGCCTGTCTATCCATGCCGGCAACGGCGAGTGGATCTGGCGCCCGCTGAACAATCCTAAACACCTGTCCGTCAGCACCTATACCGTCGAGAATCCGAAAGGCTTCGGTCTGCTGCAGCGCGGCCGCAACTTCAAAGAATATGAAGATCTGGACGATCGTTACGATCTGCGCCCGAGCGCCTGGATTGAACCGAAGGGCGACTGGGGCAAAGGCAAGGTTGAGCTGGTGGAGATCCCGACGGCGGATGAAACCAACGACAACATCGTCGCGTTCTGGACGCCGGATACGCTGCCGGAAGCCAAAAAGCCGCTGACGCTGAGCTACCGCCTGAACTTCACCCGCGATGAAGACAAACTGCATTCGCAGGACATCGCCTATGTGGCCCGCACCATGCGTTCTACCGGTGACGTGAAGCAGTCCAACCTGATTCGCGAGCCAGACGGCAGCGTGGCCTTCCTGGTCGACTTCGTCGGCCCTGTGCTGAAAGGGCTGGACGCCAATACCCCGGTCGCCTCTCAGATCAGCATCGGCGACAACGGTGAAATGGTGGAAAACAACGTCCGCTATAACCCAGTGACCAAAGGCTGGCGCCTGACGGTGCGTCTGAAAGTGAAAGACGACAAGAAGCCGGTAGAAATGCGCGCGGCGCTGGTCAATGGCGATAAGACTCTGTCGGAAACCTGGAGCTATCAGCTACCTGCCAATGAATAAGCCTACTCAACCCGCCCAGGATTATCTTGCGGCGCTGCCTCTGACCGCCGAGCGGTCGGAGGCGCTCAACCCTCAAACGGCGGATGACGCTCAGGCACTGGAGGCGCTCCATCGGCAGATGGGCGCCGCCGACGCCAACGTCAATAGCCTGTCGGCGGATGACGTGGCGCTGGCCTCGGTCAAACCGCGTATCGAAAACGCCTGGCCGGATGCGGTCAGCGATGACGACTTCGATACCGACGCCGAAGGGCGCGCCATTCTGAAGGCGACGCCGCCGATCAAACGAACCACCATGTTCCCGGAAGCCTGGCGCACCAACCCAGTGGCGCGCTTCTGGGATTCTCTCTTGGGGCGTTCGCCGCACAACCGGCACGCCACCAAAGAGGAGGCCGAGGCCGAGAACCGCTGGCGTACCGTCGGCTCCATGCGCCGTTATGTGCTGCTGGTGCTGATGCTGGTGCAAACCGGCATCGCCACCTGGTACATGAAAACCATCTTGCCTTATCAGGGCTGGGCGCTGATCGATCCTATCGCCATGCTGGATCAGGATCTGATGCAGTCGGTGCTGCAGCTGCTGCCATATGTGCTGCAAACCGGCATTCTGATCCTGTTCGCCGTACTGTTCTGCTGGGTCTCGGCCGGTTTCTGGACCGCGCTGATGGGCTTCCTGCAGCTGCTGATCGGCAAGGACAAATACAGCATTTCTTCCACCATCAAGGGCGATGAGCCGATCAATCCGGCGCACCGCACCGCGCTGATCATGCCGATCTGCAACGAAGACGTCGAACGCGTGTTCGCCGGCCTGCGTGCGACCTATGAGTCCGTCGCCGCGACCGGTCAGCTGGAACACTTCGATATCTACGTCTTGAGTGACAGCTACGATCCGGACATCTGCGTGGCCGAGCAAAAGGCGTGGATGGAGCTGTGCCGCGATGTCGACGGCCACGGCCGCATCTTCTATCGCCGTCGCCGCCGCCGCGTCAAACGCAAGAGCGGCAACATCGACGACTTCTGCCGTCGTTGGGGTGGTGAGTACAGCTACATGGTGATCCTGGACGCCGACAGCGTGATGAGCGGCGAATGCCTCACCGGGCTGGTGCGTCTGATGGAAGCCAACCCGAACGCCGGCATCATCCAGTCCGCGCCGAAGGCGTCCGGCATGGATACCCTGTATGCGCGCGTGCAGCAGTTCGCTACCCGCGTTTACGGGCCGCTGTTTACCGCTGGCCTGCATTTCTGGCAGCTGGGCGAGTCACACTACTGGGGCCATAACGCCATCATCCGCGTGAAGCCGTTTATCGAGCACTGTGCGCTGGCGCCACTGCCGGGCGAGGGCTCCTTCGCCGGTTCAATCTTGTCGCACGACTTCGTTGAAGCGGCGCTGATGCGCCGCGCCGGTTGGGGCGTGTGGATCGCTTACGATCTGCCGGGCAGTTACGAAGAGCTGCCGCCAAACCTGCTGGACGAGCTGAAACGCGACCGTCGCTGGTGCCACGGCAACCTGATGAACTTCCGCCTGTTCCTGGTGAAGGGCATGCACCCGGTGCACCGCGCGGTGTTCCTCACCGGCGTGATGTCCTACCTGTCGGCGCCGCTGTGGTTCATGTTCCTGGCGCTCTCCACCGCGTTGCAGGTGGTGCACACCCTGATGGAACCGCAATACTTCCTGCAGCCGCGGCAGCTGTTCCCGGTCTGGCCGCAGTGGCGGCCCGAGCTGGCGATAGCGCTGTTCTCCACCACGCTGGTGCTGTTGTTCCTGCCGAAGCTGCTCAGCATCGTGCTGATCTGGGCCAAGGGCGCGAAAGAGTACGGCGGGGCGTTCCGTCTGTTCATTTCGATGCTGATGGAAATGCTGTTCTCGGTGCTGCTGGCACCGGTGCGCATGCTGTTCCATACCGTGTTCGTGGTGAGCGCCTTCCTCGGTTGGGAAGTGGTGTGGAATTCGCCGCAGCGTGACGACGACGATACGCCGTGGGGCGAAGCCTTCCGCCGCCATGGCTCGCAGATGTTGCTGGGCCTGGTGTGGGCCGGCGGCATGGCGTGGCTGGATCTGCGCTTCCTGTGGTGGTTGGCGCCGATCGTGTTCTCGCTGATCCTGTCGCCGTTCGTGTCGGTGCTGTCGAGCCGCGCGACGCTGGGCATGAAGAGCAAACGCGCCAAGCTGTTCCTGATCCCGGAAGAGTACAACCCGCCGCGTGAGCTGTTGGCGACGGAAGAATACCTGCATCTCAACCGCAATCGCGCGCTGACCAACGGCTTTATGCATGCGGTGGTCAACCCGTCCTTCAACGCGCTGGCGACGGCGTTGGCGACGGCGCGTCACCATCTGCGCGCGACGCTCGATCGCAACCGCGAGGAGCGGGTGAACGAAGCGCTGCAGCTGGGGCCGGAGAAGCTGGCGAAGGGCAAACGTCTGGAGCTGCTGAGCGATCCGGTCACGCTGGCTCGTTTGCACCAGCGCGTCTGGCTGTTGCCGGAAGGCGCCGCCTGGCGTGAGCACTATCAGCAGTTGCCGCACAACCCGCTGGCGCACCCAACGGGCCGGCGTTAATCGCTGAACGGCAACGCCCAGACGGGGAATGCGCATGGCGCATTCCCCGTTTTTTTTACCTTTTGCTTACGTGCGCCGGTGCCGGCGGAGAAAGGGAACTGTGGTAGACTGCGGCCGATGCGTTGTTCACTCGCGAAACAACCCCCTTGCTCAGAGTCAATGTCGTGAATCTCTCTTCCTACCTTCGGCTGGCCTGCGTGGCGGCCGGCGTGATGGCCCTGACCGGCTGCGGCAGCATTATCAGCCGCACCGTGCCCGGCGCGGGGCATGGCCACCAGTACTATCCCGGCGTGCAGTGGGATCTGCGCGATACGCCCTGGCGCTACGTCACGGTGATAGACGTGCCGCTGTCGATGGTGGTGGACACCTTTATGCTGCCGTTCGATGCGCAGCACGGCCCCTATGAATAAACCCGCTCAGCGGGTGGCGAACACCACCAGCTGATAGCCTTTCTGCCCGCAATGGAAAGGCGCCAGCGCCGTCATGCCCAGCCCTTGCACGTGAGCGGCCAACGAATGCGGATTGTCGTCGTCGATAAACAGCGCGCCCACGTCGTAGTCATGGCTGGTATGCGCTTTGACCGCGGCGTAAAGGCGCTTCAGCACGCCTTTGCCGCGCCAGGCGGCGGCGAGGCAGACCGGGCCGTAGAGAAACACCCGCAGTTCATTCAGCGCGCGTCCGGCGAAGGATTGCGTGGCGAGCGTCTCCAGCATCGCGTCCACCACCGGCGGGCGCGGTTGCACGTTGGCGGGCATCAGGCAAACAAACCCCGCCAGTTGGTTTTCCTGTTCAGCCACTAGTATGCCGATGCCGCGGTTGATCGCCGCCAGCTGCGCCTCATTCATGCGCGATACGATAAATCCCTGCCGTTTTTGGCGCTCGTCGAGCGCTTCCGGCACGTTTTCCCCCTGCAGCTGCAAAATGGCGGGGTAGTCGGTGGTACGAGCCCGGCGAATATTCATGCTGCCTCCTTGGCGATGAGTGCGTAGTGCGGGTTAACGTTCATCCCATTCATCGGCCGCGGCCTGGCCTTCTTCGGTATCCAGCGGCGGCTCGAGTTGGAAGTCGCCTTCTTCCCATTCGTACAGGGTGTTTTCATCTATCCACTCGGCGGTGATCTCCACCTCGTCGTAGTCACCGTCGAAGATCGCCTGCGCCGCCGCACCGCTGCGCAGCGGCAGGCACTCCACCGCTTCGCCTTCTTCCTCGAAGAACTCGGCCTGCCACATCGTGTCGCCATCCTGCATCACGTACTTTTGCAGATTGAACTGCTGCGGCACCGGCGGTTCGTCATCGCCGCCGCCTTCGGCGGTGTCGATAAACTCTTCGCGTGCGGCCTCGATGGCTTCTTCCAGGGTTGCATACAGGCTCATGTTCGCCTCCGTTGACAATGAGAGTAGAGCGCCCGGCGGCACTGCCGATGCGGTGGGGTAAACGTCAAACCTAATTGTTGTCTCACTGGCGCAGGATGCAAATTTTTTTGTTGTCCGCATTGCGACGATGGTTGTCCGCAAAGCGGGAGAAGAGGCGGCGAGGGCGGGAAATAATGGCGTTATCGTTCACTCAGGCGTCAGGAGAAGCCCATGTTAATCGACCCTTCAAGCAAATATCGACCGTTCCCGCCGGTGGCTTTGCCGGACCGCCAATGGCCTGCGCGTACGCTGCGGCAGGCGCCGCGCTGGTGCTCCAGCGATCTGCGCGACGGCAACCAGGCGCTGGCGGAACCGATGGATAACGCGCGCAAGCGCGAGTTCTATCAATTGCTGTTGCAGTGTGGTTTTAAAGAAATTGAAGTGGCTTTTCCTTCGGCGTCGCAAACGGATTTCGATTTTGTGCGCACGCTGATTGACGAGCAGCTGATCCCGGACGACGTCACGATTCAGGTGCTGACGCAGTCGCGCGACGATCTGATCGACCGCACCTTCGAGGCGCTGCAGGGGGCGCCACGGGCTATCGTGCATCTGTACAACGCCACGGCGCCGATGTTTCGCGACATCGTGTTCCGCCAGGATAAGGCCGCCACCGTGGCGCTGGCGGTGAACGGCGCGCGGCGCATTCGCCGGCAGTGCGAGGCACAGCCCGATACCGCCTGGTGCTTCGAGTATTCGCCGGAAACCTTCTGTTTTACTGAATTGGCGTTCGCGCTGGAGATCTGCGAAGCGGTGGCGGCGGTGTGGCAACCGGGGCCGCAGCGGCCGATGATCATCAATCTGCCAGCGACGGTGGAAGTGAGCACGCCCAACGTGTATGCCGATCAGATTGAATGGTTCTGTCGCCACTTCAGCCGCCGCGCCGATGTAACGATCAGCGTGCATCCGCATAACGATCGCGGCACCGGCGTGGCCTGCGCGGAGCTGGCGCTGTTGGCCGGCGCCGATCGGGTCGAAGGTTGCCTGTTCGGCAACGGAGAGCGCACCGGCAATGTCGATCTGGTTACGCTGGCGTTGAATCTCTATACCCAGGGCATGGCGCCGGGCCTGGACTTCAGCCGCCTGAAGCAGGTGGTGGAGGTGGTGGAGCTGTGCAATCAGCTGCCGGTGCACCCTCGCCATCCTTATGCCGGCGAGTTGGTGTTTACCGCCTTCTCCGGTTCGCATCAGGATGCGATTAAAAAAGGCTTCGCCGCCCAGCGCCAGCGCCAGGATGGCTGGTGGCAGGTGCCTTACCTGCCGCTCGATCCCGTCGATGTCGGCTGCAGCTATGAGGCGGTGATCCGGGTCAACAGCCAGTCCGGCAAAAGCGGGGCCGCCTGGCTGTTGGAACAAAATCACGGGCTGGCGTTGCCGCGCGGTTTGCAGATTGATTTCAGCCAGGTGGTGCAGCGCGCGACCGACGGCAGCGGCAAGGAAATGAGCGGCGCGCAGCTGTGGCGCTTATTCCGCGACACCTATGGGCTGGTGGAGCAACCGCGCTTGCAGCTGCTGAGCTACCAGACGGAAAGCCACGGCGTAGAGGCCTACAGCTTCAATGCGCGGATTGCCTGTGAGGGAGAGCCGCTGCGGCTGCAGGGCGCCGGCAATGGCCTGCTTTCCAGCGCGGTGGATGCGCTGCGCCAGCGCTTCGGCTTGCCGCTGGCGATCGAGGATTACCACGAGCATACGCTGGGGCACCAGAGCGACAGCCGGGCGGTGGCCTATATTCGCTGCTCGTTGCCGCAGGGTGAGGCGACCTACGGCGTTGGCATCGACGTCGACTCCGCCAGCGCCTCGCTGCAGGCGCTGCTCAACGTCGCCGGGCGCTATCTGGCGTCAACGTCGGCGCGGCCGGGCTGAAATAGTCGCTGGGCGCGACCCCCAGCACCCGGCGAAACATGGCGCTGAACGCGCTGGGGCTGTCATAGCCGAGATCCAGCGCCACTTCCAACACCGAGCGGCCGGTCGCCAGCGCGTTCAGCGCCGCCAGCAAACGGGTGCGTCGCACCCAATCGCTAAAATGCAGCCCGGTTTCGCGCTGGAAGCGCCGCGACAGGGTGCGTCCGCTGACGCTGAGATGAGCGGCCGCCTGTTCCAGCGTCCAGGGCTGCGCCAGCGTAGCCTGGATATGGCGGCACAGGGCGAGCAGCGAGGCCTCACGCGGTTCAGGCAGGTGCAGCGGCAGGATCGGCAGCATCCGCAACTCATCCAGAATCAGTTCCATGACGCGTTCTTCGCGTCCGCCGCTCGGGTAATCGGGCGCAATCTCCATCGCACAGATAATCAACTCGCGCAGCAGCGGAGAAACCTGCACCACCTGGCATTGGGCCGGCAGATCGGCGCGCGCCAGCGGATCGACGAACAGCGTTCTGGCCGCCACCTGGCCGGTAATGCGCAGACTGTGCACCACCTTAGCCGGCACCCAGACGCCGCGGCCGGGCGGTACCACCCAACTGCCGAGCCGGGTCGTGACCTGCACCACGCCGCTCAGGCTGTGAATCAGCTGCGCGCAGTGATGGTAGTGATCCGGCTCGCTGTCGCCGTGGCGATAATCCTTGGCCAACGGCCGGACAGGCTGGTCGGGCGGCAGAACGTCGTGAAACAACAGCATCGTAAGCAGGCTCCGCGCGGCAAAAGGGGGAAGACAGCATGCCATGCGGCGCTGTTTCACACCAGTCTGTGGCGCGGTACGGCGAAATGGTTTATAAAATAATATTATATGATTTTATAAATTGATGGAGGAGCAATGGATATTGACGCGATGCGCAAGGCGGCGGCGCAGGCTGGCGCGATGCTGCGCACCTTGGGCAACGAAGATCGGCTGCTGCTGCTGTGCCGGCTCAGCCAGGGCGAGATGGCGGTGAGCGAGCTGGCGCAGGCGCTGGATATCCGCCAGCCGACGCTGTCCCAGCAGCTTGGCGTGCTGCGCGAGGAGGGATTGGTCTCCACCCGACGCGCCGGCAAGCAGATTTACTATGCGGTGGCCGATGCCAAAGCGCTGGCGCTGCTCCATACCCTGTATCAACTCTATTGCCCACAGCCGGAGAACCGCGATGACCATTGACTGGCAACACTTCACGCCGTATTCCGCGCTGGCGGGCGGAACCATTATCGGCGCAGCGGTGGCGCTGCTGCTGCTGTTCAACGGCCGGATCGCCGGCATCAGCGGCATTACCGGCGGTTTATTGAGCGCGGGTGGCCGCGAGCGGGGCTGGCGCGCCGCATTTCTTGGCGGGTTGCTGATTTCCCCTTGGCTGTATGCTGCCGCAGCGGCTTTGCCGTCTGCTGAGATCGCGGCCGGCAGCGGCGGGCTGGCGGTAGCAGGGCTGTTGGTGGGGGTGGGGACTCGATTGGGCAGCGGTTGCACCAGCGGGCACGGCGTGTGCGGCGTCGCGCGGCTGGCACCGCGTTCGCTGGCCGCCACGGCGGTGTTTATGCTGCTGGGTTTTATGACCGTGTGGCTGATGCGCCACCTGCTGGGAGGGTGAGATGTTTAAATCCCTGTTGGCGCTGCTGAGCGGCGTGATTTTCGGTCTGGGGCTGATCGTCGCCGGTATGGCCAATCCGGCCAAAGTACTGGCGTTTCTCGATATTACCGGCCAGTGGGATCCTTCGCTGGCGTTGGTGATGGTTGGGGCGATTGCAGTGGCGGCGCCGGCCTTTATGTGGGCGCGTCGACGCCAGCGGAGCCTGTTGGGGGAACCGCTGCAGATCCCGGCCGTCGGGCGTGTGGATCGCCGTTTGCTGGTGGGCAGCGTGCTGTTCGGCATCGGTTGGGGCATGGCGGGCATTTGCCCTGGCCCGGCCTGGGTGTTGGCGGGGGCGGAGATACAGCGGGTATGGCCGTTCCTGCTGGCGATGCTGGTGGGCATGGCGCTGTATGAGATTATCATGAGGCGGAGGCGTACATGTCGATAGCCAAGGCGGTGTTGCGCATCGCGCGCCCGACCGATCGGTTGCAAGAGATTGCCGTGCTGTATTGTCGCGGGCTGGGGTTCGAAAAGCTGGGCGAGTTTGTCGATCATCAGGGCTTTGACGGCATAATGATCGGCCATCCGCAGCATGCCTACCATCTGGAGTTCACGCAGCATCGCGGGGTGCGGGTCGGGCAGGCGCCGACGCAGGATCATCTGCTGGTGTTTTATCTGCCGGATGAGAACGCATGGCGAGCCGCGTGCGAGCGGATGCGGGCGGCAGGATTCCTGGCGGTCACCGCCTATAACCCCTATTGGGATAGGGCGGGGCAAACCTTTGAAGATCCTGACGGCTACCGGGTGGTCCTGCAACATCAGGCCTGGCAAGGATAAAAAAAACCGGCGCCTTGAGCGCCGGTTTGCGAGATAAAAAAGGGGTATCCGTCAGGCGCTGGTCGCCGGTTTCTGCGCGCTCTTGGTCTGGGTATTTTCCAGCATGCGGCGAATCGGCACGATCAGCACGATAAGCACGGCGGCGCAGATCAGCAGCGCGACTGAGCAGCGAGCGAACAGATCCGGCAGCATATCCAGTTGGTCGGCCTTGACGTGACCGCCGATCAGACCGGCCGCCAGGTTGCCCAGCGCGCTGGCGCAGAACCACAGCCCCATCATTTGCCCGCGCATTCTCTCCGGCGCCAGCAGCGTCATGGTGGCCAGGCCGATCGGGCTCAGGCACAGCTCACCCAGCGTCAGCATCAGGATACTGCCCACCAGCCACATCGGCGATACGCCGGCGCCGCCGTTGCTCAGCACATTCTGCGCGGCCAGCATCATCAGGCCGAAACCGCCGGCGGCGCACAGGATACCGATCACGAACTTGGTAATGCTGCTCGGGCGCACGTTATTGCGCGCCAGCGCAGGCCAGGCCCAGCTGAACACCGGCGCCAGCAGGATGATGAACAAGGCGTTGATCGACTGGAACCACACCGCCGGGATCTCGAAGCCGCCGACCATGCGATTGGTGTAATCGTTGGCGAACAGGTTGAACGAGGTCGGTTTCTGTTCAAACGCCGACCAGAAGAACGCGGCGGAGATCAGCAGGATAAAGCACACCAGCAGGCGTGCGCGCTCTTTGCGGCTCAGGCCGGCAAAGGCGAACAGATAGATGAAGTACAGGGTGACCGACGCGGCGATCACGTACACCAGCACGCTGGCTACTTCGACCGGGTTGATGACGATGGTGCCCTGAGCGATCAGCACGATGACCGCAGCCAGGCCTACCGCCAATGCCAGCAGCCAGGCGCCGACGCCTTTTTTCTTCGCGACCGGGCTGTTCCAGGTGGAATCCAGGCCCACTTCGCGGTCATAGCGTTTCATCGCCGGGACGGCGAACACGCGGAAGATCACCAGCGCCACCAGCATCCCGATACCGCCGATGCCGAAGCCCCAGTGCCAGCCGTGTGACTTGATCAGCCAGCCGGAGATCAACGGGGCGATGAACGAACCGATGTTGATGCCCATGTAGAACAGCGAGAAACCGCCGTCGCGGCGCGCATCGCCTTTCTTGTACAGCGTGCCGACCATCACCGAGATACAGGTCTTGAACAGGCCGGAACCGAGCACGATGAACATCAGGCCGATGAAGAACAGGTTGGTGCCCATCACCGCGGACAGGGCGATCGACAGGTGGCCGAGGGCGATCAGGATAGAACCGTACCAGACTGCCTTGCGTTGGCCGAGCCAGTTGTCCGCCAGCCAGCCGCCCGGCAGTGCCGCCAGGTACATGCTGCCGGCGAAAATGCCGACGATCGCCGACGCGTTCTCACGCGCCAGACCCAGGCCGCCGTCGTACACGGTGGCGGCCATAAACAGGATCAGCAGCGGACGGATGCCGTAGAACGAAAAGCGTTCCCACATTTCGGTGAAGAACAGAGAACCCAGCGGATAGGGATGGCCGAAGAAGGTCCGGCTTTCTGACTTATTGACAGAGGATTGCATAACGATTTCCCAATAAAAAGGCGCTGCATGGCTGCAGCCCGTACTGTGGTTGTATGTGTATTTAATGAAGGCGATCCGCCCAATGCGGATTACCCGACAAAACCGCGGCTGCAACGCTGATAAACCGTGGAAAGCGTGCTGACCTTTTTTCACTTGGCCGATGGTTCACATCTGGCGTGATATTATTTAACCATTTGATAACTGGTCGTTGGTTTTGTCTAGTACCTGTATCCCATTTTTTAGACGAAAAGTCGACAAGCATCTACTTTTCTGGTTTTTCTGTTGGTTGTGGCGGGAATATGATTGACAGCGGGTTTTATGCGCTGAAAGTTAATTAATTGTTGATAAACAAGATGTTGAGGTAAGAATGTTCCGAGTGGGCCGAAAATTCGCAGGCCTGAAGGAAGCATTATTAAAAGTAGGGGAAACGCGGCGTTGATCCGGCCAATGGCGGAAATTGGCGATAAATGCAGCTATTGTTCTTCCTGCAGCGTGTCTTCCCGCATGTAGCCCGGCCGCCGCCGCAGACACCACCAGGAATAACCGGCGTTGAACAGCACCACCAAAGCGGTGACGCCGAAGACCGCGCGAAAACCGTAGCCGGCGGAGACCGCGGCCCCAAGCAATGGGCCGCTGACGTTGCCGACGTCGCGGAACGATTGGTTATAGCTGAAAATGCGGCCGGCCACCTGATTGGTGCAGTTGTAAATCAGCAGCGTCTGTACCGCCGGCAGCAGCGCGCCGTCGGCCGCCCCCAGCAGAAAACGCAGCACTCCGAGCTGCCACGGCGTTTGCACGAAGGCCATCGGGATCAGCAACAGCACCGAGACGATCAGCATACATATCAGAATGCGCTCCGGACCGATGCGATCGCCCAGCTTGCCCAGACGTGGGGCGCTCATCAACGCCGCGACGCCGGGCACCGAGGCGATCAGCCCGCTGATAAACGCCAGGTTATGGGTGGCGCCGGCCAGATCGCGCACATACAGCGTCAGGATCGGCGCAATCGAGCCGGTGGCGATCTGGATGATCATGGTAGTGACGAACAGGCTGAGCACCAGCTTCGGGTTCTTCAGCGAGGCGAACACCTGTTTTGCGTGCAACATGTCGCGTTTTTGTACCGGGGTGAACTGCTCTTTGACATACAGCAGCGTCAGCACGAAGCAGACGAACAGCACCGCGGCGGTGATGTAAAACACCGGGCGCAGACCATAGAGGTCGGCCAACAGGCCGCCGATCAGCGGGCCGATCAGCGCACCGCCTACGCCACCGGTTGACAGGGTGCCGAGCGCCCAGCCGCTGCGGTTGCGCGGCACCTGGGTGGCGATCAGCGCGTTGGCGTTGGGAATGAACCCGCCGAGCAACCCCAGCACCGCACGCAGCGCGAGAAACTGCCAGACCGTTTGCGCCATGCCCATCAGCACCATGACGATCGCCATGCCCAGGGCGGAGCGCAGCAGCATCAGTTTACGGCCGCGTCGGTCGGCCAGGGCGCCCCAGAACGGCGCGGCGATAGCGGAAAACAGGAAGGTAATGCTGAACAGCAGACCGGACCACATGTTGAGCGCCTGATGGCCGGTTACGCCCAGGGTCTCGACGTACAGCGGCAGAAACGGCATCACCAGGCTGAAGGCGGCGCCGGTGAGAAAGCACCCTACCCAGGCGACGAAAAGGTTGCGTTTCCAGTTAACGGGTTCTGCTGCCGAAGCCATAAATGTCCATTGCCGAAAGGTGACGCGTTTTGCCGGCGGCAAAAAGATGAGGGGCAAAACGTGAAAGTTAGCCTGATAAGTATGCGCCGCCAGCGCGGCTACGGCAAACCAGAGGACGGGAATAGGGCAAAAAATGAAATAAAGTTTTAAAAATGACGCTTAAACCTTATTCCGCGCTTGGCGCGCGGAATTTTCAGCGTTTTATAGGCCGGCCAGCGCCTCGAAACCGGCGGCGGTGGTGGTGGCGCTAAAGTCAGTGACCTCGTAGTGAGCCACGGCGTTGAACGGATCTTCGGCCAGGATGGCGTCCAGCCGCGCGCGCTCAATGCCCTTGGCCAGGATCACGCCGCCGGTGCGGGGATTCTTGCGGCCGGAGGCGATGAAGGTGCCGTCCTGAAAATATTTCTTAAGCCAGGCGATGTGCCCGTCAAGGTGGCTGTCGACGTCGGCGATCGGGCGATGGTAGGTCAGGCTGACAATGTACATGGCGGCTCCGGGGTTGGTGGCAAAGGCTTTACCATCCCACCCTCGCCGTCGATTCTCAAGAGGCGCGCAATAAAAAACCCGCCGGCGGCGGGTTTGCTTTATCAGTAGAGCGAAGGCTCGCCTTCCGGGCGGGTCTTGAAGCGGCGATGCAGCCACATGTATTGATCCGGCGCCATCAGGATCTCTTTTTCCACCACTTTATTCATAAAGGCGGCGGCATCGAGTTCGTTATCCAGCGGGAAGTTTTCCACCGCCGGCTGCATGATCAGCTCATAGCCTTTGCCGTCCGGCAGGCGGCGCGGGGTGAACGGAATGATCGCCGGTTTGCCCATCCGCACCAGCACGTAACTGCCGGTGGTGGTGGCGGCTTTGTCTACCGCGAACAGCGGCACGAATACGCTGCTGCGCGGGCCGTAGTCGTGATCCGGCGCATACCAGATGATATCGCCCTGTTTCAGGGCGCGGATCATGCCTTTGATGTCTTTGCGATCCAGCATCGATTTGTTGGAACGCATGCGGCCCCAGGTTTGCAGCCAGTCCATCAGCTTGTTGTCGTGCGGGCGGTAAACGCCGATGCCCGGGTTGTGAATGCCGAAGATGCGCGCGCCCAGCTCCAGCGTCAAAAAGTGCAGGCCAATCAGCAACACGCCCTGCTGGTTGTCGCGCGCCTTTTGGATGTGCTCCAGGCCGCTGACCTTGAACCAGCGCTCGATGCGCCAGTTGGGCCAGAACCACGCCATGCCGGTTTCAAACAGCCCCATGCCGACCGATTCGAAATTCTTTACCACCAGCGCATCGCGTTCGGCCTGCGGCATGTCGGGAAAACAGAGCTCGAGGTTACGCTGGGCGATAGCGACGCGTCGCTTGAGAAAGCGCATGGAAAATCGCCCAATCGAGGTGCCGAGCCAGTAGATGACGGGATAAGGCAGCAACACCAGCAGATACAGCAAGCCGATGCCGACCCAGGTCAGCCAGTAGCGCGGGTGCAATAAGGAACGATTGAAAGTAGGAACTTGAGTCATGGGTTCTCTGTTTGAATACGGTTGTTTAAGTGTAATGACAGAGTCATAGCATGGTCTGGCAGCCGGGTGAGCTCGGCGGCAAGGTTCGTTTCTGCCGTTTGTTTGCGACTATTGTGGCATTTTTCTGGCGATCCGGGAAAACACAACGCATTAAAATCCCTTTTTGGGCGTTAAATATGCATCGAATGCCGAATTTTTCCACAATCTTTCCTGCCAAAGATAATGGCGATATTATTGCTGGTAATTATTCAGAGGGTAAATATGTTGGCACCATGGATCAGTGCGGGGCTGCTGGTTTTGGGCGCGGCGGTCGGCAGCGTCGGCGCGCATCTGCAGGTGAACGCGATATTGGCGCTCGCCGGCATGATGATGGCGCTCGGTATGCTGGCTTCCGCGTTTACCGAAGGCGGCGGACGCTGAACGGGGCGTTTGCGTCAGGGCTGCGCGGCGGCGGTTTTTCGGGTATGATGTGCGCCGCGCGCGGGCCGGCAGGCTGCGCGCGATAATCAGTCACCTCCCGAAAGACAGGAAAGTACACCATGCCAGTGTTACATAACCGAATTTCTAATGAGGAACTGAAGGCGCGCATGCTGGCAGAAACCGAGCCGCGCACCACAGTTTCTTTTTACAAATATTTCTCCATCGACGATCCCAAAGCGTTTCGCGACAGCCTGTACGTTCAGTTCGAAAAACTGAAGGTGTTCGGCCGCATCTACGTGGCGAAAGAGGGCATCAACGCGCAGATCAGCGTGCCGCAGCATAACTTCGACGCGTTCAAAGCCGCGCTGTTCGCCTCGCACCCGGCGCTGGATCAGGTTCGCCTGAATATCGCGCTCGAAGACGACGGCAAATCCTTCTGGGTGCTGCGCCTCAAGGTGCGCGAGCGCATCGTGGCCGACGGCATCGATGACGAGAGCTTTGACCCAAGCAACGTCGGCGAATATCTGCAGGCCGATCGCGTCAATCAGATGATCGACGATCCGAATACGGTGTTCGTCGACATGCGCAACCACTATGAGTACGAAGTCGGTCACTTCGAAAACGCCATCGAGGTGCCGTCGGATACCTTCCGCGATCAGCTGCCGATGGCGGTGGAGATGCTGCAGGACAGCAAAGACAAAAACATCGTCATGTACTGCACCGGCGGCATTCGCTGTGAAAAAGCCAGCGCCTATATGCTGCACAACGGCTTTAAAAACATCTACCACGTGGAAGGCGGGATCATCGAGTACGCCCGCAAAGCGAAAGAGCAGGGGTTGCCGCTGAAGTTTATCGGCAAAAACTTTGTGTTCGATGAGCGTATGGGCGAGCGCATTTCCGACGATGTGATCGCCAACTGCCACCAGTGCGGGGCGCCGTGCGATACCCACACCAACTGCAAAAACGACGGCTGCCACCTGCTGTTCATTCAGTGCCCGAGCTGCGCCGCCAAGTTTGAAGGGTGCTGCAGTGAAATTTGCCGCGAAGAGCTGAAGCTGCCGCGCGAAGAGCAGCGCGCGCGCCGTGCCGGCCGTGAAAACGGCGTCAAGATCTTCAATAAGTCGAAAGGCCTGTTGCAGACTACGATGCACATTCCGGCACCGGAAGAAGAAGGCCCAGCCCGCTGAGCCTGAGGAAATGAGAAGCCCGGCCGCCAAGCCGGGCTTTTTTACTTATTTCTCGCGCACGCCTTCTACGGAGATGATCAGCTCAACGTCTTGCGACGCCGGGCCCAGATCGGTGGTGATGCCGAAATCTTTCAGCTTGATCTTGCCGTTGGCTTCAAAGCCGGCGCGGTAGCCGCCCCACGGATCGTTGCCCTGGCCAATCAGTTTGGCGTCCAGCGTAACCGGTTTGGTCACGCCGTTCAGCGTCAGGTTGCCGACCACCGCATAACCGTCGCCGCTTTTCTTCACTTCGGTGGATTCAAACTTGGCCTGCTTGTTCTTCTCCACGTTGAGGAACTCGGCGCTGCGCAGGTGCTTGTCGCGTTCGGCGTGGTTGGTGTCGACGCTGGCGGTATTGATGGTCACGTTGACCTTGTCCTTCGAAGGATCTTTTTCGTCGAAGGTGAAGCCGCCGTCGAAGTCTTTAAAGCTGCCGTACAGCCAGCTGTAACCCAGGTGCTGGATGCGGAACTCGATAAAGGCGTGCTGGCCCTGTTTGTCGATCTTGTAGTCCGCCGCCAGTGCGGAACCGGCGCTCAGCAGCAGGGCGCCTGCGGTCAGGCCCAATACGGTCTTTTTCAACATAGCAATCTCCATAAATCCAAAGGTTAATCGGCGCTGCTACCCAGCATCCGTTTCAAAGTGACATCACGATCGATAAAGTGATGTTTAAGCGCGGCCAGCCCGTGCAGTACCGAGAGCACTACCACGGCCCAGGCCAGGTAAAGGTGAATGGCACCGGCGGTATCGGCTTGCTCCGCCATGCCGGTCACGGTGGCGGGCACGTCGAACCAGCCGAATACGCTGATCGGTTGGCCGTCGGCGGTCGAGATCAGATAGCCGCTGATCAGAATGCCGAACAGCACGGCATACAGCGCCAGATGCGCGAGAATGGCGCTGACGCGAGTGAGGCGGCCATAGCTGGCCAGAGGCTTGGGCGGCGGCGAGACAAAGCGCCAGATCACGCGGATCACCATCACGATGAACAGCAGCGTGCCGATGCTTTTGTGGATCTCCGGCGCCTGGTGGTACCAGACGTCGTAATAGCCCAACGTGACCATCCACAGGCCGAGGGCGAACATGCCGTACACCGTCAGCGCCACCAGCCAGTGGATCAACACTGACACATGGCCGAAACGATCGGCGGTATTTTTCCAGAGCATCCTGTTTCCTTCGATTACCGATTGGCTGGCTGCAATAATTAAACTTTAGGAAACATAAAATCAATAATAAATTTAACTATGTTACTTCTTAGAAATATTAGTCAGTGAATTTGTTTGAGATGTTCGGAGTTCATCAGATAAATCGTTGAAGATGATATGATTTCTTTCACGTGGCGATTATGCTAGTTGTTGAAAATTAGGCTTATTATCTATTAATGTCAGCTTTTGTCATTTTACGTAAACCGTTCATGGATTGCTGGGCGGGATTATTGGTTGGCAAAGGTTATGCCTATTTCTTGCGGTGAAGAGCAGGGCGGAAAGATTAAATTATTCGAACGGTTACGCTAAATCCTCTGCGGCGTGACGGCCGACTTTGCTACCATTAGCGCCAAGAGTCGGCTCTTTGTGGCCGGTTAACCCAGTGAAATAACAAGGAAACGTCATGGGCCGAACCCGAGTAACCGACAGCAGCCTGCGTTTGGCCGTCCTGTTGGCGATGTTGGTGATCATTTTGGCCGGGGTGAAAGCCGCCGCCGACATCGTGGTGCCGTTTCTACTGGCGGTATTCCTCGCCATGGTGCTGAACCCGCTGGTGACGATGCTGGAACGCCGCCGGGTGCCGCGCATCCTTGGGGTGACGCTGCTGGTGACGGCGGTGATCGTGGTCGTGATGCTGTTTATCGGCATGCTGGGCGCTTCGCTGAACGAGTTCGCCCGCTCGCTGCCGCAGTACCGCGGCATGATGATCGAGAAACTGCGCGAGCTGCAGCATTACGCCGATCGCTTCAATATCAGCCTCTCCAGCGAAGCGATGCTGCAGTATGTCGATCCCAGCGCGGCGATGAATCTGGTTACCCGCATGCTGGGGCACCTGTCTGGCGCCATGACCAACGTCTTCCTGCTGCTGATGACCGTGGTGTTTATGCTGTTTGAAGTGCAACTGCTGCCTTATAAGCTGCAGCAGGCGTTGGATAAGCCGAATGAAGGCCTCGCCGCGATGCGGCGGGCGCTGGACGGCGTGACGCGCTATCTGGTGATTAAAACCATCATCAGCCTGGCCACCGGCGTGATCGTCTGGATCTTCCTGGCGGCGGTCGGCGTGCGCTTCGCCTTTATCTGGGGGCTGCTGGCGTTTCTGCTCAACTATATCCCCAATATCGGCTCGGTATTGGCCGCCATTCCACCGTTGATTCAGGCGCTGCTGTTCAACGGATTGGGCGATGCGCTGGTGGTGGCGGGCGGCTTTATCGCTGTCAACATGGTGATCGGCAATATCCTCGAACCGCGGGTGATGGGGCGCGGGCTGGGGTTGTCGACGCTGGTGGTGTTCCTGTCGCTGATCTTTTGGGGTTGGCTGCTCGGCCCGGTGGGCATGTTGCTGTCGGTGCCGCTGACGATCGTGGCGCGCATCGCGCTGGAGACCACCGAGGGCGGCTATCGGCTGGCGGTTATCCTGGGGGACGGCCGCCCGCCGCGCCAGCCTCCGGCGGCGCCGGAGTGAGGAAGATTTTTCCGTTGACGCCGGGCTGCGCGGCGTGTTGCAGCGCCGCTGCGTACTGATGCAGAGGGTAAATCGCGGCGGGCGGGCGCAGCGCCAGCTGGCCGCGGCGCAGCAGCTGGAATAGCTGATAAAACGCCGTTTGCCACTGCGCCGGCGCCGCATGCGCATTCCATTTACGCAGGTGGAACAGCGAAGCGCGCAGCTTTAACTCATCCACTACGCGCCGCCAGTCCACCTGGCGCCCGCCTAAAAGGCCCAGCGCCACGAAATCGCCGCCGGAGCGAACCGCTCGCGCCAGCTGCAATCCGTCTTCTCCGCCGATGCAGTCGATGGCGGCGCGGGCGCCAAAATGGGTCATCTGCGCCAGCTGCGGCGCTTCGATAACGCGCCAGGCGCCGGCGGCCAGCAGCGCCTGGCGATGGGCGGCGTTGCGCACCGCCACCGCCAGACGAATACCACGCAGCGCCGTCAGCTGCGCCAACAGCAGGCTAACGGCGGAGCCGCCGCCGTTGAGCAGCAGCACGTCGCCGGCGTTGAGCGGCAGCCATTGCGTCAGCAGCACCCAGCAGGTGAGCGGGTTGATGTAAATCTGTGCCGCGTCGTTGTCGTCGATGTCGTCCGGCACCCACACCACCCGATCCTCAGGCAGCGTGACGAAGGTTTGCCAACTGCCGTCACCCGCTACCGCCAGCGCGCGTCGGCCGGTCGAGCGCCCGCTCTGCGGATCGACGATGACGCCTGCGCCTTCATAGCCCGGCACCTGCGGCAGGGCGATACGGTGCGCGTATTGGCCGTGAATCGGGATCAGGTCGGAAGGATTGATCGGGGCATAGCGCATCTGCAGCAGCAGCCGGCCGGGGCGCAGCGGCGGCCTGTTCACCTGCTGCAGCGTCAGCACCTGGGCGGGATCGCCGAAGCGGTTGAAGCTCAATCGGGGAAATGACGACGGCATGGGTTACAGTACGAAGAAAAAGTAGACATCCAGCGCCAGCAGCACCAGCCACAGGCAAAGATACAGCACCAGGTGCTCACGCACGTTGTTGACGATAGCCGCCAGTATTCGGTTTAACATTTCAGCCGCCAGAAGAAAGAGACCTTTGATTATAGTCCTTTTCTCTGCGTCTTTTATAGCGCGCCGCGCATGAGCGCTGGAAGAATGGCGATAAAAAAGCCTGCGTTATCGCAGGCTTGATGTCATACCGCCAGCAGCGCCAACGGCGTCGAGTTCGTTGGCGTGTTCGGCGGGTAGAAATAACGCAGCACGTTATACAACGAGTAGAACTCCAGCCGGTTGCGCGCGTTGATCTTCTCCGTGATGTGCCGCTTGTGCACGTACACCGTATGCGAGCTAATTTGCAGTTTTTTCGCGATGCGGTAGTTGGGCATCTCCGCCATCCAATATTTCATCACCGTCAGTTCCTGCGGGCTGAACAGGGAACGCTCTTCGCCGTCATCGGCCAGCGCCAGCGGATTTTCGCGCAGCGTGCGTAAGGTGAGCGGCAGAATGCTTTTATTGAACAGAAACGCGTTATCGGCGATGCGCATTGGCGTTTCGCTATAAGGGTAAGGCGTATCGAGATAGATAAACATCAAGGCAGACTGGCTGGCCTCCATAAACGCCAGCAGCTGTGCGTCCGCTTCGTTATAGCGGCACTGATTGCTGAGGTTCACCAGAATGTGGCTCGGCTGAAAGCTGGCCAACAGCGGCGTAGCGTACTCAATGCTGTGGCAGCACTTGATCGTCGTAATCCCACTATCAGCAAAGTAGCTGGCTATACCGACCCGGGTGAAGCAGCATTCGTCCACGACAAGTAGTTTCATGGTGACGTCCTTGTTGAAAGCCGATGGAGCATATCTTCTGTAAAATAGGACTTACACTGCAAGTGTTCAATTCGGAAATTCAACTGCTGAATGCAAGAAATTTCCGTTATAAGAATTTTTACTTGGTATTTAAAAGAGTTAGCAGGTTAAGAAATTGTAACCGTCAGATTTCGCTGCCCAGGGCTCGACGGGAACCAGGACAGCGACAGCCTTTGCTTAGCTAAATCGTTTCAGACCAAAGCTGGAGACGTCGACCGGCGGCGCTTTGTCCTGCGCGAACAGCGCGGCAATCTCGCCCAGTGCGCTGGCGAACTTGAAGCCGTGGCCGCTCAATCCGCTGATGACCATCAGGCGATCGCACTCCGGCAGGGTATCGATAATAAAGTCTTCGTCGGGGCTCATGTCATAACTGCAGGCTTCGCCGTGTAAACATACGCCTACACCCGGTAAAAACTGCCGCAGGAAGGTGAAGACTTCGGTACCGTCGCTGGCGTGGCTGCCGAAAGGTTTACGCTGCTCGGGGGCATCCATCGGCTGGCCACCGTCGTGTTTGCCCACTTTCAGGCCGTCGTTATCCGCCGGGAAGCCGTAATAGTGCGTGCCGTCTTGCGCTTCAACGGTAAAGGCCGGGAAGCGATTGTTCACGCTGTAGCGGCCATCCGCCTGATGCCAGGAGAATACCTTGCGCAATGGCGCAACCGGCAGCTGCGGCAACAGCACTTTCACCCAGGTGCCGGCGGTGACCACCGCTTTTCGCGCCGTGAAACGCCCTTCGCCGGTGACGACTGCAACGCCGCCATCGATAGGCTCCACCGCACTGACCGGACAGTTGAACAACTGGCTGCAGCCGGCCTCTTTCGCCAGCTTGATCAGGCTGGCCACCGCCAGTTCGGAACGTAGGAAGCCGGCGTCCGGCTCGAAAACGCCGACGTAACCTTCCGGCGTGCGGAATTCCGGCCAGCGTTGAGCAATCTGTTCGGCGCTGAGGGTTTGTGCGTTCAGGCGGAATTTTTGCGCGCTCTGCTGAGCATTGCGAATGAATTCGGAGTGCTGCGGCCCCAGGTTGAGTACGCCGCACGACTGGAACAGTTCCTCGCCGGAATGTTGAATCAGCGCATTCCACAACGCCTGCGCGCGCAGCACCAGCGGCACGTACTTTTCACCTTCGCCGTAAGCGTGACGGATGATGCGGGTATCGCCGTGATGGCTGCCGTTGCGGTGCGGGGGAATGGCGCTGTCGATCATCAGCACTTTCAAGCCGGCGCGGGTTGCGTAATACCCTGCCGCTGCGCCGACTGAACCGCTGCCCACCACAATCAAATCATATTCCACGTGCCCACCCTCTCTGATAGCGAATTCTTATCGCCCCATGATAAAAGGTTGGCGGGCGCAATGCACTGATTGAACGGCGAAAGGCAAAGAAAAAGGCGCCGGGGATGGGGCGCGGCGCCTTAGGGGTTAGGGGACGATGAATCAATGTTTTCTGCGATCAAGATCCTGATAATCCGTAGCTTCAATCTTGGCGATGCCGGCCTCTAAGATATTGATTAATTGACGGGCGACATCTGTGGTCAGCCAAAGCGTTCTGTCTACTTGGGCTTCTTCGGGCGTTTGGTCTAGTGAAGACAGGTAATGAAGGCGTATCATCATGGCGTCGTAAACGTCGACAGTACTGATATCCCAACCGACAAGCGGGTGCGTCTGAATTACTTCATCATTTCTGTCCATAAAGACCCCTTATTGAGTAGTAACTACCGTGAGTGACTAACGAGGATCAATGCGGCTCATCATCATGAGAGCAATTACAGTATACGCATCCGCTTTCATCGGTGGAGGGGGTTGTCACCAAAATTTGCAAAATAAATATTTATTTGAGCAATTATTCTACAAATTTGTATGTGTTGCAGTGGGTGAGTACAGCGCGGCGCGTTATTCCGCGTCGGCAGGTGGCGATGCACCATACAGACATTTTTCCAGCTCTTCGGCCAAATGGGCGAAATGCTTTTGCGTTTCGGCGTCGCGATTCTGGCTGTGCGATTCCAGCTTCAGGCTGTGGATCAGCCGCTGGTTGGCTTTGTCATCCAGGCTGAAGGCCAGATAAGAGAAAGCCACTTCCAGTACGTTCAAGCGCCTTTTCTGATCGGCAATCAACGCCAGCAGTTCGCCAAACGTCATTGCGTCTTCGGATTTCACCTTGTCCGGGGCCATGCTTACTCCTTTGCGTTAAATACAGCGCTGAGGCGGATTTTGTTCCAGAGTAAGGGTAAGCGATGAATGGGCTGGGCGCCAGAAACAAAAAAGCCGGAGAGCGACCCCCGGCAAAAACAGCATTGCAGTGTTATTCTGCGCTGAACCACTCGTCCGCGCTTTCCCAGGTTTCCTGAAGGATTTCCTCGATCAGATCCCGGTCGGTTTTGGCGCCCCCCAGCACGGAGAGCCCGTTGGCGCCGGCATAACGTACGTGCACGACGGCGTCTGGAAACTGGCGATTGACCCGTTTGCCCAGTTCACCGGTCAGCGCCTCAATGGCGCCCGACGGCAGCGGCCGGGTTTTATCTATAGTGACTTCAACACGCATAATTGCCCCCGAAGCGATTTACTGTTTATTTATACAGTTAACCGACTGCGGGGGCAAGAGGGCGAAGAAAAAATATCAGTCTTTCAGCGACCAGTTCAGGGTTTCACCGGCCAGGAAGGGGATCACGGATTCATTGCCCAGGGCGATCTCTTCCGGCTGGGTGGTCGGCACGCGCTGCAGCTCGATGAAGTCTTCGTTGAGCGGCAGGCCATAGAAACGCGGGCCGTTGAGCGAGCAGAAGGCCTCAAAGTGCGCCAGCGCGCCGAGCTGTTCGAACACCGCGGCGTAAGCCGGGATGGCATTCGGCGCGTTGAAACAGCCGGCGCAGCCGCAGCTGGACTCTTTGCGATGCTTGAGGTGCGGCGCGGAGTCGGTACCGAGGAAGAAACGATCCGAGCCGCTGGCGACCGCCTGACGCAGCGCTTCCTGATGGACATTGCGCTTGAGGATCGGCAGGCAGAACAGGTGTGGGCGAATGCCGCCGACCAGCATGTGGTTGCGGTTGAACATCAGGTGCTGCGGCGTGATGGTGGCGCCGAGGAAACGATTGCCTGCCTGCACATATTGCGCCGCTTCTTTGGTGGTGATGTGCTCGAAGACGATCTTCAGCTCCGGGAACTGCTGGCGGATCGGTTCCATCACCTGCTCGATAAAGCGCGCCTCGCGGTCGAAGATATCGACGGCAGGGTCGGTCACTTCGCCGTGGATCAGCAAAGGCATGCCGATTTTTTGCATCTGTTCGAACAGCGGGTAAATGCCGGTCACGTCGCTGACGCCGTGGCTGGAGTTGGTGGTGGCGTTGGCCGGATACAGCTTGGCGGCAGTAAACACCCCTTGCTCAAAGCCGTTGACCAGTTCACTGGCCGCCAGGGAGTTGGTCAGATAGCAGGTCATCAGCGGAGTGAAGTTGTGACCCTGCGGGACCGCCGCCAGAATGCGATCGCGGTAGGCGCGCGCGGCGGCCACGGTCGTTACGGGCGGAACTAGGTTCGGCATCACGATCGCCCGGCCAAATACCTGGCTGGTATAGGGCACCACCGTTTTCAGCATCTCGTCGTCACGCAGGTGGATATGCCAGTCGTCTGGGCGGCGGATTTTCAGAACTTGAGGTTGTGCGGTCATCTAGCTAGGCTCCGGCGGTCAAATACGTCTAATGAAAAGCGAATAATGGGTTTATTCACGCCGGGGTGTAAGGATAAGCGGAAAGCGCCTGAGATGCATCTGTTTGTTGGCGACAAGTTGAAATCAATAGCGCGGCGGGCGCATAGTAACAGGGATTTCAACGATGCCGACGCCAATACCGTCGACCTTCATCAAGTGGAAAGGGAGAAAGCAATGGAAGTACGCGTTATCGCCACCCTGCAAGCGAAAGCGGGATTTGAAGACGCCGTCAGCGAAGCGGTGCACGACATTCTCGAGCCGAGCCGCCAGGAGTTGGGCAACCTGCAATATGATTTGCATCGCGATCTGGAAAAGCCGGGCGTTTTCGTGTTCTTTGAGCGTTGGGCCAGCAGCGAAGCGCTGGATAAGCATAATGAGACGGCGCATTTTCAGCAGTTCGTCAGCCGGCTTGACGGCAAGTTGGATGTTTTAGACATCAAAAAACTGAAAAAGATAGCCTGAGCCTTTTTGCAGGCAAGAAAAAACCCGCCGATGGCGGGTTTTTTTTTAGAGCTGCAGATTAACTTATTCGTTAACCGGCTGCGGCTTGGTGGCCGGCGCGGTGGCCTGGCTCACCGCCGAATGGCCGCCTGCCGAGCCTTTGCCTTCAAAGTTGAAGGAAGGGCGCTGCCAGTCGCTGTGCTTGCGTTCTTCCGGCACGTAGGCCGGCGCAGGCGCTTTGGTCATCGGCGCAGTGGCGATGTGTTTGTACAGTACGTCCTGCACGGCTTTCACCGGTGCCGGCTGCTGAGCAACCACTGGCGCAGGTTCTGCGGCGATTGGCGCCGGGGCTTTTTCGACCGGAGCGGCTTCCACGGCGGCTGGCGCAGGCGCTGCTTCTGCCACTGGCGTTTCTTCCGCTTGCGCAGCTTCTGCCGGCGCAGCGTCGACCACAGGCTCGTCTTCAACCACAGGTTCTGCCGCAACGGTTTCAGCTACCGGCTCGGCTTCCACTGCCGGGGCAGTCTCTTCCGCTTTCGGTTCTTCAACTGCGACAGGTGCCGGCGCGGCTTCCACCGGCGCCGGGGTTTCCTCGGCCGGGGTGGCAACGACAGGCGCTACGGCTGCAGCTTCTTCCGTTACGGTAACGGCCGCAGTTTCAACGGCGGCTTCTGGTGCCGGCTCGTTGACGCTGGCCGCAGCCTGAGTTTCTTCCACGGCAACGCTGTGCTGTTCAACCGCTGCGGCAACAACCGGTGCCGCTGCCTGTTCTACTTCTACGGCTTCGGCCTGCACTTCGGCTTCTTCAACCTGAGCAACCGGGTAGCTTACCCAGACTTTGCCCGATGCCATTTCCGGCGAAGCGAACGCGCCCGCCAGCGGCATTGGGGACTGCAGCGGGTAACGCTCATCGCGGTAACGACGACGACGCTGGCCGCTGACGCGCAGGTGGCGCGGTGAACGACGGGAACGGCGCGGCATGCCTTCGCCGTTGCCACGGTTTTCGCCCTGGGCATCGTCTTCCGGCTGAGCGGCAACGGTTTCCGGCAGCAGCTTGACGCTGTCGTCGGCGGTCGGCTGCGCGACTTCGGCTTTCGCTACCGGCGCTTTCGGCGCCAGCAGCTCTTCCGCTGCACGCTGCAGTTCTTCTTCCGCGGACAGGATGCGCACCTTCTGCGACAGAGGGCGGCGCTGGCGGCGCTGCATGTTCTGCTGCTGGCGTTCTTCCTGCTCTTCGTCGGTGCTCTCGACCGCTTCAACGCTTTCCAGCGCTTTCACTTCCTGCTGAGCCTGACGTTTTTCTTCCTGACGACGACGCTGGCGCTCAGCGCGCTGCTCACGGCGTTGCTGCTGATCTTCGCGCGGCGCTTTAGCGCTGTCTTCCGAGGCGGTTTCCTCCGCTACCGGCGCGTTCTGCTGCTGGTTGCGGCGGTTACGGCGCTGTTCATCGCGGGATTCACGCGATTCACGGCCTTCGCGGTTCTCACGCGGCTCACGGTTGTCGCGCTCGCGATTGTCACGGCCTTCACCGCGCTCTTTACGCTCGCCGCGTTCCGGACGGTCACCACGCTCACCGCGCTCTTTACGGCCGGTGCCTTGGCGACGCTGACCGCGACGATCCTGACGACGGTTTTCACCGTTGCTTTCCGCCTTCGGCGTTTCGGCCGGTTTGGTTTCTTCGACGGCAGGTTGTTCCTCACCGGCGAACAGGCTCTTCAGACCACCGAACAGGCGGCCCAGGAAGCCCGGCTTGGCGGCGGCCGGCGCTGCGGCTTTAGCTTTGGCGGCGGCAGGCTTGGCCACGGCGACAGGTTCTTCAGCCGGCGGTGGCGCATCGGCGGACAGGGAGAAGGAAGCCAGGGCCGGTTGCTCCGGACGCTTGCGTTCCATCGGCGCGTCTTCCAGCGGGCGCTCCATGTCTTCTTCGTGCAGCTTCGGCAGCAGGTAGCTGAGGGTAGAGGTTTCCTCGCCCTTGCGCACGCGCAGCACCGAGTAGTGCGGGGTTTGCATTTCATCGTTAGGCACGATGACGGCTTTCACGCCACCCTGACGTTTTTCGATCGCGCTGACGGATTCGCGCTTTTCGTTCAACAGGTACGAAGCAACCTGAACCGGCACGATAGCGTGAACTTCTTTGGTGTTTTCCTTCAGCGCTTCTTCTTCGATCAGGCGCAGGATGGACAGCGCCAGCGATTCGTTGTCGCGAATGGTGCCGGTGCCGTTACAGCGTGGGCACACGTGGTGGCTGGATTCGCCCAGCGACGGGCTGAGGCGCTGACGGGACATTTCCAGCAGGCCGAAACGGGAAATGCGGCCGATCTGGATGCGCGCGCGGTCTTGGCGCACGGCATCGCGCAGGCGGTTTTCCACTTCGCGCTGGTGGCGAACCGGCGTCATGTCGATGAAGTCGATGACGATCAGGCCGCCAAGGTCACGCAGGCGCAGCTGGCGAGCGATCTCGTCCGCCGCTTCCAGGTTGGTGTTGAACGCCGTCTCTTCGATGTCGCCGCCGCGGGTGGCGCGGGCGGAGTTGATGTCGATGGCGGTCAGCGCTTCGGTGCTGTCGATGACGATCGAGCCGCCGGACGGCAGGCGCACTTCACGCTGGAAGGCGGATTCGATCTGCGATTCGATCTGGTAGTGGCTGAACAGAGGGATTTCACCGCTGTACAGTTTGATTTTGCTGCTGAAATCCGGGCGGCCCAGCGCAGCGATGTGCTCTTTGGCCAGATCGAGAATTTTCGGGTTGTCGATCAGGATTTCGCCGATGTCCGGGCGCAGGTAATCGCGGAAGGCGCGCACGATAACGTTGCTTTCCTGGTGGATCAGGAACGGCGCGGGGCGGCCTTCGGCGGCTTTTTTAATCGCTTCCCAGTGCTTCAGGCGGAAGGAGAGATCCCACTGCAGTGCGTCGGCGGATTTGCCTACGCCCGCGGTGCGAACGATCAGGCCCATGCCGTCCGGCAGTTGCAGCGAGGAGAGCGCTTCTTTCAGCTCGGTGCGATCGTCACCCTCGATGCGGCGGGAAATACCGCCGGCGCGCGGGTTGTTCGGCATCAGCACCAGATAACTGCCCGCGAGACTGATGAAGGTGGTCAAGGCGGCGCCTTTGTTGCCACGTTCTTCTTTGTCTACCTGAACGATGACTTCCTGGCCTTCGCGCAGCACATCTTTGATGTTCGGGCGGCCATGGGAAGAGTAATTGCTAGGGAAGTATTCGCGGGCGATTTCTTTAAGAGGGAGGAAACCATGTCGTTCTGCGCCGTAGTCCACGAACGCTGCTTCAAGACTTGGTTCAATGCGGGTGATTTTGCCTTTGTAAATATTCGCTTTTTTCTGCTCATGACCCGGACTTTCGATATCCAAATCATACAGCCGCTGTCCATCTACGAGGGCAACACGCAACTCTTCCTGCTGAGTTGCGTTAATCAACATTCTTTTCATCTTAACTTACTCGTTATTTTTACATTATCGACAAAGCTGCGGGCAAAATAACCTCATGGCCGGAGTTAAACCGAAAGCCCCGTGTCTTCTCGCAAAGCCGTCAACCTCACGGTTGTCGCCTGCATAGGGGCGCATTATCTCGGTAAGCCTGCTTTTCTTTGTGAAAGACAGCACTTTTACTAGGGGAATAGCCTCTGATTTACGTCGACAGATCTGATTCCATTTGCCGGCCAAGCTGCAACCCGCAGCCCGCTAATTGTTTGATTTCGCATTACGTCTTACGCCATTGCTGCGTTTTTGCGCGATCAGACAAATTTTATAATTCCACCGTTTTCCCTGTTTAACGAGAATCAACGCGGAAAGTGACTGCATTATTCCACTGCTGATGCCGTTATAGCAAGGTGACTTTTCCTTAACTGCGGAAGAAATCGCAAACGTTCAAACCGGCTTGCTGCCTTATTGTCCGCTGGGGTTTCGCCCGCCGTCAGAGAGACAGTTAAGCACAGAAAAAGATGTGGCGCTATTTACGCGCTCTATTTAGAATCCCGCACCATGAAAACGAACAATCCAGCAGTACAATTCATCACGATTTCCGACGACGAAGCCGGTCAGAGAATCGACAACTTTCTGCTCGCTCGCCTGAAAGGCGTGCCGAAGAGCATGATTTACCGCATCGTGCGCAAAGGCGAGGTGCGGGTCAATAAAGGGCGCATCAAGGTCGAATACAAATTGGCGGCCGGCGACGTGGTGCGCGTGCCGCCGGTGCGGGTGGCCGAGCGCGAAGAGACGCCGGTGTCGGCCAAGCTGGATAAGGTAGCCGCACTGGCCGATTGCATTCTGTATGAAGACGACCACCTGCTGATCCTCAACAAGCCTTCCGGCACCGCGGTGCACGGCGGCAGCGGCCTGAGCTTCGGCGTGATCGAAGGGCTGCGCGCGCTGCGCCCGGAAGCCCGCTTCCTCGAGCTGGTGCACCGTCTGGATCGCGATACCTCCGGCGTGCTGCTGGTGGCCAAGAAGCGCTCCGCGCTGCGCTCGCTGCATGAACAGCTGCGGCTGAAGGGGATGCAGAAGGATTATCTGGCGCTGGTGCGCGGCCAGTGGCAGTCCCACTGCAAGGCCGTACAGGCGCCGCTGCTGAAAAACATCCTGCAAAGCGGTGAGCGCATCGTGCGCGTCAGCAGCGAAGGCAAGCCTTCGGAAACCCGCTTCAAGGTGGAAGAGCGTTACGAATTCGCCACGCTGGTGAAGGCCAGCCCGATCACCGGGCGCACTCACCAGATCCGCGTGCACACGCTGCATGCCGGGCATCCGATCGCCTTTGACGATCGCTATGGCGACCGCGAGTTCGATCGCCAGCTGGCGGGTACCGGCCTGAAGCGGCTGTTCCTGCACGCCGCGGCGCTGCGCTTCGAGCATCCGGCCACCGGCGAAACGATGCGCATCGAAGCGCCGATGGACCAAGAGCTGCGCCACTGCCTGCAGGTGCTGCGCCGGCAGGTGGCCAAGTAATCCGCGTCAGACCAGCGGGTTGATGCCTTCAGCCCGCAACATCTCAAACAGCGCGATCAACGGCAGGCCGATCAGGGCGTTCGGGTCCCGGCCTTCCAACCTGTCGAACAGCGCGATCCCCAATCCCTCGCTCTTGAAACTGCCCGCGCAGTTCAGCGGTTGCTCCAGACGTACATAGGCGGCGATCTCCGCTTCGCTCAACGCGCGAAAATGCACGTGGAACGGCTCGCACAGGGCCTGCACCTGCTTGCTGCGGCCGTTGTACAGCGCCAGGCCGGTATAGAAGGTCACGGCCTGGCCGCTGGCCTGGCGCAGCTGCGCCCGGGCGTTTTCCTCGGTATGGGGCTTGCCGGTGATGTTGCCATCGATCACGCAGACCTGATCGGAGCCGATGATCAGATGCTCGGGATAGGCGAGGGCCAGCGCCTGAGCCTTCGCCGCCGCCAGGCGCAGCACCAGCGCTTCGGCGCTTTCGCCCGGCAGTGGGGTTTCATCCACCTCGGGTGCGGCGCAGTCGAAGGGCAGCCGTAACTTCTCCAGCAGCATTTTTCGATAGGGTGAGGTGGAGGCTAAAAGCAATCTCTGCATAATTTTTTTCGCAAACCGTAGCGTAAATGGGTATGGCATTTTAAACTGTCGGCCGCTGTGGAAGCGAATATTGGTGAAAGGAGCCGTTTTACGGCCTTTTTCTTTGACTCTATGTCGTTACAAAGTTAATATGCGCGCCCTATGCAAAAGGTAAAATTACCCTTGACCATTGATGCGGTACGTACCGCTCAGAAACGCCTGGACTATGCTGGTGTCTATGCGCCTGAGCAGGTTACTCGTGTTGCCGACTCCGTGGTCAGTGTGGACAGTGATGTCGAGGTGTCGTTGTCGTTCAATATCGACAATCAACGCCTCGCGGTGATAACAGGGCATGCGGACGTCACGGTAACGTTGATGTGCCAACGCTGTGGAGTCCCGTTCGAACATCAGGTTCACACAACATATTGTTTTAGCCCGGTCGTCAATGATGAGCAGGCTGAGGCATTACCGGAAGCGTACGAACCGATCGAAGTTGACGAGTTTGGCGAAGTCGATCTGTTGGCGATGATTGAAGACGAAATTATTCTTTCACTGCCTGTCGTTCCGGTACATGAATCTGAACACTGTGAAGTGTCCGAAGCGGACATGGTATTTGGTCAACTGCCTCCCGAGGCGGAGAAACCGAATCCGTTTGCCGTATTAGCCAGTTTAAAGCGTAAGTAATTGAGGAGTAAGGTCCATGGCCGTACAACAGAATAAACCAACCCGTTCCAAGCGTGGCATGCGTCGTTCTCACGATGCTCTGACCACGACTACTCTGTCTGTAGACAAAGTATCCGGTGAAACTCACCGTCGTCACCACATCACTGCCGACGGTTTCTACCGCGGTCGCAAGGTTATCGGCTAAGTAGCGATACCTTGACTCGTCTAACCCTGGCGTTAGATGCAATGGGCGGGGACTTCGGTCCCTGCGTCACAGTGCCTGCTTCGTTGCAGGCACTGGCCTCTAATTTACAGCTTCACCTCCTGCTGGTCGGCAATCCCGACGTCATCTCCCCTTTGCTTGCCCACGCCGATCCGGTTCTTCTGGAGCGTCTGCAAGTCGTGCCCGCCGAGTCCGTGATCGCCGGCGACGCCAAACCTTCACAAGCGATACGCGCCAGCCGCGGCACGTCGATGCGCATTGCGCTCGAGCAGCTCAGCAGCGGTAAAGCGCAGGGCTGCGTCAGCGCCGGCAATACCGGTGCGCTGATGGGATTGGCGAAGCTGTTGGTCAAGCCGCTGGAAGGCATCGAGCGCCCGGCGCTGATGACGGCGATCCCGAATCAGCAACGCAGTAAAACCGTGGTGCTGGATTTGGGGGCCAACGTCGAGTGCGACAGCACCATGCTGGTGCAGTTTGCCGTGATGGGCGCGGTGATGGCGGAAGAGGTGATCGGCATTGCGCAACCGCGGGTGGCGCTGCTGAATATTGGCGAAGAAGAGACCAAAGGCCTGGATAATATCCGCGAAGCGGCCGCTGTGCTAAAAAATACTCCGGCAATCAACTATATTGGTTACCTGGAAGGAAACGAGCTGCTCACCGGCAAGACCGACGTGTTGGTATGCGATGGCTTCGTGGGCAACGTCACCCTGAAAACCATGGAAGGGGTGGTCAGGGTGTTCTTATCGCTGCTGAAATCGTCCGGCGACGGCAACAAGCGAGCGTGGTGGCTGAAATTGTTGGGCCGTTGGTTGCAAAAACGGGTGGTTAAGCGGTTCGGCCACCTGAACCCCGACCAGTATAATGGCGCATGTCTGTTAGGATTGCGCAGCACCGTAGTCAAGAGCCACGGCGCTGCGAACCCTCACGCGTTTGCAGTCGCAATCGAACAGGCTGTGCAGGCGGTGCAGCGGCAAGTCCCGGAAAGGATTGCTGCGCGCCTTGAGGCTGTATTACCTAAGAGTGACTGATCGTACATGTATACAAAGATTCTCGGTACGGGGAGTTATTTGCCCGTACAAGTGCGCACCAATGCTGATTTGGAAAAAATGGTGGATACCTCTGACGAATGGATCGTCACGCGTACCGGTATCCGCGAACGTCGCATCGCCGCTGCGGATGAAACCGTCGCGACGATGAGCTTCCAGGCCGCTGAGAAAGCGCTGGAAATGGCAGGTGTGGCTAAAGAAGACATTGGGCTGATCGTCGTGGCGACCACCACGACCACTCACGCGTTCCCGAGCGCGGCGTGCCTGGTGCAGCAAATGCTGGGCATCAAAGACTGCGCGGCGTTCGATCTGGCTGCGGCCTGTGCCGGCTTTACTTACGCGCTCAGCGTGGCCGATCAGTACGTGAAGAACGGCGCGGTCAAACATGCGCTGGTTATCGGCGCGGACGTCTTGTCGCGCACGCTGGATCCTGAAGATCGCGGCACCATCATTCTGTTTGGCGATGGCGCAGGGGCGGTGGTGCTGGGGGCTTCTGAAGCGCCGGGCATTCTGTCTACCCATCTGCATGCCGACGGCAGCTACGGCAACCTGCTGACGCTGCCGTACAAGGATCGCCAGAATCAAGACAAGCCGGCCTATGTCACCATGGCGGGCAACGAAGTCTTCAAGGTTGCGGTTACCGAGCTGGCGCGCATCGTCGACGAGACGCTGCAGGCCAACAACCTGGACCGCAGCGAGCTGGATTGGCTGGTGCCGCACCAGGCCAACCTGCGCATCATCAGCGCAACGGCGAAAAAACTGGGCATGGGGATGGACAAAGTGGTGGTGACGCTCGATCGTCACGGCAACACCTCTGCCGCCTCGGTGCCTTCCGCACTGGACGAAGCGGTGCGCGACGGGCGAATTCAGCGTGGCCAACTGGTGCTGCTGGAGGCCTTCGGCGGCGGCTTTACCTGGGGCTCGGCGCTGGTTCGTTTCTGATTTGGACAGGAAGAAAAAATGACGCAATTTGCTTTTGTTTTCCCGGGCCAGGGGTCGCAGACCGTTGGCATGCTGGCCGAGTTGGCCGCACAGTTCCCGATCGTCGAAGAAACCTTCGGCGAAGCCTCTTCCGCCCTGGGTTACGACCTGTGGCAGCTGGTGCAGCAAGGCCCGGCGGAAGAGCTGAACAAAACCTGGCAGACCCAACCGGCTCTGCTGGCCGCCTCGGTGGCGATTTTCCGCGTTTGGCAACAGCAGGGCGGTAAAGCGCCGGCGCTGATGGCGGGCCACAGCCTGGGCGAATACTCGGCGCTGGTCTGCGCCGGCGTGCTGGACTTCAAGGCGGCGATCCGTCTGGTCGAGCTACGCGGCAAGCTGATGCAGGAAGCGGTGCCGGAAGGCACCGGCGCGATGTACGCCATCATCGGTCTGGACAACGACGCGATCGCCAAGGCGTGTGAAGAGTCTGCGCAGGGGCAGGTGGTTTCTCCGGTCAACTTCAACTCGCCGGGCCAGGTGGTCATCGCCGGCAACAAAGAAGCGGTTGAGCGCGCAGGCGCCGCCTGCAAAGCCGCAGGCGCCAAGCGCGCGCTGCCGCTGCCGGTGAGCGTGCCTTCGCACTGCGCGCTGATGAAACCGGCCGCCGACAAGCTGGCCGTGGCGCTGCAGGACATCACCTTCAACGCGCCGCAGGTGCCGGTGGTGAACAACGTCGACGTGCGCACCGAAAACGATCCGGAAGCGATCCGTAGCGCGCTGGTGCGTCAGCTGTACAGCCCGGTGCGTTGGACCGAGAGTGTAGAATTTATCGCAGCACAGGGAGTGACGTCGCTGCTGGAAGTGGGGCCGGGCAAAGTGCTGACCGGTCTGACTAAACGTATTGTTGACACCCTGACGGCTGCGGCGGTGAACGACACCGCCAGCCTGTCGGCGGCGCTTGAACAATAAAGAGGAAAATGATGAGCTTCGAAGGTAAAATCGTTCTGGTCACCGGCGCGAGCCGCGGTATTGGCCGAGCTATTGCAGAAACGTTTGTGGCACGCGGCGCCAAAGTGATCGGCACCGCGACCAGCGAGAGCGGCGCTGAAGCGATCAGCAGCTACCTGGGCGCAAACGGCAAAGGGTTTATGTTGAACGTTGTTGATGCGCAATCTATCGACAGCGTGCTGGCATCAATTCGCGCCGAATTTGGCGAAATCGACATTTTAGTGAATAATGCCGGCATCACGCGTGATAACCTGCTGATGCGTATGAAGGATGATGAGTGGGAGGATATCCTCGACACCAACCTGACTTCCGTATTCCGCCTGTCAAAAGCGGTAATGCGCGCTATGATGAAAAAGCGGTTTGGCCGTATCATCACCATCGGTTCCGTTGTCGGCACCATGGGGAACGCAGGGCAGGCGAACTACGCGGCGGCTAAAGCCGGTCTGATTGGTTTTAGCAAATCTTTGGCACGTGAAGTTGCTTCGCGTGGCATTACGGTCAACGTCGTGGCACCTGGCTTTATTGAGACGGACATGACACGGGCGTTGACAGATGATCAACGCGCAGGCATTTTGTCATCAGTTCCAGCCAACCGGCTGGGCGATGCTAAAGAAATCGCCAGCGCTGTTGCATTTTTGGCCTCTGATGAGGCCGGCTATATCACCGGTGAAACGTTACATGTCAATGGCGGCATGTACATGATTTAAAAAATGTGAAAACCATTTGCGTTATTTGAGGCAAAAACCGCAAAATAGCGTAAAATCGTGGTTTGACCAGCCGGGATTTAGTTGCATCTTTTTCAGCATTTTATACACTACGAAAACCATCGCGAAAGCGAGTTTTGATAGGAAATTTAAGAGTATGAGCACTATCGAAGAACGCGTTAAGAAAATCATTGTTGAGCAACTGGGTGTTAAACAGGAAGAAGTTTTGAACAACGCTTCTTTCGTTGAAGATCTGGGCGCTGATTCTCTTGACACCGTTGAGCTGGTAATGGCACTGGAAGAAGAATTCGACACCGAGATTCCAGACGAAGAAGCTGAGAAGATCACTACTGTTCAGGCAGCTATTGATTTCATCAACGCTAGCCAGCAGTAAGAGAACATATCTAGGCGGTCGCTCGACCGCCTAAGTTTTTTCTATCCCTAGTGTCATATTTTTCCCTCCCTGGAGGACAAACGTGTCTAAGCGTCGAGTAGTTGTGACCGGACTGGGCATGTTGTCTCCTGTCGGCAATACGGTAGAGTCCACGTGGAACGCTCTTCTTGCCGGTCAGAGTGGCATCAGCCTGATCGACCATTTCGATACCACTGCCTATGCGACCAAGTTTGCTGGCCTGGTAAAGAATTTTAATTCCGAGGATTTCATCTCGCGCAAAGATGCGCGCAAGATGGACGCCTTTATCCAGTACGGTATCGCTGCCGGCATGCAAGCCATGCAGGATGCAGGCCTGGACATCACCGAGGCTAACGCCAGCCGCATTGGAGCCGCGATCGGTTCCGGCATCGGCGGCCTGGGTTTGATCGAAGAAAACCACAGTTCACTGGTTAACGGTGGCCCACGGAAAATCAGTCCGTTCTTCGTGCCATCCACCATCGTGAATATGATTGCCGGTCACCTGACAATCATGTACGGCATGCGTGGCCCAAGTATTTCCATCGCCACCGCCTGTACTTCAGGTGTGCACAACATCGGCCATGCGGCGCGTATCATTGCCTACAATGATGCGGACGTGATGCTGGCCGGTGGGGCAGAGAAAGCCAGCACCCCATTGGGCGTCGGCGGCTTTGGCGCAGCGCGCGCTCTGTCCACCCGTAATGACAACCCGCAGGCGGCGAGCCGTCCGTGGGATAAAGACCGCGACGGTTTTGTGCTGGGCGACGGCGCCGGCATGATGGTGCTGGAAGAGTACGAGCACGCGAAAAAGCGCGGCGCGAAAATCTACGCCGAAGTGGTGGGCTTTGGGATGAGCAGCGATGCTTATCACATGACGTCGCCACCGGAAAACGGCGCAGGCGCTGCGCTGGCGATGGAAAATGCCCTGCTTGACGCCGGTGTGACCCCGTCACAAATCGGCTATATCAACGCGCACGGCACCTCTACGCCGGCGGGCGACCAGGCGGAAGCGCAGGCGGTGAAATCCGTCTTCGGCGCCGATGCAGAGCGCGTGCTGGTGAGCTCGACCAAATCGATGACTGGCCACCTGTTGGGTGCGGCAGGCGCGATCGAGTCTATCTTCACCGTGCTGGCGCTGCGCGATCAGGCGGTACCGCCAACCATCAACCTGGATAACCCGGATGAAGGTTGCGATCTGGACTTCGTGCCTCACGAAGCGCGCCAGGTCAGCGATATGGAGTTCAGCCTGTGTAACTCCTTCGGCTTCGGCGGCACCAATGGCTCGCTGATCTTCCGCCGAGTGTAACTCGCGCTGTGGATAGCTGATGAAAAGCCCGGTTTTTTAACCGGGCTTTTTTACGCCTATCGTCTGGACACCAACAGGGCTGCGTATCGCCTCGTCGCCTGCTATTCTGCGAGCGTAATGAAATCACCCGGCAACAGGAGGAAGCATGTACTGGATTAACGGACAACGCCACGATGCGCTGGCGCCGAGCGATCGCGGCCTGCAGTTCGGCGATGGCTGCTTTACTACTGCCCGGGTTATCGATGGTAAAATCGAGCTGCTGCCCTGGCATCTGGAGCGGCTGCAGCAAGCGGCGCAGCGGCTGATGCTGCCCGCCACCGATTGGCTGGCTTTCGAGCGGGAGATGGCGCTGGCGGCCGAATCAATTCCGCTCGGCGTGGTCAAAGCGATACTGACGCGCGGCAGCGGCGGGCGGGGTTACAGCCCGACGGGGTGCGAAAACCCGACGCGCATCGTGGCCCGCAGCAGCTACCCTGCGCACTATTTGCAGTGGCGCGAGCAGGGCATCACGCTTGCGCTCAGCCCGGTGGCGCTGGCGCGCAATCCGTTGCTGGCGGGGTTGAAGCATTTGAACCGCCTGGAGCAGGTGCTGATTCGCGCGCATCTTGACCAGACGGCCGCCGACGAGGCGCTGGTGCTTGACACTGCCGGTATGCTGGTGGAATGCTGTGCGGCTAATTTGTTCTGGCGTAAGGGAAAAGCGGTATTTACCCCGGATCTGAGCCAGGCAGGCGTCGCCGGCCTGATGCGGCGGCGGGTGATCGCGCTGCTGGCAGGCTCGGAATATCGTCTGCACTGCGTCAGTGAACCGCTGGAGACGCTGGCCGATGCCGACGAAGTCCTGGTGAGCAATGCGCTGATGCCGCTGCTGCCGGTAAACGCTGCGCAATCATGGCGCTATGCTTCGCGCCAGCTGTATGATTTTTTGCGTCCACACTGTTAACCATGGCTGATTGATGAAGAAAAGAAAGCTGAAGGTCCTGTCTATTATTGTTGTTCTAGTATTGGCGCTGCTGTTTTGGGGCTACCAGAAGATCGAACGCTTTGCCGATACGCCACTGGCTATCCAACAAGAAACCATCTTCAAACTGCCGGCCGGCACCGGTCGGGTAGCGCTGGAAGGGCTATTGGTGCGCGATAAGCTGGTGCGCAACGGCCGCTGGTTCCAGTGGCTGCTGAAGCTGGAGCCGGAGCTGGCGGAGTTTAAAGCCGGCACCTACCGGTTCACGCCGGGCATGACGGTGCGCCAGATGCTGAAACTGTTGGCCAGCGGCAAAGAGGCGCAGTTCACCGCACGCTTTATCGAAGGCTCACGCCTGCGTGACTGGCAGCAGGTGCTGCAGCAGTCCAAATACCTGAAACACACCCTGGCGGGCAAGAGCGAAGCGGAGATTGCCGCAGCGCTCGGCATTCCTGCGGGAGAAACGCCGGAAGGGCATTTGTACCCGGATACCTATCAGTATACCGCCGGCATGAGCGACATCGCGCTGCTCAAACGCGCACACGTGCGCATGAACAAAGCGCTGCAGGCCGCCTGGGCCGGCCGCGACACCAGCCTGCCGTATAAAACGCCGGAAGAGCTGCTGACCATGGCCTCGATCGTCGAGAAAGAGACCGCGGTGCCGGAAGAACGCAGCAAGGTGGCGTCGGTGTTCGTCAACCGCTTGCGCATCGGCATGCGCCTGCAGACCGATCCGACGGTGATCTACGGCATGGGCGAAAGCTATAATGGCAACATCACGCGCAAGGATCTGGAGACGCCGACACCGTACAACACCTATGTGATCGCCGGCCTGCCGCCAACGCCGATCGCCATGCCGGGTGAGGCCTCGTTGCAGGCGGCCGCCAATCCGGCCAAAACGCCTTATCTCTATTTTGTCGCCGACGGCAAGGGTGGGCATACCTTCACCACCAATCTGGCGAGCCATAACCAGGCGGTGCGCGTGTACCGTCAGGCGTTAAAGGAAAAGAATGAAAAGTAAATTCGTTGTTATCGAAGGGCTGGAAGGCGCGGGTAAAACCACCGCGCGCGATACGGTGGTCAATGTGCTGCGCGAACACGGCGTCAGCGACATCGTCTTCACCCGCGAGCCGGGCGGCACGCCGCTGGCGGAGAAGCTGCGCGATCTGTTCAAGCGCGGCATCGACGGCGAATTGCCGACCATCAAGGCCGAAGTATTGATGCTGTACGCCGCGCGCGTGCAGCTGGTGGAAACCGTGATCAAACCGGCCCTGGCGCGCGGCGCCTGGGTGGTGGGCGATCGCCACGATCTCTCTTCACAGGCTTACCAGGGCGGCGGCCGCGGCGTGGATCCGCAGCTGATGAGCTCGCTGCGCGACACCGTGCTGGGGGATTTTCGCCCGGACTTGACGGTGTATCTCGATCTGCCGCCGCTGGTCGGCCTGCAACGCGCGCAGGCGCGCGGTCAGCTGGATCGCATCGAACAGGAGGCGCTGCCGTTCTTCGAACGCACCCGCGCTCGCTATCTCGAGCTGGCGGCGCAGGATAAAACCATCGTCACCGTCGACGCCGCCCAGCCGCTGGAGCAGGTGACCGCGGCGATCCGCGACTGCGTCGGCCACTGGCTGCGGCAGCAGGAAGGCGCATAATGAACTGGTACCCGTGGCTGAACGGCCCTTATCGCCAGCTGATTGGGCAGTACGCCGACGGCCGCGGCCATCATGCGCTGCTGCTGCACGCGGCGGCGGGCAACGGTGACGATGCGCTGGCCTACGGCCTGAGCCGCTGGTTGATCTGCCAGCAGCGCAACGGTGAAAAAAGCTGCGGCGAGTGCCACAGCTGCCGGCTGATGCTGGCGGGAAACCACCCGGATTATCACGTGCTGGCGCCGGAAAAGGGTAAGAGCAGCCTGGGCATCGAGCCGATCCGCCAGGTGATTGAAACGCTGTACGCCCACGCGCAGCAGGGCGGCGCTAAAGTGATTTGGCTGCCGCAGGCGGAACAGCTGACCGAGGCGGCGGCCAACGCGCTGCTTAAAACGCTGGAAGAGCCGCCGGAGAAAACCTATTTTCTGCTGGGCTGCCGTGAGCCGTCGAGGCTGATGGCGACGCTGCGCAGCCGTTGCCTGTATTGGCATTTGGCCAGCCCGGATGAGCAGCTCAGCCTGCAGTGGCTGGGCCGACAGGCGGCCGGCTCTCAGACGGACCGCCTCACGGCGCTGCGCCTGCACGACGGCGCGCCGCTGGCCGCCGAACAGCTGTTGCAGCCGCAGCAGTGGCAACAGCGCAGCGCCCTGTGCGCCACGTTGAGCGCCGCGCTGCCGCAGCGCGATATGCTGTCGCTGCTGCCGGTGTTGAACCATGAAGACGTCGCCGAGCGCCTGCACTGGCTGTGCGCGTTGCTGGTGGACGCGATGAAGTGGCAGCAGGGCGCGCATCACTATGTATTGAATCAGGATCAGCAGCCGCTGGTGCATCAACTGGCCAGCCTGCTGAGCAGCGCCTCGCTGCAGCAGATCGTGCAGCAGTGGCTGAACTGCCGCCATCAGCTGCTCAGCGTGGTGGGCGTCAACCGCGAGCTGCTGCTGACCGAACAGTTACTTCGCTGGGAACAGATGCTTGGCGCCGCCGGCTATTCCCAACCTCATTCGCTGTAAAGTAAAAGAGTTAAAAATTATGTTGTTAGTCGATTCTCATTGCCACCTTGACAGTCTGGATTATCAAACGCTGCACCAGAATGTGGACGATGCGCTGGCCAAAGCCAAGGCGCGCGACGTCGGCTATGTGCTGGCGGTTGCCACCACGCTGCCGGGTTACCGTTCCATGACCGAGCTGATCGGCGAGCGCAACGACGTGGCCTTCTCCTGCGGGGTGCATCCGCTCAATCTGGAAGAGGGGTATGATTACGCCGAACTGCGTCGCCTGGCGGCGGCGGAGCAGGTGGTGGCGCTGGGGGAGACCGGGCTCGATTACTTCTACCAGAAAGACAACCTTGAGCTGCAGCAGGACTCTTTCCGCGAACATATCCGCATCGGCCGGGATCTGAACAAGCCGGTGATCGTCCACACTCGCGATGCGCGCGCGGACACGCTGGCGATCCTGCGTGAAGAGAACGCACAGGACTGCGGCGGCGTACTCCACTGCTTCACTGAAGATCTGGCCACGGCCGAAGCTCTGCTGGATCTGGGCTTCTACATCTCCTTCTCGGGCATCGTCACCTTCCGCAACGCCGAACAGCTGCGCGAGGTGGCGCGCTATGTGCCGCTGGATCGCATTCTGGTGGAAACCGACTCGCCTTATCTGGCACCGGTGCCGCATCGCGGCAAAGAAAACCAACCCGCCTATGTGCGCGATGTGGCTGAATACATGGCGGTATTGAAGGGCGTCAGCCTGGAACAACTGGCCGAAGCCACCACCGCCAACTTTTCACGTTTATTTCACCTCGAACTGTGATCTTTGACCTAGGCTATAGCTGTAGGTCATTGTCTGCGTAATTTTTTTTAAGCTCGTAATTAATCACTGAAACGGGTAAGGTTCCCTCCCGTTTCAAGGTGATTGATGCGTGTTTTTTGGTCTGTTTCGCCAAAAAACAGCCGGTTTATGCAAAGTTACCGCGGCTCGATCATCGAAACGTGATTGTCATCAAACATTGCGCAGGCTATTTATTTTACTCTGCGTAATAAATTCAAGGGGTGCTCAGACACCCTGAATTGCAGGGGTTTTTCTCCCCCCCTTGCAGCGCGAATCATCGCGAAAAGAAGTAGCAAAGCATTATTACTCAGGAGCACACTCAACTATGTTCAAGAACGCATTTGCAAACCTGCAAAAAGTAGGTAAATCGCTCATGCTGCCGGTGTCCGTGTTGCCTATCGCAGGTATCCTGCTGGGCGTCGGCTCCGCCAACTTTAGCTGGCTACCTGCGGTAGTCTCCCACGTGATGGCGGAAGCGGGCGGTTCGGTCTTCGCCAACATGCCGCTGATTTTCGCCATCGGCGTCGCTTTGGGCTTCACCAACAACGACGGCGTTTCCGCGCTGGCGGCGGTGGTGGCCTACGGCATCATGGTGAAAACCATGGCGGTGGTTGCGCCGCTGGTGCTGCACCTGCCGGCTGAAGAGATTGCGGCCAAACACCTGGCGGATACCGGTGTGCTCGGGGGGATTATCTCCGGCGCCATCGCGGCCTATATGTTCAACCGCTTCTTCCGCATTCAACTGCCGGAATACCTGGGCTTCTTTGCCGGTAAGCGTTTCGTGCCGATCATTTCCGGTCTGGCGGCGATCGTTCTGGGCGTAGTGCTGTCCTTCATCTGGCCGCCGATCGGTACGGCTATCCAGACCTTCTCGCAGTGGGCGGCTTATCAGAACCCGGTCGTGGCCTTCGGCATTTACGGCGTGGTTGAACGTGCTCTGGTGCCATTCGGTCTGCACCACATTTGGAACGTACCGTTCCAAATGCAAATCGGTGAATTCACCAACGCGGCGGGCCAGGTATTCCACGGCGACATCCCTCGCTACATGGCGGGCGACCCTACCGCGGGCAAACTGTCCGGCGGCTTCCTGTTCAAAATGTACGGTCTGCCTGCTGCGGCCATCGCCATCTGGCACTCGGCCAAGCCGGAAAACCGCGCGAAAGTCGGCGGCATCATGATCTCCGCCGCGCTGACCTCGTTCCTGACCGGTATCACCGAGCCGATCGAGTTCTCCTTCATGTTCGTCGCGCCGATCCTGTACGTGATCCACGCTATTCTGGCTGGCCTGGCGTTCCCAATCTGCATCCTGTTGGGCATGCGCGATGGCACCAGCTTCTCGCACGGCCTGATCGACTTTATCGTACTGAGCGGCAACAGCAGCAAAATCTGGCTGTTCCCGATCGTCGGCATCGTCTACGGTCTGGTGTACTACACCATCTTCCGCGTGCTGATCGCCAAGCTGGATCTGAAAACCCCGGGCCGTGAAGACACCGCTGCCGAGCAGACTGCGCAGGGCGGTTCCGAAATGTCCGCGGCGCTGGTTCAGGCCTTCGGCGGTAAAGAAAACATCACTAACCTGGATGCTTGTATCACCCGTCTGCGCGTCAGCGTGGCCGACGTGTCCAAAGTTGACCAGGCGGGCCTGAAGAAACTGGGCGCAGCCGGCGTAGTCGTCGCTGGCTCCGGCGTGCAGGCCATCTTCGGCACCAAGTCCGACAACCTGAAAACCGATATGGACGAATACATCCGTAATCACTGATTCAGGCAGGGGAGTTACCAAGGGAGGCGAAAGCCTCCCTTTTTTATTGCCTGCCGTCAGGCGCCCAGGCGCTGTTCGAGTTCGGCGAGAGAAGGGAGGAACCAGACCTGTTCGCCGCGGTTGGCTTCACGCACGAAATCTTGCAGCGCGTTGCTTTGCGCCAGCCAGGGGGAGATATCGCCCAGCAGCGCAACGCGCAGGCGGTAGTTGATAAATTTCTGCAATACGGCGCCGGCAATGCCGCTTCTGAGCTGGAAAAAGGCGGCGTCGAGGCGGTTGACAGGGAGGGCAATCATCCCGGCATCGTGTTCAAAGGCGGGCGCGATAAACAGGCTGACGTCATTTTCGTCTTTCAATGGCGGCCCGGCTTCGGCGAACACCACCAGGCGCAGATCGTGGATTTGCTGCACGGCGTAGCTCATCGGCGCTCCGGGGGGCAGGGCTTGGCGTGCTTTTGCAGGTAATGCTCGAACACCGCCAGCGTTTCGTCCGAGATATGGTGCTCAATCCCTTCGCTGTCCAGCTCGGCGGTTTCGCTCGGCACCCCGACGCACATCAGCAGATCGACCACGATGCGGTGACGGCGGCGCACCTTCTGCGCCAGCAGCTCGCCTTCCTCGGTTAAAAACACCCCGCGATAAGGGCGCGATTCCACCAGCCCGGCGCTTTTCAGCCGCGCGATATTTTTGATCGCCGTCGGGTGAGACACGCCGAAGCGGCGCGCGATGTCGGTGGTTCTGGCTTCGCGGGTGCTTTGCAGCAAATCGGCGATCAGCTCAACGTAATCTTCGATCAGCGCATTGGACTGCGCTTCGCGGGCGCGGCTAAAACGCAGGGCGTGCTCGGCCTCGTCCGGCATGTCGGTCTGGGCGTGGCGGTCGGCGTTATCTGGCGCGCGGGTAACCATAGCGTGGGGCGTCCTGTAAGCATAAAAATGGCGTCTCCCGGCAATGCGGGGAGGGTTGCCCTAAGTTAGTCCAAATAGCACACATTATCAATTCGATGCCACGCATTGTGGTAGTTAGAAATATCTCTACACAAAGCCAATGAATTTCGCCTGTTGCATAAAGTGTAGCCGATGCTACATTGTCGGCATGGTAGGTGGAAAAATAACCAGTAAAAGATTGAGGGTACTTCATGCGTGATGCGGCAACCACTCCATCGTTAACCGAACGGACCAACATTGCGATTGGCGCCGCCCTTGCCGGACGCAAGCGCGGCGCCTTTACGCCGTTGCTGTTCGCCGGCCCGGCGGTGATTGCCTCTATTGCCTATATGGATCCCGGCAACTTCGCCACCAATATTCAGGCCGGGGCGAAATACGGCTACAGCCTGCTGTGGGTGGTGGTGATGGCCAACCTGATCGCCATGCTGTTCCAGGCGCTGTCGGCCAAGCTCGGCATCGTCACCAACCGCAATCTGGCGGAGATGTGCCGCGACCAGTTTTCACGGCCGGTCGTGATCGGCATGTGGCTGCTCAGCGAAGTGGCGGCGATGGCCACCGATCTGGCGGAGTTTCTCGGCGGGGCGATCGCGCTGGCGCTGCTGTTCCATATGCCGCTGTTGGCGGGAATGGGGGTGACGGCGGTGATCACCTATGCGCTGTTGATGGTGGAAAAAAAAGGTTTCCGCCCGGTCGAGCTGATGATCGGCGGCCTGGTGGGCATCATTGCGCTGTGCTACCTGGTGGAGATGTTCATCGTACCGGTAGACTGGCAGGCGGCCGGGATCGGCATGGTGACGCCGCAGTTGCCGGACGCGCAGGCGCTGACCATCGCCGTCGGCATTATCGGCGCCACCGTGATGCCGCACGCCATTTTCCTGCACTCGGGGCTGACCCAGCACCGCAGCCCGGCCAGCGATAACGGCGAACGGCGCAAGCTGCTGCGTTTCTCCAATATTGAGGTGGTGATCGCGCTGGCGCTCGCCGGGTTGGTGAATATCGCGATGGTGATCATGGCCTCGAGTGCCTTCCACGCCGGTAACAGCGACGTGGCCGAAATTGGCACCGCCTACCATACGTTGACGCCGCTGTTCGGCGCGGCGGCCGCCGGTATCTTCCTCGCTTCGCTGATCGCCTCCGGCATTTCCAGCTCGGTGGTGGGCACCATGGCCGGGCAAATGATCATGCAGGGCTTCGTCGGTTTTCGCATTCCGGTGTGGGTGCGCCGCCTGGTCACCATGGTGCCGGCGTTTATCGTGGTGGCGATGGGCGTCAACGCCACCGACGCGCTGGTCTATAGCCAGGTGGTACTGAGCCTGGCGCTGCCGGCGCCGATGATTGCGCTGGTGATGTTCACCCGCCGCCGCGACATCATGGGCGAGTTCGCCAACGGCCGCTGGACCAGTCTGGCGGCGGTGGTCGGCACGGTGGTGATCGTGCTGCTCAACGTGGTGCTGCTGTTGCAGACCTTCGGCGTCGATATTCCCGGTTTGGGGTGATCTTGCGAGCCGCGCGGGGCGCGGCCGCGTCGCTAAATTATAAATTTCCCACACCACCGTCCATCTGCAGCTCGGCGCCGACCATAAAGGCCGACTCGTCCGCCGCCAGAAACACCGCCGCTTTGGCCAGCTCCAGCGCGCTGCCCATGCGGCCGATCGGTACCAGCGCGCGGATATCGTCGCGTAATGCCTGTTCATCTGCTTCCGCCAACCCCAGCTTACCCAACGCCGGGGTTTCGGTCGGGCCGGGGCTGAGGCCGTTAAGGCGAATGCCGCGCGCGTGCAGCTCGCCGGACAGCGTTCTGGCCAGCGACAGCAAGCCGGCTTTGCTGGCGGCGTAGGCGCTGCTCTGCGGCAGGCCGATATGGGCGCTGACCGAACCGCACAGGATCACCGAAGAAGGGTTGGCCAGCAGCGGCAGCAGCGCCTGGATCAGAAAAAACGGCCCCTTCAGATTGATGTCCATCAGCCGCTGATAGCTCTGCTCATCCCATTCCTGCAGCGGGCGATGCGTAACGTCGCCGGCGTTGATGTACAGCACGTCCAGCCGCGGCCACCGTTGCCCCAGCCGCTGCGCCAGTTCGCGCTGCTGCGGAATATCGCCGGCGTCGCTCAGCAGCAACAGCGTCTTGCCACCCAATGCCTGGCCCGCCGCGTCCAGGGCGCTTTGGCTGCGCCCGGTGATCGCCACCGTTGCGCCCTCGGCGATGAACTGGCGGGCGGTTTCCAACCCGATGCCGCTGGTGCCGCCGGTAATCAATGCGTATTTGCCTTGCAGTCGTGCCATAACCGATTCCTCTTTAGTGTCAGTTGCGGCATTATTTGCGCTATAGTTACTTTTGCATAGTAGGCACCTTTTGGATACTAAAGGACGAGGTGGGATGAAATGACGGCGCAAGCGCCATTTGCGGCGGAAAATAATTTGGCGGCGTTGCCGCCGGCGGGCGAACCCTGCCCGATGGTGGACTTCGTCAATCTGGTGTCGGGCAAGTGGGCGATACCCATCCTGTACCGACTGATAATGATCGACGGCCCGGTGCGATTCAGCGAGCTGCAGCGGGCGGTGGCGCCCATTGCGCAAAAAGAGCTGACGCGTCAGCTGCGGCTGTTCGAGCAGCGTGGCCTGGTGACGCGGCAGGTGTTTCCCGAAGTGCCGCCGCGGGTGGAGTATCAGGTCACCGCGCTCGGTAAATCGCTGCGGCCGACGCTGGATTCGCTGGCCGAGTGGATGCGCCGACACGCGCCGCAGCTGATCGGCGGCTAGTCGCCGATGCCCGGCGGGTTGATGGCGGAGCGCTCGACCTTTTCATCGCCTTCGCCCCAGCGCTCCAGCACCTGCGCGTATTCGCCGCTGACGATGACGCCGTTGATGGCGGCGTTGATGGCGTTCACCAACCCGTTGCCTTTTTTGGTGGTGACCGCGACGTAGGCCACGTTGGGGCCGATGCCGACCATTTTGGTCTTGCCGGTCAGCGCCGCCTTGTAGGCGCCGGTGGAGTGGGGGCCGAAGAACGCATCGGCGCGCCCGGACTGAATGCTCAGGTTGGTGGCGGCGTCGTCGGTCACGTAGATCGGCTGCACCGGCGGCAACCCGGCGGCGCGGTTTTGCTTATCCCATCCCAACAGTATGTTTTCCTGATTGGTGCCGGATCCGACGATGACCCGCAGCCCGGCGACGTCCTGCGGCCGGTTGATCGAGGTGATGTGGCTGGTGGATTTGACGTAAAAGCCCAGCGTGTCCACCCGATAAGTGGCGAAGTCGAATTTGGTCTTGCGCAGTTTGGTGACGGCGATGTTGAAGATCGCCGCGTCGTATTTGCCGGTGCTGATGCCCAGCGGCCAATCTTCCCACGAGGTAGGCACCAGATTCAGCTCCAGCCCAAGGCTGTCGGCCACCAGGCGGGCGATGTCCGGATCGCTGCCGATCAGCGTTTTATTGTCCTCGGCGAACAGCGCCAGCGGCGGAGAGTTCTCGAACGCCACCGCCACCGTCAGCTTGCCGGGCACCGCGAAGTGAAAGTTTGCCGGAATCAGTGCGATAGCGGCCGGGTTTTTCTCCGCGCGTATCGGCTCTCGGTTAGCCTGCAGGTCGATACCGCCCGCCGTGGCCGCCTGCACGGCGGCGCTCAGCAACAGCGCGCACAGCGCCGAAATTCTCAGTGGCATAGCACCCTCTATCCTTTGTTAATCATGGGGTTACTATTGGCGGCGGCGCGGGGCAAGTAAAGCAACAATAGTGAATAACCAAAGTGAAAAGATGCACAAGCGCGGCGCCGGGCTGCGCGAATCTGCAGCACTCGACGTGGAAAGTGCGCAATCAGGTTGAAAGCAGTAGAATTTGTCACTCATACTGCGTACAGCTAATTGTGTAAAACAAGGAACGCCAGATGGCCGAAGAAACGATTTTCAGTAAAATTATCCGCCGCGAAATCCCTGCTGATGTGGTTTATCAGGACGAACTGGTCACCGCTTTCCGTGACATCTCTCCCCAGGCACCCACCCATGTGCTGATCGTTCCCAACGTGCTGATCCCAACCGTCAACGACGTGACCGTGGAGCATGAAGCCGCGCTGGGCCGCATGATCACCGCCGCGGCGAAGATCGCCGAACAGGAAGGCATCGCCGAGGACGGCTACCGCCTGATCGTCAACTGCAACCGCCACGCCGGTCAGGAGGTCTATCATATTCACATGCACCTGGTCGGTGGCCGCTCGCTGGGGCCGCTGCTGTCACGTTAAGCGAGGAAATCATGCGCGGTAAAAAAACTCTCCGTGGTCTGATGGCGTTGGCGCTGCCCGCCGCGTTGCTGATGGGATGCAGTTCATCGCCCGGCATCGCGGTCAACCAAGGGCAGACGGTGGTGATGGATCCTTCGGTGCTGACCGCCGGCATTTTGGCCGATACGCCCTCGATTTCGAACGCCTCCGGGCGGGTGATGGCGACCTCGGTGCTCAACAACAGCCAAATGACGCCGGTCACCGTACATTACCGCTTCTATTGGTACGACGCGCAGGGGCTGGATATTCGCCCCTTCGAGAAACCGCGCGAGATCGTGGTGGCGCCCGACTCGGACGCCAAAATTTACTCGATTAACGGCAATCTGGACGCTAAAAGCGCGCGTCTGTATCTGTACCTGTAAGCGCTTGCCAGGTTTGGAGAAAAAGCATGAAAAAGTACGTCTTAGTGGCGCTGGCCGCATTAACCCTCAGCGGCTGTCTGTCGCGCCCGCCTGAGCCGGAACAACCGTTGCCGCCGGTCACCGTCGAACCGGAACAGCCGACGCCGCCGGTCGAGCAGCCACAGCCGCCAACCACCGAGCCGGTGCCGCAGCCGCCGAAAATCCAGCAGCTTGACTGGCTGGGCAGCGTTCAGCCGCTGGTGGGGCAGATGCTGAAGGCCGATGGCGTCACGGCCGGCAGCGTGCTGCTGCTGGACAGCGTCAAGAACAACACTAACGGTTCGCTGCAGATGGGCAAAGCTACCGCGGCGCTGTACAAGGCGCTGGCGTCGAACTCCACCTTCAGCGTGGTGCCGGAAGCGAAGCTGACCAGCGCCAGACAAACGCTGGGCCTGTCGGCGGATGACAGCTTCGGTTCGCGCAGCAAGGCGATTGGCCTGGCGCGCATCGTCGGCGCGCAGTACGTGCTGTACAGCGACGTCAGCGGCGACGTGAAGTCGCCGGCGTTGGATATGCAGCTGATGCTGGTGCAAACCGGCGAGATCGTCTGGTCGGGCAATGGCGCCGTTAAACGCTGAGGCCGCGCTGCGACGATTGATGGAAACCAGACTGCCGGCGGTGAATACCGCCGGTTGTCATTTCAGCCCGGTGCAGGGGCTGACCGGCGAGAGCTGGCGCATCGACGGCGCGGGCATCACGCTGTTGGCGCGCCAGCACAGTGCGGAAAAACGCGCGCTGGGCGTGAGCCGACGGCGCGAAGCGCGGGTCTTGCGCCGCTGCGCGCCGGGGCTGGGGCCGCGGGTTTTCGCACAGAATAATCAGTGGCTTATCCTTGAATGGCTCGAAGGTGACGTCGTCACAGATGCCGAGTTTGCGGCGCTGAATCAGCGCGGCGAGCTGGCGGCGATGGCGGCGGAACTGCATCGGCGGCCGCTCAGCGGTTACCGGCTGGATCTGCGGCGGCAGTTCCTCCGCTACTGGCCGCAGCTGGATACGCGGCGTGTAACCCCCGCCTGGCTGCGCCTGCAGCGCCATTTTTTGCTAAGTGTGCCGCCACGGCCGCTGCGCCTGGCGCCGCTGCACATGGACATCCACCCGGGCAATTTGCTCGCCACCGGTGAGGGGCTGCGATTGATCGACTGGGAGTATGCCGCCGACGGCGACGTGGCGCTGGATATCGCCGCGCTGTTTCGCGGCAATGGTTGGTCGGCCGGGCAGCAGCAGCGCTTTTTGCAGCACTACGCGCGCCAGGGCTATCACGACGCCGCCCGGCTGCAGGCCCAGGTGCGGGGCTGGCTGCCGTGGGTGGATTATCTGATGCTGCTGTGGTTTGAAGTGCGCTGGCAACAGAGCGGCGACGCCGAATTTTTACGCTGGGGCGCTGCAGTGCGCCGGCGATTCTGTTTATCATCATCCGAATTCTGAACGAACAATAATGAAGTGAGGTGCCCGTGGGCCCAGTAATGCTAGATGTCGCCGGCTATGAGCTGGATGCAGAAGAACGCGAGATTTTGAAACACCCGCTGGTTGGCGGATTGATCCTGTTTACCCGCAACTTCCACGATGCGGAGCAGCTGCGTGAGCTGGTGCGCCAGATCCGCGCCGCCTCGCACGATCGGCTGGTGGTGGCGGTAGACCAGGAGGGCGGGCGCGTGCAGCGCTTCCGCGACGGCTTCACCCGCCTGCCGGCGGCGCAGTCGTTCGCCGCGTTGCACAATGCGCAGGAAGGCGGCCGGCTGGCGCAGGAGGCCGGCTGGCTGATGGCGGCGGAAATGATCGCGCAGGATATCGACATCAGCTTCGCGCCGGTGCTGGACATCGGCCACGGCAGCGCGGCGATCGGCGAACGTTCGTTCCACAGCGATCCGCAGCAGGCGCTGGCGATGGCCGAACGCTTTATCCTCGGCATGCACAGCGCCGGCATGAAAACCACCGGCAAACACTTCCCTGGGCACGGCGCCGTCAGCGCCGATTCGCACAAGGAAACCCCGCGCGATCCGCGGCCGCTGGCGCAGATCCGCGAGCATGACATGGCGATCTTCCGCGAGCTGATCAACCGCCAACTGTTGGACGCCGTCATGCCGGCCCACGTCATCTATACTGAAGCGGACCCACGCCCGGCCAGCGGCTCGCCTTACTGGCTGCAGCAGATCCTGCGTCGGGAGCTGGGCTTCGACGGCGTGATTTTCTCCGACGATCTGTCGATGGAAGGCGCCGCCATCATGGGCAGCTACGCCGAGCGCGGCCAGGCGGCGCTGGATGCCGGGTGCGACATGATCCTGGTGTGCAACCACCGCGAAGGTGCGCTCAGCGTGTTGGATAACCTGTCCCCGGTCAAAGCAGAGAAGGTGAAGCGGTTATATCATCGCGGTCAGTTCACCCGTCAGGAACTGCGCGACTCCGAGCGCTGGCAGCAGGCGCACAAGGCGCTTAGCGCGCTGAGCGAACGCTGGGAGGAGCACAAGCAGCGTTCGCAGGGGTGAATCCAGGCGCCGCATCGCGGCGCAGAGCGGAAATGATGAGGGCCGCGCCCGCGGCCCTTGGCTTGTTGCGAGGATCCACATGATTATCTATTTGCACGGCTTCGATTCCACCAGTCCCGGAAATCATGAAAAGGTGTTACAGCTGCAGTTTATCGATCCGGACGTGCGCTTCATCAGCTACAGCACGCTGCATCCGCGTCACGACATGCAGCATCTGTTGAAAGAGGTGGACAAGGCGGTGCAGCAGGGCGGCGACGCGCACCCATTGATCTGCGGGGTCGGCCTCGGCGGTTTCTGGGCGGAGCGCATCGGCTTCCTGTGCGGCATTCGCCAGGCGATGTTCAACCCGAACCTGTATCCGGAAGAGCACATGCACGGCAAGATAGACCGGCCGGAAGAGTATCGCGATATCGCCACCAAGTGCGTGGAGGATTTCCGCGAGAAGAACCGCGATCGCTGTCTGGTGGTGCTGTCGCGGCACGACGAGGTGCTGGATAACCGGCGCAGCGCCGAATTGCTGCATCACTACTACGAGATCGTGTGGGATGAACAGCAGACGCACAAGTTCAAAAACATCTCCCCCCATCTGCAGCGGCTCAAGGCGTTCAAGGCGCTGGGTTAACAGTTTCATAACGCCGCCGCGAGCCGCGCTTCCCGTTTTTCACCGGCGGAAAGTGCGGCTTTTTTGTGCGCCCAGGCAAGATCTTGCGTGGCAATCGGCAAAATTTAAAACTGTGACTCAGCGCTAACTATTTGAATCACAATCGCCAAAAAATCCTCGCGTCCAGCCTTTAACCAAAAAAATTTGATGTACATCAATTTTGGTATGACCAAATAACCTCACATGTTATTCTGGCCTCAGAGAGCCGATTTATTTTAAGCGAACCCTATGTATTCTAAGGATATTATTTATTTACCCTGGAATAACAAATGGTTCACATTTAGGGGGGTATTTTGACAACGCCAAAGAAGAAAATCGTTATTGTTGGCGGCGGCGCCGGTGGCTTGGAGCTGGCGACCAGCCTGGGCCATAAACTTGGCCGCAAGAACAAAGCGGAGATCACGCTGGTGGATCGCAACCACAGCCATTTGTGGAAACCGCTGTTGCACGAAGTGGCGACCGGTTCCCTCGATGACGGCGTGGATGCGCTCAGCTACCTGGCGCACGCGCGCAACCACCATTTCAGCTTCCAACTGGGGTCGTTGACCAACATCAACCGCGAGACGCAAACGCTGCAGCTGGCGCAGATCTGCGACGAGCAGGGCGGTGAGCTGGTGCCGGCGCGCGAATTGCCGTACGACATCCTGGTGATGGCGCTGGGCAGCACCTCGAACGATTTCGGTACGCCGGGCGTGAAAGAGCACTGCATCTTCCTGGATAACCCGCATCAGGCGCGTCGTTTCCACAACGAAATGCTCAACCTGTTCCTGAAGTTCTCGGCGCAGCCGGGGCAAAAAGAGCGGGTCAACATCGCCATCGTCGGCGGCGGCGCCACCGGCGTCGAGCTGTCCGCCGAGCTGCACAACGCGGTGAAGCAACTGCACAGCTACGGTTTCGAAGGCCTGGACAACAGCGCGCTCAACGTGACGCTGGTGGAGGCCGGCGAGCGCATTCTGCCGGCGCTGCCGCCGCGCATTTCCGCTGCGGCGCACCAGGAGCTGATCAAACTGGGCGTGCGCGTGCTGACCAACACCATGGTGACTAGCGCCGATGCCAAAGGCCTGAGCACCAAGGGCGGCGAATTCATCGACGCCGATCTGATGGTGTGGGCGGCCGGCATCAAGGCGCCGGACTTCATGAAGGATATCGGCGGCCTGGAAACCAACCGCATCAACCAGCTGGTGGTGGAGCCGACGCTGCAGACCACGCGCGATCCGAACATCTTCGCCATCGGCGACTGCGCCTCCTGCCCGAAAGAGGGCGGCGGTTTCGTGCCGCCGCGCGCCCAGTCGGCGCACCAGATGGCCTCGCGCTGCGCCACCAATATCCTGGCGCTGATGAACGGCCAGACGCTGAAGCCATACGTGTATAAAGACCACGGCTCGCTGGTGTCGCTGTCGCGCTTCAGCACCGTCGGCAGCCTGATGGGCAACCTGATGCGCGGCTCGATGATGGTGGAAGGGCGCATCGCGCGCTTCGTCTACATCTCGCTGTACCGCATGCACCAGGTGGCGTTGCACGGTTACATCAAAACCGGTCTGATGATGCTGGTGGGCGGCATCAACCGGGTGATCCGCCCACGTCTGAAAATGCACTGATCCCGCCTTTGTCGACCAACCCGCGCCGGTTCGCCCGCGCGGGTTTTTTTATGGCGGCGCGAGGCGATCGGCGGCGGTTGCTTGATTCTTCAGCATAAGCTGTCGTTGGTATGGGTAAAATTCTTAAGATTCCTCCTAAACAGCGGAAAAACGGCCGTTTTCCCGCATTTTTGGTCCCCTTGTCTTATTGCGGGGCTTCAGATCATTGTGCAGACTTTACCTCGTTTACAGACGGCGCGTCGCGCACGCCGTAAACCGGGATACCGCAAGCCGCCCACGCGCAAAATAATAAGCGCGGTGCCATGCCGGTAACAGACCCCGGAAAAAATGCGTGGTAACACTTTCAGGAGGTTTCCTGTGAACAAGTCAATGTTAGCCGGTGTTGGGATTGGTATCGCTGCCGCTCTGGGGATTGCCGCGGTAGCCAGCCTGGACGTCTTTTCTGCCGGTCCGCAATATGCGCAGGTGCTCGCCGCAACGCCGATTAAAGAAACCATCAAAACGCCGCGTCAGGAATGCCGCAACGTCACCGTTACGCACCGTGCGCCGGTGCAGGATGAAAACCGCATCGCCGGTTCAGTGCTGGGCGCAGTGGCGGGCGGCGTGATCGGCCACCAGTTCGGCGGCGGCCGCGGGCGCGACGTGGCGACCGTGGTCGGCGCGCTGGGCGGCGGCTATGCCGGTAACCAGGTGCAAGGGGCGATGCAGAATAACGACGTCACCACCAGCGTGCAGCAGCGTTGCAAAACGGTCTATGACAAGTCTCAGAAAATGCTGGGCTATGACGTGACCTACAAGATCGGCAATCAGCAGGGCAAGATCCGCATGGATCACGATCCGGGCACGCAAATCCCGTTGGATAAAAACGGCCAGCTGGTGCTGAACAGAGCCTGATCGCCACATTCGAATTAAGCCCGCGGGCAGTGTTAGTTCTGATCGTTTAACCCGGTTAAGCGAGCGGCGTTAACATTGACGCGGGTTTCTGTTTTCTGCCCGCCCAACAATTTGCGATCGTTCTAATGTCTGCGTGCGATATCACTGGGCAAAACTTCAAAAAAGCCCCCGCGTTTGTTATATTATTGTGCAATTAAGCGGTGTTATCGGCGCCAATCGCCACACCGGCCAAACCTGAGTATTTCGTCTCGCAGAGATAACGACATGTTAGATTTTCGCTTTCCGACAGCGTTGCAAATGGTCCTTAGCGTCGCCGTAGCTGAGAAGCAGGGCATGCGTTCGACGAGCGCCACCCTTGCCGCCGCTCTGGAAGCCAACCCCAGCTTTATCCGCAAACTGATGGTGCCGCTGACCAAAGACGGCATCATCGTTTCCACCCTTGGCCGCAACGGCTCTATCCACCTCGGCCGCCCGGCGGAAGAGATCACCCTGCGGGACATCTATCTGGCGGTGATCGACGACAAGCGCATCTGGGCTTCCCGTCCTGAAGTGCCGGCCCGTTGCCTGGTGAGCGCCAACGCCTGCTGGTATTTCAAATCGGTGGTGAACGAAGCCGAACAGGCTTCGCTTGCGGTGCTGGCGCGCCATACCGTGGCCGATTCGCTGGCCGAACTGGAGCGGGGCGACAAGCGCGCCTGCGCGGAGTACGCCGCCGCGCAAGAGGCTGAAACCGCCGACAAATAATCGCGGTTCGCATGCATAAAAAAAGGTCGGGCAATGCCCGACCTTTTTGCATTTTAACGCCGCGTTCAGACGGTCTGCGGCTGCGCTTTGCGCGCCACCAGGCGCCGCAGCGTGACGTAGAACACCGGCGTCAGGAACAGCCCGAACAGGGTGACTCCCAACATGCCGGAGAACACCGTGATGCCGGTGACGCCGCGCACCTCGGCGCCGGCACCGTGGCCGAGGATCAGCGGGATGGTGCCGGCGATGAAGGCGATGGAGGTCATCACGATCGGCCGCAACCGCAGGCGACAGGCCTCCAGCGCTGCCTCGACGATGCCTTTGCCCTGCATTTCCAGCTCGCGGGCGAACTCGACGATCAGAATGGCGTTCTTGCAGGCCAGCCCCATCAGAACGACCAGCCCGACCTGCACGAACACGTTGTTGTCGCCGCCGGTCAGCCACACGCCGAACAGCGCCGACAGCATGGTCATCGGCACGATCAGGATCACCGCCAGCGGCAGCGTCCAGCTTTCGTACAGCGCCGCCAGCGCGAGGAACGCCAGTAGCACCGCCACCGGGAACACCACCAGCGCGGCGTTGCCCTGGGTTGATTGTTGGTAGCTCAGATCGGTCCACTGGATGTTCATGCCGTTCGGCAACAGCTTGCCGGCCATCTGCGTCAGCGCGCCCATCGCCTGGGTAGAGGAAAGCACGCGCGGATCGGCGTCGCCGATCAGATCCGCCGCCGGGAAGCCGTTATAGCGGATCACCGGATCCGGGCCGTAGGTAGTGCCGATGTTGACCATGCTGCCGATCGGCACCATTTCACCCTTGTCGTTGCGGGTACGCAGGTTGGCGATGTCCTCTACGCTGTCGCGGAACTGGCCGTCGGCCTGCGCCATCACCTTCCAGGTGCGGCCATAGCGGTTGAAGTCGTTGATGTAAGACGAACCGAGGTAGGTCTGCAGCGTGCTGAACAGCGCATTGAGCGGCACCCCCTGCGCCTTGGCCTTGTCGCGATCGATTTTGGCGTCCAGCTGCGGCACGTTGGCCTGATATGAGGAGATCGGGAACCCCATCCCCGGCGTTTGCATAATGGCGCCGGACATGGTGTTGATCGCCGTTTGCAACGCGCCGTAGCCCAGCCCGGCACGATCCTGCACGTACAGCGAATAGCCGGAGCCCTGGCCGATGCCGAGGATCGGCGGCGGCATGATTGAGAAGGCGAAGCCTTCCTGGATCTGTGAAATGCGCGCGTTGATCTCGGTGTTGATCTGCGCCGCGGTGCGGGTACGGGTGCTCAACGACTCCAGCGCGAAAAACACCGTGCCGGTATTCGGCGTATTGGTGAACTGCAGCGCGTTCAGGCCGGGGAAGGCCACCGCATCGGTGACGCCGTCCACGCTCAGGCCGATGGCGCTCATCTTGCGGATCACCGCATCGGTGCGTTCCAGCGAGGCGCCTTCCGGCATTTTCACGCCGCCGATCAGGTACAGCTTGTCCTGCGTCGGGATAAAGCCGCCGGGCACGGTCTTGAACATCACCCCGGCGGCGGCCAGCAGCAGCAGGTAGACGACAAACACCGCGCCGCGCCGGCCCAGCACGCGGGAGACGCCGCGCTGGTAGCGTTGCGAACTGCTGGCGAAGAAGCGGTTGAACGGCCGGAACAGCCAGCCGAACAGCCGGTCGATCAGGCGCGACGGCAGATCTTTCGGCGCGCCGTGCGGTTTGAGCAAGCGTGCCGCCAGCGCCGGCGACAGGGTCAGCGAGTTGATGGCGGAGATCACCGTCGAGATGGCGATGGTGACGGCGAACTGCTTGTAGAACTGCCCGGTAACGCCGGAAAGGAACGCCATCGGCACGAACACCGCGCACAGCACCACGGCGATGGCGATGATCGGGCCGGAGACCTCGCGCATCGCCTGGTGCGCCGCCGCCAGCGGCGACAGCCCCTCTTCGATATTACGCTCGACGTTTTCCACCACCACGATGGCGTCATCCACCACGATGCCGATCGCCAGCACCAGCCCGAACAGGCTGAGGGTATTGAGCGAGAAGCCCAGCAGATATAGCGCGGCGAAGGTGCCGACCACGGAGATCGGAACCGCCAGCAGCGGAATGATCGAGGCGCGCCAGGTCTGCAGGAACAGTATGACCACCAGCACCACCAGGATCACCGCTTCCAGCAGCGTATCCACCACCGCGCGGATCGAATCGCGCACGAACACCGTCGGATCGTAAGGCGATTTCCAGCTCATGCCGTCCGGGAAGCGGGTCGCCAGCTCGGCCATCTTGCCGCGCACCGCGTCCGACAGCTCGATGGCGTTGGCGCCCGGCGACTGGAAGATACCGATGCCGACCGCATCCTTGTTATTGAGCTGGGCGCGCAGCGCGTAGCTGCCGGAGCCCATTTCGATGCGTGCCACGTCGCGCAGCCGCACGATCTCGCCGTTGTCGCCGCTCTTGAGGATGATGTTGCCGAACTCTTCTTCGGTTTGCAGGCGACCCTGGGCATTGATCGACAGCAGATAGTCGCTGCGCGTCGGCATCGGCTCCGCGCCGAGCTGGCCGGCGGAGACCTGCACGTTTTGCTCCTGCATGGCGCTCACCACGTCGGAGGCGGTCAGCCCACGCGCGGCGACCTTGTTCGGATCGAGCCAGATGCGCATCGCATACTCACCGGCGCCGAAGATCTGCACCTGGCCGACGCCCGGCAGGCGGGCCAGCTCATCCTTGACCTTCAGGGTGGCGTAGTTGCGCAGGTACAGCGAATCGTACTTGCCGGAAGGCGAGACCAGATGCACCACCAGCGTCAGCGCCGGGGACTGTTTCTGGGTGGTGATGCCCTGGCGGCGCACGTCTTCCGGCAGGCGCGCTTCGGCCTGCGCCACGCGGTTTTGCACCTGCACCTGGGCCTGATCGGGATCGGTGCCGGGGCGGAAGGTGACGGTGGTCACCAGCACGCCGTCGGAACCTGCGACCGATTTCATGTACATCATGTTTTCGACGCCGTTGATCGCTTCTTCCAGCGGCGTGGCCACCGTTTCAGCGATCTCTTTCGGGTTGGCGCCCGGGTATTCTGCGCGCACCTGCACGCTGGGCGGCACCACGTCCGGGTACTCGCTGATCGGCAGCAGCGGGATGGCTATCACCCCGGCGACAAAAATCAGTATCGACAGCACCGCGGCAAAGATCGGTCGGTCGATGAAAAAGCGGGAAAAGTCCATGGGTCAGAAGTCTCTGCTGGGAGCTTAGTTAAGTGCGGAGGCGATAGGGTTCATGGCGACGGTTTTCGCGTCGACCGGCATGCCCGGCATAAACACTTTCTGCATGCCGTCGACGATCACCCGATCGCCGTTTGCCAACCCTTTCTGCACGATGCGCAATCCTTCGGCCATGCGGCCCACGTCGATGTCGCGGCGCTGCGCCTTGCCGTCTTTATCGACGATGTAAACGAACTTGCGGTTCTGGTCGGTCATCACCGCTTTATCGTCGATCAGCATGGCGTTGAACTCGGCGCTGCCGGGCATCTGTACCCGGGCGAACAGCCCCGGCGTGAAGCGGCGCTCGCGGTTATCGAGCAGGGCGCGCATGCGGATGGTGCCGGTCCCGGCGTTCAGCTGGTTATCGGTGAAATCCACCAGCCCCTGATGCGGGGTGCCGTCTTCGCCTACCAGGCCGACTTTCACCGGCAGGCGCGCGTCGTGGCGGCCCTGCTGCTGATAGCGCAGGAAGGTGGCTTCATCCACATCGAAATAGACGTAGACCTTGTCGAGCGACACCAGCGTCGTCAGCACGCTGGCGCTGTCGCCGGCGGTGACCAGGTTGCCGGCGGTGATCATCGCGCGGCTGGCGCGCCCGTCAATCGGCGCGGTAACGCGGGTAAAGTCGAGGTTCAGCTGCGCCATATCGAGCTGGGCCTGCGCTGCCAGCACGTTGCTTTGCGCCTGCGCGGCGGACGACCGGCGCTGTTCCCAGACTTCCTGAGAGATGGCCTGAGTGCCGATCAGTTTCTCGGTGCGCGAGGATTCGCTGCGCGCCAGGGCGGCCTGGTTGCGAGCCCGCACCAGCTCGGCCTGCGCCTGTTCGCGTGCGGCGCGGTAGGTGCGATCGTCGATGGTGAACAGCACCTGGCCTTTTTTCACCTCGTCGCCTTCGGTGTAGTTGACCCGTTCGATGTAGCCGGAGACCCGTGGGCGCAGCTGCACGCTCTGCACCGCTTCGACCCGGCCGTTGAAGGCATCCCACTGGCTGATCGGTTTGACCACCACGCTGGCGGCGCTGACCACCGGCGGCGGTGGCGGGGCGTTGTGCGCGACGCTGTTGTCGCACCCGGCGAGCAGGGCGGCCAGCAGCGCCACCCCGGAGAGCCGCTGGCCCAGAGCGACGGCGCGCGAGCGGCCGCCGGCGTTGAACGATGAGTTTGGTTGATTTGCCATTATTTTTATTCCGATAAGTAAGCGCGGTCAGGCCCCATACCCGGCCCTGTTCTCCGGGATTCGCCCCGCGCCGGCGTGCGGTGAGGGGGCGGCTGCGCCATGCAGCGGCGCAACGTTAGGTTTTGAAACACATTGGTGTCACATTAATGTATCAATATCGGTTACATTAATTGGGTGGAGTATAGTGGCGGCTTTCCGGTAAATGCAATAATAAAAATTGCATTTAAAGCGAAACTGTTGCAACGTATGTGCATCGGGCAGAGGGGAACCCTGCCAAATGATGGGAGCATCAGCATGAACACTACGGGCTTTATTACCGATTTGAAGGCGTGGATCGACAACAATCTGGAAGAGAAACTGGATATCAACACCGTGGCGGATCGAGCGGGCTATTCCAAATGGCACCTGCAGCGCATGTTCAAACGCCAGACCGGCTACGCGCTGGGGGAGTATATCCGCATGCAAAAACTGAAAGTGTCGGCGGAGCGCCTGGCCAACAGCGGCGAGCCTATCGTCAGCGTGGCGATTTCGCTCGGCTTCGACTCACAGCAGTCGTTCAACCGCAGCTTCAAACGCCAGTTCGGCCAAACGCCGGGCGACTGGCGCCGCGCGTTGGCGCAGCCGGCGTCTATGGGGCGCACGCACCACTGAGCGGTTGGCGAGTGGGGATAAAAAAGCCTGAATTTGCGTTCGGGCTTTTTTGTCTATGTGGAAGGAGGGATAGATTCGCTGCGCTCACCCTGCGGGCCGCCGTTGGCGGTCCAAAACGCAGGCGTTTTGTCGAACCCAGTCGAGGGTTCTCACCCTCCCGGTCGGTGCGCTATGCATACAAAAAAGCCTGAACGTGAGTTCAGGCTTCTTCGTAGAATATGGCGGTGAGGGAGGGATTCGAACCCTCGATACACTTTCGCGTATACACACTTTCCAGGCGTGCTCCTTCAGCCACTCGGACACCTCACCATATTTTTTTGTTGCGAAATCATCGCTGCAACGGGGCGCTACTATAGGGAGTGGGGCCGATCCGGTCAAGAATAATTTCAGTGTTTTTGTTCGTCCGCTCAAGCCGTGCGCACTTTGCTGAAAACTGCGGCGAACGGCAGGGCAGATGTCATGAATAGGCGAGAAAATCAGCGGTAAGGTTCGTGGATAACCGGCGGAAATGAGAATCGCGGTCACAGAGCGGGGGGAGATGCGCTGCGCGCACCCCTCTCGGCGGTGCGCCATGCAAATAAAAAAGCCTGGACGCGAATCCAGGCTTTCTCTTTGAATTTGGCGGTGAGAGAGGGGTTCGAACCCTCGATACACTTTCGCGTATACACACTTTCCAGGCGTGCTCCTTCAGCCACTCAGACACCTCACCGTTTTATTGTCGAAAACGCTTTGCGCTGTCGACGGGCGCTAATGTAGGAGAATCTGATCTCAGCGTCAACCCTCTTATTTCATTCTCATGACTGTTTAGCCAAACTTGCAGCAATTTGCTGATTTACCGAACGATATTCCCACTCGCGGCCGCCAGCGGGCAGGGCTGGCAGCGGTAAGAATCCATGAAAGACGATCGCTTGACCTTTTTCTGTGCAGATAGCTCAATATATCGCCATTGAGGTTGGGTTGTTTGCTGTTATATGCATTAATACTGGATTATTAGTCAGATGTGTCGCTAAATGGAATCATGTCGGCGCGGCGTTTTTGGCAAGGAACATCACGTCGCCGCGCAGATTGCCGGGTGACAGGCCGGCGATATCGCAGACAGGGACAGACTCATTACATAATAATGCAGTAGAGGTTCGTTGTGACTCCTTCAGATGCCATACCGGCGCCGCAAGCGCGCCATGCCATTCCCCCCGGTGCGGGGGCGCTGTTCTTCATCCAAATCTTCGCCACGCTAGGCTTCGCCGTGCTCTACTCCACGCTGGTGCTGTACGCCACCAAGCGATTGGGTTTCAACGAAAGCAGCGCCAACGCCATGATGGGCGTGTTCGGCGCCTTCAACTATGGCCTGCACATGTTCGGCGGTTACCTCGGCGGCCGATTCCTCAGTAACCGCAATCTGTTCGTGCTCGGCATGGTGCTGCAGGTGATCGGCTGCGCGCTGATTGCCGTCGCGGGCGTGTGGGGGCTGTACTGGGGGCTGGCGATGTTCCTGACCGGCAGCGGCCTCAACGTTACCTGCATCAATATGATGCTCACCCAGCGTTTCAAGCCGGACGATGATCGGCGCGAATCGGCGTTCCTGTGGAACTACGCCGGTATGAACCTCGGGTTCTTCGTCGGCTTTACCGTCGCCGGGTATTTCCAACTGACGGAAAACTACCGCGCGCTGTTCCTGTTCGCCACGCTGGGCAACGCGGCGGCGATCGTTGTCGCCGTCTGCCGCTGGCGCATTCTGGCGGATCTCAATACGCCGCTGCGCGACGCCAGCCGCAGCCAATACCGTTGGCGCATGCTGGTCGGGCTGGCGGTACTGGTGGCGCTGGTGCCGATCATCCGCGTGATGCTGACCCACGCCGAGTTCAGCGGCCACTTCGTGATCGTGCTCGGCGCGCTGATCTTCCTGATGCTGTGCGTGGTGACGCTGCGCCACCATCCGCGCGATGAGCGCCGCAGAATGGCGGCCTATCTGATTCTGGCGCTGGGCTCGCTGGTGTTTTGGGCGCTGTATCAGCTGGCGCCGATGGGGCTGATGCTGTTCTCCGAGCACAATATCAACCTGAACGTTTACGGCATTCAGGTGGCGCCGCAGTGGATCCAGAACATCAACACGCTGGTGATCGTGGTGGGCGGCCCGCTGCTGGCCTGGTGGTTCAACCGCTTGCGCGCTCGCGGTTGCAACATCGACATTCCGCTGCAGTTCTCCGGATCGCTGTTCTGTATCGGGCTCGGCATGCTGGTGCTGCCGCTGGGCATCAGCATGGCGGGCGGCGATGGGCTGGTGGCGTTTAAATGGATCGTCATCAGCTATGTGCTGCAAAGCGTCGGTGAATTGATGATCTCGCCGATCGGTTACGCCATGATCGGCAAGTTGGCGCCGCCGCGCTATCAGGGCGTGATGATGGGCTGCTGGATGATGGTGACCGGCGTCGCCTCGGTGCTGGCGGGCTACGTCTCCGGCCTGATGCCGGAAAACAGCGGCAGCACGCCGCTGCAGACCAACCCCGGCTACAGCGAAATCTTCAGCGCGCTGGGTTGGGGGGCGACGGGCGTCGGCGTCGCGATGCTGATTCTCATTCCGCTGCTGCGGCGCCTTATCCGGCGCGACGGCCCGTCTGCCGCCTGATTGGCTAACATGCACAACAGCCCCACTGGTCGGGGCTGTTTTTATTTTGGGCTTTAACGCTTGCATCCGGCGGCGAATCACGGAAGGCTGGAGGTAAACCAATAAAAACAAACGGGAGCCCGCAGTATGAACATCATTTATTACCACCCCTTGTTTAACGCCCAGGAATGGCTGGCCGGCATCAAGCAACGCCTGCCGCAGGCCGAGATCCGCGAATGGCAGCGCGGCGACGAGCGGCCGGCCGATTACGCGCTGGTGTGGCGCCCGCCGCACGAGATGCTGGCCAACCGCCGCGATCTGAAAGCGGTGTTCGCCCTCGGCGCCGGCGTTGACGCGATCCTCGATCAGGAGCGCAAACACCCCGGCACGCTGCCTGCCGGCGTGCCGCTGCTGCGGCTGGAGGATACCGGCATGGCGCAGCAGATGCAGGAATACGCGCTGAGCTATGTGCTGCGCTATTTCCGCCGTTTCGACGAGTATCAGGCGCTGCAGCAGCGGCAGGAGTGGCAGCCGCTCGATCCGCACTCGCTGGATGATTTCACCATCGGCATCCTCGGCGCCGGCGTGCTGGGGCAGAGCGTGGCGCGCAAGCTGACCGAGTTTGGCTTCAGCGTACGCTGCTGGAGCCGCAGCGCCAAGCAGATCGATGGCGTGCAAAGCTTCGCCGGGGAGGCGCAGCGCGCTGCCTTCCTCGACGGCGTCAAATTGCTGATCAACCTGCTGCCCAATACGCCGGAGACCGTCGGCATCCTCAACCGCGAGCTGTTCGCGCAGCTGAGTTCGGGCGCCTATCTCATCAACATCGCGCGCGGCGCGCACCTGGTGGAAGCCGATCTGCTGGCGGCGCTGGAGCAGGGGCAGCTGGCCGCCGCCACGCTGGACGTGTTCGCCCGCGAGCCGCTGCCGCAGGATCACCCGTTCTGGCGTCATCCGCGTGTCACCATTACCCCGCATATTGCTGCCATCACGTTGCCGCAGCAGGCGATGGATCAGATCGCCGCCAACATCCGCGCGCTGGAGGCTGGGCATGCCCCGGCCGGCGTGGTCGACAGGCAACGGGGGTACTGATCCTTCTGCCGCCGTTCGGTAGCTGATAAGCTGTTATCGTCATCGCGCCTGCCCGTGCCTTTGCGGGCGGCCCTCTGGAAGGAGAAACAATGTACCCCGTTGATTTGCATATGCACACCGTCGCCAGCACCCACGCTTACAGCACGCTGCACGATTACATCGCCGAAGCCCAGCAGAAGGGCATCAAGCTGTTCGCCATCACAGATCACGGCCCGGACATGGCCGATGCGCCGCACTACTGGCACTTTATGAACATGCACGTGTGGCCGCGCCTGGTGAACGGCGTGGGCATCTTGCGCGGCATTGAAGCCAACATCAAAAACCTGCAGGGCGATATCGACTGCACCGGCCCGATGTTGACCGCCACCGACGTCATCATCGCCGGTTTCCATGAGCCGGTGTTTGCGCCGCAGGATAAAGCGTCCAATACTGAAGCGATGATCGCCGCGATGGCGCAGGGGGACGTGCATATCATCAGCCACCCCGGCAACCCGCGCTACCCGATCGACATTCCCGCCGTCGCGGCGGCGGCGGCCAAATACGAGGTGGCGCTGGAGCTGAATAACTCGTCGTTCACCCACTCCCGCAAGGGCAGCGAGGCCAACTGCCGGGCGATCGCCGCCGCGGTGCGCGATGCCGGCGGCTGGCTGGCGCTGGGCTCGGATTCACACGTCGCCTTTTCGCTGGGTAACTTTGAGCACTGCGAGCGCATTATCGAAGAGGTGGGCTTCCCGCAGGCGCGTATTCTCAACGTCAGCCCGCGCCGGTTGCTGGACTTTCTCGAGCGGCGCGGCAAGCCGGCGATTGCGGAATTGGCCGATTTGTGACATCGTCCCGGCAAAATTTTCCGTATTGTATAAGGCATTATCATGAATGAGTTTTCCATTGTCTGCCGCGTGCTGGGTACGCTGTTCTACCGTCAGCCGCAGGATCCGCTGTTGGTGCCGCTGTTCGCGCTGATCAAAGAGGGCAAGCTGCAGCAGCACTGGCCGCTGGAGCAGGATGATCTGTTGAAGCGCCTGCAGCAGGGCTGCGACGTCAACCAGCTGGCGACCGATTTCAACGCGATGTTCGTCGGCAGCGAGTGCAGCGTGTCGCCGTTCCGCTCCGACTACGTCGAAGGCGCCAGCGAAGCGGACGTGCGCACCTTCCTGCAGCAGCGCGGCATGCCGCTGGCGGAGGCGCCGGCCGATCATTTCGGCCAGCTGCTGCTGGCGGCGTCCTGGCTGGAAGATCAATCGCAGGAAGATGAAGCGCAGGCGCAGATCGCCCTGTTCGACGAGTTCCTGCTGCCGTGGTGCGGCCGCTTCCTCGGCAAAGTGGAAGCCCACGCCACCACCGGTTTTTACCGCACGCTGGCGCTGATGACCCGCGACGCCATCCAGGCGATGCGCGACGAGCTGGCGGAGTACGAGCAGGACGACGAAGCGGGCGACGAAGAAGCGTAACGCCGCAGCTTACCCAGGCGGGCCGCCCGGCCCGCTAAACACAGGTTTGCATCCCCCAGACGTAAATTGACAAAAGATCCCTTAATCTGGCGGTTTACCGACGGCTCGGCCGCGCCTGCGCGCCGCGCTTTTTCACGCAAGGGGCAGATGATGAAAAGTAACTGGATGCAGCAGATTCAAACGTTGATCGGGCAGAAGGCCGGCGCGATGGGCGGGGCGGAAGGCATCGGCAAGCTGCTGGCGCCCACGGCGCTGGGCGGCCTGGTCGGCGTGCTGTTGGCCAACAAGTCCTCGCGCAAGCTGGTGGGCAAGTTCGGCAAGAATGCGCTGATCATCGGCGGCAGCGCGGCGGTGGGCGCAGTGCTGTGGAACAAGTATAAGCAGCGGGTGAAAGAGACCCATCAGGACGAACCGCAGTTCGGCCTGCAAACCACGCCGGTGGATCTGCGCGCCAAACGCCTGGTGCAGGCGCTGGTGTTCGCCGCCAAGAGCGACGGCCATATCGATGCCGACGAGCAGCGCGCCATCGATCACAGCCTGGCGCAGCTGCAGGTGGGGGAAGAGGCGCAGGGCTGGGTGCAGGAAGCGATCGAGCAGCCGCTCAACCCGGAATTGATCGCCCGCAGCGTGCAAAACGAAGACGAGGCGCTGGAGGTTTACTATCTGAGCTGCCTGGTGATCGACGTCGATCACTTTATGGAGCGCGGCTACCTCGACGCGCTGGCGCAGGCGCTGAAGATCCCGGCGGACGTCAAGCAGGGCATCGAGAGCGACGTCAACGAGAAAAAGCGCGAGCTGGCGTAGCGCCGCTTGGCAAGCCGGGGGGAATCGTGTCACTCTTGCCGCAATCTATGTAAGCGGATGATTTAGCAATGATGACCCCACCGAAAGCGGAAAAACGCCCTTATCCCATCACCATCCACGGCGACACGCGCGTGGATGACTACTACTGGCTGCGCGACGACGAGCGCGCAGACCGCCAGGTGCTGGACTACCTGCAGGCGGAGAACGCCTACACCGATGCGATGCTGAAGCCGCAGCAGGCGCTGCGCGAAACCCTGTACGAAGAGATGGTGGCGCGCATTCCGCAGCAGGAACATTCGGTGCCTTACGTGCGCCACGGCTATCGCTATCAGACGCGCTATGAGCCGGGCAATGAATACGCGATTTCCGTGCGCCAACCGCAGGCCGAGAGCGAGCGCTGGGAGGTGCTTATCGACGGCAACCAGCGCGCCGAGAATCACGAGTTTTACACCCTGGGCGGGCTGGACGTCAGCCCCGACAACCAGCGGCTGGGGGTGGCGGAGGATTTCCTGTCGCGCCGCCAGTATGATATTCGCTTCAAGAACCTGGCCGACGGCAGTTGGGCGGACGAAGTGCTGGAGAACACTTCCGGCAGCTTCGAATGGGCCAACGACTCCTCGACGGTGTACTACGTGCGCAAGCACGCCAAGACGCTGTTGCCGTATCAGGTTTATCGCCACGTGGTGGGCAGCGATCCGCAGCAGGACGAGCTGATTTACGAAGAGCTGGACGATACCTTCTACGTCGGGCTGGAGAAGACCACCTCCGAGTGCTTTATCCTGATCCACCTGAGTAGCACCACCACCTCGGAGATCCTGCTGCTGGACGCCGACCGTGCGGACGCCAAGCCGCAGCTGTTCGTGCCGCGCCGCAAGGATCACGAATACGCCATCGATCACTATCACCAGCATTTCTACATCCGCTCCAACAAGGATGGCAAGAACTTCGGCCTGTACCAAAGCGAACAGGCGGACGAAGCGCAGTGGCAGACGCTGATCGCCCCGCGCGCCGACGTGATGCTGGAGGGCTTCAGCCTGTTCCGCGACTGGCTGGTGGTGGAGGAGCGCAGCGCCGGCCTGACGCTGCTGCGCCAGATCCACTGGCAGACTGGCGAAGAGAAGCGCATCGCCTTCGACGATCCGACTTACACCACCTGGCTGGCGTACAACCCGGATCCGGAAACCGCGCTGCTGCGTTACGGATATTCGTCGATGACCACCCCGACCACGCTGTACGAGCTGAATATGGACAGCGGCGAGCGGACGATGCTCAAACAGCAGGAAGTGAAGAACTTCACGCCGGAAAACTACCGCAGCGAGCGAGTATGGGTGAAGGCGCGCGACGGCGTCGAGGTGCCGGTATCGCTGGTGTATCGCCAGGACAGCTTCCAGCGCGGCGCCAACCCGTTGATGGTGTACGGCTACGGTTCCTACGGCAGCAGCATGGATCCGGCGTTCAGCGCCAGCCGCCTGAGCCTGCTCGATCGTGGTTTCGTGTTCGCGCTGGCGCACATTCGCGGCGGCGGCGAGCTGGGGCAGCTGTGGTATGAAGACGGCAAGCTGTTCAACAAGCAGAACACCTTCAACGATTTTATCGACGTGACCGAAACGCTGATCGCCCAGGGTTACGGCGACGGCAAGCGGGTGTTCGCCATGGGCGGCAGCGCCGGCGGCCTGCTGATGGGCGCGGTGATCAACCAGGCGCCTCAGCTGTTCCACGGCGTGGTGGCGCAGGTGCCGTTCGTCGACGTGGTGACCACCATGCTGGATGAGTCGATCCCGCTGACCACCGGCGAATACGACGAGTGGGGCAACCCGAACGAGCAGGCCTATTACGACTACATCAAGCAGTACAGCCCGTACGATCAGGTGAAGGCGCAGGCATACCCGCATCTGCTGGTGACCACCGGCCTGCACGATTCGCAGGTGCAGTATTGGGAGCCGGCCAAGTGGGTGGCCAAGCTGCGTGAGCTGAAAACCGACGATCGGCAGCTGCTGCTGTATACCGACATGGATGCCGGCCACGGCGGCAAGTCCGGGCGCTTCAAGGCCTATGAGGATATTGCGCTGGAGTACGCCTTCATTCTGGCGCTGGCGGAGTAACGACATTCGGCGGGCGGCCTGCGCCGCCCGCCATGTTAGCCAATCAGATAGTATTTCAGCGTGTGTTTCATGTCCGGGCTCAGATCGTCGATGGATTTCAGCATCCAGCGCAGATAGCCGGGATCTTCCTGGGCGATGCGATCGATCTCCTGCCCGCGATACTTGCCGAATTTGAACTTCTTCAGCAGCACCGGTTGTTCGGTGATCTGCACCATTTGCTCCGGCGTCCAGCCCGAATCCTTGATGATGCGTTGCAGCAGCGCGGCGGTGACGTAGCAGTCGTACAGCGCGCGGTGCGGGTACAGCGTGGCGTCTGCCGGCAGCTGCACGTCCAGGTTCAGCGCGTAGCGCAGATATTGGTTGCCGTACTTGATGTCCGGATACAGCGTGCGCGCCAGCTTGAGCGTGCAGATCCAGGCGCCGTTCATCTCCGGCAGCACGCCGCGATCGAAAGCGGCGTTGTGCGCCACATAGTAGGGGCTGCCCTGATAGCGGCCGATCGCCACCGCAATGCGCGGTTTGCCTTCCACCATCTGTTCGGTGATGTGATGAATCGCCATCGCGTCGAGGCTGATGGGGCGATCCGGGCTGACCAGATCGCTCATCGGGTTGGTCAATTGGCCGTCGAGCAGATCGAGGGAGGCCACTTCCACCACGCCGCCGTCCAGCCCGCAGGTCTCGGTATCTATTACGCGTAACGTCATGCTTTCCTCCGCGTTGCCGTCAGGCTTCAGCTTAACCGCCGCAGGCGGCCGTGCCAACCGCGCCTTGCTGCTGGCAATAAAAAACCCGCCTTGGCGGGTTTAATGACGGATGGAAGGGCGCTTACTCACCAGACGGATGCGCTTTTTTGGCGCGTTTCTCCGCACGTTTCTCAGCTGGGGTTTTCAACGGCTTCTTCTTCGCATTCTTTTTGCTATCCATTCCCTTACTCATGATGGCCTCTCGTTACCTATGATTGGGTGGCTTGCTCAGCCATTAACCGCCTAAAGTCGGCAGGATGCAAGCGACAAAGTGCGAATTGTGTTTAACCGGCTGTTTGTGCGTGAAATTTTGTTTTTGGATGACCGGGTGCTAAAAATAAATATTATGTTATAATGTTACACTTTTGGTGTTGGGAGAGCGCAATGACAGTCATGACGTTACCGGATGCGCAGCAACTGCTGGCCATGCCGGATTCTGATTATATGAACTCGGTTCAACGGGCGTTTTTCCGCCAGCTGCTGCAAGATGAGCGGCAAAAGCTGCTGCTGCACATCGATGAGCTGAAAAAAGAGATCGACGGCGGTGAAGCGACGGGCGATGAAGCCGACAAGGCGGCGCGCGAAGAGGATCTGCGCCTGCTGTTCCGCCAGTTGGATCGCGAAAGCCGCCTGCTGCCGAAAATCGATGCGGCGCTGGCAAGGTTGCAGAACGGCGAGTACGGCTACTGCCGGGAAACCGGCGAACCTATCGGGCTGGCGCGCCTGCTGCTGCGCCCGACGGCGGAACTGAGCATCGAGGCGAAAACCGCGCAGGAGATGCGCGAGCCGCATATGCGCAAAGGTGGCTAACTGAGTTCCCGGGGGGCGAATGCGCCCCTCAACCGATAGGGCCTGTGGGCATTTTGCCGGCAGGTCGTTGCGATTTTGAGCAAACGCGCGCCGAGTTCTCGGCGCGCGTTCTAGTTTTCGGGTTTTACCGTTGACCTGCCGGGCGGCTTCCGCTTTGATGAAAGCATGACTCACAGAGAGACGGAAAGCGCCATGGAACAATTACGAGGTTTGTACCCGCCGTTAGCGGCATACGACAGCGGTTGGCTGGACACTGGGGATGGCCACCGGATCTACTGGGAGCTGAGCGGCAACCCGAACGGTAAGCCGGCGGTCTTCATTCACGGCGGGCCGGGCGGCGGCATTTCTCCGCATCATCGCCAGTTGTTCGATCCCGAACGCTACAAGGTGCTGCTGTTCGATCAGCGCGGCTGTGGCCGCTCCCGTCCGCACGCCAGCCTGGACAACAACACCACCTGGCATTTGGTGGCCGATATCGAGCGGCTGCGCGAAATGGCCGGCGTCGATCAATGGCTGGTGTTTGGCGGTTCCTGGGGGTCGACGCTGGCTCTCGCCTATGCGCAGACCCACCCGGAGCGCGTCAGTGAAATGGTGCTGCGCGGCATCTTCACCCTGCGCAAGCAGGAGCTGCATTGGTATTACCAGGACGGCGCGTCACGCTTCTTCCCGGACAAATGGGAGCGCGTGCTGTCCATTCTGTCGGATGAAGAGCGTAAAGACGTGATCGCCGCCTACCGGCAGCGGCTGACCTCGGCCGATCCGCAGGTGCAACTCGAAGCGGCCAAGTTGTGGAGCGTGTGGGAAGGGGAGACGGTCACGCTGTTGCCGAGCCGCGAATCCGCTTCGTTCGGCGAGGATGATTTCGCGTTGGCGTTCGCCCGGATTGAAAACCACTATTTCACCCATCTGGGCTTCCTGGAGAGCGATGACCAGTTGCTGCGCAACGTGCCGCTGATCCGCCATATCCCGGCGGTGATCGTCCACGGCCGCTATGATATGGCCTGCCAGGTGCAGAACGCCTGGGATCTGGCCAAGGCCTGGCCGGAAGCGGAATTGCATATCGTGGAAGGGGCGGGGCATTCGTATGACGAGCCGGGCATCTTGCACCAGCTGATGATCGCCACCGACCGGTTCGCCGGCAAGTGACGCAAAAAACCCGCCGTAACGGCGGGTTTTGTTATTTGGCCTTCGGCTCGTACGGCAGGCGCGAAAACTTGTGGGATTCCGCGCGGTAGTGCGCCACACGCTCGCGAAAATAGTCGCGCAGCGGTTCCGGCTGCTCGCGCTCCACCACTTCCGGGATCACCGGCATGTTGTAGCGCTCTTTATACGCCACGCCTGAGGCGGCGAGATCCACGTTCACCCTGTCCATCTCTTCTTTGGACAGCTCGGCCAGATTATAACCCACGCTATGCTCCTTACTTACTTTGCCGCATTGAACCTGCGCAGAAGGTAATCCACCCGGCGACGCTTGGCAAGCCCGTAGCGCCGCCGCGGCGGACGATATTTTCCAAAGAGTAATGCAATCTATTTATTCTTTTAAATAAGAATGATTCGCTTTTTGATTAAAATAAAAGATGGGAATAATTATCATAATAATTAGCGTGAATCTCTATATGTTTATATGTGATTGATTTTAATAAAATAAACAATTAATATTGATCGGATGTGAATAAGGTGTTTTTATTTTTACGGCAGCAGGGCATAATGCGCGGAAATTAAATTCATGACCTGCAAAATAAAAGGAATCATTATGCTGACGCAAGAAATGACTCAAAAGCTGAATGAGCAACTGAATCTGGAGTTCTACTCCGCCAACCTGTACCTGCAAATGAGCGCATGGTGCAGCGATAAAGGCTTTGAAGGCGCCGCCGCATTTCTTAAAGAGCACTCTCAGGAAGAGATGCAGCATATGCAACGTCTGTTCGACTACCTGAGCGACACCGGCTCTTTGCCGCTGCTGGGCAGCATCGCCGCGCCGCCGGTGGCGTTCGAATCGCTGGCGGACGTGTTCCAGCAGACCTACGAACACGAACAGCTGATCACCCGTCAGATCAACGAACTGGCGCACGCCGCCATGACCGCACACGATTATTCCACCTTCAACTTCCTGCAGTGGTACGTGGCGGAGCAGCACGAAGAAGAGAAACTGTTCAAATCCGTGCTGGATAAGCTGGCGCTGGTGGGCACCAGCGGCAAAGGCCTGTTCTTCATCGACAAAGATCTGAAGAAAATGGGCGCGATGGGCCAGGGCGGCAACGGCCAGGCTTAATCTGCAACAAAACACCGAAAAACCGCGCGCGGGCGAGCCTGACGCGCGGTTTTTTTTACCCTGCGTTTATCGCGGTTATGCGGCGATACGTGCTGCCGGATCGCAAAATGCCAGCGATGCGCTCGACTTGCCGCAGCACGGTCGTTATGATTTACCGCGATACGCTACAGGGATGGTAGAGTCAAAACAGCGGGTTAGCCGATACAACCCGTTTTTCTGTTTACCCGTGGCGCAATCATTTGCGGTGGGTTGGGGCCGCTGATACATCGCCTTGGCTGTGGCCTTAACCCTTATGACCCTCTTTTACTGTTAAGGGATACCACTGTGATCGGTAAAATTCGTTCCTCTTGTCGCCTGCTTTCCACCGTTTTCGTCCTGTTCGTCGGCCTGTCTTCGCAGCAAGCGCTGGCGCACGCCCACCTGAAAGTGGAAACGCCGAAGGCCGACGCCAGCGTCAGCCCGGCGCCGAAGGCGCTGACCCTCAGCTTCTCCGAAGGCATCGAACCGAACTTCAGCGGCGTGAAAATCACCGGCCCGGACAACGCCGTGGTGAAAACCGGCAAACTGCAGCTCGATCCGAACAACAACACCCAGGTCAATGTGCCGATCGAAGGTGAGTTGAGCGCGGGCAAATACAACGTCAGCTGGCATGTGGTTTCGGTCGACGGGCATAAAACCAAAGGCCAGTACAGCTTCACCGTAAACTGATCGTGAGTCTGGCGACCCTGTTCGTTCTGTGTCGCTTGGTGCACTTTGCGGCGGTGATGCTGATGTTCGGCATCAGTCTGTTCACCGCCTTATTGTCACCGCAGCGCCTCTCCCCGATCCTCTCCCGCGATGTGCGCCCGCTGCTGCTTGCCAGCACCTGGATTGCCGGGCTTTCCGCCGTGGCGCTGCTGGCCATTCAGGCCGGGCAAATGGGCGACGGTTGGGAAGACGCCTGGCGGCTGGAGGTCTGGTGGGCGGTGCTCGGCACCACCTTCGGCGAAGTGTGGCGCTGGCATCTGGGCCTGTCGCTGCTGGCGATCCTGAGCCTGCTGCTGCCGGAACGGCCGCGTGCGCAGGCGTTGGCGCTGTGCTCGGTACTGCTGCTGGTGAGCCTGGCGTTTATCGGCCACGCGGCGATGCACGAAGGCGCGCTGGGCGCGCTGCACCGCGCCAACCATGCGGTACACCTGCTGGCCGCCGGCTACTGGTTCGGCAGCCTGGCGCCGCTGCTGGTTTGCCTGCGCTATCTGCAGCCGCCGCAGTGGCGCAGCGACGCCATCACCACGCTGATCCGTTTCTCGCGCTGGGGGCACCTGGCGGTGGCGGCGGTGATCGTCACCGGTATCGTCAACAGCCTGATCATTCTCGGCGGTTGGCCGCTCAACCTCGGTTCGCCTTATCAGCGCCTGCTGCTGATCAAAACCGCGCTGGTGGCGCTGATGGTGATGGTGGCGCTGGCCAATCGCTACGCCATCGTGCCGGCGATGAGCCGCGTGCCGGCGCTGGCGCAGCGCGGCGTGGTGCTGGCCTGCTGGCTCGAAGTCGGGCTGGGGGTGGCGGTGCTGCTGCTGGTCAGTTTATTTGCAACCTATGCGCCGGTTTGACATTTCGGCTTGCCGCAACCGGGCAAGCTGCGGGAAAATCGACGTGAATAGCAACCTTAAGGCCAACACATGAAATCGGTATTACTCGGCATTACGCTGCTGGCAACCGCGACCGGCGCGCTGGCGGCAGACAAACTGGTGAACATCACCAAACTGGAGTACGGCAAACAGTGGGCGTTCACCAAGGAAGAAGTGACGCTGCAGTGCCGCAGCGGCGGCGCGCTGTTCGTGCTGAATAACAGCACCCTGATGCAATACCCGCTCAACGACGCAGCGGAGCAGCAGGTGAAGAAGGGCCATCAGCGTGCGCAGCCGCTGGAGGTGCTCCTGCTGGACGACCCTGCCGAACCGGGGAAAAAAATGAGCCTGGCGCCGTTTATCGAACGCGCCGAGAAGCTGTGCGCTGACTAACCGCTTGTTTGCCAACGCCTTGCCCAACGTGCGCGGATTGATGCGCATTTGCCGCATAGTTATTTCGTCACGAAACTATCACGCGGCCGCCGGGCGGCTGGCAAAACTGGCGCGGTAGGCTACTCTTAAAGTGCACGGCTGAACAAGCCCTGCATTAAATGCCAACTTTTAGCGCACGGCTCTCTCCCAAGAGCCATTTCCCTAGACCGAATATAGGAATCGTATTCGGTCTTTTTTTGAGTTGTTGATTTTAAAGGGTTTATTTTCGTTTGTCCGAAAATGTCCGAAATATGTCCGAATTTTGATATTCGGTCTTTTACAGCATCACGTACTCCTTCCCCCTCGTTTTGAGATATTTCAGCGTCATCATTTCTGTTGTATGCCCCAGCAGCTTTTGAGCAAATGCCTTGTCGTTCTGCTTTTCGTACAGGCGGCCGGACAGGCTTCGGATCTCGTGGAACGTCGGCGGGCTTTCCTGAAATTCCAAACCTGATGCTTTCCGCGCGGCGACAAATTTTTTCGTTAACCCGTCGGGATGGATTGAACCATCTGGGCTATTTTTCCTGATGCCGGCGCTGATCATGAAGTCTGTTGTGTCAGGGAAGTAATGCTAATGGCTGAGGAGGGGTCGTATGACAGCAGCGCCGCGAACTAAGTCCTCGAAAAAACTCAAAACTGAGGCGTTAGGTGTGTTGTTGTCAGGTGGCGGCATAGAATACGTGACAGATCACGAGAGGGATACGATGAAGGGGGGGCCTACGGGCACTCCTATCGCAATGCGGCCAGTCGGTGACCGCCGGAACCTGAATCTCCACCGTAAGTTCTGGAAACTGTTCTCGTGCTGGGAGCCGGATTGGACGTTCGCTAGCGATCCGGGGAAGTGGATAGCGCATGAGGTGGCAAAAACGCTGGCGACACAAGCCGGTGACCCACTGCTTTATGGCAACATCACCAAGCTGATAGCCGACAGCGTGTTGCAGCGCGTGGCAGCGCAGCGTCAGCGTCGTTTCGACGCGGAAGCCGTTAAAACGACGGAGGCTTATCTCAATTACGTCATGGTAAAGGCCGGTTTCTATGATCTAGCCACTAATCCGGACGGTGGAACGCTGAAGCATCGCCTTCGTCAACATGAGCCAAGAGAAGTTCGACAAGGTTCATCGAGGTGTTGCTGGAGTAATCTGGAACGAGACGCTGTAGCAACACTTTGCCGATGAAAATGAGATGGAACAGATAGTTAACCAATTTATGCAGTTCTGATACTATAAATTAAATCCAAATGTTAATGTTGTGAAATGGAAGTGATTATTCATGATGTTGCAATCAGAAAATTAATGCGATTTTAAATATAGTTTCACGGAGGAGTAAGTGATGGTGACGTTTATTAACGATGAATATGCAAAGGAAGTTGAAAAGACCAATGCTCACATTGAAGCTAGGTACAGCGATTATAACATGGATGTATATAAAATAACGGAGAAAACAAGTGGCGATACTTTTATTAAAGCGATAATTTACTCTTCCTGGAAGGGTTTTTATTTTAGATTTACAAATGACAAATTCTCTTTAGACAATAATACAGTATTTAATAAGAAGCATCTTGGTGAACGTGTGCTTCTGAATTTGGAGGCGTTAACCAACTCAGAGTCCTTATTCCTTAACATTCTCCTAAGAATAATGGGGGAATATCATTTTTGGTTAAATAGTCCTGGTGACTATCCTGGATACCTAAATTCTAGAGTGCTAGAAAGACTAGATCGTGAAATTCCGGAAAGCAACTTTACTGGTGAGTTTTTATGGATTGAGAGAAGCATGCCTGCCTCAATTGCTCGTGACTTCATTCAATCAAGTGATTTTAAAGACGTTATGAAATTAAAAGAAGATATTGCTTCCGTGGAGTCAAAAGTTAAAGGAGTAGTAGAAACTGAAATATCAAGTTTAGATGAAAATTTAAAGGGGAAAAAAGAGGAAGTTGAGAAATTGCTGGGCAAGACTGAAGAGTCAATGGTTAGTCTTCAATCGTACAAAGAAAAATTAGACAACTATAAAGGGGAGTTTAATTTTGTATTGTTAAGTAAAGCATTTAGCAGAATGAAGAGAGATAAAGAAAATGAATTTAAAGCTGCTCGCCGATGGATGAATGCATATACTGCTGCTCTTATTTCCATTCCAATTTTGATTTTAATAGCGGTGTTTAGAAAGATGTTAAATGTTAACTTTGATATTGAAATTTTAATATATGCAATTCCTTTGTTGACATTGGAGGCTTTAATATTTTACTTCATGAGAATTTACTATGGAGAGGTAAGGTCGATTCGCGCACAGCTTTTGCAAATAGATCTAAGGTTAAGTTTGTGTGAATTTATTCATGATTTTATAGATAAGAAAAATGAATCAAAAGATCACGGAGACTCATGGGGGAATTTTGAAAACTTAATATTCAGCCCAATACAGATGTCTGCGGAAAATATACCTTCGGTATTGGATGGTGCTAATGCTGTCGCAGATGTATTAGGTAAGGTTATGCCAAAAAAATAGAATTGGTTATGAATGTGGTGAGAGTTAGATTATGGGAAAGTCGCTAGCATTCAGAGGCAAAACCCGGCGCGATTCGGCGCGGGGTCATCGCTGCACATTGCTAATCCCCGGCATTTGCAATGGGAACTCGGAAACAACGGTTCTTTGCCACTTCCCCAGCAGCACATACGGCATGGGGTAATTGGGCAGTCTTTGGTTGTTCCAGTTGTCATGAAGTGATTGATGGGCGGGCGCCTTACGATTGGTGGCAGGGTGAACAGCAGGAAACTTATCCTCATGTACTTCATCAAACGTTGAGAATATGGTTTGATATGGAGATCATTTATTTGAATAGGGATAGCCGGTAGTGAATATTGAAACAGTTTTAGTTAGCACGCTAATAAGCATTGTTATTGCATGGCTAACAATGAGACTTGCATTGTACAGATTTTATCAAGAGAAATGGTGGGATAAAAGAGCCACTGCATATCTTGAATTAATCGATGTATTATATGATTTTAAAGAGGATTATGGAGTTATGGAAACTCATGAACAAGCTAAGTGTGGCTATAATCTAGACGGAAAAAATCCGTTTCCTGAGGATATTCTTAGCCAAGATGATGAGGTTAAACTTTGGGAGAGAATGTTAATTACACATGATAAATTGAAGAAAATAAAAGGACTTGGGCCATTGGTTTTCACTGACGTAGCATTGGAAAAAGTCTCAAGATTTATAAAAAGAGATGATGAAGTAAGACGAATGGCTATAGGTGATGAGATTGATAACGTTGATGCGTATAGTGAAATGAAGGCAAGTGCTGATGATTTATATAATGAATTTAAAACCATTGCCATTGTTGAACTAAAGCTAAAATCTGCGTTTAAGAGTAAATTAGACCGATTGCCACAATGGATTTTTACTCAATATATCCGAGCTGAGCATGAATACCGCAAGAATCTTCAATAGTATTGATGCCATTTCAGCTGTAGTCACGAAGTCAAAGCCGGAGCTGCATAGCGGGAAGGTTAAAAAGTACGTCATCAACCTGAGATGGAGGAGCAAGCTGCTCTGATTGAGTGGGCGGACAAAACGGTTATTGATGGTATCCGGATCGGAGATTACCTGATCCACATTCCCAATGAGGGCAAGCGTGGGCCAAAGGCAGCCATAGATGCGAAACGGCTTGGGGTTAGGGCTGGTGTACCAGATCTTTTCCTCGTATTGCCTCGAGGTGGTTACGCGGGACTTTGGGTGGAGATGAAGTCAAATACGGGTATACCATCATCGGTACAAATTAAATGGATGAATAAGTTGATATGTGAGGGATATGCGGTTGCTTTATGCCATGGATTCAGGAGAGGAAAAGATAGCATTATGAAATATATAGCAAAGTAAAAAGCCCAGCATTCGCTGGGCCTTAAATTTATTTATTTTTTAGCAGCCTGCGGTGGTGCTTGCGTTGGTGCTGGTTTTGTAATGTTAGCCGGTGGCGGCGAATTTCGACTGTCCTGGGCAATCCTGCTCGTTTGATTTCCAGACTTCGATTTATCAGACATCGACTTATCTCCTAACTACTTTTGTTTAGGTGGGGGTGCTGGCGTTGGTGAAGGTTTTACTTGGGTTGGAGGCGGCGGAGGATTGCGGCCATCATTCGTGCGTTGGCGGTTAGGGCTGGAAGGTGTTGGTGATTTATTAGTCATTTCATTTACCCTTCGGCGGTGGGGTTGGTGTTGGTGCTGGTTTTGCAAGGGACGGCGGCGGTGGTGGATTGCGACTATTATTAGCCAGTTCACCTTGCAGGTTGTTATTGGTAGGTTTTTCCGACATTCATTACTCCTGATTATTTTTGTTTTACCGGGGGGGGTGGAGGGGTTGGTGCCGGTTTAACTTGTGATGGGGGAGGTGGTAGATTCCGCCCCCCTTTTTCTATTGGGTACTGCTCATTCTGGTTAGGTTTGAAGGTCATCTTTTTTTCCTAAGATCGAAGGAATTCAACATACTCGATATCTGCCACGCTGATTGTTATGTATTCAGCGGACTCCAATTTAATATATTCACCATTAATAATCCACTCAGGATCTTGAAGGACTAGATGCCCTTTTGTTGGGTCTGAGGGGAATATTATTGGCCACCCAGAGATTCTGCGCTCATTCTTTAAGTTAACAATAACATATGTAGCGACTTGGTTGAAAATATCCTCCCACTCACTTGGGTATGGTGTTTGCTTAGTCACTTTCAACCTTGAGAGGAGTGAGTGGAGATATCCATTGTTTGCGAAGTATACAAATATGATACCAAGAGATACCGCGAAAAAAACAGACCACAGTAGTTCTGAGGTCTCATTCCAACTCCCTACGCTATAGTAGTGCCCAACCTTTAATAGAGAGTATTTAGTGATGCCAATCGCGCATTGTATAAACAATGTGAATATCAAGGCTTGAACTATTCGTTCAAATTGGTTTTGCTTGGGGTGAGCAGTCAGAGCGTGAAAAATCCAGGCAGTAACGAAACCGGGAAGCAGATACTTTAATATGTTAAATATTTCACTGCTAATTGATTCCATTTGACCGCCTTTGAGTAATAGTAATGAACTGCAGTAAACTTTTTTGTTCCGTTTATGGCAATGTATTTGGTAAATGTTGCGTTTGATGCAACGAACTATACAATCGACGGTACATTATAATATCAGGGCCGACCAATAACCAACGTAATAGAACAAATTATAGAAATGCATGAGCCGCGCAGTGTAAGCGCGGAGTCAATGAATGTAGGCTGTGGGCGTGCTTCTCTGACTAGGGAGCAGATTCTCGGAGCATTAGCCGCAGTACAGCACAGGCATTCAGTCGGCCTTGACCTGCTGATGACTAAGTACTGCAACGCTTACAAAGCGGAACAGCGGCTACGTGCAGCGATTAATGAATGGGTGCACCAGCTCGCATCATGAACGCGCGACGGCAGTATGTCAGTTAGCCCTCAGTATCGTGCTTGAGCGAAACCTTCCAGCCCAGATATCGCACATCGCAGCACTACTTCGCCGATATGGCCCGCGAACAGCTCAGACTCGGAAAAACATTGAGACGTTGCAATCCGAGATTGAATATCATGAGGCTGATTTCGAAATTATTGATATAACCAAACGGATTGAGCGGGAACGCGCGGTATTACGTGCCTGGTCTGAACAACTGGCTGCTGTAGCCAATTTATGCCCACGCTGCTCCGGTACGCACTGCTAGACCACATCCCGTAGAGTGTGAAGAGTGCGGTGGCAAAGGTAAAATTCCGGCCAACATGGAACATTTACGAAAGTCAATGCGCATCCTAGGGGCTGTAGTTGAGCGGGGTGACTGGGTAAACTAGTATTCGGATCTGGTTAAGCAGTGCATGAGCTGGTTGTATATCGAAGAATCGAATGCCACGTCATTGCTTGCCGATCGTATAGCAAATGAGAAATATGATGAAGAATGCTGAAAACACGGTTTATGGTTCAATTGCTCTGGTGGCAGTTAGGGCAATTATAGATAGTGGTGTTTCACCGGATACGGCATGGGATACAGCAGTACAAGGCAAAGAGAAAAGTTGTCCAAGAGGTGCGTTTCTTGGCCTTTGCCAAAATGGCTGGATAAATGGTGTTCCACGTGGGGATTACCTTCGTAAAGGGTATTTGAACCAGCAATATGCGATCAATGCCGCTCAATATTTACTGTCCAACTCAGATGTAAAAATTGGGGTAAGTAAGTTGTGGCAAGAAGCTATAAAAACTGCGCAAGATCGTGAGAAAGTGCACAATCAGCAGATGAATGTAGTTCTTGCTTTAAATGATGCAGGACTATTACAGCAAGGCGTTGACCTTACATAGAATACGCGCTAAATTTCCGAAGGATGCCAGAGTATGCTTAAAAGTTGCTTCTGCTTTTTTATTGGTCAGTCCAAAGCCTGCATGGTTCGCCCAGTAGGCTTTTCTATTGGTTCACGCTAAGACGCGATGAACCAAAAATAGACCCGATGAAAGATGTCTATTCAACTGGTTTAAATAATGCCATGATTGGTACTGGAGTAGATGTTGGTGCTGGGTTTATCGGCGGAGCGCGTAATCACCGGTCAACACATGAACAGCAGGGCGGCGAACAACCAAGTCAAACAGTTAATGCTGAAAATACCACTGATGAGCCGCAGCCGGTCAGCGGCAATAATCCAGATGTAATGCCAGAACAACCGGCACCGGCAGCACCTAGTCAGTTTGCCTCTGAAGAGGTTGCTGGCGCCGTGTCAACGCGTGCCGATGAGTTCAGAGACATTCCTGCATATCTGCGCCAAGACTCACGAATCCAAGGCTTCGCCGAGGATAACGATGTACAGCGTGCACTTGCGGAACAACAGCCATCGCCGACGGCGGACGAGTTAATCCAGCAGCAAATGGAGTCGGGCGATCAGGGATATTCCCCGGATGTGGCCCTGTTGCTGATAAGACCCTGCCAGCAGTCACGGATTTAAACGCGATAATCGCACCTGATGAATACTTCCAAAACGCGACCAGCAACTCCACGTTAGCCCTAAACTACCCAGAAGTTGTGGCTGTGCGCTAAAGTGTTTCGAGCAGAGGTGATGTTGGTACGTGCTGCCAGGTGTATATGCCGTACAACTCGACAGTTGAATACCGGCGCTACGTATTCGGCGACCCACTGGTGTTCTCTGCATGGAAGGCTTATTGATGAATCATGGCCGGCACTCGTCGGCCTAATAGCATCAATAACCTCGTAGCTTTTTGATGAGGCTGTCGCCGAGCCAACAAATGATACAAAATATTGCTATTGTCGATAAAATAGCAACGACGCGCTGAGTTATCGTGTCGAAGCTAAAGAAAAAATAGATACACAATAAAAATCCAATCCCCCCGATTAACTGATAGAAAAATTCAAAGAAAAAAGAGAGTAGGCGGATATGGATACTATCTTTTCTCATTTCATTTTTTCCTCAATGTTTTGCAGCAATGTATTAAACTCTGCATCCCCTTGGTTTCTACGTACAGCCAAAGCTTCTATGAATGGATCAACATAGGGTTGAACTAAAAAGTATATAAAGTCCAAATTCCCGGCACTTCTAAGCTTGTAATAAACCGCACTATGCATACGTTCGAGGCCGATTGATTTGTATATGCTTCGCTCTATCATTCCGCCAGCCATCAGTGTGAAGCTTGTAGCTACGCCTGTACCTCGAGTAATCATGGCCGCACCGCCTGCTGATATGATGCTATTCACTATCCTAGATGAAATTAGGGAGGTAGTAAGCATTCGGCCGGCGGATGCGGAGCTTGCACCTCTAAATATTTTGTCTTGCGTCTCTTGTGGGATGTACGCAGTGAATGCATCGATGATGATTTTAGTCGTTCTGATAACTTGATGATAGTTCAATAAACCGGACTTCATTGCCCGCATCATGCGAATGCGTTCGTCTTCCATCTTGCGACGATTGCTTGTGTCAAAAATGCCTATAGCTAGATAGCCAAAATCGACAGGCACAGACATTGCGCCGTCAAGCAGCCCCACAACTGTTTCTGGGGAGACAATAATTTTTACTATCCGTTCCACTATCTCTGTGTTGTTCACTTCCATCCCTCGAAATTTTTATGGTTGTAACATAACGGACGTGGGGAGATGTTTCAATGCTTGGCCAGTGTGGCCCGCCAGAGCGAAAATCACAATTTTGGATCTGGCGATTACATCCCAACCCGATCTCCATTCCTACCCCCACCCGCACATATCGCTAATTTAGCCGCACCAAAAGTCATTACGTCATTTATGGCGCTGATAAGCTCCGGTCATTGCTCCCATCACCGGTTAAACGAGAGTGACATTATGGGGAATATCAAGGCATTGGGCGTTGTAAAAGGAAACCTGTGTTGAACGATCGGCTGAGCCAGTTGAAGAGAGCGCTGCCAGGTTATCTCGAGGCGTGGCGTGAGGGCGCTTTACCCTCTGACTGGGGGCAGGTGGCTAATCCTGGAGTGGTTGCCGCCCTGTTGGCGGAGTGGGAGGCGCTAAGCGAATTGGCGTCGCTGTTCGAAACCGCGACTGAAACCCCAACCGATCCCGCCGCGTTTTGGCAGGCGCGCGCCGAGCTGATGGCGCAGCGCAATCGTGAGCTCAATGACCAACTGGCGACGCCAATCCGTTTGCCCGGCGCACGGGTAGCCTTCTTTGGCTATGTGAAAACGGCGGTGATGGACGCCAGGCAGGTGAAGGCGGCAATTCGCGATGCCGGTTTTACCATTGCGGGCGACAGCCAAAATGAGAACACGGCTTAACGCGGCTTCTTCTCAAATTTCTCGGCAAAAAAGAACCGCAGCAATTTATGGGTCCACAGCAGGATGGCGCCGACCACCACCAGCGAGACGACGAAATGCGACAGGTTTTTCGGCGCGGCGTAGCCGTGAGTAAAAGAAACCCCGGCGCCGCTGAGCAGCAGGGTGGCGATCCAAAAGCCGAGCAGCAGGCACAAGGTACGGAACAGTTTAAACATCGTTATCACCGAAATACTGAAAGTACCGACCGAGCGGAGAGACTCAGCCGGTGCTTTGATTAATTAAAACCGCTTAGCGAGAGCAGGTGTTGCCACCCTTGTTGCTATTGTTATTGCAGTTGCTCTTGTTGCCGCCTTGCCCCATGCCGACGTTGCCGCCACCTTTGCTGGCCTCTTTGAAACAGCCGCCGTTGAGCGCGCCCAGCGCCAGACCGCCAAGCCCCCCTAGTGAGCCGGTGATGATGCCGTTAATGCAGTCCGGGGAGGTGTGTTTCTGGTACATATTGCCGTCCGACGATTTACCGCCCCCGTTCTTGTTGCCACCGTTGTTGTTGACGCGGCCGTTGCTGCCGCGGTTGTCGGAAAAGTTACCTGCGCCGGCGATCAGGTGGAAGTATTTGGCCTCGATCTCTTGCATAAAACTCCCTCTTTATCGATACGGTTAAATAGCGTAAAGCTTGCGCAAGCCAACTGTTTTTAACAGAAAAAACAGCGGGGATAATTACCGGTTCGGATAAGAACAGGGGATTTATTTGCAGGTATTTACCAGGCTGATAAGCGTGCCGGAGATTGATATTCCTGCGTGAGTCATTTCGCTTAACAAGACGTTCTTTACGATGAATGGCGCCGCCACCGGCGCGCAGCAAGGTTCAATTCACCCGGCCAATTTGTTAGGATCGCCCGACCTACATGACTATTGGTGCAGTACATTGAAAATTAAAGCGTTGTTATTTGTTGCGTTGGCCGCACTGGCCGGCTGCAGCCAGGAGGGAACCTCGATGAATCAGCCCGCAAACGAGAAAGGCGGCCAAACGGAAGTGTTGCTGGTGAACAGTGCGCTGGTGGACTGCGTGGGCGTCGCCCCGATGAAGTGCATGCAGGTGCGCCGCTCCGCGCAGCAGCCGTGGGAGTTGTTCTATACCGGCATCGAAGGTTTCACCTTCGAACCGGGCTATCAGTATCGGCTGAAAGTGCGCGTTACTCCGGTAGAGAACGTGCCGGCCGATGCCTCATCGCTGCGTTACACGCTGATTGAGCAGTTGGAAAAGAACAAGGCGTGACCCTCGACAGGCCGGGTAATCGCAATCCGGCCTGCCATGATTATCCCTTTACCATCATGACATGCCTCGGCGGCGGGCTTGCCGACTGGTCTGTTCACTGCGCTTGTTTTCGCACTTTCTTAAGTATATTGAGAAAATCAGGTATATTGTCCTTCGGTTTTTAGCTACCAAGAAAAAATTACTATGATTATCAAACCTAAAATTCGTGGTTTTATCTGCACCACCGCTCACCCGGCAGGCTGTGAAGCCAACGTCCGTGAGCAAATCGCCTACGTTAAGTCGCGCGGCGAACTGAAAAACGGGCCTAAAAAGGTGCTGGTCATTGGTGCATCCACCGGTTACGGTCTGGCCTCGCGCATCAATGCCGCTTTCGGCAGCGGTGCGGCCACCATCGGCGTATTTTTCGAGAAGCCTGGCAGTGAAGGCAAAACCGGTTCCGCCGGTTGGTACAACTCTGCCGGTTTCGACAAGGCAGCTAAAGAAGAAGGCCTGTACGCGAAAAGCATCAACGGCGACGCATTCTCCAACGAGTGCCGTCAGACCGTGATCGATCTGATCAAAAAAGACCTGGGTCAGGTTGACCTGGTGGTTTACTCGCTGGCTTCGCCGGTGCGTAAGATGCCGGAAACCGGCGAAGTGGTGCGTTCCGCACTGAAGCCGATCGGCGAACCGTACAAATCCGTCGCGCTGGACACCAACAAAGACGTGCTGGTTGAAGCCGTGGTCGAGCCGGCCAACGAGCAAGAAATCGCCGACACCGTGAAGGTGATGGGCGGCCAGGACTGGCAGCTGTGGATGGACGCGCTGGACGAAGCGGGCGTGCTGGCGGATAACGCGCAGTCTGTCGCTTACTCCTACATCGGTACCGATCTGACCTGGCCAATCTACTGGCACGGCACGCTGGGCAAGGCGAAAGAAGATCTGGATCGCGCGGCGCACGCCATCAACCAGAAGCTGCAGGCCAAAGGCGGCGCGGCTTACGTTGCGGTGCTCAAGTCGGTGGTGACTCAGGCTTCCTCTGCCATTCCGGTGATGCCGCTGTATATCTCCATCGTGTTCAAAATCATGAAGGAGCAGGGCATTCACGAAGGCTGCATCGAGCAGATCCAGCGTCTGTTCGCCACCAAGCTGTACAGCGGCGCGGCGCCGGACACCGACGAAAAACACCGCCTGCGTCTGGATGACTGGGAACTGCGCGACGAAGTGCAGGAAACCTGCCGTGCCATCTGGCAGCAGCTGAACGACAACAACATCAACGAACTGACCGATTACCAGGGCTACAAGGCGGAATTCCTGCGCCTGTTCGGCTTTGGTCTGCAGGGCGTTGACTACGACGCCGATCTGAGCGGCGAAGCCAACTTCGACGTGATCGAGCTGGTCTAAGCGCGTCGAGCGGTCAAATAAGGTCGGGTTAGCCCGGCCTTTTTTATTGCCTGCGAATTATCGGGTGGCTAAGCGAAAATGTTTATTTTGGGTTAACAGACGAACCGGGTGATTAACATCGGCAGTCGGATGGTGAAATAACGGCGGTTATTAAACTAAAGAAAGTCATTTTTTTATTTACCCTTGCCGCCGGCTGCGGGTATTTTATTTCCTTTAAGGAGGAAATTATGACATGGCGTTATTGTGCCACGGTATCGTTGTTTTTGTTGAGCGGCTGCAGCGCGATTCAGCCGACATCGACGTCCCCAGACTGGTCTCAGCCGCAGCCTGCCACGCGGGAGCAGCGGCAACGCATCATGGCGGGTGAGTCCGCCTCCTCGGTATTACATGAAGGAAACGTCGGCATTGGCGGCACCTTTGATGGGGCGAAAATATTCGATCGTTAATCCGCTAAATATATTCAGCCAAATTAATGCGCGCATTCTGCCGATATTGTCGGAGGGTTTACCTTTCCTGCGTTATTCTGCCGTGGCCCAACCATTCATTGCGTTAACAGACAATTCGTTTTCCTTATAGGGAACCGCCGGTTTATTTCGGCGTAATCAAAGGAGTTGCCCATGGCGAAGGAGATGGCCGCGATCTTTCTCTTGCTGTTATTGCCGCTAAGCCAAAGCGCCGGCGCGGCGCGTTACGACAGGCCGTGCGAAGGCGTGTCGCCGGTGCTGTTTCAAAAGCGCCTGAAAGCGTTGGCGCAGGATCTGCGGCAGGAAATGAGTGAGGAAGCGACGCCGACAGAGCGCGATGCGGAGGAGCTGGCGCGCTTGGCGGAGTGCGGTATCGAGCCCGGCAAAGCGCCCGTCACCGGCGGGCCGCGAGCGCCGCATTCCGAGGAAAAACCGCCGGCATCGCCAAACGGTTGTTGAGCCGGCGTGCGCGCATAGTCAAGCGATGTAAAAGGAGTCATTGATGAAAAGGATTGTGTTGGCCGGCGTGGCCTTGTGTAGCTGCTGCTTCGCGCAGGCGCGGGTGGATTTGGAATACCATGCGGCGCCGCCGAAGGACAGTAAGGTCACCGAGGAGTACCAGAAAAAGCGCGACGCATTGCGCCACAAGGTGTGGAATGTCGATAACCTGACGCTGGCCAACGAGCAGGCGATTGCGCGCGAACAGCAGCGCGAGGCGGCAGAGACCGCCGAGCGGCAGCAGCGGAACCTGGAGCAGCAGCAGAAAAAGCAGCGCTGCCTGCGGAGACGCTCGAAAGATCCTCACCGCGAGGCGAAGTGTTACACGCACAGCTTCTAACATTAATCGTCCGGGCGCCATCAGCGCCCGGCGTCGTTTAGGCCGGGCGGCAATGCTCCTTCAGCATGGCGATCGCGTCCGGTTTCAGCTGATACAGATAGACCGGGCGGCCGGTGGCGCCGTACAGAATACGGGTGCCGAGAATGCCGCTCTCCGCCAGATAGATGAGGTACTTGCGGCAGGACACCCGCGAAATGCCGATGGCGTTGGCCAGATTGTCGGTGGAAAACTCGTTATCGTGCTGCTGTTCGATCCACTCGCAGACCGTGCTCAGGGTGATGCTGGTCAGCCCCTTCGGCAGCTTTTTGCTCTCCTGGCCGCCGGGCTGGCGGCGCAGCAGGCTGTCGACGTCGGCCTGCGAAAACTCGCGCTGCGCCAACAGCTGCGACTGCTGCCGGTAGTGGCTCAGCGCCTCCTTGAAGCGGCTGAACTGGAACGGTTTGATCAGATAATCCACCACCCCGTAGTGCAGCGCTTTTTGCACCGTGTTCACGTCGCTGGCGGAGGAGATGATGATCACGTCGGTCTTCTCGCCGAGCTCGCGCAGGCCGGGCAGCAGATCCAGCCCGTTCTCTTGCTGCATGTAGATATCCAACAGCACCAAATCGATGCTGACGCCGGCATCGGCCAGCAGCGCGCGCGCCTGGCTCAGAGTGGCGACCGTCGCCTGGCAGTGAAAACCGCCGACCTGGCTCAGGTAGTATTTGTTCAGCTCCGCCACCATCGGGTCGTCGTCGACAATCAGTACGTTAATCATGAGTTCTGCTCTTGGCCTGATAGGGAAGGTGCACGAAAAATTGGGTCAGCTCGCCCGGTTCGGACTCGAAATCGATGCTGCCGCCCAGTTTCTCCAGATGGCTGCGGATCAGCGCCAGGCCGATGCCACGTCCGGTTCCCTTGGTGGAAAATCCGTGTTCGAAGATGCGCGCGCCGATCGCCGGATCGATGCCGGGGCCATCGTCGCTGACGATACAGTGTAATTGATCGTCGTGATGATGGAAGCTCAGGCCGATCTCGTGGCCCTCAACGCCGTCGATGGCGTCGATGGCGTTTTCGATCAGGTTGCCGAGCACGCTGATCAGCACGTGGGTGGTTTCCGCATCGTCGGTTTCCGGCAGCAGGCTGGTTTCTTCGATGGTCAGTTCAATGCCGGCTTCGTGGGCGCGGCTGATCTTGCCGATGAAGAAGCCCGCCACTTCCGGCGAGTGGATCTTGCGCAGCAGTGCGCCGATCTCTTCCTGATAGTTGCTGGCGGTGTTGATGATGTAGTTTTCCAACTGCTGATAGGCCTTCATGTGCAGCATGCCGAGTATCACATGCAGCTTGTTCATAAATTCGTGCGACTGCACCCGCAGCGCATCGGCGTAGTGCGCCATGCCGCTCAGCCGCTGCAGCAGGCGGCTGACCTCGGTCTTGTCGCGGAAGGTGGCGATGGCGCCGGTCACCTGGCCGTTGACGATCACCGGCACGGTATTGGTCAGCAGTTCGCTGCCGTTGAAGCCGATCTGCCGATCGCGCAGCGGCTCGCCGTTGGCCAGCACCTCCGCCAGATGCAGCTGCGCCGGCCAGTGCTTGCTGGCGGCTTCCAGCAGCAGGTTTTCCACCGGGCCGCTCTGGCGCAGCAGGCGCTTGGCTTCGTCGTTGACGATGGTGATGCGGGATTCATTATCGACCGCGATCACGCCTTCTTTAATCGACTGCAGCATGGCGTTGCGCTGTTCGAACAGGTTGGAGATTTCGTAAGGCTCGAAACCCAGCATGATGCGTTTGAGCGCAGAGACCAGGAAGAAGGTGCCCAGGCTGCCGACCAGGGCGGCGAAGGCGATGGTCCAATAGATGATCCAGCGGCTCTCCGCCACCACCCGCTGCACGGTGTCCAGCGCGATGCCGAGCGCCACCACGCCGATTTGTTGTTTCTGCGCGTCATACACCGGCACGAACACCCGCAGCGCCGGGGCCAGCGTGCCGCGGTTGATGGCGCTGTTGACGTTGCCTTGCAGCGCGGGCGCCAGATCGTCGCCGATAAAATGCTTGCCGATCAGCCAGGGTTTGGGGTGCGAATAGCGGATGCCCTGCATATCCACCACCACCACGAACAGCAGCTCGTTTTGATGGCGCACCTGCTCGGCGAAGCGTTGAATGGCGCCGCTTTGATCGCGCCGCTGCAGGCCGTCAACCACGGTGCTGGAGAGCGCCAGCGTATTGGCGACGGCGATGGCTTTCTGCTGCAGCTGATCTTGCCCCTCGCGGCTCATCTGCACGAAAAACAGCGCGAACACCACCAGCAGCACCGAAGCGATGATGGCGGACACCATCAGCGTGATGGAGGTGCTCAGCTTGAGCGGCACCCGTTGTTTTGGCATGGCGGTTCTCCGAATGGCGATATCACGGCGTATTCTAGCGAGGAATGAGGCAAGCTGCAGTTACCGGCAGCAGGTTATAGCATGCTGCCGGGGAGCGGGGGGCTTATTTTAGTTACAAAAGCGGGTCACTGCTGGTGGTAGATCTCCAGCGCCTGTTGGCCGCTGGCGCCCTGATGGATGATTGCCATCAACGCGCGCACCACCTGCGACGGATTGCTGTGTTGATAGACGTTGCGGCCGTAAACCATGCCGGAGGCGCCCTGGGCCATCAGCGCGGCGGATTTCTCCAGCACCGGCCCCAGCTCCCCCTTGCCGCCGCCGCGCACCAGCGTCGGGCAGCGCGCCGCTTCCACCACGCGGTGGAAGTCTTCCACCCGTTCGGTCGGGTCGGCCTTGATGATGTCGGCGCCCAGCTCGCGCGCCAGCCGCACCAGCGGCACGATCTTCTCCACGTCGCCGAGCGAGCCGTAGGCGGCGCCCTGGCCGGCCGGCGCCATCACCAGCGGTTCGACCATCAGCGGCATGGCGTAGCGATCGCAGGCGTGGCGCAGGCGGCCGATGTTCTCCACGCACTGGCGGAAAATGCCGGGCTCATCCGGGATCATATACAGATTGACCACCACCGCGGCGGCGTCCATTTGCAGCGCCGCCAGGATTGGCGCCTCCGGATTGTGCAGCACTGCCCACATCTCGCGGTGGCGGGCGGCGTTATAGGCGTTGCCGACGTCGGTGCGCATCACCAGCGCCGGTTTTTCGCGCTGCGGCGCGCGCTGCAGCAGATCCGCCTGGCCGTAGTTGACCTGAATGGCGTCGGGGCGCGCGGCGATCAGGTTGCCCATCACCCGTTCGATATCTTCCAGGCCGATCAGGAAATCCGGTTCGTTGGCGATGCCGTGATCGATCGCCACGTCCAGGCACTTGCCGTTGTTGAACAGGCGGTTCATCCGCACCTTGCTGCTGAGCTGCATGTCAGGTCCTCTTGAGATAGGGATATGTCCATTATTGCCGAGTAAGGATGGTCGGGAAACGCGGAAACCGCAAACTGCGCGGCCGCTCGCAGTTTTTGCCGGCGCACGAAAGGAGCACGCTCGCCGGCGGCTTGCACTTCATTTGTTAGATCCGTGTCATGTTTTTGTTAATAAGCCATTCCAAAATGCATGTTTCGCTTGTTTGGGTTAAAAAGTTTCAATAACCTCAATTATGAAATAAACATTTAAAAAAGCGGTAAAGACGCCGTTTGTTGTGCCAGGGGTTTATTTCAATTGGTTGTTTTTAATCTGTTTTGAGACATCGATCACCATTTTTACAACGGCCTTGATACGGCGATAACGCGGTAAATTCGCCGTATCAAAGGGATAACACCGACCGTATTGTTGTTTGAATGTAAAAAATATTTTTCATTAGCTGTCAACCAACAGACCTCTTCATTCTAACGATTAAAGGGTAACGAACATGAAGCTGAAGAAACTGATCGCCGCCTCGGTACTGATGTGCATGCTGCCGGCCAGCGTGCTGGCGAAAGACATCAAGATCGGCGTTTCCATGGCTTACTTCGATGACAACTTCCTCACCATTCTGCGCCAGTCGATGCAAAACAAAATGAAGGCCGACGGCAACGTCAGCGGCCAGTTCGAAGACGCCAAGGGCGACATCGCGCAGCAAATTCAACAAATCGAAAACTTCGTCAGCCAGGGCGTCGACGCCATCATCCTCAACCCGGTGGATACCCAGGGCGTCAAGCCGATGATCAAGCTGGCCGAGAAGGCCAAGATCCCGCTGGTGTTCGTCAACCGCAAGCCGGAAGTGGCGCTGCCGGCCGGCATGGCCTACGTCGGCTCCGACTCCAAGCTGGCCGGCAAGCTGCAGATGGAGGAACTGGCCAAGCTGATGAACGGCAAGGGCAACGTGATGATCCTGATGGGCGAGCTGTCGAGCGAAGCCACGCGCGACCGCACCCGCGGCGTGGAAGAGGTGGCGGCCAACTACCCCGGCATCAAGATTATCGATAAGCAAACCGCCAAATTCTTCCGCAAAGAGGCGGTAGACGTCACCACCGACTGGATTTTGTCCGGCCAGCAGATCGACGCCATCGCCTCCAACAACGACGAAATGGCCATCGGCGCTATTTTGGCGCTGAAGCAAGCCAAGAAATCCGGCGTGCTGGTGGCCGGCGTTGACGGCACGCCGGACGCGCTGGAGTTCATCAAGAAGGGCGATCTGGCGCTGAGCGTGTTCCAGGACGCCAAAGGCCAGGGCGAAGGCGCGGTGCAGACCGCCGTTCAACTGGTGAAAGGCGAGAAAGTGGAGAGCAACGTGCTGATCCCTTACCAGCTGATCACCCAGACCAATTACCAGCAATTCGCCGATAAAAACAAGAAATAAGCCTTGAAGCCCGCCGCGGGCGCCGATGTGGGGCGAGCGCGGCGGAAAACGTGGGTCAGTGCGGAGGTAAGCGGTATGTACCCTTATGTTCTTGAGGCCGAAGGCATCAGCAAGCAGTTCCCCGGCGTCAAAGCGCTGGATAAGGTCTCGATTAAAATCAAACCCGGCAGCGTGCACGCGCTGATGGGGGAAAACGGCGCGGGCAAATCGACGCTGATGAAATGCCTGATCGGCATCTACCACCCGGACGAAGGCTCGATAAAAATCAAAGGCCGGCCGGTCACCTTCAGCGACACGCTGCAGGCGCTGCATTCGGGCATTTCCATGATCCACCAGGAGCTGAACCTGGTGCCTTACATGACGGTGGCGGAAAACATCTGGCTGGGGCGCGAGCCGGCGCGGCTGGGGTTCGTCAACCACGAACAGCTGAACGAACAAACCCGCGAGCTGCTGGCGCGGCTGAACATCAAACTGCAGCCGGACACGCTGGTGGGCGAGCTGAGCATCGCCAATCAGCAGATGGTGGAGATCGCCAAGGCGGTGTCCTACAACGCCGACGTGCTGATCATGGACGAACCGACCTCGGCGCTGACCGAAGGCGAAGTGGTGCACCTGTTCGCCATCATTCGCGAACTGCGCGAGCAGGGCAAAGGCATCATCTATATCAGCCACAAGATGGACGAGATCTTCGCCATTACCGACGAAGTGAGCATTTTCCGCGACGGCACCTTCATCGCCTGCGACAAAACCGAAAACCTGACCAAACAGTCGCTGATCACCATGATGGTGGGGCGCGAACTGACGCAGATGTTCCCAAAATTCAACAACAATATCGGCGAGGAAGTGCTGCGGGTGGCGGGGCTGCGCCGCAGCGGCTGGTTCCATGACGTGTCGTTCAGCGTCAAGCGCGGCGAGATCCTCGGCGTCGCCGGGCTGGTGGGCGCCGGGCGCAGCGAAGTGATGGAAAGCCTGTTCGGCATGCACCCGGCGGACGGCGGCGAGATCTTTATCGAAGGCCAGGCGGTGAAGGTGGATTCCCCGGCGAAGGCGATCGAGAGCGGGCTGGCGTTCCTCACTGAAGACCGCAAGAAATCCGGCCTGTTTCTGGTGCTGTCGGTGGTCGAGAACATGAGCATCGTCAACCTGTCGGAATACATCGGCAAGAACGGTTTCGTCAGCCACGTGCAGATGGCCAAAGACTGCATGGATCAGATTAAAAAGCTCAACATCAAAACGCCGACCATGGATCAGATCATCAATAACCTCAGCGGCGGCAACCAGCAGAAGGTGCTGATCGCGCGCTGGCTGCTGGCGCAGCCGAAAATCCTGATCCTCGACGAACCGACGCGCGGCATCGACGTGGGGGCGAAAGCGGAAATCTACCGCCTGATCAGCGAGCTGGCCAACCGCGGCGTCGCCATCATTCTGGTCTCCTCCGAGCTGCCGGAGATCCTCGGCATGAGCGACCGGGTAATGGTGATGCACGGCGGCCGCATCACCGGCATTTTGGACAAAGACGACGCGGACCAGGAGAAGATCCTGGCGCTGGCCTCAGAATAACGAAGGGTGAACATCATGAGTAACGTAAAGATTGAGAAGCCGCTCTCCGCCGATTCAACGGGCAAGGGAACGCTGTTCTCCGGGCTGAGCGGCAAAATGCCGAAGGATACCGGCATCTTCATCGTGATGATCGGCATCGCGCTGATCTTCGAAATCCTCGGCTGGTACATGCGCGATCAGTCGTTCCTGCTGAATCCGAACCGCCTGCTATTGATCGTGCTGCAGGTGGCGATCATCGGCATCATTGCGGTGGGCGTCACCCAGGTGATCATCACCACCGGCATCGATCTCTCCTCCGGCTCGCTGATTGCGCTGACCGCGGTGGTGGCGGCCAGCCTGGCGCAGACCTCGGACAGCATCTCGCCGATGTATCCGGGGCTGCTCGATCTGCCGGCGGCGATCCCGATCGGCGCGGGGATCGGGGTGGGCATCGTCTGCGGCTTTATCAACGGCTTCCTGATCACCCGCACCGGCATTCCGCCGTTCATCGCCACGCTGGGGATGATGGTGTCGGCGCGGGGCCTGGCGCAGTACTACACCAAGGGTAACCCGGTCAGCTTCCTGTCGGACGGCTTCACATCGATCGGCCAGGGCGCAATGCCGGTGATCATCTTCCTGGTGATTGCGGTGATCTTCCATATCGCGCTCAAGCATACCCGCTACGGCAAATACATCTACGCCATCGGCGGCAACATGACCTCGGCGCGGGTCTCCGGTATCAACGTCAACAAGTACCTGGTGACGGTTTACACCATCGCCGGCGGCCTGGCGGGGTTGGCGGGCGTGGTGCTGGCGGCGCGCGTCAGCAGCGGCCAGTCGAGCATGGGGATGTCGTATGAGCTGGACGCCATCGCCGCGGCGGTGATCGGCGGCAGCAGCCTGATGGGCGGCGTCGGGCGCATCACCGGCACGCTGATCGGCGCGGTGATACTCGGCCTTATCAAAAGCGGCTTCACCTTTATCGGCGTCGACTCTTACATTCAGGACATCATCAAGGGCGTGATTATCGTCGCCGCCGTGTCGATCGACATGCGGCGCAACCGCAAAAAACACTGATTGCCGTGAATTGCCGCCGGCGCCAGGGTTGGCCGGCGGCTTTTTTTACCTGGGGGGCACATCATGAACTACCTGAAAGGGCTGTGGCTGGCGGTGGCGCTGTGCGCGTCTACCCCGGCATGGGCGCAAACCATCGGCGTGTCGATGGCCTATTTCGACCAGAACTTCCTCACCATCATCCGCCAGGCGATCGACAAGGAGGCCAAGGCGCGCGGCATCACCGTGCAGTTCGAGGACGCGCGCGGCGACGTCGGCCGCCAGACCGATCAGGTGCAGAGCTTTATCAGCGCCGGGGTGGACGCGATTATCGTCGATCCGGTCAACTCGGCCAGCACGCCGGTGATGACCAAAATGGTGCAGGCCGCCGGCGTGCCGCTGGTGTACGTGAACCGCACGCCGGGCGATGCCAAACTGCCGCAGGGCGTGGTGTTCGTCGGCTCCGACGAGCGGGAATCCGGCACGCTGCAGATGGAAGAGCTGGCGCGGCTGGCCGGCTATCAGGGCAACGTGGCGGTGATGATCGGCAACCTGACCGACGCCGGCGCGCTGCAGCGCACCAAAGACGTGGAGCAGGTGGTGGCCAAGTACCCGAAAATGAAGGTGGTGCAGAAGCAGAGCGCCAACTATTCACGCAGTGAAGGCATGGATCTGATGATGAACTGGCTGACCAACGGCGAAGCGATCGACATCGTCGCCGCCAACAACGACGAGATGGCGATCGGCGCAATCATGGCGCTGCAGCAGGCGGGCAAGGCGGACAGGAAAGTGCTGATCGGCGGCATCGACGCCACGCCGGACGGCCTCAAGGCGCTGGCCTCCGGCAAGATGCAGGTCACTGTGTTCCAGGACGCGGTCGGCCAGGGCAAAGCCTCGGTCGATGTGGCGCAGCGCATGATCAACGGGGAAAAACTCGAACCGTATTACTGGATCCCGTTCGAGCTGGTGACGCCGGCCACGATGCAGAAGTATGCGGCCAGGCCGTGAGTTAACCGTCAGATTCGCGTTGCCGGGGCGCTGCTTGCAGCGCCTTTTTTATTGGCGTCAGTTACATGTCCGCTTGCGGCCAGCGCGGCGCCGGATCTTGCTTCACACTGAGGATCTTTAAACCGTGTGAGGATGAGCGATGAACGCATTAAACGGCAAGGTGGCGGTGATCGGCGGCGCCAGTTCGGGGATCGGCAAAGCGGCGGCGCTGCTGTTCGCCCGCCAGGGCGCAGCGCTGGTGTTGGGCGCGCGGCGCGAGCCGCTGTTGGCGGAGCTGGTGGAGGACATTCGGCGCGAGGGTGGCCGGGCGCTTGCGGTGGCGGGCGACGTGCGCGACGAAGCCTTCGCCGAACGGCTGACGGCGACGGCGGTCGACGAATTCGGCGGGCTGGATATCGCCTTCAACAACGCCGGCACCTTGGGGCCGCTGGGGCCGTCGCTGGCGTTGAGTGCCTCAGAGTGGCGCGAGGTGCTGGAAACCAACCTGTCCAGCGCCTACTACGGCGCCAAATATCAAATCCCCGCCATGCTGGAGCGCGGCGCGGGCTCGGTGATTTTCACCTCCACCTTCGTCGGCCACACCGCGGCGTTTCCCGGTACGGCGGCCTATGCGGCCGGCAAGTCGGGGCTGATCGGCCTGACGCAGGCGCTGGCGGTGGAGTTCGGCGGGCGCGGCATTCGGGTGAACGCGCTGCTGCCGGGCGGCACCGATACGGCAATGGGGCGGCAGATGAGCCATACCCCGGAGGCATTGGCACAGGTGGCCGAACTGCACGCGCTGAAGCGGCTGGCGGTGCCGGAGGAGATCGCGCAGGCGGCGCTGTATCTGGCGTCTGACGCTTCTTCATTCGTCACCGGCACCGCGATGCTGGTGGATGGCGGGGTGTCCATCCAGCGCGGCTGAGGCCACGGGCGCCGTGGCCTCAGTGGGCGTCAGAAAGCGGACAGGTGGCGGCGCACGATCTCGCGGCCGATCTCCAGCGAGGCGGTCGCCGCCGGAGAGGGGGCATTGCACACGTGCAGCGAGCGTTGGCCCTGCACGAAGTGGAAGTCGTCCACCAGCTTGCCGTCGGCGGTCAGCGCCTGGGCGCGCACGCCGGCCGGGCCGGGGCGAATATCCTGCTCCTGCAGCGCCGGGATCAGCCGACGGGCGTTCTCGGCAAAGCGGCGGCGCGACAGCGAACGGCGCATTTCCGCCAGCCCTTCGCCGAGGTAGTTGCCGGCGATTTTCCAAAAGCCGCGATAGCCGAGCACCTCGCTCAGATCGCGCAGGCTGAAGTCGCATTTGCGGTAGCCTTCGCGTTTGAAGGCCAGCACCGCATTGGGGCCGACGTCGCGCTTGCCGTTATACATACGGGTAAAATGCACGCCGAGGAAAGGGAAATCCGGGTTGGGCACCGGGTAGATCAGATGGTTGACCAGGTGGTTTTTCGCGTCGTCCAACACATAGTATTCACCGCGGAACGGCACGATCTTCATGCCGGTTTCGTAACCGGCCAGTTTGGCGATGCGATCGCTGAACAGCCCCGCGCAGTTGATCAGCAGTTTTCCCTCGAAGGTATCGCCGGCGGCGGTGACGGTGACGCCGCCGGCGTGTTCGCGGATGGCCTCAACCTGATGGCCGTAGGCGATCTCGCCGCCGCGCCGCACGATGATCTCCGCCAGCTTGGCGGCCACCTCCGCGTAGTTGACGATACCGGCGTCGGGCACCAGCAGCGCTTCAAGGCCATTGACGTGCGGTTCGCGCTCCCGCAGCTGCGCCTGCGACAGCCGGGTGACCTGCAGGCCGTTTTGCAGGCCGCGCTGATAGATGTTCTCCAGCCGATCCAGTTCGTTTAGCTGGGTGGCGACAATCACCTTGCCGCATTGGTCGTGATACAGGTCGTGTTCGCGGCAGAAGGCGAACATGCTGCGGTTGCCCTGTTTTGCCAACTGTGCTTTCAGGCTACCAGGCGTGTAGTAGATGCCGGAATGCACCACGTTGCTGTTGTGGCCGCTTTGGTGCGCCGCCGGGCCGCGCTCTTTTTCCAGGATCAGAATGCGCCGCTGCGGATCCGCTTCCTGCAGCGCATTCACCACGCCGAGCCCCACCAGGCCGGCACCGATAACGATCGCGTCGTACATCACGGCTCTTGCTCCTCGTTTTCCAGGCGGCGTAATTTGCCGCGTACGTTGTTCAGATGGCTTTGCATGGCGGCGGTGGCCGCCGCCGCATCGCCGTCGCGAATGGCGATAAATACCCGCTCATGTTCGTCGATCACCCGCTGGCGCTCGGCCTGCCGCCCTAGGTTTTTGCTGAGCGAGTACACCAGCACCCCCAGATACAGCTCGTGCATGTTATCGAGGATCTGCACGAAAAAGGGGTTATGCGAAGCCTGCATGATGGCGCGGTGGAACAGGTAGTCCTGCCGATAGCCGATCTGGCCGTCGTTCAGCGTACAGTCACGAAAGGCGAGGTGCGCCTGTTCGATCGCCTGCAACTCCTGTTCAGTGCGGCGTTCGGCGGCCATGCGCGCCGCCTGCTGTTCCATGACTTCGCGCATTTCCAGCAGCGCCTCCACCTCGCGGCGGTCGGCTACCTCCATCACCAGCGGTTCGTATTTGCTCAGCAGCGAATGCTGTTCCACCCGGTGGCCGCCGCCCTGGCGTGAGGAGATGATGCCGCTGACCTCCAGCACGCCGAGCGCCTCGCGCACCGGCACCCGGCTGACGCCGAACGCGTCTGCCAACACGTTTTCCGACGGCAGTTTCTCGCCGACCGGAAAGGTGCCGTCGTTGATGCCGGCTTTCAACTGCGCCAGCACCTGATGAGAGGCTTTCTGGCGCGTGACCTTGCGGATCATGACGCGCCTCCCGGCAGCGCGGCGCGCTGTTTATAGCGCAGCAGGTGCATGGCGGCGGCGGCGGCGATCAGGGCCGCGCCGCCCAGATCGGTCATCAGGCCCGGTTTGATCAGTAAAATCGCCGCCGCGGTAAACAGTACCCGCTCCAGCCAGTGGGTCTTCATCAGCCAGAAATTGGCGCTGGCGATCGACAGGGCGTAGATCCCCACCAGCGCGCTGATCACCATATGCAGCACCGACAGCGGGTTGAGATCGTCGCCCTGCATCAACAGCATCGGGTTGTAGACCAGAATGAACGGGATGATAAAGCCCGGCAGCGCCAGGCGCACCGCGTCCCACGAGGTTTGCATCGGATCGGCGCGGGCGATGCTGGCGGCGGTGTAGCTGGCCAGCGCCACCGGCGGCGTGATGTTGGACAACGCGCCGAACCAGAACACGAAGAAATGCGCCGCCAGCGGCAGCACGCCGGCTTTGATCAGGATCGGCGACACGGTCACCGCCACCACGATGTAGAGCGCGGTGGAGGGTAGCCCCATGCTGAGCACGATGCACACCAGCATCACCACCAGCAGGATCATCCACAGGGTGTTGTCGGTCATGGCGACGATGTTGAACGCCAGCGTGGAGCCGATGCCGGTCATGGTCACCACGCAGATGATCACGCCGATGGCGGCGCAGGCGATGGTGACCTGGATCGAGCCGCGCGCCGCGTCGTTCAAGGCCAGCGCGATTTTTTTCGGCGTCATGCGCACCGAACTGTCGGGGGTGAGCCAGCTGGCGACGATGATAGAAATGATGCCGAGGAAGCCGGCATAGATCGGCGTTTTGCCCAGCAGCAGCGTGCCGATGACGATGACGAGCGGCAGCAGCAGCAGCCCGCGCGCCTTCAGCACCGCGCGCACCTGAGGGATGTTCTCCTTGTTGATGCCCTTCAGGCCCTGTTTCTTGGCCTCCAGGTCGATAGCCATGATCAGCGCGGCGTAATAGAGCAGCGCCGGCACGATGGCGGCGATGACGATGGTAGTGTATGAGATGCCGAGGAAGCCGGCCATGATAAACGCCGCCGCGCCCATGATGGGGGGCATGATCATGCCGCCGGTGGAGGCGGTGGCTTCCACGGCGCCGGCGAAGCGGGACGACAGCCCGATGCTTTTCATCAGCGGAATGGTGAAGGTGCCGGTGGTGGCGACGTTGGCCACCGCGCTGCCGCTCAATGAGCCGGTCAGTGCCGACGAGATCACCGCCACCTGGGCCGGGCCGCCGCGGCGGCGTCCGGCGGCGGCCAGCGCCAGATCGTTGAACAGCGCGGTTGCGCCGCTGACGCTGAGAAAGGCGCCGAACAGAATAAACACCACGATGGCGGTGGAGGCGGTGGACAGGGTGATGCCGAAAATCCCCTCGCTGGTCATGAACAGCCGATATAGCAGGCGTTCCACCGAGAAGCCCCCGTGGCCGAAAATGCCCATGAAGTACTGCCCGAACAGCGCATAGAGGATGGCGAAAGTCGCCAGGCCGGGGATGAAATAGCCGGTGGTGCGCCGCGCGGCTTCGAACAGCACGCCGATACCGATCGCCGCCATCACATAATCGGTGGCGTTGGGGATGCTCTTGCGCACCACGTGCAGATCGACGTAGTTAACGTAGAAATAGCCGTAGCTGACCAGCGTCAGGATGATGAACAGATAGTCCCAGCGGTTGAAACTGCGGGTGGCGTGCCGGGCCGAGAAGGGGAACAGGATAAAGCCCAGGATCAGAATGCCGCTCAGGAACGTGGTGTTGCGGTAGAACTCCTGCGTGTTGGACAGCGCGTTGGCGTAGATGGCATAGGCGGAAATGGCGATCGCCAGGACGGTTGCCAGCTGCAAATAGATGCCGCTCAGCGGCCGGTTGCCGGCGCCGGCTTCCTTGTCCAGATCGACGGCGGGCTGCGGTGAAGAAGGGTGAGTGCTCATACGTCCTCCTGGGTTAGGGGTTGGCGGCCAGCGCGGCGGCTTCCGGCGGGATCAGATAATCGGGTATCTCGACGCCGGCTTCGCGGTAGTAGCGATAGGCGCCGAGGTGCAGCGGCACGGAAACGCCTTTCAGCGCATTCTCCAGCGAGATGTATTTGGCCGAGCTGTGCACCTGGTGCACTTCCGGCAGGTTCTCGAACATCGTTTTGGTCAGGTCGTACACCAGCTTTTCATCGAGCCGGCTGAGGGCCACCAGAATATTGGGCTGCGCGATGGTGGCGACCGCTTTGGGCTGGCGCGGGTAGGTCTCTGCCTTGATGTCGAAGCGGAACCAGGAGTTGGCGATGGCGTTGATGCTGGCCAGCTGTTCGTCGGTGACTTCCAGGATGCGTGCCGGCACGCCGCTGGCATACATGTCGGTGACGGCGGCGGCCGGCACCCCGGCGGGCAGGGCGCCGCCGTCCAGGCGCCCGTCGCGCATTGCGGAAACCGTATCGCCGTAGCCGAGGTATTCCGCCGATAGCGACTTCTTGGTCAGGTTGACGCCCTGCAGGATGATCATCGTCGACTGCTCGGTGCCGCTGGCCTGCGGCCCGACGGAAAAGCGCGTGCCGGCGATATCATTCAGCGTGCCGTCTTTCACCCGGCTTTCCAGCATCACGAAGTGTTCGACGTTGGGCCACAGCATGGAGATGGAGCGCAGATCGCCGTAGGCGCGGCCGTCGAAGTTGCGCACGCCCTGATAGGCTTCGACGGCGATCAGGCTCTGCAAAATCGCCAGCTGCGCCTCGTCTTTTTGCAGCAGGTCGATATTCTCGATCGAACCGGCGGAGGATTGGCCGGTGACCTGTATCCCCTGGCGTTTCAGCCGGTTGCTCCAGACGTTGGCCAACCCGACGCCCATCGGGTAGTAGGTGCCGCCGGTGGAGGCGGTGGCGACGGAGAGGAAGGTTTTATCGGCGTTCTCCGCTTTACCGGCGATGGCCAGCAACGCGGCGCCGACCACGGCGCAGGTAACAAGCAACGCTTTGATTTTTCTATTTTTCATTATTTTCCCCAGCGGTTTTTTGAAACAAATAGAAAACATTTACGCAAACTTGTATACAACATGGCAGCTTTATTCACCTAAAGCGCCGTGCTTGATTTGTGATCTGAGTGGGCGAAAATTGAACGGCGCGGCGGAGGGCGGAAATGAAAAACCCGTGGCGGGCGCCACGGGCATGCGGGGGAGGGTTACCAGCCTTTGACGGCGTCGCCCTTGTAGATGTCGGCGGCGCTGGCCGCCACTTCGTCGGTCTGATAGGCCTTGACCAGATCCTTCACTTTCTCGCTGTCTTTGTTGTCGATGCGGCTGGCGAAGATGTTGACGTACGGCGAGTTTTTGTCTTCGACAAACAGCCCGTCCTTGGCCGGTGACAGGCCGATCTGGCTGGAATAGTTGGTGTTGATGATCGCCAGCGTCACTTTCTGATCGTCCAGCGCGCGCGGCAGCTGCGGCGCTTCAATCTCGACGATCTTCAGCTTTTTCGGGTTGCCGACGATGTCCAGCGCGGTCGGCAGCAGGCCGACGCCGTCTTTCAGGGTGATCAGCCCCTGTTTTTGCAACAGCAGCAGCGAGCGGCCCAGGTTGGTCGGATCGTTCGGCACCGCCACCTGCGCGCCGTCCGGCAGCTGGCTGAGTGCGGTTATCTTCTTCGAATAGCCGGCGATCGGGTAGACGAAGGTGTTGCCCACCGCGGCCAGCTTGTAGCCGCGCTCCTGCATCTGCTTGTCGAGATACGGCTTGTGCTGGAAGGCGTTGACGTCCAGATCGCCGTTGTTCAGCGCTTCGTTCGGCAGCACGTAGTCGTTGAAAGTCACCACCTCCACGTCCAGATCGTATTTCTGCTTGGCGACCTTTTGCACCACCGCCCACAGCGACTGATCGATGCCGGCGCTGATGCCGACCTTGATGTGGTGATCGTTCTTTGCGGTCGGGCCACAGGCGGTCAGCAGCAGCGTGCCGGCGGCGGCCAGCGCCAGGGTGAGGTTTTTCAGCGTAAATGTCATTTTCCCAGGGTCCTTGTCAACATTGCCTGCTAATTTGGGCGGGCAGAATAGTGGCAGTGACTGTAGGTGAGCGTCGGGATAAAACAAAATACTGATTCACTATGACTCATAGCGATTAGCTATGAGCGGCCGCCGCCTGGCGCGGTGCGGATTGTTTTGACGGCGAATCGGCGGGCTTATTATGATAGCCGTTGGCCCGCGAGGGCAGACTGGGTACTGAAACGAAGGAAAAAACAATGCGATTGAACACTTGGAGCAAGGCGCTGCTGCCGCTGGTGGTGTTGGCCTGCGTCTCGGCGACTCAGGTTCGGGCGGCGGAGAGCGATACCGGGCCGATCCCCAAACAGCTGCTGGGCAACTGGCGCGTCAGTAAAATTGTGCCGACTCAGACCACCGGCTGCTGGGATCAACAGCAGGCGCAGAGCCTGATCGGCGGTAAAATCAGCTATAAGGCGGATGCATTCAGCTGGAACGGCACGGCGCTGAAAAGCGAAGGCGCCACCGTCAGCACCGTAGAAGCGCAGGAGTTCGTCGAGGACAATTCCGGCAGCAGTTCTTACATCGATTTCCCGATGCTGGGCATCAGCACGCCGTCGGTCGAGCGCGTGGCCATTCAGCACGCGGATACCGTCATCAAAGGCATCACCGATCAGGGCACCGATGGGGTGCCCGGCGATAACGTGCTGGTGAAAGACGCCAACACGCTGATCCTGTCTCTGTGCAACGTCTGGTTTGAGGCGCAGCGCGAGAAGTAATTTTTGCCTTCCGCCCCGGCAACGGGGCCTTCCCGCCGTTATCTCTCCCGCCGCGCGCGCCGTTTCTGAACTAAAATTAACCATAACGATATGACTCTGACGTGATATCGGAGCCTCGGCTCTACCGAGTCCATGACAGGAGGCGCTATGTGTTACCACCATATTGTCATCGCCACCGATCTGAGCGATGACGGCAAACGATTGGTCGAAAAGGGGGCGCTGTTAGCGGAGGCGCTGAAGGCCAAACTCTCGCTGATCTATGTGGACGTCCACTACGACACTTACCATGCGGCGATCGGCTTTTCGGAGCACAGCTATGAGGGCGCGTCGTTCGAAGAGAAGATCCGCAAAGAGCTGGAACCCACCACGCAAAACGTCAATTACCCGATCGCGGAAGTGATTATTGGGCGCGGCGGCTTTGTTGACGAACTGCGCACGGCAGTGGTGGATAAGAATATCGATCTGCTGGTGTTCGGCCACCACCACGATCTGTGGAGCAACCTGTTTTCTTCCACCCGCAACGCCATCAACCAGCTGAATATCGACGTGCTGGTGATCCCGATCCGCTCATAAACGCGGGCCACCGCCGGGCAACGATGGCGGTGGCCGCTGCGGCTTATTGCGTGAAGAAGTCGTTATACAGCATGTACAGGTGCGCCGCGCTCCAGGAGAAGTTCGGCGCGCCCTGTTGCTTGCCGGTGAGCGGGTTGTAGTTCTCGCGGATCGGCCCGTCGGCGACCAGGCCGTCGGCGTGGCGGAAGAAAGCCTGCGCCATCTCCACCGCATCGTCGCGATAGCCGTAGCGTTCCATGCCTTTGAGGCCGAAATACAACTGATCGACCCACACGCGGCCGCGCCAGTAGATGTCCGCGCCGAACGCCGGATTGGTCAGCGCCGCGGTGCCGAGCGGCACGTAGGTATTGAACTCGCGCGGATCTTTCATCACCCTGACCACCGCATCGGCGTGCGGCTGGCTGGCGGCGCCGTTGAACAGCGGCGACCAGCCTTCCGGCCCTTTGCCGCGTTCGACGATCGGTTTGCCGGCGCAGCCGTTGGCCAATGGCCGGTTTTCGATGCGGATGTCATAGAAGAAACCGCTGTGCTTGTCGAACATGCAGGTGTTGATGTAGGCCGCCAGCCGGTCGGCTTTGGCGCGGAAGGCGGCGGCTTCCGCGCCGTGACCCAGAATATCGGCCATCTCCGCCAGATAGCGGTTGTCGCTGTACATGTAGCTGGCCTGATCCACCGATTCCTGCAGCAGCGAGTAGCCGAGCAGCGTGCCGTCCGGCGCGCGGTTTTCGGCGAATTTCACCTGCCAGTCTTCGCGTTTGCCGCCCTGCGCCAGGTAGCGCGCCAATTGATCCGGATCGATAAAGCCGAATACCGCCGCATCGTCGCGGCCCGACTCCCAGGAGGCGGCGGTCTGCGCCGGGATCTCGATGCTGTCGTACTGCCCCTCGCGCACGATGCGATCGTAATTGTCGAGGCCGGCCAGCGTTTGCTCGCGCTGCCCGCGCTTGACGGTGAACAACATGCGTCCGTCGGGGGTATTGTGCGCTTTGTCGCGGGTGGCGCCGTACTCCGGCACGCCGTTGCCGTTGTGGTCACGGTTGCGCAGCCACCAGTCATGGTAGGCCACCAGCTTCGGGTACATCTCCGCCAGCCAGCCCTTATCGCCGGTGACGCGATACACCTCCATCACCGCCCAGGCCGCCAGGCTCGGCTTGGTGTTGCGCTCGTTCCAGTTGCCGCCGTCGCCGCCGCGCTCCGGGCTGGGGTTGTAGGCGATAAGGTCGGGCAGGAAACCGGCGTCCCACGGGCGCAGGGCATCGCCCGGCCGGATCTGGAAGGCGAACACCGCGCGGATGTTGTCCTTGGCCACGTCCGGGTTGAAGTGCGCCATGGCGTAGGCCTGTTTCCAGGTGTCCCACGGCCAGGTCTGGTTGCCGGAGAACCAGCGTCCGGTCACCGACGGGGTGACCGAGTCGAACTTCATCGCCCCGGCGGCGCCGCGCCAGTTGCCGTTCAGCGTTTCCATCGCTTTGACCGCCACGCGGGTTTGTTCCGCCGTGGCGTGCGGGTTGCTGAGCCCTGTGGCGAGATAGCGTTCCCAACGCTGGGCCGACGCGGCCATATAGCGCTGCGGGTGAGCGAGGATGTCGGCGATGGCGCGTTGTTCGCGCCGCGCTTCTTCGGCGGTAAGCAGGTGCGAGTAGGTGGTGTACAGGGTGGTGGAGCCGGCGATGCGCGCCGTGGCGCGGAAGCGATGGCCGTCGACCGTGGTGCGCTGCGGCAGCGATTTGTGGATCTGGTACTCGGACTGGCCGGAGGTCATCAGCTGCGACGGCGCGCGCACTTTGCCGAAGGTGACGCGCAGGCCGTCAGCCGTTGGCACAATGCGGCGCGTGTAGTCAGGAAATGCCTGCGCGAGGGTCGCCGGCGGTTGCGGCTTCTGCTCTTTGGCCGCATAACGTTCCAGCAGCTCGCCGTCCCACACCAGCTCCAGCGGCGTGTCGGTCAGGATTTGGGTTTCCAGCAGCGAGGTGCGCGCGCCAGCGAAGCGCAGCGTCAGGTTGACGGTCACGCCCGGCGCGCTGAGCCGCTGCACCAGCGCGCCGGGCAGGCTGTAGGCCGTCATGGTGAAATGCACCGGCTTACCGTCTCGATAGACGCTGAGCCGATCGAAATTGTTGGCCATAAAGTTGATGTACTCTTCGGTCAGCAGCGCCGGGCCGGGGAAACCGCCCATGCCCTCCGGCCCGCTCGGCAACAGGTGGCCGTGCCAGGCGCCGAGATCGAAGAACGGATTGAAGCGCTGGTGATCGTCGAAATCATAATCGAGCATAAAGTGCGGCGCGCCGCGGCGGTCGATGACGTTTTTATAGCGCTCGGCCAACGGGGCGTCGGCGTCGGGCGTTTTCGGCGCGCAGCCCGTCAGCGTCAGCGCGAGGGTGAGGGCAGTGGCCAGCGGGGTCAGGGGAGTCATGTTCATCGTAGGAGCCTCAACGGTTACCAATAGAAATATTGCATCAGGAACACCGAGTTGCTGGCGCCGGTGCTGTCGTTGCGCATGAAGAATTTGCTGTCCAGCGCGGTGGCCAGCTTGCCGCCGGCGTATTCATACCAGACGCCGAACTGGGCGTATGAGGTGGCGGTATCCGCCGCATTATCAAACCGGTGGCGGGCGTAGCTGTAGGCGGTGGAGAGATACAGCCCTTTGGCAGTTTCCGTCATCGCGCTGAGCATCAGACCCGATTCGCTGCCGGGATGGCCGCCGCTGTCGCCTTTGCCGGTGTGGTGCCAGACGCGGCCGGCCAGGTGTTGGCCGCGCAGCCCCAGCAAAAATAGCTGCCCCAGGCCGTCGGTCACTTCCAGGCCGTTCAGCAGCGTCAGATTGTCCTGCAGGTCGTACTGGGTGTAGCCGTTGATCATCGCCCGATAGGTATACTTGTCGGAATAGCGATCGTATTTACCGAAGTGCAGCAGCACCTTGCTCTCGTCGATGCGGCTTTCCGGCGCCGCCGTCACGCTGTAGCGAAAGCGCCCGGTCAGGTTTTGCAGCTTGGCGGCGTAGCTGAGATCGCGGGTGTTGGGGATCACGTAGCCGTATTCCGGCGTGAAGTCGCCCCACCATTGCAGGTCGTCGAGCGACGAGTCGTTGCGCACGCTGAGCATCATCTCGGTGCCGTCGTCGGTGCGGTAACCGCCGTAAAAGCGGTTCAACCCGCCCTCGAAGCCGCCCCAGCCATGGCCCGGCGTCCAGGCGTGGCCCTGGCTGTCCGCCTGCACGGTCCAGCTTTCGCCGTAAATCAGGCCGAACCAGTGGCCCCGTTTGATCTCCAGGCCACCTTCGATATAGGTGCCGTCGCTGTATTGATGCTGATGTTCGCCGTTCAAATAGACGCTGCCGCCGATGCCGAGCTCGCCGTAAAAACGCAGGGCGGTCGTGGCGCTATCGGGTAGCGGCGGCGGTGGGAGCTGATTGCGCTCCGCCGGGGTCACCGGTTCCTGCGCCGCCCAGGCGGGCGCGTTAACGAGCAGCAGCAAGGGCAACAGGGCGTGATGGCTTAGTGGTTTCATGGGGCATAGGCCTGATGTTGGATGGATCGGAACGTCAGCCGAGCGGCGGCTCACGCGAGGTCGCTCCCGGCTCCCTGGGAGAAGAGAAAAAGTCCGCCTTCACGGGGCGGTAAACGGCAGGTATATTAGTAAAGTTTTTAGTAAAAAATATGCTTTAATCAGTAAATCGTTAACTTGATCACAGCGGGCGAAATGGGTATCTTTCGCTGCAGACGCCCGGCAACGGCTGGCATGAGCGTGCTCTGGCCCGGTCTGGGAAGGAGAGGTCGCGAGTGGCGCTGTACGCCGCATCGCTATCCGATTAAGCTACCGTTTTTCGTCTGTGCATTGGGACTCTATGGCCACACTGAAGGAAATTGCTGAAGCCGCTAATGTGTCCGTCGCCACCGTTTCGCGCGTGTTGAATGACGACCCCACCCTGAGCGTGAAGGCGCAAACCCGCCAGAAGATCCTGGAAGCGGCGGAACGCCTCGAATACAAGATCGCGCCTTCCAAACGGCAAAGCGGGCAACGCCTGCATTTCGCCGCGCTGTTCACCTATACGCAGGGCGTGGAGATCAACGATCCCTATTACCTGGCGATGCGCTACGGCATCGAGACGCAGTGCGAAAAGCTAGGCGTGGCGCTGAGCGCCGGTTACGACTTCAACGGCGACAAGGCGCTGCCGGCGGCCGACGGCCTGCTGGTGATCGGCCGGCCACAGCCCGCGTTGTATGAGCAGCTCAGGCAGCAGGAAACGCCGGTGGTGTTCATCGACGGCGTGGTGGAGGATGAGCGGTTCGACTGCGTCAATGTCAACCTGTACAAGATCAGCCGTAAGGTGATCGACTACTTCATCGGCCGCGGCTATCAGCGCATCGGCTTTATCGGCGGGCGCGACCATCCGGCCGGCATCGACCAGCGCGAGCAGGCGTTCGTCGAGTATGGCCGGCAGCAAAACGTGGTGCGAGCGCAGGACATTTACCACGGCGATTTCAGCAGCCAGTCGGGCTACCAGTGTGCGAAAGCGATGTTGCAGAGCCAGAATGGCTATCCGCCGGCGCTGCTGGTGGCGACCGATTCGATCGCGATCGGCGTGCTGCGCGCGCTGCACGAACACGGCATTCAGGTGCCGGGGCAGATCGCGCTGATCAGCGTCAACGATATTCCCACCGCCCGCTTTATTTTCCCCGCCTTGTCCACGGTGCGCATCCCTTCGGAAACCATGGGCGCACAGGCCGTCAACCTGCTGACGGAGCGGCTGCGCGATGAGCGCGCCGTCCCGCTGTCGATCTTCGTTCCCAGCTCGCTGCAGCTGCGCGACACCACCGTCGCCTGACCGGCCCCGCCTCGGCGGGGGCGTTGGCGCTCAAAATTAACGTCATGATAAAAAAAGGCCTTTGAGATTTATTGTGATCCTGTCGTCATTTGGTAAATATCAACTGTAGTTTTTACTAAATATTTACTATCGTTTCCGCATTGCACAGGTGTCGGGAGACGTGACGTGAATAATTGGGAAAACATTGATAAACAGTCGGAGCACCGGTTGGCGCCGCGCGCGAGCTTCTTCAGCTACGCGGACGCCGGGCAGGCGCTGAGCTTCGATCGCAACGCCAGTCGGCGTATCCAACTGCTGAGCGGCCGCTGGCGCTTTCGCTTCTTCGAGCACCCGGCGCTGGTGCCGGCGGCGTTTTACCGGGAGCCGATGAACGACTGGGGCGATATGGCGGTGCCGGGCATGTGGCAGCTGGAAGGGCACGGCCACCTGCAGTACACCGATGAGGGCTTCCCGTTCCCGATCGACGTGCCTTACGTGCCGACCAATAACCCCACCGGCGCCTATCAACGCCACTTTACGCTCGACGCCGGCTGGCAGGATCAGCAAGTGCTGATCAAATTCGACGGCGTGGAAACCTACTTCGAGGTGTACGTCAACGGCGACTATGTCGGCTTCAGCAAGGGCAGCCGGCTGTGCGCCGAGTTCGACATCAGCCCCTATGTGCGGCAGGGCGAGAATCTGCTGTCGGTGCGGGTGATGCAGTGGGCCGACTCCACCTACATCGAAGATCAGGACATGTGGTGGATGGCCGGCATTTTCCGCGACGTCTATCTGATCGGCCAGAGCGCTACCCACCTTCACGATCTGACGCTGGTCACCACCTTCGATGAGCGCTATTGCGACGCGCAGTTGGCGATCGATGCCGAGCTGCGCCATCTCGGTGTGCAGGCCGCCGAGGGCTGCCGCCTGCAGGCGCAGCTGTTCGACGGCGATCGCTGCGTGGCGGAGCAGTGGCACGACGATCTGCGCATCGAGCGGGCGCTAAGCTGCCGTTTCGAATTGCCGGTCAGCTGCCCGCAGCAGTGGAATGCGGAAAATCCCTATCTGTATCAGCTGTTGCTCAGCCTGTATGACGGCGCCGGCAACCTGCTGGGCGTGGTGCCGCAGCGGGTGGGGTTCCGCGAGATTGCGGTGCGCGACGGGCTGATGTACGTCAACGGCCGCTACCTCAAGCTGCACGGCGTCAACCGGCACGATCACGATCACCGCAAAGGGCGCGCCGTCGATATGGCGCGGGTGGAGCGCGATATCGTGCTGATGAAGCAGCACAACATCAACTCGGTGCGCACCGCCCATTACCCCAACGATCCGCGCTTTTACGAGCTGTGCGATCTCTATGGCCTGTTTGTGATGGCGGAAACCGATTTGGAGAGCCACGGCTTCGCCAACGTCGGCGATCTGAGCCGCATCACCGACGATCCGCGCTGGGAGCAGGCCTACGTCGAGCGCATCGAACGCCACGTGGCGGCGCAGAAAAATCACCCGTCGATCATTATCTGGTCGCTGGGCAACGAGTCCGGCTACGGCTGCAACATTCGCGCCATGGCCCGGCGCTGCAAGGCGCTCGATCCGACCCGTCTGATCCACTATGAAGAAGATCGCGACGCCGAAGTGACCGACGTGATCAGCACCATGTATTCCCGCGTGGCGATGATGAACGCCTTCGGCGAATACCCGCACCCCAAACCGCGCATCCTGTGCGAATACGCCCACGCGATGGGCAACGGCCCCGGCGGGCTGTTCGAATACCAGTCGGTGTTTAACCGCCACGCCAGTTTGCAGGGGCACTACATCTGGGAGTGGTGCGATCACGGCCTGCTGAGCCACGACGAACAGGGGCGCGAACGCTACCAGTACGGCGGCGATTACGGCGACTACCCGAACAACTACAACTTCTGCATGGACGGCCTGATCTACCCGGACCAGCGCCCCGGCCCCGGCCTGCGTGAATACCAACAGGTGCTGTGCCCGGTGGAGGTGACGGCGGAGGAAGGCGCAGGCGACGTGCTGCGGGTGAAAAACCGCTATTGGTTCAGCTCGCTGGCGGACATCACGCTGAAGGTCAGCGTCAAGACCGACGGCCGCCAGGTGGCGAGTTACGAATTCAAGCTGCCGCACCTGCAGCCGGGCGAGAGCGAAGACATGCACCTGCCGGTGTTGGCGCTGGGGCAGGGGGAAACGCTGATCGACGTGGCGGTGCATAAGGATAGCGCCACCCGCTACAGCGAGAGCGGCCAGCGGCTGGGACATTATCAGCATCTGCGCCGGGCGGCGACGCGGCGACCGGCTCCACCACCGGCCGATGCGCCGGCGCTGCAATGCCGCGAGGAAAATCATCGGCTGATCGTCAGCGGCGGCCGGTTCCAGCTGGCGTTCTCGCTGCTGAGCGGCGAACTGCTGTCGTGGCGGGTAGACGATGAAGAAGTGGTGGGGCGCGCGCCGCGCATCACCTTCTTCAAACCGGTGATCGATAACCATAAACAGGAATATGAGGGGATTTGGCTGCCGCATCACTTCCCCATCATGCAGCAGCACTTCCGCCGCCTCACTCGGCAATGGCAGGGCGAGGATCTGCTGATCGAGGTACATAGCCTGATCGCGCCGCCGGTGTTCGACTTTGGCATGCGCTGCACCTACCGCTGGCGCATCTCCCCGCAGGGCTACGTCAGCCTGGATCTGGCCGGTGAGCCTTACGGCGATTTCCGCCAGATTATCCCGAAAATCGGCCTCGATTTCGGCATCAGCCGCCGTTTCGAACAGGTGGAATACTACGGCCGCGGGCCGGGCGAGAACTACCGTGACAGCTGCCGGGCCAACCTTATCGGCCACTACCGGCAGCGCGCCGACGCGCTGTTCGAACACTATCCGTTCCCGCAGGACAACGGCAATCGGCAGGACGTGCGCTGGCTGAGTTTGCAGGACGCGGCGGGCAAGGGGATCTTCATCCAGCCGCGGCGGCCGATCAACTTCAGCCTGTGGCCCTACAGCGCCGAGATGCTGCACCAGGCCCAGCACATCAACGAGCTGAAACCTAGCGACTGCCTGACGCTGAACCTGGACGACCAGATCCTCGGCCTCGGCTCCAACTCCTGGGGCTCCGAAGTGCTGGATACCCACCGGGTCTATCTGGCGCCGTTCAGCTACGGCTTCACGCTGGTGCCGTTCGACGGGCGGCAAACGCAGGGCGCCGCGCTCGCCGGTTATGACTTCGCGCCCTCTCACCACCACCCGCAGTCTGCGGAGGAAAACGCATGATCATTCTCGAATCCCTGGCGGAGTTCCAGCGCATCTATCACAGCGGCAAGAAGTGGCTGCGCTGCATGGAGGCGATCGCCAATGTCGATCGCATCAGCCCGAACGTGTGCCATTCGATCGGCGACTCGCTGACGTATCGGCTGAGCGTCGGTGCCGGCCGCCAGCACGGTTGGCTGGAGGGCAACCGACGCTACTTCGACGTGCACTATTACCTCGAGGGGGAAGAGACCGTCGAGGTGGCCGACAAACGGGCGCTGACGACGGTGGCGCCCTATCAGGACGAAACCGACCGCGAGTTTTTCAGCGGCGAAGGCGAGAGGCGCCGGGTCGGCAAAGGCAACGTGGCGATCTTCGAAAACCACCAGGCTCACCGCTTTACAGAAAGCGGCAAGGTAAAAAAAGTCATTTTAAAAGTGACGGTGGAAGACAGCTATTTTGTTAACAAATAGCGCGCTCGCCGATCGATAACAACAAACCGAAGTCCCCTACACCATTCGGAGAATCTCTATGGCTGCGTCGAACAGAAACACCATCGGCAAGTTTGGCCTGCTGTCGATGACGTTTGCGGCAGTGTTCAGTTTCAACAACGTGATTAACAACAATATTCAGCTCGGGGTCGCCTCGTCGCCGGTGTTCCTGGTGGCGACCATCATTTACTTCATTCCCTTTTGCCTGATCATCGCCGAGTTCGTCTCGCTCAACCGCAACTCCGAGGCCGGCGTTTATGCCTGGGTGAAAAGCGCGCTCGGCGGGCGCTGGGCGTTTATCACCGCCTACACCTATTGGTTCGTGAACCTGTTCTTCTTCACCGCGCTGCTGCCGCGCGTCATCGCCTACGCTTCTTACGCGTTCCTGGGCTATGACTACGTGTTTACCCCGCTGACCACGGCGATCATCAGCATCTTCCTGTTCGCCTTCTCGACCTACATTTCCAACAGCGGCGCAAAACTGCTGGGACCGATGACCTCGGTGACCTCGTCGCTGATGCTGCTGCTGACGTTTTCCTACATCGTTCTGGCGGGCGCGGCGGTGCTGGGCGGCATCGAACCGGCCGACCCGATCAACGTGCAGGCGATGACGCCGAACTTCAACTGGGCGTTCCTCGGCATTACCGCCTGGATCTTCCAGGCGGCGGGCGGGGCGGAGTCCGTGGCGGTGTACGTGAACGATGTGAAAGGCGGTAGCCGCGCCTTCGTGAAGGTGATCATCGTTTCCGGGCTGTTCATCGGCGTGCTGTATTCGGTGTCTTCGCTGCTGATCAACGTGTTCGTCCACCGCGCTGACCTGCATTTCACCGGCGGCACGGTGCAGGTGTTCGAAGGCCTGTCGGCGCACTTCGGCCTGCCGACGGTGCTGATGAACCGCTTTGTCGGCATCGTCTCCTTCACCGCCATGTTCGGCTCGCTGCTGATGTGGACGGCGGCGCCGGTGAAGATTTTCTTCACCGAGATCCCGAAGGGCATTTTCGGCGAGAAAACCATTCGTCTGAATCGGCACGGCGTGCCGACGCGCGCCGCCTGGATCCAGTTCTTCATCGTCATCCCGCTGATGCTGATCCCGACGTTGGGTTCCAGCAGCGTGCAGGATTTGATGAACACGCTGATCAACATGACCGCCGCCGCCTCGATGCTACCGCCGCTGTTCATCATGCTGGCCTATCTGAATCTGCGCCTGAAGTACGACCGGGTGGCGCGCGATTTCAAAATGGGCTCGCGCCTGCAGGGCATCGCCATCGTCAGCGTGCTGATCGCCATCTTCACCGTCGGCTTCTTCGCCTCGACGTTCCCGACCGGCGCCAGCATCATGACCATCGTGTTCTATAACGTCGGCGGGCTGGTGGTGTTCCTCGGCTACGCCTGGTGGAAGTACAACCGCTACGCGAAAAGCCTGAGCGCCGAGGCGCGCTACCATGAAGACATGCCTTTGGCGCGCCTCGCGCTCGAAGCGCAGGAAGGGGCGCAGGCCGGGCAATCCGCGCTGACCACGCCCGTTTGCAATAAACCGCTGTAATTTCTCCTCTATCGGCTCCGTGCCCCGGCGCGGAGTCTCGCTTTGCGCAAAAATCCTGCCCTGGCGCTTGCATAATACATAAGTGAATACTAATGTGTTTGTATGAACGAAAATGACATCTTCAAGGCGCTGGCCGATCCGACTCGCCGCACCATCTTCGACAAGCTCGCCGTCGGCAGCATGAACGCCAGCGCGCTGCGCGAAGGGCTGCCCATCAGCCAGTCCGCGATGTCGCAACACCTGGCGGTGCTGCGCAATGCCGGGCTGGTGCGCGAGACGAAGCAGGGGCGCTTCGTCAATTACCAGGTCGACCCGGAAGGGCTGGCGCAGATCGCCGATTGGCTGGCGAAGTACCGCGCCTGGTGGCCGGCGCGCATCGACGCGTTGCAAACCTTGCTGAAGGATATGGATCAATGAACAAACAGGCTGAGCAGCCGCCGCGCGATCGGCTGATATTGGAGTATTCGCTCGATGCGCCGCCGGAAAAAGTGTGGCGAGCGCTCAGCATTCCCGAGCTGCGCGAGCAGTGGCTGCCTCCGGGGGATTTGGCGCAGGCCGAACCGCTGGCCGCCACGCCGGGCGAAGCGGTGAGCTACCGTCTGCGTGACGACCGGCCGCCGTTCCTTGAAAGCGTGGTGACGCTGCAGATAGTGCCGGACGCCGCTGGCGGCAGCCTGCTGCGGATTATCCACCAGCTCGACGCCGCCAATGACGGTTCGGTGACGATGATGCTCGCCGCCTGACGCGTTAAATTCATTTCCCTTTTGCCAACCCAGGAGTTCACCGATGCGTGAGAAGATGATGCTCGTCCCGATGGTGGTGGAACAGACCAGCCGGGGAGAACGTTCCTTTGATATTTATTCGCGCCTGCTGCGCGACCGGATCGTTTTTCTCAATGGCGAAGTCAACGACGACGTGGCCGAAATGCTGTGCGCCCAACTGCTGTTTCTGGAAGCGGAAAACCCGGAGAAACCGATCCACCTGTACATCAACTCGCCGGGCGGGGTGATCACCAGCGGGCTGGCGATTTACGACACCATGCAGTATATCCGCGCGCCGGTGCATACGCTGTGCATGGGCACCGCGCGCTCGATGGGCTCGTTTCTGCTGATGGCCGGAGAGCCGGGCCACCGCATGGCGCTGCCCAACGCCAGCCTGCACGTGCACCAGCCGCTGGGCGGCTTTCAGGGGCAGGCCTCCGACATCTTGATTCATGCCGAAGAGATGAAACGCACCAAAGACACGGTGATCCGGCTGTACGCCAAACATTGCGGCCTCAGCTACGAAGAGGTGGAGCGGGTGTTGGATCGCGATCGCTTTATGACCGCCGACGAAGCGGCGGCTTGGGGGTTGATCGATCGGGTGCTGCGGGAAAGGTAAACGGCTCAGCGGGGCTCGGCGGCCTGCGGCGTGTGCCAAACCCGTTCAAGCCCGAATTCGACCATCGCGAAATAGAGGCTGAAATAGCGCTCCGCCATGATAAAGAACGAACTGTTGAGTTCGATCACCACGTTATTGGTAGTGGTCAGCAGGCCGGATTTTTCCGCCGCCTGCAGAATGCGATTTACGTGCGCGCGTGAGACGGAGCACGACTTGGCGATTTTCGCCGAGGAGAGCAGCAGAAAGGGGGAGTCCTGCCGGATGCTTTCGATATGCAGCATCAGCAGCACCATGTGGCCGGCGTCTTTGCTGATAAACAGCCCGGATTGCGGCACCAGATCGATCAGGTAAATCTCCTTGAGCATCAGCTGCCCGTAGGCGGCGAAAAAGGTGGGCAGAAAGTCGGGCGCCGCCAGCAGCGCCGCGATAGGCATCTGTGGCGCCAGCGCCTGGTAGGGCCGCGCCATCGAGGCGATCAGCGCCTGGGTTTCCGCCAGCGCGTGCGGCGTAGGCTTATAGCGCAGCTGGCGCTTGTCATGTTCACAGGGTTTGACCTCCAGCCGGCGGCCGACCCGCAAAAAGAACAGAAAGGAGTCCAGGGAGTTCTCGCTGATGATGTTCTTCCCTTTAAAAAAGGCTTTGATGTCTTTCAGCCCGGCGGCGGGCTGGTGGTAGTAAATGGACAGGATGGTGGAACAAATGATGAACCGGCTGTTCCTGAAGATGATTTTGTAAAACAGCGGATGCTTCTTGTAGGTCTCCTTCAATAATTCCCCGTGTTTGACGATGGCGGTATGAAATGCCGGTGACTGCCTGATGTTGTTGGCCTGTTTCTCCAGGTGAAACTGTAGCTGGAATCTGCTTAGACTCATTTTTCCCTATTTCCTGTACTTAAAAAATGTACTGCTTTTTATCGTTATGGGGTTGCTGTGTATGACTTGACGATCTGCTGGCCCTGGTCGTTGATGAAGGTGGCCTGAACGGTGATCTGAGAAGGGAGCGTCGGCGCCGCAACGCCGTCGAGGTGATAATCCCGCATGCTGAACGGTGCGGTCATCATGTCGCTTTCTTGCCGCACCGGGTAATCGCGCCTGCCGGTTTGCACGGCGATGCGGGCGAAGGAGAGATAAAACGCCGACCGGTTGTGACAGCGCAGCAGATAGCCGCCCGGCGATTTTTGCAGCGAGAACGAGACGGCCTCGGCCGCGTTTTCGGCGTTTCCCTTTAGCGTTTTGGGGCGGTAGAAGATTTTCATCTGCGTGTTCATCGCCAGCGTCACGCGCGACGTCAGCGGCGGCCTGGTCGGCTGGCTGGGCGGGATCTCATACAGATTAAGCCAGAACACCGACTCCCGGTCGGTGGGCAGGTTCGCGCCGGCAAACAGGATCCGCAGCCCTTTCAGCGCCGAAGGCGGCAGGGCGAATACGCTGGGCAGGGTGACAAACGGCGCGCGCGACAGTTCGGGGGCGGCGTTGACGTCGCCGTTATCGACCCAGGTTTGCGCCACGATCGGATAGCCGTTGGTGTTGAGCAACATCAGGGTTTTTTCCGTGTCGCCCTCGCGGAAAATCACCCGGGTGGCGGAGGCGATGATGCCCGCCTGCGCGCCCATGGCCGCCAGCGCCAGCAGCAGGGCGCATCCCATCGTCAGATATTTCTTTCTCATCATTGCACCTTAACCCAGACGTAGGCCCTGGCGTCCACTTTGCCGGCGGTGACGGTTTGCCCGGGCAGCCGGGCGAGCGTGGCGGTGAGCTGGGTGGTGTAGTGGGTGAACCCCGCCGCGGTGCTGCCGCCGCCGCTGGCGCCGTTGAGCACCGGATACCAGCCGGCGTCGTTGCCCTGCGGGCATTGCCCGGCGCTGCAGCGCGCCCAGCCGACGAAATTCATCGGCGCGCCGTTGCCGGCGTTGGCGAGCGCGATGCCCACGCCGGTGGCGACGCTGCTGTCGGTGCCGTAGCCGCTGGAGAGCAGGTAGCTCACGCCGCCGTTGGCGCTGACCAGCCCAAGCTGCTGCGCCGCGACATAGCTTTCATACGGCACCTGCAGGCCGAGGGCGGTATTGTTGCTGCTGACGCCGGACACGGCGGCATTGTCGCATTCGATATTGATGGTGAACTGCGCCTGTGAGGTTTGCCCGGCGGTCAACTGGCTGACGGATATGGTCGGCAGGATCACCAGCGGCGTGACGTTGCGCGCCACGCAGGTGGCGGTATAGGTCAATGAGGAGATTGGTGCGGTGCCCATGCCCATCGCGTTCCAGCGCCCGGTGCCCCAGGTGGCGTAGTTGGTGGCGGAATCGCTGCCGATAGGATCCGAGGCGATGCCGGGCCCTTGAAAGGTGACATACCCGTTCGGCTGCGTGCAGGTATAGTTCGAATTGCCGGTGGTCGAGGCCATGCCCACCAGCGGGTTGCTGGCGCTGTAGCCGCAGTAGTTGCTGGCGCCCGCGCCCGGCAGCGAGCTGATGCGGATCAGATCGGCGCGGATGGCGCTGAAGTCTTTCACCCGGATCTGAATTTTGCTGCCGACGGTGGCGTAGCGGGTAATCGGCGCCGACTGCCAGTAGCGGGTAAAAACCTTGCCGGAATCCAGATGGGTCAGGCGGATGCCGACGTAGGGGAAGTAGGTGGCGTAGTAGTTGGGGTTACCGTCCTGGGCACCCAGATCGTAATAGCCGCCGACGCGATCGTCGCCGTTGGTGGCGAAGACTTCATAGATCTGCCCCGCGTCGCCGGCGTCGCACTCATACAGCACCTTGTTGGGATCGGGATAGCGCGTGCCGGAGGTGAGATCGAACACGCTGGTGCCCAGCGGCGTGCCGACGGGCTGCAGGTAAGTGCTGGTCAGGTTAACCCGGCCCAGCGCCGTGCCCACCCCGCAGGGATCGCAACCGGAATCGATCCAGGGGGCGACCCGGGTGCATTGCGCCAGCGCGGCGGGCGCGCCGTACAGCGACAGGGCGAGCAGAGCAAGGGCGGCGATCGGGTAAGAAATGCGTTTCATCGTCTCTCCTGAGAATCAGTGTGAACGGGCTAGCGGCACGGGGCGCTGAGCCGTTGAATCGGGCCGTCTTCCCCGGCGGGCAGGCGGTAATGCAGCGTGCACTGTTGGCCGGGCGCGTCGCCCCAGTTCAGCGTCAGCGCGCCGGCACTCCGGTCGCTGCGCAGATACACCTGATTGGCTTGGCCGACCATGCCCACGCTGTTGCCCGCTGCGTCGAGGACGTTGGCGCCCATCGGGATCGGCGCGTTATCGGGCCGCTGCGCGGTGATCAATAGCGCCTGGCCGCGCACGGTGTTGAAGCGCAGGCGCACCGTGGCGCCGGCGTACGGGGCGACGCGCCGCTGGCCGTCTTCCAGCTCCGCTTTGTCGTTCATGCCCTCGGGGTTCAGCGCGACGGTGTTGTAGTGATAGGGCACTAGCGACGGCGCCAGCGCGTAGCCAAAGCGATCGACGCGCGCCCCCTGGCCGTCCATCACCCGTGCGCCGCTGGCGCCGGGCGCCTCGATCAGGGCGAAGGTATCGCCGACATACGGCCCTAATGTCACGCCGCCGCGGTGCGCCACCACCGCCCCCTGCAGTGACAGGGAACCTTGTCGATACTGGCGCGCGGTGGAGAACGAGCCGGTGACGTTGGCGTAAGGCAGACGGGTTTGCAGGTTGCCGCCCCAGATGCTTTGTTGGCGATCGTCGTCGGTGGTGAAGTTCAGGCCGTAGCTGACCGGCTGTTCGTCGCCGACGCTGCCCGACAGCGCGGCCTGATAGTTGCCGCCCTGGCCCTGGCTGTGGTTGGCCAACAGCGAGACGCTGGGGGCGGATGATGAACGCCCGAGCGGGAAGCTCAGCGACAGGGCGGTGACGGTCTGCGCGCTCTGCGCCAGCGGCGCGCTGTAGACGTTATCCAGCGGCCCGTAGCCGCGGTAGTCGCCGTTGCTGGAGCCCAGGCTGCGGGTGCGGGTGACGGAGAGGTTAAGCGCCACGCCGTTGCCGAAGGTTTTTCCCCAGCCCAGCTGGAGCTGATTGTCGCGGCCGCGCTGATCGCGGTAGTCCTGAGTCGAGCCGGACATCGTCAGGCTGCCGAACGCGCCCATTCCCTGATTGACGGCGACCTCGAAACGCGACCGCTGGCGGTAGGAGTCGGACTGCCAGTTTTGGCCGGTGGTGGCGGCGCGGCGCACGCCGAGCACGTCGCTGAGATCGCGAAAGCCTTCGGTGGAGTAGCGGTAGCCGGCGATGGACAAGGTGGTGTCCGTCGGGCTGAAGGTTCGGCTGTAGGAGAGGTGCAGCATCCAGCCAGCGGCGCCGCCGTCCGGCAGGCTGGCGTGGGAATAGGTGGTATCCATGCCGAAGGCGCCCAGCCAGCTGCTGTACACGCCGCCCAGCATCATCGCCTGATAGCCGTCCGCCAGCTGGTTGCCGAGGTTGAAGGTCAGGGCGTTGGTCAGGCCGTGCTGCCAGGTCACTTCGCTGAACAGATCGTTGTCGCCGACGTAGCGGGAATGGCCGACGATCGCCGAGTAGCGCGACTGGCCGGGGCGGATGGATTCCGGCACCGCGGCGAACGGCACGGTGAAGGTGCTGACGCTGCCGTCGGCTTCCGTCACCACCACGGTGAGATCGCCGGCGTAGTTGGTGGCGTACAGATCGTTGATGGCGAACGGCCCCGGCGCGACGGTGGTTTCATACAGCGTGCTTTTGCCCTGCAGCACCGTCACGCGCGCGTTGCTTTTCGCCACGCCGCGCACCACCGGCGCATAGCCGCGCTGCGAATCCGGCAGCATGCGGTCGTCCGAACTGAGCTGAATGCCGCGAAAGCCCAGGCCGGAGAAGAAGTGCCCGTCGGTAAAGCCTTCGCCCAACAGCATTTCGCTGCGCCAGGGCAAGATCGCGCGCTGCACGTAGCGGCGGCTGGTGTCCAGATGGCCGCCGAACTCCCGATCGTAGCGGTAGCTGGACTGCTGGCGGTAGCGCCATAGCCCGAGGTTGAAGCCGCCGTTCAGGTTGGCGTAGGTCGAGTCGAGATCGCGGGTTTGCCCCTGTCGGTAACTGACGTGGTACTGGTTGAGGTTGTAATTGACGAAGGCCATCGATTCGCCGCTGTCCAGGCTGGCGGGATTGACGCTGCCGCGCGGCCGGCCGTTCAACAGCGCCTGCGGAATGCTCAGATCCAGCCGCAGCCGCGAGATATCGGCGTTCACCGTGATGTCCTTCAGATCCCGGCCGGGCAGCAGGCATTCCGCTTCGGCGGCCGCCGGCGGATTTTTCAGCCCGAAGCGCGCCAGCTGCGCCCGATCGAAACAGGGCAGCACCTGCTTGCCTGCGCGTACGAAGCGAATTTGATCGCGTTCGAGAAACTGGCCATTGAGGTACAGATCGATCTGATAGCTGCCGGGAGCGACGGCGTCCTGTTGGTTGAACTGGCTCAGGGCGCTGTTGCTCAGCACGCTGCCGCGCAGCAGCGCGGGATCGAAGGTATAGCCGTCGGCGGCGGCGCAGCCCAGCGGCAGCGCCAGCAGCGCGCAACACCAGCGTGTGGGCAGCGGCGTCGCCTTGCGAGCATCGAACATGAATACCTCCCTGTCTGGTTTCAGCGCGCGACGTTCAGGGTGCGTGAGATTTCCACCCCATAGTCATTGATGACGCGCAGTGCGACCTGCCGCACCTCCCCATTCACCGGCCAACTGGCCTGTGAAAACGGCGGGATCAGATCCGCCTGCGGGATGGCGATGCGCTTCGCGCCGCTCAGGATCGCGGCCTGGCTGACGTTGGCGTAGTAGCCGGTCGGGTTGTCGACACGCAGCGCGTTGCCGGCCTGGCGCAGGCTGAGCCGATCGATGACGTGGTTGGCGTCGCCGGCCAGCCCGGCGGGGCGATAGAACACCTTCAGCCGATTGGTGACCACCAGCAGCAGTTTGTTCTTGTCGCTGTCCGTCTGGCGCACGGCGGGCACCTGCAGGAAGTTGAGATAGAACAGCGATTCGCGATCGCGCGGCAGCGGCTGGCCGACGAACGACAGCCGCACCATCTGCCCGCTGTGCGGATTCATGCGGAAGATCTGCGGCGAGGCGACGAAAGGTGCATCGGCGTTTTCCGGCGTGGATTTGGGGTTATTGATGTCGAGCCAGATCTGCATCAGCGCCGGGGTGCCGTCGTCGTTGGTGAACTGCAACGTTTTTTCCCGCGCCTCGGCGGGGTAGATCACGCGGTTGCCGAGCAGCGTCACGCTGGCCGAGGCGTGGGTAGCGGCAAAACTCATCAGGCAAAGCGACAGGGCGGCCCATCGGCGGGCGGAGCGGGTTATCTGCGGCATAAACGTGAACCGATAAAGGGAGCGAGTCATTCAGCGCCGCCCGGCGAGAGGCGGCGCTGGTATCAACAGGTATGGCGCCTGACGCCGGCTTATTTGTAGCTAATGGCGAACTGTGCGGTGGCGATCACCGAACCGGCCGCCACGCCGGTGTCTTCCGCGTAGTAGCGAGCCACCAGGTTCTGCGAGGTGGAGGTGGCGTCTTTGGCCAGCGTCATCGCCGACGTGGTGACGGTCGAACCGCTGGCGAACGACAGCGGCGTAGTGGCGTCGCTGTCCAGCAGTTGAATGGACACCTTGGCCGCATCGCCCGCGTTGCCCAGGTTGCCGTTGGTGGTCGGGTTGTTGCCCGCCAGCACGGTTTTGATCGCCGTATCGCTGGTTGCCGCCGCACAGCCGGTCACGTTGACGGTGAAGGTGGTATCGCCGGCGGTGGCGCCTTTGGTGGCGAGTTTGCTGGCGGCGACGGTCGGCAGCAGAACGACCGGATTGGATTGGTTACCGTTAATATTCACCGAGCAGGTTTGCGTGCTGACTTCGCCTTTAAATTGCACCGTATTGGACGAAGCGGCCGCACAGGCGCCGGAGAGAGCCAGCATGGATAATGCGACTAATTTAACATTCATGTGAAATGCCCTTTAATTTACTTTAGATAAAAGCTTTCCTGACAGTAATAAATTACTGACGTGCGGTTGTTGATTAATCATGTTGCGCAATTGTTTTTTAAACGCGTCGGCAAACATGGATTTTCATCCTAACAAACTAAGAATTTTCCCTATAGATGTTTTGAATGAGGTAATAAGGTTGTGGCGCCCGTTGTTACATTTTTTTTCATTTCCGCTTATATCATACAAAATAGAAAATAGATCTATATCATTGCGTTGCGTTTTTATTGGATCGCCAGTTTTTTCTGTGGAAATAATTTGAAACATTCATGCCTTTTTTGCGTATTAATCAACATGCTGACGGTTGCGTGATTATTTGAAAAACATGTTATCAAGATGTTTTATATCGGTGTGATTTGCAGGCGAATTACCCCAAAAAAGAGCAGCGACAAGCCGCCTGAGGTGTGGAAGCATGCTTTCATGCTGATAAGGAGAATTAAAGTGAGAGTGATTTATATCGACGGTTCACCGCTGTGCCGGCTGGCTATGAAAACATTACTGGGCGGCGGCGTGATAACCTTATCCTCACCCAATATGAATATTATTAAAAATATAAGCCGGGTGCCTGATTTAATTATTATGGAGTTTCCTCAGGAGATTTACCGGTTCGAGACGTATTTAAATTTCATTAAATATTCACGTGGTGAATATAAAGATGTCCGGTTACTGTTCTTTATCGATAAGACTTCGCCGCTGATCCTGGCGTTTATCGCCGCGGCGCAGCCGGATGCGATTTTGCACAAACGGGAAACGCTGCAGATGGTGCGGGAAACCTGCGCGGCGCTGGTCTGCCGTGAGGAGGAAGGTGAGCGGCGCGTGATGAACCGGCAGCAGGCGGCGGCAATCACGCCTGGCGAGGCGGCGGTGCTGTGTGAAACCGCGCGCACGGAAGATATTCGCCTGACCGCGCGGCGGTTGAACCTGCACCCGAAAACCGTTTATTCGCACCTCAACAATGCCGGGAAGAAGTTCGGCACCCGCAATCGGGTGGAACTGCTGAAGATGATTGCGCTGCTGTAGCGCGCCGCTAACGGGTTTTGCGGCGGCAGCGATTCGCCGGTCACTCGGCGGCAAACCGGCCCTCGGCGTGGAAGGGGGAAATGGGGGAGTCTGAGTCTGGGGAGATAAAAACAAAAATCCACGCCGAAGCGTGGATTTTTCCGTTTCCGGCAGCCGAGAGCAATGCTGCGGGGAAGGGCTTAGACGTTGAACAGGAAGTTCATCACGTCGCCGTCTTTGACGATGTAGTCTTTACCTTCGGAGCGCATTTTGCCGGCTTCTTTGGCGCCTTGTTCACCCTTGTAGGTGATGAAGTCGTCATAAGAGATGGTTTGCGCGCGGATAAAGCCTTTTTCGAAGTCGGTGTGGATCTTGCCGGCCGCCTGCGGAGCGGTGGCGCCGACCGGGATGGTCCAGGCGCGCACTTCTTTCACGCCGGCGGTGAAGTAGGTCTGCAGGTTCAGCAGCTCGTAACCGGCGCGGATCACGCGGTTCAGGCCCGGCTCTTCCAGGCCCAGCTCGGCCATGAACTCGTCGCGTTCTTCGTCTTCCAGCTCGGCGATGTCGGATTCCACCGCGGCGCACACGGCAACCACCACGGAGCCTTCGGCGTCGGCGATTTTACGCACGGTGTCCAGGTACGGGTTGTTCTCGAAGCCGTCTTCGTTGACGTTGGCGATGTACATGGTCGGCTTCAGGGTCAGGAAGCTCAGGTATTTGATCGCCGCTTTGTCTTCGTCGCTCAGATCCAGCGCGCGCAGCATGCCGGCGTTTTCCAGGTGCGGCAGGCATTTCTCCAGCGCCGCCAGCTCGGCTTTGGCGTCTTTGTCGCCGCCTTTGGCTTTCTTCTGCACGCGGTGGATGGCGCGCTCGCAGGTGTCCAGGTCAGACAGCGCCAGCTCGGTGTTGATCACATCGATGTCTTCGGCCGGATCGACCTTGTTGTTGACGTGAATGATGTTGTCGTTCTCGAAGCAGCGCACCACGTGGCCGATGGCTTCGGTTTCGCGGATGTTGGTCAGGAACTGGTTGCCCAGGCCTTCACCCTTGGACGCGCCTTTCACCAGGCCGGCGATGTCGACGAATTCCATGGTGGTCGGCAGAATGCGCTGCGGCTTGACGATCTCGGCCAGCTTATCCAGACGCGGATCGGGCATCGGCACCACACCGGTGTTCGGTTCAATGGTGCAGAACGGGAAGTTGGCTGCTTCAATGCCCGCTTTGGTCAACGCGTTGAACAGGGTGGATTTGCCTACGTTAGGCAGGCCGACGATACCGCATTTGAATCCCATGTTGTAATCACCTTAAATATCTTAACTATCAGCCGGTTAGGTTTAATCGGCTGCATAAAGGGCAAAATAATGCCGCCATTATACACGTAATGGGCGTTTATCTCGATCAGACTTGTTTGGCCGGGGCGAGCCCAGCGCCCGCGGCCGGTTTTTGATTGAGATTTGGATCACATTTACCCATACTGGCCGTTCCGATTAACCGACAGGAAACGCGCCGGATGTATTTCTTGCCTACGCCACCCTGAGCTGTGCCCGCCTGCAGTCTGCCGCACCTTGCGGTACCCCATACCCGCTACGCGGGGAGATGATGTCATCTGTCATAAGTGAATAATGCATGTTTAACTTGAGTAACGTCAGGATCGCGGACGTTAAAAATGAAGTCCTGGCGGGCTTTGTGGTGGCGGTTTCGATGATCCCAGAGGCGGTCGGCTTTTCGCTGGTCGCCGGTCTTTCGCCGATCGTCGGTTTGCATACCGCGTTTATTATCGGCCTGGTCACGGCGCTGTTCGGCGGCAAGCCGGGCATGGTTTCCGGCGCCGCCGGCTCCATTGTGGTGGTGCTGATGAGCCTGGCGGCGCAGTACGGCATGGGCTACGTGCTGTGGGCCACGCTGTTTGCCGGGGGCATTCAAATCCTGATCGGCGCCTTCCGGCTGGGCAAGTTCATTCGTCTGGTGCCGCTGCCGGCGATCCACGGCTTCGTCAACGGTCTGGCGATCGTCATCATGCTGGCGCAGCTGAAGATGATCGCCGGGCAGGGGCCGCTGATGTACGGCCTGGTGGCGCTGGCGATTGCGGTGGTGGTGCTGTTCCCGCGCCTGACCAAAGCCATTCCGTCTTCGCTGGCGGCGCTGCTGGTGGTTTCGGCGTTAGCGATCGGCCTCAATCTGCACACGCTGCGGGTGGGCGATCTGGCGGACATTTCCGGCGCGCTGCCGCACTTCAGCCTGCCGACGGCGCCGTTCACCCTGGAAATGGTGCGGGTGGTGCTGCCCTATGCGGTGGTGATTGCCCTGGTTGGTTTGATTGAATCGCTGCTGACCATGACGGTGCTGGATGAAATGGGCGGCAAGAAGGGCAACGGCAATCGCGAAAGCATCGCGCAGGGCGCCGGTAACGCGGTGTGCGGCCTGTTGGGCTGCTTCGCCGGCTGCGCGATGATCGGCCAGTCGATCATCAACTTCACCTCGGGCGGGCGCGGGCGCCTCTCCGGCACGGTGGGCGCCATCCTGCTGATTCTGTTCGTGGTCAGCCTGTCGCGCTATATCGGCCTGCTGCCGGTGGCGGCGCTGGCCGGGGTGATGCTGGTGGTGTGTTACAACACCTTCGAGTGGAGTTCGCTGCGCCGTTTGCGCCGTATGCCGAAGGCGGACGCGCTGGTGATGCTCGCCGTCACGCTGATCACCATCTTTACCGATCTGGCGGTGGCGGTGATCAGCGGGGTGATTATCTCGGCGCTGGTGTTCGCCTGGCAGCAGGCGCGCATTCGCGTGCGCCAGCGGCAGGTAACGGGCGACGTGGCGGTGTATCAGCTCGATGGCCCGCTGTTCTTCGGCTCTGCCGCCGCTTTCGCCGAGCTGTTCGAGCCGCAAAGCGATCCGCAGAACGTGGTGCTGGATTTTGCCGGCACCCGGGTGATGGATTCCAGCGGCGTAGAGGCGATCGATAAGCTGACGGCGCGTTACCTGGCGGCGGGGAAAAGCATTCGGCTGCGCCACCTGAGCGGCGACTGCGTGCGTTTACTTAAGCGCGCCGGGCCGTTTTGCAGCCATGAGCTGGACGATCCGCAGTATTACGTGGCGGAAGAGGGCTTCACCGCCGATGACCGCCGCGTGAGCGAGGAGACCTTCAACCCGCGCGGCTAGAAGCAGGCAGCGGGCAGGGCGCCCGCTGCGGCAAGGTTCAGGCCTGCGCCTTGAAGCTGTGCAGGCGCTGAACGGTTTTTTCCAGCCCGTCCTTCATCAGCATCTCGGTGCAGCGCAGCGACTCGTCGATCGCTTCGTCGATCATCTTCTGCTCGCTGGCCGGCGGCTTGCCGAGCACGAAGCCCACCACCTTGTTCTTGTCGCCCGGATGGCCGATGCCGATGCGCAGGCGGTAGAAGTTCGGGTTGTTGCCGAACTTGTTCTGGATGTCTTTCAGGCCGTTGTGGCCGCCGTTGCCGCCGCCGAGCTTGATTTTGGCGACGCCGGGCGGCAGATCCAGCTCGTCGTGCGCCACCAGGATCTCGTTTGGTTCGATGCGGTAGAAGTTGGCCATCGCCAGCACCGCTTTGCCGCTCAGGTTCATGAAGGTGGTCGGCACCAGCAGGCGCACGTCGTTGCCCGCCAGGTTCAAACGAGCGGTATAGCCGAAGAACTTGCTCTCTTCTTTCAACTGCTGATTGTGGCGCTGGGCCAGCAGATCGACGTACCAGGCGCCGGCGTTGTGGCGCGTTTGGGCATATTCCGCGCCCGGGTTGGCCAGGCCAACTATCAATTTAATACTGCTCACTGGGAGATTCACTATGATCAGGGTAATGGAAAGGGCCTTAGTCTACCTGCCGGGGCGGCGAATGACAAAATCCGATCCCCGCCGTCGCCTTAGGTAAGAAAGACGAATGATTCATTAGCTGAATAATTCAATTTGTCCGCTAATTTTCAGCGGCGCGTTAAGAAGTGTCAATAATTCTTTACCATTTGTGATCGCCTCCGCAATCCCCTTGCCGCAACAAGGACTATACTTAACTTATCAAAGTGGGTTAACAAGTTGCAGCGTTATCCCGGTTGGCACATGGCAATCATGGAGGTGGCATATGAAACGTAGAAGCGCGGACAGAATGGGCAACTTTTTTATGGGGCTGGGGCTGGTCGTGATGATCGGCGGCGTCGGATACTCCATTATTGCTGAAGTATCCCAGTTCAATTTACCGCAATTTTTCGCCCACGGCGCCATCATGAGTATCTTCGTCGGCGCGCTGTTGTGGCTGGTGGGCGCGCGTATCGGCGGCCGCGAGCAGGTGGCGGATCGCTACTGGTGGGTAAAACACTTTGATAAACGGTGCCGCAACGACCAACATCGTTCGTCGCATTGATTAAAAAATCAGAAGGGAAGCGAGAGCAGGGCAAGGGAAAATCTGCCGTGCATTAAGGTTTGAGGTCATGTTGGACTACGAGTAGAAAACCCGTTGTTGCTTACGCACCAACGGGTTTTTCTTTTTCTGCTGTCGGGCTCGCTATCTTTCCGGCGCGGTGGGCGCCGCACCGGAAAGACGACGCATCAATGCTCGAACATTGCAGAGATCGACTCTTCGTTGCTGATGCGGCGGATGGCTTCAGCCAGCATGCCGGACAGGGTCAGAGTGCGAACGTTTTTCAGTGCCTTGATTTCCGGCGACAGCGGAATGGTGTCGCAGACGATCACTTCATCAATCACCGAGTTCTTGATGTTGTCCACGGCGTTGCCGGAGAAGATCGGGTGCGTCGCGTAGGCAAATACGCGCTTGGCACCGCGTTCTTTCAACGCTTCAGCCGCTTTACACAAGGTACCGCCGGTGTCGATCATGTCGTCGACCAGCACGCAGTCGCGGCCTGCCACGTCACCGATGATGTGCATCACCTGAGACACGTTCGCGCGCGGGCGGCGTTTGTCGATGATGGCCATGTCGGTGTCGTTCAGCAGTTTGGCGATGGCGCGGGCACGCACTACGCCGCCGATGTCCGGGGAAACCACGATCGGGTTTTCCAGGTTCTGCTGCAGCATGTCTTCCAGCAGGATCGGGCTGCCGAACACGTTGTCTACCGGAACGTCGAAGAAGCCTTGAATCTGCTCAGCATGCAGATCCACCGTCAGAACGCGGTCAACCCCTACGCTGGAGAGGAAATCGGCAACCACCTTGGCGGTGATCGGCACACGCGCGGAACGCACGCGGCGATCCTGGCGGGCATAGCCGAAGTAAGGGATAACGGCGGTAATACGACCTGCGGAGGCGCGACGCAGGGCGTCGACCATCACAACCAGTTCCATCAGGTTGTCGTTGGTCGGGGCACAGGTGGACTGGATGATGAAAATATCACCGCCGCGTACATTTTCGTTGATTTGCACGCTCACTTCGCCGTCGCTAAAACGACCTACAGCGGCGTCACCAAGGCTGGTGTACAAACGGTTGGCAATACGTTGTGCTAGTTCCGGGGTGGCGTTACCAGCAAAAAGCTTCATATCAGGCACGAGAAGAACCTCAGGCTTGCGTCCAGAGAAGATATTGTCATACGACATCGCCAAGGGGCAGTCGGCGACGCCGGCGCAATATACATACGGGTATGTAAAACTAAAATTGAGACCGCAGGCAGCGCAGGGATAACAGGGCCAGGTGTGCATGACCCTGCGCAGCGAAACGTTGAGCTACGACTCAAACCGCCCGGAACGAATGCGATGTAGTGGGGAGACGTTAACGCCGCGCGCTACAAAACCACACAACCACTCCGGGGCTTGATTTAACACCTGACGGGCGGCGATTTCTGTGTCGAATTCAGCAAACACACAAGCACCTGTGCCAGTCAGGCGTGACGGGGCGTATTCTAACAGCCATGAAAGAAGCTGTTCAACCTCGCGAAAACGTTTTCTTGCGATCGGTTCGCAATCATTTGCGTACGGTGCCTGCAACAGCTCACTTAAGGAGCGAACCGGGGTGTCTCTTTTCAATTCGGGGTCGCCGAAGATAACCGGCGTCGGGATGCCGACGCCGGGATGCGCCACCAGATACCATTTTTCCTGCGGCTCGGCCGGCTGCAGGCGCTCGCCGATGCCTTCGGCGAAGGCGGCGTGGCCGCGCACGAACACCGGCACGTCGGCGCCGAGGCTGAGCCCCAGCTCGGCCAGTTGGTCGTCGCCAAGACCGCAGCGCCACAGTTCGTTCAGCGCCACCAGCACGGTGGCGGCGTTGGAGGAGCCGCCGCCCAAACCGCCGCCCATCGGCAGGCGCTTGTCGATGCTGATGTCGGCGCCGCGCGGTGCGGTCTGCAGGCCGCGCTCATCGCAATAGCGCTGCAGCAGGCGGGCGGCGCGCACGATCAGGTTCTGCTCGTCCGGCACGCCGTCGACCGGCGTCAGCAGGTTAATGCGATCGTCCTGGCGCGGGTCAATGGTCAGGGTGTCGCCGTAGTCCAAAAACTGGAACAGCGTCTGCAGCAGGTGATAGCCGTCTTCACGACGGCCGGTGATGTACAGAAACAGGTTGAGTTTCGCGGGGGAGGGCCACTGGCGGATCATTTGAGCGTCCAGTTATCCATTTTCAGCTTGATGCGCTGGTCGCCCTGCTGCAGCTCCAGGCGGTTCGGCAGCGTCGGCTGCATCTCGTTGCTGTAGCCCTGGTAATCCACTTTCCAGGTCTGGCCGCCTTGCTGGTAGGTCAGCTTGCTCAGGCGATATTGGTCATCCAGCGCAAAATCGCCGGCTTCGCCCGGCAGGCCGAGCATCCACTGGCGCAGGTTGTTCAGCGGGATCGCCATGCCGGTCAGCTTGCGGATCATCTCTTCCGGATTGTCGCTGACGTAGCGTTTGCCCTGGTTGTCGGTCAGCTGCACCACGTTTTTCTGCACGTTGAGATCCATTTCCGTGCTGCCGAGCGGGTTGGTCAGCAGCAGGCGGTAGCGCTCCGGCGAGAACTGCTGCCAGAAGAAGCGGGCGTAGACTTTTTTCTGATCAGACAAGTAGGCGAAGGAGCCGCGGGTCTGATAGGTGCTGAGCTGCTGCACCGCCTGCTCATGGGCGCGCCACTGCGGTGAGGTCGGGCTGGTGGCCGGGCCGGTCGGCTTGGTGGTGGTACAGGCGGCCAGCACCAGGCTGGCCAGCGGGATCAGACGGAGCAAACTAACTTTGCGTATTGGCATAACTTTCTCTTGTCCTTTTGTCCTTGCGGGCATGCGCGACGAAACCCGGATTCAGCGCTCACGCTAACGGGGCGGCGGCGGCGCGTCAATTTTTTGCTGCATCGCGTTGAATCTTGCCGCTTTTACCGGCGCAATGCCAACCCGGCACGCGCGTCGGGGTCGCCATTAAGCGTAACACAATCGCCTGAAGGCGGGGGAGGCGCGCCCGATAAGCGGTGCCTTCGTTGCGCAAACGCCGCCGTTGTGTACGCCGAATAGCGTGCGCGTTATCGCAAACTGCGCTAAAATTTAAGCAATCGACCTACCTCATGACTATTTATCCTGCTGTATTTATTGCTTATTCATTAATTGATGTCATCTATGACAGCGATTGAACGGAAGATGCGGTTGTTACTTTTATTGATCCCGCGCATCAAGTAGAATGCCGTTCAACGAGAACCCGTACCAAGATAAGTATTACTCGAAGCAATGACCCTGCTGGCGTTAGGTATAAATCACAAAACCGCTCCGGTTTCTCTGCGTGAAAGGGTGACCTTCTCGCCAGAGTCCATCGATGAGGCGCTGACCAGCTTGCTCCAACAACCGTTGGTGCAGGGCGGCGTCGTGTTGTCCACCTGCAACCGCACCGAGTTGTACCTCAGCGTAGAGCAGCAGGAACACATGCACGAGCAACTGGTCGCCTGGCTGTGCGCCTATCACAACCTGCGTCCGGAAGAGGTGAAGAAAAGCCTGTACTGGCATCAGGGCAACGACGCGGTCAGCCATCTGATGCGGGTGGCCAGCGGGTTGGACTCATTGGTACTGGGCGAACCGCAGATCCTCGGTCAGGTGAAAAAGGCCTTCGCCGAGTCGCAACGCGGCCAGTCGCTCTCCGGCGAGCTGGAGCGTCTGTTCCAGAAATCCTTCTCTGTCGCCAAGCGCGTGCGCACCGAAACCGACATCGGCGCCAGCGCGGTCTCCGTGGCGTTCGCCGCCTGTACGCTGGCGCGCCAGATCTTCGAATCGCTGGCCGATCTCAACGTATTGCTGGTGGGCGCCGGCGAAACCATCGAGCTGGTGGCGCGCCACCTGCGCGAGCATAAAGTGCGACACATGATCATTGCCAACCGCACCCGCGAGCGCGCGCAGCTGCTGGCGGACGAGGTCGGCGCGGAGGTGATCACTCTGCCTGAGATCGACGAACGCCTGGCGGACGCCGACATCATCATCAGTTCCACCGCCAGCCCGCTGCCGATCATCGGCAAGGGCATGGTGGAGCGCGCGCTGAAGGCGCGCCGCAACCAGCCGATGCTGCTGGTGGATATCGCCGTACCGCGCGACATCGAGCCGGAGGTCGGCAAACTGGCCAACGCCTATCTGTACAGTGTGGACGATCTGCACGCCATCATTCAAAGCAATCTGGCGCAGCGCAAAGCGGCGGCGGTGCAGGCGGAATCGATCGTGCAGCAGGAAAGCACCAACTTCATGGCCTGGCTGCGCTCGCAGGGCGCGGTGGAAACCATCCGCGACTACCGTTCGCAGGCCGACCAAATTCGCGCAGAGATGGAGGCCAAAGCGCTGGCCGCCATCGCGCAGGGCGCCAACGTGGAGCAGGTGATACACGAGCTGGCCCATAAACTGACCAACCGTCTTATTCATGCCCCCACCAAATCCCTCCAGCAGGCCGCCGGCGACGGCGACGTGGAGCGGTTGCAGTTATTACGCGACAGCCTCGGGCTGGATCAGCATTAGTTTTCTCTATTAACAGGGTTTATTACCACGCATGAAGCCTTCTATTGTTGCCAAACTGGAAGCGTTACAAGAGCGCCATGAAGAAGTGCAGGCGCTGCTCGGCGATGCCGGCGTTATCGCCGACCAAGACCGGTTCCGCGCGCTGTCGCGAGAATACGCGCAGCTGACCGACGTCAGCCGCTGCTTCCTGGAATGGCGTCAGGTGCAGGAGGATCTGGAGACGGCGGAAATGATGCTGGACGATCCGGAGATGCGCGAGATGGCGCAGGAAGAGCTGAAACAGGCGCGGGCGGCCAGCGAAGAGCTGGAGCAGCAGCTGCAGGTCTTGCTGCTGCCGAAAGATCCGGACGATGAGCGCAGCTGCTTCCTCGAGGTGCGCGCCGGCACCGGCGGCGATGAGGCGGCGATCTTCGCCGGCGATCTGTTCCGCATGTACAGTCGTTACGCCGAAGGCCGCCGCTGGCGCGTCGAGGTGATGAGCGCCAACGAAGGCGAACACGGCGGCTTCAAGGAAGTGATCGCCAAAGTCTCCGGCGATGGCGTGTACGGCCAGCTGAAGTTTGAATCCGGCGGCCACCGCGTGCAGCGCGTGCCGGAAACCGAATCCCAGGGGCGCATCCACACCTCCGCCTGCACCGTGGCGGTGATGCCTGAAGTGCCGGAAGCCGAGCTGCCGGACATCAACCCGGGCGATCTGAAAATCGACACCTTCCGCTCCTCCGGCGCCGGCGGCCAGCACGTTAACACCACCGACTCGGCGATCCGCATCACCCACCTGCCGACCGGCATCGTGGTGGAGTGCCAGGACGAACGTTCACAGCACAAAAACAAAGCCAAGGCGATGTCGGTGCTGGGCGCGCGCATTCGCGCCGCCGAGATGGCCAAGCGCCAGCAGGCCGAGGCGTCCACTCGCCGCAACCTGCTGGGCAGCGGCGATCGTTCCGACCGTAACCGCACCTACAACTTCCCGCAGGGGCGGGTGACCGACCACCGCATCAACCTGACGCTCTACCGTCTGGACGAGGTGATGGAAGGCAAACTGGACATGCTGATCCAGCCGATCGTGCAGGAGTATCAGGCCGACCAGCTGGCTGCGCTGTCCGCCGAGCAAGAGTGATGGACTATCAACACTGGCTGAAAGCCGCCGCCGCGCGTTTGACCCACAGCGACAGCGCCCGGCGCGACGCGGAAATCCTGTTGGGTTTCGTGACCGGCAAGGCCAGAACTTTCCTGATGGCGTTCGGGGAAACCCTGCTGACGCCGCCGCAGCAACAGCAACTGGAGACGCTGCTGGCGCGCCGCGAACGCGGTGAGCCGGTGGCCTATCTGGTGGGCGAGCGCGAGTTTTGGTCGCTGCCGCTGTCGGTTTCGCCCGCAACGCTGATCCCACGCCCGGATACCGAATGCCTGGTGGAACTGGCGCTGGCGCGCCTGCCGCCGCAACCCTGCCATTTCCTCGATCTCGGCACCGGCACCGGCGCCATCGCGCTGGCGCTGGCCAGCGAGCGCCCGGATTGTTCGGCAATCGGCGTCGATGTGCAGCCGGAGGCGGTCGCGCTGGCGCAGCATAATGCGCGCAAGCTGAAGATCGACAACGTCCGATTTCTACAGGGCAGCTGGTTTGCGCCGGTGGCGGGGCAACGCTTCGCGCTGATCGCCAGCAATCCGCCCTATATCGACGCCGCCGATCCGCATTTGTCGCAGGGCGACGTGCGCTTCGAGCCGGGCAGCGCGCTGGTCGCCGCCGATCATGGGCTGGCGGATCTGGCCGCCATCGTGGGCCAGGCGCCGCACCATTTGCAGCCGCAGGGTTGGCTGCTGTTGGAACATGGCTGGCAGCAGGGCGAGAGCGTGCGCGCGCTGCTGCAGGCCGCCGGATTTTCCGCTGTCGCCACCCACCGCGATTACGGCGACAACGACCGCGTGACGCTCGGCCAATGGCCGGGATAATCGCCACTGATAATAACGACGCCCGGGCCATTTAAGGGAGCATCATGACTGCATACACCGCGTTGAAACATTTCCATTTGCTGACGGTCGCCATCAGTATTACCTTGTTTGTGCTGCGTTTCTTTTGGCAGTGGCGCCGCTCGCCGATCATGGGCCGCCGCTGGGTCAAGGTAGCGCCGCACCTGAACGACACGCTGCTGTTCGTCAGCGGCATCGCGCTGGTGGTGACGTTCGGGTTTTATCCGCTGCTGGGTATGGACTCATGGCTGACCGAGAAGCTGTTTGGCGTTATTATCTATATCCTGCTTGGCTACGTCGCATTGGGCAAGAAGACCAAAAGTCAGCGGCTGCGAACCGTGGCGTTCGTGCTGGCGTTGGGCTGCCTGTACCTGATAATTAAACTTGCCACGACGAAAATACCGTTTCTGATGGGATACCTATGAGTAGCATTGCTGATTTTGAATTTAACGCCTCGCCGCTGAGCGAAGGGGTGATCCTGGTGTCGCAGTCGGTGCGGCGCGATTTCCCGGCTGCCGACGTGGAGCGCAAGCTGCAACAGCTGGTAGACGAAGCGCGCGCGGCGGTGCCGGCCGATATCACTCAGGAGCAGCAACTGGATGCGCTCATCGAGCTGTTTTACAAGACCTGGGGCTTCGGCGGCGCCAGCGGCGTGTACCGCCTGTCGGACGCCATCTGGCTGGACAAGGTGCTGGAAGGGCGGCAGGGCACGCCGGTCTCGCTGGGCACCATTTTCCTGCACATCGCCAACGCGCTGGATCTGCCGCTGCTGCCGGTGATTTTCCCCACTCAGTTGATCCTGCGCGCTGACTGGCTGGACGAAGAGCTGTGGCTGATCAACCCGCTGAACGGCGAAACCCTTAGCGAACACCAGCTGGAAGTGTGGATCAAGGGCAACCTGGGGCTGGGCGCCGAGCTGGAAGACGACGATCTCGATGAGTCGGAGAACATCATGGTGGTGCGCAAGATGCTCGATACGCTGAAGGCCGCCCTGATGGAAGAAAAACAGCTGGAAATGGCGCTGCGCACCAGCGAAACGGTGCTGTGCTTCGATCCGGAAGATCCGTACGAGATCCGCGACCGCGGGCTGATTTACGCCCAGCTGGAGTGCAACCATATCGCGATTTCCGATCTCAACTATTTTGTCGAGCAGTGTCCTGAAGACCCGGTCAGCGAAGTGATCAAAGTGCAGATCCATTCGATTGAGCCGAAACAGGTGACGCTGCATTAATTCAATGACTCCGCGCAGTGTGCAAGGCGACGGTTACAACCTTAACAAAGGCGAAAGCATGAAACAGAAAGTGGTTAGCATTGGCGATATCGACGTAGCAAACGATCTGCCGTTTGTGCTGTTTGGCGGTATGAACGTGCTGGAATCGCGCGATCTGGCGATGAGCATCTGCGAACACTACGTCACCGTGACGCAAAAACTGGGCATTCCTTACGTATTCAAGGCCTCTTTCGACAAGGCCAACCGCTCTTCCATCCACTCGTACCGCGGTCCGGGCCTGGAAGAAGGGATGAAGATCTTCGAAGAGCTGAAAAAAACCTTCGGCGTGAAAATCATCACCGACGTGCATGAAGCGGCGCAGGCGCAGCCGGTTTCCGAAGTGGTTGACGTGATCCAGTTGCCGGCCTTCCTGGCGCGCCAGACCGATCTGGTGGAAGCGATGGCGAAAACCGGCGCGGTGATCAACGTCAAGAAGCCGCAGTTCGTCAGCCCGGGGCAGATGGGCAATATCGTCGACAAGTTCAAAGAGGGCGGCAACGACCAGGTGATCCTGTGCGATCGCGGCAGCAACTTTGGCTATGACAACCTGGTGGTCGACATGCTGGGCATCAACGTGATGAAAAACGTGACCGGCGGCCATCCGGTGATCTTCGACGTGACCCACGCGCTGCAGACCCGCGATCCGTTCGGCGCCGCGTCCGGTGGCCGTCGCGCTCAGGTGGCCGAGCTGGCGCGCGCCGGCATGGCGGTCGGTCTGGCCGGTCTGTTCCTCGAAGCGCACCCGGATCCGAACAACGCCAAGTGCGACGGCCCGTCCGCGCTGCCGTTGGATAAGCTGGAGCCGTTCCTGGCGCAGATGAAAGCCATCGACGACCTGGTGAAGAGCTTCCCGGAGCTGGATACCAGCAACTAAGCGCTCGTCACCATAAAAAAAGCCCGACTCGTCGGGCTTTTTTACGTTTAGGCACCGGTGGCCGCCAGCGCTTCCGGCAGCGTCGGGTAGAACTGCAGGCGGCCCTCTATCGGTTGCACCCGCGCGCGCGCCAGGGTTTTCAGCGGCTGGAACGGCACGTCGGTGATCACCAGCTTTTTGTCCGCCGGCAACTCGTCGATAAAGCGCCGCAGGGCGCTCAGGCCGCCGGCGTCGAGCACCGGCACCGCATCCCACTGCAGCACGATCGTGCGGTAGCCTTCGCTGCGCGCCAGCAGTTCGGTAAAGATGCGCTCGGCGGCGGCGAAGAACAGCGGGCCGTTCACCCGCAGCACCAGGCGGCCGTGGTCGGCGCTCAGCTCACTCAGCTTTGTCATACGGGCGATACGGCGCATAAACAGCAGCGACGCCAGCACGATGCCCACGGTAATGGCGATCACCATGTCGAACAGCACCGTCAGCGACATGCACAGCAGCAGCACCAGAATGTCGTCCTTCGGCGCCCGGCGCAGCAGGTAAACCACCTTGTGCGCCTCGCTCATGTTCCAGGCGACCATCAGCAGCAGCGCCGCCATCGCCGCCAGCGGCAGGTAAGAGAGCCACGGCGCCAATACCAGCAGCGCCAGCAGCACCAGCAGCGCGTGGATGATGGCGGACACCGGCGAGGTGGCGCCGGCGCGCACGTTGGCCGCCGAACGGGCAATCGCGGCGGTGGCGGTAATGCCGCCGAAGAACGGCGCGATGATGTTGCCCGCGCCCTGGCCGATCAGTTCGCTGTTCGAGTTGTGCTTCTTGCCGGTCATGCCGTCGAGCACCACCGCGCACAGCAGCGATTCGATCGCGCCGAGCATCGCCATCGAAAACGCCGCCGGCAATAGGGCGGAAACGGTTTGCCAGCTCAGGGTGAACGGCTGCCCGCCGCCGCCCGGCAGATCCCAGGGCAGCAGCAACTGCGGCAGGATCGGCGGGATGCCCTGGCCGCTGCTGCCGTCGGCCAGCAGGTAGCTGAAGCGCGAGCCGATGGTCGCCACCGGGTGATCAAACAGCGCCAGCAGCCCCATTAGCGCGGTGCCCGCCAGCAGCGCCGGCAGGTGGCCAGGCACCCGCAGGCCGAGCTTGGGCCAGAAGATCAGGATCAAGAGCGTCACCGCGCCGATCAGGGTATCGCCGAAATCCAGCGTCGGCAGCGCCTGCAGCAGGGCGTGCAGTTTGCCGACGTAATTTTCCGGCGTGTGCGCCAGCTGCAGGCCGAAGAAGTCCTTGATCTGCATGGTGGCGATGGTGATGGCGATGCCGGAGGTAAAGCCGAGCGTCACCGGCAGCGGAATGTACTCGATCAGCCGGCCCAGGCGCGCCAGCCCCATCAGCAGCAGAAATACTCCGGAGATCAGCGTGGCGACCAGCAGGCCGGCCAGGCCGAACTGCTGCGAAACCGGATACAGGATCACCACGAAGGCGGCGGTGGGGCCGGAGACGCTGTAGCGCGAACCGCCGCTGACGGCGATGACGATGCCGGCGATGGCGGCGGTATACAGGCCGTATTGCGGCGGCACGCCGCTGGCGATCGCCAGCGCCATCGCCAGCGGGATGGCGATAATGCCGACCGTCACCCCGGCGATAGCGTCTTTCAGCAACCGCGCCAGGCTATAAGGTTCCCGCCAGCAGGCGTCTATCAGCGCGCTGAAGGGGCGAATTCTGTTTATTTCATGCGTTTTCATCTACGGTGCGTACCAAATCTTCAAAAGTGAAAGGAATGGCGGGCCCGATGAGGTCCGTCTTGTCACGTGACAGATACCATACGCCTTTTACTCAGCGGATTACCAGACCTGTATCAATTTGGCGCAGGAAATCAGAGAGTCGCCCTTTTGTTTGGGGCTAAATGCCGATAACAGATAAGTCAGCCGCAGATTCTGCGGCTGAAAAGGAAAGGAATAATCAAGGTTTTAACGGCTAGTGGAGCGCGGGCAGGGATAAGCCGAGAAAGTTCGCTAAAGTACTCACCAGCAGCTGATGGTCTTCTTTCTGCGGCGCGCCGGAAATGCTGATGCTGCCGACGCAGCCGAGGCCGGTCAGAGTGAGCGGGAAGGCGCCGCCGTGCACCGAATAGTCGCGCACGCTCAGCCCGTAGCGTTCCTCCAGCGACGTTTGCCGCTGCTGCAGGCGCAGGCCGATGGCGTAAGAGCTTTTGTGAAAATGGTTCACCAGATTACGCTTGCGCCTCACCCAGTCGGCAATGTCCGGCGTGGCGCCCGGCATGGCGTAATAAAACAGCGTTTGCCCGGCCAGTTGGATCTCGATGGCGATGCTCAGGCCGCGCCGCTCGGCGGCGGTTTTCAGCGCCGCGCCCAGTTCCCAGGCGGTGGCGGCGTCAAAATGGGTAAAGGCCAGCGTCGCTTCCTGTTCGCTGAGCGCCTGCAGTTCATCGTCGATATTCATGCGGTTCTCCCCCAATAACACAGGGCACAGAGTAGCCTGAAGCGCCTGGGGAGGGATAGAAGGCTTGGCGATAAGATAGAACCGCCCGGCCGCAGCCGGGGATGGGAGTGTGCGCCCCGGCGAGCGGGGCGCGTGGCCTCAGGCCGCCAGCGTGTGTTCGCGGAAGGCGTCCAGCAGCTCTTCGGTGAACGTCAGGCGTTTTTGGCGATCGGCCAGATCGAGCGTGAACTTCAGCTTGCTCGGGCCGTCCAGGCGGTAAACCTGCGGATTGCCCTGCAACAGGCCAATCAGATAACCGGGATCGACGCGGTTGTTGTCGCCGAACTCGATAAAGCCGCCGCGCTCGTTGCTCTCGATGCGTTTGATGCCCAGCTTCTGCGCATGCAGGCGCAGCGCCGCGCACTGCAACAGGTTGCGTGCCGCGTCCGGCAACTGACCGAAGCGGTCGATCAGCTCGACTTTCAGCTCATCCAGCTCGCCGTCGCTCTTCGCGCTGGCGATGCGCTTGTACAGCGACAGGCGGGTATTGACGTCGGGAATGAAATCTTCCGGCAGCAGCGCCGGCATGCGCAGTTCCACCTCGGTCTGGCTGCTGGTGAGATCTTCCAGCGACGGTTCGCGGCCATTTTTCAACGCATCGACGGCGCTTTCCAGCAGCTCCATGTAGAGCGAGAAGCCGACGGTGGTCATCTGGCCGCTCTGGTCTTCGCCCAGCAGCTCGCCGGCGCCGCGGATCTCCAGATCGTGGGTCGCCAGCGCGAAACCGGCGCCGAGATCTTCCAGCGATGCGATGGCTTCGAGCCGTTTATGGGCGTCGGTGCCCATGGCTTTCGGGTTTGGCGTCAGCAGATAGGCGTAAGCCTGGTGGTGCGAGCGCCCGACGCGGCCGCGCAGCTGGTGCAGCTGCGCCAAGCCGAAGCGATCGGCGCGCTCGATGATGATGGTGTTGGCGCTGGGAATATCGATGCCGGTTTCGATGATGGTGGTGCACACCAGCACGTTGAAGCGCTGGTGGTGGAAATCGTTCATCACCCGTTCCAGATCGCGCTCGCGCATCTGGCCGTGGCCGATGGCGATGCGCGCTTCCGGCACCAGCTCCGCCAGGCGCTGCGCCGCTTTCTCGATGTTTTCGACGTCGTTGTAGAGGTAGTAAACCTGGCCGCCGCGCAGCACTTCGCGCAGGATCGCCTCGCGCACCACCAGGCTGTCGTATTCGCGCACGAAGGTCTTCACCGCCAACCGGCGCGCCGGCGGGGTGGCGATGATCGACAGATCGCGCATGCCGCTCATCGCCATGTTCAGGGTGCGCGGGATCGGCGTGGCGGTCAGCGTCAGGATATCGACGTCGGCGCGCATCGCCTTGATACGTTCTTTATGGCGCACGCCGAAGCGGTGTTCTTCATCGACGATCAGCAGCCCCAGGTCTTTCCAGCGCAGATCGCTCTGCAACAGCTTGTGGGTGCCGATGATGATGTCCACCTTGCCTTCTGCCGCGTCGTCCAGCACCTGCTGCTGCTCTTTGGCGCTGCGGAAGCGCGACATCATCTCGATGCGGATCGGCCAGGTGGCGAAGCGATCGCGGAAGTTGTCGAAGTGCTGCTGCGCCAGCAGGGTGGTCGGCACCAGCACCGCCACCTGCTTGCCGTTTTCCACCGCCAGGAAGGCGGCGCGCATCGCCACTTCGGTTTTGCCGAAGCCGACGTCGCCGCACACCAGGCGATCCATCGCCAGCGGCTGACACATGTCGCTCAATACGGCATTGATCGCTTGTTCCTGATCCGGCGTGGTTTCGAACGGGAAGCTCTGGCAGAACAGCTGATACTGTTCGCGGTTGTGTTTGAAGGCGAAACCGGCTTTGGCGGCGCGCTGGGCGTAGATATCCAGCAGCTCCGCCGCCACGTCGCGCACCCGCTCGGCCGCTTTCTGCCGCGCGCGCGTCCAGGCATCGCCGCCCAGTTTGTGCAGCGGGGCGTTTTCGTCCGCGCCGCCGGCGTAGCGGCTGATCAGATGCAGCGAAGAAACCGGCACGTACAGCTTGTCCTCACCGGCGTAGGAGAGGATCAGGTACTCGGCCTTGATGCCGCCGGCCTCCAGCGTGGTCAGGCCGACGTAGCGGCCGACGCCGTGCTCCAGGTGCACCACCGGCTGGCCGGGATGCAGCTCCGCCAGGTTGCGGATCAGGGTATCGGTGTTAATGGTGCGCCGGTTGTCCTGCCGGCGGCGGCTGACGCGCTCGCCGAGCAGATCGCTTTCGCAGATCAGCGCCCGCCGGCGCAGGCCGTCGAGGAAGCCGTGTTCGGCGGCGCCGACCATCATGTAACGGCCCGCCGTTTCCGTCTGATCGAGGCGTTGAATCAGCGCCGGCGCCAGCTTGATGCGGCCGAGCAGATCCTGCAGCGTTTCACGCCGCCCCTCGCTCTCGACGGAGAAAATTACGCTGCCGTCGAAGCCTTCGATAAAGCGCCGCAGGTTATCCAGCGGGGATTTATGCTGCGCCTGCACCGCCAGATCGGGCAGGGCATGGTAGTCCAGATTGGTATTGCCGGCCTTGGCCGGCAGCTCATCGGTTTTCAGCGCGATGCGCGGCCAGGCCTTCAGCTCGCCGAACAGCGCGTCGACGCGCAGCCACAGCGTATCCGGCGCCAGCAGCGGGCGCATCGGATCGACGCGGCGGCTTTCGTAACGCTGGTTGACGTCTTGCCAGAAGCGCTCGGCGGCGCCCTCCAGATCGCCGGTATTGACGATCAGCGTGTTGGCCGGCAGGTAGCTGAACAGCGACGGCAGCGGCTGGCTGAAGAACAGCGGCTGCCAGTATTCGATGCCGGCCGGCCAGGCGCTTTTGCTGACCTGCTGATAGATGTGTTCGGCGTCGCGGCGCACCTCAAACTGCTCGCGCCACTGGCTGCGGAACAGCTCGATGGCGTTCTTGTCGGTGGGGAACTCGTGGGCCGGCAACAGATTGATGGCCTCGACTTCGCTCAGCGTGCGCTGGGTATCGACGTCGAAGATGCGCAGGCTGTCGATTTCGTCATCGAAAAAGTCGATGCGGTAAGGCTCATCGCTGCCCATCGGGTAAAGATCGAGCAGCGCGCCGCGGGTGGCGAATTCGCCGTGTTCCATCACCTGATCGACGCTGCGATAGCCGGCCTGTTCCAGCTGCGCGCGCAGCTTGTCGCGCGACAGGCGCTGGCCTTTCTTCATCACCAGCGCGTGGCCGTGCAGGAACTCGTGCGGGCAGACGCGCTGCATCAGGGTATTGACCGGCAAAATGATCACGCCGCGCGCCATGGTCGGCAGATGATACAGGCTCGACAAACGATCCGAGATGATTTCCTGATGCGGCGAGAAGCTGTCATACGGCAGGGTTTCCCAGTCGGACAGCGTGGTCACCATCTGGTCGGTGAACTGCTGGATCTCGTCGCGCAGCCGCAGGGCGTTTTGCATGTCCGGCGCGATCAGCATCACCGGGCCAGGGTGGCGTTCGACGATCTCGGCGCACTCCACGGCGCAGGCCGCGCCGGTCAGTTGCCCCAGCTGGCGCAGATCGCCTGCGCGATCGGGCAGAGAATAACGAGGGGATGAGGAACGGTTACGGCTATCGGAAGTGCTCATTCAGGTATCTTTAATCAATGTGTTAGAGGGCGTTCCGGCACGGATAACCCAGCGCCTTTATGCTGTTTATAGTAGCCCAGCGGCCGGCAAACTGACACAGCAAAAAGCGCTGCTCATCGCTTTTTTGCCGATTATTTAACCGGTTGACGCCGTCGACTTTTTGCGGCGACGGGGCAATATTGCGCTCATCTGCCGCCGCTGTTCTCCTCTGCGCCACGCAATAAAAGGCCGTCGGGTGTTCCCTAAACGAGGGAGAGCCTTTATCATCCATGATCACTTTGCTTAAGCCACGGCTATCAAACGGATTTCATGTATCAACCTGTCGCGTTATTCATTGGCCTGCGCTACATGCGCGGGCGAGCCTCAGACCGCTTCGGGCGGTTTGTTTCCTGGCTTTCCACCATCGGCATTACGCTGGGGGTGATGGCGTTGGTCACCGTGCTGTCGGTGATGAACGGATTCGAAAAGGATCTGGAGAACAACATCCTCGGCCTGATGCCGCAGGCGTTGATCACCAGCCCGCAAGGATCGGTCAACCCGCAGCAGCTGCCGGCCTCCGAGGTGCAGAAGCTGCAGGGCGTCACGCGCGTCGCACCGCTGACCACCGGTGACGTGGTGCTGCAAAGCGCCCGCAGCGTGGCGGTTGGGGTGATGCTCGGCGTCAATCCCGACGAGGCCGATCCGCTGACCCCGTATCTGGTCAACGTCAAGCAGCTGCAGCTGCAGCCGGGCCAATACAACATCATCATCGGCGAACAGCTGGCGGGGCAACTCGGCGTCAAACGCGGCGATTCGCTGCGAGTGATGGTGCCGAGCGCCAGCCAGTTCACGCCGATGGGCCGCATTCCCAGCCAGCGTCTGTTCACCCTTATCGGCACCTTCCACGCCAACAGCGAGGTGGACGGCTATCAGCTGCTGGTCAACCAACAGGACGCTTCGCGCCTGATGCGCTACCCGGCCGGCAACATCACCGGCTGGCGCCTGTTCCTGCAGCAGCCGCTGGCGGTCGATACCCTCAGCCAACAGCCGTTGCCGGCGGGCACGGTCTGGAAAGACTGGCGCGATCGCAAGGGCGAGCTGTTCCAGGCGGTGCGCATGGAGAAGAACATGATGGGGCTGCTGCTCAGCCTGATCGTGGCGGTGGCGGCGTTTAACATCATTACCTCGCTCGGCCTGCTGGTGATGGAGAAGCAGGGCGAGGTCGCCATTCTGCAGACCCAGGGGCTGACCCGCCGCCAGATCATGTCGGTGTTTATGGTGCAGGGCGCCAGCGCCGGCATCATCGGCTCGCTGCTCGGCACGCTGCTCGGCGTGTTGCTGGCCACCAACCTGAATAACCTGATGCCGATCCTCGGCGCCCTGATCGACGGCGCTTCGCTGCCGGTGGCGGTCGATCCGCTGCAGGTGACGATCATCGCCGTGGTGGCGATGGCGGTTTCCCTGTTGTCCACGCTTTATCCTTCATGGCGCGCTGCCGCCGTACAACCCGCTGAGGCTTTACGTTATGAGTAACCATCTTTTGCTGCAGTGTGACAACCTGTGCAAGACCTATCAGGAAGGCAATCTGCACACCGACGTGCTGCGCAACGTCAGCTTTGCCATGCAGCAGGGCGAGATGATGGCGATCGTCGGCAGCTCGGGTTCCGGCAAGAGCACCCTGTTGCACCTGCTGGGCGGGCTGGACTCGCCGACCTCCGGCGAGGTGATCTTCAAGGGCGCATCGCTGAACGCCATGTCTTCGGCGGCCAAGGCCGAGCTGCGCAACCGCCAGCTCGGCTTCATCTATCAGTTTCACCATCTGCTGCCGGACTTCACCGCGCTGGAAAACGCCGCCATGCCGCTGCTGATCGGCGGCGCCAAGCCGGCGCAGGCGCAGGAGAAGGCGCGGGAGATGCTGGCGGCGGTCGGGCTGGAAAAACGCAGCAAACACCGCCCGTCCGAGCTCTCGGGCGGCGAGCGTCAGCGCGTGGCGATCGCGCGCGCGCTGGTCAACAACCCGGCGCTGGTGCTGGCGGACGAACCGACCGGCAATCTGGACAAACGCACCGCGGACAGCATCTTCGATCTGCTGGGCGAGCTGAACGTGCGTCAGGGCACCGCTTTTCTGGTGGTGACGCACGATCTGCAGCTGGCCAAGCGCCTGAGCCGCCAGCTGGAAATGGCCGACGGCCACCTGCAGGCGCAGCTGACCCTGATGGGGGCCGAGTAATGGCGGGAGCCTCACTGTCCTTCCTGACGGCCCTGCGTTTCAGCCGCGGCCGTAAACGCGGCGGCATGGTGTCGCTGATTTCGGTCATCTCCACCATCGGCATCGCGCTGGGGGTAGCGGTGTTGATCGTCGGCCTGAGCGCGATGAACGGCTTTGAGCGCGAGCTGAAAAACCGCATTCTGGCGGTGGTGCCGCACGGCGAGCTCGAGCCGGTCAATCAGCCGTTCAGCGGCTGGCCGTCGATTCTGCAGCGGGTGGAGAAGGTGCCGGGCATTGTGGCCGCCGCGCCGTACATCAACTTTACCGGCCTGATGGAGAACGGCGCGCAGCTGCGCGCGGTGGAAGTCAAAGGCGTGGATCCGCAGCAGGAGAGCCGGCTGAGCGCGCTGCCGCAGTATGTGCAGGGTGATGCCTGGGCCAACTTCAAGGCCGGCGAACAGCAGGTGATCCTCGGCAAGGGCGTGGCCGACGCGCTGGGCGTGAAGCAAGGCGCCTATGTGACGGTGATGATCCCCAATAGCGACCCGGAAATGAAGCTGCTGCAGCCGAAGCGCATTCGCCTGCACGTGACCGGCATTTTGCAGCTCAGCGGCCAGCTCGATCACAGTCTGGCGCTGGTGCCGCTGGCCGACGCGCAGCAGTATCTCGATATGGGTGACAGCGTCACGGGTATCGCCCTCAAGATGAACGATGTGTTCGCCGCCAACAAACTGGTGCGCGACGCCGGCGAAGTGACCAACGCCTACATTTACATCAAGAGCTGGATCGGCAAGTACGGCTACATGTACCGCGATATCCAGATGATCCGCGCCATCATGTACCTGGCGATGGTGCTGGTGATCGGCGTGGCCTGCTTCAACATCGTTTCCACGCTGGTGATGGCGGTGAAAGACAAAAGCGCCGACATCGCGGTGCTGCGCACCCTGGGCGCCAAAGACGGCTTTATCCGCGCCATCTTCATCTGGTACGGGCTGCTGGCCGGGCTGCTGGGCAGCCTGAGCGGCGTGGTGATCGGGGTGATCGCCTCGCTGCAGCTGACCAACATTATCCGGGGCATCGAGAAACTGGTCGGCCACTCCTTCCTGTCGGGCGATATCTACTTCATCGACTTCCTGCCTTCCGAGCTGCACTGGCTGGACGTGCTGATCGTGCTGGCGACCGCCATCGTGCTGAGCCTGTTGGCCAGTTGGTATCCGGCGAGGCGCGCCAGCCGCATCGATCCGGCGCGGGTGCTCAGCGGACAATAAAACCCACGGGGAGGCAGCGATGCCGCCCCGTTTTTTTAGCCTGGGGATGGGTTATGTACTACGGTTTCGATATGGGCGGCACCAAGATTGAGCTGGGGGTATTCGACGACAACCTGCAGCGCATTTGGCAAAAGCGGGTGCCGACGCCGCGTGAAGACTACCGGCAGCTGCTGGCCACGCTGGGCGATCTGACCCTCGAGGCGGATGCGTTTTGCGGCCGGCGCGGCAGCGTCGGCATCGGCATTCCGGGCCTGCCCAACGACGATGACGGCACGCTGTTTACCGCCAACGTGCCGGCGGCGATGGGGCGGCCGTTGCCGCGCGATCTGGCGGCGCTGATCGGGCGCGAGGTGCGCGTCGACAACGACGCCAACTGCTTTGCGCTGTCGGAGGCCTGGGACGACGAGTTTCGCCGCTACCCGACGGTGCTGGGCGTCATCCTCGGCACCGGCGTTGGCGGCGGCCTGATCGTCGACGGCAAGACGGTGCCTGGGCGCAACTATATCGCCGGCGAGTTCGGCCATTTGCGCCTGCCGGTGGATGCGCTCGAGGTGCTGGGGCGTGATGTGCCTCGCGTCGCCTGCGGGTGCGGCCACCAGGGTTGCATTGAAAATTACATATCGGGCCGCGGTTTCGAATGGATGTACGCCCATTTCTATGGCCGGCACTTGCCCGCCACCGAGATCATTGCGCATTATCAGGCGGGTGAGCCGCAGGCGGTGGCTCACGTCGACCGCTTTATGGACGTGCTGGCGATCTGCCTGGGCAACCTGCTGACGGTGCTGGATCCGCACCTGGTGGTGATCGGCGGCGGGCTGTCGAACTTCGACGCCATTTACCAGGCGTTGCCGCAGCGGTTGCCGGCGCACCTGCTGCGGGTGGCCCGGCTGCCGCGCATCGAGAAGGCGCGCTATGGCGACGCCGGCGGCGTGCGCGGCGCAGCGTTCCTCAATTTGGTAAACAGGGAAAAGTAAGGAGAGAGTTAATGCACACTCGCCATCGGCTGTGTCAGTTTCGCAAGAGTAAGCATGTGCTGCATCAGCGCTTTCGTTCACGCATTTTTCACCGTGACACCATGGCGGCGGCCGAGCTGAAAAAGCCGTTTGTGGTGGTGTTGACCGGGGCCGGCATTTCGGCCGAGTCGGGCATTCGCACCTTCCGCGCCGCGGATGGGCTATGGGAAGAGCACCGGGTGGAGGACGTCGCCACGCCGGAAGGTTTTCAGCGCGATCCGGCGCTGGTGCAGGCGTTTTACAACGAACGCCGCCGCCAGCTGCAGACGGAGGAGATCGCCCCGAACGCCGCGCACCGCGCGCTGGCGGATCTGGAAGAGTGGCTGGGGGAAAACTTCCTGCTGGTCACGCAAAATATCGATAACCTGCATGAGCGCGCCGGCAGCAAGCGGGTGCTGCACATGCACGGCGAACTGCTGAAGGTGCGCTGCACCCAGTCGGGGCAGGTGTTCGAATGGCCCGGCGATCTCAGCGTTGACGACCGTTGCCACTGCTGCCAGTTCCCGGCGCCGCTGCGGCCGCACGTGGTATGGTTCGGCGAGATGCCGCTGGGCATGGACGACATTTACCAGGCGCTGAGCAAGGCCGATTTCTTCGTCGCCATCGGCACCTCCGGCCACGTCTACCCGGCGGCCGGCTTCGTGCATGAGGCGCGGCTGGGCGGCGCCTACGCGATGGAGCTGAACCTGGAGCCAAGCCAGGTGGAGAGCCAGTTCGACGAGAAGCACTATGGTCTTGCCAGCGAAGTGGTGCCGCGCTTTGTGCACAAGTTCCTGGTGGGCAAGGTGGCGCGGGCCGATAGGCCCTGATAAAGGCATCAGGGCGCACTGCGCGCCCTGATGGGATGGCGGGGCGTATTAGCGCCCGGCTTTCAGCTTTTGGAAGTAGCTTTCATACAGCGTGCTGGCGTCGCCGACGTCGTTTTGCCACTCGCCGTGCTCAATCACCGCCTTGTCCGGGTAGAGTGACTTGTCGTTGGCGATCTCCGGCGACAGCAGTTTCTTCGCCGCCAGGTTCGGCGTCGGGTAACCGATGGTTTCCGCCACCTGCACCGCGATTTCCGGCCGCAGCAGGAAGTCTATCAGCTTCAGCGCCCCCTCGACGTTGCGCGCGTTGGCCGGAATGGCCAGGCTGTCCATCCAGAAGATCCCGCCTTCCTTCGGCCAGACGATCTCCAGCGGCGTGCCGGCCTGGCGTGCCACGAAGGCCGAACCGTTCCACACCATACCGACGTTGACTTCCCCTTCCATAAACGGGTTGCCCGGGTTGTCGGAGTTGAAGGCCAGCACGTTCGGCATCAATTTCTGCAGTTCGTGATAGGCGGCTTCGATCTCTTTCGGGTCGGTGGTGTTGCCGGAGTAGCCCAGCTTGAGCAGCGCCATCTGGAACACTTCGCGCGCGTCGTCGGTCAGCAGCAGGCGGCCCTTGTACTGCGGCTGCCACAGATCGGCCCAGGCGGTAACGGTAGAGGGATCCTGCTCGTCGCTGTTGACGCCGATGGCGGTAGCGCCCCAGATGTAAGGAATGGAATAGTCGTTGTTGGGATCGAACGGCTTGTTTAGCAGGGTAGGATCGAGATCCTTGAAGTGGCTGAGCTTGCTCTTGTCGATTTTTTGCAGCATGCCTTCCTTGCTCATCTTGGCGATGAAGTAAGTGGAAGGCACCACCAGATCGTACGCGCCGTCTTTGTAGGTCTTCAGCTTGGCGTACATGCTTTCGTTGGATTCATAGGTGGAATAAATCACCTTGATGCCGGTTTCCTTGGTGAACTGCTCCAGCAGCCCCGGCGGGACGTATTCAGTCCAGTTATAGAAGTACAGTGTTTTGCCGTCAGAGGCGTTTGCAGAGCAGATACTCAGCGCCATCATCCCGGCTGCGAGCAGATGTGACCACTTTTTCATGCAGCGTATCCTTCAGCAGTAGTGAGCCGAACCCGTATGAGCCGCCGTTTTCGGCCGCGCCATACCCCAGAAAGGGGCCATTATAGGGGGCGGGGCGGGGTGGGTAAAGGCGGTTATCCCGCAGGCAAATCAAGGGGTTTGGCGGCTTAAAGCGCATCACAATTTGATTGTTTCGCGCTGGACAGGCGGTGAAGCGCGTGCGAAACAATAATTTTGGCGAATAAACGAGGGCGGCGATGAATTTCAAACAGGTCTTCAGCCAGGCGGAGCTCAGCAAGACGGATCTGACGATTTTGCACTGCATTCTCGATAATCCGGACGCCTGCATCGACGACGGCATCCGCGCGGTGTCGGCACGCTGCTACAGTTCCCCCTCGACGCTGGTGCGGCTGGCTAAAAAGCTGGGCTTTCGCGGCTATCTCGAACTGGTCTATTTCATCAAATTCAACCTGACGATGGCGCCGGCCTATCAGGCGGAGCGCGCTACGCCGGCGGCACCGCCGGCGCAGTTTCTCGATCTGCTCGACAGCGGCAAGATCCTGATCCACGGCAGCGGTTTTTCGCAATTGGTGGCGCAGTATATGTACAACAAGTTTATGACGCTGGGCGTAGACAGTTACCTGTCGCTGTGGCCGGATTTCGACATTCTTGATCGTGAGACGCGCTTTCGCTTCGATATGGTGATCGTGATTTCAAAGTCGGGCAACAGCGGCTCGGCGCTGAGCTGGAGCGAGGCGGTGAAGCGTAACCGCATCCTGTTGGCGGCCTTCTGCGGCGACGGCGACAGCCCGCTGGCGCAGCAGGCCGACATGACCTTTCTGTTTGAGGACCGGCAAAAATACGATCACGATATCTACTATCCCAATCCGTTTTTCGGCCACTGTCTGTTGGGATTCGAGAATGTGATCACCGCCTGGTTTGAACGACGTGGCCGCTGACGGCCGCACCGCGCCGTTTAGCGCCAGTGCCCGGCATACTGACGGTGAGCCTGCAGGTACTCCTCCACCAGCGTTTTCGCCAGCGAGTAGGAGTTGACCAGCGGGTGCACCATCAGCGCCTTGATGGCCAACTGGCGGTTACCGGTCAGGATCGCCGCCACCGCCAGCCGTTCGTACTCTTTCACCTGCGAAATCAGGTTCTTCTGGGTGTCGGGAATATCGCGCATTTTGACCGGCTGAATGCCGGCGCTGCTCAATTCGCAGCTGATTTCGATCACGTCTTCCGGGTGCAGAAAATCGAGCGTGTCGCGGTTTTGCATCGATACCACCACGCGTTTTTGCCGGCCGCTGTTGACCGCCTCCAGAATATCGATCGCCACCCCGGCATAGCCGCCGCTGTCAGGCTGTTCGATAAACTGTTGCAGCGTCAGCATCTCACGCGTTTTCACCTTGCCCTGGCTGGACTCGCGCTGCATATAGGAATTTTCGCGCTGCAGGTAATGGCTGAAGTAGACAGAGAAGGCATGCTCCAACTGACGGGGGATGTCCAGCTCGCCCAACGCCGACAGCATTTGGCGGTTGATCGCCGCGATCTGTTCGCCGCGGGTCTCGCCGCCCTCGACGATGGCGGCGATCGCCTGCTCACGGTAGTAGTAATAGTAGAGATACTCGTTGAGCATCAGGTTGTCCGACAGCGCCACCAGCTCCGGCGAGAAGTATTTCATGCAGGTTTCGCGATACAGGCGCGGATCCGCCAGCAACCGTTCCGTGACCGGCTCGCCGTTGACGCGCGCATTGCGGAACCAGGAAAGGTGATTGAGGCCGAAGCAGTCGACGCTCAGCTGGTCTTCGCGGCAGTCCAGCAGTTCGGCCAGTTCGCGGATGAACTCGCTGGGGGCGTCGCAGATGCCGTAGACCCGGCGCTGGAAGCCGGATTTGATGATCGCCTCGGTCACCATGCCGGAAGGATTGGTGAAGTTGAACAACACCGCGTCCGGCGAGGAAAGCTGCTCGATCAGGCGGCAATAGTCGAGGATCGCCGGAATCGAACGCATCGCCATGGCGAAGCCGCCGGCGCCGGTGGTTTCTTGCCCGAGCAACTGGTGATTGAGCGCGATGCGCTCGTCATGGATGCGGCCTTCCTCGCCGCCGATGCGCAGGGTGGTGATGATGTAGTCGGCGCCTTGCAGCGCCTGGCGCGCATCGCTGCTGAGGCTGAAAGCAATGTCGCCGCGAATGCGCTGGAATACGCCCTGCGCGAGGGCGCCGTAGATCGCCAGATGGCGCTCATCGGTATCCATAAACACCACTTCGGTAATGCCGATGCGATGGGCGTTATAGGCGATGGATTTGGCGAGGAACGGGGAACGCACGCCGCCGCCGCCGAGAACGGTTAATTTCATTCGATATCTCCCATTAATAAAGCGTTAGAGTGCCGCTAAATATTTCTCTACCTGATTTTTGACCTTGCCGACCGTGACGCCGTAAATCACCTGCACTTCACGGCGATTCTTCACCACGCCTTTGGCACCGGTGCTTTTCAACGCGGCTTCATCCACCCGCGCCATATCCTTTAATTCCACCCGCAGCCGGGTGAAGCAGTTGTCGACGGAAATAATGTTTTCCTTGCCGCCCAGCGCGCGAATAATGATGCCGCTCAGTTCGTCCGGGTTATTTTTGCGGTTCCGGTAATCCTGTTTGGAATAGAGTTTGACGTCCTGATCATCTTCGCGGCCCGGCGTCTTCAGATTGAGCTTCAGCACCAGCGTTTTGAACACCAGGTAATACACCGCAAACTGCACCAGGCCGATGACCACATACAGCGGCCAGCGGGTGAGGGAGACCGGCAGCGGCAGGTTGTAGGCCAGGAACTCGACCAGCCCGCTGGCGCCCCAGGGGCGCACCTGGAACAGGTTGCAGGCCACCTGCGACAGCGCGGTCAACACGGCGTGGATCACCCACAGCAGCGGAGAGATAAACAGGAAGGTGAACTCTATCGGCTCGGTGATGCCGACCAGGATCGAGGTGGTGATGGCCGGGATCAGAATCGCCTTGGCCAGCATTTTCTTTTCCGGTTTGGCGGTGTGATAGAAAGCCAATGCCGCGCCCGACAGGCCGAAGATGGTCACCATCCCTTGCTGCGAGAAGCGCAGCGCTTCGTTCATCAGCGGCGAGATGCTCGGGTCGCGCATATAGGCCAGGAAAATTGCCTGCGAGCCGGAGACGGTCTGGCCGTCCTGCACGATTGAACCGCCGATGCTGGTGAGCTGGAACGGCGACCAGATAAAGTGGTGCAGCCCGGTGGGGATGAGGAATTTTTCGAAGAAGCCGTAGACGAAAACCCCGAGCGAGCCGGAGCTTTTCATAAAGCCGGTCAGCGCGATCAGGCCCTGTGAGATGGCCGGCCACAGGTAGCTGAAGGCGACGGCGTACAGCATGATGATCGGCGTCATGGCGATCAGTACCAGTTTGGCGCCGCCGTAGACCGAGAACACGCCGTTGAGTTCGACGTTGCACAGGCGGTTGTGCACCCAGGCGATGGTGACGCCGAGGATAAGACCGAGGAAAATGCCCATATCCACCACGGTAAAGCCCAGCAGTTCCGTCTGCCCGGTACCGTAATATTCGCCGTTGATCTTGGCCGCGACGTGGCCGCTGAGTTGCAGATAAGACGAATTGGCGCCGAGGAACATGATAAAGCACATCACCGCAACCAGCGCCGCTTCGCTTTTTTTGTCTTTGGCCAGGCCGTAGGTAATGCCGATGCAGAAAATCAGCCCGAGATTGCCGAATAACGGCCAGAAGGTATCGCCGATCATTTTACCGATAGAGAACACGGCGGAATGTTCATTGATGAGTGTGGCATTGGTGAGAATAGAACTGAGCGCCAGAATCAGACCGATCACCGGCAGGAAAAATATCGGCCCCATCATTGCTTTGGAGAAAAGCTGCAGCTTGCTTAAGATATTATCGATAATACCTTTCATGGCAGTTCCTTTTTATATTTTAATGGATGACGACGTTGCTGAATAAACTCCCTGGAAGCGAGAAAAAATAAGGCACCTTGCCTGGGTTCAGTTATAGGGGGAAGTTTTCGCCGCTGCAATCGGCGGGGCGGAAATAGGCACCGATGGTCAGGGAGTGACAACCGGTGCCGATTGTGAAGGGGATCACAACCGGGCGCCGCAGCGCCCGGCGGGGAGGATTATTCGGCCTTGGGCGCGCGATCGCGCATCACCCACTGGCTGGCGATCACCAGCACCAGCGACAGCAGCAGCAAAATGGTGGCCAGCGCGTTGACCTCCGGCGAGACGCCGACTTTCACCATCGAATAGATCTTCAGCGGCAAGATCTCGTAGCTCGGCCCGGTAACGAAGGAGGAGACGACCACGTCGTCCATCGACAGGGTGAAGCTCAGCAGCCAGCCGGCCGCCACCGCCGGCATCGCCAGCGGCAGGATGATCTTGCGCAGAATGGTGAACTCGCTTGCGCCGAGATCGCGCGCGGCCTCCAGCATCTTCACGTCGAAGCCTTTCAGGCGCGCGTAGACGGTCACCACCACGAACGGCAGGCAGAAGGTGATGTGCGAGAACAGCAGCGACCAGAAGCCGAGCGAAATGCCCAGCAGCATGAACAGCACCAGCAGCGAGATGGCCATCACGATGTCCGGCGACATCATCACCACGAACAGCATGCCGCCGACGAACGGCTTGCCGCGGAAGCGGTAGCGGTACAGCGCCACCGCGGTCAGCGAGCCGATCAGCGTGGCGAAGGTGGCGGAGAGCACCGCCATGGTCAGCGAATGGCCGGCGGCCTGCAGCAGGCTGTCGTTATTCAGCAGCGTGCTGTACCACTGGGTGGTGGCTCCTTGCCAACTGATGCCGAAGCGCGAGGCGTTGAAGGAGTTGACGATCAGGATGACGATCGGGATATACAGATAGGCGTATACCAGCGCCATAAAGCCGCCGCGCAGCAGACGTCCGATCATGCCAGATCCTCCTTCTTGTTCAGCAGGCGGGCGGCTCGGTAATAGACCAGCAGCAACAGCCCCATCACCAGCGTCAGGCAGATGCTGGTGGCCGCGCCGAACGGCCAGTCGCGGATATTGAGGAACTGGCTTTTAATCACGTTGCCGATCAGCAGATTCTTGGCGCCGCCCATCAGATCGGCGACGAAGAACAGCCCCATCGCCGGCAGCACCACCAGCAGGCAGCCGGCGATAATGCCCGGCATGGTCAGCGGCACGATGATGCGGATAAAGGTCTGCAGCTTGCCGGCGCCGAGATCGCGCGCCGCCTCCAGGCAGGACTTATCGAGCTTTTCGATGCTGGAGTAGAGTGGCATCACCATAAACGGCAGCAGGATATACACCAGGCCGAGGATCACCGCTTCCGAGGTGTACATGATGCGCAGCGGCTTGTCGATGACGCCGATCCACAGCAGCGCGTCGTTGAGATAGCCGCGGGTGCTGAGAAACAGCTTCAGGCCGTAGATGCGGATCAGCGAATTGGTCCAGAAGGGCACGATCAGCAGAAACAGCAGCAGCGGCTGCACCTTCTGCGGCAACCGCGCCAGGATAAAGGCGAACGGATAGCCGATCGCCAGGCAGCACAGGGTGGCGATCAGCGCCATGTTCAGCGAGTGCAGCAGCACCTGGGCGTACAACGGATCGAACAAGCGCCGATAGTTGTCCAGCGTGAACACCATCTGCACCAGATTGGCGTCGTCGCGGGTCAGGAAGCTGGTGGCGATGATCATCAGGTTCGGCATGAACACGAACAGCAACAGCCAGGCGACGACGCCGACGATCACCACATTCTGGAAGACTTTACGCGATTTCTTCATCGGCCAGCACCACCTCCCAGCTTTCAACCCAGGTCACCGCCATCTTCTGATTGAGCGAGTGATCGACGTCCGGATCGTCTTCGTTGAAGAACTCGCTGACCATCACCGTTTTACCGCTCTCCAGCTCGACCACCGATTCCAGCGTCATGCCTTTGTAGTTGCGCTCGCGCACGTAGCCGATCAGCCCGTCGTGCTGCGCGCTGTCGTTCACTTCTTCCACCCGCAGGTCTTCCGGGCGCAGCAGCACCTTCAGCTTTTGGCCCGGCTCCACCGGCAGATCGGCGTAGATGTCGCACTCGCGGCCCTCGACGTTGGCGCGCACCCGCTGCGGATCGAGGCGCTGCAGAACCACCGCGTCGAAGATGTTGATCTCGCCGATAAAGCTGGCGACGAACAGGTTCTTCGGCTCTTCGTAGATCTCGCGCGGCGTGCCGTCCTGCTCGATGCGGCCTTCGCGCATCACCACGATGCGATCCGACATGGTCAGCGCTTCTTCCTGATCGTGGGTGACGAACACGAAGGTGATGCCCAGCTTGCGCTGCAGCGCCTTCAGCTCGTTCTGCATCTGTTTGCGCAGCTTATAGTCCAGCGCCGACAGCGATTCGTCCAGCAGCAGCACCTTCGGCTTGTTGACCACCGCGCGGGCGATGGCCACGCGCTGCTGTTGGCCGCCGGAGAGCTGGCCCGGCCGCCGCTGGGCGAAGGCATCCAACTGCACCATGCGCAGCGCCTCTTCGACGCGCGGCGTCAGTTCCGCCGCCGGCACCTTTTGCATGCGCAGGCCGAAGGCGACGTTGTCGAACACCGACATGTGCGGAAACAGCGCATAGCTCTGAAACACGGTGTTGACGTGGCGATGCTCGGCCGGAATGGCGGTGATGTCCTGGCCGTCGAGCACGATGCGGCCCAAATCGGCGTCTTCCAGACCGGCGATCAGGCGCAGCACCGTGGTTTTGCCACAGCCGGAGGGGCCGAGAATGGTGAGGAATTCGCCGTGGTTAATCGTCAGTTCGAGATCGGCAATGATGGTTTTGCCATCGAACGCTTTGCTCAGGGCATGCAGTTCAACAAGGGGTGCTCGAGAGGATGTCTCAGTCATTTATCGTATTACTCTATCCCGTGGGCTAATGCAGATAGAACCGCAACTGGAAAAGACTGCCGGAGCTTGCGGGATGCCCGCTGATCAAATGAAGCTCAAACCAGTTGCGCCAATGGAAATTTTTCGAGCGCGCATGATAGACGCTGAATGCCGGAATTGAAAGCCGATCCGGCCCAGATGCCGCGTTTTTCATCATGATAGCGACAAATGACCCTGTGATGACAGTGTTATTTCCCTCAGAAATCATCACAAAGATTAATGATATTGGCGAATTCTGGTTAAAAATGACCTGACGCAATATTTGATCCTGATCGGTTCCGCATAATGAAACGCGATATTCTGAGGGGCCGCTACCATGGACAAATTACTTGACCGCTTTTTCAACTACGTCTCTTTCGACACCCAGTCCAAAGCGAACGTAAAGCATGTGCCGAGCACCGACGGGCAGTTGAAGCTGGCGCGCGCGTTGCAGCAGGAAATGATCGCGCTCGGCTTCGAGCGGGTGTCGCTCAGCGAACACGGCTGCGTGATGGGCACCTGGCCGGGCAACGTCGCCTGGCCGGTGCCGGCGGTCGGTTTTATCGCCCATTTGGATACCTCGCCGGATTTCAGCGGCAAACACGTCAATCCGCAGATCGTCGAGAACTATCGCGGCGGCGACATCGCGCTCGGCATCGGCGATGAAGTGCTGTCGCCGGTGATGTTCCCGATCCTGCACCAGATGCTGGGGCAGACCCTGATCACCACCGACGGCAAAACGCTGCTGGGCGCCGACGACAAGGCCGGCATCGCCGAGATCCTCACCGCCATGGTGCGCCTGCGCGCGCGCAAAATCCCGCATGGCGACATCCGCGTAGCCTTCACCCCGGACGAGGAGGTAGGCAAGGGGGCGCAGCTGTTCGACGTGGCGGCCTTCAATGCCGAATGGGCTTATACCGTGGACGGCGGCGGCGTCGGCGAGCTGGAGTGCGAGAACTTCAACGCCGCCTCGGTGACGATCAAAATCCTCGGCAACAGCGTGCACCCCGGCAGCGCCAAGGGCGTGATGGTCAACGCGCTGTCGCTGGCCACCCGCATTCATCAGGCGCTGCCGGCGGACGAAGCGCCGGAGACCACCGAAGGCTACCAGGGCTTTTATCACCTCAGCAGCATCAAGGGCAGCGTAGAGCGCGCCGAAATGCACTATATCCTGCGCGACTTCGAGCGCGAAGGGTTCGAGGCGCGCAAGCGCAAGATGGTGGACATCGCCCGCGAGGTCGGCAAAGGCCTGCCGCGCGATTGCTATATCGAAGTGAGCATCGAAGACAGCTATTACAACATGCGCGAACAGGTGGCGGAGCACCCGCACGTGATTGCGCTGGCGCAGCAGGCGATGCGCGACTGCGACATCGAACCGGTGATGAAGCCGATCCGCGGCGGCACCGACGGCGCGCAGCTGTCGTTCCGCGGCCTGCCGTGCCCGAACCTGTTCACCGGCGGCTACAACTACCACGGCAAGCACGAGTTCGTGACGCTGGAAGGCATGGAGCAAGCGGTGGCGGTGATCATGCGCATCGCGGCGCTAGCCGCCGAGCGGGCGCGGTAAACGCCTTCGTTCCCCGGCCGGCTTGCGCCGGCCCGCATTCCCTTTTCTGATACGCCCGGCGTGCTCAGCGCGCCCGCCGTTCTCTTATCGTTCCCTGCCTCATTGTTGTCCCCTTCACCATACAACCCGTGGTGAGGGAATCCCGTTATCCTCAGAGATAGAGTGCTGGTTATGCATACAGGTTTGCTGTGTGCTTAACCGGTTTTACAGCTTCGGTGCGGTGAGCCCAGTGGCCAGGGAATGCTGGGGGAATGAGCGCTGTTAACCGCCATCAAACAGGACGTAAGAGGGTAATAATCATGGCAGAAGAAAAGAAAAATGCTCAGGTGATTAACGGCGTTAACGGCGATATTGCCGAACTGAAATCGCTGTCTACGCTGCGCCAGCGTGTGGTCAGCGACGGTGAAATCGTCTCCAAATCGGCCAACGGTTTTCGGCTGGCGAATGGCAATACCGGCGTGATGCTGCGCAACGATGGACGCGATTTTTATGCGCTGACGACGCCGGTAGGGCAGGCGCTTAACGGGCAGTGGAATACCTTACGCCCGTTCTCATTCAATTTGGCTTCTGGCCGGGTTGCGATGCAAAACGGCGTGGACATTTCTGGTGGGGCGGTGGTGTCACACAACGCAGGTATCTCCACCTCGACCACCGGCCCGACCCCGCTTATCAATGGACAAATCTATAACTCCGCACCTTTAAAAAGTGATTTCACTAGCGGCAATGTCACCACAACCACCATGTTGGGATCCCGCGTCATTCCGGGGAAGGATAACTTCGGGTTAATTTCTTACCGCGACTGGCAGGGGAATTGGAACGAACTTCAGGTCAGAACTAACGCGGAACTTTCCGTCGGGCAATTGACCAAACGCAATTCTGACGGCTGGTTTTTTGCCAGCCCTCCTCAGAATGCAGATAGCAATAAAGAATCCCTTACCAAGGGATTGTACTTGCAAGCTCCGAATAACAAGCATGCCAATATTTATCACCATGACCATGTGAAATACAACGAACTCGTTATCAACGTGGGCAATGGCGGTCGGAATAGTTGGTTCGTTTTCAAAGAAGATGGCTATGCCGTTACCGGAGGTGGTTGGAACAGCAGCTCCGACGCCCGCATGAAAACGGACATCACCCAAATCGAAGGCGCATTGGACAAACTAGCCCGCATCGGCGGCTACACCTACCTCAAACAGGGCGTGCCTGAAGCCGGGGTGATCGCTCAGGAAGTGGAGAGCGTATTGCCGCAGGCGGTCACCCAAACCGAATTGAAGCTCAACGACGGCAGCGTGCTGAAGGATGCGCGGGGCATCAATATCAACGGCGTGGTGGCGTTGCTGGTTGAGGCGCTTAAGGAGGAGCGCTCACTTCGAGATGCCGAGCGCGAAGCATTTGAAGCTCGATTGGTTGCTTTGGAAAAAGCGATTGCGATCGCCTGATGAATAAACTTTTTTGTAGGTTGCGCAGAGTATTAATCGATGGTGTTGCAGGTAATAAGCACTTAAGAATTTACTCTGCTGCCGAATAACGAAATAAAAGGACTGACACATGAGTGGCGGAGATGGAAAAGACAGCCGTGGCCCAACTGGCGGTATTAAAGGTGGGGCTTCAGACCAGGGGCCCAATGTAGGACACGGTGGATCTATGGATACAAATATTCCTGGCATGGGGGATGTGCATATCGATGGAGTACACGGTTTAAATCCCGGTCAAGATAACAGTACCAACTGGGAGGGGGGGAACGGTAAGGGTGGCAGGGACAGTAGCAGCAGTAGAGACTCCCAAGGAGCGGCAATACGGCGACAGGTGAACGCAATCAAAAATGACCCTAAAGTTAGTAATATCCTGAAGGAGTTACAAAAAAAAGTACGTGCGGTTACAGCTTATGCAAAGGTAGCTTTGAAAAGTGTGGAGGCTGACGGAAAAATACAGGTGCAGGTTGGTGAAATTCGTACAAGCGATGAAGCCGCCGTTAGCAGGGCTATTACCTCTGTCTCACAAGTTAAAAATGTACTTGGCGTGGGGTTGCCTGCTCAAGGCGGGATCGTGTTCGCTGGCAATATCGATACCAATCATAGAATCGGTAATTATCAGAACGTACCCAACGGGAACAATAACGGCAACAATTCTGCCGCAGAGGATAAGGCGTCATTAGCCACCTATTCCGAGGTGCTTAATGGGAAAATTCCACCGGGTTTCTGGCTTGATAATAATAGGGTAATGACCGAAATTACTGAGCAGTATGAGATCAACGGCGGCGGCAAAGGGAGCGATCGCACAGGGTATCGGCAACGTAATGTCGAAGTGCCTTCTTTAACCTCGGCCTACCAGCAATTTAAACAGGTAGAACGAGAAGTGGCCGAAGAGGCCCGTAAGGCTGAAGAAGCTCGGAAAGCAGAAGAAGCCCGCAAGGCCGAGGCAGCCCGTAAGGCTGAAGAGGTTCGGAAAGCAGAAGAGGCCCGCAAGGCCGAAGAAGCTCGTAAGGCTGAAGAGGCTCGAAAAGCAGAAGAAACCCGCAAGGCCGAGGCAGCCCGTAAGGCTGAAGAGGCTCGAAAAATAGAAGAAGCCCGCAAGGCGGAAGCAGCAAGAAAAGCGTTGTTCGCCAAAGCAGGAGTTTTGGACTCTCCGGCCTACACCCCGGAAAAGCTTAAGGCAGCGAACGCTGCGCTGACAGCTGCAGGCGCCGTGGTGCTCAACCGTGCGCCCGCGATGCTGCAGACGTCGATAGTCGGGCAAGGTGTGATGACGACCACGAGCGAACTGGCTGGCTGGGCAGCCAGTGCGTCGTGGCGGGCGGCCTACGAAGTTGGCAGTATACGCGCCGGCACCGTAGTCGCCGCCGGATCGGTGCTGGGGGCTTTTGCCCTCGGCTTCTACCCGACGGAGGTCGGTGCAGGGAGCGATCGGGTGCCAGGGCGTGATGTCAATCTGTTTGCCCTCCAGGCGAGCCTGGCGGCGGCGGGCAGGGCGACCATCCAGCCCGGCATGACCTCGGTCGATTTGCCGGTGCGCGGATTTATCACCACTGACGAGGATGGGAGACAGAGCGTCAACTTCGTCAGAACGGGCGTCGGCGGCGTATCGCCGAGCGTGCCGGTATTCAGACCTGTTCGCGATGAGCTGACGGGGCTGGACAAAATCACGCTGCCCGCAATGGCGGGGGTGCCGGCGAGGACGATACTGATTAACCCGGTGCCGACCGGGCCGGCAGCGCCGGCGCATACCGGTAACGGCTCACCGGGGCCCAAATCGCCAGTGCATACCGGCACCGGCATCAGGCAGGCGGACAGCATCGTGGTCACCACCTTCCCGGCGGATGTGGTGCAGGATCTGCAAGACTTTATCCTGTGGCAGCCGGATGCGAGGGAGATTGGTGTAGAGGCCATCTATGTGATGGTGAGCAAGCCCTATGGTGAAACCAACGCCAGGGGCAAATACAGCGGTCGTGAATACAACACCAATAAAGCTGGAGGCCCAATCCAGAATCTGGATTGGAAAGGGGCCAGCATCGACCGTGCCGGCGTGGATAAGGTGAAGTTGCATACTGGGCGTTTTACAGAGTCGGACGCTAACAAAGTGATGATCGGCCGCCTGGAAAAGATCTTGAAGGGAGAACTGCCCCCCACCGATACTGACAGGCGATTTTATACACATGAGATCAGGGAATTGGAGCGTTATCGCAATTTGGGTATTAGAGATGGCTCTGTGCCAGATAATCAAGGGGAAGTGTGGAATAATACGCATACTGCGACGTTGGAAGATTATCAATTAGGCAACAGCGAGGCTTTGCTCTATACGCAGGAGGCTTTAGACGCTGCTGAACAACAAGAGTTGAGGATGCTAAAATGATTGATTTAGAACGCTTGGCAAAAGAAGAAAAAATTTCTGACGTCATTGCCTTTTTGGTGAGAAATGAGGATGGGTTTGGTTATCCCCAAATGGATCGATTCTTTAGTCGCCATAATTTCGCAGTAATTGGGAATGGTGAATTCAGGCGGGTGTTCGAACAGTTACGTCAGAATGGTGTTATTGAATGGGGCGACAAAATGCTTGTTAAAAAAGGCCCCAACTGGAAAGAGCCGAAATTCGTAACCGAGAAAAAATACGGTATCGAATAGCCGTGGTTATGGTCTGATTCGTACATTTTTAACCCCCAGCAAACGAAATTTTGTTGGGGGTTTCCTTTTTTGGAAGGTGGGGGGGTACCATAACGCGAGCCTTGTGCCGGGTGGCTAAAGTAGCTGTCCTCGCTCTTTTTGTCGCCTGGGCTAACGTGCGGATACTGTAGTTAAAACGGGACGCTTGCGATTATCATAATCGCTTGCCGCAACAAGGCGTTGCTCATAGTGTGGAAGCACATTCCCCACGCATAAGGACCGCATGATGAGCACCGAATACCGTATCGCCAGCCCGCATTTGGCGCAGTTCGTTCAGGCGATTTGGCGCCAGGCCGGCAGTACGGCGCGCGAAGCCGAGCTGGTGGCCGATCATCTGGTGCAGGCCAATCTGGCCGGGCACGACTCGCACGGCGTCGGCATGATCCCCAGCTACATGGCGTCGTTGGCGCAGGGGCAATTGCAGCTCAATCAGCACGCCGAAGTGGTGCGCGACGCCGGCGCGGTGCTGACGCTCGACGGTGCGCGCGGTTTCGGTCAGGTGGTGGCCAGCGAAGCAATGGCGCTGGGCATCGAACGCGCCGCCAAGCTGGGGCTGGCGGCGGTGGCGCTGCACAACGCACACCATATCGGCCGCATCGGCCATTGGGCGGAGCAGTGTGCCCGCGCCGGTTTCATCTCGATTCACTTCGTCAACGTGGTGGGCGATCCGATGGTGGCACCGTTCGGCGGCAGCGATCGCCGCTTCGGCACTAACCCGTTCTGCGCCATTTTCCCGCGGCCGGGCCGCACGCCGCTACTGTTGGATTTTGCCACCAGCGGTATCGCCTTCGGCAAAACCCGGGTGGCCTATAACAAAGGGCTGTCGGTGGCGCCGGGCTATCTGATCGACGAACGCGGGCAGCCGACTACCGAACCGAAGGTGATGCACGAAGCGCCGTTCGGTTCGCTGCTGCCGTTCGGCTTGCACAAAGGCTACGCGCTGGCGGCGATGTGCGAAATCCTCGGCGGCGCGCTCTCCGGCGGCCGCACCACCCACGACGCTACGCTGAAAGCCGACAGCGACGCCATCTTCAACTGCATGACTACCCTGATCCTCGATCCTCTGGCCTTTGACGCGCCGCAAATGCAGGCCGAGGCCGAAGCGTTTATCGGCTGGGTGAAGGCTTCGCCGCCGAGCGGCGAACAGCCGATCGCCGTCCCGGGAGAGTGGGAAGAGGCCAACCGCGCGGCGCGGCTGGAGCAGGGCATACCGATAGACGCCAATACCTGGCGGCAGATTTGCGCGGCGGCGGAACAGGCGGGCATGACGGCGGGGGAACTGGCGGATTACCGCGCGCAGGCGCGCCAGGGATAAAAAAAAAGCCACCCGGCAGGGTGGCTTGTTCGCGTGACGGCAATCAGTCGTTAAAGTACCAATAGCCGCTGTTGACCAGTGCGGTCAGCAGCGCCAGGAACGACGGGTCGTCCACCGCGTCGCCGAGCAGGGCGGCGTCGACGCTGAAGTGCTGGCAAAGGGCGTCTGCGGCCTGCAACTGGTCGGTGTCGATCAGCTCGCCGTTGACGAAGCAGCGATCGCCGACGCGCAGCACGCGCAACCCGCCCAGGCGCTGCAGCGCTTCACCCTGCTGCAGCAGCTCGTAGATTTCCCCGGCCTGATACGGCGGCTCCGGCGGCGCCAGATCCAGCTCGTGGCGCGACTGGGAGATGAACTCGCCGAACCAGTGCTGGAAGTGTTCCGGCTGTTGCACCAGATCCAGCATCATCTGCCGTAAGGCGTCCACTTCCTGCGGCAGGATCTCCGCCGGGTGTTCGCGCAGTTTAACGTCCGGATCGCCGTAGCGTTTGCTGCCCAGCTCGCGCGCCAGCACGTAGTCGGCGAAGCCGCTCACCAGCTCGCGGCCGTTCGGCGCGCGGAAGCCCACCGAATAGTTGAGCGCGTTTTCCAGCGCGTAGCCTTCATGCGGGAAGCCCGGCGGAATGTAGAGAATGTCGCCCGGCTCCATCTCTTCGTCGATGATGGCGTCGAACGGCTCCACCTGCAGCAGATCCGGGTGCGGGCAGTGCTGCTTCAGCGGCGTTTTTTCCCCGACGCGCCAGCGGCGGCGGCCGGTGCCCTGAATGATGAACACGTCGTACTGATCGAGATGCGGGCCGACGCCGCCGCCCGGTACCGAGAAGGAGATCATCAGGTCATCCATCCGCCAGTCCGGCAGCTGGCGGAACGGGCGCATCAGCGCCGCGGAAGGCTCATGCCAGTGGTCCACCGCCTGCGCCAGCAGCGACCAGTTGTTTTCGCTCAGGTGATCGAAGCTCTCGAAGGGGCCGTGCGCGACCTGCCAACGGCCGTCCTGGTGGCTGACCAGGCGGCTGTCCACTTCGTTTTCCATCGCCAGCCCGGCCAGCTCATCCGGGGAGATCGGATCGATAAAGTTTTTGAAGCCGCGCTTCAGAATCACCGGACGCTTTTGCCAATAACGTTGCAAAAAATCGTTCCAGTCCAGGTCTAATTGATAATCCATGTTCTATTCCAGGAGAGAGGAGTGAGCCTGTGTGCGATTATAACGGAAGTTTGGCCCCGTGGATCGGGGCCGCAGCGGCATAATTTACTCGTTGTGGTGGGTGTCGTGCTGGCGGGCGAAGGTGACCTGCATGCGCGCGCCGCCGAGCGGGCTGTCGCTGATGACGATTTCGCCGTCGTACTGCTCGATGATCTCCGCCGCCACCGACAAACCCAGGCCCTGGCCGGGGCGCAGGGTATCCACCCGCTGGCCGCGCTGGAAGATCAGCTGGCGCTTGCTTTCCGGGATCCCCGGGCCGTCGTCGTCGATAACGATGGTGAGGTTTTTCTCGGAGTGCAGCGAGGTGATCTCCACGAACTCCAGGCAGTATTTGCAGGCGTTTTCCAACACGTTGCCCATCACTTCCATAAAGTCGTTTTTCTCGCCCATAAAGGTCACTTCCGGCGAGATGTCCAGCGTGATCACCACCCCTTTGCGCTGATAAACCTTATTTAGCGCCACCACCAGGCTGTCGAGCAGCGCCGGCACCGAATGGATCTCGCGCGTCAACACCGTCTGGCCGGAGTTGATGCTGGCTCGGTGCAGGTAGTAACCGATTTGCTGCGAGATGCGTCCGATCTGATCCAGCATGATCGGCTCGGCTTCTTCGATGGTGGTCTGCTTGCCGCTGCGCAGCGAGCGCAGGGTGCTTTGCAGCACCGCCAGCGGCGTTTTCAGGCTGTGGGTCAGATCCGACAGGGTAGTGCGGTACTTGGTGTAGCGCTGGCGTTCGTTGCGCACCAGAATGTTCAGATTGCGCACCAGCCCGCGCAGCTCGCTGGGCGGGTTCTCATCCAGCTGATCGCGCTCGCCGTTCTCCAGCTCGCCCACCTGATTGACCAGCGCCTTGATCGGCCGCAGGCTCCAGTAGGCCGCCAGCCACAGCAGCGGCACCACCAGCAGCAGGTTGGCCAACAGCACGTAGCTGAACCACTCCCACACCACGTCAGATCGCTGCAGCTCCTGCGGAATGCTGTCGACCACCACGATGGTCAGCGCCGGCAGGCGAGGCGTGGCGGCATAGGTATTGACCGCCACCGAGTGGGTCAGCGCGTTCTGATCGGTATCGTCGTAATTCTTCAGCTGATCCTGCGCTTTGGGGTTGTCCCCCAGCACTTCGCTACTGACGCGGGTGTCGGTGTCGATTTCGTAAAAGCCGGACTCCTCCAGCCATTCCTTGTTGATCAGCTTCTCCAGCTCCGGCACCTTGCGCTGGCTCCACAGCAGGTTGCCTTTATCGTCGTAGATAAATACCAGCGTCGGGAAGTTGAGATCGATATCGGGGGGAATGGCGATGGTGAGCTTGTTGTCTTTCCACTGCGCCAGGCTGAAGAACAGGTTGCTCTCGCCGCGCAGCAGGCGGAAGGCGGTTTTGTCGAAGCTGACGATATAGCCGACGACCGCCACCAAACCGTAAGAGAGCGACAGCGCCAGGATCACCCCGGCGGTCGCCATCAGGAAGCGGGCACGCAGCGAAAACGGTTTTTTATTCTTGTTGAACATTATGTTCACTTCGCGTCAAAACGATAGCCCTGGCCACGTACCGTGGTGATCACTTCATGCGGGTATTCCGCCTGCACTTTTTTACGCAAGCGGCCCATCAGCACGTCGATGGTGTGGCTTTCGCGCAGCTCGGCGTCCGGGTAGAGCTGCAGCATCAACGAATCCTTGCTCACCACCTTGCCGGCGTTGCGGATCAGGGTTTCGATGATGGTGTATTCAAAGGCGGTCAGCTTGATTTGCCGATCGTTGACGCTCAGTTCGCGGCGCGACAGATCGATCTGGAACGGCGGCAGCACGATCACCTGCGAAGCCAGGCCGCTGTTGCGGCGCATCAGCGCCTGCATGCGGGCGATCACTTCTTCCAGGTGGAACGGCTTGGTGACATAGTCGTCGGCGCCGGCTTCCAGCACCGCCACTTTGTCCTGCCAGCTTTCGCGGGCGGTCAGCACCAGGATCGGCAGCTTGGCCTGGTGCGCGCGCCAGCGGCGGATCAGGCTCAGACCGTCTTCACCCGGCAGGCCGAGATCGACGATGGCGATATCCGGCGCGTGCTCCTGCAGGAAGTAATCGGCTTCCTTGGCGTCTTCGGCCGCGTCGACCTGATGGCCCATCTCGCGCATCTGAACGGAAAGGTGGTGGCGCAGCAGACCATTATCTTCAACAACCAGTACTCGCATGGCGAACTCCTGTGACTATGCGGGTGAACGTCCTGTCACCCACGCGATAAAAAGGGAACACGCTCTGCGGCGTGTCAGGGGATAACGCGGCCACCTGAACCATGTTGACAAAAAGTGCTGAGGCTATGGTAGGTATAACCCGCCCGGCTCGCAAGAGAGCCGAAGCAATGTATTAAAATAAGCGTTATCAATTTGTTCGCCGACATTATCGACAAGTTCTGATAAACGTCGGATAAACAGCGGCGGGGCGACGTTAAACGCAACTTAAACGCGCCGGGCATTGCCCGCGGAAAGAACGTGTGAGCCGGGGCGCTTGATAAGCTTTAAAGGTACTAATAAGGTATTATTGAGGCATCGACACATTTTCTCAGGAGCGACGGATGAAGCAGTTAACCCAGGCGGAACGCATAGCGGGCGCACTTTACGGACAGATGCTGGGCGACGCGCTCGGCATGCCTTCCGAGCTGTGGCCGCGCGAGCGGGTTAAGCGCCACTTCGGCTGGATAGACGGCTTTCTCGACGGGCCGGCGGAGAACACCGCCGCCTGTTATTTCAAGGCCGGGCAATATACCGACGATACCGCGATGGCATTGGCGTTGGCCGATGCGCTGGTGGAGGCGCAAGGCGAGGTGGTGCCGGAGCTGATCGCCCGCAACGTGATCCGCTGGGTGGACGGTTTTGACGCTTTCAACAAGAACATTCTCGGCCCCAGTTCCAAACTGGCGCTGAGCGAGCAAAAAGCGGGCACGCCGATCGCCGAGTTGGAAAACAACGGCATCACCAACGGTGCGGCGATGCGCATTTCGCCTTTGGGCTGCGTGCTGCCTTCCGCGCCGCTGGAGGATTTCTGCCGGCAGGTGTGGCTGGCCTGCAGCCCGACGCACAAATCCGACATCGCCGTCGCCGGTGCGGTGGCGATCGCCTGGGCCGTGGCGCGGGCGGTGGAAGGGACTGACTGGGCCTCCATTCGCCTGGCGTTGCCGGGGGTGGCGGAGTATGCACAACGCCGGCAGGAGACGACGTTCAGCCCTTCGCTGGCGGCGCGCATCGAACTGGCGTTTCAGGTGGTGGATGAAGCCACCGGCACCGAGCAGGCCTCCGAGCGGGTATATCAGCTGATCGGGGCCGGGGTGAGCACCATCGAGTCGGTGCCCGCAGCGCTGGCGATGGTGCAGCTGGCGCAAACCGACCCTACCCGGTGCGCCGTGCTGTGCGCCAACCTGGGCGGCGATACCGACACCATCGGCGCGATGGCCACCGCGGTTTGCGGCGCGCTGCACGGCGCCGAGGCGATTGAGCCGGGGCTGCTGGCGGAGTTAAAACGGGTGAATCCGCTGGATATCGGGGCTTACGTTCAGGCGTTCGCGCGTTTTCGCCGCCGCCGGCAGGGCGAGGCGTAAGCCGCCGCGTGACGCAACGGGTCAGCTTTCGCTGGTAAATTCGTACATGTCGCTGCGGCAGAAGCTTTCACTGTATTCGATCGGCTTTTTTTGGTGGTCGAACAGCGTCTGGCGCACGATCAGCAGCGGCATCGGCTCCGAGAGCCGCAGCGCCTGACGGATATCGTCGTCGGCCATCGCGGCGCTGACCTGGCTGCGCAGCGATCCCATCTCCACCTTATTGCGCCGGAAGTAGTCGTACAGCGAGATGCCGATCTCGTCGACGTTGGCAATTGCCGTCACCACTACGTAGGACACCGCCACCGACATTGGCCGCCGATCGATCAGGTGAATGCGTTTGAGCTGGTAGATCGGCGTTCCGGCCGCCAGCTGGAGCTTTTCAGCCAGCTCAGCGCCGGCGGGTATCCGTTCGCGGCTGATCCACTGCGTATCCGGCCGGCGCCCCTGCTGTATCACCTCGCGCGAGAATCCTTTGACGTCCGCCAATGAATAGAACAGCTTCGGCTCGGGCCGCTGCGATTGGATAAAGGTGCCGTAGCCGCGCGAACGGCCGATGATGCCGTCCTGCTCGAGGCAGGCCAGCGCCTTGCGCACCGTGATGCGCGAGATGCCGAGCCGTTCGGTGAACAGGCGCTCGCTGGGCAAAAAATCCCCCGCATTCAGCAACCCCTGCTCGATGGCCTGGCGCACCGAGGCGTTGAAACGCAAATACAGCGGCATCGCGCCCGCGCTGGCCAGATCCTGCTGCAGTTTGTCCAGCAGACGCTGGTTGGTCTCCTTGCTCATAGCCGACGGAAGTCCTGTAGCCGCAATGCGATGGCTTATTTAAGGGGATTTCGCCGGGCAGCGCAACTGCCGCCGCCGTCGGGGTGAAATGAGGTAGAGTAGTGCGTCGGCCCCCTGAGCCAGGAGAAACAAATACCCCATGAGCGATACCCCACGACACGCGGACGACGCGGCGATCCTGGTCGCCTTCGCGCAGCAGCGGCGGCAAGGCCTGACCCGGCGTTCGGCGCTGCATCAGGCCCTGCTACAACTAATCGCCGCCGGAGAACTGCCCTGGCGGACGCAGCTGCCGCCGAGCCGTGCGTTGGCGGCCCGGCTGACGGTGGCGCGCGACACGGTGGAACAGACCTACGCGCGGCTGGAAGCGGAGGGGTTCATCAGCCGAACGGTGGGGCGCGGCAGCTTTGTGCGTTATCGCTGCGACACGCTGCTCGGCCGTGAACTGCTGGCGACGGCGGCAGGGCAAGAGGCGCGGCTGGCGGAGCGCGAGCTGAGCGATCGCGGCCGGGCGCTGCTGGCGGTCAGCCATACGCCGCACACCAGCCGCCAGGCTTCGCTGACGCCTTCGCTGGCGGACCTGCGGGCGTTTCCCATCGAGCAATGGCTGCAGCAGGAAAAGCAGGCGCTACGGCGGCACGGCGAGCGGCTGTTGGGGTATGCCGATCCGCAAGGGTTGCCGGAGCTGCGCGCGGAGATCGCGCGCTATCTGCAGCGGGAGCGGGGCGTGAAGGCGACGGCGGAACAGGTGATCGTGGTGACCAGCTCTCAGCAGGCGTTGGCGCTGTGTACCCAGGTGCTGTTCGATCCCGGCGATGCGGTGTTCGTCGAAGAGCCGGGTTACCAGGGGGCGAAAAAGCTGGTGCAGTCGGCGGGGCTGCAGGCGCGGCCGATCGGTATCGACGAGCAGGGGCTGGACGTCGGGCAGTTGATGCAGGCCTCGGGCGGCGGACGGGGCGTTTACATCACGCCGTCCCATCACTACCCGCTGGGGTATTCGCTGAGCCTCGAGCGGCGGCTGGCGCTGCTGCAGTGGGCGCAGCGGCAGCGGGCCTGGATCATCGAAGACGACTACGACGCCGAGTTCAACTATGACCGGCAAACCAAGGCGGCATTGCAGGGGCTGGACAGCGGCGGGCGCACGCTGTACATCGGCACCTTCAGCAAGACGCTGTTTCCGGGGCTGCGCATCGGTTTCATGATTGCGCCGCCGCAGCTGGTGCGGCCATTGGTCGCCGCCAGGCAGTTTCAGGACGGCTACACGTCGGCGCTGGCGCAGATGACGCTGTTCCACTTCCTGCACGAGGGCGGCTACGCCGAGCATCTGCGCAATATGCGCACGTTGTACAAGGCGCGGTTGAACGTGCTGTACGACGCGGTGCATCGTCACCTGGCGGCCTGGACGCGCCCGGCGTTGCCGCAGGGCGGGCTGCAGTTGGTGTGCCCGTTGGCGGATGCGGCGATGGAACGGCGGCTGGTGGCGGCGGCCGCCGAACGGGGGATTCGGCTGTACGGCCTGGCGGACTTCTACACCGGCACGCCGCAGCGCGGGGCGCTGGTGCTCGGCTTCTCGGCCTATACGCCGGATGAGATCGTGCGCTTTATCGCGACGCTGGCGCAGGTGTTCAACGCGCTGCCGGTGGCAAGCGACGGCTAAAATTGGTCTGCTCTGCGTTTCGTATTGGTCCGTATTGCGCCGTCGCCGCGCGGTGTATTCTGCCGCTATCCGGTTATTTCCCTAATGGAAATAACATCTTACTCCGTGAGGCGCTATGAACCCATACAACCCTGAAGTGACTATCCGCAGAATCAATGGCGACGACAAAGCGCAATGGCTGGCGCTGTGGCAGGGCTATCTCGATTTTTACCGCGCCGACGTGGCGCCGCAGGTGACCGATCGCACCTTCGAACGCCTGGGGCAGGATGAACAGGTGTACGGGCTGGTGGCGCAGGATGCCGACGGCCAACTGCTGGGGCTGATGAACCTGGTGTTCCATCCGTCCACCTGGAGCGCGGTCGGCTATTGTTATATCGAGGATCTCTATGTGTCGCCGCAGGCGCGCGGCCACAAGGTGTCGGAAAAGCTGTTCGAACAGGCGTATCGCTTGGCAGAGACGCGCGGCAGCGATCGGGTCTACTGGATGACCCAGGAGTACAACGCGCCGGCGCGCTCGCTGTACGACAAAATCGGCAGAAGAAGCTCGTTTATCGTTTATACCCGTTAATCGCAGGAGGGCGTTTATGGCAATGAATCGTTATGGTCAGCCGATCGGGGAACCGATGCCGGATTGGCAGCCGGCTCGCCGCCCCGGCGGCGCGACGCTCGGCGGGCGTTTCTGTTCGCTGGCGCCGCTCGAGCCGCAGCGGGATTACGCCGCGCTGTTCGAGGCGTTTCAGCTGGCGCCGGACGGCCGCGACTGGACCTATCTGTCTATCGAACGGCCCGATACGCCGGCGGCGATGTTGCAGCATCTGGAGACGCTGCAGGCCAACCCGGCGCTGGTTAATCTGACGGTGTTCGACGCCGCCAGCGATGCGCCGGTGGGCACGGTGGCGCTGATGCGCATCGACGAAGCCAACGGGGTGCTGGAGATCGGCCACGTCAGCTGGTCGCCGTTGATGAAACAGCGCTCCAGCGCCACCGAAGCCATCGCGCTGCTGCTGCGCTATGCCTTCGACACGCTGGGCTACCGCCGCTGCGAGTGGAAGTGCGACAGTCATAACGCGCCGTCCCGCCAGGCCGCGCTGCGCTTTGGCTTTCGCTACGAGGGCAACTTCCGCTTCGCGGTGATCGTCAAGGGGCGCAGCCGGGATACCGACTGGTTCGCCATCACCGCCGACCGCTGGCCGACGGTGCGGCAGGCGCTGGCGCGCTGGCTGAGTGCGGACAACTTCGATGCGCAGGGGCGGCAGATAGCCCGGCTGCAGGTGCTGCGCGGCGAATAGCAAAGAAAAAGGCGGCCCGCAGGCCGCCTTGTCGTTGTCAGGCTAAAGCGCTTATTTCAGCTCGTCGACCATGGTGGTGGCGCGGCCGATGTAGTTGGCCGGGGTCATCGCCTTCAGACGGGTTTTCTCTTCTTCCGGCAGCGCCAGGCCATCGATGAACGCCTGCATGCCGGCGGCATCCACGCGCTTGCCGCGGGTCAGCTCTTTCAGCTTCTCGTAAGGTTTCTCGATGCCGTAGCGGCGCATCACGGTCTGGATCGGCTCGGCCAGCACTTCCCAGTTGTGATCCAGTTCGTCCAGCAGGTGCGCCTGGTTCACTTCCAGCTTGCTGATGCCTTTCAGGGTGGCCTGATAGGCGATCAGCGCGTAGCCCAGGCCTACGCCCAGATTACGCAGCACGGTGGAGTCGGTCAGGTCGCGCTGCCAGCGGGACACCGGCAGCTTGCCCGCCAGGTGGCCCAGCACGGCGTTGGCCAGGCCCAGATTGCCTTCGGAGTTTTCGAAGTCGATCGGGTTGACCTTGTGCGGCATGGTGGAAGAACCGATTTCGCCGGCGATGGTCTTCTGCTTGAAGTGGTTCAGGGCGATGTAGCCCCAGATGTCGCGGTCGAAGTCGATCAGAATGGTGTTGAAACGCGCTACGCAGTCGAACAGCTCGGCGATGTAGTCATGCGGCTCGATCTGGGTGGTGTACGGGTTCCAGGTGATGCCGAGCGAGGTCACGAACGCTTCGCTGAACTGATGCCAGTCCACTTCCGGGTAAGCGACGATGTGGGCGTTGTAGTTGCCGACCGCGCCGTTGATTTTACCCATGATCTCCACGCGCTCCAGCTGGCGGTACTGGCGCTCCATGCGGTAAGCCACGTTGGCGAACTCTTTGCCGACGGTCGACGGGGTCGCCGGCTGGCCGTGGGTGCGCGACAGCAGCGGAATATCGCGGTATTCCAGCGCCAGCCCTTTCAGCGCGTCGATGATCTTGCGCCAGTAAGGCAGCACCACGTCCTGACGCGCGCTTTGCAGCATCAGCGCGTGCGACAGGTTGTTGATGTCTTCGGAGGTGCAGGCGAAGTGGATGAACTCGGACACCGCGTGCAGCGCAGGCACCGCCGCCACTTTTTCCTTCAGGAAATACTCGACCGCTTTCACGTCGTGGTTGGTGGTGCGCTCGATGGTTTTGATGCGCTGAGCGTCTTCTTCATTGAATTCCGCGACGATTTTGTCGAGGAAAGCGTTTGCGTCGGCGTCAAAAGCGGGAACTTCCTTGATTTCTGCGCAGGCCGCCAGTTTTTGCAGCCAACGTACTTCAACCTGTACGCGGAATTTCAGCAGACCGTATTCGCTGAAAATGGGGCGCAGTGCGCTGACTTTATCACCGTAGCGTCCATCAACGGGGGAAACGGCGGTCAGTGAGGATAATTCCATCGGTAGCAACTCCTGGGATCGATTAACAATGAGCAACGATATTTTGCGCCTGCTTGAACAGACGATTACGGGAAAACATTAACTGCAGGCGGCTGCCGCCGACCTGTTGCCACAGCACGGCGGCGCGAATGCCGGCCAGCAGCGTGGCGCGAACCTTGGCCTGCACCTGCGGGTTCTGCAAGATAGCCGGCGAGCCGGTCACCTGGATGCGCGGCCCGAGCGGGCTGACCACGTCGACGTAAATGCCGGCCAGCGCGCTGATGATGGTGTCCGACTCAAGATCGAAGTGCGCCAGCTGGCGTTCGAGCTGGCTGAGGCGTTCACCGAGCGTGTTCATCGCCTGTTTGTTGGCGTTGAGTTTGCGCTCCAGCACCATCAGGCTGATGGTGTAGCGGGTCAGTTCCGCGCCCGGCCCTTTGTTGTTGGCGTTAAGCACGCCCATCAGGGTTTCGAGGCCGACCATCAAATTGCGTTCTTCACCGCCGAACACCGCCAGCGTGGAGGGCGGGTCCATCTGCAGCAGGCTTTTCAGCGAGGTCTGAAAGGCTTCGCGGTTGCATTGCCCTTCATGGGCCAACTGCTGAACCAAACGCGCCGACTGGCTGATACCCGCCATGGCCAGCGTGATGTCATAATAATTCTTCGCCACGATTACTCCTGTAAACGCTGTGAACGGTACATGGCTTACTGCATAAGGTTGTGTGTATCGCAAGGGTAACGGCGGCGGCCGCGAACGGTAACGAACGGGCGTGGCTGTAACAACGATGACAACGAATGCCGCGGATCATGCCACAAAATCGAGGCTAAACCCAGCGTCTAATACGCCCGAGACGAGGCGGAGGCGCCGTACGGCGCAGAACTGCGCAGACAGGCGGCGAAAATCGCCGGCGCGGCGGCGCGAACTTATTGTTGCGGCGGCAAATAAAGTGCGGCGGCTGCATCTATACTGCCAACGTGAGCCCTCAAATAAAGACCTTCATATGCACGTAAAAAACAAGCAGCCGCTGCCGGCGGTAACGCTGGCGGCCATCGGCGTGGTGTACGGCGATATCGGCACCAGCCCGCTGTATACCCTGCGCGAATGCCTGACGGCGGAGGAGGGCATCACCATGACGCCGGCCTCAATCTACGGCTTTTTGTCGCTGATTTTCTGGCTGCTGACGCTGGTGGTGTCCATTAAATACATTTGTTTCGTGATGCGCGCCGACAACGACGGCGAGGGCGGGATCCTGACGCTGATGTCGCTGGCGATCCGCAGGCTGGATGCGCGCTGGGTGCCGGCGGCGGTGCTGATCGGGCTGGTGGGCGGCAGCTTCTTTTACGGCGACGGGGTGATCACCCCGGCCATTTCGGTGCTTTCGGCCATCGAGGGGCTGCAGATTATCGCCCCCGAACTGGACAGCTTTATCGTGCCGCTGTCGCTGCTGGTGCTGACCGCGTTGTTCGCGATACAAAAGCGCGGCACCGGCAGCGTCGGCAAACTGTTCGCCCCGGCGATGGTTATCTGGTTCCTGACGCTCGCGCTGCTGGGCATCGGCGGCATTCTGCAGCACCCTGGCGTGCTGCGGGCGCTGAACCCTTACTGGGCGGTGAATTTCTTCCTCGAATACAAGACGGTGTCGTTCTTTGCGCTGGGCATGGTGGTGCTGTCGGTCACCGGCGCCGAAGCGCTGTACGCCGATATGGGCCACTTCGGTAAAAAGCCGATCCGCCTGGCGTGGTTTACGCTGGTGGCGCCGGCGCTGGTGCTGAACTACTTCGGCCAGGGGGCGCTGCTGCTGACCAATCCGGCGGCGATCAACAACCCGTTCTTCCTGCTGGCGCCGACCTGGGCGCTGATCCCGCTGCTGGTGATCGCCACGCTGGCGACGGTGATCGCCTCGCAGGCGGTAATTTCCGGCGTATTCTCGCTGACGCGGCAGGCGGTGCGGCTGGGCTACCTGCCGCCGATGCGCATCATCTATACCTCCGATCAGGAGTCCGGGCAGATCTACATTCCGGTGGTGAACTGGCTGCTGTTCGCAGCGGTGCTGATCGTGATTATCAGTTTCAAACACTCCAGCAACCTGGCCTCGGCTTACGGCATCGTGGTGACCGGCACCATGCTGCTGTCGTCGATTTTGCTGAGCATCGTGGCGGTGAAAAACTGGGGCTGGCCGCGCGCGCTGGGCGGGCTGATGCTGGTTGTCATGCTGTGCATCGACGTACCGCTGTTCGGCGCCAACCTGATCAAGCTGGCGACCGGCGGCTGGTTGCCGGTGGTGCTGGGGCTGATGATTCTGCTGATCATGCTGACCTGGAAGACCGAGCGTTCGCGTCTGATCCGCCGGCTGCGCGACAACCAGGAGGGGCTGAGCGCGCTGATCGAGTCGCTGGAGGAGGCGCCGCCGAAGCGTGTGCCGGGCACCGCGGTGTTTATGGAGCGCACGCCGCACGCGGTGCCGCTGGTGCTGTTGCATAACCTGAAGCACAACAAGGTGCTGCATGAGCGCGTGGTGCTGCTGACCATCGTCACCACCGACATGCCGTACGTGCATAACGTGCAGCGGGTGACGATCGAACAGCTGTCGGCGAGTTTCTGGCGGGTGGTGGCGAGCTACGGCTGGCGCGAGACGCCCAACGTCACGGACATCCTTTACCGCTGTGGGCTGGAGGGGATGAGCTTCACCATGAACGAGACCTCGTTCTTTATGTCGCGCGATACGCTGGTGCTGGGCAAGCGGCCCTGGTATTTGCGCGTGCGCGGCAAGGTGTTCCAGCTGTTGCAGCGCAATGCGCTGCGCGCGCCGGATCTGTTCGAAATCCCGCCGAATCGGGTGATCGAACTGGGGGCGCAGGTGGAGTTTTGATTAAAAAAAACGCTGCGATAAATGCAGCGTTTTTCTTGGACGGCAGGCGAATTACGCCAGGCGCTGTTCGATGATGCCGCCGCCGAGGCAGATTTCGCCCTGGTAGAACACCGCCGACTGGCCGGGGGTGACGGCGGAGACCGGCTCGTCGAAACGCACTTCGATGCGTTCGCTGTCGAGCGGGGTCACGGTGCAAGGGATATCCTGCTGGCGATAGCGGGTCTTCACCGTGCAGCGGAACGGGCCGCTCAGCGGCAGGCGATCCACCCAGTGCAGCTGCTGCGCGATAAGGCCGGTAGACATCAGGCGCGGGTGATCGTGCCCCTGGGCGACCACCAGCACGTTGTTGGCCACGTCTTTATCCACCACGTACCACGGATCTTCGCTGCTGTCTTTCAGGCCGCCGATGCCCAGCCCTTTGCGCTGGCCCAGGGTGTGATACATCAGGCCCTGGTGTTCGCCGACGGTCTGGCCGTCAACGCTGACGATCGGGCCCGGCTGCGCCGGCAGGTAACGGCCGAGGAAGTCGCGGAACTTGCGCTCGCCGATAAAGCAGATGCCGGTAGAATCTTTCTTCTTGGCGGTGACCAGCTCCAGCTGCTCGGCGATGCGGCGCACCTCCGGCTTCTCCAGCTCGCCGACCGGGAACAGGCTTTGCGCCACCTGCTCGTGGCTCAGGGTGTAGAGGAAGTAGCTCTGATCTTTGTTGCCGTCGACGCCGCGCAGCAGGCGGCTCTTGCCGTCCACGTCCTGGCGGCGCACGTAGTGGCCGGTGGCGATAAAATCGGCCCCCAGATCTTCGGCGGCGAACTCCAGGAAGGCTTTGAATTTGATCTCTTTATTGCACAGGATGTCCGGGTTCGGCGTGCGGCCGGCCTTGTACTCTTCCAGGAACAGCTCAAACACGTTGTCCCAGTATTCCGCCGCAAAGTTCACCGTGTGCAGTTCGATGCCCAGCTTGTCGCAGACCGCTTGCGCGTCGGCCAGATCGGTCGCGGCGGAGCAGTACTCTTCGTCGTCGTCTTCTTCCCAGTTCTTCATGAACAGCCCAGCGACCTGATAGCCCTGTTGCTGTAACAGATAGGCGGTAACGGAAGAGTCGACGCCGCCGGACATACCGACGATTACTTTTTTCTGGCTGTTGTCTGACATGGGGATCTCACGAACTTGAACACGAACCGTGCTGATAAAAACAAGCGCAGGATTTTACCACGTTGGCCGCGCCGGCGCACTGTTCATCTTGTGCTGCCCCGCGCCCTTAAAACGGCCAGGCGAAGCTGCCGACCAGCGACAGCGGGTAGCGCTCCGGCTGCTGGTAGCTGCGAATGCTCTCCGCCACCAGCGCGGAACGCAGGTTGGGCGCCTGCAGAATCTCGTCGGCGCTCAGCCACAGGCAGCGATCGATATCGCTGTCGTGCGGCTCGGTCGGCAGCGGCTGTTCCAGCTCGATAACGAAGCAAAAACGCAGGAACGGCGTGCGATCCGGCGCGATCCACTGGTGCAGGCGCAGGAACGCCTGCGGCGCGGCGCGGATGCCGGTCTCTTCCCACAGTTCGCGCTCGGCGGCCTGCACCAGCGTCTCGTCGGCCTCCAGGTGGCCGGCCGGCTGGTTCCAAAGCGCTTTGCCGTTGATGGTCTCTTCGACCACTAAAAATTTGCCGGCGGCGTGCACCACGCAGGCCACGGTGACGTGCGGTTTGAACATGCGCTCTCCTTACAGCGGTTTGTCGATGCGGCGGTAGATATCGTCCAGCTCGGCGATGCGGGTGCGATAGCTTTTGAGCAGGCAGGCGGTGTCGCCGCCGCACCGCTGGCGTTTTGCCAGCCAGTCCTGCTGGCTGTCCTGCATCGCGCCGCGCGCGCCCATGGCGAACAGGCCGCGCAGGAATTGATATTTTGTGGCCATTTGCACGTCCAGATCGTTCAGCGTGCGGTCGGCGCAGATGGCGCGTTCATCGCTGCCTGCCGCCTTGGCGCAGTCGAAGCTGGCGGCCTGGGCGGCGAGCGGGGCCGCCAGTGCGGTGAACAGCAGCGCTGTCAGTGTGTTCCTCATGGCGCCTCCATCAGTTATCGGTCTACAGGGAATCGATGCTTTTCCATTCACCAGGTTGCAGTGAACCCAGCGAAAGATTACCCATACTGTAGCGAATCAGGCGCAGGGTAGGGAACCCGATATGCGCCGTCATGCGACGCACCTGGCGGTTTCGCCCTTCATACAGGGTGATTTTCAGCCAGCAAGTGGGGATGGATTTACGTTCGCGGATCGGCGGGTTGCGTGGCCACAGCCACTGCGGCTCGGCCACCAACTCCACCCCGGCGGGCAGCGTGGGGCCGTCTTTCAGCGTGACGCCGCTGCGCAGCGGCGCCAGATCGCTCTCCTGCGGCGCGCCCTCGACCTGCACATAATAGATTTTGCCGGTGCGTTTGCCCGGCTGGGTGAGCTGCGCCTGCAGCTGGCCGTCGTTGGTCAGCACCAGCAGCCCTTCGCTGTCGCGATCCAGGCGCCCGGCGGCGTAAACGTCGGGGAAGGGGATGTACTCTTTCAGCGTGGCGCGGCCGGCTTCGTCGGTGAACTGCGGCAGCACGTCGAAGGGCTTGTTGAATAACACAATTCGGCGCGGCCCCTTCGGCGCGGCGGGTTTGGCGGCATTCGGCTTGCTGAATCGTTTAACTTTGTGATTTCTAACAGAGAATTTTTTCATAACGGTTGAGATTACGGATGATAAGCGCATTATAACCGAATCCGTTTCGGATTGGCGCGGACCGAATATTCAAGTAGTATCTACACGCATCTTACAAAGCATTAACAAAATTGCGCTTGAAGGAGAGGTTGATGGAAAGCAAAGTAGTTGTTCCGGCAGAAGGTAAAAAAATCACGGTTGACGCCCAGGGTAAACTGGTTGTTCCTCATAACCCGATCATCCCGTTCATCGAAGGCGACGGCATCGGCGTTGACGTGACTCCTGCCATGATCCACGTGGTTGATGCGGCCGTTAAAAAGGCTTACCACGGCGAACGTAAAATCTCCTGGATGGAAATCTACACCGGCGAAAAATCTACCCACGTTTACGGTAAAGACGTGTGGCTGCCGGACGAAACTCTGGACCTGATCCGCGACTACCGCGTCGCCATCAAAGGCCCCCTGACCACCCCGGTCGGCGGCGGCATCCGTTCTCTGAACGTGGCCCTGCGCCAGCAGCTGGACCTGTACGTGTGCCTGCGCCCGGTGCGTTACTACCAGGGCACCCCAAGCCCGGTGAAACAGCCTGAGCTGACCGACATGGTGATCTTCCGTGAAAACGCCGAAGACATCTACGCCGGCATCGAGTGGAAAGCCGGCTCCGCCGAAGCGGACAAAGTGATCAAATTCCTGCGCGACGAAATGGGCGTGAAGAAAATCCGCTTCCCGGAGCAGTGCGGTATCGGCGTGAAGCCATGCTCCGAAGAAGGGACCAAGCGTCTGGTGCGTGCGGCGATCGAATACGCCATCACCAACGACCGTGACTCTGTGACCCTGGTTCACAAAGGCAACATCATGAAGTTCACCGAAGGTGCCTTCAAGGATTGGGGCTATGAGCTGGCGCGCGAAGAGTTCGGCGGCGAGCTGATCGACGGCGGCCCATGGCTGAAGATCAAGAACCCGAACACCGGCAAAGAGATCGTGGTTAAAGACGTGATCGCCGACGCCTTCCTGCAGCAGATCCTGCTGCGCCCGGCGGAATACGACGTGATCGCCTGTATGAACCTGAACGGCGACTACATCTCCGACGCCCTGGCTGCCCAGGTCGGCGGCATCGGCATCGCACCGGGCGCCAACATCGGCTCCGACTGCGCGCTGTTCGAAGCGACTCACGGCACCGCGCCGAAGTACGCCGGCCAGGACAAAGTGAACCCAGGCTCCATCATCCTGTCCGCAGAGATGATGCTGCGTCACATGGGCTGGTTCGAAGCGGCTGACCTGATTGTTAAAGGCATGGAAGGCGCCATCGCCGCCAAGACCGTGACCTATGACTTCGAACGCCTGATGGAAGGTGCTAAACTGCTGAAATGCTCAGAGTTTGGCGACGCTATCGTAGAGCACATGTAAGTGTGTTTGGCGTTTGAATGAGAGCGGGAGCCTTAGGGCTCCCGTTTTTTTATTGTTCAAATGGGCATGGGATATCAAGGATTGGCCGATTCACGCACCACCAGCACCGGGCAATTGGCGTGGCGCACGACGGCGGTGGCATTGGAGCCGAGGAGGTAAGTGATCGCAGAAGGGCGGTTGGAACCCATCACAATAATTTCCGCATTAAGCGCATCAGCGAGTTCCAGGATCTGATCTTTAGGATCGCCGACGGCCACGTGCGTGGTCACTCTATCTTCAGGCACGCTGAATTCTTTGGCCGCTTTCGCCAACCCTTCGGTCGCTACCGCAATGATTTCGTCTTTGGTTTCTATCGCCGCGGTGGCGGCAAAGCCGAAAGCGGCGTAGGTGGCGCGTGACGGGATCACCGCCAGGAAATGGACGTGGGAGTCTTCGAGCTTGGCGAGCGCGTTGACATGTGGGATGACCTGCTGCGTTAATTCCGGCTCGGTAATATCGACTGGAACCAAGATAGTTTTATACATACTCCCTCCTTATCGTTATCAAATAACTCCACTTCTTGGATTATAGCTGTTCGACGCAGGGAAAGGAGAGATCCGTATGGCAAACCCGGGAACGTTGGCGCTGAAATGTCAGGTGTTCGACGTTATCGTTAAATGCAGGCAAGTACGCCGGGTTTTAGAGTAGAAAGGGAGCCATTGGCTCCCTTGGTGTTAGCTGGCTGAGATTATCGGAACCTTAATGAGGGATCTCTGAAACCTCTTTGACTTCCGTCTTGTTGATTTGCTGTTTAACGCCATTGGCGTCGGTATAACCGAGCAACCCGGCAGAAGTTTCTTTCGGCTTGCCGTCACTGATGAGCGTTCGACCGTCGTGGGTATGGATGGCGTAGCTGGTGCGTGTGCAGCCTGACAGTGCGGCGATGGCAACCAGGGCGATCGCGGGAAGAACAAGCGTTTTTTTCATTTGAAGCTCCTTTTAGTTATCCAACTCACTCATGTTTGCAATCTGGTCTCGATTGATCTGTTCCGTTTTGCCTGTTTCAGCGTTTCGATAGGAGACTAACCCGGTATCTGTATCGACCTGAGGTTTGCCGTCGGTGACAATGGTCTTGCCATCCGTTGTTTTGATCGCCTGATTGGAAGCGCAGCCCGCAATGAACATCACCGTAGTTGCAGCAAGAAGCGCGGCAAAGAGTCGTTTGCTTTTCATACCTACCATCCTGGTTACTTAAACGAATTTAATATCAGGAAAATAAGTATAGGCAGATTTTCCAGATTGCCAGGGTTGAAAGTGCTTATGGTGGGATAAAAAAGTAAGAATAACTTAATTTATTGATGGGGTGATTACCCATTCGGGAGATGTCGACAGGTCAGGGGGCTCAGGCGTGCGGCCCGGTGAGGGGGTTAGGGTTTCATATCATCATCTACTCACGATTTTCCGCGCGCCAGTGCGTGATGTCATTGGTGGTTTGGCGTTAATTCTGTATAAGTATTCACCGGGGATCTTTTCGAATACAACGTTGATTCGGCTGATAATCATCCATAAGGACAGGGATATGAAAATAACGCATTCAGGCTATAAAAACGGCGCCGCCACCTTATTGGCGGCGATGCTCGCACTGGCATTAACGGGGTGTGCCAAGAGCACTGTCCCCAGCCAAAACGATCCGGCGAATAAAGAGGCCGATGACCTTTTTGCCAACCTTGGTGACCCAAAGACGCCTGTGCCGGGAAAAGAGAAAGAACAGTATTTTGCCCAGTTGCTGGCCGTGATTCAAAGCCATTTGAAAGATGCAGAAGCCTACTCAGGCAGAAGTTGTACATTGCGCATCAAGCTGGCGCCGGATGGTCTGCTGATCAGCGTTCGGGCTGAACAAGGGGAGCCGCAACTTTGCCAGGCCGCGATAAAGGCAATCGTCAATGCGCGTTTGCCTAAGCCGCCAACGGCCGCGGTTTACGAAGCGGTCAACAACGGCACGTTGGAGTTTCGGCCGATATGAAAGTAAAGGGCGGCAACTGCGATGCCAGATAATTAGACCAAAAGTCGCAGGCCGTACTTTCATGCGGCCTGTGAGTATTGGGTTGTGCAATATTTCGTATAGCGTTTCCTAATGTTGAATCCAGTCTTCACGGCATATGTTGCCAAGACTTACCGATACATCATTGCGCTCACGCGCTCGCTTCGATCTTTAAAACCGTTGCTGCGCATCGTGACCACGTAATAGCGGTAGTGATGCTTCTGCGCGTACTCGCGCACCAGCTCTTCGGCAAACAGGCCGCTGAAGGTGACGGTGGTGACGAAGGTCAGCCCTTTCACTTCGTAGGTGCTGATCTCTTGCGGAGTGCCGATATACGGCGGCGGGAACACGGTTTTGTGGAACTGGCAGCCCGCCAGCAGCAGGGTAAACAGCAGGGCGGCGGAGATTTGCGGTATTTTCATCGGGAAATGTTTTCCTTCCTTGGCGTGTTTTTAGTAACTCTATAATAGGATTACAAAATCTGGCGGGGATGTAAAAATTATCCCGCTTCGGTTGCCGTTTCGTTGAAGCGGCACCGCCGTCATCCATACGAATGAGGGGTTAAATATGCTTGTGCGCCTTGCTGCTGAAACCGATGTCGCAGCCCTGATCGCCCTGGACAGCGTTGCTCAGAATGCGCCGCAGCGCGCGGCGCAAATCCGCGCCTGGTGCGCGCAGGGCATCTGTTTTCTTGCCGAGGAACAGGGCATGGTGATGGGCTATGGGGTGCTGCACTATCACTTCTTCGGCTGCGGCTTTATCGAGATGTTGATGGTCGGCGAGCGCTATCGCCGCCGGGGCGTCGGGCAGGCGCTGATTGCGGTGTTGAAGTCCCATTGCCGTCACCCGAAGCTGTTCACCTCCACCAATCGCTCCAACCTGCCGATGCAGCGGCTGCTGCTGAACGCCGGGTTTGTCGCCAGCGGCCAGATTGACAATCTCGATGACGGCGATCCGGAGCAGGTCTTTTTTATCCCGGCGCGCTGATACAGAACCACTGACAAAAAAGGGGCCCATTGGGCCCCTGCGTGATTCGCTGCGGGAGGTTTACTCCACCGCGTCGGGATGATTTTTGCCTTCCTCGATAAACGCTTCGTCGATCTCTTCGATGTTCTCCTCGCTGTCGCGGCCGGACAGAATGTTCCAGCAGGCGATGAACAGCGCGGCGATCAAGGGGCCGATGACGAAGCCGTTGATGCCGTAGATCTCCATGCCGCCCAGGGTGGAGATCAGGATCAGGTAGTCCGGCATTTTGGTGTCTTTGCCCACCAGCAGCGGGCGCAGAATGTTGTCCACCAGGCCGATCACCACCACGAAGAACACTACCAGGAAAATGGCTTTCCATAGCATGCCGGTAGCGAAGAAGTAGATCACCGCCGGCACCCAGATGATAGCGGAGCCTACGGCCGGGATAATCGACAGGAACGCCATCAGCGCGCCCCACAGCAGGCTGCCGTCGATGCCGGTAAAGTAAAACGCCAGCCCGCCGAGCGCGCCTTGCACCACGGCGACCACCACCGTGCCCTTGACGGTGGCGCGGGAGACGGCGGCGAACTTCACGAACAGGTGGTGTTTTACGTGCTGGGAGAGCGGCAGCGCTTCGAGCGCCAGGTTCACCAGATAGGGGCCGTCTTTCAGCAGGAAGAACAGCAGGTAGAGCATCACGCCGAAGCCGACGACGAAGTTGAAGGTGCCCTTGCCGATCAGGAAGACGCTGCCCGCCAGATATTGCCCGCCCTTGAGCGCCACCTCGGAAAGTTGCTTTTGTATCTCGGCGGCGCTGTTGAGGTTATGTTCCGCCAGGAAGCGCTGCGCCCAACCGGGCAGGTGGCGCATAAAGTCCGCCAGCATGGTCGGCAACTGGCTGTTGTTGGTCTGCAGCTTGGTGTAGATCACGTTGAATTCCATCGCCAGCGACGAGGCGATGATCGCCAACGGCGTGAACACGATCAGGCAGATCAGCGCCACCGTCAGCAGCGACACCACGCCGTTGCGTTCGCCGACGTACTGCTTCAGTTTCTTTTTTACCGGATGGAAAATCACCGCCAGAATGACCGCCCACAGCACCGAGGAGTAGTAAGGCCCCAGCACGTCGAGAAAGGCGGCGGTAACGATGAACAGGATCAGAATAAAGAATCCCTTGGAAATGCCTTTAGACATCATAGTCGTCCCTCAAAAGATGAATTTTCAGCATAGATGAACTGAATGAAAACAACACTATCATCACCTTTACTTAACCGGTAGGGGATTTTTAGTGGCGTATTCCATAGGGTTATTAAGGGCAAGGCGGGCGCCGCAGGGTGAACAGACGGCGGCGTGAGAAAAGAAAGAGGGCTAAATAATTAACAAAATTTATCGATTGTGTTTCATTTTGTGAGCCGCGCTTGCCGCCTGCGCCAGGCTTTCCTAGTGTTGATGAGGGCGGCCGTTCGCCCGATACCACGAAGGAGTATGCAAATGACTGAACACAAACGACTCGGCGTCATCGAGAAGACGCTACTGATCGCCTTTGCCGGCCTGCTGGTGTATTTCGCGGCCACCGGCGCCTTGTCATTGTCGGGTCTCGATCATCATTGGCCTTATCCTTCGCGATAGGCAGGCACCTGCACCAGGGAAAATTCAGCACCGCTTATAACAACCAGAACCACCTTTCTGCTTATCACCCCGCCTTATGCCGCCGGCTGAGAAAAGCCAGCGCCAACAGCGCCCCTGATACGGCCGCCGCCAGCACCAGCCAGGCCGGGGCCGCCCAACCGGCTGCGGCCACGATGGCGCTCAGCGCAACCGGGCCGATCACCTGGCCGAGATAGTTCCCCTGCATCACCAGCCCCAGGCTCAGCGGCAGCAGCGTCGGTTCCGGCGTCGCCGCCGGCGTGGCGGCCAGAATGGTGGCGGGCAGCATGCCGGCGATGGCGCAGAACAGGAAACACAGCGGGATCAGCAGGGCGTTGGGCGTTATCGGCAAGAAAATGCCGATGCCGAAGACGCCGATGATCAGGCTGGTGGCCGCGAGCAGGCTACCGGCACGCAGACCGCGCGACAGCAAGAGCCCGGCGGTGAGGTTGCCGATGATGTTCGCCGCCACCGCCGCCGCGCTGATACCGCCGGCGGCCGCCAGCGTCAGACCGATGCGCTGCATCAGGAAGATCGGCAGGAAGGTCATCACCGAGAAAAATTGCAGGTTGTAGGCGGCGAACATCAGCGCCAGCAACAGCGGTCGGCGCGCCCGCAGCAGGGCGCCCAGCGCTTGCCGCAGCGGCAAGGACGGCGCGTGCGCCTCGGCGGTGCGGCGGGACGTGGTCAGCGGCAGCAGCAGGGCGGCCAGCAGCGTCAGCGCCGCACCGGCCTGCCAACTCTGCTGCCAGCCGGCGAGATGGGGGCCGAAAAACAGCGAAATGGCGATGCCCGCCGGCATGAAGGTGCTCCAGATGCCGAACACCAGGCTGCGCTGCGCCGGGGCGACGATGCGGTTCAGCACCGCCGGCGAGGCGACCACCACGATCACGAAGCCGAGGCCTTCGACAAAGCGGCTGACGATCAACCCGCTGAAGTCGTGCAGCGCGGCGCCGGTAAAGCTGGCGGCGCTGATGATCAGCAGCCCGAGCGCCAGCAGCCGCCGGTCGCCCCAGCAGCGCACCAGCAGCCCGGCGGCGATGCCGCCGAACACCCCGACGAAGGGAAAGGCCGAAATAACCCAGCTCAGCGCTTCGAGCGAACGGCCGAATTCGGCCTCCAGTGCCGGCAGCGCGATGGTGGCCTTGCCCACGTGCAGCGCGGCGGCGATGCCGGCGAACAGCACGTTGATGACGGCTAGCCAGGGCGTGGCGGCGGGGAGAACGCGGTCGATGGCGTCCGGTTTAATCGCGGTCATAACACTCTCCAGTGGCGGTAACGCCATCACTATGTGCTCTTGCAACGGCTCAGGTCGTTCAAATGCTGCGCTATCACGTGGGGAAATTATTCATTTCGAGCTTTATTGAGCGCCTTCGTTGTTTGGTTCGCCAGCGTGCCGCCCGGCGTGGACGCTGATCCCCCTGCAGCGGTTTACTGTTCCGGCACGCAGCAGGCGTGTTGAATTCATTTTATAAGGAGCAGTGTATGTCAGAGATGATGAACGAGAGTGGGGCGCCGGCCATTGAATGGAGCTATGGCGGCCGGGGTGATGATATCAGCAGCAGCCTGAGCCTCGACACGGTTGAGGAGCAGCCGCAGGGTTTCTTGATGACGGTCGATCGGCCGGTGCAGATCTTTAAAGATGCGCTGTCGCCGATGATGGCCTTTATCACGCTGCTGCGCCCGCTGTACGCCAAAACGAGCGAGGGTTTCCAGTACGTGCCGGTTTCCAACCCCTGGACCGACGTGCAGCGCCTGCCGGCCAGCGCAGGCTATCTGGGCGTGCAGGTCAACGCCGGGCTGTTCTTCCACGGCGCCAAGCCGACGCACTATAAAGATCGCGACGGCCAGATGAAACCGATCGACGGCGGCACGCTTTTGCAGCACATCACCGTGCTGCATCAGGTAGCGCAGCCACTCGGCCCGGGTGAAGGCGCCGCCTGAGCCGGCAGCGTTATTACGGGGGCCGGACGCGGCCCCTTATCGCGCCTTGAAACCGTGCGCAGGTTGGATAAAACTGACTGCCTATTCAAGGAGAAGAGTATGTACAGCGACAACGAGAAAAAGTTTTATATCATCCTCAACCGCAATCACGAACCGGCCACGCTGTTTAACGCCTCCTGCCATCTGACGGCGGGCATCACCGATCTGATCGAACAGCGCGAGTTTCACCACTACCCGAGCAGCCTCGACGGCGTCAGCGCCAATATGAGCCACTATCCGATAGTGATCCTGCAGGCTAAAAACAGCAGCCAGCTCAGCAACCTGATCCTCAAATGCAAGGAAGAGGGCGTGCTGTCCAACTTCTTCACCACCACCATGCTGTCGCACTCCGCCGAACAGCAGATCGCCGACACCGCCACCCCCCCTTACGAACAGCTGGATTTCGTGGCGGTGGCGCTCTACGGCGACGCCGAACAGCTTAAGCCGTTGACCAAGAAGTTCTCCGTCTACCGCTGAAAACGCGGCATCTCAGACGCTGGCGCCGTCGTAGCTGTGGATCTGCAACGCATCCAGCGCGACGTCAGGCACGCAGCGCAGGTTGACGGCGCACATCGCGGCGCCGTCCGGCGCGGTGCCGTAGGCGAAGGGCTGAGCGCCGCAGACTCGGCAGAACTGATGGCGGATCTTGTGCTGATTGAAGGTGTAGGCGCTGAGTTGGTCCTGGCCGCTGTTGAGTGTGAAAGCGCTGATGGGGAAGAACGACAGCAGCAGCCCTTTGCGGCGGCAGATCGAACAGTTGCAGCTGAGGGCCTCGGTGGGCAGTTCGGCGTCCACGGAGAAGGTGACGGCGCCGCAGTGGCAGCTTCCCTGGAATGGCATGGCGATGGTCCTGTAGCAGGGGGCGTGTTTGCCCAGTATAGTGCAATTTATCGTCACTCGGCCGCGCAGGGCCTGGTTTCCTTAGTAAATGCGCGGTTTTCTGGTAGGTTAGAGGTTAACGTCATCAAAAGGAGATCGCGATGTTAGAACATTACTATCCGGCCAATATGGGCGCCAAACCGGTCACGGACGAACAGCATAAACGGCTGGTGGCGGTGCAGGCGGCGCTGGAGCTGATCAAGGCCACGCTGTCGGATACCAACGACGGCAACGGCGTGGACTTCCAGCTGAAGGCGGCGGAGAAGCACATCGGCCCGATGGCCGACGCCATTCAGGAAGCCCTGAAGTAACGGTTCGCCGTCGCCTCAACCGCCCGCCCGGGCGGTTTTTTTTGCGCCGATTACTGCGATTTTTTTAGTAGCGCATTGCCTTTTTCCCGGCTGGTGCCGTGAGCGGCGCGATCCTACTCTAGCGATCCGAGTCCTCATCAGGATCATGCTTATGTTCCGCTTCAGCCTCTTTTCTTTCTTGTTGCCGCGGTGCCGGCGCCTCACCCAGCTTGCCGGCGCCGCGCTGTTTCTCAGCGGCGTCATGCAGGCGCAGGCCACGCAGCGCATCGAATTCTCGCCGGATGCCGCCGGCGCCTACCCTGAAGGCATCGCCTGGAATGCGCGCGCCGGTGCGTTCCTGGTGTCGTCCCTGCGTGGCGGGCAGCTCGGCCTGGTCTACCCGGATGGCCGCTATCGGCGCTTTTCCACCGGCAGTGGGCTTATCACCACCTCCGGCATGCTGGTGGACGCCGAGCGCAACCGGGTGCTGGTGTGCAACGAAGACGTGGGCGTATCCCTCAACTCAACCTCCGGCACGCGCAATCGCGTGGCGCAGGTGCTGGAGTTCAATCTCGATACCGGCGCGCTGCAGCAGACGTACGATCTTTCATCGTTAAGCCGTGGGCCGACGCTGGCCAACGATCTGGCGCTCGACGCGCAGGGCAATATCTACGTGACCGACAGCTTCCAGCCGCAGATTTACAAGATTGACCGGGCAACGCGCCAGGTATCTATTCTGGTGCGCTCGGCGCGTTTGATGCCCGCCGACGCACCCGCCGCAGCGCAGGGCACGCAGCCTTATCTCAACGGCATCGTGTATCACCCGGATGGCTATCTGATTGCGGCAGACTACACCCGCGGGCTGTTGTGGAAGGTGACGCTGGATAACGCATCTGCAATAAGTGAAATCAGGCTGCCGCAGCGGCTGAAAGGGCCGGACGGGCTGCGGCTCAAAAACGCCCATGAATTGGTGATCGTACAGTCTTATCCGGGGAGAAAAGGGGGCATGTCCGGCAACGTAACGCTGCTCGCCTCGAGCGACGGCTGGGCCAGTGCGCATCTCGCTGCGGTCGCCACGCCGCCGGGATTGGATGGGCCGACCGGCGCCGCGCTGCGCGATGGCGAGGTGTGGGTGGTCAACTCCCGTTACCCCCGTTTGTTTGCCGACGTCGCTCAGGCGGAGAGAACCAGGACGTTCAGCATCGTCAAGGTGGCGTTAGAGCGGAGGCCCGCCGATCGGTGATGGTTGCCAACTCAGCTGGAATAGGATTAAATGCCGCACCGACTGTATAAATAAACAGGTGCGCTGCGATGAGTCTGATGTTGAAGGGTGAAAAGATTGACCGTAACCGCTTTACCGGCGAGAAGATTGAAAACGGCAGCTTTATGCTGTGTGATTTTTCGGGCGCCGATCTGACCGGCACCGAGTTTATCGGCTGCCAGTTTTACGATCGTGACAGCCGACAGGGCGGCAATTTCAGCCGTGCGGTACTCAAAGACGCCAGCTTCAGAAGCTGCGATTTGTCGATGGCCGACTTCCGCTACGCTAGCGCCCTGGGGCTGGAGATCCGCGAATGCCGCGCGCAGGGCGCCGATTTTCGCGGCGCCAGTTTTATGAACATGATCACCAGCCGCACCTGGTTTTGCAGCGCCTATATCACCAAAAGCAACCTGAGCTACGCCAACTTCGCCAAGGTGGTGCTGGAGAAATGCGAGCTGTGGGAAAACCGCTGGCACGGCGCACAGGTGCTCGGCGCCAGCTTCAGCGGCTCCGATCTGTCCGGCGGCGAGTTCTCCGGATTCGACTGGCGCGCCGCCGACGTCACCCAGTGCGATTTGAGCAATGCGGAACTGGGCGAATTGGATTTACGCACCACCGATCTGCAGGGGGTCAAAATGGACAGCCACCAGGCCGCGCAGCTGCTGGAGCGGCTGGGGATCGCGATCGTCGGCTGAGGGGGATTAAGGCGATGATTGGGCAAATAAGCGATTGAAGGCTTTATCCGCGTCTACGGGAATGCGGCGTTGCATTACCGGGATAGTGAAGCGCGGATCCTGTGAGAGGTGGCGAGCTTGCTCGTTGAGCGGCACGACGGCGATGGCCAGATTGTCGTTGGCCTGCATAACGCCTTCCTGTTCGAACAGGGCGAACACCGGTGCGGTGTGCGCAGTACCCAACGAGCAAGCCGAAATCCAATAGTGCCCGTCTTGGGCAAATTTGCACTGTGCCGTTTGCAGGCTAATTGCGCTGATCTGTTTGGCGATCAAGGCATTCGCGTTTTCCACATAGCTTGGCGGTGCCGGCTGGCAGCCTGCCAAACTGAGTGTCAGCGCAGCTAGCGTCAGTGTTCTTTTGCCAATCATAGCCATCCTTGAGGTCATTTCCTGCGAATATAAATAATTATCGTAGCAACGATAATGTACCAGTGTCGAGAACAGATTGATTTATTAAGTTTTTATGGCTTTTTCATGACGATTAAGCGCTTCTCCCCGCTTTTATAGCAGAGAGCGGTTTCGCGTGAAGGGAAGAACATAACGCGGAAGCGGCGGCTATTTGCGCTTTTATAGTCAGCCCCGGTGCTGTGAGCTTTGGCGATCAGCGCTGCGAGTCTAGCTGTTCGTTGTGTTTCACTCCGCCCGTAGCGACAGGCGTCAGCGGCCTTTTGCGATAATAAATTTATGAGCCATATGAATATAATTTAAAATATATCTTGCTTAAATAACTCAGCCGTGTGTAAATAGCGTCATCGGTTTGTAGTACAGACTTTATGAAAGCAGTTTTAGTAAAGCAGTTCTCAGTATTAGCGATATCCCTCAGATACCTCTTCTTCCGCGAATTTTCTTCTCTAGTGCCCCATAAGTTTCCAATAAAAACAGACCTCTATCGCCCTATGGCGTCGCAAAAATATAAAGGAAATATCTCTATGTCTACTAAAATGACTGGTTTGGTAAAATGGTTTGATGCAGGTAAAGGCTTCGGTTTTATCACCCCGGCAGACGGCAGCAAAGACGTGTTCGTACATTTCTCTGCTATCCAGAGCAACGATTTCAAAACGCTGGACGAAGGCCAACAGGTTGAGTTCACTATCGAAAATGGCATGAAGGGCCCTTCTGCCGGCAACGTGGTCGCGTTATAATTTTCGGCCGAGGTCCGATTTCTTACGACAGTGATGAGGGTTTAAGTCGGAGCAGTTAAGAAATAACGTCCTCAGCCTGAATAAACTCCGGGTTCGCCCGGAGTCTTTACCAATACGTCATTAGCTCAGCAGGAAGAGCGGCAACGAAATTATCCGTTGGCGGACTGGGGTTCGATTCCTCGATGACGTTCCAATAATTAATTATTATTGGCAACAGAAAAACAGATTGCCGCAGAATTAATAACGCCGCGTTTCAGTCTATTTTTCTGTTGTGAAAAAGTCGCGCTTAGGCTGCGTAATGTTGGAGTGTTGGATGGACGCTTACGCCATAACATGACAGCCGGGAAAGTCACCGGCACGCGATTCATAGCCCCGGCCTTGGCCGGGGTTTTTTATGCCCGCGATCTTAACGCTGGGAGTCCAGCAGTTCGTTGTTTTTCACCACGTCCTGCGCTTTGAGGTAGCTCTCGATCAGCAGTTGATAGGCCGGGAAGATTTTGGTGTAAACCTCGGCCCACTGCTGAGCGTCGGCGCGGTTCCAGCTGCCCTGCAGCTCCGAGGCCACGCCGGCGGTGTCGATCGGCACCACGCCGGCCTGCACCACGCGCGCCAGGGTGATTTCCTGCGCCATTTTCGAGTAGGTGCCGGAGGCGTCGATCACCGCGAACACTTTATAGCCTTCGGCCACCGCGCTGATGGACGGGAAGGCCATGCAGACGCTGGTGATGGTGCCGGCGATGATCAGCGTCTTGCGGCCGGTGGCTTTGACCGCCGCCACGAAGTCCGGGTTGTCCCAGGCATTGATTTCCCCTTTGCGGGCGACGTATTGCGCGTGCGGCGCATTCTGATGGATTTCCGGGATCAGCGGGCCGTTCGGGCCCTGCGGCACTGAAGCGGTGGTGATCACCGGCAGTTTGCTGAGGGTGGCGATGCTGGCCAGTGCGGCGGCGCGGGCGCGCAGTTCGGTCATCGGCATGTCGGCGACGGTCTGGAACAGGCCGCTCTGGTGGTCGATCAGGAGCATGACGGCGTCATTGGCATCAATAACAGGACGCTGGCCGTTGAAGTTGGCTGGAGTGCTCATGGTTTTTTCCTTCTCTTGTCGTGAGGTCAATGGATATCTGCTTTGATTGATAAGGCTGAAACTCAGCGCTTGCCTACAGTGTAGGGAGGGGAGAAAAATCCGGTAGACCGCAAAGGCGGGATGCATCGTTCCACAGATGGAACGATTGCGAGACAGGCGAGCGAACCGGCGCTAGGCTAAACTTAAGGTGCATGAGAAACATGCGGCAAGGAGCGCCATCCTGTTTACGGAGTTGACGAGGAGGGCCGCCATCATGGCTTATCGGCATATCGTTGTCGCCACGGATCTCAGCGAAGACGCCGAGTTCCTGCTGGGCAAGGGCGCCAGGCTGGCCGCCGCGCTCAATGCCCAACTTTCCCTGATCTATATCGACATTCATCGCGCCGGTTATTACGTCGATCTGGGCGTGGGCGATTATAACTACACCGATCGCACCTTTTCAGAGCGGGTGAAGAATATGCTCAATGCGATCAAAGGGCAGTCGTCGTATCCGGTTGAAGAGGTGATCGTCAGCCGCGGTGCGTTGACGGAGGAACTGAACCGGGTGGCGAAGGAGAAAGGGTTCGATCTGGTGATCTTCGGCCACCATCACGATGTCTGGAGCCGACTGGTCTCTTCGGCGCGTCAGGCGATCAACGAGCTGAACGTCGATCTGCTGGTGATCCCCATCGAGAAAAAATAGTCGCGGCCGCCTGCGGGCGGCTGCCGTTTTTCATTCACATCGCTTATCTCTGAGCGGCCATAACCGCCTATCCGCAATAGTCCCGCTGGCTGACAATCCGCCAGGAAAATAGTGACGGGCCGGGATTTTATTCTATCCATCAATATGTTGGCCAAAATCCGATAAAGGTTAACCCAGCGCATTGAAATCACTGACATACCTCCTTTTGGTTAATAAACCGCACGTTTTGACTGGCGCTCAGGGGAGGGGCGTCTTATCCTCGGGGCAATGAGATTTGTATGACTTATATAAATACGTTCACATGGAGGAGGTCTCATGCGTTTTGACAATAAAGTCGTGGTTATCACCGGTGCGGGCAATGGCATGGGGGAAGCGGCGGCGCGGCGGTTCTCCGCCGAGGGCGCCATCGTGGTGCTGGCCGACTGGGCTAAAGAGGCGGTAGACAAGGTTGCCGCTTCGCTGCCGAAGGGCCGGGCGATGGCGGTGCATATCGACGTGTCCGATCACGTCGCGGTTGAAAAAATGATGAACGAGGTGGCGGAAAAACTGGGCCGCATCGACGTTCTGCTGAACAACGCCGGCGTACACGTGGCGGGCAGCGTGCTGGAAACCAGCGTCGATGACTGGCGGCGCATCGCCGGGGTCGATATCGACGGCGTGGTGTTCTGCTCCAAATTCGCCTTGCCGCATCTGCTGAAGACCAAGGGCTGCATCGTCAATACCGCGTCGGTGTCCGGCCTGGGCGGCGACTGGGGCGCGGCCTATTACTGCGCGGCGAAAGGCGCGGTGGTCAACCTGACGCGCGCCATGGCGCTGGATCACGGCGGTGACGGCGTGCGTATCAACTCGGTCTGCCCGAGCCTGGTGAAAACCAACATGACCAACGGTTGGCCGCAGGAAATCCGCGACAAGTTCAATGAGCGCATCGCGCTGGGGCGCGCTGCGGAGCCAGAAGAAGTGGCGGCGGTGATGGCGTTTCTGGCCAGCGACGACGCCAGCTTTATCAATGGCGCCAACATTCCGGTCGATGGCGGGGCGACCGCCTCGGACGGCCAACCGAAGATCGTCTAAGCGTTAACGCACAGGCCCGGCCAGGATGACCGGGCCTGCTGTTTTAGACGCCGATGCGGTCGCGCAGCGTGTAGTAGGCCGCGCCGATGGCGGTGAACGGGATCTGCAGATTGCGCCCGCCGAAGAACGGCAGGTGCGGCAGCTTGGCGAAGGCGTCGAAGCGTTCGGCGTCGCCGCGCATCAACTCGGCGATCAGCTTGCCCGCCAGATGGGTACAGGTCACGCCGTGGCCGCTGTAGCCCTGCATGTAGTAGACGTTATTCTCCAGCCGGCCGAACTGCGGCATGCGCGACAGCGTCAGCAGGAAGTTGCCGGTCCAGCGATAGTCGATACGCACCCCTTTCAGCTGCGGGAAGGTCTTCAGCAATTTTGGCCGGATCAGGTTGTCGATGTCGTCCGGATCACGCGCGCCGTACACCACGCCGCCGCCGTACAGCAGGCGATGATCGGCGGTGATGCGGTAGTAATCCAGCAGGTAGTTACAGTCTTCCACGCAGTAGTTCTGCGGGATCAGCGCCTGCGCGATCTCCGGCGCCAGCGGCTCGGTGGCCACCACCTGAGTGCCGCACGGCATGCTGCGCTTGGCCAGCCGCGGCTCCAGCTTGTCGCCCAGATAGGCGTTGCCGGCGACGATGACGAAACGCGCCTTCACCTGGCCGTTGGCGGTGCTGATCAGCGCCGGTTCGCCGTGGCGGATGTTCGTCACCGCCGATTGCTCGAAGATGCGCCCGCCCTGCAGGCGGATCGCCTCGGCCTCGCCCAGCGCCAGATTGAGCGGATGGATGTGGCCGCCGCTGTGATCGAGCAGCGCGCCGACGTAGCGATCGCTGGCAACCTCCTGGCGCACCCGGTCCGCATCGAGCAGCTCGAGCTGGGTATTGCCGTAACGTTCCCAGTTGCGTTTCTGCTCGATCAGCGCATGGAACTGCTTGTTGTTCAGCGCGGCGAAGATGCCGCCGGGGCGATAGTCGCAGTCGATGGCGTAGCGGCTGATGCGGCTGCGGATGATCTCCGCGCCTTCAAACATCATGCTGCCGAGCAGGCGGGCGCTTTCCGCGCCGTAGCGCTCTTCAATCACATCGATGTCGCGGCTGTAGGAGTTGACCAACTGGCCGCCGTTGCGGCCGCTGGCGCCGAAACCGATGCGCGCCGCTTCCAGTACGACCACGTTATAGCCGGCTTCCACCAGAAACAGCGCGGAGGAGAGGCCGGTATAGCCGCCGCCGATCACGCAGACGTCGCACTCGATCGATTCGTTCAGTTGCGGATAGGGCTGATGTGCGTTGGCCGTGGCCGCATAGTAGCTTTTTACGTGTTCAGTCATGAGATAAGCCCTTATTCCAGCGAGATCCAGGTAGTTTTCAATTCGGTGAACTTGTCCAGCGCGTGCAGCGATTTGTCGCGGCCGTTGCCGCTCTGCTTGTAGCCGCCGAACGGCACGGTCATGTCGCCGTCGTTGTAGTTGTTGACGAATACCGTGCCGGCTTTCAGCTGGCGCGCCATGCGGTGCGCACGAGCCAGATCGCGGGTCCAGACCGCGGCGCCGAGGCCGTAGTCGCTGTCGTTGGCCAGCTGCAGCGCCTGTTGCTCGTCGTCGAAGGTAGTCACCGCCAGCACCGGGCCGAAGATTTCATCGCGCGCCACGCTCATGGCGTTGTTCACCTGGGTGAGGATGGTCGGCCCCAGATAACCGGCGTGGTCGCCCTGCGGATGGTCGCGCCCGTCGAGGAACAGCGCGGCGCCCTGGCTCAGCCCTTGATCGATATAGCCGGCCACTTTCTCGCAGTGGCCGCTGTCGATCAGCGTGCCCATCACCGTGTCGGGATCGAGCGGATCGCCGGGAGCGAAGGCCGCCGCGTGTTTGCGCAGCGCCTGCAGGAATTCCTGCTGAATGCTCGCCTCTACCAGCAGGCGAGTGCCGGCGATGCACACCTGCCCCTGATTATAGAAGATGCCGGCGGCGGCGCTGCGGGCGGCCTGATCCAGATCCGGACAGTCGGCGAAGACGATATTGGCGCTCTTGCCGCCGGCCTCAAGCCAGACGCGTTTCATGTTCGATTCGCCGGCGTAGATCATCAGCTGCTTTGCCACCGGCGTGGAGCCGGTAAAGGTGAGGGCGTCGACGTCGCGGTGCAGCGCCAGCGCCTTGCCGGCGTCGTGGCCATAGCCGGGCACCACGTTCAGCACGCCGTCCGGCAGCCCGGCCTGCTGCGCCAGCTTGCCGAGCAGGATGGCGCTGAGCGGCGATTTTTCGGAGGGTTTGAGCACCACGCTGTTGCCGGCGGCCAGCGCCGGGCCGAGTTTCCAGCAGGCCAGCAGCAGCGGGAAGTTCCAGGGCACGATGGCGCCGACCACGCCGATCGGCTCGCGCTCGATCAGCGCCAGCGCCTCGCGGCCGGTGGGGGCGATTTCGCCGTAGACCTTATCGATCGCTTCGGCGTACCAGCGAATGCAGCGAATGGCGCCCGGCACGTCGTCGCGCAGGCTGTGGCGAATCGGTTTGCCGGTGTCCAGCGTTTCCAGCAGCGCCAGCTCTTCGTGATGCTGCTCCATCAGATCGGCGAAGCGCAGCAGCGTGGCTTTGCGCTGCGCCGGGGCGGCCTGCGCCCAGTCGCCGCGTTCAAAGACGGCGCGCGCCGCGCTGACCGCCCGATCGATGTCGGCGGCTTCGCCGCGCGCAACCTGCGCCAGCTCACGGCGCCCGGCGGGATCTTCCACGGCGAAAAATTTCCCCGCGGCGGCCGGCTGGTAGTGGCCGTCGATAAACAACCGGTGCTCAATCTTCAGGGTCTGCGCCCGTTGTTGCCAATACTGCAAATGGTGAAAGTTCATGCCTGGCTCCGTTGATCAGAATGTCGTCGGCGTATGGGCGCTGATAATCCGGCAAATGCGCGCCGACGTGTTGCTGAAACTGTGGGGGATGCCGGTATTGATGGCGTAGCTCTGCCCGGCCAGCAGGTGATAGCTCTGGCCGTTGACCTGCAGCACCACTTCGCCCTCCAGCAGCGTGCCGATCTCTTCCCCCTGATGTTTGATGCGCTCGCCGGTGGTGGTGCCCGGTTCGTAGGTCTCGATCATCATCGCCAGCGTGCGGTTCGGGTCGCCGTTGTGGATCAGCTTCATCGAAACGCCCTGGCTGCCGATTTCGATCAGATCGTCACTGCCGATCACGATCTGCGGCTCCGCCGGTTTTTCCGGCTCGGCGAAAAACGCCGACAGTGACAGACCGTATACCGTCAGCAGCTTTTGCAGCGTGCTGATGGCCGGGCTGACCTTATCTTGTTCGATAGTGCTGATGGCGCTGTGGGTTAACCCAGACAGTTCGGCGACCCGGCGCTGCGACAACCCTAATTGTTGACGGATCTGCGACAGACGTTTTCCCGGTGCCAAGCTGACGTCGCTCATGGGCGTTTTTCCTTTTGATAGTTCCGACAGGCGGTGATGAAACCATCAAACAACAGGCGCGACAGGGCGTACTCGTCGCTGTTCCACTCCGGGTGCCACTGCACGCCGAGCGCGAAGGGCTGATCGCGCACGCTGATCGCCTCCACCAGCCCGTCGGCGGCGTGCGCCTCGATGCGCACGCTCGCGCCCAGGGTTTTGGCGCCCTGGCCGTGCAGCGAGTTCACCCAGAATCTGTTGCAATCCGGTATCAGTTGCGAAAGCAGCCCCCCTTCCTGAACGATGACTTCGTGGGCGGGGGCGTATTGCTGTTCCAGCGGCAGGTCGTGGTCTTCACGATGCTCCAGCAGCTCGGGTAGTTCGTACAGGCGGCGGTGCAGGGTGCCTTGGGTGGCGACCACCATCTCCTGCATGCCGCGGCAAATGGCGAAAAGGGGAATGCGCCTGTCGAACGCCTGGCGGATCAGCGCCAGGCTCAACGCGTCTCGGCCAGGATCGGCGTCAGGCTCATCGCCGTTTTCACCATAAAGGTGCGGCTGCACATTACTGGGGCTGCCCGGCAGCAAAATGCCGTCGAGTCGCGGCAGCAGTTCCGCCAGCATTTCCGGCTCCGCCAGCGCGTGCGGCAGGGCGATCGGCAGGCCGCCGGCGGCGATAACGGCATTCAGGTACTTTTCTTGCAAGGTCTGTGTGAGGTGCCCGTTTAACCTATACCTGCACATGACGACGCCGATGACTGGTCTGTTAAATATATTGTCCATGCTATCCCCTTGGTACGTTCGAAATTATGAACGATAAGCATCTCCACCGCCGATTTCGTTCAATATTCTATAAATCTAGCAGTCGATTGGGCAATATTCAAACCAAAAGTAACACTTGCAAAACAAATTTGTTTCATCTACGTTTCATTTGTGGGCATTATATTGAACAAGACGGTCAATAAACATCGACGACAGCAAAACACAAACGGCGGGTGAACCATGCAGACCAACATCGTAGAAGTGGAAAACTTTGTTCAGCACAGTGAAGAGAGACGAAGTAGCGCGTTCCAGCGCGAAGTGAAAAAGTATCTGGAACGTTATCCGTTAACCCAACATGTCGACGTACTGTTGACCGATCTGAACGGCAGCTTCCGCGGCAAACGCATCCCGGTCGGCGGCCTGAACAAACTTGAGAAGGGCTGTTACTTCCCGGCGTCGGTATTTGCGATGGATATTCTCGGCAACGTCGTAGAAGAGGCCGGGTTGGGGCAGGAGCTGGGCGAGCCGGATCACGTGTGCGTGCCGGTGCCGGGCACGCTGACGCCGTCGGCGGCGGACCCGCAATATATCGCGCAGGTGCTGCTCACCATGCTGGATGAAGATGGCACTCCCTTTGACGTTGAACCGCGCAATGTGCTGAACCGAGTGTGGCAGCGTTTGCGTCAGCGCGGGCTTTCCCCCGTGGTAGCGGTAGAGTTGGAGTTCTATCTCATCGATCGTCAACGCGACGCGGAGGGCTATCTGCAGCCGCCGTGCGCGCCGGGCACGCAAGAGCGCAACACCCAAAGCCAGGTGTATTCCGTCGATAACCTCAACCATTTCGCCGACGTGCTGAGCGAGATCGATGAACTGGCGCGTTTGCAGGGCATTCCGGCGGACGGCGCGGTGGCGGAGGCGTCGCCGGGGCAGTTCGAGGTCAACCTGCACCATACCGACGACGTGCTGCAGGCCTGCGATCACGCGCTGGCGCTGAAGCGGCTGGTGCGCATGGTGGCCGAGAACCACAACATGCAGGCGACCTTTATGGCCAAGCCGTATGAGGAACACGCCGGCAGCGGCATGCACGTGCACATCAGCATGCTGAACGCGCAGGGCAACAACGTGTTTGCCGACGACGACGGCGAAGATTCGGCGCTGCTGAAACAGGCGCTGGCGGGCATGATCGCCCTGATGCCGTCTTCGATGGCGCTGCTGGCGCCGAACGTCAACGCCTACCGCCGCTTCCAGCCCGGCATGTATGTGCCGACCCAGGCCTCTTGGGGGCATAACAACCGCACCGTGGCGCTGCGCATTCCCTGCGGCGATCGCGACAACCACCGCGTGGAGTATCGCGTGGCGGGCGCCGACGCCAACCCTTATCTGGTGATGGCGGCCATTCTGGCCGGCATCGTCTACGGGCTGGAAACCGCGCTGCCGCTGCCTGAGCCGGTGACCGGCAACGGGCTGGAGCAGGACGGGCTGCCGTTCCCGATCCGCCAGAGCGACGCGCTGTACGAGTTCGAACATCAGCCGGTGCTCAATGCATTGCTGGGCGAACGTTTCAGCCACGTCTATCTGGCCTGCAAAACCGATGAGCTGGTGCAGTTCGAGCGCCTGATCACCGAAACCGAAATCGAGTGGATGCTGAAAAACGCCTGATCCCGCTCACCCTGCGACTACCGCGCGCGTCCGGCGCATTTCATCGGCTCTCCTGTGGCCGGTGAGGCTGCGCGCTGCGGTACTGAATTTCTTCTATCACGGCGTACAGGACGCCGACGAGGAAATAACCATGACTCAGTCATTCCCATGCGCAGACGTTTGCCTGTGCCGCAGTGCCTACGGGCCGGTCGCCGGCCGCCCGACAGTGACCTCAACCCGTTTTACCCGCCGCCTGAGCAGCAGTTTCCCCGCGGCCTCTCTGAATGACGTTGCACGGTTGACAGCAGAGGACCAAGAGGGGAAATGCCATGACGATTAAAGCCACCGACGGCGGCCCGGCGGGCAAACCGCAGCTGCGCAAATCCCTCAAGCTGTGGCAGGTGGTGATGATGGGCCTGGCCTATCTGACGCCGATGACGGTGTTCGATACCTTCGGCATCGTCTCCGGCCTCACCGACGGCCATGTGCCGACCTCCTATCTGCTGGCGCTGGCCGGCGTGCTGTTCACCGCCATCAGCTACGGCAAACTGGTGCGCCAGTTTCCTACCGCCGGCTCCGCCTACACCTATGCGCAGAAGGCGATCAACCCGCACGTCGGTTTTCTGGTGGGGTGGTCATCGCTGCTCGATTATCTGTTCCTGCCGATGATCAACACGCTGCTGGCGAAGATTTACCTGACCGCGCTGTTCCCGGAAGTGCCGCCCTGGGTGTGGGTGGTGGGCTTCGTTATCCTGATTACCGCCATCAATCTGAAAAGCGTCAATCTGGTGGCCAACTTCAATACCCTGTTCGTGCTGGCGCAGGTGGCGATCATTCTGGTGTTCATCTACCTGGTGGTGCGCGGCCTGCACAACGGCGAGGGGATGGGCACGGTGTGGAGCCTGCGGCCGTTCCTCAGTGAGAATGCGCACCTGCTGCCGATCATTACCGGCGCGACCATCCTGTGCTTCTCGTTCCTCGGCTTTGACGCGGTCACCACGCTGTGCGAAGAGACGCCCGACGCCGCCAAGGTGATCCCGCGCGCCATCTTCCTGACCGCGCTGTATGGCGGGGTGATCTTTATCAGCGTGTCGTTCTTCATCCAGCTGTTTTTCCCGACCATTCAGCGTTTCCACCAGCCCGATGCCGCGCTGCCGGAGATCGCGCTGTACGTCGGCGGCAAGCTGTTCCAGTCGATCTTCCTGTGCGTGACCTTTATCAACACGCTGGCCTCCGGTCTGGCGTCGCACGCCAGCGTGTCGCGCCTGCTGTACGTGATGGGGCGTGACAACGTGTTTCCGGAGAAATTCTTCGGCTACATTCACCCTAAATGGCGCACGCCAGCGCTGAACGTGCTGATGGTCGGGCTGGTGGCGCTGTCGGCGCTGTCGTTCGATCTGGTGACCGCCACGGCGCTGATCAACTTTGGCGCGCTGGTGGCCTTTACCTTCGTCAACCTGTCGGTGATCAGCCACTTCTTCATTCGCGAAGGGCGCAACAAAAGCTGGAAGGATCGCTTCAACTTCCTGTTCCTGCCGCTGGTGGGGGCGCTGACGGTGGGGGTGCTGTGGCTGAACCTGGAGAAGAGCTCGCTGACCATGGGGCTGATCTGGGCGACGCTGGGCTTCGGCTATTTGGCCTGGCTGACCCGGCGTTTTCGCCAGCCGCCGCCGCAGCTCGAGCGGCAGCCGCAGCAATAAAATCACAGGCGGGAATTTCCCGCCTTTCTTTTTGGCGCGTGCGGCAGTAGAGTGAAAAACCTGATAAAAAATAACCCATTGGACCCGCCTTATGCCCGCTTTACCCTCGCGTACCCGCGCCACGCTGTTCGGTTTGTTGGCCATTGTGCTGTGGAGCAGCGTCGTCGGCCTGATTCGCAGCGTCAGCGAAGGGCTGGGGCCGATCGGTGGCGCGGCGATGATCTACAGCGTCAGCGCGGCGTTTTTGCTGGTGGCGCTCGGCGTGCCGAAATGGCGCAGCTTTCCGCGGCCTTATCTCATCGTCGGCAGCCTGCTGTTCGTCAGCTACGAGATCTGCCTGTCGCTGTCGCTCGGCTACGCCAATACCCGCCTGCAGGCGATAGAAGTGGGCATGATCAACTACCTGTGGCCCTGTTTCACCGTGCTGATGGCGCTGGCGCTCAACGGCCAAAAGGCGAAATGGTGGCTGCTGCCGGGGCTGCTGCTGTCGCTGTTCGGCATCGGCTGGATCATGAGCGGCGAGGGCGGCTGGTCACCGGCGCAGATGCTGGCCAACGTGCGCAGCAATCCGCTCAGCTACGGGCTGGCGTTCAGCGGCGCGGTGATCTGGGCGCTGTACTGCAACCTGACCAAGAAGATCGCCCAGGGCAGCAACGGCGTGGTGCTGTTCATTGTGCTGACCGCGCTGGCGCTGTGGCTTAAATATGCCTTCAGCTCGGAAAGCGGCATGCAGTTCAGCGCCGGCGTGATCGTGGCGCTGCTGTGCGCCGGGGTGGCGATGGGGGCGGGGTATGCCGCCTGGAACGTCGGCATTTTGCACGGCAACATGACGCTGCTGGCGACCGTCTCTTATTTTACCCCGGTGCTGTCGGCGGTGTTCGCCGCGCTGGTGTTGCACACCTCGCTGACCGTCAATTTTTGGCAGGGCGTGGCGATGGTCACTCTCGGCTCGCTGATCTGTTGGCGGGCAACCCGTGGAAATTAACGGAAATTATCCGCCGTCGGCGCAATGTTGAACTAGAATTTAACTAGCCATGTTGCCTGAAGGAACGACGACGATGAGAAGCGACATTCAATTTATTCAACAACCCGAAATCGACGTGCATCACTACGAGCGCGGCGATACCGTGCGCCTGACCACGGCGAATCTGCGGCATGAATATCAGCTTGACGTTTATATTTTGCGCCGCGACGACAAGCTGATTTACGGTTCGGTCGTCGCGGCGGCGCCCAAGACCGATATCCCGGTCGCCAGCTGGGAGGTGAAAAACGGCGAAGAGGTGGCGTTCCGCCAGGAAAACATCGCCAAGGCGGTGCCGGCGGTGAACTGAAGCGCAGCGATTATGGCGCAATTACGCTGAATGACGGTTAATAAATTAAAGGAATCAATTTATTGTTTCCACTGGCTGCGTTTTTCGAGGATGAGAAAGCGTTTTATTTGTCATTAGGAGACTTCTGAAATTGTTGGTAACATATGCAGGTTATATAGCGTGCTATAGGGATATATTTTATGACTCCACCTGCGGATATTGCACGAGTTTTTATCGGGTGTGATCCAAATGATTGCGATTTGGAACAGATGATGGTTTTGGAGTACAGCTTGCGTAAGCATGCTTCAATACCTGTTCAAATTGAGTGGATGCGTTTGTCGCGAGACCCTGCCAGTTCTTGGTATTCTCAAAACGGCGGCGAAGGTTGGACCACCGAGCGTTGGGCGACGCCGTTCTCTGCGTTTCGCTGGGGAATTCCCGCTTTCTGTAACTTCCAGGGCCGGGCATTTTACTCTGATGCGGACGTGCTGTATCTCTGCGATATCGCAGAGATTTGGCATCATCCGATGAAGGAGGGCACGGCCATTTTGGCCGCGGGTTCCGGCAAAGATCTCCGCTTGGGGGAAATGCTGTGGGATTGCGAGGCAGCGGCGCGATTCTTGCCGCCGCTGGACGAGTTGCGCCGCGATCCATTGGGGCATAAAAAAATGCAGCGGTTCTTTGAAGAACATCCCGAGTTCGTTGAGCCGTTGAAACCGGAATACAGCAATCTAGATGGTGACGATTTGCCATTGGAAGCGTTGAAGGCGTTGCATTACTCAGATATGAGCAGCCAATTTTCCCACCGTTACTCGCTTCCGAGACTGCGGGCTGAAAGCCGCGAGCATTGGTTTGATGGCAAGATCCACAGCCATTATCGCGATGATCTGCGCGAACTGTTCGAACAATACTATCGCGAAGCGCTGCAGGCCGGTTATACCCTGGAACAGTACCAGAATGTGCAGTTATTCGGCGGTTTCAATAAGCAATCCCAGAAAAAATATGATGGCAATCCGATTACGCGCAAGAAACAACCTTTTTTGCGCCGCGTCTTGAGCGGTTTGCTGGATTAGTTGATCTTTCCCTCCCTGGTAGTGTGTCGCGTGCTGGCGCCTGAGGGTATTTGTTGCGTTCACTATTCTGCGGGCTGTGGCGTTAATCGCCGCGGCCCGTCTTTTATGACTTTCAGCGGGTTTCCCCGCCGGCTACCAGCGGGTTACATTTGCTGCAATTTTCGGCTGAAAAAATGCTGTACATGACAAAAATCACAGCGAATGTGAATTTGCATGAAACATAATTTGACAAATGTGAACGCAATCGATTACCTATTCGCGAAATGCGTAACTGGATCACAGATTCTTACAGTCAGTGGTTTCTATAATGCGCGCGTCATCCGAGTTTCTGTGTGAAGACAACGCCAGGTGTCGGCAGACTCATTGTCATCTTTTCTAAACGGGCAGGAAATGGCCCTTTAAGCATGTGGTAATAAAATGAAAAAAATAGCTCTCGCAGCAGGTGTACTGCTCGCAGCGTCTTACAGTGCATCATCAATGGCTGATAGCAAAGACAGTCAATATGTCTCCGATTGGTGGCACCAGAGCGTCAACGTGGTGGGCAGCTACCACACCCGCTTCGGGCCGCAGCTGAATAACGACGTGTATCTCGAATACGAAGCCTTCGCTAAGAAAGACTGGTTCGATTTCTACGGTTACGTTGACGTGCCGAAGTTCTTCGGCGTGGGCAATACCCCGGATCGCGGCATCTGGGACAAAGGTTCCCCGCTGTTTATGGAGATTGAACCGCGCTTCTCCATCGACAAGCTGACCGGCACCGATCTGAGCTTCGGTCCGTTCAAAGAGTGGTACTTCGCCAACAACTACATCTATGATCTGGGCCACAACGCCGACGGCCGTCAGAACACCTGGTACATGGGTCTGGGCACCGATATCGACACCGGCCTGCCGATGAGCCTGTCGATGAACATCTATGCCAAATACCAGTGGGAAAACTACCAGGCCGCCAACGAGAACAGCTGGGACGGTTACCGCTTCAAGGTGAAATACTTCGTGCCGCTGACCCAGGTGTGGGGCGGCAACCTGAGCTACATCGGCTTCACCAACTTCGACTTCGGTTCCGATCTGGGCAAGGACAGCCATTGGGTTGACGGCACCGGCAAACAGGTGCGCACCAGCAACTCGATCGCCTCCAGCCATATTTTGGCGCTGAACTACGATCACTGGCACTATTCTTTCGTGGCGCGTTACTTCCATAACGGCGGCCAGTGGCAGGATGGCGCGGATATCGGCACCCCGCAGGGCCCAATCAAGTCTACCGGCTGGGGTTATTACCTCGTGGTCGGCTATAACTTCTGATTTTCCGTGTTATCAGAAACAGAAAACCCCGCCTGGCGGGGTTTTTTTTTGTCATCACTGGGCTTGTTCAACCGGGAGATGCTTCACCGGCATAAACAGCCTGCCTTTGATCACGTGACATTCATTATTTATCCAACTAATGATTTGTTCACGGCTGACGCCTTCCGACTGCGCGTAACGATGAAGATCGCCGTTAAAGTGCCGAGTGATGTATTCCATGAGGGTCATTTGCACGTCTTTTGCTCCTGAACGCCCACCCGTTGCCAGCCTGGCCACCGCGGGAGGTTGAGGTTTCTCAGACAGCGAATGTAAATTATTGGCAACCAAATCTCAACATAAAGCACCAGATTGGGGCGACAGCGGCGGGAAAAAGAATCCCGCACGGAGAGGCGGGAAGTGTTCGCTATTATCATTATGGATGATAAGAATAAGATTTGAGGTGCGACGAAAAAGAGCACGCTAACTCTTTTTTGTTACCCTCCCACGCTAGCGTAAGGCTTATTTTTCTTCAAGAAAAATCTGAGGTAAGTTTCGGAATTCTCGAGGCGTGTTGTGTTGAAACAAGCTATTGGCGCGACTGCCGTCAAACTGCACTTGTTATCTCGGAGTTTTCCTTATACTTCGTCCGGAAAAGACCCGCTATAGTCAACAGAGTCCCCCACGCAGGAATACACAACATGAACAAACGTCGTACGACCCTCACGGTGTTGGCGCTGATCGCGTCGCTGGGGTTGTCATCCGCCCCGGCCCTGGCTGACAAAGGCGGCAATGGTAACGGCAACGGTAATGGCCATGGCAACAGCGGCAATCACGGTAATAGCGGTAACCATGGCAACAACGGCAACAAAGGCAATAAAGATAAAGGCGGTTATAGAAACGACGATAATCTGGTTTCCGTCAGCCTCTCGCGCGACCGCGCCCGTTCGCTGGCGCGCAACTACGGCCTGACCGGCTACAGCTCGCTGCCACCGGGCATCGCCAAGAATCTGGCGCGCGGTAAACCGCTGCCGCCGGGCATCGCCAAAAAAGTGGTGCCTTACTCGATGCTGCGTGATCTGCCGCAGTACCCGGGTTATGAGTGGCGTATCGCCGGCGACGATCTGGTGCTGGTCGCACTCAGCACCGCGATTGTGGCTTCCGTCATCAACGGCGTGTTCGACTAAGGTTTGTCGAGCGTTATCGGGCCTCGCTGCGGCGGGGCCTTTTTATTTGCCAGCGCGGGGCGGACGTGGTGAACTTTGGGCCTTACGTTTCACTGCATCATAAGGGAGGCGCCATGTTCAGGGCGTTATTGATAGCCTGCTGTTTGACCAGTTTTCCCGCGTTGGCAGAGGGCGCAGCCGCTATCGGCGAGCTGGTGAACCAACGGCTGTCGTTGATGAAGGACGTCGCCGGTTACAAGGCGCAGCGGCATTTGCCGATCGAAGACCTGGCGCAGGAGGCGAAGGTGTTGGCCAGCGCGCAGGCGGAGGCGGGGCGTTTGGGGTTGGAGCCGGCGTCGGTGCGGCCTTTTATCGCCGTGCAGATGGACGCCGCCAAGGCGATTCAGTACCGCTATCGCGCCGACTGGCTGGCGAGCCCGGAACCCGGCTGGCAGCCGCGGCCGTTGGCGCAGGTGCGCCCGCAGATCGCACAGCTGAGCAGCCAGATATTGCAACGGCTGGCGGAGCGGCTGCGCGCCGGCCCGCTCGGCGAGGCGGATCGGGCGGCGTTTATGGCGTCAGTGGATCAGGTGAATCTCAGCGCCGCCGACAAACGGCGGCTGGCGGATGCGCTGCTGGCGGTCAAAACCGGCAGCGCACGCTGAGCGTCAGTCGCGGCCGACGGTGCTGCGGCGGAAGGTCAGCATCCGGCTGCGGTTGGCGATGAGATCCACGTTGTAACCGCGGAAATAGAGGCAAAAGCGTTTTAACCACGGGCCGTCCTGGCACTCCACCAGCATGCGGCCCTGGCCGAGCGGGCTGAGCGTCCCGGTCTGCGCCGCCGGGCCGACGCCGATATGCACCCGATCGCCGCGAATTTCAAAGGCGGTGCGATAGTGCGGGTGATACCACAGCCCCTGCACATGCTTCAGGCAGTCGCCGTTGGCCGTGACCGGCAGGAAACGGCGCGCCACATGCCCGACTTCGCCCTCGACCGCTTCGCCGGTCCACTTCAATTTGATCGGCATATGGGCGGACAGCGACACCGCGTAGCCGTCTTCGCCCTGATACAGCGGTTCATCGCTGCCCAGATAGGCCAGATTGCCATTTTTGACCTCCAGCCAGTGCGGCTCCGCCGGCGTGGCGTAAAGGCCGTCGGGGATCGCCATGCTGCGCTGCGGCAGCGGTTCGCCAAGCAGCGCCGCCATCACCTGCAAAGCCATACCGAAACTGTCGCAGTCTTCGCGGTTGGCCACCAGCGCGACGCCGGCCTGGCGATCGGGCGCCAGCAGGAAATAGGTTTTGTAACCGGCGTGGGAGCCGCCGTGGCCGAGCAAGCGCCGGCGGCCCAGCGGGGTTTGCGCCAGCCCCAGGCCATAGGCGCTGAGTTGGCCCTGATTGAGGCGGCGCGGTGCGCCGAGTTGCGCCAGCACGCCCTGGCCGGTGCCTTCGTTGGCCAGCAGCGTCTGCAGCCAGCGGGTGAGGGCGTTGAGGCTGCCGGTCAGGCTGCCGGAGGCGGAAAGGTGCAGGCCGGCGCTGGCGTGTTGCCAGCCCTGCGGCGCTCGCCAGTAACCCGGCACCAACCCCGGCACCACGTCGAACCAGCTTTCCGGCGCCCGCATCTGCAACTGCAGCGGCCGGGCGATGTGCTGTTGCACCAGTTGGTCGAAATCATACCCTTTGCTGCGCAGCGCGGCCTCCAGCAGCCGATAGCCGGTATTGCTGTAGGCGATCTCGCTGCCGGCTTCGTAGTTCAATCTTTCCAACCCCTCGACAAACTGCATCACCGGCTGCGCCTCGCTGACGGCGTGCAGCGAGATGCCGAGCAGGCCGAGCGTTTCGCGCACGTCGGGCAGGCCGCCGGTCATGTCCAGCGCCTGGCCGACGGTGACGTCCGCCAGCGCGGGCTGCAGGGCGGGCAACAGGTCACCCAGGCGTTGCTCCAGCCGAATGGCGCGATCGGTGGCGTTCAGCGCCAGCGCGGCGAAGATGTGCTTGGTCACTGAGGCGTAGCGCACCACGCTGTCGGCGGTGAAGGGGGTATTCTGCGCCAGATCGGCCAGGCCGGCGCAGGCGGTGGCGCGGAGTTGTTCGGCGTCAAACAGGGTGATGGCGCCGCCGGGTTCGCCACGCCGTTGCCAGCCGGCCAGCAATTGTTCGGCGAGGGCGCCGGCAGCGCGCCAGTTTAACGGTGTTACAGACATAGGGCCTCCAGAGTGATGGTTCGAAACGGGCCAGCTCGGCCACACGCCGCCCGGCGCTGACGAGGAGCGCGGGCTTTTCGGCTGATTGTGGCGCAGTGCGTTTTTCGTCGGCCGCTGTTTTGTGCGCTGTTTAGACCAGTCGGTGGGGAATCACGCGAAACTTTGATATGGCGCGCAGAACGCGGCTGACGATGCGGTTAAAGGCAGGGGGAGAGACAGGCGCCCGGCGGCGCCTGCAAAGGGGATCAGTTGAGTCTGGCGGCGCCGTCCAACAGGCCTTCAATCATCTGCTTGAGCAGGCGCTGCAGCGAGGCGGCGCGCTGCGGTTCGAACGCGTAAGGATACTGTTCGGACATGTAGTTCACCTGCGCCAGCTCAAGCTGGATCGCATGCTGTTGCTGCTGCGGCTGGCCGTAGGCGCGGGTGATGTAACCGCCTTTGAAGCGGCCGTTCAGCACGTGGGTGTACTGCTGTTGCTGCTCGCAGCAGGCGACCAGCCGATCGCTCAGCGCCTGGGCGCAGCTTTCGCCGCCGTTGGTGCCGAGATTGAGATCCGGCAACTTGCCCTCGAACAGCCGCGGGATCACCGAGGCGATGGAGTGCGCGTCGAACAGCAGCGCATAGCCGTGCCGCGCTTTGAGGCGCGCCAGTTCGTCTTGCAGTTGCTGATGATAAGGTTGCCAAATTTGCTGCAGATAGCCGGCGCGCTCTGCGTCCGTCGGCGCTTTGCCCGGCAGGAAGCTTGGGCGGCCGTCGAACAGCACGTCGGGATACAGACCGGTGGTGGCGGTGGTGTACAGCGGCTTGTCGTCCGCCGGGCGGTTCAGATCGATGACGAAGCGCGAATAGTTGCCGACCAGCACGCTGGCGCCCATCGCCCGGGCGAACTCGTACAGCTGTGGTATGTGCCAATCGGTATCGGGCAGCGGGCGGGCGTCGTCGGTCAGCCCGGTCTCGACCGCCGGCGTCAGTTGCGTGCCGGCGTGCGGGATGCTGATCAGCAGCGGCAGGCTGCCGGTCTGGAAGCTAAAAGGATCGCGAATGGTCATTGACGTACTTCTCCTCGGAAAATCACCGTACAGGGCAGCTGACCGCCCAACCAATAAGCCAGTTCCGCCGGCCGCGACAGCGGCCAGTGAACGAAGTCCGCCACCTTGCCGGTTTCCAGCGTGCCGTGGCTGTGTTGCAGCCCCAGCGCTTTGGCGGCGTGGGTGGTGACGCCCGCCAACGCTTCTTCCGGCGTCAGGCGGAACAGCGTGCAGGCCATGTTGATCATCAGGCGCAGCGACAGCGCCGGCGAGGTGCCGGGGTTGGCGTCGCTGGCGATCGCCATCGCCACCTGGTGCTTGCGGAACAGCTCCACCGGCGGGCACTGGGTTTCGCGCAGCAGGTAATAGGCGCCGGGCAGCAGCACCGCCACGGTGCCGGCGTCGCCCATGGCGCGGGCATCTTGTTCGGTGGCGTATTCGAGATGGTCGGCGGATAGCGCGTGATGGCGTGCCGCCAGCGTGCTGCCGCCGAGGGCGGAGAGCTGCTCGGCGTGCAGCTTGACCGGCAGACCGGCGGCCTCGGCGGCGGCGAAGACCCGCTCCACCTGCGCCGGTGAGAACGCCAGATGTTCGCAGAAGGCGTCAACCGCATCCGCCAGGCCGGCTGCCGCCGCCTGCGGGATGATGGTGTCGCAGACCAGATTGATGTAGTCGTCGGCGCGGTTGGCGTATTCCGGCGGCAGCGCATGGGCCGCCAGACAGGTGGTTTTCACCTCGACCGGCAGCAACTCGCCCAACTTGCGCGCCACCCGCAGCATCTTCAGTTCGCTTTCCGGGCTGAGGCCGTAACCGGATTTGATCTCCACGCAGGTGACGCCTTCCGCCAGCAGCGGCCGCAGGCGGAACAGCGCCTGCTCCAGCAGCAGCGCTTCATCGGCCGCGCGGGTGGCTTTCACCGTGGAAATGATGCCGCCGCCCTGCGCGGCGATCTCGGCGTAGCTCACGCCGTTCAGCCGCTGTTCGAACTCGCCGCTGCGATTGCCGCCGAACACCAGGTGCGTGTGGCAGTCAACAAAACCGGGGGTGATGATGCCGCCGTCGAATTTCACCGTTTCGTCCGCGATCAGGCCGGACGGCAGCGCCGCATGTTCGCCAATCCAGACGATCTTGCCGTCGCGCACGGCGATCGCGCCGTCGGTCAGGGTGTGATACTTGCCGTCGCGCATGGTGACGATATCGGCGCCGTGCCACAGGCTGTCACAGTGAATCTCAGACGTCATTGCTTTCCTCCGCCGGAGCCGCAGCTCCCACATGGTTGTATATACAATTAAAAACAACCTAACGCATTCATCGGGATGTCACAAGGGGCGGGCGAAATTTTGTTATCAGGATGTGATCGATAGCGGAGATGCGGGCGCAGGGCGCGCCCGCCGGGGATCAGACTTCGCTGGTGAAGCGGCCGAACAGTTGATAACGGCTGCCGGGGTACAGCAGCCGGGCCGAGGTCACCACGGTTTTGCCGGACCAGGTGCGGCGATGGATCAGCAGGCCGGGTTCGTGGTCCTCCAGCTGCAGCAGCTCGCGCTCGCGCCGGGTGGGGATCACCGCTTCGACGATGTGTTCGCCGGCGGTCAGCGGCGCAGCCTGCGTCAGGTAGGTGTAAGGCGTGACGCGGTCGAAATCCTGCTTCAGGTAATCCGGCGCCACCTGCGGGTTGACGCAGCGGTCTTCCACCTGCACCGGCACATCGTTTTCGTAATGCACGATCTGCGAGTAGAACAGCCGTTGGCCGGGGTGAATGCCCAGCGCCGTCGCTTCTTCCTCGCTGGCCGCACGGGCCTTCAGCTCGAGGATCTTGCTGCTGTGGCGATGACCGCGCGCGGCAATTTCATCGGCGATGTTGTGCACTTCCAGCAGCGCGGTATGCGCCTTGGCTTCGGCGACGAAGGTGCCGACGCCCTGCATGCGGATCAAAAAGCCTTCGCTGGTCAGCTCGCGCAGCGCGCGGTTGATGGTCATGCGGCTGACGCCCAGTTCCGCCACCAGTTCACTTTCGGAGGGCACGCGCTGGTGCGGTTGCCAATGCCCCGCACGGATTTGATTCACGATCGCCTGTTTGACCCGTTGGTAGATCGGGGCGGGGGCATCGCTCATTGCAGCCGCCAGTTGTAACACGGTCTGTTGTTCAGCCACGACGTTAACCTCGTCAAATAAAAAAATAATAACACCAGTTTACTGTTGATGTCGGCGTATGTATATGTATATACAACTAGTGGCCGTCGCGCCAGAAACTTGCCGGCGGCCGCCAAAAATTCCCGAAGGCGCGCCATCGCCGCGCCTCATTCGCCGTTACACCAACAGTGGAATACTGCCATGCCTGCTTATTTTGCCCCACGCGCTTTGCTCCCTGAGGGCTGGGCGCATAACGTCCGGCTGGACGTCGATGCGCAAGGTTATCTGACTCAAGTTACCGCCGACGCTGAGCCGCAAGGCTGCACCCGGCTGCACGGCGATGCGGTGCCGGGCATGCCGAACCTGCACTCCCACGCTTTCCAGCGCGCGATGGCCGGGCTGGCGGAAGTGGCGGGCAACCCGCAGGACAGCTTCTGGACCTGGCGCGATCTGATGTACCGCCTGGTGCAGCGCCTGACGCCGGAGCAGGTGGAGGTAGTCGCCCGTCAACTGTATATCGAAATGCTCAAGGGCGGATACACCCAGGTGGCCGAATTCCATTATCTGCATCACGACGCTGACGGCAAGCCTTACGCCGATCGCGGTGAGATGACCGGCCGCCTCAGCGAGGCCGCGCATCAGGCCGGCATCGGCATGACGATGCTGCCGGTGCTGTACAGCTACGCCGGTTTCGGCGCGCAGCCGGCGCAGCCGGGGCAGAAACGTTTTATCCAGGATACCGAAAGCTATCTGCACCAGCAGCAGGTGATTGCCCGCCAGCTGGTGGATCGTCCGTTGCAGAATCAGGGGCTGTGCTTCCACTCGCTGCGTGCGGTGGAGCTGGGCCAGATGCAGCAGATTTTGGCCGCGTCGGATCGCACTTTGCCGGTGCATATTCATATCGCCGAGCAGCAAAAAGAGGTGAACGACTGCCTGACGTGGAGCGGGCAGCGCCCGGTGGCCTGGCTGTATGACCATCTGCCGGTCGATCAGCGTTGGTGCCTGGTGCATGCCACCCATCTGGATCGCGACGAGCTGGAAGCGCTGGCGCGCAGCCGCGCGGTGGCCGGGCTGTGCCTGACCACCGAAGCCAACCTCGGCGACGGCATCTTCCCCGGCGACGCTTACCTGCAGCAGCAGGGGCGCTGGGGCATCGGTTCCGACAGCCACGTTTCGCTCAACGTGGTGGAAGAGCTGCGCTGGTTTGAATACGGCCAGCGGCTGCGCGATCAGCGCCGCAACCGTCTGACGACGCCGGAACAGTCGGCGGTGGGCGATGTGCTGTACCTGCAGGCGCTGCAGGGCGGCGCGCAGGCGTGCGGCGCGCCGATCGGCCGGTTGCAGAGCGGCTATCGCGCCGACTGGCTGGTGCTGGACGGCGACGATCCGTATCTGGCGGCGGCGCCGGACGCCTCGATCCTCAACCGCTGGCTGTTCGCCGGCGGCAAAGAGCAAATTCGCGACGTGTTCGTCGGCGGCCGGCAGGTGATCGAGCAGGGGCGGCACGCGCTGCAGCAGCAGAGCGGCGCCGAGTTCCTGCAGGTGCTGAAAACCTTTCAGCAGGAGGCGTAATGAGCCTGACCCGTTTTAACTTCGCCGCGCTGCCGGTCAGCCCGTGGCGCAACGGCGGTGGGGAAACCCGTGAAATCGTCAGCTGGCCGCCGGGCGCGCAGGATTTTGACTGGCGCGCCAGCATCGCCACCATCGCACAGGACGGGCCGTTTTCCGCCTTTGCAGGCATCGATCGTTCGATCACGCTGCTGGAAGGCGACGGCGTGCGGCTGTTCAGCGCCGGGCATATCGACCATCAATTGGCGCGCGTCGGGGAGCCGTTCGCGTTCTCCGGCGACGTGGCGCTGGAAGCGACGCTGCTGGGCGGCGCCAGCCAGGATTTCAACATCATGACGCGCCGCGGCCGGCAGGCGGCCGAGGTGCGGCGCAGCACGGCGCCCGTCACCTTGCCACCCAACCGGGCGGGCGTGCTGTATGTGCTGAGCGGGGTCTGGTCGCTGCCGGGGGGCGGCGACCTGCGGGCGCGCGAGGGCGTCTGGTGGGCGGCGCAGGCGGCGGGCGGTGAAGTGGCGCCGCTGACGGCCGACGGCGCTCTTCTGTGGGCGAACATCACAGCCTGCTAACGCAGAGTAGAGTCCTGCGCCCGGTTATGGGATTATTCACTTTTCCCCATTAATCATAAAGAAGGGCGCATGGCTTCGCTGAAAGACGTCGCAAAACTTGCCGGAGTCTCGTTGATGACGGTGTCCCGCGCCATCAATGAACCCGGCAAGCTGCGGCCGGAAACCTACCGCCGCGTCAAACAGGCTATCGACCAGTTGGACTACGTGCCGGATCTGTCGGCGCGGCGTATTCGCGGTGACGGAAATCGCGTGCAGACGCTCGGCGTGCTGGCGCTGGACACCGCCACGACGCCGTTCTCGGTGGAAATGATCCTGTCGATTGAGAAAACCGCGCGCGAGCGAGGCTGGAACAGCTTCGTCGTCAACCTGTTTGCCGACGACAACGCCGAACAGACCGTCGATCTGCTGCTGGCGCATCGTCCGGATGGGGTGATCTTCACCACGATGGGGCTGCGCGAGGTGACATTGCCGGCCAAACTGCTGGACAAAAAGCTGGTGCTGGCCAACTGCGTCAGCCCGGCGCATTCGATCGCCAGCTACATTCCTGATGACGAGCAAGGGCAGTATGAGGCCACGCGCACGCTGATCGCCAAAGGCTATCGCGCGCCACTGTGCATTCATTTACCGGCGGATACGCTGGCGGCGGGCCTGCGCCGCCGCGGTCTGGAACGCGCCTGGCGCGAAGCGGGGCGCGATGTTGAACAGCTGCGGCAGTATCATCTCGATCTGAGCGGCGGCGATCAAAGCTATCGCGATTGCGTCGCGTTGCTGGAGCGGCATTTCTCTCCCGGTCGGCGCGATTGCGACGTCGTGGTGTGCGGGAACGATCGGATAGCCTTTCTGGTGTATCAGGTATTGCTGGCGCAAGGATGGCGGATACCGCAACAGGTGGCGGTGCTGGGTTACGACAATATGGTCGGCACCGGCGAGCTGTTCCTGCCGGCATTGACGACGGTGCAGCTGCCGCATTACGAGCTGGGCCGCCTTGCGGCGCTGCATGTGATTGAGCAGCGGGAGCAGCGTGAGACGGTGAAAGTGCCTTGCCCGCTATTGGCGCGTGGTTCGCTATAAGCGCACCGGGTGCGTCGCTGCGCGCCCGGTGCTCATTCCCATTATCCCCAGATGCTTGCCAGCCGCCATCCCGTGATGGGCTCGAACTGTGCCCGGCCGCCTTCGGCGAACAGGCTGAGGTGGCGCTCGCCCGCCGTCGGGTAGATGCGGCTGGTCAGGCAGGCCTGGCCCTGATTGACGAAGATCTCCAGCGATGAGCGGTCAATGAAGATCCGTAGTGACAGGGTGTCACCTTCCGGCAGCGGCACGCTGCGGCAGGTGCACAGGGCGGGGTTGTCATGAAAACGTTCCAGCACCAGCCGGTGCGCCTGATTGTCGACGAACAGGCGCGCCGCATTCCCGATGGCCAGCCCGTAACGCTCGGCGTCGTTGTCGGCCGGTCTCAACGTCAGGGTGAGTTCCTGCACGTCGTCCGCCAGCGGCAGATGCTGATTGGTCAGCGTCTGTGCCAAAAAGGTGTGCGATTCTCGGCGCAGCGCCGCCAGTTCACGCGCCGGGTTCATGCGGACGCTGCCGTCGGCAGCCAGCGTCAGCTCGCGCGGCAGGGTGAGGGCGCCGGCCCAACGGTGCACTTTGCTGGGCATCGGGGATTCCCACATATCCATCCAGGCAAACAGCAGCCGACGGCCGTCGGCGGCGGTGAAGGTCTGCGGCGCATAGAAATCGTGGCCGGCATCCAGCTCGCAGAAGGGTTGGGTCACCCTGAAGTCGCTGTCCGGCCGCCAGTGGCCGAGCAGATAGCCGCTCTGGAAGCGATTGCGGTAGCGGTAGCCCTGTGCCGCCAGCCCCTGCGGCGAGAACAGCAACAGGTGCTGTTCCCCCAGCGGGAAGAAATCCGGGCATTCCCACATATACCCTTGATGCGCCGCCAGCGCGCCGGCCAGCACCCGATCGAAGCGCCAGGCGCGCAGGTCTGCAGAACGGTACAGGCGCACCTGGCCGAGACCGTTTTCTTTGGCGCCGACCACCAGCCACCATTCGCCGTTCTCGCGCCAGACTTTCGGATCGCGGAAATGCTGAATGCCGTCCGGCGGGGCCAGCACCGGCCCATGTTTAACGAAGCGTATGCCATCTTCGCTGGTGGCGAGACATTGCACTTCCCGCACCTGGCTGTCGTCGCCGGGCTCGCCCAGCCACACGTGGCCGGTGTAAATCAGCGTCAGCACGCCGTTGTCATCCACGGCGCAGCCGGAAAAACAACCGTCTTTGTCATAGGGCGCATCGGGCGCCAGGGCGATGGGCTGGTGCTGCCAGCGGATCAGATCGCGGCTGGTCGCGTGCCCCCAGTGCATGGGCCCCCAGTGTTCGCTGTAGGGGTGATGCTGGAAGAAGGCATGATAGACGCCGTCAATACAGATCAGGCCATTGGGATCGTTGATCCAGCCGGCGGGCGGCGCGAGATGGAACTGCGGGTAGTATTCGTCTCGGCGCTCTGCGCGCAGGGCTTCGACCGCATGGTCGGCTTGAGCTAAGGCAGTGTTCATTGGACAGACTCGCTTGATTTAATGGCGGATTGAAAGGGGGTTGCGCCGGCGGAACGTTCGCCGCGCAGCAGGAAACAGGAGACAAGCGTCGTGGCGGCGACCGCGCACCCCATCAGCAGATAGGTGTCGGCAAAGCCGATGCGGTCATAACCGTAGCCCGCCAGCGGCGACAGGAAGCTGGCCATCACCTGGGTGATGAACTGAAAGCCCACCAGGTAAAGCGTTGAGGAGAGGCGACTGTCGAAGCGGCTGGCGATGTATTTGAAGATAGCGATCAGCAGGATCGGCAACTCTACGGCGTGCAGCAGTTTCATGGCGGAGATCATCAATGCGCCACTGACCAAGCCGGAGCCGAACATGCGCAGCGCCATCACGCCACCGGCCAGCAACAACCCCTGTTTGGCGCCGATGCGGTTCACCAGCAGCGGCGCCAGGAACATACCGCCGGCTTCGAGGAAGACCTGCAGCGAGTTGAGGAAGCCGTACATCTCGTTGCCCTGTTCGCGTGAAGCGAACTGCGAGGCGAAGTAGACCGAAAATTGCTGATCGAAAACGTTGTACACGCTGATACCGAGCACAAACACCACCAGCGCCCAGAAGCCCGGCATACGCAGCAGCGCCAGCGCATCCTGCAGCCGCAGATTTTCCGGTTTGCCGAACGCCAGGCCGGCCATGGCGTTCGGCTTCAGCTCGCGCACCTGGCTGAGCAGCAACAGGAATACCACGGCGGCGGCGGAGGCCAGCCAGAAATTGATGTTCGGATCGATATTGAAGATAAAACCGGCCAAAAAGGTGGCGCTGGCCCAGCCGAGCGATCCCCACATGCGGGCGCGGCCGAATTCGAAACCGCTGATGCGGCTGACTCGCTCGGTATAAGATTCCAGCGCGCCGATGCCGGCGAAGAAGGTGGCGCCGATAAATACCCCGCCGACCAGCGCGCCGAGCGGCAGGCTGCTGGCCAGCAGCGGGGCGTAAACGTAGATAAAGAACGGGCCGGTCAGCAGCAGCATCACGCCGAGAAACTGCAGCAGGTGCTTGCGCAGCCCAAGTTTGTCCTGAATAAACCCGTACAGCGGCTGGGCGCACAGCGCCACCAACGAGATAGCGGAGAAGATCAGGCCGGTCTCGGCGCCTTTCAGGCCGATCTTCTGATTCAGCCACAGCGAGATCAGCGAAAAGCTGGAAGACCAGGTGAAAAAAAAGAAGAACAGCAGGCCGCTGAGCAGCACGTAATATTTTTTAGTTTCGCGGTTCATGGGTAGGGCCCCGGTGAGTGAAGTTAGTTCTATTGTTAACGTTAACTCGCAAAGGGATGAAGCCAGCAGATATCACGCATGCGATGTTAATCACAAAAGTTAACGTTAACATTTATGCCTTGTGATCGAGGTCACGGGTTGGCAAGGGGGCGATGCGCCCCCGGAGGATTAACGTTCGTTCAGCGAGCGCAGATGATCGTCGCGGCGCAGCGTCATCAGCGCAAACAGGCTGACCACCGAGGTGGCGACCACGTAGTAGGCGGGAATGTCGATATTACCGGTCTGTTTGATCAGGCCGGTGATAATCAGCCCGGCCGAACCGGAAAACACCGCATTGGACAGCGAGTAAGCCAGCCCCAAGCCGGTATAGCGCACCCGGGTCGGGAACATCTCCGCCAGCATCGCCGGGCCGGGGCCGGCCAGCAGGCCAACCACGGCGCCGGCGATCATGACCGCCAGCCCTTTGGCCCACAGTGAACTCTGCGCATCCTGCAACAGGTGCAGCAGCGGGAAGGTGAACAGGATCACCGCCGCCACCGCCGTCAGCATCACCGTTTTACGCCCCAGTTTGTCGCTGACAATGCCCGCCGGCAGAATGGTCAGGGCGAAGCCGACGTTGGCGAGCACCGTCGCCACCAGCGCCTGCTGGAAGGTGGCGTGCAATGAGGTTTGCAAATAGGAAGGCATCACCACCAGGAAGGTATAGCCGGCGGCCGACCAGCCCATCATGCGGCCGATGCCGATCAAAATGGTTTTCACCACGCCGCCCAGCTTCGCTTCCGGCGGCGCGGCGGCGTGTTCCGCATGTTGCTGCGCCTGGGTGAACGTGGGCGTTTCCTCGAGCTTTAGCCGCAGCCACAGCGCCACGGCGCCCAGCGGCAGCGCCAGCAGGAACGGAATGCGCCAGCCCCAGTCATGCAGCTGCTGCACGCTGAGCAGCGCGGCCAACAGCGCCACCAGCCCGGCCCCGGCCAGCAGGCCGAGCGCGACGGTCAGCGATTGCCAGGCGCCAAACAGCCCGCGCTTGCCCTTCGGGGCGAACTCGGTCATCAGCGACACGGCGCCGCCGAATTCACCGCCGGCGAACAGCCCCTGAAACATGCGCAGCAGCGTCAGTAGCAGCGGGGCGGCGACGCCGATCGAGGCATAGGTCGGCATGACGCCGATCAGCGCGGTGGCCAGCGTCATCAACAGCAGAACCGCAATCAGCGTTGGGCGACGGCCGATGCGATCGCCGATGCGGCCGAATATCACCGCGCCGATCGGCCGACAGAAAAACGCCAGCGCGAAGGCGGCGTAGGTGAGGATCAGGCTGGTGATTTCGTTTTCACCCTGCAGCGTGAAAAAATTGGCGGCGATAACGATGGCCAGGAACCCGTACACCCCGAACTCATACCATTCGATAAAGTTGCCGACCGAGCCGGCCAGCAACGCCTGACGCGAGCGGCGCGCGTCGAGAGTCTGTTGATTCATCCCCGTTCCCATACTTTTGAATTATTGTTCGTCAGTTCTAAATTTATACGACAAAACAATCAATTGATTTCAGCGGGAACTGTGAGGCGCTCAGCGCATGCTGTCGATACGCCACCATTCGGGGCAAACATCGGTGAACGCAGTGGATGGAGGAAGAGTGAAAACAAAAAAGGGCCGACGAATCGGCCCTTGAGCGGGGGAATGCCGTTACCGTTTAGGCCCGGCGTTCACCAATTTTTCACCCGCCGGGGTGACGGTATATTTGGCGAAGTTATCGATAAAGCGCTGCGCCAAATCCTGCGCTTTCTCCTGCCACAGCGACTCGTCGGCGTAGGTTTTGCGCGGATCGAGGATCGACGGATCGACGCCCGGCAGCGCGGTCGGCACCTCCAGCCCGAAGATCGGCAGCGTGAACGTCCCGGCCTGCTCAATGTCGCCATTCAGAATGGCGTCGATAATGCCGCGCGTATCCTTGATCGAAATACGTTTGCCGCTGCCGTTCCAGCCGGTGTTGACCAGGTAAGCCTGGGCGCCGGCGGCCTCCATGCGTTTCACCAGCACTTCGGCATACTGCGTCGGGTGCAGCGTCAGGAACGCAGCGCCGAAGCAGGCGGAGAAGGTCGGCGTCGGCGCGGTGATGCCGCGCTCGGTGCCGGCCAGCTTGGCGGTGAAGCCGGACAGGAAATGGTACTGGGTCTGCTCCGGCGTCAGGCGCGATACCGGCGGCAGTACGCCGAAGGCGTCGGCGGTCAGGAAGATGATCTTGCGCGCATGGCCGGCTTTGGACACCGGTTTGACGATGTTCTCGATGTGATAAATCGGATAGGAAACGCGGGTGTTCTCGGTCTTGCTGGCGTCGTCGAAGTCGATGCTGCCGTCGGCCAGCACGGTGACGTTTTCCAGCAGCGCATCGCGGCGGATCGCCTGATAGATTTCCGGCTCCGCCTGCGGCGACAGCTTGATGGTCTTGGCGTAGCAGCCGCCTTCGAAGTTGAACACGCCGTCGTCGTCCCAGCCGTGCTCGTCATCGCCGATCAGCTGGCGCTTCGGATCGGTGGAGAGGGTGGTTTTGCCGGTGCCGGACAGGCCGAAGAACACCGCCACGTCGCCTTGCTCGCCGACGTTGGCCGAGCAGTGCATCGAGGCGATGCCCTTCAGCGGCAGCAGATAGTTCATGATCGAGAACAGGCCTTTCTTCATCTCGCCGCCGTACCAGGTGCCGCCGATCAGCTGCATGCGTTCCGTCAGGTTGAAGGCGACGAAGTTCTCCGAATGCAGCCCTTGCTGCTGCCAGTCCGGGTTGGTGCATTTGGCGCCGTTCAGCACCACGAAGTCCGGCTCGAAGTCCGCCAGTTCGGCGTCGCTCGGGCGAATAAACATGTTTTTCACGAAGTGCGCCTGCCAGGCCACCTCGGTGATGAAGCGCACTTTCAGGCGCGTGTCGGCGTTGGCGCCGCAGAACGCGTCCACCACGAACAGACGCTTGCCGGAGAGCTGGTTGCCCACCAGCGTCTTCAGATGCTGCCAGACTTCCGGGGAGAGCGGCTGGTTGTCATTTTTGCCGGTGCCGTTGTCCGACCACCAGACGGTATCGCGCGTGGTGTCGTCGCGCACGATGTATTTGTCCTTCGGCGAACGGCCGGTGAACTCACCGGTCGCGACGTTGACCGCGCCGAGTTGGGTGAGGGTGCCGCGTTCCAGCGGCGGCAGGTCGGCGCGGGTCTCTTCGGCGAACAGCAATTCATAGCTGGGGTTATAGACGATGTCGGCGGCCTGATGGATGCCGTAGCGAGCGAGGGTTTGTGGGGTAACAGCGCGTGAAGACATATTCTACTTCCTTATGAGTCATATTATGCCTCTTTCCCGTGCGGTGCCGCGCGCAGGATTAAGGTTCGGATCAAGCTGACCGGATTCAGCTAATGCGTTTCCGGTTCTTTATTAATAAAACAGGGGGCTTTTTCGCCCTCCTATAGCATAGCAGCGAATTTAAGCCTGCTTACTTTAATTACAAAATGCTGACGATAATTAATTAAAACCAACCTTGGCGGAGGGTCACAATATTGAATTTCGCCGGCGTAATTTAGTTTTGCATTTTTATTTTTTATCATATCGTCAGGGCTGTCCACTGTTTTATTTCTTATTAGAAAAAGCGAAATCCACAATAGGATTTTTCGTAATCATTTGTTTTTGCTTGGCTATGGCAGGACTGTTGCGCCAGGTGAATCTAACCGTACTGTACGCTTGTCAGCAGGGTGAATAATGAAACAGATAAATGCAGAACTGGCCTGTGATAAAAATACGGCATCGTCCGAATCCTCAGGGTTAATTAATCAACTTCGTCAAATAGATATCGGTGCGGTACCGATCGCGTTGTTTATCACGATTTGCGCGATCGTGGCGATTTCCGCCTACGCCAACTTCCTGCCGAAGAATATGATCGGCGGCCTGGCGGTGATAATGACGCTGGGCTTTGCGCTGGCGCAGTTGGGAAAAAGCATTCCCGTGCTGCGCGATATCGGCGGGCCGGCCATTCTGTGTTTGATGGTGCCGTCGGTGCTGGTCTATTTCAATGTCTTCCAGCCCAACGTCATGGGCACCGTCCATTTGCTGATGAAAGACGCCAACCTGCTCTATTTCGTCATCGCCAGTCTGGTGGTCGGCAGCATTCTCGGCATGAACCGGGTGATCCTGATTCAGGGGATGATTCGCATGTTTGTGCCCTTGGTGGTTGGTACGGTGACGGCGGTGATCACCGGGCTGCTGGTGGGCAAGCTGTTCGGCTTTACCTTTTATCACACCTTCTTCTTCATCATCGTGCCGATCATCGGCGGCGGCATCGGCGAGGGGATTTTACCGCTGTCGCTGGCCTATTCGGCGATCCTGGGAGCGACGCCGGACGTCTACGTCGCGCAGCTGGCGCCGGCGGCGGTGCTGGGCAACATCTTCGCCATCGTGACCGCCGGGGTGCTGGCGCGCATCGGCATGCAGCGCAAGGCGCTGAGCGGCGACGGCATGCTGATCCGCTCGGCGCAGGAGAACGCGATGTTCGCCATCAAGGAGCAAAGCGGCAACGTCGATTTCCAACTGATGGGCGGCGGGTTGCTGGTGATCTGCGCCTTCTTTATCGTCGGCGGCCTGTTTGAACACATCGTGCATATTCCCGGCCCGGTGCTGATGATCCTGTTCGCGGTGCTGTGCAAATACTGCCGGGTGATCCCGGCCTCGATGGAGACCGGCGCGCACAGTTTCTACAAGTTCGTCTCCACCGCGCTGGTGTGGCCGCTGATGATCGGTCTGGGCATGCTGTACGTGCCGCTGGAAAGCGTGGTGGCGGTGTTCTCGGTCGGTTATGTGGTGGTCTGCGGTTCGGTGGTGCTGTCGATGGGGCTGGTCAGTTTCATGATTGCGCCTTACCTGAAGATGTTCCCGGTGGAAGCGGCGATCGTCACCTGTTGTCACAGCGGCCTGGGCGGCACCGGTGACGTGGCGATCCTGTCGGCATCGAACCGCATGGGGCTAATGCCGTTCGCCCAAATCGCCACGCGCATCGGCGGCGCTTCCACGGTCATTGGCGCGACGCTGCTGCTCGGTTGGTTAGTCTGAGTCCAGAATTTCTTATGGATAGCCGGGGTTGGATTGCCCCGGTTTTTTATTTCGAGGACAGCCGCACCCACAGCGTGATGAGCTATTTCAGCGAAAGCAACATCGGGCAGGACTTTAAAGGCGCGTACTCATCCGGGCCATTGCTCAACGACATCACGGCGATCCCGCATTTCTACGGCGCCAACATGCACACCCGCATTGGCGATACGATCTACGGTTTCAATTCCAATACCGATCGCGACTTCCTCACCGCCACCGGCGGATTGGATCCGCGACTTCGTGCGCGGTGAAGACAAGAACGATCTGACGCTGTTCAACACCGGCAGCGATTTCCTGGTGAAAGTGGTGGGGCAGCCGCTGGATGCGGGTGATTTCGTGTTGGCGTAATACAGGCAACAAAAATAGGGCGTTTTGGGCAAAAACCCGACAATTCCTATTAATTCCGTCATATTAGCGTGACATAGTAGCGCGCAGAAGGCCGGGCTTGCATACCTCGGGCTTCTGTCGGATCGCCAACCTTTTCGGTTGGCGATTCATTTTCCGCCTTTCAGCATGTTGATGGCGGCGCCGAGCAGGATGCGCCGTTCGATATCGTTGCTGTCGGCCAGCTGCCGCGCCAGATGTTTTTCCAGCGTTTCCACCGACAGCGCTTCGCCGCGATGGCGCAGCTGCATCACGCCGTCGCCGATCAGGCGTGCGACCTCATCCCATACGGGTTTAATCTCCTGTTCCGAGAACGTCATGGCCTACCTCGGTTGGTTGATTTTTGCCCAATGTAGCAGCTGAACTGCGGCTTCGCTACCGGCTGCCTAAAACAGGAAGCATAAAAAACAAGCCATCAGTATTTCTTCTGGTTTTTACGCTCAATACTTGCGGTGTCGAAAAGCAGGAGAAAACATCATGAACTGGGTCGAAACCTTAGCGGAGTACTACCGCCTGAGCCGCACGGGTGAAACGCAGCATTGGCTGTGTCGCCGCTGGTTGCCGCAGGGAGAGGCGCGCTTGGCCTATTTGCGGGAGTTGCTGGAGCCGACCGTGCCGCGGCGGCGGTGAGCAGGGCGCCGGCGTTTGGCCGGCGTCGTTTCGCGGGATTAACCGAAGGCTATCGCCGCCCAACGCAACAGCAGCAACGCCAGGCAGATCAGCAGCAGCACCACCACCATTTTACTGAGCTTGGCGCCCATGCGTTTTGTTGCCACGTTGTTTCCCCTTTAGCTGAAATACCATCCACCGGCGAGGATGATGAGGAAAAGCGTCACTAACGCGACGCCGTTGAGTAAATCGCTGAAGGTATCGTCAGCATCGATGTCATTTTGCCGCATGTTGCCGCCTGGCGGTCGCCATTGGGTGAATAATGTTCACAGTATGCGCCCGACAGCGCGACAGGCACAGCGAAGAACGGTAAAAACGCGTAAAGGCGGCGGTGGCGGAACGCGCAGTCGCGCTTGCGACGGATGCAGACGGCCGGCAATACGTTGTACTATCCTGTCTGCATTGATGCATTTTTCCTAAAGGTATAATCATGGCGACGGCAATTCCACAGAAATACGAGCACCTTGAGCGCTGGGCGTTCGGCGATACCGAGCAGCAGGCCGATGAAGTGGTGCAATTGATCCTCAATGGCACCAAAACGGCCACCTGTTCCAACCTCGACGGCGAGGGGATCCCGCAGGCCGGCGATCGGTTCCTGGTGGTGGACGGCAAGGGTGAGCCGGTCTGCGCGGTCGAGCTGACCGCGGTGGAAATGAAAACTTACGATCAGGTTGATGAAGCGCACGCCTTTGCCGAAGGCGAGGGCGATCGCTCGCTGGCGCACTGGCGCAAAGAGCTGCAGCGCTTCTTTGAAGAGTACGATCTGTTCTCGCCGGACATGACGCTGGTGCTGATGAATTTCAAAGTCGTCGACAAATTCTAATCTTATGCGCGCCGTTCCCTACGAGTGCCAGTGGGCCAGCCCGGAGCTGGCCGCCGATCTGATCGCCGGCCGCGCGACGCTGGCGCAAGACGAAAATTGGGCGCGCAGCGGCGCCCGCGATCGGGCGGAGTACGTCGAGTGGGCCAATCACGTGTGCGGCATGGCCTGTCTGAAAATGGTGCTGGGCCACCGCGACGGCGAAGCGCCGCCGCTGCTGGAGCTGGCGCGGCGCAGCCTGCCTTACGGCGCCTATGTGCGCGAAGGGGAGCGGATAAAGGGGCTGATTTACGCGCCGTTCGTCGAGTTCGTACGCGAGCAGTTCGCGCTGCAAGCGGAGGTGAAGGTGGGGCTGGAGGCCGCTGACGTGCCGGCGCTGCTTCAAGAATGCCGTTACTTTATCGCCTCGGTGCATCCCTCCATTCGCCGGCCGGAGAGCATACCGCCGCAGCGGGGCGGGCATCTGGTGCTGATCACCGCCGCCGATGCGCAAAGCGTGACCTTCCACAATCCTTCGGGCGACAGCCCGGCGACGCGCGAGCGGGTGCACCTGCCGCTCAGCCGCTTCACCCCTTTCTTTGCCGGCCGCGGCATCGCCATCGCATAAAAAAACGCGCTGTTTCCGATGAAAACAGCGCGTCGTCAGCAGTTCTGATGCATTTTCATGCCAGCCGCATCACCCAGGCGTCCGCCTGCCGATCGTAGTGCTGCTTGTACAGCAGTGACTGTTTGCCGTCGAGGATCGCCGGAATGCTGGTGTGTTCATCCCAACCGTCCAGCTGCATGCACAGATCCGGATCGGACTTGCAGGGAATGCTCAGGGTGCCGGCGCGGTCGGCGCCGGCGTGAAGATGCGCGTCATCGACCTCGAAGCTGCCAATTTTTACGACGGTTTTGCTCATGGGAACTCCTTGCTCAATGGTGTGGTAGGAGGTTAGACCAGTGCGGCCATCGGTAACAGCATAGCCAAGTGAGCAAAAAATGCCACATAAAAATTACATTTTGGAAACAATTTCCACGACGGCAAAGCACCGCGCCTAGTATTCCACCACAAAACTGAGATTGTCTTGATAGCTGCCGACCGCCACTTCCGTCTGCGCCGCATTGACCGCCGCCTTATACGGGATGCTTTGCGCCAGCCCGGTGCCGGCGCCGCTCTGTTTGTTGGTGCTATCCCAAACGGTCGTCGTATTGGGCAAGTAAATCTGATACTGCATGAAATTGCTGGTGCCGCTTTTCATACGCCGCCAACCGGAGACCGGGTTATTGCCGTTGGTGAAATAGGTGTTGTATCCCTCGGTTTTGGTGCAGGTCAGGGTGATGCTCTGATTGACAGGATTGAACTGCCCGACCAATGCCATGCTGCCGAAGTTGACGTTGGGCGCGGTGCCGATCAGGCAGTCTTTGGTGATGGCGACGCTGACGCTGACCGTGCTGGCCTTGTTGACGCCGTCCCACCAGATGCACAGGCCGAGCACGCCGAGGCCGCAGATATGGTAGTTCCAGATCAGGTTGATGGTGTCGGTATAGGTGCCCGAACGCACGTTGGCGCCGGCGGTGGTTTTGATATACAGCGGAAAGTTGACGTTGGAGGAGATCAGGATCAGCGACAATAGATTCAGTGAACTGTAGTCAATGGTCTGCCCGATGCTGTAGGGATATTGATAGTTGGCGTCGGGATAGATCAGGTAGGCGATTTTATCGCCGGAACCGTCGGTGTTGGCGACCGCCATGCCGTTGGTGGTCGACGCAACCTTGACCGTGACGGTGTTCTGCGACAGCAGCGATAGCCCGAGGCCGGTGCAGTTGAGGCCGGCGGTGCCCTGGGCGTTGATCTGCCCGTTGTAGACCACGAAAGAGCTGCTTCCCGGTAAGGTGACGGTGCCGTTGGTGGTGGCGCAGTCGGCGAATGCGCGCTGACAGAACAGCAGCGAGAGGGTTAACAATAAGAAGGCTTTCAATCCCCGAAACATAGTGACTCTCCGTCGTTGAATTAGCGGCAGACAACCGGGCCGACGCGCTGGATGCCCTGAGGCTTCGCCAGGCTGAATTCCGCCTGACACGGCGGGCCGCCGTCGGCCGGGATCACGCTCAGCCGATTGTGTTGTTGCACCGGGTCGATATAGGTCATGCCATCCCAACCGACATAGCTTTGCTGATTGCCGCCAACCACCGCCACCTGGCTGCCGTTGGCCAACGGTTTGCCTTGCTCGTCAACAAGTTCGACGTCGGCGGCGGAGATGGGTTGGATGGGGAACTCAACCAGAAAACCGCTGTGATCGCGAATGGCGACGGTTTTCTCCACCGTCGGCAGCGCGACGTCGGCGGGCAGGTTGAGCGGATCAATCTGGAATTTCGCATGGTAGTAAGAGGTGACGGTCGGCACCAGTAAATAGCCCTGGGCGTCGGTCTTGCCGATCGGCTGGTTCTCATAGCTCACCGGAATGTCGGCGTATCCTTGCGTGGACACCAGCGCAAAGGCATCGTTGATGGTGTTGGTGGCGTACACGCCGCCGTTCATCGCCACCAGCGAACCGCTGATTTCTCCCCAGTGGTTGGTTTCATCGCGGGTGCCGTATACGCCCGCTCGGGCTTCGAGTCTGCGGGTGCGCCAGGTCAGATCGGCCTGGCGGTAATCGCCGCCGCTCGGGTTATTGGCGTAGGCCAGATTCCAGCCGAAACCGCCATTGGTCGGCGCGGCGCGGCTGTAGCTGACGCGTTCGCTCCAGCGGTTGTTGTTGTCGCGCGCGGCGCTGAAGCTGGCCGTGCCCCAGCTGTCGAACGGAATGGAGAGCTGCAGCTGGGCGCTGTAACCGCTGCTGCCGATTTCCCGGTTCAGCGAGGCGTACAGGCTGCTGTTGCGCCAAAGCGATACGCTGTAGGACAGGTTCACCAGGCGGGTTCGCTGAGCGATGGCGTCGCGGACGTCAAAATAACCGGCGCCGAGGCTGCCGAGCCGGCCCAGGCTGACGCTGCCGGTCAACTGATCGGTGCGGCGGCTCAGGCGGTAGTCGCTTTTATACACGGAAATGTCGCCAAAATCGGCGCTGCGCAGGATGCGTTGGGCGTTGAGGCTGAAACGTTGGTTGCTGTAGGTGTAACCAAAGCTGCTCTGATCGCCGTGGTTGCCGGTGTAGCGATAGACGGGCTGGGGATCCGGCTGTTGCAACGGCCTGCCGGTCAGCGGATCGTAATAGGTGGGGGATTGTATCGCCTGTCCGCCGTTAAACGCTTCATCGCCGGCCTGGCTGACGCTGTAGGACGCGTTGAGAACTCCCCATTGCCCGACGCGAAGGTCGGCGCCGGCGCCGCCAACCGCCAACTCGGCTGCGCCTTCGGCGCGTCCTTCCAGGGTTAACCAATCAGTGACGCCGTAACGTAAGCTGGCGCTGCCGACCCATTGCCCGTAATCGGCAGAATTCAACCCGTAGTTGCGCCGCAGCAAACCGGTGGAAATGCTGAAATCGCTCATGCCGGTCTGCAGCAGGTTGCTGGCCACGTAGAACGGTACCGTGGTGCTGACCTGGCGGCCGAGGGCGTCGGTGGTGACGACGGTGGCCTGACCCGCGCCGTTAATGTAGGGCACGCTGTTGAGGGTGAACGGCCCGGGATTGATGTTGGTGGTGCTGTTTTTATAGCTGTTGATGTATAAATCGACGCTGCTGGGCAATGCCGCCTGGCCGGAAAATTGCGGCAGCGGGTAGGTGATAAGATCCGGGCGCACCGCGAAATTGCGCGCCAATTGCAAGCCGCCGATGCGCACGGCGCTGCTCCAGGGGAGCGAGCCGGTGGTAAGGTCACCGGCGATCACACTCAGCATCCGCTGGTCGTCGTTGAAACGCCAGTAGCTGTCGTATCGAATATAGCGCCCGCCATCGTCGTTCGGCCCGCCGTTAAACCCGCTGCGGTAGATGCCGGTGTTGGCGATGACGCCGAACCCGTCGAACAGCCGCTGTTCGCTCCACGCCGACAGGTAGCCCGGCCGGCCATTGCCGTTGCTTTGGCTGGCATAGATGTCGTAGTTGAACAGCAAACCCAGACTGCTTTGCGCCGGCAAGCGCTGCAACGGTGAATGGGCGCCGATGGTTTGCTGCGGCAACCAGTCGTTGGGCACGTTGATCAGCAACTGCTGGCTCTCGCCGCTGTAGCTGACATCCACCTTCTCCAGCCGATCGACGGCGATCTCTTTCGCCTGCTTATCCGCTACCGGCAGCCCGGCGTCGAGCAGTTGCTGGGGCGTCATGTAGTAATGGCCGCCGCGGTAGTTGACCGGCACGACGTTGCCGGTTTGGCGCCCGTTGACGACCGGCTCCAGATACAGCGTGGTGTCCGGCATGCTGACGGCGCTGGGCGGCGGCGGCAGATCGTCGCCGAGCGCAAACGGCAGCCAGCCGCCGGCCGCCATGCTCAGCATGGCAAACGCCAGCGGCTTAAGGCTGAAGCGCCGCGTCGATAGCCTCCCTGTCGGCTGCACCTGGGCCTCAATAAGACGGAATGGCTACGGGCTGTTTGTTGTCATTGACCGTGGCCATCAGTTTGCCGCTGCTGAAACCGCCGGCGGGCGGCAAGGCGAAGCGCATTTGCGAACCGGGCAGCACGTATCCCATCAGACCGGAATTCAGGCTGCGGCCTTGCAGCGTCACTTTCGACATGCGGGCATGCACTGCGCCTTGATTTCGCACCTCCAGCCAGCGTTCGCTGCTTTGCTGCTGTAGACGATAGCTGAGCTGAGGTTGGCTGGCGGTTGCGTAATCGCGCGGTTTTTCGCTGTCCTGCTTGGTCCAAATGCCCTTGCCGCTGACGAACAGCGGCACCGAGTAGCGCATCTGGAATTTCAGCCCCATCTCCGCACCGCCGGGAGCGGCGCCAGACGACTGTTCTTTCACCGGCACTTCATCGACCAAAATGCGGTAGGCGCGCTCCTGTCCCGCCGCCGGGGCCGACTGTTTGATCAGGCGTATCAGCTGGCGTTTGCCTGGCGCGATCGACGCCACCGGCGGGCTGGCGATCACGTCGCTTTGGTTGCTGTAATCGTCTTTGCCGGCGGTTTGCCGCCAACCCAACACGCGAATTTGCATATAGACCGGTTTGCTGTCGCGATTTTCCAGCCACAGCGCGGTGGCCTGTTGTTGATCTTCAATCACCGGATCGATTGGCCAAATGAGAATGGAGGCCGCGGCCAGGGCGTGCTGCTGGCTTGCCAGGAGCAGGGCTGCCGTTAACGGCAGGCGGAAGGGTATGCGCATAACTCATCCTTATTGCAAAAAAACTTAATAAGTGACCGTCAACAAGACCGTATCGCTGTAAACGCCACTGGTGGGCAGGGTACTGGTCGAAAACAGACGGGCGTAAACCTTGATTTCTTGCGTGCTGCCGGTGGCGGCGACGGTCTGCGCCGCGCCGCCGTTGGCGCCATCCCCCCAAATGGTGGCGTAGTTGCTGTCTTGATAAAGTTGATACAGCAGCGTTTCCGACGTGGCGGCGTTTTGTAATTTTCTGCCGCCGGCGATGGATCCGGTCACATGATTGCCGACGCCGAGGGCCAGCGTAACGCTCAGCCCCGGGTTGCAGCGAAACAGCACCGAACCGGCGCCGCTGCTGGAGACGACGCTGACCGCGTTGCTCAGCGAGGACAGCTGGCCGAAGTTCAGGGTGCCGAAGGTGGTCACGTCGCTGACGCCGCTGCCTAATACGCAGCCTTTTACCACGGTTGCATTGACGGTGAACGGCTGGCTTTTGGTCAAGTCGTTGACGCCGGTATCGCTTTGAGCCGGGGAAAGCGGCAGGCAGAACAGCAAACCGCAAATGGAAGCGCGCATCGTCATTACCAATTGATCGTGACCTGTACCGTGTCGGTGTAGCTGCCTGTCGGGGGCGTGGACTGCGCCGGAATCATGCCATAGACCGGTAGCCAGTTGTCCGAACCGTTGGCGGTTTGTGACACGCCCGTCAGATTGTCCCAAATGGTGCTGTGGGCGGCGTTGGTGTACAGGTTGTAATTCACCCGTTGGCCGGCCGCGCTTTGCAGGTAGCGGGCCGCGGTATTGCCGCTTTGCCCGCCGCCAAGCAGAACGCTGTAGCTGGTGCCGTTGGTGCATTTCACCCGAATGGCGCCGGCGTTTTGCTGCCCGGCGACGCTGGTGGCGGTGCTGAGAAAATACAGCGTGCCGAAATTCAGCGTGCCGAAGCTGACGTTGCCGCCTGAGCTGCTGCCGGCTTCACAGGCGCTGAGTAAGGTCGCGCTGACGCCGAGGGTCGCCGTTTTACTGTCGGCCTGCGCCAACAGGCTGCACGCCCATAATCCTCCGCAGCAAAGTGCGAGCCGCACCGTTACCAGGTGACCGTCATCGTGACGGTGTCGTTATAGGTGTCCGCCGCTGGGGTAGAACCGACCGCCGGCACGCGGCCATACACGATCAGCGGAACGGCGGCGCCGGTGCCGGTGCCGGTCAGCGCGTTGGCGCCGCTGCCCCAGGCGGTGGTGCGCGCGGCATCCTGGTAAAGGTTATAGCTGATGAATGCGCCTGCCGTGCTGGCCATGCGGCGTTGGGTGCCTGACGTGACGTGGAGCCCGTTGTCCAGCGCCACTGTGTAGTCTGTGCCGGTGGTGCAGGTCAATGACAGCGTACCGGCCCCCCCTGCGCCGGTGGCGCTGGCGTCGATGATGTTGGCCAGTGAAGAGTAAGTGCCGAAGCTGATGGAGCCGAAGTCGTTGACGGAACCGCTGCTGTTGCCGCCCCCCACGACGCAACCGGCGCCGATGGTCAGCGTCACGCCTAGCGTGCCTTGAATGGTGCCTGCTGCGTTAGCCGCGCCGTTGGCGCACAGCAGGGTTGCTACCGAGGTCAATGCCATCAGAGTTTTTTTCATCTTATATTCCTTGCCGTATGAGAGAAAGCCCGCAAAGACGCCACCCAGAGGTGGGTTGAACGTATTCATTTAGCTGCACTTTAATTAATAGAATAAGAATCGGGAATTGTCTTGATGAAAGCGAGAAACTTTTTATTCCCATCCCCCGGCTGACGGGGCTTACAGGTGAGGTATACCGATAAATTGAAATGATTAGAATAATAACGAACGGTGATGGGAATATTATTAGCGTTATTTTATCGCCGGGGCGTTTAATTCCCCGGCGCGGTATCGTTTACAGGTGGAAATCCAGCGCGCCGTCGCGCACCAGCTCGCGCGGCAGGTTGTTCTTGATACGGCTACCGATGCGCTTGGCGATGCCCAGCGGCTGCCCTTGGTAGGTGACGATGCATTCATCGCCCGCCGGCGGCAGTTCCGGGTAGAGATCGCGGCCGTGATACCACTCCTGCGCCAGCGTAGCGTCCAGCTCGAAATGCGCTTTGCCGCCGGTGCCGGCCAGCGCGATCGCCGCCTCGTGCTGCCAGCGGAAACCTTTAGGGAAACGCTCCGCTAGTTTGAGGCCGATGCGCGAGAAGCGAACCTTGCCGAACAGCGGTTCCAGCTCGGCCGGGAACAGCCAGATCTCTTTGTCGCGCTCCCACAGCCGGCCGTCATCGCCCCAGGTTAAGCCGGATGCGGCGGCGGCTTGGGCGACCTGCGCCGCTTCTTTGCCGGACAGCGGGCTGAACGGGAATTTACCGACTTTGTAGGTCGGCTTCGCCAACGGCGCCACGGCGTGCCGTTTGCGCAGGCGGGCGACGAAAAAGCCTTCGCTGTCGTAAATCTGCGGGAAGACGTGCAGGAAACCTTCGGCGGTCAGCGCCTTGTCGGCGCCGGGGAACAGCTCGCCCAGCGGCTCGATGCTGACCGCGTCGCCGTAGGTGTCCAGCAGCCAGCGCACCACCTGCTGATTTTCCTGCGCATTGAGCGTGCAGGTGGAGTAAACCATCACGCCGCCCGGCGCCAGCGCATGAAACGCGCTGTCGATCAGCTCGCGTTGGGTGGCGGCGATCTCGGCCACGCTCTGTGGCGACCAGTTGCTCATGGCGTCCGGATCCTTGCGCACCACGCCTTCGCCGGAGCAGGGGGCGTCGAGCAGAATGGCGTCGAAGCTCTCCGGCAGCGCGGCGCCGAACACCCGGCCGTCGAAGTGGGTCAGCGCGGTGTTTTTCACGCCGCAGCGGCTGATATTGGCGTGCAGCACTTTCACCCGGCTGGCGGAGTATTCGTTGGCGACGATGCCGCCCTGATTGCCCATCAGCGCGGCGATCTGGGTGGTTTTGGATCCCGGCGCCGCCGCCACGTCCAGCACCCGAGTCGGCGCCGCGCCGCCCGCGAACAGCGCGCTGACCGGCAGCATCGAACTGGCTTCCTGAATGTAGAACAGGCCGCTCAGGTGTTCGGCGGCGCTACCCAGGCGCAGCTCTTCATCGTCGCGCTCGATCCAGAACCCTTCCGCGCACCAGGGAATGGGCTCCAGTTGCCAGTCGTAATCCTGCACCAGCGCCAGGAAGTCGGCGACGCTGATTTTCAGCGTATTGACGCGCAGGCTGCGGCGCAGCGGGCGCTGGCAAGCGGCGATAAAATCGTCCATCGCCAGCTCGGCGGGCATGATGGCGCGGGTGGCGTCAAGGAAAGCGGGGGGCAGAAAAACGGCGGTGGATTTGGCCACGGGCGAACTCTCAGGGTGCAAAAAAGATAAGGGCGAGAGTTTATCACAAAGCGGAAAAAAACAGGGCCCGGCGATGCCAGGCCCTGAGGAAAATGCGAAATTTAATCGCGCGGAATGGCGGTGCCCCAGGTTTTCCAGTCCTTAGGCTCTTCCGGATTCAGCAGGAAGTGTTTGTTCGGCGTGGCTTTCGGCGCCAGCGGAATGGTCGGCGGCGTGGCGAAGGCGATACCGCCGCGGATGAACTGCTGGAAGGTGCCGCTCTTGATCACGCCGCCGGTCAGGCCGAACTGCAGGTTGTAACCCGAAGCCAGCCAGAACACGCTGTTGTTGCGCACCAGATGCTGATATTTCTTGCTGATGCGCAGCGCGACGTGCACCCGATCGGACATGGCGCCAAGGTAGAAGCCGGTGATGGTACCGACCTCTACGCCGCGGAACAGCACCGGCGTGCCGATCTGCAGCGAGCCGGTTTCGGCGGCGTCGAGCACTACGCTCAGGCCGTCGAGATAGCGCGAGTCGGTGATGCTGGCCTGCTGCAGCTCGAAGGTGCGCAGCTCGCGGCCGCGCCCCGGCTCCACGTTGATATAAGGCTGGAGCAGGGTATCGAGATTGCTGACGCCGGCGGCGGAGATCTCCGGCGAAACGATCGAGAAGCGGCTGCCCAGGCGCGCGAAAGTGTGCACATATTCCGGATACAGCACCGCTTTGGCCAACACTTCGTTGCGCTCCGGCGCCAGCTGCAGCGACTCCACCTGGCCGACGTCGATACCGAGGTAGCGCAGCGGCATGCCCGCCGACAGCTTGCTGGCGTCATAGGTTCGCAGCATGATTTGGCTGCCCACCGCGCGGGCGGCGGTTTCGCTGGCGTACAGCACGCGGTTGGCGCCCTTGTTGAGCGTCACGCCCTGCAGGTTGTCGAAGCTGATGGCGCCTTTCAGCGCGCGGTTAAGCGGCGAAGCCTGCACCGTCAGCCCGCTGCCGTTGAGCTGCACCTTGGCGCCGCCTTCGGCCCAAAAGATGCTTTCGCGGGTCAGCAGCTTGCGGTATTCCGGGCTGATGTAGACATCCACCTCAAACTCGTTGGCCTTCGGCCGAACGTTGACGATCTCGCCCACCTGGAATTTGCGGTACAGCACCACCGAACCGGCCTGCACATCCGGCAGGCTGGTGGCGCTGAGGGTCAGGGTGGTGGAAGGGGCGTTGCCGACGATGCCTTCCTCGGCTTTTTCGCTGTTGGCGTACAGCGGGTATTGGCCGCCCGGTTCCCCCTTGCTGCCGGGAATAATGCGCACGCCGCCGTCCACCCATTCCTGAGCGCTGGCGCCGAGCACTTCCATACCGTCGATGCCCAGCTTGACGTCGAGCCGGCTGTTGACCACGAATTTGCTGTCTTTGTGCAGCAGGCCGCGATACTGCGCGTCGATGGCGGCGGTGAACACCACGCCGCCGGCGGTCAGGGTGCGGCTCAGGATCTGGCCGACTTTCACGCCGTGCACCACCAGCGGTTGCCCGACGTCGATGCCGTAGCTTTGCGGCGCATTCAGCGTGACGGTCAGCACGCCAGGCTGCTGCAACAGCGTTTCGCTGCTGTCCAGCACGTTGAAGCGCTGCTGCGGCTCACCTTCGCCCGGCACCAGCTCCAGCGTGGTGCCGGTCAGCAGTTGGCTGAGCTTGGCGTCGTTGAGGCTGATGCGCGGGCTGCGCATCACGATGCGGGTGCCGCTGCGCATCAGATCGACCACCGAAGGATCGATGGTCAGTTCACCGACCACTTTGCTGTCCTGTTGCAACGTCAGCTTGGTCAGGGTGCCGACCTGCAGCCCCTGGTACATCAGCGGCGTGCGGTTTTCACTCAGGCTGTTGCCGCTCGGCAGATCCAGCAGGATATTGACGCCGCGCTGGCTGTGGGCCAGATCCGGATACAGGGTATAGCTCTGATCGCCCTTGGCCTGCTGGCCATCGGCCGGCGAATCGAAGGCGATGGCGCCGTTGACCAGCGCCGCCAGGCTCTCCATTTGCACCGTCGCGCCGGACAGGCTGAAATCGCCCTTGAAACCGGAGACATTCCAGAAGCGGCTGTTGCTCTTCACCAGGTTGGCGAAACGGCGGTCGATCAGTACGTCGATGGTCACGCCCTTGTTACCTTCGCTGATGGTGTAGTCATACACCTTGCCGACCGGGATTTTACGGTAGTAGACCAGCGAGCCGCTGTTGAGCGAGCCGAGATCGTCGGCGTGCAGGTGGATCATCAGCTCGCCGGTGTTCAGGCGGTATTTCGGCTGGGTATCGAGCGCGGTGAAGTGAGTTTGCTCCTTGCCGCTGCCGGGCATCATGCCAATATAGTTGCCGCCGACCAGCGCATCGAGCCCGGAGACCCCGGCCAGCGAGGCTTTGGGCGTCACCAGCCAGAACTGAGTGCCTTCGCGCAGCGAGTCTTCCAGATCGCTTTTGATGCTGGCCTCCACCACGATGCTGCGCAAATCTTTGCTCAGGCTGATTTTCTGCACCGTGCCGACCTCTACGCCCTGATAGCGTACCGGCGTGCGGCCGGCGACGATGCCCGCCGCCGATTGGAAATCGATGGTGACGGTGGTGCCGCGCTCCTGGAAATTGTTATAGACCAGCCACCCGGCGATCAGCAGGGCGATGAACGGCAGTAACCAGAACGGTGAAATGCGGCGCTTGTTCTTGACCCGCGCTTCAGTCGGTGTAGTCGGCGTTTCCTGTTGCATGTGCATCCCAAATCAATCGGCTATCCAGCCACTCAACGGCAAGAATAGTCAAAATGACCGCCGAGCCAAAGTAAAACGCGGCCGGTCCCATAGTAAAAGATAACAGCTGGTCGCGGTTTACCAGCGACATCATCAAGGCGATAACGAACAGATCGAGCATCGACCAGCGGCCGATCCAGGCGACCAGACGCAGCAGACGAATGCGCGTCTTCAGGCTGTGCGAGGTTTTGAAGTGAATGCTGAACAACAGCGTGATCAGCACGATCACTTTGGTAAAGGGCACCAGCACGCTGGCGATGAACACAATGGCGGCAATCGGCACGTTGCCGGAGGTGGCCAGCGAGACCACGCCGGAGAATATGGTGTCTTCGAGGCGCACGCCGTTGGCGTAAATGATGGAAATCGGCAGCAGGTTGGCCGGTATCAACAGGATCATCGCCGCGATCAGCGCCGCCCAGGTTTTCTGCAGGCTGTAAGGCTGGCGGTGGCACATCGGCACGTGGCAGCGCGGGCAGCGGCCGCGCGCGTCGGGGTAGCCGGTATAGTGGCAGGACAGGCAAATGTGCAGCGCCGCCGGCGGGCCTTTCGGCTGTTCCTGCGGATAGTAACGCTCCCACAGCTGCTCCAGGTTGGCGTGGATCAGCGTCAGGATGCTGAGCAGGGTGAGCGACAGGTAGGCGATCAGCGCGCTGCCCGCCTGGATGTCGGCGTAATCCTGCACCTTGATCGCCGCCACCGCCATGCCGATCAGATAGATGTCCAGCATCACCCACTCTTTGAGCCGCTCCAGCATCAGCAGCACCGGCCGCAGGTTCATGCCGAGCGCGTGGCCGAAGCGCAGGTACAGCAACGACAGCGCCAGCGTCAGCGGGGCGCCGATGGTGCAGAACGCCACCATGCTGGCGGTAAGCGGGTCGCCCTGACGGCTCATCTGCCAGATGCCTTCCAGCAAACTGGCGTCGATGCGCGTGCCGAGCAGGCGGATGCTGATCAGCGGTTCGGTGAAGGCGAACGGCATCAGCAGCAGCATGGCGATCGCCATGGCGGTCAGGCGCGTCATCGACCAGTCGCGGCCGTTCACTACCTTGGCGTTGCAGCGCGGGCAATAGGCGGCCTGGTTGCCGCTGAGCGGCGGCAGCACGAACAGCAGATCGCACTCGCAGCAGCGCTGGTGGCGCCCTTTGGAAAGGGGGGCGGTGATCGCGTGTATTTTCATCTTTGACAAGTCGCTGCCCTTGAGCCCGCCGGAACTGTCAGCGTAGCTGAAAAATAAACCGGCCGCGTCACTGGCGATCGGGCGCCGGACGGTAAAACGAGGTAAACCGGGATTCTGAGCGGCAAACATACCCCGAGCGACAGGGTTTTGTGAAGCAACAGATGATTAACCTTGTGGCTATACGCATTTAATGCTTATTTTATAGGGCCTAAGCTTTGGGCTTCTGGCCATCTTCACTGTTTCAATGGTTATCACATGACAAAAGAACAATTCTACGCGGAATTAAAACGTGACCTGAGCGCGTTGCTCGGCGGGGAAACCAACTTTATCGCGGCGCTGTCCAACGCCAGCGCGTTGCTCAACGAGCGTCTGGATGACGTGAACTGGGTCGGTTTCTATCTGATGGATGGCGGCCAGCTGGTGCTGGGGCCGTTCCAGGGCAAGATCGCCTGCGTGCGTATTCCGGTGGGCAAGGGCGTGTGCGGCACGGCGGTGGCGGAAAATCGCGTGCAGCGCGTCGGCGACGTGCATGCGTTCCCGGGCCATATCGCCTGCGATGCGGCCAGCAACGCGGAAATCGTGCTGCCGCTGGCGGTTGGCGGCCGAGCGATCGGCGTTTTGGATATCGACAGCACGGTTTATCAACGCTTCGACGAACAGGACGAAGCGGGCTTGAAAGCAGTGGTGGCGGGGCTTTGTGAGCAACTGGAACAGTGCGACAGTGCGAAATATGTGACTGTGGCGGCAAGTTGATCGACGGTTAACGTGGCAATTACCGATGGCGTCATTATAATGACGCCTGTTCATGCCTGTGGCTTGTTGGCAATACCGTTGTAATCAGGAAATTTCATGGAAAATCAACCTAAGTTGAACTCTAGTAAAGAAGTCATTGCTTTTCTTGCCGAGCGTTTTCCGCTCTGCTTTAGCGCCGAAGGCGAAGCTCGTCCGCTGAAAATCGGTATTTTTCAGGATTTGGTAGAGCGCGTGCAGGGGGAAGAGAATCTCAGCAAAACGCAATTGCGTTCTGCCCTGCGCCTGTACACCTCAAGCTGGCGTTACCTGTACGGCGTCAAAGTCGGCGCGCAGCGCGTCGATCTGGACGGCAATCCGTGCGGTGAACTGGAGCAGCAGCATGTCGATCATGCTCGCCAGCAGCTTGAAGAAGCCAAAGCGCGCGTTCAGGCACAGCGTGCCGAACAAAACGCCAAAAAACGTGAAGCCGCCGGTGAATCCGCCGATGCCGCGCCACGCCGTCCGCGCCCAGCCGGTAAAAAGCCCGCTGCACGTCGCGAAGGCGGAGCCGCGCCGGAGAACCGCAAGCCGCGCCCACAAACTCGCCCACAGCCAGCTCGTCAACCTCGTGCAGCAAAAGAGGAAAACCAGCCGCGTTATGCGCCAGTCACGGATATCTCTAAACTGCAAATTGGCCAGGAAATCAAAGTCAGAGCAGGCAAGAGCGCGATGGATGCTACCGTACTCGAAATCGCTAAAGATGGCGTACGTGTGCAGCTCTCTTCCGGTCTGGCGATGATTGTGCGCGCAGAACACTTGCAGTTCTGATACGGAGGCCAACCCAGGCATGAACAAATTCGTCAGATTAACAGCGATTGCAGGGCTGCTGTGGGCGGGTGTCAGTTACGGCGCGGAAACAGCCAACATCCGCATCGGCCAACTGCCTCAACTGCAACAGGAACCTCAGCACGCTACGGTGAGTGAGCGCGTCACCTCGCGCTTCACTCGCTCTCATTACCGCCAGTTTGCCCTCGACGCGGAGTTTTCAGGCAAGATCTTCGATCGCTACCTGAACATGCTGGACTACAGCCATAACGTGTTGCTGGCCTCCGACGTGGCGCAGTTCGCCGGCAAACGCAATCAGGTGGGCGAAGAGCTGAAAACCGGCAAGCTGGACACCTTCTACGCGCTGTTCAATCTGGCGCAGAAACGCCGCTTTGAGCGTTACACCTATGCGTTGTCGTTGCTGGACAAGCCGATGAACTTCACCGGCAACGGCACTATCGATCTCGACCGCAGCAAAGCGCCGTGGCCGAAAGACAAGGCCGAGCTGGATAGCCTGTGGGATGCGAAAGTCACCTATGACGAGCTGAACCTCAAGCTGACCGGCAAGACCGACAAAGAAATCCGCGACACGCTGACCAAGCGCTATCAGTTCGCCATCAAGCGCCTGACGCAAAGCAACAGCGAAGACGTCTTCCAGCTGGCGATGAATGCCTTCGCGCATGAAATCGACCCGCACACCAACTATCTGTCTCCGCGCAACACCGAGCAGTTCAACACCGAAATGAGCCTGTCGCTGGAAGGCATCGGCGCGGTGCTGCAGATGGATGACGACTACACCCTGATCAACTCGATGGTGCCGGGCGGCCCGGCGGCGAAGAGCAAGGCGATCACCGTGGGCGATCGCATCGTCGGCGTCGGCCAGGCCGGCAAACCGATGGTGGACGTGATCGGCTGGCGCCTGGACGACGTGGTGTCATTGATCAAAGGGCCGAAAGGCAGCAAGGTGCGCCTGGAGATCCTGCCGGCCGGCAAGGGCACCAAAACCCGCGTGGTCACCCTGACCCGCGAGCGCATCCGCCTGGAAGACCGCGCGGTGAAAATGACCATCAAGACCGTCGGCAAAGAGAAGGTGGCGGTGTTCGACATCCCCGGCTTCTACGTCGGTCTGACCGATGACGTGAAAGTGCAGCTGCAGAAAATGGCCAAGCAGAACGTCAAGAGCGTGATCATCGATCTGCGCACCAACGGCGGCGGCGCGCTGACCGAAGCGGTGTCGCTGTCCGGCCTGTTCATTCCGAGCGGCCCGGTGGTGCAGGTGCGCGACAACAACGGCAAAGTGCGTGAAGACGCCGACACCGACGGCGTGACCTACTACAAAGGCCCGCTGGTGGTGCTGGTCGATCGCTTCAGCGCCTCCGCCTCCGAGATCTTCGCTGCGGCGATGCAGGATTACGGCCGCGCGCTGATCGTCGGCGAGCCGACCTTCGGTAAAGGCACCGTGCAGCAGTACCGTTCGCTGAACCGCATCTACGATCAGATGCTGCGCCCTGAGTGGCCGGCGCTGGGGTCGGTGCAGTACACCATTCAGAAGTTCTACCGCGTCAACGGCGGCAGCACCCAGCGCAAAGGGGTGACCCCGGACATCCTGATGCCGACCGGCGTCGATCCGGCGGAAACCGGCGAAGCGTTTGAAGACAACGCCATGCCGTGGGACAGCATCAATGCGGCGACCTACAGCAAGACCGGCGATATGGCGCCGTTCGAGCCGGAGCTGCTGAAAGATCACCAGCAGCGCATCGCGCAGAATCCGGAGTTCCAGTACATCGCGCAGGATATCGCGCATTACAAGGCGCTGAAGGATAAACGCAACATCGTGTCCCTCAATCTGGCGGTGCGCGAGAAAGAGAACCACGACGACGATGCGACCCGTTTGAAACGCATCAACGAGCGCCTGGAACGTGCGGGCAAGAAGCCGCTGAAATCGCTCGACGATTTGCCGAAGGATTACCAGGAACCGGATCCGTACCTGGATGAAACCGTGCATATCGCGCTGGAGCTGGCTCATCTGGAAAAAGATCGGCCCGCTCAGCAGCCAACGCCGGCCAAATAAGGCCGCGTCCGGCAGGATGAAAAACGCACCCTCGGGTGCGTTTTTTTATGGTGACGAGAAGGCCTGCTTCCCTGCAGGGGGAATGGGGACGGGCTTATGCGTCGCCTGATAAATTTATGGCAAAAAACCCCTCCGCCTTACGCAACAATCGTTTACAATTTGCCAAATCCCGGTCGCGCGCCGTTTTTGTAAAGTTTCGTATTTTTAGTAGGTTAATGACGCGCGACTCTTGAAACTGTGACGAATGCCCATACGATCTAGGGTATCTTCGACAGCGTTTTGTTAACATTTATGAGGAAGTAAACATTTTATGATGCGTATAGCTCTGTTCCTGCTCACCAACCTGGCGGTGATGTTGGTTTTCGGGCTGGTGCTCAGCCTGACAGGAATCCAATCCAGTAGCGTTCAGGGCCTGATGATCATGGCCGGTCTGTTCGGCTTCGGCGGCGCTTTCGTGTCGTTGCTGATGTCCAAGTGGATGGCGCTGCGCTCCGTCGGCGGGGAAGTGATTGAACAACCGCGTAACGAAACCGAAAACTGGCTGCTGGAAACGGTGCGCCGTCAGTCGCAGCAGGCGGGCATCGCCATGCCGCAGGTTGCTATCTACCACGCGCCGGACATCAACGCCTTCGCCACCGGCGCACGCCGCGACGCCTCGCTGGTCGCCGTCAGCACCGGCCTGCTGCAGAGCATGAGCCGCGACGAAGCGGAAGCGGTCATCGCGCACGAAATCAGCCACGTCGCCAACGGCGATATGGTGACCATGACCCTGATTCAGGGCATCGTGAACACCTTCGTCATCTTCATTTCGCGCCTGATCGCGCAGGTTGCCGCCGGCTTCCTGGGCAACCGCGACGGTGAAGGGGAAGGCAACGGCAACCCGATGATTTACTTCGCGGTGTCGATGGTGCTGGAACTGGTGTTCGGCATCCTGGCAAGCATCATCACCATGTGGTTCTCGCGTCACCGCGAGTTCTACGCCGACGCCGGCTCCGCCAAGCTGGTGGGCCGCGAGAAGATGATCGCTGCCTTGCAGCGCCTGAAAACCAGCTACGAGCCGCAGGAAGCGGGCAGCATGATGGCGTTCTGCATCAACGGCAAATCCAAGTCGTTCAGCGAGCTGTTCATGTCGCACCCGCCGCTCGACAAGCGCATCGAAGCGCTGCGTTCCGGCCAGTACCTGAAGTAATCGGTTGAATGAAAGGAAAAACCCCGGCTCGCCGGGGTTTTTTTATGGCATGACGAAATCGCTTTTTCAGGTGGAGGATGCTGATTCAAGCGTCAGATTTCGCGATTTGAATACGGCCTTTCCGCCTCTCGCGGTACGCTAGCCGCTGCAGGCTACCATGCCTGACGCCTTCGCTTGCTTGGTTTGGGAAGCTCATGCTATATGCTTTGGCACCATAACGTCTGTCCCTGAGGCCCTATGAAAATCAACGATCTTCCCTTGCTCGGCTGTGATGAGGCGCTGGCGCGCCTTACCATATTGGCGGGCGGCGTCGCCGATGCGTCTGCGGAGTTGTTAAACCGGAATGGTTACGATTCTGAACAGCCAGCTATACGCTGGCATTCAGGCGACCTGCACCTCCCATCGTTTTTCCCAGACGAGAACGACAGGCACGATTACGATTATCTGGTCGTAGAAGGAGATTTGATCGTAGAGGGGTGCATGGCGGTGTCACCCCAGCGGGAGGATGGCGGCATCATTGTGCTGGGGCGGCTGCAGTCGGATACGCTGATTTGTTTGGGCGAGCTGCTCGTGCGTGACGATGCCCGCATACGCCATGCCTATTGCAGCTCTGGAAACGACGGCGCGTTTGTGGTGGGGGGAAATCTGGCCGTGCTCACCCTGGTAGAAACGGGGGAATTTATCCATGTATATGGCGATCTCGACGCGCGATGTCTCGCCTCATTGCAGAACTTCGTTCAGGTTGACGGAGAGACGCGCTGCGGCTGTCGAATCGACAGCGCGCAGTCCGCTGAACCGATCACGCGCATGTTCGCTTCAGACCTGCTGAAGGCCTTTGAGGGGGAGGATAACGACGGCCAACACATTGTTGGCTGGTATCCGGATGACGATGCCTATTTAGCGTGTTTGCAACAAGGCCGCAGCCCTTTGAGGAGCGGCGACTGACGCCAAGCGTATCACACCTGGCGCGGCGTGATTCAGGCCGGCCGCATTGCTGGAACCGCCGGCTTTAGAATCGATGGGGTTTCGGCTGTTTCTATGGCCGCTATTTCACCTCGCGGCTTGGCTGCGCCGTTTGCGCCGTCGATTGGGTGATGCGCAGGCTGCTGACCGCCGCCGCCAGAGTGGCGAACACGCCGGCCAGGACCAGCGATGCGTGGGTGCCGGAGGTGGGGAACAGGTTGAACATCAGCGCCACCAGCGCGGCCCCCGAGGTTTGCCCCAGCAGGCGAGCGGTGCCCAGCATGCCGCTGGCGCCGCCGCTGCGGTTACGCGGCGCGGCGGAGATGATGGTGTGATTGTTGGGCGACTGGAACAGGCCGAAACCGGCGCCGCACAGCACCATGCGCCAGATGATGTCCCCATTCGACGGGTCCGCGGGCAGCAGCGCCAGCGAGAACAGCCCGAGCGCGAACACCGCCAGCCCAATGCAGCCCAGCAGGCCGGCGTGCACGCGCTCCACCAGCCGGCCGGCGATCGGCGCCATGACGACGATCGCCAGCGGCCACGGCGTCAGCAGCAGCCCGGTCGCCACTTCGTCGCGGCCCAATGCGCTTTGCAGGAAGAACGGCAGCGACACCATCGCCAGCATTTGCGCAGCAAACGAGCAGATTGAGGTGCCCATCGACAGGGCGAAGATCGGGATGCGCAGCAGGTCGACCGGCAGCAGCGGAAATTCCTGGCGCAGCTGGCGGCGCACGAACACCGCGCCAATCGCCAGCAGCGCGGCGATCTCGCTGAAGATCAGCGTCAGGCTTTGGCCCTGGGCGAAGCCGCTGATGGCAGTGATCAGCAGGCCGAAGGTCAGCGCGTTCAGCACGGCGCTGGTGGGATCGAAACGGCGGTTATCGCTTTTTTGGCCGTTGGCCGGCAGAAACTTCATGCCCAGCAGCAGCGCGACGAGGCCGATCGGCAGGTTGATGGCGAACAGCCACTGCCAGGACGCGACCGACAGGATCGCCGCCGCCACCGTTGGCCCGGCCGCCGAGGAGCAGGCGACGATCAGCGAGTTGATGCCCATGCCGCGGCCGAGAAAACGCTGCGGATAGATGATGCGGATCAGCGCGGTGTTGACGCTCATGATGGCGGCGGCGCCAAAGCCTTGCAGCACGCGGGCGATGGTCAGCGTAAGCAGCGAGTCGGACAGGGCGCAGAACAGCGAGGTAATGCTGAACACCAGCAACCCGGCCTGATAGATGCGGCGATAGCCGATCAGATCGCCGAGCGACGCCAGCGACAGCAGAGACACGGTGATCGCCAGCTGATAGGCGTTAACCACCCAAATGGAGCTGGCCGGGCTGGCGTTGAGATCGCGCGCGATGGTGGGCAGCGCCACGTTGGCTATCGCGCCGTCGAGCACGGATACGGTAATGCCGAGGGCGATGGCGAGGATCGCCCCATAGCGTTGCGGGACGGGGAGGCCGTCGGAACAAGGACGCATGTTGGTCTCAGCGGTATTTATTCAGGGGAGTATTATCATGCTAATCATATTCGCCCATGATTGCATGCCCCTTGTCCGCTGAATTGTAAACGGCGGTGAGCGGGCCGGCGGTTATCCATTTGGCTTCAATCGCTTAGCGTTCAACTGCGTTGCGCGTCGCGATCTGTTCCGATTATACTGAAACCCTTGTTTAAATTTCCTGAAACAGAACCGTTAAGTAGGGTATTTGCCATGGCTAACGCAGATTCAGACAAGCAACCGGATGCCGTCTCATCCGTAATGAAAGTGTTCGGTATTTTGCAGGCGCTCGGCGATGAGCGCGAGATTGGCATTACTGAACTGTCCCAGCGGGTGATGATGTCCAAAAGCACCGTCTACCGTTTTCTGCAGACCATGAAAGCGCTGGGCTACGTTTCGCAGGAAGGGGAGACGGAAAAATATGCGCTGACGCTCAAGCTGTTCGAGCTGGGCGCCAAATCGTTGCAGAACGTCGATCTGATCCGCAGCGCCGACGTGCAGATGCGCGAACTGTCGAACCGCACCCGCGAAACCATCCACCTTGGCGCCCTGGATGAGGACGGTATCGTCTATATCCACAAGATCGACGCGATGTACAACCTGCGTATGTATTCGCGCATTGGTCGCCGCAACCCGTTGCACAGCACCGCCATCGGTAAAGTGCTGCTGGCCTGGCGCGATCGGGATGAGGTGGCGCAGATCCTGTCGCAGATTGAATTTACCCGCAGCACCGAGCATACCCTGACCAGCGCCGCCGAACTGCTGCCGGTGCTGGCGCGGGTGCGTGAGCAGGGATACGGCGAAGATGCCGAAGAGCAGGAAGTGGGGATCCGTTGTATCGCGGTACCGGTATTCGATCGGTTTGGGGTGGCGATCGCCGGGTTGAGCATCTCCTTCCCGACGCTGCGCTTTTCCGAAGCGGCGCGGGAGGAGTATGTGGCGCTGTTGCACGTCGCCGCCCGGCGCATCAGTGAACAGCAGGGCTATTACGACTATCCGTTCTGACCCTTCGCTTCCATGAACAAGGCGCTGCCATGGCAGCGCCTTGTGGCTATTTAACGCCCGGCATCAGCCGCTGCGAAATCCGTTCCAGCACTAACATCAGCAACAGCGTGGCCGCCACCAGGATCATGGTCAGCGTCGCGCCGTTGGCGATGCTGCCGCGATCGGTCAGGCTGAAGATAGTGACCGGCAGCGTCGCCCAGCTCGGCGGGTAGATCATCATGGTCGCGCCCAGCTCTCCCATCGACAGCGACAGGCTGAGGGCGAAGGCGGAGATCATATAGGGGGCGATCATCGGCAGGGTGACGTGGCGCAGGCGGAACAGCGGCGAAGCGCCCAGGCTGGCGGCGACGTTCTCGTAGTCGCCAGGCAGCCGGGCCAGCCCGGCCATCACGTTGCCGAAGGTGAAGGCGGAAATCAGCACGAAGTGGGCGACGGGCACGATCAGGAAGGTGCCGTTCATCTGCAGCGGCCCCTGGCTGAACGCCACCAGCACCCCGAGACCTATCGACACCGAAGGCACCGCGCTGGGAATGAAGAACAGCGTGCTCAGCAGGCGCTGGCCGCGCCCCTGATGGTGGCGCAGCGCCAACGCCGCCCAGGTGCCGCACAGCAGCGCGAACAGGCTGGCGCTGAAACCGATAGCCAGGCTGGCGACCAGCGCGTCCCAGGAGGCGCCGCCAAAGGCCTGGCGGAAGTGGCTGAGGGTGAAACCGCTCGGCAGCACGCCGTTCCACTGTTCGCTCAGGCTGGACATCAGGATCACCGCCAGCGGCAGGCAGAAGAACAGCGCGAACAGCGTGACCGCCAGCGTGCAGGTCAGGGTGCGGCCGGTGCGAGACCAAATCAACATCGTCAGTTCCTCAGCCCGGCGCGCGCCGCGGCGTAGCGGTAAAGGGAGAACAGCCCGAGCGACAGCGCGATATTCACGACGGCGATCGCGCAGGCGACGGCGTAATCCGACTCCAGAATCGCTTTGGAGTAGACCATCATCGGCAGCGTGGTGACACCCTTGGCGCCAATAAACAGCACGATGCCGAACTCATTGGTGGTCAACAGTAGGCACAGGCTGCCGCCGGCCAGCAAGGCCGGCAGCGCGGCGGGCAAAATCACCTGGCGCACCACGCGCCCCGGCCGGGCGCCGAGGATGCTGGCGGCTTCGAGCTGGCTGCGATCGATCTGCGACAGCGCCGCCATCAGCGGACGCATTACCAGCGGCGTAAACACGGTGATTTCCGCCAGGATCACGCCCCAGATGGAGTAAAGAAAGTCTACCGGCGGCAGAGTAAAACCGAAGGTCGCCATCAGCGTACCGTTCAGCAGGCCGGCGGAGCCGTAGATAAAGGTGAAGGCCAAGGTGATCAGGAAGGTCGGCATGGCGATAAAGGTATCGATCACCCAGGCGATCAGCCGGCTGCCGGGGAACGGCGTGAACACCAGCAGCAGCGACAGCAGGGTGCCGAGCACCAGGCAGCCCAGCGTCGCCAGCAGCGCAATCTGCAGCGTGTTGAGCAGGGCGCTGACAAAGCGTCGGGATTCGAACACCTGCTGCAGCGCGGCGGCGCTGAACAGCCCCTGATCGTCGGTAAACGCCTGTTTGACGATCAGCGCCAGCGGATAGAAAAACAGCGTCGCCAGCACCAGCAGCGGCAGCAGGATCCATAAACGGCGCGGTGAACGCGGCCGCCGAGCCGGGCGAATAAGCGTAGAGTCGGTCATGTCAGTCCTCGATCAGTACCGCGTCATCAGGGGCGAAATAGAGCGGCACGCGCTCGCCGATCTGCGGCATCCGACTCTGATGGGTGGTGACCACGCGCAGCGGGTGGCCTTGCACGTCGAACTGCAGGTGCGTCAACTCCCCCTGCCAGTGAATATCGCGCAGCGTGCCGACGATGCAGTTGCTGCGCTGGGCATCGGCATCGAGCGCAATATGCTGCGGTCGAATGCACAGCAGTTTGTCGAAGCCGCGTTGTGCGCCGTAGGTGAAACAGCCGATCACTTTTCCGGCGCAGCTGACGGTGGTCATGCCTTGGCCGGCGGTGGTTTCCAGCGCGGTGGCCGGCAGCAGGTTGGCGCGGCCGAGGAACTCGGCGGCGAAGCGGTTTGTGGGATGACGGTACAGCGCGCGGGTCTCGCCGTGGGCGATCAGGTGTCCGTCGCGCATGATGCCAATCTTGTCCGCCAGCGTCAGCGCTTCGCCCTGATCGTGGGTGACGTACAGGATGGTCAGCTCCGGCAGCTCGCGGTGCAGGCGGGCGATCTCTTCCACCATGCTGTGGCGAATCTGCGCGTCCAGCGCCGACAGCGGTTCATCCAGCAGCAAGACTTTGGGGCGCACCGCGATGGCGCGGGCGATCGCCACGCGCTGCTGTTGGCCGCCGGAGAGCTGGCTGGGATAACGCCTGGCGTAGGCGGACATGCCGACGATGGCCAGCGCCTCCTCGACGCGCTCGGCGGTGAGGCCGCGCGGCTTGCCCTGGGCGCGCAGGCCGAACGCCACATTGTCCTCGACGCGCATATGCGGAAACAGCGCGTAGTTCTGTACCACCATGCCCAGACCGCGCTCATAGGGCGGCACGTCGGTGACATCGACGTCACCGATGGCAATACGCCCGGCGGAAGGCTGCACGAAACCGGCGATCGCCCTCAGCACGGTAGTTTTGCCCGAGCCGGAGGGGCCGATCAGCGCCAGCACTTCGCCGGGGGCGATGGTGAGTGTCAGGGGTTTCAGCACTTCGGTGCCGCGATACGACACGCTGACGCGGTCGAGTTGGATGCCCGACGGCCCGGCGATGTCGAGGCTGTTATCCCGCGCCTCGGCGCGGGAAGAGAGGGTAGAAGGCATTGTCAGCGTCATTCGGTCACCTTGTGCCAGCGTGAGATATCGGCGGACAGGCTGCTTACCACCTGATTCCAGTCCGGCGCCCAGATGTCCACGCCTTCCAGCGCCGCCTGCGACCGCTTGAAGTTATCGTCGGTCGGGATGACGTCCTTACGCACCGGCATGCCGTAGGACATGGCGCTAACGCTGCTCTGCGCTTCTTTGCTCAGCAGGAAGTCGATCAGCTTTTTGCCGTTGGCGCTTTGCGGCGCGCCTTGCACCAGGCCGACATAGTAAGGCAGCGCCAGCGTGCTGCGCTTGCCGTCCGGCCCGGCCGGCCAGAACACCTGCACGTTCGGGTTGCTGCGCATCTGCGCCAGGTTCATCTGCAGATCGCCGTTGGCCACCAACAGCTCGCCTTTATTGACCAGCGCGGTCAGCTTGCCGGTGGAAGCGGAAGGGCCGACGTTGTTGTTTTGCAGCTTGCCGAGGTAGTCGAAACCGGCGTCCTTGCTACCGAAGCTGTGAAACGCCTGCAGCAACACTGCGGTGCCGTCACCGGCCTGGCCCGGCGTGGAGTACTGCAGCTTGTTGCGGAACTGCGCGTCCAGCAGCTGTTGATAGCTGGCGGGCGCCTGCGGCAACAGTTTGGCGTTATAGATGAAGCTCAGGTAGTTGTTTACCAGCGGCACGAACTGCGGCTGAGCGTCGGCGATCTGCGCCGCATCCTGCGGGGTGAAATCCTGCAGCAGTTTTTCCGCGGCGGCGCGCTGGATGAACGGCGGCGGCGTCACCAGCACGTCGGCCTGCGGGTTGCTGCGCTCTTTCGACAGCCGCTCTACGATGGCGCCGGAACCGCCTTCGACGTATTGCACCTTGATGCCGGTTGCCTGAGTGAAGGCGTCGAACTGGGTTTGATACCAGCTGTGATCGCCGGCGTGCAGACCATCGGCGGAGTAGACGGTCACCACCGCGTCGGCGGCCCAGGCCGGCGCGGAGCCGAGTGCGATGGCGGTCATCACGATCAGACGAGAAAGTTTCATAGCTTCAGCCTCACTGTTGCGGATTTAAGCGTAACTGGTATACACCAGATATGCGGTCACGCTAATCGGCGAATATGACAAACAAATGAAAGCGGCAAAATATATTTGCCGGCAACGGGGAATTGGGCGTGGGGGAGAAAGGCGGGGCGGCGGGCGCAGCCCCTGTCATGCGGGGTTAAAGCGTATCGACTTCGATGCGCAGGCTGTCGTGGCGCCAGTACTCGATATCGAAATCGAGAATGCGGCCGTGCTGGTCGTAATTCAACCGGCGCAGCAATAAGGCGGGCAGGCCGACCATGGCGCCGAGCGCGTTGGCGGCGCGGTAAGGCAGGGCCGTCGGGTAGAACGACAGATGCATGTTGCTGTAAATCAACGCGTAATGCTGTTGATAGACTTCGGTCAGGCTGCCGTTGAGATCGTGGCTGAGCAGTTCCGGCACCCGCTGCGGCAGGCAATGGTTTTCGCAATAACAGATGGCGCGGCCGTCGGCGTAGCGCACGCGGCGCAGCAGATACACCTGGTCGAAGGGTTCGAGCGCCAGCGGCTGCATCACGTCGAGCGGCACCGTGGTTTTTTCGCCGGACAGCAGCGCGGTGCGCGGCACGCGCCCCTGCTCCTGGCACAGGCGGTGGAAGTTGGTGTTCTGCGTCGGATCCAGCCACAGCCGTTCCGGCGTGACGAACCAGCCGCGGCGATCGGCGCGATAGATGGCGCCGGTGGCCTCCAGCTGCGCCAGGCTCTCGCGAATGGTAACGCGGGTGGTGGAGAAGATGGCGCACAGCTCGCGCTCCGAAGGCAGCTTGTCGCCCGCCTGCAGCGCGCCGCGGGTGATGCGCGCCTGAAGCTGATCCTTGATCTGCAGGTAGTGGGGCATTTCGCCCTGATGTTCTTTCATTTCATCTCGCTATGGCATCGGCCCGTCATTCCGGCACGCGCTTATTATACATAGCCAGATGAATTTTTTGTTTCACCGCGCTTTGTCGTTTGACCAGGGAAGGAATTTGCCGCCACAATGCCTGCAATCTGGTATAGACCAAATAGGTGAATAACATGTCCGATCGAAACTACCTGCTGTTGACCCCCGGCCCGTTGACCACGTCGAAAACGGTAAAAGAGGCGATGCTGTTCGACAGCTGCACCTGGGATGAAGATTACAACCTGGGCGTGGTGCAAAGCATCCGGCAGCAGCTGGTGGCGCTGGCGACGCCGTCCGCCGGTTACACCTCGGTGTTGCTGCAGGGCAGCGGCAGCTTTGCGGTGGAGGGCGTGCTGGGCACGGCCATCGGCCCGCAGGACAAGCTGCTGATCGTCAACAACGGCGCCTATGGGGCGCGGATGATCGAAATGGCGCGGCTGATGGATATCGACCACCACGCTTTCGACTGCGGCGAGGTCAATGAGCCGGACGTGGCGGCGATGGAGGCGGTGCTGAAAAGCGATGCGCGCATCAGCCATATCGCCATGGTGCACTGCGAAACCACCACCGGCATGCTCAACCCGCTGCAGAAGGTCGCCGGCCTGGCGGCGCGCAACGGCAAGACCTTTATCGTCGACGCCATGAGCAGCTTCGGCGGTATCCCGCTGGATGTGGACGCGCTGGGCATCGATTTTCTGATCAGCTCCGCCAACAAATGCATTCAGGGCGTGCCGGGCTTCGCTTTCGTCATCGCCCGCCGCAGCGAACTGGAGAAATGCGCTGGCCGCTCGCGCTCGCTGTCGCTGGATCTGTATGCCCAGTGGCGCTGTATGGAAGACCAGGCCGGCAAATGGCGCTTTACGTCGCCGACCCACACCGTGCTGGCCTTCGCGCAGGCGCTGAAAGAGCTGGAACAAGAGGGCGGCATTGCCGCGCGCCACCGCCGCTATCAAACCAATCAGCGGCGGCTGGTGGCGGGCATGCGCGAGCTGGGCTTTGAGACTCTGCTCGATGATGCGTTGCATTCGCCGATCATCACCGCATTCTATTCGCCAAAGGCCGACACTTACCGCTTCGCCGAATTTTATCAGCGCCTGAAACAGCAAGGGTTTGTGATCTATCCCGGCAAAGTGTCGCAGAGCGACTGCTTCCGCATCGGCAACATCGGGGAAATTTATCCGCAAGATATCGAACGTTTGCTGGCGGCCGTCGGGCAGGCGATGTACTGGAATCAATAAGGATTGACCATGAAACAGATCAACGCAGTGATCCTCGACTGGGCCGGCACCACGGTGGACTTCGGCTCCTTTGCGCCAACGCAGATTTTCGTCGAGGCGTTCAAACAAACCTTCGATATCGACATCAGCCTGGCGGAGGCGCGCATTCCGATGGGGCTGGGCAAATGGCAGCACATCGAGGCGCTGGGCAAGCTGCCGGCGGTCGACGCGCGCTGGCGGCAGAAGCTGGGCCGCTCGATGAGCCACCAGGACATCGACGCGCTGTATCAGGCGTTTATGCCGCTGCAAATCGCCAAAGTGATCGACTTCGCCGATCCCATCGAGGGTGTGCCACAGGTGATTGCCGGGCTGCGCGAACAAGGCATTAAAATCGGCTCCTGCTCCGGTTATCCGCGTGCGGTGATGGAGGTGCTGGTGCCTGCCGCCGCGCAGCGTGGCTACGCGCCGGATTACTGGGTCGCCACTGACGATCTCGCGGCCGGCGGGCGGCCGGGGCCGTGGATGGCGCTGCAGAACGCCATCGCGCTGGGCATCGATGCGGTGGCGCACTGCGTGAAGGTGGACGACGCGGTGCCGGGCATTCATGAAGGGCTGAACGCCGGGATGTGGAGCGTCGGGCTGGCGCTGTCCGGCAACGAGTTTGGCGCGACCTGGCAGGAGTACCGCCAAATGGCGGCGGCAGAGATCGAGCTGCGCCGTACGGCGGCGGCCGATAAGCTGTATGCGGCGGGCGCACATTATGTGATAGACACGCTGGCGCAATTGCCGGGCGTTATCGCCGACATCAACCGGCGGCTGGCGGACGGCGAGCGGCCGTAACGACCGGGCGCGGGGCATAAAAAAACCGGGGAGAATCCCCGGTTTTTTCGTTTTGAGACGGCGTTAACGGTGAGCCAATTCGACTTCGTCTTCGCTGTCCATCACGGTTTTGTCGGTTTGCTTCATCAGCTGGCTGGTGATGGTGCCCGCCGCCATGGAGCCGTTGACGTTCAGCGCGGTACGGCCCATGTCGATCAGCGGTTCGACCGAGATCAGCAGCGCGACCAGCGTCACCGGCAGGCCCATCGCCGGCAGCACGATCAGCGCGGCGAAGGTGGCGCCGCCACCCACGCCCGCCACACCGGCGGAGCTGATGGTGACGATGCCGACCAGGGTGGCGATCCACACCGGATCCAGCGGGTTGATGCCGACGGTCGGCGCAACCATCACCGCCAGCATTGCCGGGTAGAGGCCTGCACAGCCGTTCTGGCCGATGGTGGCGCCGAACGACGCCGAGAAGCTGGCGATGGATTCCGGCACGCCCAGGCGACGGGTCTGCGCTTCCACGTTCAATGGAATGCTGGCGGCGCTGGAGCGGCTGGTGAAGGCGAAGGTGATCACCGGCCACACCTTGCGGAAGAATTTCAGCGGATTAACGCCGGTGAAGGCCAGCAGGGCGGCGTGAACCACGAACATGATGCCCAGGCCGATGTACGAGGCCACCACGAAGCTGCCGAGCTTGACGATGTCGTGAATGTTGGAACCGGCAACCACTTTGGTCATCAGCGCCAGCACGCCGTACGGCGTCAGTTTCATGACCAGACGCACCAGCTTCATCACCCAGGCTTGCAGGGTGTCGATAGCCACCAGCACGCGCTCGCCTTTCGGCTTGTCGTCTTTCAGCAGCTGCAGCGACGCCACGCCGAGGAAGGTGGCGAAAATCACCACGCTGATGATCGACGTCGGGCTGGCGCCGGTCAGATCGGCGAACGGGTTTTTCGGGATGAACGACAGCACCATCTGCGGCACGGTCAGGTCGGCCAGTTTACCCACGTAGTTGGTCTGGATTGCCGTCAGGCGCGCGCTTTCCTGCGCGCCCTGCACCAGGCCTTCGGCGGTCAGGCCGAACAGGTTGGTGACCAGTACGCCCACCAGCGCCGAGATCAGCGTGGTGAACAGCAGCGTGCCGATAGTCAGGACGCTGATTTTGCCCAGAGAAGAGGCGTTATGCAGCTTGGCCACCGCGCTCAGGATCGAGGCGAACACCAGCGGCATGACGATCATTTGCAGCAGCTGCACATAGCCGTTGCCGACGATGTTGAACCAGCTGATGGATTCTTTCAGTACCGGGTTGTCGGAGCCGTACACCAGCTGCAGGCCCAGGCCGAACACCACGCCGACCACCAGGCCGACCAGCACTTTTTTCGCCAGGCTCCATTGCTTGTGGCGGGTTTGCGCCAGCAGCAACAGGAGCGCGACAAACACCAGCACGTTAATCACGAGCGGAAAATTCATCCCCAATGTCTCCAATCATCTTTCTTATAAAAACGACTACGCATCACGTATGTCGCGATGTAAATATCGTAACAGTTTGCCGGGTGGCCTACTTATATCCAAATGGAATTTAATATAGCTTTTTGTGTGTTTTTGTTCGTTTTATATACATTAAGGTGATTGGTTGAGCGGATTTTTGTGATCAGGGTCTAATATTTCTGATTTGCTCGACATAGGATTGCACCGGCAGGGTGAAATCACCTTGCCAGCAGATGGCAAACGCCACCAGGCATAGACACAACACACGCTCCAGCTGGTTGCCCTTTTGCGAGTTGAGCAGCGGCAGGCGAAAACGCCAGCGGCACGGCCACAGCAGCGGCACGCCGGCGGGGGTGAGCATATCGGCCAGCAGATGGCTGAAGTAACCGATGATCATGGCGTGCAGCGCGTCGGCCGGGATCGGCCAGCTGCGCGGCACGTCCAGCTGGAACAGCGCCATGCCGCCGGCGATCGCCAGCAGGCTGTGGGTGAAACCGCGGTGGCCGAATGCGCGGGCGATGGGAATGGCGAGCCAGCGCAGACGCTGGCCCAGCACCGACTTGGGGTGATCGATGTCCGGCAGCAGCGAGGTCAGCAGCGCGGCGGGTATGATGTGCCACCAGTCGCCGGTAGCCAGCTCTGGCGTCACTTCCGCCTTCTTGGCGAAGATCGCGCAAGCGACAGAGAATATAAGGTGTCCTTCCGCGGTCATGCTGTTGCGATTCCGGCTGGTAAACTGTTAATTTATCCAGTATATGGGAAAATTCCCAGTAGTGGAAGCAGTTACCCTGTAACCAATTGTTTATTTTCCCCTGTTTTACAACGGGTTGTTACGGCAATGCGTAACAAATCATCGATTTTGACCGGTGAGAATTAACGGCGGGCGATGGGCGGTGGGGAACGGAAAGAAACGAGGGCTGTTGTTTGGCGTGCGGCGGGAGGAAGCGGCGGCCTTGAACAGCGCTGCGTGGCAGTGACAACGCTCCGCGGGCCGTCGCTTTCCCTGCCGCCCAGCATAATAATAACAACATGCCAATTCAATAATAATGAAACACTGTTTCGTTTGTTTTGCGGCGCGGAACCCCTTTATGCGCAGAGCGGCAAAGCCAGGGCGCCGGTGGCCGGCGCCGCAGGTCAGGCAAAGTGGGCGGGGGTGAGCTGTTCCAGGGTCTCCAGCTGGTGGTCCGCCAGCGCCCAGCGCGGATCGTGGCGGTATTCGGCGGCCGGGATGACGATGGAACGCATGCGCGCGGCCTTGGTGGCGATCATGCCGTTAAAGGAGTCTTCCAGCGTGATGCAGCGCAGCGGATCGCTGCCCAGGCGCTCGGCGGCGATCAGGTAGACCTCCGGATGCGGTTTGCTATACGGCAGGTATTCGGCGGAAACCAGCTGATCGAAGTAGCCCGCAAGATCGAACATCTTTAGCACCTGCCGTTGCATGTGCAGCGGCGAGGCGGAGGCGAGGCCGATGTTCAGCCCCTGCTCGCGGCACAGCTCCAGCGCCTGCCGGACGCCCGGCAGCAGCGGGCGCGTCTCGTGCACCAGCTCGATGGCGCGTTCGATAATCCGCGCCGACACCTCATCGAGCGATACGCCTTGCCACGGCATCGCCTGGTACCACATTTTCACCACCAGATCGATGCGCAGCCCCAGGGTGTCCGGCAGCTTGTGGCGATCGGACAGATCCAGACCCAGCGCGCCGAAGATATCCAGCTCGGCCTGCAGCCACAGCGGTTCCGAGTCGATCAACAAGCCGTCCATATCAAAAATTGCGGTTTCAATGCGTTGCGAATAAGCCATTAACGGTTAACTCCTGCCGGCGCGGGTGAATGTGCCCGATACTCTATCATCGCCGGTGGTGAGACTAAAATCTTTGCCTGCGCGTTTGGCTTTTGCCAAAGCGAAGGATATTCCACACCTCGCGTAATTTTAACCACCAGCGTTGGTGTTGGCGCTCGGTGACCTGTTGCAACATGCGGGCATAGTCCAGCACCAGTCCCGGCGTCCAGGTCATGCTTTCGCCACGGCTGCGCAGCACCGCCAGCATCCACAGATTGGGATCCAGCACCAATAACAGAAAACGGCGCCACAGATGTTTATCGCCCAGCACGCCCTCCAGCGCGCTGTCGAGTGCGCCGATGACCGTGGTGGAGCAGTTGCGCCGAGTCAGGTTGTAAGTCGCGTCCTGCCGATACCGCCGCCAGAATGCGCGCAGCGCCGCCGGGTTATAGCGATAGAACTGAATTTTCTTGTCCGGCGGGCACCAGGCGGCGATCTCGCCCGGCAGGTCGGGCAGGAAACGCCCGTCGACGTTGTTCTGTTCGCCGGCATGCAGCAACTGGCGGAAATCCTGAACGGAATGGCTGATGTCGTTGAGCGGGTAGTGACTGATATACACATCCGGCGCGAGCGCCAGGGCGGCATGACCGGTGGAGATATTGCCGCCGCCGTCGACCGCCGCGATGTATCGGTCGACGATGTAACGCCGGCGTGGATCTTTAGCCGCACCAATCGGTGTCCAGACATACACCGTGAGCGGCGTAGCCTCGTCCGCCGGGGGCGGTGGCTGCCGCGCGGGGTGCTGATTCAGAGAGAAGCTTGCCAGCCTCCGGGCGATACGCAATAAAGCCCAGCCGGAAAGCACCATCATCACGCCGAGGCAAAAGGGCACCGTCATCCGGTGCGGCGCCGGCCAGCCGACAAAAATCATCAACGAAAGCAGGATCTCGCCGCCGCCCGCCAGCGCCACGGTTTTCCATCGACTGTGTTGAATCACCGTGGAGGAGGCGATGCGCACGGCGCCGTCAAGCAGCAGCGCGCTGCCAAACACCACGGTGGCGACGATGTTATCGTCTGCGGGCACGTCCAACATTAAAAAGGCCATAAACACGAAGCCCAGCCCCTTCAGCAGCACCGGTCTGCTGGCGGAAGAGCCAATCACCAGCGCGGCGGATATCGCCACCAGCCCCTCCAGCGCCAGGATGACCGCCAGCGCATCCAGCGCCAGCACGGATCGGCCATCCTGCAGTATGTCGAACAGCACCAGCGCCCCTGCGGCTATCCACAGCCAACCGAACAGCACCAGCAGGCGGCGCTGGCCGTGCAGCGCCTGCGCGCCCAGCAATAAGATAATCAGTCGAATCATGGCGGCCTCTGCCCGAATGGATAACTTTATCTCTTCAATGATAGTGCCCCGACGGCGTTAAGCAGTTGATTTCGGCGAATTCGGCTAAGCTTGTAGCACAGCGGGAATGAAGAAAACGGTGGGCGAGCTTCGCCAACTGCAGGTAGACTTAGCCGATTCGGTTACGTCGCTAACAAGGGGAACACATGACGTATCAACAGGCCGGGCGTATCGCCATTTTGAAACGCATTCTCGGATGGGTGGTTTTTATCCCGGCGTTGCTGTCGACGCTGATTTCCGTGCTGGGCTTTGTCTACCAGCACAGTGAAAAAACCAAGGGCATCAACGCGGTGATGCTGGATTTTGTCCACGTGATGGTGGACATGGTGCGTTTCAATACGCCGTTCCTGAACCTTTTCTGGTACAACTCCCCGGTGCCTGACGTGGATAAAAGCCTGTTCAGCGGCGCCAATCTGATGTTCATCATCATCTACATACTGATCTTCGTCGGGCTGGCGCTGCAGGCTTCCGGCGCGCGCATGTCGCGCCAGGTCAAGTTCATCCGCGAAGGGTTGGAAGACCAGATGATCCTGGAGCAGGCCAAGGGCAGCGAAGGGCACACGCGCCAGCAGCTGGAGGAGCGCATTACGCTGCCGCACCACACCATCTTCCTGCAATACTTCCCGCTGTACATCCTGCCGATCGTGATTGCGGTGATCGCCTGGTTCGTGATCCGCCTGTTGGGGCAGTTGGCCGGCGCGGCCTGAGGCATGAACGGGGCGCCGAGCGGCGCCCCGGAACGTTACGACGCCTCGGGCTGCAACAGCGCCTCCACCGCGCGTTGCGCAGCCACCAGATGCTGGCCGCCGAACAGGTTGCTGCGGTTGAGCAGGTAGTACAGCTGATACAGCGGCTGGCGCTCGATAAACCCGGCACCCAGCGGCCACACGCTCTGATAGCCGTCGTAGATCTGCGGCGGCAGCTCCGGATACAGCGGCAGCATCGCCAAATCGCACTCTCGGTCGCCCCAGTAACTGGCCGGGTCGAACAGAATCGGCCCGTTGGCGGTCATCGCGCAGTTGCCCGGCCACAGGTTGCCGTGCAGCAGGGAAGGCTGCGGCTGGTGGTGCTGCAAGCGCAGATACACCCGATCGACGATGTCGTCGATATCGCCGAAGGTCATGCCTTTCTCCGCCGCCAGCTGCAGCTGCCAGCCGATGCGCTGCTCGGCGAAGAATTCCGACCAGCGGCGCTGCCAGGCGTTGGGTTGCGGGGTGGTGGTCAGATCGCTGTCGAAGTCGAGACCGAACTGCGGTTGCTCGCTCCACTGGTGCAGATGCGCCAGCTGCTGGCCCAGGCAGTAGGCGCCGTGGGCGTCGAGGGGTTTCAGCTGCTGATACTCCAGCAGCAGGAAGCTGTAGTCGCGATCGCTGCCGACGCCGTACACTTCCGGCACCCGCACGCTTTTGCTGCGTGCCAGCAACGCCAGCTGATCGGCCTCGGCGGTGAATATCGGCAGTTGTTCACGGGCGTCGCATTTCACGAACACCTCGTTGTCACCGTAACTCACGCGCCACGCCGGGTGAATGTCGCCCCCGGGCAGTTCAATCCTTTCGCGTATCTCTGCGCTGCCAAGATGTTCACTTAACAGACGGCTAACGGCTTGCCACATGGTATCTCCCCCTCTGTGCTGCCTGATAATTCATTAGGTTAGCGTCTTTCCCGTGGTGAAAACACGACGCGGCGCACAGCCGGCGTCAAAGGCGGCGATTTTTTCAGCGTCTCGCCAGCTCAAAGTATATACCCTATTGATTAATTTAAGCGCAATACCGGTTGCAACTTGATGACAACAACGCAATGAGCGGGGGCAGGCGATGCGGCGAGCAGAGTGCATCGCCGCATCGGAGGGGATTAACCGCCGGTGAGGGCGGTTTGGTTACGCTGTAACGAACGCAGCTTGCTGTACAACAAGGCGATAACGAACAGCACGGCCTGTACGATGACGATGCAGGGCCCGGTGGCACCGTCGATGTGGAAGCTGATCAGGGTGCCAAGCACGCAGGAGAACACCGACACCACCGTCGCCACCACCAGCATGCGTTCGAAGCGGCGGCACAGCATAAAGGCGATGATGCCCGGGGCGATCAGCATGGCGATCACCAGGATCACCCCCACGGCCTGCAGCGAGGCGACGATGGTCATCGCCAGCAGGCACAGCAGCCCGTAGTGCAGCAGCTTGACCGGCAGGCCAATCACCCGCGCATGATGCGGATCGAAGCAGTACAGCATGAAATCTTTGCGCTTGAGCAGCACCACCGCCAGGGTGATGCCGGCGATCAGCAGTGTTTGCTTCAGCTCGCCGTCGGTAATGCCCAGCATGTTGCCGAACAAAATGTGGCTCAGGTGCTGGTCGGTATCGATGCGCGAGAACAGCACCAGGCCGAAGGCGAACATGCCGGAGAAGACGATGCCCATCACCGTGTCTTCTTTCACCCGGCTGTTCTCTTTCAGGTAACCGGTGGCTACCGCGCAAAAGATGCCGGAAAGGAAGGCGCCGATCGCCAGCGGAATGCCGACCACGAACGCCACCACGATGCCGGGCAGCACCGCGTGCGAGATGGCGTCGCCCATCAGCGACCAGCCTTTGAGCACCAGATAACAGGAGAGCACGGCGCACACCACGCCGGTGACGATGGCGGCGACGATCGCCCGCTGCATGAACGGGTAGGCGAAGGGTTCGCTGAGCAGTTGATACAGGGTGTCCATCAGCGGCCTCCGGTTTGCGAATGCGCCACGCGGCGCCGGGACGCCAGCAGGCCGTGTTTCGGCGCGAAGAAGAACGCCGCGAGGAACACCAGCGTTTGCAGGGTGACGATCACCCCCCCGGTGGCGCCGTCGAGGAAGAAGCTCAGGTAGGCGCCGATGCCGCTGGTCAATGCGCCGATGATGATGGCGATGATCACCAGCCGGCTGAAGCGATCGGTCAACAGATAGGCGGTAGCGCCCGGCGTGATCACCATAGCGATCACCAAAATGGCGCCGACGGTTTGCAGCGCGGCGACGGTGCAGGCGCTGAGCAGGGTGAAGAACAGGATCTTCAGCCGCAGCGGCGACAGGCCGATCGACACCGCGTGGCTTTCGTCGAAGAACACCGCCAGCAGGTCTTTCCACACCAGGCACAGGATCAGCAGCGAAACGCCGATGATGATTTCCACCTGCAGCACGTCTTCGTCGGCGATGCCGAGGATGTTGCCGAAGATGATCGACTGCACGTTGACCGAGGTGGGGTTGAGCGACACGATCAGCAGGCCGACGGCGAAGAAGGTGGAGAAGATAAAGCCGATGATGGCGTCTTCGCGCAGCCGGGTGATGTGGCGCACCAGCGTCATCGCCAGCGCCGCCAGCATGCCGGTAAAGAAGGCGCCGGCGGCGTAGGGCAGGCCGAGGGCGTAGGCGCCGGCCACGCCGGGCACCACCGAGTGCGACAGCGCATCGCCCATCAGCGACCACCCTTTCAACATCAGGTAGGCGGACAGGAACGCGCAGGCGGCGCCGACGATGGCGCTGACCCAGATGGCCTTCACCATGTAGTTATAACTGAAAGGTTGCAGCAGAAGGTCCAGCATCAGGATTGTTTCTCCCTGGCCTGGCTGTTGGCCGGCGGATCGCTCTTGGTGTGGCCGTAGAACACCGCCGGGCGCTCATCGTCGGTCAACACCGTAACGGTGCGCGGATCGTTGTCATCGTGCAGATCCGGGCCGGAGAGGTTGATATGGCGCAGCACGCCGCCGAACGCCTGCTCCAGATTACTCTGGGTGAAGGTGGTTTCGGTCGGGCCGGCGGCCAGCACCGTGCGGTTGATGAGGATCACCCGATCGCAAAACTCCGGCACGCTGCCGAGGTTGTGGGTGGAGACCAGGATCAGGTGCCCCTCGTCGCGCAATGCGCGCAGCAGATCGATAATGGCATTCTCGGTTTTCACATCCACGCCGGTGAACGGTTCATCCAGCAGCAGCACGGTGCCCTGTTGCGCCAGCGCGCGCGCCAGAAACACGCGCTTCTTCTGGCCGCCCGACAGCTCGCCGATCTGCCGGCCGCGCAGCTCGCTCAGGCCGACGCGCTCCAGCGCCTTGTCGACCCGCAGCCGATCCTCGCGCGACGGAATGCGCAGGAAGTTCATCTTGCCGTAGCGGCCCATCATCACCACGTCTTCCACCAGCACCGGGAAGTTCCAGTCGACGTCTTCGGTCTGCGGCACGTAGGCGATCAGATTCTTTTTCAGCGCCTCCGCCACCGGTTTGTCGCTCAGCGACACCCGGCCGGCGGTGGGCCTGACCAGGCCCATGATGCTTTTGAACAACGTCGACTTGCCGCTGCCGTTGACACCGACCAGCGCGCAGATCGAACCGCCGCTCAGGGTAAAGCTGGCGTTGTGAATGGCGGTGTGTCCGTTGTTGTAGGTCACTGTGACGTCGTCCACGTTCAACTCAGGGCGGACAAACGGTTCATGGGTCATTGATCGAATCCTTTGGCGATGGTTTGCACGGTGGTGTTAAGCAGGTCGATGTAGGTCGGCACCGGACCGTCGCGGGTGGACAGCGAGTCTACGTACAGCACGCCGCCGTATTTGGCGCCGGTTTCTTTCGCCACCTGTTTGGCCGGCTTGTCGGAAATGGTGCTCTCGCTGAACACTACCGGAATATGGTGGGCGCGCACTGCGTCGATCACCCGGCGCACCTGCTGCGGCGAGCCTTGCTCATCGGCGTTGATCGGCCACAGATAGACTTCTTTCAGCTGATAGTCCTGCGCCAGGTAGCTGAAGGCGCCTTCGCTGGTCACCAGCCAGCGCTGTGCGGCCGGAATGCGCGCCAAGCGTTCGCGCAGCGGGGCGTCCAGCGCGCCGATTTTCTCTGCGTAGGCTTTGGCATTGCGGTTATAGGTTGCCGCGTTGGCCGGATCGTGCTCCACCAGCGCTTTGCGGATGTTCTCGATGTATACCAGCGCGTTGCTCGGCGACATCCAGGCGTGCGGATTAGGGTTGCCGTTATACGGCCCTTCGCGGATCGGCAGCGGGGTAATGCCTTCGGTGACTACCGCCGCCGGCACCTGCTTGATGTTTTCGAAGAAACGCTGGAACCAGCGTTCCAGGTTCATGCCGTTCCACAGGATCAGGTCGGCGTGCTGCGCTTTGACGATATCGCGCGGGGTCGGTTGATAGTCGTGGATCTCGGCGCCCGGCTTGGTGATGGACTCTACCACGGCGGCATCACCCGCCACGTTCTGGGCGATGTCCTGAATGATGGTAAAGGTCGTCACCACGCGCAGCTTTTTTTCCGCCAGCGCGTTTTGGCTGACCAAGGCGGCGCCGAGCAGCAGGCAGGCGAGCGTGAAAGGGCGTAACAGTGTGGCAGCGCGGAAAGGGCGACTGCGACGAAAAGCGCAACTTATCAATGGCATGATGACGTCTCCTGGTTCAAATGAAAATGATTATCAATATCAATTGAAGCGAAGTCAAGCGTCACTTGCCCACCGCCGGCGGGGTACATCTCCAACTGAAAAAATAATACCCTCCGGGAAGTTATAGCATTTTATGTATCAGTATGTAACCGCTGAAGGTAGTCCTTACAGGCGCATATCGCCACCTCCGGCTGTTTTCCCAATGCCAACTGGCCGAACCCCTGTGCCAGGCGCTGTACATCCTCTTGATCCAGCGCGGTTATGAACGCAAAACTGTTGCTGCCGAGCTCATGGTGCACGCCATTTTCGTCTGTCACCGACGTGACAAAACCTTCGCGCGTCAATTGCCCGGTCAGCTTCGCCAGGTCGGTTAATCCCTCTTCCTGATAGCGAAAAGTCACCACAAAGCAGTTTGTTGCAGATTGACTCATAAATCACCTCTTGGTATATGGATAGCTTGAGATTAGCCCAAAAAATTACTGCAGGTGTCCTTACAAGTTGTATATGCTACGCAACTCATTGAAAGGAGTGAGGGATTCTGTGAAAACAAAAATAGGTTGCCTTACGGCAATTTTGCTTTTGTCGGGGTGCGCCAAAGATCCGCAAACGGCAAGCAATATTTCAGGCAGTGGCACAACGCGCGGCGGTTGGTTAAAACCCCCTCCGCAGGCACCGGTAAACCGCACAGGCACGCCGGTTGCCTATAACGATTACATTCGTCAGGCCGCCAGCAACTACGGCGTTGACGAAACGCTGATTAAAGCGATTATTCAGGTGGAGTCCGGGTTTAACCCGAACGTGGTCAGCACCTCGAACGCAGTGGGATTGATGCAGCTTAAGGCTTCTACCGCCGGCCGCGACGCCTATCGCATGAAAGGAAGAAGCGGGCAACCCAGCTCGCGTGAGCTGAAGGATCCGGCGGTCAATATTGATCTGGGAACGGCCTATATCAATATTCTTCAAAGCCAGCAGCTAGCCGGGATCAACAACCCACAGACTTTGCGTTATGCCACTATCGTTTCGTACGTGAACGGGGCGGGCGCCATGTTGCGCACCTTCTCATCGGACAAGCGCGTGGCGGTCAATCGCATCAATCAGATGAGCCCGGATGAGTTTTATCAGCACATCCAGAAAAAGCATCCGGCGCCGCAGGCACCGCGCTATTTGTGGAAGGTGACCACCGCCTATCAGGCGATGTCGCAGTAACCCTCTCTCTTGTCTAATCGGCCGCTGAATGCGGCCGATTTTGTTTCCGGCACCGTTCCAGCGCGCGAGCTGCTTCTCATTTTTCGTTATTTCCTCACCGCTTATCGGAAAAACCGCACGAAAAGTTAAATTTACGTTAGCAGATAAATCTTTACGTTCATTCAATAAGTTACCGGTAACATTTTTGCGCTTGGATGCATTCTGACCTTCAATAAATATACAAATAAGTAACAAATTATTTTAAAAACCCGTATCGATCGCAAGGTTGCGGTTAAATAGTTGTGACTATCTTTGGATGGAATGTGACATGTCGAATCATAAAACCAACAATTCGCGGCGCGATTTCTTGTTGAAATCGATGACCTTAATTCCTGCGGCGGTAATTGGTGGCAGCGGCGTTGGCGCGCTGACGGCACCGACACCGGCGGTCGCGGCCTCGAACACCTCAACGCAGAACGATTACCAACCGACCTTTTTCACCCCGGAAGAGTGGGCCTTCATCAAGGCCACCGTGGCGCGCCTGATCCCGGCCGACGAGCGCGGCCCCGGCGCACTGGAAGCCGGCGTGCCGGAGTTTATCGATCGCCAGATGAATACCCCGTACGCCACCGGCGCCATCTGGTACATGCAGGGGCCGTTCAACCCCGATGTGCCGAAGGAGATGGGCTATCAGCTGCCGCTGGTGCCCAAGCAAATCTACAACCTCGGCATCAGTGACGCCGACGCCTACAGCAAGAAAACCGCCGGCAAGCCCTTCGCCGAACTGGATGGCGCGCAGCAAGACGCCATGCTGCAAAAGTTCGAGTCCGGCGAGGCGGAGTTCCCGCAGCTGCCGTCGAAACTGTTCTTCTCCTATCTGCTGCAAAACACCCGCGAAGGTTTCTTCAGCGATCCCATCCATGGCGGCAACAAAGACATGGTGGGCTGGAAGCTGATTAATTTTCCGGGCGCGCGCGCCGATTTTATGGACTGGGTTGAGCGAGGGGAGCGTTATCCCTTCCCGCCGGTCTCGATTCGTGGGGAGAGGGGCTAAGCATGGCAACGGTAATGAAAAAAGTAGACGCGGTGATCGTCGGCTTCGGCTGGGTGGGCGCGATCATGGCCAAAGAGCTGACCGAAGCCGGCCTCAACGTGGTGGCGCTGGAGCGCGGCCCGATGCGCGATACCTATCCGGACGGGTCTTATCCGCAGGTGATCGACGAGCTGACCTATAACATCCGCCGCAAACTGTTCCAGGATCTGTCGAAAAGCACCGTCACCATTCGCCATAACAGCAGCCAGACCGCGGTGCCTTACCGCCAGCTGGCGGCGTTCCTGCCGGGCACCGGCGTCGGCGGCGCCGGTTTGCACTGGTCGGGCGTGCATTTCCGCGTCGATCCGATCGAACTGCGCATGCGCAGCCACTATGAAGAGCGCTACGGCAAAAACTTCATTCCGAAGGACATGACCATCCAGGACTTCGGCGTGACCTACGACGAGCTGGAACCGTTCTTCGACAAGGCGGAGAAAGTGTTCGGCACCTCCGGCACCGCCTGGACCATCAAAGGGCAGAAAGTGGCGCAGAAGGGCGGCAACCGCTTTGCGCCGGATCGCTCCGACGATTTCCCGCTGCCGGCGCAGAAAAATACCTACTCCGCCCAACTGTTCGAGAAGGCGGCGCTGGAGGTGGGTTACCACCCTTACAACCTGCCGTCCGCCAACACCTCGGATTCTTACACCAACCCGTACGGCGCGCAGATGGGCCCGTGCAACTTCTGCGGTTTCTGCAGCGGCTACGCCTGCTACATGTATTCCAAGGCCTCGCCGAACGTCAACATCTTGCCGGCGCTGCGCATGGAGAAACGCTTCGAGCTGCGCACCAACGCCAACGTGCTGAAGGTCAACCTGACCGACGACAAGTCCCGCGCCACCGGCGTGAACTACGTCGATGCGCAGGGGCGCGAGATTGAACAGCCGGCCGATCTGGTGATCCTGGGCGCGTTCCAGTTCCACAACGTGCACCTGATGCTGCTGTCCGGCATCGGCAAGCCTTACGATCCGGTGACCGGCGAGGGTGTGGTCGGGCGTAACTTCGCCTACCAGAACATGACCACCATCAAGGCGTTCTTCGATAAAGACGTGTTCACCAACCCGTTTATCGGCGCAGGCGGCAACGGCGTGGGCGTGGACGACTTCAACGCCGACAACTTCGACCACGCCAAAGAAGGCTTCGTCGGCGGTTCGCCGTTCTGGGTCAACCAGGCGGGCACCAAGCCGATCTCCGGTCTGCCGACGCCTCCGGGCACCCCGGCCTGGGGCAGCAAATGGAAAGCGGCGGTGGCGGATGCTTACACTCACCACGTTTCGATGGACGCCCACGGCGCGCACCAGTCGTACCACAACAACTATCTGGATCTCGATCCCAACTACAAGAACGTCTTTGGCCAGCCGCTGCTGCGCATGACGTTCGACTGGCAGGAGAACGACATCAAGATGGCGCAGTTCATGTACGACAAGATGGCGCCGATCGCCAAGGCGATGAACCCGAAACTGATTGCCGGCAGCCCGAAAAACGCCAACAGCCACTTCGACACCACCAGCTACCAGACTACCCACATGAACGGCGGCGCGGTGATGGGGGAAGATCCGAAGACCAGCGCGGTCAACCGCTATCTGCAGAGCTGGGACGTGCACAACGTGTTCTCGATCGGCGCATCGGCCTTCCCGCAGGGGCTGGGCTACAACCCGACCGGCACCGTGGCGGCGCTGGCTTACTGGTCTGCCCGCGCCATTCGCGAGCAGTATCTGAAAAACCCAGGCCCATTGGTGCAGGCATAAGGACGGCGAACGATGAAAGCATTTGTACCGGCACTGGTTCTCAGTGCAGTGAGTTTTTCCGTTTGGGCGCAGGACGCCACCGTCAGCAGCGAGCTGATCAAGCGCGGTGAATACCTGGCGCGCGCCGGCGACTGCGTGGCCTGCCACACCGACGGCAAGAGCGGCAAAACCTTCGCCGGCGGCCTGGCGATGGAGACGCCGATCGGCACCATCTACTCCACCAACATCACGCCGGACAAGAAAACCGGCATCGGCGATTACAGCTTCGAGGATTTCGACAACGCGGTGCGTAAGGGCGTAGCCAAAAACGGCAGCACCCTGTATCCGGCGATGCCGTACCCGTCGTTCGCGCTGGTGAAAGAAGACGACATGCGCGCCATGTATGCCTATTTCATGCACGGCGTGCAGCCGGTGGAGCAGGCCAACAAGGATTCCGACATCCCGTGGCCGCTGTCGATGCGCTGGCCGCTGAGCATCTGGCGCGGCATGTTCGCGCCGTCGCCGGCGGACTTCGTCGCCGACGCCAAGGCCGACCCGATCATCGAGCGCGGCCGTTATCTGGTGGAGGGCCTGGGCCACTGCGGCGCCTGCCATACCCCGCGCAGCATCACCATGCAGGAAAAAGCGCTGAGCAACAGCGAAAGCGACGATTACCTGTCCGGCAGCAACGCGCCGATCGACGGCTGGGTGGCTTCCAGCCTGCGCGGTGATAACAAGGACGGCCTGGGCAGCTGGAGCGAAGCCGAGCTGACCGAGTTCCTGAAAACCGGCCGTAACGACAAGGCGATCGTATTCGGCGGCATGAGCGACGTGGTGGAGCACAGCCTGCAATACCTGAGCGATGACGATCTGACCGCTATCGCACGCTACCTGAAATCGCTGCCGCCGAAAGACGGCAAGCAGCAGGCGGCGCCGGTCGAAGACAGCGTGGCCAAGGATCTGTGGCGCGGCGACGACAGCAAGCCCGGCGCGGCGCTGTATGTCGATAACTGCGCGGCCTGCCACCGCACCGACGGGGTGGGCTACAAGCGCGCCTTCCCATCGCTGAAGGGCAATCCGGTGGTGCAGACCGAGGACGCGACCTCGCTGATCCACATCGTGCTGACCGGCAACACCACGCCGGCGGTGCAGGGGGCGGTGTCCAACATCACCATGCCGCCGTTCGGCTGGCGTCTGAACGATCAGCAGGTAGCGGACGTGGTGAACTTCATCCGCACCAGCTGGGGCAACAGCGCCAAACCGGTGAGCGCCTCCGACGTGGCCGACGTGCGTAAAGACCGCTCGATGATCCGCGACGAGAAGGAGATGGGCAGCGCCGAGGTGCCGGACCATCCGGACGCGAAGAAGTAAACCGTTTAAGGGCTCCGCAAGGGGCCCTTAGTTTTTACTGGGTGCGCCGGTTTTTTCAGCATTTTCTGTTCGCAAATCGTTCGTTCGGCCGATAAAACATAGACCCGCAACGGATTTTTCATTATCCTTTGCCGTCCTTTCATCAGGCGCAAGTATGAAATATCGCTTTAATTCACTGATTATTATTAAAAAATTCGCGGAGAAGGATATCCCGTTAGGCGCAATCGTTGGCGCCGCAGATTAAGGTAGACTGTCTCATGAGTACGATTTCTCCCGATTCAGGCACGCTGACGGCCGCTCAGCCCGCCAAATGGAACAAAACCGACACCGTCTGGATGTTCGGTCTCTATGCCACCGCGGTGGGCGCCGGCACGCTGTTCTTGCCGATCAACGCCGGCCTGAACGGCCCGCTGGTGCTGCTGTTGATGGCGCTGTTCGCTTTCCCGCTGACCTATTTGCCGCACCGCGCGCTCAGCCGCTTCGTGCTCTCCGGCTCCAGCCGCGACGGCAATATTCACGATGTGGTGGTCGAACACTTCGGCGTACTGGCCGGCAAAATCATCATGATGCTGTATCTGATGGCGTTTTTCCCGATCGTGCTGGTGTACAGCATTTCGATCACCAATGCGCTGGACAGCTTCCTGATCCACCAGTTCCACGTGGCGCCGCTGCCGCGCATCTGGCTAAGCCTGGCGGTGGTGGTGGTGCTCAATCTGGTGCTGCTGCGCGGCAAAGACAGCATCGTGGCGGCGATGGGCATGCTGGTGTTCCCGCTGTTGGTGTTCCTGATGGGCATTTCGCTGTACCTGATGCCGAGCTGGAATACCGCCAATTTCGTTCACGGCCTGGCCGCCACCCGCTTCGACACGCCGGGGCTGTGGCATTCGCTGTGGCTGGCGGTGCCGGTGATGGTGTTTTCCTTCAGCCATGCGCCGATCATCTCTTCCTTCGCCTCGACCCAGAAGAGCCTGTATGGCGATAAGGCGGAACGCCGCTGCGCGCGCATCATGCGCTACAGCTATGTGCTGATCTGCGTCACCGTGCTGTTCTTCGTGTTCAGCTGCGTGCTGAGTTTGTCCCATGAAGACATGCAGCAGGCGAAAGATCAGAACATCACTGTGCTGACCACCCTGGCCAACAAGTTTTCCAACCCGCTGATCGCCTATCTCGGCCCGGTGATGGCGATGCTGGCAATGGCGAAATCCTATCTCGGCACCTCGCTGGGGGTCACGGAGGGGGCGACCAGCCTGATCGACGGCGTCACGCGCGCGGTCGGCAAACCGCTCAGCTCGCGCATGACGCACCGCATCTCGGCGGTTTCGCTGTTCCTGCTCACCTGGGCGGCGACGGTGTGGAACCCCAGCGCGCTGCACATCATCGAAACCATCAGCGGCCCGCTGATTGCGGCTATCCTGTTTATCCTGCCGATGTACGCGGTGCGCGCGGTGCCGGCGATGCGCAAATACCGCGCGGCGAGCAACGTCTTCGTGCTGGTGATGGGCCTGATCGCGCTGTCGGCGCTGATTTACGGCCTGGTGTGATCCCCTGGGCGCGCCACCTTCGGCGCGCCTCTCAATCCTGCGTTACACATCCCTTTGCAATTAATCGTCGGGTTGCCGGGCGTTATCTTTGATAATGCAAGCCATTCTCATTAGTATTTCCTGATTGCGTTCATGACTAAGGAGTCTTTCGTGCACCGTCGAATCACTTTGCCGGCGCTGATTTGCGCCGCCTTACTCGCCTCTCCGGCGATGGCCACCACCTATCCGCTGACCCTGACCGACACCTCCGGCCAGACGCTCACCCTCCAGCAAGAACCGAAACGTATCGTGGTGCAGGACGGGCGCGACATTCTCACGCTGGCGCTGCTCGATCGCGCCAACCCGTTCGGCCGGCTGGTGGCCTGGAATAACCTGCTGAAGAAAAGCGACGCGGCGACCTGGGATATCTTGCAGAGCAAATGGCCGGCGGCGAAAAACATCATCGATATGGGATTCAGCGACAAAGGTGAAGTGAATCTGGAGAGCGTGATCGCCAAGCGGCCCGATCTGATGATCGCCCAGCTGCGTTCCAAACCTTCGCTGAGCCAAACCGGCGTGCTGGATAAGCTCAAGGCGCTGAACGTGCCGGTGCTGTTTATCGACACCATGCTCAAGCCGGTGGAAAACACGCCGAAAAGCGTGACGCTGCTGGGGGAAACCCTCAACCGGGAAAGTGAAGCCAAGCAATATACCGATTATTATCAGCAGCATTATCAGGCCATTCTGGCCAAGACGCAGGCGGTGGAACCCAAGCCGCTGGTGTTCTTTGAAGCCAAGGCCGGCCTGAACGGGCTGGAGTCCTGCTGCTTCACCCATGCGCACGTCGGCTGGGGCGCGTTGGTGGAAGCGGTCGGCGCGCGCAACATCGGCTCTGCGCTGTTGCCGGGCGCGACCGGCGACGTGGCGCTGGAAAAGGTGATCGCCATGAAACCGGATGCCTACATCGTTTCCGGCTCGCAGTGGGCCAGCAAGACCAACGCCGCGGTGCCGTTCGGCTATGGCGTCACGCAGCAGCAGGTGGATGAGGCTTTCAATCGCATGAAACAGCGCCCGGGCTTCGCGCAGGTGTCGGCGGTGAAAGAAGGGCGGTTCTACGGCATCTACCATAACTTCTACAACCATCCGTACAACATTGTCGGGTTGGAGTATCTGGCGAAGTTTATCTATCCGGCGCAGTTCCCGGATCTGGATCCGGCCAAGACCTACAGCGAGATCCTCAGCCGCTTTACCGAAGTGCCGGAAGGCAAGGGCATTTTGGGCGCGCAGGCGCCGACGGGGAAATAACGGCAACGGGCGCGACGACGCGCCCGTTTTTGATCTTTAAGCGGCGGCCGGCGTATAGGTGGAGATGATCTCCAGCACGCCGTTGATGATGAACTGCACGCCCATGCACACCAGCAGGAAGCCCATCAGGCGCGAGATCGCCTCGATGCCGCTTTTCCCCACCAAGCGCATGATGGCGCCGGAACTGAGCAGGCAGCCCCACAGGATCACCGCGACCGTCAGGAAGATGGCGACCGGCGCCACCGTCAGCACCCAGGGTTCAAAACCCAGCGTGTTATCTTTGACGCTCGAGGCTGAGCTGATGATCATCGCGATGGTGCCCGGCCCGGCGGTGCTCGGCATGGCGAGCGGCACGAAGGCGATGTTGGCCGAGGTCTTATGGCGCAGCTCGTGCGACTTGCTCTCCACCTCCGGCGCCTCATCGGCGCTTTGTTGCGGGAACAACATGCGGAAACCGATGAAGGCGACGATCAGGCCGCCGGCGATGCGCAGGCCGGGGATCGAAATACCGAAGGTGTTCATCACCACCTGCCCGGCGTAAAACGCCACCGTCATGATGCAGAACACATAAACCGAGGCCATCAGCGACTGCTGATTACGCTCTTCGCGCGTCATATTGCCGGACAACCCGAGCAGCAACGCCACCGTGGTCAGCGGGTTGGCCAGCGGCAACAGCAGCACCAAACCCAGTCCGATGGCCTGGAATAACTGCAAAATACCCGTCATAAAAGAGACTCCCTGTGCAACGTTCAAGCCGCCACGCGGCGGCCCATGAGCTGAACAGCCTAGCCTGCCGTGCGCCTGGCGGCAATGGGGACAGCTCGTAACGTTCATTAACCGACGGCCGGCGTTTCATCACTGCCGTTGCACTCGCCGGCGAGCTTCGGTCCATCCTCGCACCCCAGTGGCGCTTCATTGACCGCAATCGCCCGCGGCACCGAACGCGAGCCAAAATGCACCCGCCCATACAGCGTCGTTAATACTGGGCACATATTATTAATTATTTTTAACTGTTTTTACCGTTTAACCGCTTAAGAGATTAAACACTTCTATACTGGTAAGGCTTTGTGGCATTTCTTCATAATCGAAAAGCTTAAAAGGAGTTTTACTATGGAAGTGGCAAAAGAATGGGTAGCGGCGAAAAAAATCTCCTGGGGCAGCGTCATCGGTGGTGTGATCACCGTATTGGCTGTTTCACTGTTGCTGTCGACGTTGGGCACCAGTTTGGGGTTTTCCATCGTGGATCCGACATCAGACGATCCGATCAACGGAGCCGGTACCACCGTAGTGATTTGGTCCGCTGTTTCAATCATCATTAGCTTGGCTGCCGGCGCTTTTATTGCCGGACGTTTGGCTGCTAATGACGGCCTTATTCATGGCTTCCTGGTATGGGCTACGTCACTGATTGTGGCGGCGGTGCTGGGTGGAATGCTGGTCGGGTCTGCAGTGAAGGCCACCGGTAATGCGCTGGGTGCTATCGCTTCGACCTCTGGCAGTTTGCTTTCCGGCGCCGGTTCCGCGATTGGCAATGGGGCAACCGGGTTGGCAGACGTGGGCGGTAAGGTGTTTGACAAGTTGGGTATCGACACCACGTTGGAACCTGAACAGCTGCATGGTGATGTGGTTACGGCGCTCAAAAAAAGTGGTATTCCGTCATTGCAGCCTGAATTCATGCAGCAACAGTTGAATGCGGCCAAGACTGATTTGGCAGACGCAGTAAAAGCCCTGGCACTTCAGCCTGACAATAGCGATGCGATTATTAAGCAACTGGTCGACAAGCTTAAAAAACATGGTGAGGCCATCTCGCAAGATGTGGATCAAGACACACTGAAAAAAGCTCTGGTTGAAAATACCAATATGACGCCGCAGGAAGTGGACCAGACGGTGAAGAATTTGGTCGACGCCAAAAATAAAACTGCGCAGCTGGTTAATCAGCGTTTGGATGAAGCCGAAGCAAAAATCAATCAGGCAAAACAGGAGTATGCTGAGCTGAAACAGAAGGCGCGCGAACAGGCTGCCGCGGCTGCGGACGAATTGTCTCGGGCTGCCCTGTGGTCATTCTTTGCGTTGTTGATTGGCGCAGTGGTCAGTGCATTAGCAGGCTTGTGGGGCGTTAACACCAATGCCCGACGTGTAACCGTATCATCTCCGCAGGCGTAATCTCCAGGCTCGTTTGCGCGTCTCGATGATATAGGGATGAGAGCCTGAAATACCGACGACGATGAAATGACAGCCAGGAAAGACTGGCGCTTACCCCGGCCATGTGCCGGGGTTTTTATTGTTTGCGGCGTGATTAATGACCACCTTAATCGCTGTGTAGGGTATTAGGCATCAATTGCCACGATCCCTGGGGACAGGTGGATAACATAGATGCGCTGTAAATAATAATGAGTGTGATTATGAAACAAGAACTGCATATTTTGCTGGGGAAAGCCGTTGCCTTTCTGCTCTACTGCGCTTTTTTGGCGGTCTTGGTCGGCCTGGTATTTATCGACGTACACTGGCTGCATAATTTCGTGCATGAAACCTCGCTGACCGAAGCGGCGCAGGAGCTGTTGCTGCTCGCCATCTCCGGCGGTTTCTTCGCCGTGGCCCGGCGGCAGGCTGAACGCCGCTCCGCCTGGATGCTGGTCGGCGGTTTCTTTCTCTGCATGCTGATCCGCGAGATGGATTTCGCCTTCGATGCGCTGTGGCACGGCGCCTGGGTGTGGTTCGCGCTGGCGGTAGCCTTGGCCTGCCTGGTGCATGCAGCGCGGCACATCGCGGCGGCGGTGCGCGGCCTGGCCTATTTCGTGACGCATCCCGCCTACGGCATGATGTGCGCCGGCCTGCTGTGCATTTTGGTGTTTTCACGCCTGTTCGGCATGAGCGCGCTGTGGCAAACGCTGATGCTGGACGGCTACAACCGGGTGGTGAAAAACATGGTGGAAGAGGGTTGCGAACTGCTGGGCTACGGCCTGTGCCTGCTGGCCACCCTCAGCTACATGAAAACCGTTTTTGCGCCGGCTGACGCGAAAGCGTGAGGGCGGCGCTTTATTTATCCGGAACAATTTTAGTGATACTATTCGCTTAGCCGAATGTGGCTGAGAAGGTATGCGTTCCATTCTGTATACCCAGTGAGGTTTCAATCTGGCAATTGTGGGCGAGATCTGAAACCTGGCTGACCAAACCCAAAATCCAATTTTCGTACTGCATGTGATCTGTCGTGTAAGCAATGCTCGGCAGTTCACGTGATTCCATTCTGTTTCAAATCCCCCCATCAACTCACTGTGGTGCTTGAAAAAGCCCTTGGCTAGTGATTCAATCCGTTTCATGTGATTTCAATCCAAGCCACTAAAATTGTGTACATACCTGTGTACATAATTGGAGATGTACACAGTGCTCACCGATGCCAAACTCCGCAAGCTTAATGGAAAACCCATCCCAAAACTGATCGAGATGCCTGACGGCGGCGGTCTGTCTATCCGTATAACCCCACTTGGGCTGATTGTCTTCCAGTACCGATACCGGTACGCAGGTAAGGCACGCCGCATGACGCTTGGAAGTTACGACGAAATTTCGCTCAAAGAAGCGCGCGATATGGTTCAAGAGGCCAAGCGCGTCTTGGCCGAAGGGAAAGACCCCATCACAGTTAAATCCATGACGCTGGAGGAGATCGCCGGCGCAGCTTCTGTGAAAGACTGTCTATCTCATTGGACGGCCAGCGCTCAGGCTCAGCGCCTTGTGAAATTGAAGTATTGGGAGAGGGCTTTTGAGCGGCATGTAATCCCATATGTAGGCGATATGATTGTCGATGAAATGCAGATATCCCACTGGCAGCCAATTTTCAAAAGGATGAGAACGAATGGGGCGGAAACCTTTGCTGGGATCATGCTTTCAAAGCTAAAGCAGGTGTTTTCGTATTGCCTGAGAACGGAGAAGATTCGCGTTAATCCGATCGCCGCATTGAGAATTAGCGACGTTGGAAAACCTGTTGGCGTGGTTAAACGGTATTTCAGTGATGATGAAATAGGAGTTTTTTGGTTGGCTCTTGAAGGTTCCCGGATTGTTCACCAGAACAAGATATTCATCAAATTGTTGCTGCTTACAGGGTGTCGGGGAGTTGAACTAAGGAAGGCAAAGAAGGGTGAGTTTGATGTGAAAAACAGAACGTGGCGCGTTCCTGCGGAAAATTCAAAAACACGCCAGCCGTTTGTGAGAGGACTATCAGGGGATGCCGCAAAGCTAATTGAGGAGGCTATGTCGCTATACCCGAACATATCGCAATTGTTCCCGCCGGCGATTGTGCAGGGCGATCGCCCTATGTCAGCAGGTGTTCTATTGAACATGGCGGAACAGCTTAGGAATGAGATGGGAGTTCATGACTGGGCAATGCATGATCTACGCCGCACCGCAAAAACTAAAATGAGCGAATTAGGGATTGAGCCCCACGTATCCGAAAAGGTGCTGGGGCATAAACTCGGTGGAGTTCTGGCGGTATATGACCAGCATTCATATCTCAAAGAGCAGCAAAATGCGCTGGATATTTGGGCCGCTCATGTAGCGTCCTGCGTTTCATCAATGAGGCCTTGAGCGCGGAAAAATCGTATCACGTCGCAATATCTATACTGCTCGCCGCCATGGATTGGATTCGTGCCAGGCGCTGGTTTAGGGAACGGTGTACCAGCCTTTTCCCACTGCTTTTTCCTGCGCCAAAAGGTGGTTCGTGATATACCGCCCAACTGCTGCTGTATACCTTCGCGGGTGATCAATACAGGCTGAATTGGCAGGTTGTTTTTAGTCATGGATTATCTCTCTGTAAAACGCCCATTCAGCATGCCGATCGTGTAGTTGAATCGCGGCAAGGAAATGCCGAGCAGTTCGACCTGTGCGAAATGCTTCATGATGATAGGGCGGGATAGGGTGTCGAAAGGGGTTTTCGGGTGTTGCTTAATCGCGGCGTGGAGTTCGTCGTTACAGCGTTTCGCTACTGATCTTAGAGCGTTTTGCTGAACGCTGCCGGCAGCAATTGCAGGCTGTTTACTGGGCATTGATTCCCCCAATGATCCCAGCCTGGCGCATCGCCACGGCTGAATAGTTCGATTCGTGACACGTCGCCGTATAGCAGCTCAAGGCGCCGGCGGACTTCCCAGGGTTTCGCGCTGTGCTCGCCGAGACAGCTGAACACAACCTGTTTTACTGAGGCGCTGGCGCGCTCGATGCCCTGGCCGCGTACGGCGATCAACACGTCTTCGGAGTTGGCGCGGGTGTAATTGCCGCCATTCATTCGGGTTTCGGCATTGAGCATGTCGAGCAGATCGGAGAAGTCGAAGATGGTTTGCTGCAGCAGCGCCTTGTTGAAGCGCAGTTCGGCTTGCTGGTTCAGCTTCACCCAGGTGAACGCTTTCATCGTTCTGACGCTGAATCCCCAGGATTCGGCCAGTTCGATCGCCTCCTGGCTGTGGTTGCCGGTGTACCACATTGCGAGCACGCTATCAGGAGCAGCAATAGCCCATACCGGCAGACGCTTCAGGTCTGCCATGCTCATCGTGCTGTAGTGATTGCCGGCGGCGCCATTGCTGATCGTGTTGCCGTAACTCCACGGCGGATCTGCATAGATGAGTTGATAGGTCATTGAGCGTTACCCCAGCAGCGCGCGGCCGCGTTGACGCAAAACTCTATGCGGACATTAACCCACACGACATCCACAGCCCGCGCCTCATCGAACGCCTGGCGCCACTTCTCTGCAGCATCTGCGAAATGGGCGCGTCGTTCTGCCTCGGCCGCCTGATGGGCCAATGATTTGTATTTGAATGACATGGCTATCCCCGGGAACAGTAGGCGCGCTGGTGGGTTACGGGGGCAAGCAACTGGTTAAACAGCTGCATGAGTTGGATTCTGCGAACAACCTCCGGAGGCTCACTGAGTAAATAGCTGTCGGTAAGTTTTGCGATGGCCCCTCTTGGTTTTTTCCTTGCATAACGCTGGTACAGCGGATCAACAGACAAGACCTTCAGAGCGCGGACGTTCGCTTTCACATAGGTGATTTCGCATTGAACATATGGGGAGCTTGTGAGAGAAAACCGCAGATTTGAAATCCTTTCCGGGGTAATTCCCTCATCAGGAAATTTCTTCTGCAGCATAGAGATATGCTCATCACGGATATAGAAACCGCCGTCTGCGATGAGGAACAGAATCAGATCGTAATTAGTCATAGTTAAATCCTGATTTGGTTGTTGTAGCGCTCATGGCTCATGACTTCCCATGAGTTGCCGTTGTCTTTTGACAGCAATCGCCAGCAGCGGGCCACTGGCAGCGTTAAATGCTTATGTTGGTATGTCCGGTTGGGTTTCTTTTTGCCCTCCCTGTAGGCGCATAGAACCCCCTCAGCTTTGATGCTGATTCGTTGCGGAATTCGTGGTTTCATATTTTCGGTGGGTTATTTGGTGATTGGCGCCCAGCATGCGGATCGGATGCCAGGGCGGCGGACTTTCTCAACGGCGTTTTCTTTTTCCAGCTTGATCAAGCGCTGGCGGATAGCTTTACCGGTCATGCCATTGTAGCCGGCACAGCGGAGGAGGCTTGCGACAGAATCCGGCGTGGAGCCGGCAATGCTGAGCCGCGAGATGATTTCGTTATCGTCGGGTATCAATACCATGAGTTTTCATCTATTAGTTTATGTAAGTCCCTATGTAGGGGCTTATCAACATCCATACTTTGAGGAAGGTAACCATGCGTGGAACAGTCATTGCAGCAAAAGAAATTGATTTTCAAGGAGAACGATGCTGCTATCTGGTTAAGTTTGGAGAGCATGAGTATGCAGTTTTAACTTCACCTAATGATTTAGTTCTGCAGGCTGGTGATGAACTACATAACGAAAAAGGTTATTGGTATTCAGAAGCTTTCGCAGGCTTACAGGTTGGAAATTTCAACTTGAAAGATAAGAAGAATGCAGAGGCTGAATACGATGAACTAATTTAGCTATTATCTTGTGCTTTGAGTTAGCAACCCGGCCTTTTTCAGTGTTTTCTTCAGTTGTTCGCGCAATTGCTGATTTCCTTGATACTTCACAGCGGTATCGCGGAGGCTATTTACCAGCTCTCGGAAAACGTGCGGTGGCAACGTGTAGCGCTGGCTTACAGGTTGAGCCAGCATTGAAGCGCGGGTGTGCGGATGGTCAGGTTGAACGTGAATGCTTAATGCATAGCTGAGTTGCCTCGTTGTTGCTAAGTACCGCCATAGGCAAATGCCGCCTCTTGCAACATATCCAGCAGATCGCGATAAACATGCGTTGGCAGGCTCGGCTTATCCACCACTGCTGGCGCTGGCGTGGCGGTGTAGAACTGCTCGCCAAGCTCGCCGGTGCGCGGATAAAAAAGCACGGCGCCGATAGTCAAGATAGTGGCGCTTGGCTTCTTACCCAACGTTTCAAGGTCAAGCATTAGGTGGTTCCTATTCTCCAGATAATAAAAACCCGCATATAGCGGGTGATATTAAAAATAAAATCTATAAAAATAATTAGAAGTTGCTTTCACATGATGGACAAATGGCACACCCACAGTACTCTTCAAAAACTGATTTAATAGTATCAGTCATTTCTATACGGTCTTCAAAAGGAACGTCATTTGGGCTTTTAGTAAAAATTGAGTTTGCATATTTATAGGCTGCATCGATATCTTTGCCACCTTCGAACACTGCATCTTTATGTATTTTACAGTTTGTAAAAACACCTGTTCGCATTAAGATACCCATCGCCCATAACTCTTGCTCATCATGCAGGTTATTTATTGACATATTATCACCACCACAGTTAACCATAACAGGTCTTGAAGTATAACAACCGTGGGGATTATACAATATTACTTTAAACTTAACGTGTGATCTGTGATGGCTATGTTGCTCTCGGGCTTAGCCATGCTGAATACCTCTCACTTGCCCCATATAGCGGATCATCTCCGCACCAACCCACATGCCAACCTGAACGCTCACGCCATTACCGATCTGCTTGTAAGCGGCAGTGTCGGATACGGGGAAATCGAACCAATCAGGAACGCCCTGCAGGCGTGCATACTCTCGTTTCGAATATGGCCGCACACCCAATGGGAAGCGCTTATCGACTACGAGACGCGTGCTCTTGTCTTTGGCGTAGTGGGCGACGCATGTTGGCGCCAGATCACCCGCTGCCGGGTCACTGATAATTGGCAGATCGCGATAGGCGCCGTTCATGCGTTTAGCGATAGCCGAAGGCAGCGTGACTTGCGGGTCATCTTCCAGAATCGCTGACAGCGGGATACGCGATGAATTCTCCGGTGGGCGCACGGCGAAGATGCGACGGGTGCCGATGATGATCAGGCGGCTTCGCTTCTGTGGTAACCACGTCTCCGACTTGATCGGGCAGAACACCTGAATGAAGTAGTCCGGCATGCGCGTCATCGCTTCCATCACGACAGGAAATGCGCGCATCCCTGGCACGTTCTCGATCACGTAAAATTCGGGCTTTGCCAGCGCGAAGTGACGGAGAGCATGCAGGAACAAATCATCACCGGTGCGCACGCCATGGATATCTCCGATCGTCGAGTATTTCGTGCATGGGTACGTGAAAACCATGCCGTCGCAGGTATCCTGCTCGAAAACAAGCTCTTGGCTTATGTCGCATTGCTTCACATGGTCGCCAAGGTTGTGCCGGTAGGTTTTGCAGGCGTCGGTATCCAGTTCAAACGCCTGGTTAACCTTGATACCGGCATCCATTAGGCCGATATCCATCAGGCCGGCGCCGCAGAAGTATGAATTGACGGTCACGTTCATTGCCCCACCTCCCTAGCGCTGCCAATAGGCCATGTAGCGAACTCGCCCTGCGGCAACTCTTCAGTCACATCCCTCTCAGCCCATGCCAGAAACTTCTCACGGCTTACTGACGGGTAATGTCTGCCGAACGAAACTGATGGGCTGTCGTATTGCACGGTGGTAGCGCCGATATGCAGGATCGTTCTGTCGTTAACCAACCCCATAGCGTTGCGTGGTCGCTTGCCACGATAGGTTCTACCGCTCTGAAGTTTCAGTTCATTTGCTGGCATCACGCACCTCCACGCGACGAAACTCAATAACCCACACCCAGGGGTTGGCGCCCCAGCTTTCTTCGCCGTAGATGGATTGCCAGAGAGTGCGAAAACCCATGTAGTGTTTCTCGCCAATAATGCATAACTCTGTTGGCGCGCCTTCAGCTTTGGCGTCCTCTTCGCTGATATCGTTCAGCCGCTCAACGCGCACGGCGGTGATTTCCAGCGTGATTCTGCTGGCCCAGCGCGGCATGTGGATTGATGGGCGCCAGCCATAACGAGTATTCTCATCAGAATCGACATACTCAGGCTTCGCGCCGCCATCAGCCGCATATTCACAGTACGCAGGAGATTGGAACTTATCTGGATTAGCACCGAGATACTCACTCAACTCATCCTCGGGAATTAGTGGGCCTTGAAACGTCTCGCGCACCCACAGCCGATCGCCTACCTGGCCGAATGGGCATAGGAATGGCTTTGATCTGGACTTGTTGATGCCGCAGGCGTCAGATTGCGACCAGAAGTATTTCCCGGTATCACGGTTGTTAAGTGATTCTGTGATAAAACGCAGGCCAAACCCTGATGATTCAGGCTGAACCTTCATAACCCGCCGCGTCTGGGTCTTGCGGCCGTCGAGAATGGCGCGAACCATCTCGCCGTTGAAAATCACTGGGCGCTCTTTCATTTGGCCTCCCGCAGCTCGGTGGCGAATGATTCCAAGCATCGGATCTGGTTTCGAATGAGCGCAGATGTCATACCAAAGGCGTGAGTATCAGGATGCATGTCGGCGATCTCTCTTTTCTTTCTACCGATAAGCAGCTCAATAGCCTCAACCTTTGCCCGCATTTCGATAGCTGCAAGTGCTGCGTCAGTGGCTGGGGTTTGCGGGTCATGTTCAGCAATAAATGAATCAAGCAAACCAATAGGCCATGACGCCTGTTGCTCGTTTATCAATTTTCTGTTCGAATCCTTCAGCGCCTGATTCTCCACAGCCAGCGCATCAGCGGTTTGATTGGCTGCAATAGCAGCGCCTACCTCTTCAACAATGTCTTCAAGGTATGCGTGCCAGTTGCTCCACTCTGGAAGCTCTCCGGTCACGGTCTTGTATATTGAGGCCAGCGCATTTCGTGCAGCATCGCGCTCCACAGCCAGCGCATCGTGCTCAGCCTTCAAAACTTCATAGTCGGAGAATTTAACGAACTCACCGTGCTCGTTTTCGCGGGCAAACGGCTCAAAGCGAGCCGCATGCATGACGTAATCAGGGTTATATCTCTGAACCATCGGGATTCTCCTTGCCGCTGGTGGAGCGGTATTCATCGAGAATGGCGAGCACATCAAGCTGAGTTCCAGCTGGAAGGATGTAGGCGGTCTGGCCGTCGATTTCACGGACTTCAGCCTGTGCTAAGAGCGTGACGAGCTTGCGGGATTTTGGAGCACTGAATTTCGGCGCGATGAAGGATTTAGTGACCTTATTCTTGCCTGCGGCTTTGGCCTTCTCAACGTCGCCAGCCAGCACTTTTCCGGCTTGATCGCCATGCTCTTTAACGCGCTCAACAGCAGCATCTACGGCAACGGCGCCATCTTTGACCAGCGTCTGAACATCGTGATTTGCTTGGGTGAGGGCAAGCAACTTATCGACCGTAGCGCGGCTTTTGCCGACCAGCGCGGCGATCTCATCCGGTGACAGATTGAAGCCTGCGAGCTCTTTTACCACTTGTGATTGCTCGTATGGGGTAAGAGCCAGCTGACTATTGCTGTTCATGATGCGCGCTATGCGCTCCACGTCGCTACCAGTGAAAGGCAGGATGGCTATCCACTCAACGGGCTTTCCCGCGTCACGGCAACGTAAATATGCGCGGTGCCGGCGGTGGCCCTCAACAACCCACACGCCGCCTTCATCGCGTGGACGAACCTCAAGCGGAGGAACCGGTTTCCCTGATGACAGATGATTGAACAGGTCATCATCAGCGGCCTGTGTGCGCTCATCGTCTACGCGCTTGTTGAAGCCCTCTTGGACATGAATATCAGCCAGCTTGATGAACATCCCGGAGTCAGTCCGCTTAAGCGTTCCGTTGTTCTTCATCTGCTTGAATGAGTTCGCCATGCATTAACTCCAGACCGCGCCGGCAGTCAGCAGGCACAGGGTAAAAATGAGTAGGTAGAAAAGGTGTTTGCCGTGGTGGCGCTTAGGGGCGAAATCGCCCCCGGTCAGATCGTATTTGTGCTGTATGCGGGCGTTGAGGCTTACCATGTTGGCCTCCGCTGCTGAGTGTGCAGGCGGCGCTGCAGTGTTCTGATGTTCTGGCGGACGACGTACACCGGCGCGCAGGTATCGGCGCAGACGAGGATTCGGACGGCCTTATATCTGCCGTCTTCGTAGCGCTGAATGCTCACTGCTTTTTTCTCTACGTCGCGCGTCTGGCCGCAGTGTTCACAGCGTTGAGTAGTGGTTTGCATAACATGTCCTCTCAATGAAATTCACATGGGTAAAGGCGCTGCCTGAGTTGATGCACGCGCTCGGTTTCCCTACGGTTCCAGCACACTGGAGCAGCGGGCAGCGCCTTTACTGATGTGAAAAAAAGAGCCCCGGCTAGCGGGGCAAAGGATGTGACAAGGGAAGTGGTACTGAGCAGGCTTGTGATTTCTCACGCACCTGGTGGCGCACCGCTCCGGGGATTTATACTGTGTAGATATAAATTAGGAACCGAAACGATACGCCACCAGATAGGTGAGACGCCGGCGTTAACCGGCGAGATAAAAACCGAAACCAGACCAGCAGGCGGCGCATAAGACAAACACGCCAAGCCAGACGATTTGATTGAATGTCATGATTGCCTCGGTGGCGCCCCGTAGGGCGCGATACGTGTTAGAACGTTAAGTTGCGAATCAGAGGCGCTGCAGTTGAACCGCCGCTCATCTGCACGCGAACACGGCTTACTGACGGCTTGGCGCGTTCTTCGCCGGTGTAGCTATTGAATGTGCATGGCCCCAGCACCAGGCGGGGAACTCCGCGAAGAATTACGGTTTCACCGGTTTTTGGGTGCTTGCGATATGCCTTGCGGCGTTGTGCTGCGTTCATCGTGTAACCCTCTGCTGTTAGTCGGCCATCTGACGAGCAAACCAGCGTTGCGCGCCTGCTGCTGTTTTAAAATCCCGGCTCTTGGTGAACGTCATCGCGGTAAACGTGCCGTCCCCGTTTGGGAAAACGCCGGTCTTTACTGTTTCGTTGTTGCCCATATCGTGAGTAGTGTTCATCGCAAATCCTCAGTGGTTTTATGCCTGTCCGCCGGATGCTCTCGACGGCAGGGTAAATCCACTTCTTCCCTAAAGAACGTTACCGGTCGATCCCTCTCGGGGCCGGGGAGTGATTGCATCGCTCACCCCTGGGCGTCTTACCTGTGTGGCTTCCTGCCGGTGACGTTGATGCTGTCGATGAGCTGATTATTAGCTATCGGTTAATTTTGGTCAATAACCAATGGTTAATTTAGTTGTGATAAAACGATAACCAAATGAACCAAAAGAAAATTTAGTTGTGATTTATTTCTCGTGAGGGGGCGTTTTTGAAAGGTTTGGTGGTGAAAGGCACAAAAAAACCCGGCGCGTGGCCGGGTTTGATAGTTACTTGCGGGCTATTACCAGATGGTTGATGTCCAGAAGAGGCGGCCTATGACTTCAATTTTGTCCAGATCTACCTCTTCGGCAGGGTGCTCCGCATCGTTAAAGCTTCTGATGCTTATGCGGTTAGGGCCGACACGGTAAAGTATTTTCAACCGCTTCCAGCCGTCCTGGTTTATTGCGTAGATCTTACCATCCACTATTTGCTTATCGTCAGTGTTTACCGCGACGGTGGAACCGTCTGGAATGTTTGGCTCCATGCTGTTACCGCGCGCAGGGAAGCAGAGCACTCCGGTACCATCTGTTCTTGCGCCTATCCGGCGCAGCGTGGCTTTGGAGAATCTCAATTTAAACCCGTTATAGTCTTCTTCGTTATAACTTCCGTCCCCAGCGGCGAGTTCAATATCTCGCAAAAACGGCACTTCCACCTCATCCGTAGGGAGAGGGGTACTACTATCCCAGGCGTCAACGCTTTCCCATTCTTCCTCGGGTGGAATGTTTGCTTCAGGGTCGGCTTTGCCTTGGGCAGTCTCTTTCATCTCCCCGCGTCCATATTCAAGCCACTCCGGGCGAACATGAAGCCAACGGCTCAAGGCAAGAATGTTTACGGAGTCAGGAATTGCGGCAGCATTCATCCACTTCCAGATCCCCGGCTCAGTTATGGAAATCCCCTGTTTAGCTAGGGCGTCTTTCATTCGTTTTGGAAGCCCACGTCCACCTACGCCAGCTTCAAGACAAGCAGCGCGCAAGCGTTCTGTGAATTTCTCTTTCAGTTCATCTTTTTTAACCATGCGTTAAGTATCCAAAGAATTGACATAACTGTCAGTTAAGATATATTCTTAACTCGTAGTTAATTTGGTTAATAAAGGACTCCTATGAACCCAGTACAAATTGCAGTAGATGCGGTTGGTGGGCAAACGGCGGCAGCGAAAATCTGCGGTTTATCGGTGGTTGCCGTCCACAAGTGGTACGCCAAAGGCCGATTGCCGCGAACCGAATACACAAAAAAAACGGATTACGCCCAGCGACTTGCTGCGGCATCCAAAGGCAAATTCAGCGCCGAATGGTTGCTTCACGAAGCCAACCCAGACAGCTGAAACACCATTGCTCACGGGCAATTCAACAAACATCTGTAAGACATGGAAATTGTAAATGGAATCAACCGCAACAACACGCAACGAAGCGCAGGCGATTCAGAGCGACATCATGAGCCGCATTGCAGCAATCGGAGTGACAAGCCTGGCGGGCGCGATCGGCGTTGATAAATCGCAGGTGAGCCGCTGGCAGAGCAAAGGGGGGCTGGTGGAGAAAGCGAGCCTGTTGCTGGCCGCTACCGGCTTTAAGCGTTCGGAAACAATGCTGACGTTCAGGGGCGAAGAAGTCGCTGATCTGGCGCGCGGACTAATGGCGATGCTGGAGCACATCCGGGAACCAAAGACGGAATAGGGGGCTTTATGGCCTGGGGCAAGAAGAAAGCCGAGCAGTTGCAGCTGGTCGGCAATCACTTTTCTAACTGGGAGTTCTGCAATGAACAGCCTGATTGTTATCGATATGTCGGTATCTCGTCAAGGGTTGAAAAATGTCCAGCTCGCAAAGTACTGAGCTCGATCGGTATTACACGGACTGGCGGGGCGTACAGGTTCACGTCATCCGTTGGGATCGGATTGAGCGCCAGGTCATTTTCACGCGAGAGGGTTATCCGCATGAGTGCATGCAGCCCCTTGAGAGGTTCAAAGAGAAATTTAAGCGGGTGGATGTATGAGCATGATCCTGATGGCAACGGCCATGAAAATTAAGGTGGGTAACCCACTGCGCAAGCTGGTGCTCATCAAAATGGCTGACAACGCCAACGATGACGGCGAATGCTGGCCGTCGTACCAACACATTGCCGATCATTGCGAGTGCAGCAAGAGCGCGGTAAAGGCGCATATCACGGCATTGATAACTATGGGGTTGCTATCCAAAGAGAACCGCCTTGGTAGCAACAATGGGAAGGGCAACACGTCAAATATTTACCAGTTGACCTTGGGTAACCCTGTGTCGTCAGAAAACACAGCCCCTATGGCAGGAAAAAGCACAGCCCCTGTGCCGTCAAAAAACACAGGTGGGTCAGGAGAAAGCACAGGTGTGGTGTCAGAAAGCACAGCCCCTGTGTCACCTGCTGGCACCCCCTGTGGCAGCACGTGGCACCAGAACCTATCACTAGAACCTAAAGACAATAAATCTTCTTGTCAGGTCGCTACGCAACCCGACGAATCAGACGAGGAGAAGTTTTTATCTCGGCATCCTGAAGCTGCTGTGTTCAGTGCCAAGAAAAAAATCTGGGGTAGTGCTGAAGACCTGAAGTGCGCGGAGTGGATCCGCTCTCGCATCGTGAAGCTGTATGAGCAAGCTGCCGAAAGCGATGGGGAAGTCGCCAGACCGAAGGAACCTAACTGGACAGACTGGGCAAACGAAATTCGTCTGATGCGTTCTCAGGACGGTCGCACGCACAAGCAAATCTGCGAGCTGTTCGCGAAGGCAAACCGGGATCCGTTCTGGTGCAAGAACATCCTGAGCCCGTCAAAGCTGCGCGAGAAGTGGGATGACCTGACGCTGAAGCTTAGCGCCAACCCTGCCGGCGCGTCTGGTGGACACTGGAACACTGCCGAAGCCTGGGGTAACACGCTATGAATAAATTCATGAGTGCCATTCAAAATCGCGATGGTGGAGCCTTGGCGCGGATGATGCCGGCGGAGCCACAGGCGCGGGTAGTCAATGGGAATGCGGAAAAATTGGTTGATCTGCTGTTCACCAACCTCATGCAAGTCTTTCCTGCGGCAAAACAGACAGCGTTGAGCACGCCAGCAGAAGTCGCTGCAGCAAAGCGTCAGTGGATCCTGGCATTCGCAGAGAACGGGATCACCTCGGTGGAACAACTGCAAGCTGGCATGCGTATGGCCCGACAGCAGGAAAGCGATTTCTGGCCTAGCTGTGGGAAATTCATTGGCTGGTGCAAGACGGGCGCAGCTTTGAATGCCGGCCTGCCATCGGTTGATGAGGTTGAGGCGGAGTTCAAACGCTACAGCGCTAATCGCGGTCACGTTCGCCCAGAGGATTTCAACTGGTCGGCTCCGGTTATGTACTGGATTGTGATCGACGTTCGTCATCAGATGCTCCAGTACAACCACACCGAAAGTGAGATCCGCAAGTCAATTCAGCATCACCTCAATCGCTGGGCTAAACGATTGGCTAAGGGCGAGCGCGTGCCAACCCCAGCGCCACAAATCGCCTACAAGCAGCATATCCCAGCCCCATCAGAACTGATGGACAAAGACGGAAAATTTCAGCGCAAAGGTGAAGAGCTGCTGGCTCGAATTCGCGCCAAAAAACAGGGACAACCGACATGAGAGCGATAGTCAAAGCAGCGGTACAGCGTGATCTGGGCATTGTGCTGATCCCGGTAACTGAGGAGATGGCGTTTCACATGAACGGGCGCCTGATGATTTCTACAATCCCTCGTAAATTTGTAGATACGCCTGAAGGTGTTCTGCCGCCGGTGGAACATGAGATCGCCAGCGATCTGCTGCTGCAGGTTTTCTTCCAGCACGAGCGTGTCATAAACGCCTGCGGCGGCGTTAATGCGATTGAGGCATGGGCGACGCAGTTCACGAAATGCCAATACAGCAAACATGACCGTCCATCGACGATTCTGGACACTGAGCGAGTAGGGCATTCCGCCGTTCGCATTTGCCCTCAGTGTTACAAACAAAGCTGCGGCTCATCGCCAAAGCTGGAAAAAATAGCAGCACGTAATACTGCGCGCTGGATAGCAGAGACTGCAAAGCACCGCTTGAAGTCGGAAGGCCCGTTAAGCATTCCTGAGCTGCTGCTGTGGTCGATGCTTGCCGGGGTATTCGATCTAATCCCCGAAGAGGTGGCGCGTACGGTGACCGACAGGCCTGAGCCAAAGGTTATCAGCGGTACACGCAAAGAATCCGACATGGACTGTCAGCCGTCGGTTAAAGAACTCATCGCTAAGCAGGCGGCTAAGTGCTTCACCGTAGACCCAGCGCCACAAAAGGCCTTCATGTTGCGGCCAAAGCTCACCCGCGTAGAGGACAGCAAATATACGCGCTGGGTTAAGACTCGTCCTTGCTGCGGTTGTGGCGCCCGAGCTGATGACCCTCATCACATCATCGGCCACGGCCTGGGCGGAATGGGAACCAAGCCCAGCGACTACCTGACAATCCCGTTGTGTCGCACCTGCCACCGCAATTTGCATGACGACCCCGCAGCGTGGGAAGCCGAACATGGGAGCCAAACGGATTTACTGGCGCAGTTCCTGGATTACTCCTTTGGCATCGGGGCGATCGCATGAAGACGTATCAGGTCACGCCAATCCCTAAACCACGCATGACACAAAAAGACCGGTGGGCCAAGCGCCCGCCAGTTCTCCGCTACCGGACATTCTGTGATGAGGTGAAATTGAATCGAATCTCGCTGCCTGAGAGCGGCTATCACGTGACGTTTGTTTTACCCATGCCTGATAGCTGGAGCAAGAAGAAACGCGCTGAGATGGCCGGTAAACCGCATCAGCAGAAGCCTGATGCAGACAACTTACTAAAATCCCTTATGGACGCAATCTACTCTGAAGATTGTGCCGTTTGGGATGTCCGCGTAACCAAACGCTGGGGAAATGCCGGCGAGATAATCATCAAGGAAATTTTATGAGAGATATCCAGTTGGTATTAGAGCGTTGGGGCCAGTGGGCGAAAGACAACAGCGGTGTAGACTACTCTCCGATCGCTGCTGGGTTTAAGGGGCTCCTGCCGAACACGAGCAAGAGTAAGCCTTCATGCTGCGATAATGACGGTCTGATTGTTGACGGTGCCGTGGGTAGATTGAAGAAGGTACGCGACGAAAGAGAGCTTGGGGTAATCATGCTGCACTACCGATACGGGGTATCAAAATCGGAGATAGCCCGTAGATGGAAGGTTTCAGAAGGGAACATAAGGCAAAAGCTGATGATGGCAGAAAGCTTTATAGAGGGCTGTTTGGCTATGACCGGGGCGACGCTTGAGATGGACGCCTGGACGAGCAGATCAGAAATTTCGGCTGTCGCGTAAATTTCCGCTTTTCGTTACGAATTTTACTGGCTATTGTGATAAGAGTGGTTACGCAGTGACGTAGCTTATCAACTTACAAAACCTCGCCTTGGCGGGGTTTTCTCGTTTTGTAGGTGTCAATGTCTGATTTTGTTTGCTGGTTAGATACACACCTTGTGAACAGGCATAGATTGGTCTAATCTTCGACTCAGTTTACGAAGGATTAGATATGCCTCAGCCATTACCTAAGTATGTAGAAATCAATGATGAACTCACAGACAGACTAAGTGCTGATAGTGTGTTGTCAGAAATGGAATTCTATCGTTACATTAAATCGATAGAGTCTATTAAAGACAAAGCTATGCAGAACTATCTGTTTGCGATGACATACGCGGCCTATGGTGAAAAAGAAAAAGCAATCCCATTTTTTGAGCAAGCTATCAGTGATGGTGTAAAAATTGCGCCTAACAACTACTTGGCTTACATCAACAATGTAGGCACGTTCACAGAGGTTAGGGATCTTTCTTTGCGCTTAGCGCAACTGCATGTAAATAAACAAATTTTGCATACTGCCTACCAAAGCTGCCTTTTCAGTGGTGATATAGAGCAGGCTACTATATACGCTGCAAGATATATAAATATTGCTGAAGGTAAGGAGAGCCAGGAAATGGCTAAGACTCTTGCAGAAGCAAAAAAAGAAGTAAGTAAATTCAAGGAGATAGCAGGGCTGTCTGATGACGATTTTAAGAAAATCGCTGGCAACGCTATACATGTCCTTGAGCATCATGGCGCGAAAATATCTGGGTTAGCATATCAGAGCATACAAGAGGAACATTCTTCATCATATGTGGTAATGGTGAAGGGAAACGATCCTGAAAAAATTGCTGAAATGAACATTGACCTTGCATTTGCCCTTGCTGACTGCGAACAACTTACAGATAAACGGTTCAGTGCCTGGTTCAGAGGGCAGGAGGGTGAAGGCAATGTCCGTAACTCCTGAGGATTTTATCACCTTTGCGAATGATTGTGTTGGTAGGGCTGATGAAATCGGCTTTCGCAATGCCATAGCTCGTGCTTACTACGGTGCCTATCATTTGGTTAACCCACTAATGAAGCATGGCCCGAAAGAAAATCATCAAGGCTTAATTGATTACATAAAAGGTGATGCTGCACGGGGAAGTGAAAGCTATGAGAAAAGATACTTAATCGCGATTTCATATGTGCTTCAATCCCTTAAAGATCAGAGGATTATATCTGATTATGATTTGGAAGCAAATATCGGGGAAGTGCAAGCTAAAGCGGCCATTATAACCGCAAATAAGCTTGTAACAAAATGCACGGAAATGACTGCGGGAAGTGTTGCTGCATCATCATAAACTAAGTTGTAAACATGAACCCTGATAGGGTTAACCATAAAACAAGGCTGCCTTCGGGTGGCCTTTTTGCATTTCAGCCCCAGCCAACGGACGACACACACGGCACACCCTCCTACCGGCAGCGTTTACGGCTGGCGGCTGATCCTTTCCTACAAACAGCACAGCCCGATAAACGGGAGGTGGAGTCATGAAGATGCCAAACAATCCTCATAACTGGGCAGAGCTCAGCGACATTCTTGCGGCCTGGTGGCGCGGTGACGTGCCTATTGGTGGCGTCGTCATGGCTGTCGTGATGGCCGTTCTTCGGATGGCGTATGCCGGCAGCAGCTGGAAAGAGACCATATTCGAAGGCTTGATGTGTGGCGCCTTGGCGCTGACCACTTACTCAGCCCTGGATTATTTCGACGTGCCGAAAGCCTTAACGGTAGGCATCGGCGGATTCATCGGCTTTGTCGGCGTGAAGAAACTCAGCTCGTTCTTGTCCGGTTACGTGGGTAATCGCTTCGGCGGGGGCAATCAAGATGCAAACAAGTAAGACTGGTCGTCAGTTTATCAAGGGCTTTGAGCAGCTTCGCCTGAAGGCATACCCAGACCCCGGCACCGGCGGCAAGCCTTGGACGATTGGCTGGGGCCACACCAAGGGCGTTATGCAGGGCGACCGAATAACCCAGGAACAGGCGGAGCAATTTTTCTCTGATGACTTGGCCGTGTTTGAGCTGACGGTCAACAGCGCGATTAAGCGCCCGATGACTCAGAACCAGTTTGACGCGATGGTCTCGCTGGCGTTCAACATCGGCGGCCCGAACTTCGCGCAATCCACGCTGGTAAAGAAATTCAACGCTGGCGATGTTCAAGGCGCTGCGAATGAGTTCCCCAAATGGCGCAATTCGGCAGGAAAAGTTATGCCTGGGCTGGTGAAGCGTCGCGCGGGAGAACGCGAGATGTTTTTGTCATGAATACCTCATTCAGCTTCCGCACTATGGCGATCGTCCTGTTGCTGGTAGCGCTGATTGTCGCGGCCAGGCTGGCGTTTTACTTCCACAGCAATGCAGTAAAGGCCGGTGAGCAGGTTAAGCAACAGGAAAAGACGCTGGCGCAGCAGTCAGGACTGATCTCAACCCTGCAAGCACAAGACCGGAAGAACAGAGCCTTGGCAGCAGAGCAACAACAAAGAGATCAGCTACTACGCCAGCGCGAGGAAACCTACCAGAGGAAATTGCGAGATGCACTTAAAGGCAGTAAATGTGGGAATAGTCCTATGCCTGCCGCTGTTGTTGAGCTCCTGCAGCAGAACGCTACCGACACCCCAGCAAGTCGTCCTGTTACCCCCTGAGTCAGTTTTCACCCCATGCGAGCAGCCAAGCCTACAAGGTGACACCTGGGGCGACGCGGTGAGTTACACACTGAAACTACAAACAGCATTCAGCATCTGCGCTGGACAAGTGGAAACACTTCAGAAGTGGAGGTCAGTTATCCACAATGGCGAACGCTTGAAGTAAAACGTATTTTAGATATTATCTAACTGTTAGCCCACGGAATGTTCTTAGGAGGTCATTTTGACCAAACTTTTGAACGTCCCCTTAAGCAGCCGCTGATCGCGACATCAGGGTTCCTGAGCCAGGGGTAACAGAACCGAGAGGATAGTGAGCAGGGAGATCGGCCAAGGTGGGTAACCATCTTGAGAGCATTACCACCCGCGTCTGGGACGCTGGAGTCTTCCGCCTTGTTGGTCGCGCGATAGGGTTAATACATGAAAAGCCAAGGGGCTCAGGTGACGCTGCCATTCTCGAACCCCATGCTGGCCACGGTGTCAGTAGGGATAATTTGGAATGACGGTAATCCGCAATTAGCTTGGCCTGCCTTTCACCTACACCAACCGCCTACGGGCGGTTTTTTATTGCCTATCACAGAGTAGCTTTCCGAGGCTGCTGCGTGATGAAGAATTCCCCCGACAAGGAATAAGACTGTGTTACCTAGCAGGAGGTGATCACGTCTTGGCAGCCGGAAAGACGGAAGTGGGAGGCAACTCCGCGAGGTGTGGCTGATGCTGCGGTTATTTATGAAGTGGGAATCTCCGGCGGATGATGTGGAGCGCTATCTTCGCCAAAACAGTGAGAAATGGCAGTGCTGATATTAAAATATCATGGTCAAAAAACATAAGTTGATACCTCCAGTGCGTGATTTTTAGGTTGTGTTGCTATGAGAGGCCCTAATTAGGGTTTCGTGATGGGGCGAAATGCTTGATTCAATTGTGTCGGCTATTAGAAATCCAGCGTATCGATGGCCCTATAGTCGGGGTTTACCCTCTGTGAGGCCCTCTCTCTATAGTGAGTCGTAATTGCTTACATGCAGTTGGATGCTGGCGTATCATCCTCTGAACCAGGAGGATTTCATGTCATACAATCTCGGCAACTTGCCAAAAGAAGAAATGGACAAGGTGAACGTAGACCTTGCGGCGTCAGGTGTGGCGTATAAGAGCGCATGAACATGCCGATCGTGCCGGCTCAGGTTGAGGCGGAGCAGCCAGAACACTTACGCGAACTTTTCCGCGAACGTCTGCAGCACTACCGTAGTCAGAGCCACAAATTTCCAGGGCCGAACGACCCGGGATACCAGCAGATGGCTGAGGCCAACGGCAAGAAATGACTGAACCCGCTCCGGCGGGTTTTTTATTGGGAGATAATCATGGCTAAAACAGCACAGGATGAGAACCATGATAGGCGGCCATACCCACCGCTACGGTTTATCGAAGACCATCAGCTAACGCCTTATATCGGCCTGGTTCCTGCGAACGAGGTGCAGGAGTGGATGCAGCGTCAAATCATCGGAGATACCGGCAGCCTGTTTAACCCAGACCACGGACACCTTGCAGACGCCGATCTGCGCTTTATGTGGGCATCGTCCGCGTTTGAGAAGAAAGGGCGCCATGTGCTCGGCCAAGCTGAAGAGGTAGCGATGCGCGCTGGCGGCTGGCAGAAAGCCAGGATGGAACAGCAGATGCATGAGTGGTTCGGCGAGGTGCCGAAATTCATCATCACGCTCGCTGCCGACTACTGCTCGCAGTGCTCCGATGCCGAATTCTGCGCCCTGGTCGAGCATGAGCTTTACCACATCGCGCAGGCGACTGACGATTTCGGCGCACCAAAATTCAACAAGGAAGGCCAGCCAGTGCTGAAGTTGCGCGGCCACGACGTTGAAGAGTTTGTTGGTGTGGTTCGTCGGTATGGCGCCAGCGTGGAAGTTCAGGAACTGGTTGATGCGGCCAACAGGCCTGCGGAGGTGGCACAACTAAACATTGCCAGGGCGTGCGGTAACTGCATGTTGAGGCTGGCGTAAATATTGGACTGTATTGGACGGATGGTGATTTATGGCTGCATTAAAACCAGATGTAAAAGCCTTCATCATTCAGTCGCTTGCGTGCTTTGACACCCCTACGTTGGTGGTGGAGTCCGTCCAAAAAGAGTTTGGGCTAAAAATCACGCGTCAGCAGGTTGAATCTCACGATCCGACAAAGGTTAGCGGCAAGTCGCTGGCCAAGAAGTGGGTAGACCTATTCTACACGACGCGGGATCGATTCAAGACAGAAATTTCAGATATTCCGATCGCCAACAAGGCCTACCGGCTGCGCGTTCTTGACCGCATGGCGACGCGAACCGAAACCATGAAGAACTACGCATTGGCCGCTCAGATCGTCGAGCAGGCCGCGAAAGAGTGCGGTGACGCGTATACCAACAAGCAAAAGATTGAAACCCAGCACACCATCGCTGATGAGATGGCTGAGCTACTGAAGGAGATATCTTCTGAGGCGTGATTTATGGCTGATCTCAACAAGCAATTCAGCGAGCTGAAGAAGAACCTTAAAAATCGATTCTGGCGCCTAAACAACCTTTACTTCATTACCGACAAATCGGGGAAGAAGGTTAAGTTCAGGATGACCCCTGAGCAGCTCGAATACTTCGAAGGCGTACACACCAGGAACATAATCCTAAAGGCCAGGCAGCTCGGCTTTACGACGCTGGTTTGTATTGTCCAACTCGATGCCGCGTTGTTCGAATCAGCAAAGTGCGCGCTGATCGCCCACACCTTAAACGACGCAAAGCGCCTGTTTAGGGAAAAGGTCAAATATGCCTACGACAACCTGCCAGCGCTGATCAGAAAGGCGAACCCGGCAAAGAACGACGCAGTTGGTGAGCTGGTTTTCAATAATGGCGGCTCTCTCTACGTTAGCACGTCATTTCGTGGCGGCACGCTGCGTTACCTGCACGTTTCTGAGTTCGGCAAGATCTGCGCTAAGTACCCGGATAAGGCCCGTGAAATCGTCACTGGCGCCTTTGAGGCCGTATCGACAGATTGTTTTACAACTATCGAGAGTACAGCCGAGGGGCGCGCTGGGTATTTCTTCGACTATTGCCAGACGGCTGAGAAAGCGCAGCTTCAGGGCAAAACGTTATCAAACCTCGACTGGAAGTTTTTCTTCTTCACGTGGTGGAAGAATCCTCAGTATGCAATCGACCCGGTAGAAAGCCTTCCAGAGCGTCTGGTTGACTACTTCAACGAGCTGGAAGCCAAACATGGCGTCACGCTCAATGAACGCCAGAAGGCCTGGTATCTCGCTAAAGAGAAGACTCTTGGCGACGACATGAAGCGTGAGTATCCGAGTATACCCGCTGAAGCCTTCCAACAGTCGGTAGAGGGAGCGTATTACGCCAAGCAATTCCGCTGGCTGTATACCAACAAGCGGATCGGTTCACTTCCCGACAACTCTCACCTCCCGGTTCACACGTTCTGGGATATCGGCGTAGGTGACTCAACAGCAATCTGGTTCGTTCGTGAGGTTGGTGAAGAGTTTCATGTCATCGACTACTACGAGAACTCTGGCGAGGGCTTGAGGCACTACATGAAGGTGTTAAAAGACCGTGGCTATGAGTACGGCGAGCACTGGGGGCCACACGATATTGAAAACCGAGAGTTTGGCTCTGATGCTAAATCACGGAAGGAGCTGGCGCGCGAGGGTTACGAAATCGACGGCCAGGTGTATTCGATGACTTTCAAGGTTGTCCCCAAAGTGGGGGTTGATACCGGTATCGAGTCTGTCCGTGAAATCCTCCCTAAATGCGTCTTTGACGATGAGAAGTGTGCTGAGGGGATATCTCACCTTGAGGGATACCGAAAAGAGTGGGATGACAAGCGCGGATGCTGGAAAGACAAACCTCTTCACGATCACACGTCGCACGGTTCAGATGGTTTCCGCTACTTTGCCGTAGCGAAGAACAACCACAAACAAGTTGGCGCCGTATTCTTCTAAGGAGCTCTCAGTGAGTGAACAAAATAGCGAGGTTGAATTCCTCGTCAATGCCCTCGCTGACGCAGTGGCGATAGGGCGCCAGCGTTCCTTGTACGCGGGGCAGATGAATGGCAACACGAAGAGAACAAAGCTGTGGGACGAGTTTGGCTACCCGGACACCATAAGCTTCGATCTGCTTTATCGCGCCTATCGCCGAAACTCAGCAGCTTATTCTGGCGTGCATAAAACGTTGGATAACTGCTGGAGCGACTACCCGACAATTATTGATGGCCCACTGGCTGATAAGTCTACTGCCTCTACAGAATGGGAAAAAACGGTAACCAGGCTGCTGAAAAAACATTGGTCAAAAATCAAGGATGCCGATCGGCGCAACCTGGTGGGCCGCTACTCTGCAATCATTCTGCAGCTCAAAGATAGTAGGGAATGGTCAGAGCCAGTGGATACAGCGCTGGTGGCCAAACTTGGCGAAAATGCTTTAGTAAAGATGATCCCTGTTTGGGAATCGCAGATTAAGCCTGGTAACCATGACGTTGACACGCTGTCACCAACTTATGGCCAGCCTGTGAACTACATCTTCAATGAGCAACCTGTAGGTGATGACGGCACCTATGGCAATGTGAGAAGCGTTACGGTTCACCCCAGCAGGGTGATCATCCTCGCCGAAGGTTCAGAAGATGACAACATGTTGTCTGGCATCCCTCTTAACGAAGCTGGTTACAACGATTTGCTGGACATCGAAAAGACCAAGGGAGGAAGTGCCGAGGGGTTCCTGAAGAACGCGAGCCGCCAGCTTGGTATTCATTTCGACGATAAAACCGACATGAAAACCATCGCGCAGCAGGCGAAGGATGCTGGCTATAAAGACCTTGGCGAGGCAATGAATGAAAAGATCAGGAAACTCAACCAGGGTACGGATTCTGCGCTGGTAACTCAGTCAGGGACATCATCTGTACTTTCGGTTGCCGCAGCTGATCCTACGCCGTCATGGACAGTCTCGGCCAATAGCTATGCCTCAACCATCGGCTGCCCGTTCAATATCCTATTTGGCAAGCAAACCGGAAATCTCGCATCTACCGAAGATCGGAAGGAATGGGCCAAAAAAGGGAATGGGCGCCGTGGCGGGTGGCTATCCTGGCTGCTAACTGAAGTCATTCAAAGATGGTGTGACGTCGGCGTAGTATCGCAACCAACGAAAGGCGAGATTACCGTCGATTGGTCTGATTTGCTGGCTCCAGGTGATAGCGAGAAGCTCGAGAACATGAGCAAGATGGCAGACGTTGCCTACAAAACTCAGCAAGCGTTCGGCGCGTCTGCCGTTGAACCAAACGAGGTACGCGCCGCCGGCGAACTTGAGCCAATCGAGGAACCTAGACAGCCAGACCCGACAAAAAAGCAGGTCGGTAAGGATCCACTGAATGACGAGAGCGCCGAGACCTAAAGTCGGGACACCGATATTACCGCGCAATAAAGCAGACCCCACCCAATCCTATCGGCAAGTAAACAAAATGTTCCGTGATATCGAGAGCCGATATCTGGGTATCAAAACAACGCTTAGGCAACTGTTCGACCAGCGATTAATTGGCCGGGTGCTGGTGGGTAACTCTCAGCGATCGCATGTTCTTTCAGGCGACACCCTATATCAGGTTAACGCCGGTACGTTTGTCTATGACATGGACGCTCAGCAGTTGGCTGCGCTTCTTGAAGTAATACAAACGATCCTTGATGACTACTTGTTAGAGGGTAACGGTCAGGATATTTGGGCGCTGCAGTATATTTCAGATGAGTATCGGCGCGGGACGCTCAATGCCTATACGAATCTGTCTGCTCAGTCCGAGGTCTACGCGTCGCAGACCACGCTAAGCGCGCTTTTGTCCACACCTGCTTATCAGAACCAGGTGGCCGCTGCTTTCGTGTCGACGTACAGCGATTGGAAGGGGATCAGCGATGCAGCGCGCGCTGACCTTGCCAATATCATCGCCGATGCTGTAGGCCGAGGGGTGAACCCGCGTGAAACCATGAGGGTGATAAGCAAACGCCTTGATGTCTCAATGTCCAAGGCAAAGACGATTGCTCAGACCGAGCAGGTTGGCGCGCTGAGAGAGGCTCAGTGGAACGAAACCACATGGGTTCAGGATAGGTTAGGTTTGCGCACCAAGTTGCTGCATTTATCCGCCCTGAAGCCGACTACGCGCGCCTGGCACGCATCGCGCCACGGTAAGCTTTACACGGTCGAAGAAGTGCGTGAGTGGTACTCGAAAGACGGTAACAGGTTCAACTGTTACTGCAGCCAGATCCCTGCGGTCGTTGACGAGAAAGACAACGTAGTAAACATCGGGCTTGCGAAGCGTTTGGAAGAAGAGAGGAAATCGTGGCAAGAGGAATTCCTAAATGTTGCGTAAAGGGTGCAGATAAGCACCCGCAACTTTATTTCTCTTCAGTGACCATGATTATTCCAATTAGTGGGCTAACCTCGTGATTCCCAGTTCCATGGATGTTGATGGAGTCTTCAATTGCAGCTGACATCACTTCATCATCATTCACGGTTAATACTCTATCGCTGGACATCGTAAAATCCCAGTATGTTCCCTTACATTCATACGTAACTTTATAAACAGCCATATTAACCCCTTCTTGTAATCACTATTTAAGCGAATGGGGACGTTACTTCCCGCTTATTACTTAGTCAACAAACCATAACGAGGACACAGCATGAAGCGCAACCGCGTTAACGTGCTGACCGTCGTCAACTCCGCTTCAAATATCACTACCGAAACCATCGACGGGAAACCACATATCGTGGTTCGCGGCATTACGCCCGTTGTTGACGATATCGTGATGAACCGGAAGTTGTACCCGGCAGCAGAAATTGCCAAGGCCTATAACACCCTTGAGCGCAAACCGATGCCGCTTGGGCATCCAAAAATAGACGGAAAGCACGTATCGGCGGGTGATGTCCGCGCGGTGAACAACTATCACGTTGGCGCCTGGCTTCAAGACGTCAAGCACGTAGATGGAAAGGTCAATGGTGATATGTATGTCGACCGCCGTTATGCCGAAGGCAGTGAAAAAGGTAAGCGGCTGGTAAATCGACTGGATGAAATGATCGCTGGGACAAACGTAGAGCCCATTCACATCTCCACCGGACTTCTTTACTCAGGCATTGCGGCCAACGGCGAATCAAAGGGCAAGAAGTACAACGAAATCGCCACAAACATGGTGTTTGACCATGTTGCCGTTTTACTGGATGAACCTGGCGCCGGAACGCCAAGCGAAGGTGTTGGCATCTTCGTTAACGCCGACGGCGATGATCAAGAGGTCGAAATTGCAAACCTTTCGGATGGTGTTGATTGCACCCGAGAGGGGCTACTGAACAAGACCAAGTTTTTCTTCACCAACGCTTCCAACTTCTCGTTTGACGATATCCGAGAAGCGATCAGCAACAAGCTACGTGAAGGTCGATCAGACGATTACTGGCCTTGGCCGGAATCTATCTGGCCCGACACCTTCATTTACCGCGATAAAACCAAGTTTTTCCGACAGAAATACCTCATCGATGAGGACGGTAAGGCCGTGTTCGTCGGCGAACCTGTAGAAGTCGTGCGCAAACCCACTGAGTACGAAATTAAAACCAACGGAGAGAGTAATCCGATGAAAGAAATGATTGTTAACGCACTGAAGGCAAAAGGTAAGCCGACCGAAGGCAAGACCGAAGCGGAATTGCTTGATGCCTACAACCAGATGAACGCAGAAGAAGTCGCAGCCAATGGCGAAACGCCAGAACAAAAGGCTGCGCGGCTGCAGAAAGAAAAGGACGGCAAGCAGAACGCCAACAATGGTGAAGAAATGCCGGCCTGGGCTAAAAACTTGAGTGACCAGTTTACCGCACTTAATAACCAATTCACAGCCAACGCAGACAAAGAGAAAGGCGAGATGCGCGCAGCAGTTAAAGCCAAATTCGGCATGAGCGACGTTGCCGTAAACGCGCTGGATGGTGATCCGTTGAAGGAACTGTTTGCCCAGTGCTCAACCTCTATCGGCCTGAACGGCATGCTGCGTCAGGTTAACTCCTCTCAAACTTTCAGCGAAATGCCGGAGTAAAAAATGGCTAAAAACGGGAAACATGTAATTCACGCAGGCGGTATCTTCGCCAATCCACAACTGCATCGTGAAGGTGCTGCTGCCGCCGATACCCCCCCTGGCACGATCGGTTTCTTCGATAACACCACGAAGAAATTTACTGCATCGGTAGACGGCAATGAAGCCGCGATCCTTTACGTAGCCAACTATGACTACCTGCGCTGCAAAACCGTAGATGACGTCATTAAGGCTGGTGATTGGGTTGTTGCATTCCATCCAACCCCTGGCGTTTTCTTCAACGTTCCTGCTGCTGCTGGCACCTACACCAAAGGCCAGCCGCTTTCTATCGTCAATGGCCGGGTTAAGGCCGCAGCAGAAGGTGAGTCAGTCCGCGCATTTGTAGAAGAAGATCGCGCATACACCACGGCAGCAGGCGAACTCCTGCGCGTTGTTATCAAGTAAGGAGCACCGTATGTTTTATTTCTCTACCAAAAAGGCCACTGAAACTCGCAATCTTGAGGCAAACATGTCTCAGTTCAACGAGTTGATGCTTGCCCGTAACTCCAGTGCTCAGGCCGTGGCTGATTTCATTGCGCGTACTCGCGTGCGTGGTGATGCTGCAGATGCTCCAGCGTTGGATGCGGTTAACGCCGTCGATGACATCAAGCGCCTCTATCGCGCATACGATCAGACGGTGCTGGCAGAGTTTGAGCCGAATACCGAATTTACTCTGCTGAACGATCTGATGCCGCTTTCTCGCTCTGTTCGTCTGGAAGAATCAGTTTACGAATATGCCCGCAAGGGTGGCCGTGGCTGGGCGCACACTTCCATGTCTGGGCAGATCGGTGCGGCGCTGGATGCGAAGTCTTACACCTTTGATGGCACCATGGTGCCTATCCACGACAGCGGCTTTAAATTCAACTGGCGTGACCCGGTCTTCAACAAAGGCTCTGCACTTTCCTCCCTGGCTGATGCTCAGTCTGGCTCTGTCGATGACGTTCGCCGGCAGTATGTGGACTACATCTGGGAAGGTTTCCGCGACAAGGAAGGCAACTTCATCAAGTTCGATGACAAGACCTGGAAGGGGTTGCGTCATGATGAGCGTGTGGCGCAGGTTACGCTGACAGTTAACTTTGCGACCAGCACCGACCCTAAGGCGATGCGTGCTGCTGCTATCGCTCTGCGTGACGTGCTGAAGTTGCAAAACTATCAATACGGCCAACAGACCTGGTACGTATCCAGCGAAATCATGTCGAACTGGGAGCAGTATTTTGACGTTAATGCTCTGCGCACAGTTCTTGAAGAGTTGAAAAAGTTGGCCGGCATCTCCGACATCAAAGAGGACGCCGAGCTTTCTGGTAACGAAATCGTGATTATCCCTCTCGCTGCTGGCGTCATTGCCCCGATCGTAGGTCAGGCGTTCGGCACAGTTGCCGATCCTCGTCAGTTCTACAACAGCGATTACGTATGGCGTACCTGGGGTGCCGCCGGCCTGATGGTCAAGCAAGACATCAACGGCCACTTCTCTGTCATTCACGCATCCAGCTAAGGAAAAATCATGGCACTCGTAAAAGTTTTGGTAGCAAACCTCTTTGCCGGTGCCAACTTCCAAAAACTGGAAGTTGGCAAAGTCTACGAAGTAGATGACGCGGTTGCAGGGAAGTGGATTGCCGATGGTAAGGCGGAGCAATCAGCAGAAAAGAAAGGCGAGAAACTGGCATTAGAAGCGGCCACATCGACCGCTACAGCCAATGCCGACACATCCGCACTTCAGACAAAGTTGGACGACGCGCTGGAGCAACTGAAGCAGGCCCAGGCTGCAGCAGCGGCGAAGGATAAGGAACATGCCGACGCGCTGGAGCAACTGAAGCAGGCCCAGGCTGCAGAACTGGCAGCAGAGAAACAGCGTGCTGATACAGCAGAAGCTGCGTTGGCGGCAGCAACCAAGAAGGATAAGTAATCATGGCAGCGCAGATAACGGCGGCGCAGGTTAAACAGCAGTTGTCTGCGCTGGGTTACTCCATTCCTGACTTCATGATCGATGCCTACCTGTGCAAGCTGGACGGTATCCGTCAGTGCCTGGAGGCGTCTGGCTACGACGATTGCGATCTGATGCTGATACAGGTATACGCCGTCACCCTTATGGCGATAACGGCCTTTAGCCAGCGTATCAAGTCACAGTCAGCGCCTTCAGGGGCGTCGAGGTCGTTCGATTATAGCGGCGACATCAAAACCATGAGGAACACGCTGGCAGCGTTGGATACCGCCGGATGCACTGCAGGCTTGCCGATCGACGTTGGCACTAGCGTGGGGTTCTTTGACGTTGTGGGAGGCTGCTGATGCAGGAAGAGAGAAAAAGCGATGAGGAGAAACCTGATTGCGAAAAATGCCCCAACTGCCCTGGCTGTCCTGACCAGTATGAGGATTATCTCTCATGAGTGCAGCGGCTAACTGGAGCTATACGGCGGTCGCTACGGTCTGGAAAAAACTTGGCATGGACGATTACGGTAAATCTTCCTTCGCTGAGCCTATCCAGATCATGTGCGATTACGGTGGTGATGCGACTGCACGGCTTGGCGATATCGGGCTTGAGTTTGTCGTAAAAAACACGCACTGGACTGAGTATGCGGATGCCCGCCAGGGTGACTATATCCTGATCGGTGCTTCATCTGAACCAGACCCGAAAAAGGTTGATGGTGCTGATGAGGTTCGCCACATCATCCGGTACGCCGATACATTCGACCGCATCGCCGATGACTACGCGATTATCACAGGGGTTTGATATGGGCGTGAAGGTTAAAGGTATCCGGGAGGCTCAGGCCACTCTTGATAGGTTAATCGGCGATATCAAGGGGAGGAGAGTTGTCAGGGCTATGCAGTCAGCGCTGCTGATTGGTGGGACACAGGCTGCTTTATACACCCCTATCGATACGTCGACGCTACTCAATAGCCAGTATCGAGATATTTCCGTGAATGGCTCCCGGATTACGGGGCGCGTTGGCTATTCGGCCAATTACGCTGTTTACGTTCATGACCCGAATATACCCCAGAAATTCCGGCGCGCCACCGCCCAAAAAGAGTTTCTTACCAAAGGGTTTGAGGATACCAAGGCGCAGATTGACAGAGCGATCAAGAAGGAGATGCAGCTATGACGCCAGCTATGCATCGCCGTGTTCGTGATTACTTTGTCGAGTCAGAACTGACCGCCGGCTTCACTACGCAGATGTTGCGCTGGAGGGACACCGGAAAGGGCGAAGATAAATTCATTGTCTTTCGTCCAAACGGTGGTAGCCCAGTTCGCAACGATCTGGTCAGCGAATATCTGGTGCTGGTCGACGTCATCGGCGCCATTGGAGAGGATGAAGAGGTAGATAACGCTGTTCAGGCGATTATCAGCCACATCCAGAACAATCCCATGCCAAATGACTGCATCGGCCATATTGAGAACGTCGGCGGCATCCCATCCCCAGTTTCCACAACTGAAGGGCGATTAGTCTATCGCCTGCAATTCGCTTGCCTGTACGGCGAGTAATCAATAATTAAAGAGGTAAGCAATATGCAAGGTTGCTCAACTGACAACAGCAAGTTGTTCGGTCGTGGCATTGTGCTTGAGGTGGCTTTGGGCTGCCCTGATACAGTGCCAGCAGAAAGCGAATGGCAGTCGCTGATCGCCGGTACTTCCAAAGGCTTCGACTTCAGTCCAAATACCGTAACTTCGGATGCGGATGACACCAAGGGCTATGTTGAAAACCTGGTCACTAACTCAGACTTTACTCTGAGCTTTGAAGGCGAAGTGCGTAAGCGCGATAAGCTGGATCAGTTCGGCGTAGCGAAGTTCGTTAAGTATTACAACGACGAAATTCAGGCTGGTCGCCAGCCCACCTTGTGGGTGCGTGAAGAGTATGGCCCGATCACCTTCATCGGTTACATGGTTATCACCGCGCTGAGTTCTGACGGCGGCACTAATGACATCGTTACGCTGTCTACAGAGTTCAAAGTGGCCGATTCCGATACCATCCAGGTGATCGACACCCCGGTTGATATTCCAGTCACAGGGATCACTCTGACCCCAACCAGTGGCACGGTAGCCGCCGGCGAGACAACCACATTTAACGTTGTCTTTGCTCCAGCCAATGCGACCGATCAATCGTTTACTTTGGTTTCGTCTGTACCAGCGCGGGCAACTGCAACGGCTAACGGTTTGGTTGTCACCGTATCAGCACCATCTGGCGCCACAGCAGGCGCAGCAAACATCACTGTAAAAACCAACGACGGGGCTTTTACGACTGTATTCGCAGCAACTGTCACCGCGTGACTATCACAAAGGGCGTTTGCGCGCCCTTGATGATAATTATTCGAGGCAACCATGACTCCATTAACTGAAATTGGCGAGATGCTCATATCAGACGCCAGCCGCGACTACTTCTTCAGGCCATCATTCGGAAACATGTCGCGTATAGGCTCTCCAGCGGAGATTGTAGAGCGCTTTGCTGAACTCCATACCAGTGAGGCGCCGAGATTGCTTTCTGCAGCTGTGGCAGCGTATGCCGATATCCCAGGGTGGTTGCTTGCCTATATCAACTCACCATCGTTTAGCAGTTCAGCTATCTTTGCCGGCATGATCGTAATGCAGGCCTGCTGCGATGACGATATCAGCGCGCTGGTGGGGGAGCTGCGGCCAAGTAAGCGAGGTAGAAGGGCGTTCGTGCTCCGTCGTGGCAGCTTGCCGGCGAGCGACATTATCATCCTCGGGCAGTCGCTGATCACTCATGGCATCATCGGAAAAGCCAAGGTGCGTCGTCTTCAGCGGCATGAGACAAACAGCTTTGTCAGTGAGTTCAGCGCATTCGAGTACATCAGTGCTGCTCGTAATCACTTCTGCATGCCGCGCGCTGAGGCTGAGCAACTGACCATGACGGAATTTCAGCTGCTGATTAACGCTAAATACCCAGATCAGAAAGGGTTCACCGCTGAAGAGTACGATGCTGTCGCGGACGAGTACATGAAGAAGAAGGCGCGACGACTGGCTAAGGCTGCGTAGAAGAACTGTCAGGTAAGGTGGCAAAGGTTATTATATAGACGCCTTGTCTCTAGATTGTTGGTAAGTTAATAATTAAACGGTTACCTGAGATGGTTCTTGCAAAGACTCTAGTTATAGATGAGAATAAAGTAATATATGTTACGGATTGACATTTTTCCGTTCTCGATGATTTCATGGTGGTTTATATGACTTTTTCTGTTATCGCTAACGATTTGGAGCTTGTAGAATCCGGAGTTCTTCATCTGAAATTAAATGATTCATGTGGTAATATTAACATGAGTTATCAAGGCCTGGATGTGGCTATTATAATAAAAGCTATTGATAGCGAAGAGTACAAGGATATTAAGAGAACAATTGTTGTTTCTGTAAGTGATAATAGTATTGAGTTTACACATTGTGTTGAGAAAAAACAGGGTGGGAATGAATCAGGCTTGCTTGCACCAACTAAAATTGGTGATAAATCAGATGGTAGGAAAATTTTCATTGCTTGGGTTTCTAGGTTTATGCGGACAAATAATGGCTCAGATATTGTTATAGTGACATTCTCACTCTATGAGGGGGCGTGATGACTGAGCGTGTTAAGCCAAGTAAGCCGAATATTGATGATGAAACTCCAGATGCTAAGCCATCAGTAAATAAATCTGATTTATTTGGCGCGAGCAAGGTTGGCGTTATTGCCGAACAAATAGGTACTGGTGAACATGCACGAGACTCATTCATATGGATGACGTTGAAGTATTGTTTCTATCTTGGCGCAACTTTCAGTATTTGCATAATGTTGGCATATTTTCATTTTGTTTTTGATAAAAATGATCCAGATAAAATAGATATTGTCTCTGCGTTAAAAGATGTTTGGTCGATCTTTACACCTATACTCACTCTGGCTCTAGGGTATGCATTTGGCAAGCGCGAGCAGAGATAAATTTCAGCTGTCAACGATAACTGAATGACTATGATTTATAGGAGTGAAGTTCATCCCTAAGGTGCGTTTTGCTTTCAATCGTTTACTTTACCATGCAAGTGAGATTCGTTATCATTTGATGAGTTGTTTTTCCTATAAGGATGTAGAGATGCGAAAGTTACTGCTGGTTGCCCTGGGTGTGATAGTTCTATCGGGATGCGCAGGCCAGAACGATGATTATCAATTGAATAGCAAACAATCGTCTGCTCAGAAAGACAGCAAAGAGTGGAAAGAGTTTGTCGCTCCTCTGTCTACCAAAACTCAATCGCCACAAGACAGACTGATGAAGCGTGCCGAGAGAAACTACTAACTGATAAAAGCCCACCTGAGTGGGCTTTTTGCTTTCTGAATCCTCGTTTTCGTTGCCTACTTCATGCTCTCTGCTAAGATCGGGTCATCTTTGATTGATGGGGATAGGGATGTGACTGAGGAAGAATGGCTGGATGGCCTGCGGCATCTTTCGTATGACCAGATAATTCAGGTTCACTTCGGATTGCAGGAACAGATCAAGGCTCACTATAAGCTTCGCGCTGAAAACAAACATCTTAAGAAAGCTATAGCGCTGTGTGAGCAGCAGATCGCCCTTGCCCCACTGGCGATGAAAGCGCTGAAGGCAAAGCATGAGGCGAATTTGGAAGAGTACCGATCAGTTCTGGGAGACGTTGACCGCGAACTCTATTATCCGGCCCATCATGGCTATCGCCAGTACGCAGTTATACTGCGCCGCCAAAAAGACTTTGATAAGCTTGCGAAGATAGAAGCGAAGAGAAAGTTGGAAGGTTGGGCTGGTTGATATGGGGTATCTATGAAAAAGACTTTATTTTTACTTGCATTGTTTGTTTCTCCATTTGTCATGTCGGCAGAGTATAAAATTTCAATACCTACCGATTCCAAAGCTGTGTATACAGTGTTAGGTAAGGGGGAGCGTGATGGTCTGAAAACCATTATTACTAAGCGAGAGGGTAGTTCCGGGGTGTCATACTCTGAACGTGCTTACGACTGCGTTAATCGCACAGTAAAGTACCTGGGGGATGGCGAGACCCTAGAGCAAATGAAGTTATCCCGCGCTGACCTGAACATGAGCGATATAGTTCCCCAATCAATCGCTGATTATGTAGGTAATGAAGCCTGCAAGTAAAATATTAACCATTAGAAAATAAACCCCGTTCAACCGGGGTTTTTTTATGCCCGGAGATCAGTAAATGGCGGAGCAGGACGGTGGGAGCTTGGTTTACCAAGTTGATATTGAAACTGCAAAGATGGTCACAGGTAGCCGTCAAGCAGCTGTCGTGTTAGGGGAGATGGAAAAACAAGCCAATCGTTCATCTAAAGCCGTTGATGGACTGACATCCTCTGCCGATAGTGCTGGTAGGTCTATGTCTGGGTTTAAATCAGTGTTGAGCGGTGTTGCAAGCGCAATATCAGTTGCTTTGATTATCGATTACGGCAAGGCTTTTTTGACAGTCGCCGATAACATTACGCAACTTCAGTCACGGATCCTCAGGCTATCAACTGATGCCGCAACAGCAATGTCTACGTTTGAAACGTTGACGGCCATAGCATCGACTACTGGCGCTAGCCTCAGGGATACGGCCAAGCTGTGGGAGGCGATGACCTCCGCGCTAAAAGGGACTGGAGCAACCAACGCCCAAATACTTGCATTAACCAATACGCTTCAGAAAATAGGGCGAGTTGGCGGCTCTTCTACAGAAGAGATGGCAAATGCATTAAGACAATTCGGCCAGTCTATTTCCTCCGGCACAGTAAGAGCCGAAGAATTTAACTCCATCCTTGAACAAATGCCTGAACTTGCTAGGCAGATTGGCGCAGGGATGGGACTATCAATGGGACAGTTGCGACAAGCAATGCTCGAGGGGAAGTTGAGTGCTCAGGATGCACTTAATGCAATCATGAAGCAGTCATCGGCAGTTAACGATGAATTCTCGAAGCTCCCAAGGACGATGGATCAGGCGAGCAACTCCCTTACGATTTCCCTTCAAAATCTAATTGGGAAAATGAACGAAGCTATGGGCGCTAGCGCAACCATGGTGAAGGTTATTGACTCTATCAGCGCAGCAATAGATAGGCTAAGTGGCAAAACAGAGACAGCGTCACAGAAGATTGCAGATCTTACGTCAACTGGCGAAATGTATGCACGTAGAGCAAGAACGTGGTCATGGCTTGGCCTTGATGGCTGGTCAGAACAAAATCAGGCGTTAGCTGCACTCAGCAACAAAGCGGCCACACTGATCGGCGACATGAATTCGGTAGCAAAAGCTTCTGAAAGCGCTGCCAATGGCACGATCAACTTTAACAACTCGGGCACCGTAAACCCTAAGCAAGATGCGTTGGTAAAACGTTCTCAGCGACGCATAGAGCTATCGAAACTTGAGGGGGAAGCAAGGGCCAGGCTACAGGCAGTATATGACGCTGAAGATGCTGGCATATCTAAGAATGATCCGCGAGTGAAGAAACTCCAAGATCAGTATGCCGAGATAGAGCGGAATACCAAAGCCCAGAAAGAAAGCAATGCGGAGGGCAAGAAGTCAGCCAACCAGGCTGAAAGCGTTGCTCAGAAGCTGGCAAACCTGAAGCAGCAGTCAGAGCTTGCGGCGGACTCAACAAGCGAGCTTAGCCGAGAGCAGGCGATTCTTACCGCACAGCAATCACTGGGGAAAGGAGCTACACAGGCCCAGATCGCTGAGGCTGGTGCTTACGCTGCCAAAAAGTGGGACACAGCCAACGCTATCAAAGCGCAGGCAGCAGCAGAGAAGCTCCTGCCAGAAGCCAAAGAGAACGCCAGCTACACGCAGGACGTTAAGGATTTAAACACGGCGTTGGCGGCTAAGAAAATCAGCCAGGAGCAGTACAACACCACGGCTGAGCAACTGGAGCAACAGCATCAGGTAAATCTGGCAAAAATCCGGGCTGAAGCTGTGGTAAGTCCTCAACAGCAAGCCGCCGGCATGGTTGACCCAGTTCAGCAGCTTGCCAACGAGAACGCGCAGAAGCTGGCATTGATTCAACAGTTCGAGACTGAGAAAGGGGTAATCACTCAGCGTGGACTTGAGTTGATGAGGGCAGCAAATACTCAGTACGAACAACAGCGGATCGCGGCACAGTGGGAGATATTCCGCAATCAGAACGCAGGGAATGAGGCACTAGCTGCGTCACTGGATGCACTCGGCGGCAACGCATCCAATGCCTTCTCTGGCATTATCACCGGCAGCATGAGTGCGGAAGAGGCAGCGCGTTCGCTTGGCTCAACAGTCCTTAATAGCCTGGTGAATGCCTTTGTTCAGATGGGGGTTGACTGGGTCAAGTCGGCGGTAATGGGCTCTGCGGCGCAGACGTCGGCTATTGCTGCAACGACTGCAGCATCAGTAGCTGGAACTGCAACAACGACAGCCGCTAGCACCGCTGCTGCTGCCACGACAACAGCAGCATGGACACCTGCGGCGATCGTTGCTTCTATCGGGTCATTCGGTGGGGCTGCAGCCATTGGTGTGGGTGCCGTTCTTGGCGCCTTGGCGATGGGTGTTGCTGGTAAACGTAAAAATGGTGGCCCGGTAACTGCTGGTAGCATGTACCAGGTAGGCGAGGGCGGCAAGCCAGAGATTTACCAGGCGAGCACTGGTAAGCAGTACATGATCCCCGGTGACAACGGCAAGGTGATCAGCAATAGGGACATGCATGGTGGAGGCAGTGTTAATGTCCAAGTAAACGTGAACAACCAGTCATCAGGCGCTGCTGTTCAGAACACTGATGCTTATATGCAGGATGGCAATGTCGTAGTTGATCTGCTGTTAACTGACTTAGAGCGAGGTGGCCCTGTATCATCCCAGATGCAGCAAACTTTCGGGCTAAATCGCAGGGCATCAGGCAGCCTTTAAACTTCACCCGCTTCGGCGGGTTTTTTGTGCCCGGAGGAAACGTGGCAACAGTTTCATACCCGGAATTACTGCCGCTTCCGCAGCGAGCAGACCAGAACATGACGCAGGATACGGGATGGCTGACGACACAACCTGCTGTTGGCCCTGCGATCTTCACCCCAATCACCACAGATATCAAAGCAACATGGGCGCTTCAGTGGATATTCACGCTGCAGCAGGCAGAGCGGTTTAAGTCGTGGCTCCGATCCCCGACGTACTGCGACCGCGGGCGAAACTGGTTCCAGATGCCAATCGACCTGGGTGACACGCAGGGCGTTCAACTGCAGACGCTGCACTTCGTTAACATGCCGGTGCAGACCAGCAAAAACGGTAATGTTGTGACATGGACTGCGACTGTTATCAGCAATGGGATTGATGACATCACTGAGGACTATGACGACTGGATCGTCGGAGCTCAGTCCAATCACGGCTATTGGCTGGATCTGCTGGTTACTGAAATTATCCCGGAGAAAACCTAATGCCGACACTGAGAGAGTGGAAAGAACGGCGTCCGGCGAGCGATATCAAACAGACGGTAGAGTTTTATCACCCATCGTTTGGCTATTACCGTGTCGTAAACAATCTGTTCGGGGCTGCGACGTTTGGGGGTAATGAGTTCGAGCCAGCGCGCTTTAGTGTGACTGAGCCAGCTCAGGACGGTACAGCAGTCATATCAATGACCATCACTTTTATTGCTGCCTCGGAGCACGTCAGGCAGACATTGAAGTCCTGGCGCGGAGTTGGCCGGATGACCCCCATTAACTGTTTGTATCAGCAGTGGAATGCGATAGGCGATACCGTCTCTATGAAAAACTGGACGTTATTTGTCACGGATGTATCGGCAGATGGCGGAAATGTGACCGTCAACTCAGGGAAGACGAACCCACTAACACTGGCAAACCCCATCATCTACACCACGAAAGACTATCCAGGGTTAATTACTGTATGACGCAAAGTGAATTTATCCGGCTTGTTAACGGCAAGCCGTGGGCTAATCGTGCCTGCAGTTTTGACGCCATGGACTGCTGGGGGCTGGTGGTTCTCTATTATCGGCATGTGTTGGGACTGGAGTTGCACCATGTTGCAGGTTATGAGTCCGGCGCTGATTTCATCACATGCTATGAGCAGGAGGCTGAACACTGGCGCACGGTGCCAGTGGGCGTAGCAGGGTGTATTGCGGTTTTTTACCGTGGTGACTCTCCTTCGCATATCGGCATTATGACCAGTCCTGTTAAGTGCCTGCATTCTCGTGGCGAGTTCGGTTTTGTGCGCAGTGATAGTCCTGTGGCACTTCTCAAAATTTATAGCCGAGTGGAGTACATGGTACATGCCTCGATATGAGTTACAACGCCTCCCTGGTGCGCCAAAGCAGCGTGGTGACGTCGAAACTGGCTCGATGCTGGTTAGCCTTCTCGATGGGTTAAATCTGCACAACGACGTTGTTATTAAGCTTAACGGGCGCCAGATTGAAGATGATTTCGATATCAGTTACAAGCTGCAACGAGATGATGTTGTGGCCGTGTTCGATCAGCCGGAGGGGGGAGTAGGTAAGCTGGTAACAACAATACTTCGGCCGGTAACAAAAATCCTGTCCGGTGCGTTGAAGGTTTTTGGTCTATCAAACAAACCGAGCGCGTCAGTATCAGTAGCAACTGGGGAATCACCCAACAACGATCTAACAGGACAGACGAACCGTGCGAGACTTTACAAGGGTCGGCCAAATGTTTACGGCCAGCGTCGCGTTTTCCCCGATCTCATTCAAGAAGCACTTTTCGAGTTCGTTGACAACAATAAGTATCTTACAGAGTGGTTTGAAGTTGGGTTCGGTAAGTACACCATCTCGTCTGTAAGATATTCTGAATCGAACCTCGGTAGCCTGGCTGGTGCCAGCTATCAGGTTTTTGACCCTGGCGTTAGCATCGGGAGAATTGATGTCGGATATCAGTTTGATGATGTCGACAATGAAACAGTACCCGGGCTGAACGAATCACAAGATTTCCCAGCACAGACGGCGACGACAAATTCGCCGACTGAGGTCGCAATCGAGAGCAATCAACTTAAAGCGACTGTGCTCTCTAACGATGATAACTTCTCGTATTTTGCGGCGTTGGCCGTCCCGCACCCCGTGAATTTTGTTATCAATGCGACATGGAGCGAGGGCGGGAACATGGTAACGCGCAGCGTTACCGGCAGCGGAAACATCATCTCGTCTGAGAGCTTTATCGGCGAGGATCTTCAGTCATACACGACGTTTTACATCGCAGAAATGACAGGGGAGATCACATCACTGCCGGGAAGCGCAATAACAAACAACACATTGTTCACCCTCAACGACCAAACACCGCTTGTTATCGGCCCGTCAGTGTCGCCCATTGCCTCATCTCAGGTTTGGGTGCATGTGCTCGTTCAACTGGGCGCCACGGCTGGCACAACGCGCTATCGCGTCAGGTTCTGGAAAGTGGATGACAATAACAACCAGATCCCCGGCACAGCTGAACAGTACGATTATTTCTTCGACAACGATTTCCAGGTGACGACGAGATATTTTCGTACCACGCATAAGTTCACGCCGGCGGCCGGCAGCGGTCGCTATGCGGTAACTATCCAGCGCCTGGATAATAGCAATGACGCTAACGTTGTAACGCTGATGGCGATTCACGCGGTGAATATCCGTGAAAATGTGGTCTACCCAAACGACACAATCGCACGAGTGACGATTAAGGGGAGCAACGACAGCAACAGTAACCGAGAGCAGAAATACAACATGCTCGCTCATCGACACACAATCAGTTATGACCGATCTGCGGGGCTGGTTGACTACACGCTTCGCCCGAGTCGTTCATTCGCCGATGCCGTGCTGCACGAGTGGGTAGTCGTAGGACAGCAGCCGGTATCTGGCATCGATGTTGCTGCGCTTTATGCTATCGCTGACTCGCTTCCAGATCCGCAGCTTGGTTACTTCGATTACACCTTTTCGGATGAAAAGATGTCGCTCGGCGAACGTATTCAGACCATCTGTAATGTAGCCCGCGTGGACGGGAATAATATCGGCGACGTGCTGACGTTCTGGCGAGACGAAAAGGTTGATAACCCTGATGCCGTTTTTGCGCGCTCTAACATGTTCTGGGACGAGTATAAAATCGCCTGGCAAATGTCACTCCCTGGTGGATATGACGGAGTTACGCTGGACTATGTCGACCCGCTGACGAACAAGAAAGCCTACATCTACCTCAACATCGACGGCAACGGTATTACTGAGGTCGAAGATGCTACGGTAAATGCGTTGCAGGTCAGCCTGGATGGCTGCAGCAACAGCGTTCAGGCATACGACAGGGCATGGCTTGAGGCGCGAAAAATCTTGTTATCTCGCGTCACAATGACAGTGAAAGTGCTGGAGTCCACCCAGGTGGTTCGCGGAACAGTCGTTCAGTGCCCAGACATGTACGACAACGCCCAACAGAACGGATATATCACTGGCCGAAATGGCGACGTGTTTACGACCTCAGAGCGTATCGATTTTAGCTTGGGTGATATGTGGGTGGTGATGACAGACAGCCTCGGTGATTATCGTGGCCGTTGGCGCGCTTATCCAGTGATTGGCAATCCAAAAGCGTTTCAGGCCGCAGCTGGCTCATTTGACTTAAACATTTATGATCGGGTCAGCGTACAAAATGCCAGTCGTTATTTCATCGCAACAAACTCGGAACTGAACTCTACGATCTGGCGAGTTGACAGCGCCAAGCCAAATGGAGATGAGACGCAAACGCTAAGCCTTACCGAATATTCCGAACAGATATACCAATAACCGTTAAAAACAAATTTATCAGATTAATTTCTGAGGCATATATACGCCTGTAATCATGAGGTAGCATAATGGCTAATACCTATTTAGGCATTCCAGTTCCTACGCCTTCGCAAGACCCCGTACCAAGTACAAAAATTCAAGACCATGTATTTGCAGGCGCAAAACTTGATGAGTGGGCAACGTCAGAACAAGAAACGTATATTGATCGACTGGGGAATACCCATCTTACTAATGCAGGGTTGATCGCTAACTTATCTCCCCTTGGGAAAACGTACACTCAAGAGCAGGCTACCTCTGCCATTGCATCAGGAGAAATACCGGACGGCGCATTCTTCTTTATCTGGTCTGATGATGAAGGCGCTGTAGCTGAAAAATATCAAAACGTTGGCGGTGTAATTACACCAACGGGTGTGAAAATATCAAGTGAGCAATTCGTGCAAATGGTTTACCAACAGGCGTTGGCAAACCTGGCCGATATTTCGCAGCTTAAAAACATCACATCGATGCTTAAAAACTACACCTCTAAAGGGTGGCAGTTTTCGTTGGAATCGAAAAACGGCCCATCGGAAACGCTACTTGGTGTAGACGATAATGGTGAATTGTGGCTCGCCGGTCTTGTTCGTGGGATACAGGAATATGTTGAGCAGTTGATCCCGACATCATTAGCGAACAGATATAAAGGGCTTCAATGGGCGCTGGTGGATAAATCAGGAAAGCTCGGGCTTATCACAATTGACGATGATGGTGCTATGAACATTGTCGGGATGGACGATGCACTTCAGGATCGTGTTTCCTCGCTTTGTTCATCAACATTTTCACGTCGTATTGTTGGATTTCAATATGTGGTTTTGGCAGAGGATTTAAAGTCGGCACTGCTCGCTATTGATGATGATGGCGGTTTCTATATTCCAGGTATTGAAGGCCCGCTTCAAGATAATCTGGGTGAGTCCCTTGCAACGATAAAAACCGAGAACGGAGTGCCGGCGGCGGCATGGCGAGGAAATGTTGTGTGGTCTGAGAGGCCAGTACTCACCGCCCAAAAACTGACATCGACCGGATTTATTTTCAGTTATGTGCCTGGAGGTGAAGCAACTGCAGGGAGTGGGGTTAAGTACGAGCCATCAATTCGAGAAATGCCTATCGATGCAAACGAGGTGCATGGCGGTGGTTCGGGTGGCCAGTCACTGAACACGCCAAAAGATGGCGCCGGCATTAATATTGTCAATCGCGATCCTACTTTTCGTGGTCGAGTACTCGCGGGTGCAAATGGAAGGCCGGAAGGCGGCGGCATGGATCCTGTAAGCGAGTCAGACCTGTCTACGCTTAACGATGCACAGTATCCGGCGGCAGGATGGCGCCAGGGTAACGTGTTGCCGATGTATTATGCGATTCTCCATCAGAATCCTGGCAACCAGGTCTTTATTCATGCCCCATTTGCGGCAGGCGGCCGCTCTTTTGCTGAGATAAGCAAAGGGACAATCCCTTATCAAAACTCGCTGGACTTCGTGCAGCTTGGGAAAAATGCAGCCGACGGAGTAGGGAAGCGCTACACGTTCAAATTCATGACGTTTGAGCATGGAGAGACGGATAACGACAACGGCAGCTCCCAAAATCCTGGTGACTATCTCGCGAAAATGATGCCTTATTTCTCGGGCATGCAAGTTGACTTCAAAGCGATTACCGGCCAGGCCGATAATTTTGCAGAAATCGTGGGTCAGGTCGGCAGTCGCATCAACACCAAAAATCAGCAGGTAGACGATCAAGGAAACCCAATCGGCGAGCCTGTGATTGTACAGCCGTACTCTGTCACCGCCACTGACCAGTTAACTTATGTGCGTCAGAACGCGGCAAAGGCCATCATGTATGGCCCCAAATACCCGCTCAACTGGCTCTATAACGATTCAACGCTGAGCCATCTGAATGCCGCCGGTAAAGTGCTGCAAGGAGAATATGCCGCACAGGCGATTTATTGGCACCTGTACGACCCAGCAAAAAAAGGCACCTGGACGGGGCTCAAAGCTCGCTCATTATCAGTGAATGGTAGCACTATCGACATCGTGTTCGATGTCCCATACCCGCCGCTGGTAGTTGATACAACAACAATTGCTGATTGCCCAGGGCAAGGCTTCTCGTTGCAAGATGCCTCTGCTGAGGTTCAGTCGGTAGTAGTTATCGCACCAAATACTATCCGGCTTAATCTCAATCAATCCCCAGCAGTTACAGATCACTTATTGATTGGATTCACTAACACTGTTCCAGCAACCCAAGACTTTGTCTATCCACTGGTTTGCCTGCGTGATAGCTCAACTCAAACATCACGCTGGATCACTAAGAATAACCAACCCTTTCCGCTATATAACTGGGCATGCCTCGACCGCCTACCACTGAATGGAGCATTTTAAATGACAGCAGCTATCAATACTGGCAAAGCCTATGCGGGTTTTCGTGCCGCTCTCAACTTGTCGGCATCAATCCTTGACCCGCAGGCGCTCTTTAATGCCTATAAAGCGCGGGTAGTGGCAGACGGAGGCACTATCCCGGACGAGTCTGGTTGCCTGGCGCGGTTTTCATTTTTACTGAACAATGGCATGTATGACCGAGCGACGGTATGTGCTGCGCCGGCATTCGGGCTAAAGGCGGATGGTTCAGGAAACGTCCAGACCATTTACAACCTGCTTGGTGTTGACGGTGATTTGATTGCAGGTTCCCAGGGCACTCCGCCGTTGCCAATGACGTATGATGCTACCGCGCGCGCGGTTATTATTCAGATTACCTCCGGCGGTGGCTGGTTCTTAAAGAGCCGCGCAAACCAGGTTATTCAAAAGGGGGCCGCGTACCTTATCGCTGGCCGCATGAGCGATCTGTACCGTGCTGACAACAACGGTATTCAGCTTGGGTACAATATCAATAATCTGCCGCTGGCATATCTGCGGACAATGATCACGAACGGTAACACCATAACTGAATCCTGGCGATATGGTACGCGTGATAGTGCATGGCCAGCTGGTACTGGCGGCGCGGTAGGTGCTGCGACATCTATCTATGCTGACTATGTGCCATCGGCAGGACTTTTCAAAGTCGCGTCTGGTGTCATTGAAGGTTACGAGAAAGGGAAACTGTCGGTAACCTCCTCCGTAGCGGCTACCGGTAAGCTTGCAGATCTAAGCAGTTTCACTGCCCCATTATTGGTTGGCGGGACGCAGGGAGCGGGCAGTGTAGGCGCATGCTATGGCGCTTTCAAAGATGTGTTGTTCTTGCACACTGCCGATGAGTCTGATGCGGTATTGGCTTCTCGTCTCGGGATGTGATGCGCTGCCGGGAGGGAACCCGGCTATTCATAGAAACTATCTTTCTTTACCGATCAATATCCTACCTATCTAACAAAAATCCGAACTTTCCCCCGTCAAAATCTTGCGCATATACTGTATAAAAACACAGTAACAAGGCAACATTATGACTTTCTTTTATCCAACACCAAACCCAACCAAGCTCAAAATCCCGCTGTTCGCCGACAAGGTACCGGCGGGGTTTCCCAGCCCCGCAGCAGATTACGTCAGCTCGCGCATCGATCTGAACGAGTACTGTATCAGCCATCCCAATGCGACCTATTTTCTCTATGCGACAGGTGATTCCATGCTTGAGGCCGGCATCACTGAGGGCTCTATGCTTGTGGTTGATCGTAGCATCAGCCCCGCTCATGGCGATATTGTGATTGCCAGCATAGCCGGCGAGTTCACCGTGAAGCGCCTTTGTTTGCATCCTCGCGCGCAATTGGAACCCATGAACCCGAAGTATGAGCCGATCCTGCTTCATGACGGCGGCGACGATCTGGAGGTGATGGGCGTTGTCGTATCTTCGATAACGAGGCTCAAGTGATGTACGCGCTTGCTGATGTGAACAGCTTCTACGCGAGCTGCGAAACATTGTGGCGACCAGATCTGCGAGGGCGCCCTGTTGTCGTTCTGTCGAATAACGACGGATGTGTCGTAGCCAGGAGCAAGGAAGCGAAGGCGTTAGGGCTAAAGATGGGAGAACCCTATTTCAAAATTAAGCGGGAATTTGAGCGCGCAGGGGGCATCGCGTTCAGCAGCAACTATGAGTTATACGCAGACATGTCTCAGCGTGTGATGGCTGTTTTAGAAGAGATGGCGCCACGCGTAGAAGTGTATTCAATTGACGAAAGTTTCCTTGATCTGACTGGCGTTCGTAACTGCATTGATTTGGATACTTTCGGTCGTCAGGTGAGGGCCAAGGTATTGCGCAATACAGGGCTAACTGTGGGTGTTGGCATTGCCCAAACTAAGACTTTAGCCAAGCTGGCAAACTTCGCGGCGAAGAAGTGGGACAAGACCGGTGGAGTAGTGGATCTATCCAATGAAGGGCGCCAGCGCAAATTGATGAGCCTCGTGCCTGTCGATGAGGTCTGGGGTATCGGACGCCGGATATCGAAAAAGCTCAACATGATGGGGATTGAAACGGCACTACAACTGGCCGACGCGAGCACGACGATGATACGCAAACATTTCAGCGTTGTCATTGAGCGAACGGTGCGAGAGTTGCGCGGCCAGCCGTGCCTCGAGCTGGAGGAGTTTGCACCGACAAAACAACAGATCATCTGCAGCCGCAGTTTCGGTGATCGGATCACCGAGTATGACCAGATGCACCAGGCTATTTGTATGTACGCGACGCGTGCCGCTGAGAAGTTGAGGGAGGAGCGCCAGTATTGCCGGCATGTCAGCGCGTGGCTCAAAACCAGCCCATTCGCAATCAATGAGGAATACTACGGCAACACTGCATGCATAAAACTGAGCGTACCCACACAGGATACTCGCGACATTATCGCCGCGGCTATGCGTTGCCTTGATGCGATTTGGCAACCCGGTCATCGGTATCAGAAAGGCGGGGTGATGCTGCAGGATTTTTACAGTCAAGGCGTGGCTCAGTTAGGGCTGTTCGATGAGTATAAACCACGGCATAACAGTGAACAGCTCATGGGCGTGCTTGATCGGATAAACAATTCGGGTAGGGCGAAACTGTGGTTTGCTGGTCAAGGAGCGCATCAGGTGTGGTCAATGAAACGTGAGCTACTGTCGCCAGCATACACTACACGGCTGAGTGATCTTCCTACTGCTAAAGTGTATTGAGAAAATAAATTATAGCTGTATTATAAGTATTGACCTTATAACATTTAAGAATGGACATCGTTGATGCGATTTATTAATGATATAAAACTGTATTTTAGACGCCTGATTTCAAAATTCCCATTAAGATTTCATGACTTAATGATATGGCAGGTAGTCATCATTTTTTCAGTGATCTTGCTAATTATTAACACTTTGAATTTGTCTTTTTTTAAAGTGGATGTCATATCAGTGTTTTTATTACTTATAATTTTGTCATCTCCATATATAAAGGAAATAAAAAGAATAAAGTATGGGGACTTCGAACTTGAAAGAATAGACAGCAAAGAAATTGATAAGTTAGTGTTTAAAGTAGAGGAGTCATTACCTCAAGAAAGAATGCAGAATGAAAGAGTATATAAGCTAGAGAAGGATGTTGAGATAATAAATGATTTAAAAGGACGTGATCCGATGCTAGCTTTAGCGAAGCTTAGAATGGAGATTGAAAGAAGAATATCGATTTATTTCAAGTACTTGGATGAGTCAGGGGGCTCTAGAATTCCTCCATTAAGACAATCAATTAATTCTTTAATTAGTAAGGGGGTTATAGCCGAGAGTTTGGGGGAGTCATGCAACAGCTCAATCTGTCGCTGCAGGAGATTCAGGTCGACTGTGCGATCGTCGAATGGGAAGGGGAACCTTGCCTGTTCGTGCAGCGCAGCGACGAGAGCGCCACCATGTG